>OZ242002.1:0-1980752 GCA_965204665.1 Thermodesulfobacteriota bacterium | reverse complement strand
GGCGCCGGCGTTGCCCCAGAGTACATCATCTCCGTCTCCGCCGTAGATGATGTCGTCGGTAGTTTCCGTACCTATGCTGCCCGCGACCTGAGCGTCGACTTTGTCGTCTCCGTCTTCAGCATATATCGTATCCTTGCCTTCGCCGCCGGCTATCGTGTCGTTTCCGGCACCGGCGTAAACAGTATCGTCGCCGGCTGCGGCACTGATGTTGTTCGCGTACTGATTTCCGCATATAACATCGTCATCTGCAGTCCCCGTGATATCATTGGAGACACCGGGCAGAGCATTTATACCGTTGCTCACGTCGCATCTGGGGTCACCGAAGGACTTCCCCTGATCTCCCTGCGGGCCCGTCGCTCCGGGGTCGCCTTTCGGACCTGCAGGGACTGCCTGTCCTGCTCCGGGGTCTCCCTTATCCCCCTTATCCCCCGGTGTTCCCGGGTCTCCTTTATCTCCTTTCGGTCCCGCAGGACCCATGTCTCCTTCACAGGCGGCGAAGAAAACCGCTCCGCAGAGAAGAAACAACAGCACTAAAAAATTACGTGACTTCATGACACAACCTCCTTCGACAATGCAGAATATTCTATGCCTCTGATTCTACCCCCCCCCTACCTGTGTCAAGGACAGATACCGACCCGCTCATCCGACCGGGTTGAAGGTAAGGCATGATTTCGGATGTTCCTGAGCGTCGAGGTGAGTTTTAGGTCGGATGAGTCCGGATGATATATAACAGGTCTTTCATAAAGTCTGATAACACTCGACAGATACGAAAAAGTCGTTTTTGCTGTACAATTCAGCAGGGCTCAACCGAACACTTACGACTGAGGTGTTTTTGCGACTGTTGATAAGATTTTCTGTCAACTCTATCGAGGTGCCGGATCGGGATCAGTTGTTTTAAGACCCGGCTGAGTCCTCCGACAGGAGCACGCTGTTTCGGACATCGGACATGGAACCTATGTCCGTTTCCATGCTTTTTCTGTTGTCTCCGCTGTGGAATTTCTGATCGAAATTGAATGAGACAAGCCTGAATATGTAATCTCATCAGGTTGTTTTCCATAAACCCGCGATTACTTCTTGATTCCGTAAAAAAAGATACTATCTTGTGATCAAGATGCTTTCGCCGGAAAAATTTACTGATAAGGCGCGTGAAGTGCTTGAGCATGCGACAAAACTTGCATCCGACAACAGTAATCAGATAGTTGACATCCCTCATCTTCTCTCAGTGCTTCTAGACGAGCAGAGAACGGTCACTGATATTCTGAAACTGATCGGAACAGACCCCGCGGTTGTTAAGAAAACAGCGCAGGAGTGGATATCCGAAATTCCGAGGGTGCAGGGAGTGTCGGAAAATACATACGCGAGCCGGGAGTTGAGTGCCTCAATACTGGTTGCCGAGAAAGAATCCCGGGACTTCGGAGACTCCTACATAAGCACCGAGCATCTTTTCCTGGGGATCACGGTCTGTGCGGGCCGAAAAATTGCGACCGGACTCAAGGAACTCGACATAACAAAAGAAAACATACTCAAGGCATTGAAACAATTAAGAGGTGACAGAAAAGTGAACACACAGAACCCTGAAGACACTATGGATGCGCTCAGCAAGTACGGAAAGGACCTCACTGAACTTGCCCGCAGCGGAAAGATAGATCCCGTGATAGGAAGAGACGATGAGGTGAGAAGAGTTATACAGGTGCTGCTTCGAAGAAAAAAGAACAATCCTGTACTTATAGGAGAAGCAGGAGTGGGGAAAACCGCTATAGTGGAAGGGCTTGCGCAACGCATTGTCGATTCTGATGTTCCTGAAGGACTTGCGGATAAAAAACTGATCTCGCTTGATCTGACCAGCATGCTTGCAGGGAGCAAGTACAGAGGACAGTTTGAAGAAAGACTCAAGGCGGTACTGAGAGAGATCGAGGAATCTGACGGCCGGACAATCCTTTTCATAGACGAGATACACACCATTGTCCGCGCGGGCGCGACCGAGGGAGGATCAATGGATGCCTCGAATATGATCAAGCCAGCACTTGCGCGCGGTGAACTCCGGTGCATAGGAGCTACGACCCTTGATGAATACAGGGAGTATATAGAAAAAGACCCGGCGCTTGAGCGCAGGTTCCAGCCTGTCTATGCAGACGAGCCTTCCGTCGAGGAAACGATATCAATTCTCAGGGGACTGAAAGAAAAATATGAGGTTCACCACGGAGTCAAAATAAAGGACAGCGCGCTTGTCGCGGCCGCGGAACTTTCGAACAGGTATATATCCGGAAGATTTCTTCCCGATAAAGCGATTGATCTAATAGACGAGTCATCTTCTTTGATTAAGATGCAGATTGATTCAGTGCCCACGGAAATAGACGAAATCAAAAGAAAGATAGTGCGTCTTGAGATAGAAAGGCGCGGATTAAATAAGGAGGCGGACCCCGAGCTTTCAGAAAAACTGAAGGAGATTGAAAAAGACCTCGGCAGACTCAGAGAAGAAGAATCAGTTCTTGAATCACACTGGAGAGAGGAAAAGGACTGCATATCGAAAATAAGAGTGATCAAGGAACAAATCGAGAGATTCAGAACGGAAGCGGAAATGGTACAGAGACAAGGCGACCTGTCCCGGGCATCAGAACTTATTTACGGCAGAATTCCGGAACTCGAAAAAAAGGCGGAGAGATTGGGAGAAGAACTTCAGAAGACGCAGAGCCGGAAAAAGATGCTTCGCGAAGATATAACCGCGGAAGATGTGGCCACTGTGGTTGCCAAGTGGACAGGAATACCTGCTTCTTCTCTGGTTGAGGAGGAGGTGCAGAAACTTGTCCACATGGAAGAGAGACTGGCTGGAAGGGTAGTCGGACAGGGTGAACCCATAAGGCTTGTCTCCAATGCGCTTCGCAGGTCGAGAGCAGGGCTTTCCGACCCGAAGAAACCCATAGGTTCGTTTATATTTCTGGGGCCCACGGGAGTTGGAAAAACAGAACTTGTGAAATCACTTGCGGAGTTCATGTTTGATGATGAAAACGCGATTGTGCGGCTTGATATGAGTGAATACATGGAAAAACACTCGTTCTCTAGAATGATCGGCGCGGCTCCGGGGTATATAGGTTACGAAGAAGGCGGTCAACTTACGGAAGCCGTGAGAAGACGGCCATATTCCGTAGTACTCTTTGACGAGATAGAAAAAGCGCATCCCGACACGTTTAATCTGTTTTTACAGATACTTGACGACGGAAGACTTACCGACGGACAGGGAAGAACGGTGAATTTTCGAAACACTGTGATAATAATGACTTCGAACCTGGGAAGCCGGCACATAAAGGAACTGTCCGGAGACCGGGAGAGAATGAAAAAGATGATAAATGAGACGCTCAGAGAAAATTTCCGTCCGGAGTTTCTGAACAGAATTGACGAAATCGTCATATTTGAAAACCTCGGCAGGGATGAAATCGTAAAAATAGCGGATATACAGATTGACCTTCTCCGAAAAAGACTTGCCGAGAAAAACATGGGGTTGGAGTTTTCAGAAAAGGCCTTAATCAGGCTGGCGGATCTGGGTTATGATCCTGTTTTCGGAGCGAGACCGCTTAAAAGAGCCTTGCAGAAACATCTTGAAGACCCTCTTGCCGGTAGATTACTTGAAGGAAAGTTCAAAGACCCCGACACTGTAATCGTGGATATTGATCAGGACGGGATTTTTACTTTCGGGAAAAAATGAAAAATCACCGCGGCGCGACATACGGAATAAGGAGATCACGGAAAAGTTTACAAGATGTGTGATTTCCGATTTCTCGCCGATAATTCAGGATGCGTTCTGATGAGAATGTAGTACTACAAAAAAATATGATGTCGTTGTTGATTTTCGAAACGGCGACGGTATCGCCGTAGATGTGGCTCTATCCGTCAGTTTTCTGTTCTACGTTCATCAAGTGGTTTGTTCAGAATGGCTGCAGTTTTACGAATAACTTCCTCAGGATAAACCTCGACACTTTCTCCTGATGCTCTGTTCTTTATCTCAATGAATCCCCGGTCAAGGTTCCTTTTTCCGATTATGATATGAACGGGGATTCCGAGCAGGTCAGAATCCTTGAATTTCACCCCGGCGCTTTCTGTTCTGTCGTCAATCAAGACATCCGTTCCAGCCGCGAGAAATTCTGAATATATTTTTTCCGCCGCAGTTTTCACTTCTTCTTGTCTGAGATTGACAGGGATCACCGAGACCTCAAACGGCGCTATGGATGCCGGGAATTTTATGCCGTGTTCATCGTTTTTCTGTTCTACGGCAGCGGCGACAGTTCTTCCTATTCCTATTCCGTAGCATCCCATCACGATGGGTTTTTCTGTTCCCTTTTCATCAATATACACAGCTCCTAGAACTTCGCTGTACTTTGTTCCGAGTTTAAAGACATGTCCAACCTCTATTCCCCTCGAGGCGCGAAGAATTCCGTTTTGTGAAACGGGACACGGATCTCCTTCCCTTGCTACGCGTATATCCGCGTAGGAGAACGCTTCAAAATCCCGTCCTGGGTTGACACCGATTATATGATAATCCGCCTTATTTGCTCCGACAACGGCATTTTTCATGTTGCGGACGGATTTGTCGGCAATTATTTTGATGTTTTTTCTCCGAAGACCCACAGGGCCGCTGAAACCCGGAAGACAGCCGGAAACCTCAGATATGGTTTCAGGAGAAGCAAGTTCCACAATCTCGCATCCGAGGAAACTGCGCAGTTTCGTGAGGCTGAGTTCTGAATTTCCCCTCACGAGAGCAACTACCGGTTCTTTATCCGTCTGTATTATGAGCGTTTTTATCAGGTCCGCTGACCCAACCCCGAGAACTCGGGCCACCTGATCAACCGTCTTGAGATCAGGGGTATGTATCTCCTCCATTTTTTTGAGACCGGAAGCGGGTCTCTTGTCTGCTTTCTCATCTTCCGAGATCCCTATTTTCGCAAGTTCAAGATTAGCCGTGTAATCCGCCCCCGTGGAACTCATTATAACATCTTCTCCGGTTTCCGCCGTAACCATGAACTCATGGGAGAAACTTCCACCGATATTTCCTGAATCGGCTGAAACAACTCTGAACTCAAGCCCGCATCTTTCGAATATGCGCATATAGGCGTCATACATAGTCTGATAGGATCGGTCCGCTTGCTCATCTGACGCATCGAAACTGTAGGCATCCTTCATTATGAATTCACGTGCCCTCATTATCCCGAACCGAGGGCGGACCTCATCTCTGAATTTGGTCTGTATCTGGTAAAAATTGACGGGAAGTTGCTTGTAGGAGCGGACTTCCCTTCTCACCAAGTCTGTTATTATCTCTTCGTGGGTAGGACCTAAGCAGAAATCACGTTTTGCCCGGTCACAAAAACGCAGAAGTTCCTTTCCGTAATAATCCCATCTTCCGCTTTCAATCCAGAGTTCCGCCGGAAGCACCGTCGGCATAAGAAGTTCTATAGCACCGGCCCCGTTCATTTCTTCCCGGACAATATTTTCGACTTTTCTTACGGATCTGAGTCCGAGAGGAAGATAGTTGTAAATGCCTGCGGCGAGTTTTCTTATCATCCCCGCCCTCACCATAAGTTTATGGCTTATTATCTCCGCGTCCGAGGGTTCTTCCTTGATGGTAGGTATGAAATATGAAGAAAACTTCATATGATTTTCTCTTTAAAGTGGAAGTTTAAATACCGATAAAAACATTTTGATTTAATTAATCCGCCCATTAAACTTCGAAGTGCAACATTCGGGACTGGTGTTGCTCCGTTCTGATAAGATTTTCGGATAACTTTACCATGTCTGTTTCTTTGTGCGAATTCATGCGTAGATACGCATGAAAACTCTTCGGATTCGGCACAACTCTCCCCATGGGGTTCACAATGCGGGCGCACCTGCCCCGTTCCGTCTCTCTGATTCTTTCTCCGTCCGACGACACCATGCCGAACAACGTAATCGGTATCTGCACAGCCGGATTACAGAGCCGTGCCTTAACCGCAGCATCCTGCAGACTCTCCGTCCGCACAGCGGCACGGGCTGTCAGGTGCCGACCGGTTCTTCTACGGGACTCTTTCCCCGTTCCGGCACTTCGTGAATCACCTCATACGGCGTTCTGAATCCCGGAACTTTCCGCGGACGATGATTCAGCAGATCTTCCACCCGTTTCACCTCCGACTTACCCGGTCGACTCGGATCAGTCCCCTCGGGCCGATACTGCCGGATCAATCCGTTACCGTGTTCGTTAAGCCCTCTCTCCCATGAATGATACGGCGTAGTGAAATAAAACTCCGCTTCCAGAGCTTTCGATACTTTCTCGCGGTCGGAGAACTCCCTGCCGTTGTCCGACATCATCGTCGGACACAAACTCTTCCAGGACTCCAACTTCCTCTTCATCGCCGCACTCACTTCCTTCGCAGTTCTGCGTTTCACCCCCTGCAGCAAGGAGAATTTCGATCTCCGCTCCACCATCGTCACCACAGCTCCGCGATGCCCGCCGCCTGCTGCAGTGTCCGACTCCCGGTCCCCGAACCGACTCTTCTCATCCACCACCGCATGCCTCTGCGCTGTATCCACCCTGTTGACTGTCACCCCTCGTCCCGCCCGCCCCTTCACGCGACGGTTGTACTTCCCGCCTCCATGCCGCAGATGACGATACAAATGAGACTGTGAAAGTATCAGGAGAAAGGTCGTTAAAAAATAAACCGATTGTCAGGAATGCGTCTGTTTTTTTTTGAAGGAACAGGTTGAAAATCTTCCGGATCAGGTTCGACACCTCGAATCCGGTGTCGTAATATCGAAACAGGACATTTCTCCCCCTGTTTCACGCCGTCTGCGTACCGTGAACTCTCCTTCCCGCGCAGTACTCCCTGAATTTTTCCACCCCCGGGATGTTCAAAACCCGGGTCAAACTGTAAGTCAGCGTCATCAGACTGAACTCTGCCCTGCACTTCTCGAGACCCCGCATCAGAAACTGATGAAATCCGTTTCCGACCTTCAATGTTCCGAACGGATGTTCAACAATCCTCTTCAGCGTCGTAAGTGAATTCGTCAAGACTGTAACGCCCCCGTTGTTTCATTCCCGAACTGTTGTCGGGAACAGGCACATAGACCGTAATGTCCTCATCTTCGCACCGCTTGAGTTCCATGCTCTCGTAATAACCTCCGTCGGCCGGTCCGGTCAGCTGTTCCGTACCGAGACTTCTCTTCGCTTCCGTAAGCATCCCGGACAGTTGACGGCTGTCCGTGCCGTCCTGAACCACATTTTCAACAGCTACCGGATTATGCTTCGAGCTTGCGACTGCTGCATATGCCATGCTGATATCCGTAGAGATAAAGCTTCAGCATCGTCCACGGATTATATGGAAGCCGGATCAAGGGTGTCGACATAGGCATCAAGCGCCCGAACCCGGTGATTCTCTCCGACATAGTCTTCCACTCTCTCGGGCAGAAGCAGTGTCTGTCCGCGGTCAAGTGCGGGCTTGTATCGGCGTCGGTTCATTGCGTATTACACCTCGGTATTGAGAATGATGTAATTATACCTCGGTGAAGGGGTGATATCGATACCTAACTGCTTGTAATAAAAAAATAATTATGCCGCCGGATCGGCCGAGGGGGGGGGTGATGAGGGACAAATCAGATTCTGTAAAAACATCCCGGTTCCGAGACCTGCGCTGAAAACAACGCAGAACCTCAGAATACTTTCACAGTCTCAAATCCCTTCCCTGCCAGCGGTCCCGCCTGATGTATCGATATACGGATGTCGCGCTTATACCCGCTGTCCCTTCATACTTCAGACGACCCGCTGTCTGTTCGGGACTGAACCGGCAGTTCGTCAGCATTCCGCTGATCACCGCGCAGAGATCGGCCGTCATCTTCCGAACAGACGCCGCATCCATCCGTCTGTTCTCTGCCGTCTCCTGCGCCAGGTCGTGCCTGTAACCTTCCTTTCCCCTGTTCCTCTTCAACTCCCGACTGATCGTGGATGCGGAACGACCAAGTCGGCCGGCGATCTGCCGAACGGATAAACCCTCGGACTTCAGCGTCTCTATCAGGATTCGTTCTTCGCAGCCGAGGTGATTGCAGTCTGATGACATCGGATATGCCCTCCTTCAACCGATATCGGAGCATATCTTTATCCCTCGGCCCTATCAACTACTCGTCTTTACGGACCGCTTCGTTATAATTCAAGTGTTGCACTTCGCAGTTTAATGGGCGATATAATTCCCAACATATTCTATGAATATGTTGCACAGATAAAGTATCCGTCAGGGAGGTTATGTCATGAAGTCGCGTAATCTTTTAGTGCTGCTGTTTCTGTTCGGCGGAGCGGTTTTCTTCGCTTCCTGTGAAGGGGATACGGGTCCGGCAGGTCCGGCAGGGAAAGACGGGTCGAAAGGAGATAAGGGGGATAAGGGAGATAGAGGAGACCCGGGAACACCGGGAGCGGCGGGCCCGCAGGGAGATCAGGGGAAGTCCTTCGGTGACCCCAGATGCGACGTGAACAACGGTATAAATGCGCTGCCCGGTGTCTCCAACGACATCACGGGGACTGCGGACGACGATGTCATATGCGGAAATCAGTACGTGAATACAATCAGAGCCGGCGCCGGCGATGATGCTGTTTACGCCGGTGCCGGAAACGACTATATCCGGGGTGGAGAAGGTATCGACACTCTCCACGGCGGAGACGGGGCCGATGAGGTCTATGGTGATGCCGGAAATGACGAACTCTACGGCGGAGGAGGAAACGACAGCTTTTTCCTCAATGATCCGGGAAACGATACGTTCAACGGCGGAGGAGGGAACGACATACTGTATTTCAGCGGTCCACCCACTTCTACCCGTGCGGGTATACCAGACGCCACACGGAATACGGCTCTTACTTTCGATCTCGGGTCAAAAACCTTCACGCACACCTCATTCGGCACTGATACGTTTGAGAGTATCGAGAATGTTGCGGGCAGCAGAGGTGACGACCATATCACCGGAGACGACGGGGACAATGTTATAATGGGATGGTACGGTACGGACACTCTGATAGGCGGCAAGGGAGATGATACGATTGAACCCACCCCCATCCGTTACACGGCAGGTAAAGCGGACGGCGGCGAAGGCAACGACACTCTTGTAGTCTATGGGGGCACCTATAGAATCGGCACCAACACCTTCGTAGCAGGCGGCACCGGGAACAGAAACATTTTTGATCTTACAGACGAAAAACATACCTCTACTATGTCCAACTTCGAGAACCTTTCAGCCGTACTGGTGAGTTTTCCCGGCAATGCCCGTATCACATCCGTTACTTTCAGAGGGGACAACAAGGCGAATATCCTCACAGGCGGAAACGCCGGCGACATTCTTGACGGCAGAGGAGGGAACGATACTCTCATAGGCGGCAAAAGTGCCGACCAACTCACCGGTGGAGACGGAAACGACATTTTTGTCATCAGTAAAGACGACGGCGGTGTGGATTTCATCACGGACTTCACATTGGCGGACGACAAGATTCAGTTCAAAGGTTTCGCGGCGGATGTCGGAGCGCCGACCAGCGCTGCCGGCAAGATTTCCGTGGGAGGAACTGAAGTTGTTCAGATAGGCAGCACAGCGGACAACACCAAAGCTGGGAATATCATCAGCCAGGAAAAATATGAATTCGTAGACTAATTTCATTATCTCAGGTGAAGTTGTTTTCGTAAAAGAAACAGCCTCGCCTCATATTCGGCAGGATGAACCCGGGTCTTGAGAAATTAAGGTCCGGTTTTCTGCAGAGAAACTGTCCGAAGGGAAAACCGTGATTCAGACAGATGAGACTGTGAAAGTATTCTGAGGTTCTGCATTGTTCAGCGTACACCTCAGAACCGGGATGTTTTTGCAGAATCTGATTTATCCCTCTCTCCATGCCGATACAGAGGCATAATTATTTTTTTATTACAAGTAGTTAGGTATCGATATCACCTCTTTACCGAGGTATAATTACACCATTCCTGAATACCGAGGTGTAATACTCAATGAACCGACGCCGATACAAGCCCGCACTTGACCGAGGACAGACACTGCTTCTGCCCGAGAGAGTGGAAGACTATGTGGGGGAGAACCACCAGATTCGGGCGCTTGATGCCTATGTCGACACCCTTGATCCGGCTTCCATATAATCCGTGGACGATGCTGAAGCTTTATCTCTACGGATATCAGCATGGCATATGCAGCAGTCGCAAGCTCGAAGCATAATCCGGTAGCTGTTGAAAATGTGGTTCAGGACGGCACGGACAGCCGTCAACTGTCCGGGATGCTTACGGAAGCGAAGAGAAGTCTCGGTACGGAACAGCTGACCGGACCGGCCGACGGAGGTTATTACGAGAGCATGGAACTCAAGCGGTGCGAAGATGAGGACATTACGGTCTATGTGCCTGTTCCCGACAACAGTTCGGGAATGAAACAACGGGGGCGTTACAGTCTGGACGAATTCACTTACGACGCTGAAGAGGATTGTTGAACATCCGTTCGGAACATTGAAGGTCGGAAACGGATTTCATCAGTTTCTGATGCGGGGTCTCGAGAAGTGCAGGGGAGAGTTCAGTCTGATGACGCTGACTTACAACTTGACACGGGTTTTGAACATCCCGGGGGTGGAAAAATTCAGGGAGTACTGCGCGGGAAGGAGAGTTTACGGTACGCAGACGGCGTGAAACAGGGGGAGAACTGTCCTGTTTCGACATTATGACACCGGATTTGGGGTGTCGAACCTGATCCGGAAGATTTTCAACCTGTTCCTTCAGAAAAACAGACGCATTCCTAACAATCCCCCCCCCCTGCTCGCGGTCGCGCCTGATGTATCGATATACGGATGTCGCGCTTATACTCGCTGTCTGTTCGGGACTGAACCGGCAGTTCGTCAGCATTCCGCTGATCACCGCACGGAGATCAGTCGTCATCTTCCGAACAGACGCCGCATCCCTCCCCGTCTGTTCTCCGCCGTCTCCTGCGCCCGGTTGTGCCTGTAACCTTCTTTCCCCCTGTTCCTCTTCAACTCCCGACTGATCGTGGATGCGGAACGATCAAGTCGGTCGGCGATCTGCCGAACAGATAAACCCTCTGCCTTCAACGTTTCTGTCCGGATTCGTTCTTCGCAGCCGAGGTGATTGCAGTCTGACGACATCGGATATGCCCTCCTTCAACCGGTATCGGAGCATATCCTTATCCTTCAGCCCTATCAATTACTCGTTTTTACGGATCGCTTCATTATATTTCAAGTGTTGCACTTCGAAGTTTAATGGGCGGTATAATTTTGTTTGATTTCTTTAATGAGTTCATCCACAAGAGAAGATTCCTTAAATGACTTCACGAGTTCCCCGTCCCGATAAAGCATACCCTTTCCCCGACCTCCCGCTATGCCTATGTCCGCTTCAGATGCTTCTCCGGGGCCGTTAACTACGCAACCCAGTATAGCTACCTTTACAGGTCTTGAGAGATTGAAGCCCGAGACTCGCTTCTCCACTTCGGAAACGAGTTCTTCAAGATCAATTTCAAGTCTCCCGCATCCCGGACAGGAAATGATTTCGACACCTCTGTTTTTCATCCCCAGTGACCTGAGTATGTTGTTCCCGACAAACACTTCCTCCACCGGATCACCGGTAAGGGACACTCTTATAGTGTCTCCTATTCCTTCCGCGAGAAGGGTGCCGATTCCAATTGACGACTTGACCGTTCCCATAGCTGGAGTTCCAGCTTCAGTGACCCCTAGGTGAAGCGGATATTCAGTTTTTTGCGCAAGCAGTCTATAGGCGGAGATCATTTTTCTTACATCCGTGGATTTAACAGAAATCTTCATGTCATAGAATTCAAGGTCCTCAAGTATCCTTATATGTCTCATGGCACTTTGCACCAGAGCCTCGGCGGTCGGACTCCCATGTTCTCTGAGTATGTCTTTTTCCAGTGAGCCGGAGTTAACCCCGATCCTTATAGGAATATGTCTTTCCTTGCATGCATCCACGACAGCCTTTATCCTGTACATTGCGCCTATGTTTCCCGGATTTATCCTCATCCCGTCAACCCCCTGCTTTATTGATTCAAGAGCCAACTTGTAGTCAAAATGTATATCAGATACCAAGGGGATGTTTATCTGTCGGCGTATCGCCCCAAGGGATTTTGCCGCATCCATGTCCGGCACCGCAACTCGGACGATATCGCAACCCCCTTTTTCTAGTCTTTTTATCTGGGCGACGGTTGAGGGGATATCTCTTGTATCGGTAATTGTCATTGACTGGACGGACACGGGAGCTCCGCCGCCTATCTTCACGTCACCGATGGATATCTGCCTAGATTGTCTCATAATTCACGGGAAAGGCTATTGAATGGTGGTTGTAGTGTCAAGCAGAAACCGACGCCAAAACCTCTTGGAATGACACAAGCGACATAACGAAAACGACCTGGCTATTATGGAAGAATCGTTTTTAGTGCAGCCGCAATGTAGAAGACTTATGAGCGGATTCAGACATACCTGTTTTCTAAACTGAATTTTCGAGAGAACACGGTATCTTCTCCACCTCAGAAAAACCGGGCTCCAATCTCTTGAAACCCGGGTTTATCGGAACGTTGAAGTTGTTCCTTTCGCGGAAACAGCTTCACCGGAACCGATTGAACTCAGTCCACGAATTCATATCGGGCCGGCGTGGTGCGGATTGTATTCGCTTCACCGGTCGACTGTACCTGAACAACATCGGCAGCAGCCGTTCCGTCGGCCTTCCCCACGGAAATGTTCATACCCGTGCCGCCCACCTTCCTGATATCTGCAGGAAAACCTCTGAACAGGATCTTATCATTCTGCGCCGCAGTGAAGTCCGTAATAGTATCCTTGTCGCTTCTGTGCGCGTAGTCGATGACGAAAGTGTCGGCTCCGGCACCGCCGGTAAGGTTGTCGATTCCCTTATTACCTATGAGGGTGTCGTTCCCTCCTTCACCTTTAAGAGTATCGGCAACGTTTCCGCCTGTGAGAATATTCGCATTACCGTCTCCCGTAAAGGTAACTCCGGTAGTACGGGGACCATTGGATCGTGAAACAGCGGAAAGGTTCTCGAAGTTGGTCATCCTTGCGGAAAGAGTCGTTCCCAGGGTGAAGTCGTTTTTCGCATCATCACCTACTGTTACTTTAGTAGAGTCCCCACCAACAATCCAGGTCCCCCCGAACACCACCAGAGTATCGTTGCCTTCACCGCCATCCGCCGTACCTGCAGTTCCGTGTCTCCAATTTGAAGTGTCGGTAGTGGTACCTAAACCGGGTTCGAGCGTATCGTTTCCTGCTCCGCCTCTCAGAGTGTCGACACCGTAACCTCCATATAGGTAATTGTCTTTTCCATCTCCGGTAAGAGTGTCGTCTCCCGAGCCGCAATGAATATTCTTAATATTCTCGAACTTATCAGTCCCGGCACTGGAATGCGTCATTGTCCCTTTGGAGAGGTCTATTGTCACAGTATAATCTATAACATAGGGGACACCCGGCTCTTCAGGGTCCGCATAACCACAAAGAAGATAGTTCTTACTACCTGTGCCGCCTATAAAAGTATCATCGCCCTCATCATCAATGTAAAAAGTATTTCCCCCGTCTCCACCGTAGATAGTATCATCACCGTCTCCACCCTGGAGTTCATCGGAATCCCCGCCATCGGCGTAGATGGTATCATTTCCGGATTTACCTTCAATCAGGTCATCGCCGTCTCCGCCGTAGACAGTATCATTTCCAGCGCCGGCGTTGATTATGTTGTCGTACTGATTCCCGCATATAATATCGGCATCTGCAGTCCCTGCGATAGTAGTAGAGACACCGGCCACCGCATTTATACCGTTACTCACGTCGCATCTGGGGTCGCCGAAAGGTATCGGGTCACCCGTATCACCTTTCGCCCCCGGAGGTCCTGCCGGACCTGCAACCCCCGTATCACCTTTCGGGCCTGCCGGACCCGCAACCCCCGCAGGCCCCGCAGGCCCCGCCGGTCCCATCTCTCCTTCACAGGCGGCAAAGAAAACCGCTCCGCCGAGCAGAAACAACATCACTAAAAAATTACGTAACTTCATGATGAACCTCCTGTTGTAGAATATTTTATTCATAATGTCCGGTTGTCCGCCGCGACAGAATCTTGCGACTTTCATCCTTACGTTTCTGATTCTACCCCCCCCCTTATTAAGTCAAGCCGCCATGCTTCGACCTGCTTGACCTAACGTCTACGATTCCCTGTGTGACAAGGACGGATCTCGGCCATGTGATAGAGTTTCAGATGAAATTGCGCAATTGAGACTGTGAGAGTATTGAGAGGAAGATTGTTAAAGAATAAATCGACTGTCAGCAATGCATCTGTTTTTCTGAAGGAAGAGGTTGAAAATCTTCTAGCCGTAATACAAGGATAATTATAGCGCCGTATTGGCCGAGGGAGGGGGTGAGACAAACCAGATTCTGTAAAAACATCTCGGTTCCGAGATCTACGCTGAACAATGCAGAACTTAGATATCTTCACAGTTTCAACTGCCTCGTCTTGTAATCATTAGGCTTTGCACTGTAGCGTTTATCGGGATCTGATGACCGCATTCCATACAATCAACGGCGTGATTGCCACGGCCTCAATCCTGACCTGAGTCTCGGCAAGTTGGAGATAGTTTTTTATTCTTCGGATGTTGTTGAACATGATGGGAGTTTCTGGCTAAACGATCTATAACAACACAGTCTGGACAGTTATCCGAAGTTGCTGGATAGTCGTCAGGAAGCCGAGTTGAAACCAAATTGCGGCTGGATTCGCCGTCGGAGAAATATCCACGGTGGTCACTGCGACTGCTACCGAGCCGGATGGTTGAATCGGGGGGGGGGCTCGACACGGTCAGCCACGAGACGGTCAACCGCACGCCGAAAAAAAACGGCATTACGAGGTGCAAGTTGAAGTACAGGATAACTCGGACGAGTTGAGGACCGAGACGGCAGCGTGGTTTACAAGCGTCAATGCAAGTCAGCACGTTGTGAACTGGCATATGACAGTTGTCAATGCCCACTGCAAACTCAAGTCCGTCTATTCAAAAATCGTCATAAGAACGGAACATCAGGGTGGCTTCAACATGAAAATAGTTCATTCAAATTTTATCTGGTCGGGATATCTGAACATATGTGTGGAAATATTTTGGACAGCACAAACACCTCGGATCCGATATGATTTGAACATGTCTTGGTTTCTTGTTAAATTCTAGATTTATGATCAAGTACATAACACCATTTTTCCGGCCTCCAAGCGAGCACAAAAGTTTTATTCTACAGGCTACAATCGGTTGCTCTCACAACAGGTGCACCTACTGCGCTATGTACAGAAAGGAACCTCAGAAATTTCGCGTGAGACCCATGAGTGAAATAAAGGAAATCATCGATACAGCCGAATTGAAAGGACAGTTGGGCAGAAGAGTATTCATAGCGGACGGAAACGCTCTTGTGCTCTCCACATCAAAACTGATGGAGATAATGGACTATCTTTTCAGAAAAGCCCCGAATCTTGAAAGAGTTACAATGTATGCAAATGTCGGCGACATACTGAGAAAATCCGTCGAGGACTTGAAACTTCTCAGGGAAAACGGACTTTCGATGGTCTACATAGGCTTTGAAAGCGGGGACGATGTGGTATTGAAGAGAATAGAGAAAGGAGCCGATTTTGCGGAAACTGTAGAAGCGTCCGCAAAACTCAAGGCGGCGGGGATAACCAACTCCGCTATGGTCTTGCTCGGTATCGGCGGGAAGGAGAGAAGTGAGGAGCATGCTCTTGCCACGGGTAGACTTCTCACCGAATGCGACCCGGAATATGTCGGAGCCCTCTCCCTCCAACTTCGTCCCGGCGCGCCTATCTACCGGGAGTGGGAAGAAGGTTCCTTCGAGCTTCCTGAGAAATTTCAGATGATAAAGGAACTTAAAACGATAGTTGAGAACACTGAACTTTCAGACGGGTATTTTTATTCGAATCACATATCCAATTATCTTTCCGTAAAGGCTAGATTTCCTGAGGAAAAACCAAGAATTCTAAGAGAGATAGAAGAAATTTTAAAAGTAAAAGATGAATCTTTGTTGCGTCCTGATTATTATCGGGATATCGTAAATCAGTACTAAAGTTCAATAGGAGGTTGAAATGGGAAAAATTGCTACTACTTCCCCTGTTTGGGGATGCGGTTTAAGTGATCTTAGAGCGCTTGCGAAAATCACGGAACAAGCCGGTTTTGACGGTATTTTCTCTCCTGAGGTGCCGCCTTTCAGCGCCATAGCCAACGCTCAAGTTTTCGCCGAGTGTACGGAAAGGATAAGTGTCGGGACATGGATAGCGAATATCTACATGCGCCAACCGGTGATTGCTGCTGCGGGTTCACTTACCATACAGGAAATAACCGGCGGCAGGATGATTTTGGGACTTGGAGTGAGTCACAAACCTGTAAATAACAGATACGACATTGATATGGGAGACCCCATCGAGTCCATGAGAATCTATGTGAGTGAGGTGAGAACTCTTGCCGATGGGACATCACCCAGACTTTCCCTCAAGAGAAAAGTTCCGGATCTTCCCGTGTATATTGCCGGTCTCACTAAAGCCACAGCGGAACTTGCGGGGGAAGTTGCAGACGGAATAATGCCGTATATGTGTCCGCCCGCATACCTCGCCACGCTCGCGGAACAGGTTGCTGCAGGTGCGAAAAAGGCAGGAAGAGAAGCTTCCGCAATCACAGTTACAAACGGTATTCCATGTTTCATCTCGACTGATGAGGCCGCCGCCGTGGCATCAGCCAAGAAAGGTCTCGGCCCCTATGCGAGGTTGCCGTTTTACCAGAGACTTATACGCAACGTAGGTTTCGGCGATGTAGTTGACCGGATAGCCGACGGGGCGAACCCGTCCGATGTGTTTACCGATGAACTTATAGATTCGGTGGCTCTTGCCGGAACTCCGCAGAACTGCAGAAAGAAACTTGAAGAGCATTTCTCGGCGGGAGTAGGTCTTGCCATACTGGTTCCCGGACCTGTCGGCAAGCAAAGTACGGTAGAGGTAATGGAGATAACGGCCGGAGCATTTTCTTGAAGGTCTCCAAAAAACCGTGTGAGTTTCCCCGCGCTTTTTAATGGGCGTACCGTACCGTATATGAGAGAAAGCAGATGGCAAGCAGTCGGAATGCGGTTTGTTCTCTTGGTTTTGAGCCTGTGATGGAGAGAAGGCAGTCATAACTTGGAACAAGATAACGGTCCATCGGCCCGATATTTTTTCGCGGACAATATTGATAATAGAGTCTTATCAAAGTATAATCAAAAGGTTTTATTCCACATTGCCCGGTTTTTTTATAGAACATGTTGTCTGACTCCTATATTCTTTCGTTACTGATATTCTTTCCCCTCGCGGGAGCGGTTGCTCTTGCCGTTGTGCCTTACTTGCTCCGGATTTCCGACAACTCAATGAAGTCGGTCGCGGTCGGCTTGACTCTGATTGAATTTGTGTTCTCACTGTTGCTTTTCCTGCGATTTGATGGATCTCTTTCGACCATACAGTTTCAGGAAAAAATTCCCTGGCTTGCGGACTTGGGCATATCCTACCACTTGGGAGTTGACGGACTCAGCGTCTTTTTGGTACTTCTCACGACGTTTCTTTTCCCCATCACCGTTCTATGTTCATGGAATGCTGTAAAGGGCGGTTGGAGAGCGTTTCTGTGCCTCGTTCTTTTTCTTGAATCAGCTCTTGTTGGAACATTCGTGGCTCTGGACATGATCCTTTTCTTCGTATTCTGGGAAGCGGTACTGATTCCCATGTATTTCATAATAGGCATATGGGGGTCTTCTAGGAGAATCTACGCTGCCGTAAAATTTTTCATATACACGGCACTTGGAAGCGGTCTTATGTTGATAGCGGTCATGTATATGTACTACGCGCACATAGACCAGTTCGGATTCGCTTCAATGAATCTTTTTGACCTGATGGAAACGGACTTGGTTTTTAGCGGACTGTTGAGTCCTCAGGGACTTGTGTTTGCAGCGTTTTTCCTCGCTTTCGCGATAAAGGTTCCGATGTTTCCCTTTCACACTTGGCTTCCTGACGCGCATGTTGAAGCTCCTACTCCGGGAAGCGTCATACTGGCCGGAGTACTGCTCAAGATGGGAACATATGCGGTGATAAGGTTCTTAATACCGTTTTTCCCGGAAGCTGTGGATGCCTATACTCCATTTCTAATAACGCTTTCAATAGCAGGGATAATCTACGGTGCTATGGTAGCGTTTGTACAGAAGGATCTCAAGAAACTGGTCGCCTACTCGAGCGTAAGCCACATGGGGCTTGTGATGCTTGGTATATTCATTCTAAACCTTCACGGAGTTCAGGGCGGAATCTACCAGATGATAGGGCACGGTCTTTCTACGGGTGCGCTGTTTATCCTCGTAGGAATGATATATGAAAGACGTCACACTAAAATGATTTCTGAATTCGGGGGGCTTGCCCGAATAATGCCGCTTTTTGCCCTGTTTTTCATGATCGCCATGCTCTCATCCATAGGCCTTCCACTTCTAAACGGCTTCGTTGGAGAATTTCTCATTCTGCTCGGAGTGTTTGCCGAGAACCACTGGTATGCCGTGTTAGGAGCGACAGGGCTTGTGCTCGGAGCTGTATACATGCTCTGGGCTTATCAAGGGGTGATGTTCGGCCCCGTGGTAAAAACCGCCAACAGAGGTCTTAGAGATCTTAACTACCGAGAGATAGCCATTATGATTCCTCTTGCCGCAATGATGCTCTTCATGGGAGTTTATCCTCAGCCGTTTCTCTCGAGAATGGAACCTTCGGTAACAAAAATGATAATGGATGCACAGCCGGAAAAAATACTGCAGGCAGACGGTGAAACCGTAAGAGAAATTCCCTGAGACCCATAGTTGCACTTACCAGATGAGGTTTGTTGCTCGGACAATTGAGACTGTGAAAGTATTCTGAGGTTCTGCATTATTTTCAGCGCAGGTCTCGGAACCGGGATGTTTTTACAGAATCCGGCTTCTACCCCATCCCCCCCCCATCGGCCGATCCGGCGGCATAATTATTTTTTTATTACAAGCAGTTAAGTATTGAATCACCCCTTCACCGAGGTATAATTACATCATTCTCAATACCGAGGTGTAATACGCAATGAACCGACGCCGATACAAACCCGCACTTGACCGCGGACAGATACTGCTCCTGCCCGACAGGGTGGAGGACTATGTGGGAAAGAACCACCAGGTTCGGGCACTTGATGCCTATGTCGACACTCTTGATCCGTCTTCCATGGGATTCATGCATACGGAGGCCGGCACCACGGCGGGGCATCCTCCATATAATCCGTGGGCTATGCTGAAGCTTGCATCTTTACGGATATCAGCACGATATACGAAGCAGCCGCAAGCTCGAAACTGAGACCCGAAGGAATCTTGAAGTGATGCGGCTGGTACAGGGTATGCGGCCGTCTTACAAGAGCATTGCTGATTTCCGCAGGAATCATGCTGAGCAGCTGAAGAAGGTCAACAGGGATTTTATTATGCTGTGCAGGGATTTATCCCTGTTCGGCGGGGATGAGGTGGCGGTCGACGGTTCTTTCTTCTCTGCGGACGCGAGCAGGGCAAGCATACGTACCGGAGGGTATATAGACAGGGAATTGGAGAATATAGAGAGCAGGATAGAACAGTATCAGCGGGAACTTGAGGAGGCCGACGCCGCTGACGAGAAGGCGGGGATACAGGATGCAGCCGACGACAGGATGCTGCGGGAGAAGATTGAGAAGCTCGGAAAGCGTCAGGAGGAGACTCGGGAGACCGGGGACCGCATGGAGAGAAGCGGCGACACTCAGGTATCGACGGTGGACAAAGACGCCGGGCTGCTCAGGTAGGCGGGGACAGATTGCGGCGGGTTACAACGCCCAGATAGCGGTGGACTCGAAGCACAAGCTCGTCGCTGCCGAGAATGTGGTTCAGGACGGCACGGACAACCATCAACTGTCCGGGATGCTTACGGAAGCGAAGAGAAGTCTCGGTACGGAGCAGCTGACCGGACTTGCCGACGGAGGTTATTACGAGAGCATGGAACTCAAGCGGTGCGAAGATGAGGACATTACAGTCTATGTGCCTGTTCCCGACAACAGTTCGGGAATGAAACAACGGGGGCGTTACAGTCTTGACGAATTCACTTACGACGCTGAAGAGGATTGTTATCATTGTCCGCAGGGCAGGAGGCTGACCCCCGGCGTAAATCCGAGATTCAGAGCCGGTAAGAAGTACATTACATATGCAGGCGGAAGCGCGGACTGCAGGGCGTGTCCGATGCGCAGGCGCTGCATCGGTGAGAAGACGCAGGTCAGGTCGATACGAAGGTGGGAACACCGGGAAGTACTTGAGAGGCACAGGCGGAGAATGGAACAGGGAGGAGAGAAGATGAGGAAGCGCGGGAGAATTGTTGAACATCCGTTCGGAACATTGAAGGTCGGAAACGGCTTTCATCAGTTTCTGATGCGGGGTCTTGAGAAATGCAGGGGAGAGTTCAGTCTGATGACGCTGACTTACAACTTCACCCGGGTCTTGAACATCCCGGGGGTGGAGAAATTCAGGGAGTACTGTGCGGGGAGGAGAGTTCACGGCCCGCAGACGGCATGAAACAGGGGTGGAAAAGCCTCTGATTCAACATTATGACACCGGATTCGAGGTGCCGAACCTGATCCGGAAGATTTTCAACCTGTTCCTTCAAAAAAAACAGACGCATTCCTGACAATCGGTTTATTTTTTAACGACCTTTCTCCTGATACTTTCACAGTCTCAAGTGCGGGTTTGTATCAGCGTCGGTTCATTGCGTATTACACCTCGGTATTAAGAATATGGAGTAATCGTACCTTAAGAAAGAGGAGATATCAACACCTAACTGCATGTAATGCAAAGATAATTATGCTGTTGTATCGGCCGAGGGGGGGGGAACTCGCACAAAGAAACAGGCGTGGTAAATTTATCTGGAAATCTTATCAGAACGGAGCAACACCAGTCCCAAGTGTTGCACTTCGAAGTTTAATGGGCGTGTTAAATTTTACAATTTCAAGGTGGGGGGGGGTGGGTAAATGAAACAACTACTGATACTTCTTTCAGTATTTACGCTGTTTTTTCCAGTTCGTTCCGGATTTTCAATTACGATTACTCCCATCTACGATGATGCTCCGGGAACGGGATTTAACGATAAAACATCCCTTGGTGGAACTTCTCCAGGTGTGCAGTTTCCTGTATTTAAAGGCAACAACGCAGCAACTTTAGGAGAAGCGAGAAAGGTTGCTTTCGAACACGCACTTGGAATTATCGGAAAAAAGCTCCAAGGCGGAAACGAGATAACTGTAACGGCCAAGTTCGTCTCGTTTTCCAACACTAGAGTCATTGCCTCAGCCAGATATTCCATGGTCTCAAACAACTCATATCGTCTTCCGGAAATCTTTTATACGTGCGCACTTGCCGAAACAATCGGGGTGATTACTCAAAAGTGCGAAGATCACCCGTTAAACATACAATCTGATTTCAGTATACGATTAAATGATACAGACGATTTTTATTACGGTTTGGACAGAAATCCACCGAGTAATTATATAGATTTCATTTCGGTTATAATTCATGAAACGCTCCACGGGTTGGGAATTGCTTCCGACGTGATGTATGACGGAGGTTTTCTTCTTGAAATCCCCAGTGCAAAACCAAAAAAATCCATCTATGAAATGCAAATTTATTCAGAACTCCACAACGAGTTTTTTCTCCGGCTCTCCGACGCGGAAAGGGCAGATGCTATTGTCTCCGAGACGGGGCTTTCCTGGGACGGAACATCTGAAAACGCAAATCAATGCAGTTACGCGCGGAGGATGTCTGAACTGAAATCATCCGGCATAGATTCAAGTGGCAGGCATCTGCTTTTTGCCCCCGCGACTTTCTCTGCTGGTAGCGTTAGTCATATATCTCCGAATATCGGAGACATCATGCAGCCTAAATACCCGCTGCCCGCCGACATGAGCGTCAGTCTCGGTATGTTGCAGGATATAGGATGGGAGATCAACGACAGCGCGTTTCCGCCATCCTGCGTTCCAACAGGGATAACCGCTTCTACTTCCACCGGTACCGGAGGTAAGGCGGCATTCACGTTGAAACTCGACTCGGAACCGATGAGCAACGTTCGAATATCCGCGACAAGCAGTTCAGGCGAGGTCAGCATATCACCGACTGATCTTCTGTTTACGCCGTCTGACTGGGATAATCCCCAAGAGATAACCGTAACAGCCTCAGGCAGCAGTCGGAACACGGGACTGAAGACCTATCAAGTCAATCTCGGCATCACAAGTACCGATAAGTTCTATAACAGGTTTGATCCCGATGATGTTTTCGTAAGACTGGATGCGCGTAACGATGATGGAAATGACAGGTCGTCCGCACCCGATCCGCCGGCCGATCCTGCGAATACGGGTACCGGGTCGTCCGCTCCTGATCCGCCGGCCGATCCTGCGAATACGGGTACCGGGTCGTCCGCTCCTGATCCGCCGGCCGATCCTGCGAATACGGGTACCGGGTCGTCCGCACCCGACCCGCCGGCCGATCCTGCGAATGCAGGTACCGGGTCAACATCGGGAGGTTGCTCAATTTCCGGGGAAAAACAGGTTCAAGTGAATTTTTTATCAAGCGTATTATATCTTGTAGTGTTGCTTGTTTTTTTTTCTGAAGCGATTCAAAGAAAGTAATCGTGCCGGTTGAGCACTTGTGTTGTTGGATGTAGGGATATTTTATAAAAGAGCGGTTTATCTGTGAGGATTTTTTGCGGAGTTTGCTTTTTCAAAATCTTCGGATAGCATTCACGGCATGAGATTTTTAATATCAATTTCAGTTATCACAATGTTTTTCTCAGCCGCAGTTTCGGTGTTCGGTCAACCTGCAGATGTTTCCGTGGATTCTCCAACAAAGAGGCATTCGCAGAATTCTTACTTGAAAGCTTATGTGGATCCTGATACCGGAGAAATTCTTACATATGAGCAGTGGCGGGAACTGGGTTTGGATACGGACCGGGAAGACGCCGCAGGCTCTTCTGAAAAGAAAGAGCCGGATACGCGCTTTATCAAGTCGAAAACCGTAACTCTTCCCGACGGAAGTACTGTGACGGTAATAGATGCCGAAGATGCTCCTGGAACCGAGACTAAAGTATGGTTTGATGAAAAGGGCGAGGCTCATTTATCTCACTAGAAATCGGTTCCGCCTGGAATCTTCTTCGATTTACCGGCATGGGGTCTGAAAAGTTTTCTCTGACGGCATTCATTGTCCCTCAAGTATGTTGATATGATGTTGTAGAGTACCGATGTCTCACCGTGATCATGATAACATTTGTCGGGATTCCCAACTAACCGGGCGCCAATGCCTGACATAGCCTTGGTTATGTCGGACCGCTTGAAGACCCGGATGCTGCGGCCGGTGCAATCGATCCGGCGGATCCTGAAAGGATGATTTCCGACTGAACCGCTTCAAAGGAAAGGAACTGGAAATAAATCCTCAACCGCTGAAAACTGCCGATCTGTCATCCTCTGAAATGCCGTCTCCTAGACAACTTATAACAAAAAAAATTGAGTTTTCAGCTTCACACAGGTGCTGGAACAAGAACTGGAGTGAGGAGAAAAATCGCGAGTTTTACGGCAAATCAAGCCTTCCCGGCGGACATGGACACAATTTCACGCTTGAAGTCACGGTACAAGGAGAGGTGAATCCCGAAACCGGGATGATAATAAATCTTTTTGATCTGAAAAAGATACTTTGCTCCGTTATTGAGGATTTTGACCATAAAAATCTCAATGAGGACCATCCGGCTTTCCGGTATCTTGTGCCTACCGCGGAAAATATAGCGAAAGTCCTCTGGACCGCGGTAGAGCAAAATCTTTCTGGAAGAAAGGGTTGTACTCTTTACAATGTAAGAGTGTATGAAACCGATGAGCTTTTTGTCGACTACAGCAGGCGCTGACATAAGAGAAAGTGTTGTCCTGACAAGGGTATTTAAATTCTGCGCAAGCCACAGACTTTTTATCCGCGGGCTTACGGAAGAGGAAAATTTCGCCATATTCGGCCGGTGCGCGAATCCTGCCGGACACGGACATGATTACTCGGTTGAGGTGGGAATAAAAGGGGAGATAAACCAGGAGAGCGGTATGGTGATAACTCTATCTGAGTTCGATAGGCTTGCCGCACCGATAATTGAAGAATTAAATTACAGTTGGATAGACAAAGATATTCCGTTTTTCAGAGAGAACGTTTCTACGGTTGAGAATATCGGGAAATATTTCTGGAAGAAGTTTTCCGGTATTGTTCCCGCGGGCGCACTTCTGCGTATAAAAGTATGGGAAAATCCGAGAAGCTATATTGAATATTTTGAGGGAGAGTTGTGATGGATGAAAAATCGGACGAAAAAGTTGCTGTAATAACCGGAGCCGCCCGTGGTATAGGGATGGCTGCTGCGCGGCAGTTTCTGCAGGCGGGTTACTTTACGGGACTTTGCTCAAAAAACCCGGAAAACGTGATTTCTCTTCAAACGGAACTCAGTTCTTCGTTCGCCGGAAAATTCACAGTGAGCGGCGTGGATGTATCGGTTGAGGATGAAGTGAGGAAATTTGTTTCTCTGGTTGCTCATAAAGAGGGTAGAATCGACGTGCTTGTAAACAACGCGGGCGTAGTCCATGTAAGTCCGATTGAAGAAACTGATTCTGAAAAATGGGATGAAATGATGTCGATAAACGCAAAGGGAGTATTCCTTATGGTGAAGCACTGCCTTCCGTTTATGTCTCGCGGTTCGCGTATAATCAACATAGGTTCTAACGCGTCAAAGAATGGCTTTCCGAGATGGTCGGCTTACTGCGCCTCCAAATTCGCGATGCTGGGTTTTACAAAAGCACTCAGAGAAGAGGTGAGAGACAGGGGAATTTCTGTTTCAGCCGTCCTTCCGGGTCCTACCAGCACCGATGTGTGGAATTCGCTTCCCGGAAAATGGGACAGTTCGAAGATGATGTCTCCCGAGGCGATAGCAAAAACTGTTGTTTTTGTCGCGAATCAGCCGACTGGAGCGAATGTTGATGAAATTGATATAGTTCCGTCTGCGGGTAGTTTATAGGACGGGTCTAAGGAAAGTCCTCGGGAATATGACGGAAATACTGGCAACGGGAATCAGTTATAAAACAGCGCCTGTGGAGGTGCGGGAGCGTTTTTCTTTTTCAACGGAGAACCTTCGCAGAGCACTCAGGCTACTTTCCCGGAAAAGAAATGTGCGTGAATGCTGCATAATTTCCACATGCAACAGGGTGGAGGTTTACGCCGTGACTGAGGACCTTTCCACATGCGAGCGCGAGATCAAATCGTTTCTTGCTGATTTTCATAAGCTCCCGCAACAAAGTTTTGCTTCCTACTTTTACACCGTCTCAGGAAGGGATGCGGTAAAACATCTTTTTCAAGTGGCTGCAAGCCTTGATTCCATGGTGATCGGAGAAACCCAGATTCTCGGTCAGCTTAAAAACTCATACACCTCGGCTTTAGAGGAAAGCAGCGTCGGACTTATACTCAACAGATTATTCAACAGGGCGTTTTTCGTCGGAAAGAAGGTGAGAACTGAAACCGGAATTTCTTCCCAGGCTGTTTCGATAAGTTATCTGGGAGTTGAACTTGCCAAGAGGATATTTGAAAATCTGGAGAATCGCACCGTCATGCTCATCGGAACGGGTGAGATGGGAGAACTCCTCGCAAGACACCTCATCTCGAATAAAATAGAAGAACTTTACGTTACTAGCAGAAATTTCCTGAGCGCGAAGAAATTCGCAGAATCTGTTAGGGGTAGCAAGGTGGTGCGGTTCGAGGACGTGTTTCACCACCTCAAAAACGTTGATATCCTGATAACCGCTACCGGATCTGCTGATTACATAATAAAAACCGAGCACGTAATGCAATCCCTACATCTCAGAAAAAATGAGCCGATCTTTATGATAGACATAGCGGTTCCACGCGATATAGATCCGAAGATAAACTCAATCTCCGGTGTGTATCTTTACGACATAGACGACCTCAAAGTGGTTCAGGGAGAAAATCTCAACTCAAGAAAAGAAAACTTGAAGAAAGTAGAGCAAATAATCTCAGAGGTTGAAAAGAACTTTGCGTTGTGGGTAGACACGCTCAAGGTTTTCCCAACCATAGTGGAGCTCAAACAGAAGTTCGAAAGAATAAAAGAAATTGAAGTGGAAAAAGCCATCCGAAAACTGAACGGCGACAGCGCAGATAACAAGGACATCATTGAACGACTGGCCCAATCCATAACAGGGAAGATATTTCATGATCCGGTAACTAACCTAAAAAAAAGATCATCCGGCTATGAAGCAGCCATCTACTCCGAGGTTGTCAGAAATCTTTTCGATCTTGAATCTGAAGACACATCACAGAACACGCCGCATATTTATGAAGATGCTGAGAATTGGCACCAGGGGTAGCAGGCTTGCCAGGGCCCAGACCCGACTTGTCGAGACGCAACTTCGCGCTGTTCTTCCTCGTCTGAAAACACAGGTAATCGAAATAAAGACTTCAGGCGACCTGAATCAAGAACAGAACATCTCCCGTGTCGGAGGCAAAGGGGTATTTGTAAAGGAAATAGAGCAGAGTCTTATAAAAGGTGAAACGGATATTGCCGTTCACAGCATGAAAGACATGCCTTCTGCGCTTCCCGATGGGCTCATAGTAGGTGCTGTTCTGAAAAGAGATGATCCCAGAGATTCTTTTGTTTCAAGAGACAGGGAGACCATAACGGAACCTTTTTCCGGAGCCAGGATAGGGACTGGAAGTGAAAGGAGGAGATCACAGTTACTTCTTAAGTTTGAAGGTGTGCAGGTTATTCCCATAAGAGGCAATATTGATACTCGTCTCGCTAAGATCAACTCGGAGAAACTTGATGGAGTGGTTCTTGCCGCGGCCGGTCTGAACAGACTCGGGCTTTCAAATCGTATTGCCTGGTATTTTTCTCTGCAGGATATGGTTCCCGCTCCGTGTCAGGGTATAGTGGCTGTTCAGTGCAGAGAAGAAGATGTGGAAACAAGAAAACTCCTGTCTGAAATAAACTGCGCGAAAACCGAACCAGTGGTCGCGTTCGAGCGTTCTTTTCTAAAGTCTTTCGGCGGAGACTGCAATATTCCGCTTGGCTGTTGTGCACAGACGGTTTCCGGCAGAATAAGGGCGACTGCTCTTTTTGTGGATACAAAGAAAAACAGAGTTTTTCGCAACTCATGGGAATGCAGTATAGAAGATGCGTCTTCCGCCGGTGTTTCTATGGCCGAAGACCTTGTTTCGCAAAAAGGGTTTCCTCTCTAGGCACCTATTCATTTAATAATTGACTTCAAAATCAAAATATGCCGAATCTGACAAGACCACGGAAAGACAATCCATTTTGTTTGGGAACAATAGCATATTCAAAGAAATTGCTCGGTTTACTTGACAGGACTCTTATTTTTATTATAATTTCCGCTTCTGATATCTGACGCGGGGTGGAGCAGCTTGGTAGCTCGTCGGGCTCATAACCCGAAGGTCGCGGGTTCAAATCCCGCCCCCGCTACCACCGATTGACATTCCGCGATTCGATATGCTCTGTTCTCCGCCATTTAAGTGTGGCATAATAAGTCTTCGTGCAGAGCGGTTTCATTTCTCGCTGTAATTCTATTAGCCCGAGTTTACCATACCAAGAAAACAATCATTAGATATCAGTAGATTAGATGCCGCAAAAAAATCGTGTGGCACTACATTTTTGTCACGGGAACTATTTTACTGCGTCGCATGAGGTGGAGTAGTAGTTGTCCTTTCAGGTTCCGGTACTGCGAATGAACATGGAAGGGAAGAATGAATGTCGGAAAAACCATTGTCAACAGACAGAGAGTATATATAACCGTTCGGTCAAGGCGTGGTCGCCAAGTAATTTGTCCTGGAATACTCCCACCCCAAGCATGTAGGAACTGATAATTCCAGCCCATCAAACTTTTTTTAATTAGGACCGACAACTTTTTTTAAGCGGTTATCATCCACAGCATGTCTGTTGATATGGATGTTCTTTCATAGGTTGATGACGACGGCATCGGTTATTTACCGGCCTCGTCGTCGTGCGTTTCGGTGGATTGGAAGTCTCTGTACGAAGAGAGTTGTCGGGATTTTAAACTCAACTTCCAGAGCAGAATCGACTTAAAGTACTGGTATTATTGACAAAGTAAAAAATAGACATGTCAGTTACTGGACAGGTTTCAGTTTGACCCCCAATAATTCGAAAACTTTCTGCTGCAGCTCAGTGGGTTTAGTCATGACTTCAAACGGCTCGGCGTTGTCCAAGGGTGCTACCATACGATTCCTGCAGATCGTGGCCAGGTCTTCAAGCAGTGTGCGGAAACTGTGCACAGGTTCTCCCGTAACCGTGCGTTTGCTCCGGGATTTCTCTTCGGCTGAAGACGAAACCTTCGCCTTATCCACTACAGATGATCGTGCTTCCTGCGCCTCTTCAGGCTTTTCGTCATCAAACAGCAACGGCTTGAGGCTCCGACGCATGTGCCATTCTACGTAATAGGCCGGCATGCACAACAATACGTGTGCACGTACTCGGTCGGCTTTGTAGTGATATACAGGTCTCACTTTAAGATCCACAGTCTTGAAACTGCGGAATGCACGCTCCACCGCACTCAGATTCTTATAGGCGCGCACAGCCTGCTCGGCATCAAGTTCATCGGCAGGCATACCGGTGCGCACTATGTATATACCGTCAAGGGCTGATTCAGCTGCTGTGGAATCGCTTTTACGCCGATATTCAAATGTATTGTCCGTGATCTCAAACTCAAAGTGCTTCGCCGTCTTGTATCTGCCTATCGCCTTCCCCACCCGAAGCGCAATCTTTTCCTTGCCTTTGAGTTTACGTTTGTCCCGCCTGGTCGCATCAACAATGGAATCAAGCAGCTTTTCGGTAGACTTCAATAAAATCTCACGTTTGTTCTTCCGCTCAAACGCCAGATGTTTGTTGTGACACACCACCAGACGCTCCCCGGGATAGTCATCGCTTCTGATCTCGGCCGGGTCCGTCCTGCTGGTCAGCGGAAGCTGCACGGCACCCGATACAACCAGATCACTGATAGCCGTTGTTCGCAATGCACTGATCCAGTCAAGCCCCGCAGGCTCGACCTCATTGCGGATGCGAGCCTCCGTCAGCATGCCTCGGTCGCCTACAAGTACAATACGGGACAGTCCGAAGCGATTACGTATCTTGTCGATCTGTACACTCAACGTTCCCGGGTCAGCTGTGTTTCCTTCAAAGACCTCGACAGCAACAGGACATCCCTCGTCATTGCACAGCAGACCGAATACTATCTGCATCTTCCCCTTCCTGCGGTCTCTCGAGTATCCGAACTGCGCAGGAGAACAGCACTTCCCCTCAAGGTATGCGGACGTGAGATCGTAGAGTATCAGCGACCCGTCGCGCAGATGACGTTCGGCCAAACGCCGTTCAATGGTACCTCGGCGCTGCAACAACCAGTCCACAGCATCGTAAAGTTCGTTCTCGTCGACATTCTCTATGTCGAGCATCTCTGCAAGGGAACTGCCTGCAGTCTTGGAAGATAATCCTCGTGCAGTTGCCGGTTTTGACCCCGGAGCGAGTATACGGGCGACAATGAGGGCAACAGCGCGTTCACGTTGAGCGGAGGCGGAAGAGTCGATTATGCGGTCAAGCTTTAATTTACGTAATGTTCCGAGAACGGCGGCGACATGTCCGTGTGGAAGGGACCGAATTATATCAAAGGCTTCGCAGGGGTCGGAAACAGCACGACCGCCCTTGAGCAGCACGCGCAATCCTTCAATTATTTCCGGCGGCCATTTGGATAAGTTGGCGAGTGTACGTTTATGTGCTCTTCCGTCTTTCCAATAGGATTCACGCAGCAGGACAGCGGGTGGGGAGTTTCTGTTGGGTACGCGTTCTATGTACATGATTAGGATAGTAAACAAAGAAATAAACAATGTCAAGTAATAATAACAGGAATATTATAATATACATGAACAGGCTGTCAGCTGAAAAACAGGTAAAAGTAAAGTATTATGAGCAGGTTATGTTCAAAAACAGATGTTTTTTCTCTGGAAGTTCAGTTTAAACGCGCATTGACAGAGCAGCGGTGTCTGACGGGAAGTTATAAAGCATGGTTTCGGCGTGCCTTGAAGCAGCGGGATGAGGCTCGTGATGAGGTGAAGCGTATCCGTGCTGAAGCGAAGAGTCCCCCGGCGTCGGCGGATGAAGTCAGGAGACTTCAGGCGATGTCGGCCGAAGTTGGTGTGGATACCCGCAAGCGCAGCACTGGAATGTCGCTGCGAATGGATATTGTCCGTGTAAAGGCGGAGGTGAAGAATCTGAAGGATGAGTTACGGAAAAGGGATACTGATATACAGAAACACTGAACTGGAGAAGCAGGTTGAAGAACTCCTCTCCAACCGGGAAGTTCAGTCGAAGGCTCGTACGGTAAACGGAGCGGGAAACGGAAGAGACCGTGTTCTGGTCGCAGACGAGGACAACAACACGGCGGAGAGGCTCTGCTCAGGGCTGTCATAGGACGCAGACTGAGCTTCGGTTCAGACAGAATGGAAGAAGTTGAAGTAACGGCAATGATCTGTTCGGTGCCGGAGATGGTCAGGAATAACGGTATTGATGTACTTCGCCGGCTGACGGCATGGCTGACCGCCTGTGCGGAAAACGGTGGGAAACCTCCGGACGATCAGTACCATGTTGCCGTGGTTGATGAGTGAGGAACATCGGTGTGAATTCACCATCCCCGCATTGCTGCAGAGATTGAATGCCGCTGCTGCGGTCGTGATTTCACTACAGAGGAGATGAGTCTGCTGCGGGCTCTTACAGCGGGGGCCGGGCGGCTGAACCGTACGGCTCTGTCCGGGGAGTTCTGCAGACGCATAGGTCGGTACAGAACCGACGGTGGACTCAAGGATATGACGGTCCGTGTCACCATGCTCGCCATGCACCGGGACGCATCATCAATCTGCTGGCGCCCACCCGAGCATCACCCCGTGCGAAGCCGATCGTATTCGGAGCAGAAACGGAACCGCCTTCGGTCACGCCTCCGACAACCCTTGATGATGTCCGACCTCTGCAGATACACACCGTGGTCAGCAGCACACATGAAGGCAGGTTATGAACGAGTTCATTGCCCGTCATCACTATCTCGGCTGTAAGACCCCGGTAGGAGTACAGATGCGCTATGCTGTTCACGACCGCAGCGGTTCACCGCTCGCCATGCTCGGCTTCTCCACCGCCGCATGGAGACTTGCGTCGTGCGACACCTCTATCGGATGGAGATCCGGAAAGCGGGAGCGGAATCTTCCGCTTGTCATGGACAATCCGAGATTCCTTATTCTTCCATGGATACAAATCCCCGACCTGGGATCTCATATACTCTCCATCGTGTGTAGACGACTGCCCGCCTAGTGGAGCCGACGATACAAAGCAACACCTGTGCTGATGGAAACATTTGTCGGGATTCCGACATACACGGGTGCGGTCTACCGTGCCTAGAGACGGATACATGCAGGAACCACTTCGTTAAAAGATTGCAAAGCGGAGTTCTATGCTTTTCCGCAAACACTTTCACTCCAGGAATCCGGGCCTCAATTTCTTGAGACCCTGATTCTTCGAACGGAACTTACTGAATACAAGTTGTTCCTTTCGGGGAAACAACTTCGCCGGAACCGATTGAACTCAGTCTGTAAATTCATACAGGGTCGGTGTCTCACGGATTGCTTTTGCCGTGGCGTCATCCTGCACATCAAATAAATCGTCTGATCCTACAGTGAGCGTGCGACCCGACCCTGTTAACGTAGATCCTTCTGGAAAGCCCCGGAATCGAACTATATCGTTCTGGGATGCGCTAAAGTCCGCAATAGTATCCTTGCTGCCTCTGTCCGCGTATCTGATTACAAAGGTGTCGGCACCGGCACCACCTGTAAGAGTATCATTATTCTCCCTTCCTTCCAGCCTATCATTTCCGGCTTTTCCGTTAATAGTATCGTTTCCAGCTTGCCCGCTAAGAAAATTTCCCAGGGCATCTCCATTAATAGTGTCATCTCCTTCTCCGCCGAAAACATTCTCAATACCTGTAAATTCAATCGATCCTCCTCCATGAGCACTGGCGTCAAAAGACCCCGTGGAAAGATCAATGGTTCCAGGTGTCGAAGTTATATTCCAAGTGACAGTACTACTCTTCAAACCCTTTGTTGTACTCGGTGCATCAGAAATACTGCCTAAGATTATCATATCAGCGATAAGAGCATTACTAATAGCAGTTCCCAGCGGAGCACCGCCATTATAGGTATCAGCGCCGGAGTTAACGAGAAAAAAAACATCACCTCCATCTCCACCGTTGATCGTATCATTACCGCCATCACCATGAAGTGCGTCCCGCCCCGCATCGCCGTTGATCATATCATCGCCGCCTGCACCCCGGATGTAATCGACGCCGTCTCCGCCGTGGATGGTGTTGGCGCCGGCGGTGGCCCAGATTGTATCAGCGCCGTCTCCGCCATAGATGATGTCGTCGGTAGTTCCCGAGAGGTCGCCTTCAAGATGAGCATCAATGTGGTCATCTCCGTCTTCACCATATATCGTATCCGTGCCGTCACCGCCGCCTATCTTGTCGTTTCCGGCACCGGCGTAGACAGTATCATCGCCGTCTCCGGCATTAATCGTGTTTTTGTACTGATTTCCGCATATGACATCGTCATCCGCAGACCCCGTGATATCATTGGAGACACCGGGCAGCGCATTTATACCGTTGCTCACGTCGCATCTGGGATCACCGAAGGACTTTCCCGGATCTCCCTGCAGTCCAGTCGCTCCCGGTGCTCCAGAGTCTCCTTTATCTCCCTTATCCCCTTTATCTCCTTTCGCCCCGTCTTTCCCTGCAGGGCCTGCCGGACCCGTATCACCTTCACAGGCAGTGAAGAAAGCCGCTCCGCCGAGCAGAAACAACAACACTAAAAAATTACGTAACTTCATAATACAACCTCCTTTGAGTATGTAGAGTCTTTCATGTTTTTGATTCTACCCCCCCCCTTACTAAGTCAAGGGATACAGGCGCAGGATCAATCAGACCCGTCATAGGCGAGGTTGCGGCTGTTAAGGTGTACGGGATACGGAATCAGTTTTCGGGTTCGCGTACTGTACGGGTATTAAGTCGACAAACACCCCGACCGCCGGGTTGCTCAACAGTTCGGAGACCGGGGGGGGGGGTGGATGTTTCACCGGGAACCCCGGTGGGAGAGCATGAAGCCGGCGGCTGCTCCTGTTCAAGCCTACCTATGACGCGATTCTCGCCCGTTGCAGCGCATACAGGAAGATGGCCCGAGAATCTGCCGGTAAAGTGATACCGGGCTTCGATGGTTGGAGGCATGGTTGACCTCCTGTGCGGAAAACGGTCGGAAATCTCAGGATGATCCGGTACCGTGGTTGATGAACAAGGAACACCTTCATCGGATGGACATCCCGAAAGCGGGAGCGGAATCTTCCGTTTGTCATGGACAATCCGAGATTCCTTATTCTTCCATGGATACAAATCCCCGACCTCGGATCTCATATACTCTGCATCGTGTGCAGACACCTGCCTGCCGAGTGAAGCCGACGATACAAAGCAACACCTTTGCCGATGGAAACGTTTGTCGGGATTCCGACATACACGGGTGCGGTCTACCGTGCCTCGGGATGGATACATGCAGGACCACCGAAGGACGCGGACGTTACGACCGGTACAATAAATCCGACAAACCCGAAAAGGACATCCGGCTGAAACCGCTTCGCAGGAACAGGAGACAAATCCTCAACCGCTGAAAACGCTCATTCACCACGCCTTGACCGAACGGTTACGTTCAGTCTATAGTCTCTGTAGGTCTGATCAAGGTCTTGTTCCAACAGACAAGAAAAGAAGAAACGGATATAAACAAACGCCCATTGAACAGCGACGTCCGGGCTGAGGTGTACCACCGCAGCAGAGTTATTTTCGTCAGGCAGGGGTCTCGGTTCGACTCAGCCCGGAAGTTTTATTTCAACTATGCGAGATTATCGGAATTTCGACCGGTTTTAACTGTGTGGAAAGCAAGTCGCTTATTTGAAACTAACTGAGATTGGGCATTTACTACTACACATCAATTCTAAAATCCCGTTGCAGATTGCTCCAGTGATTTTTCAACCCGTTTTTGTGTGTTTCATCCATAGGCATCTCTTTCAAAGCATTCGACCATAACGACCGGGCTTTTTCCATCACATCCTCAATATGCGGTTTAATCGTTCTCCAAGGGATACCCGCCGCGTATGCCCAGGACTCGAAGTTGGCCTTAGTTACTTTGAACCACTCCTTCGTCTTGCCGAGATTCAGTGCATATTCTCTTTCATCTTTTATATAAACGGCTGTTGACACGATGTCATAGGCGGGAGATAGGCGCGGCGTCATATAATCTTGATACAGCAAACTCCAGTTCTTGAGATGAGCGTCGCCATTGCCGAGCAATATGTTGACCAGTAATCTACGGGCGAATTGCTGGACATCGACCAGTCCGTCTCCGGAATACTCATAAATCACCTTTCCTATTTGTTCGTAGTTTGCAGAGTTATATTTTTCGTGCGGATACTTCACCAGTATTTGCCCGAAGTCCTCCATATGAATGCGTTTATTATTGCTGCGATCAAATCGTTTGATAGCGAATGCCTGCTTTTCATCAGGCAGATTGATTCGGGGCAGAGTACCGAGTTTATCCAGATCGACTAATTTGATATCTGGAATGTCGATGCCGACCATTGCAGCTAGAGCCATCGTCGTGTATTCATTGAGTGGTACATTCTTGTGCTTGGTGGATGGGGTTTTGATAATCCAATCACCAAGCTCATCGCCCTTTGACAGGTTGTAGCGCCCATCCGTTTCTTTCATGGAAAATTTCATTTGGACACCTGCCAATGAAAACTTGTTTCCTTGTGAATCTTTGTCAAATCTGACCGCCCTTGCTTTACCGTGCTTAATCAAAACGCTGTCAGGCACATCTTCAGGGTCCACGGGCTTTGCGACTATCGCACCGGGAAGGTCTCCGCCCAAATAAGAGAAAAGGTGGAACTCGTTATCAATATGGACTTTTAGTCTCTGCGCTACCAATTCCCGCAGAAAGCCTTCGGGTAAAAGATTAGACAGAACAGGATGCAGTCTCTGTCTTCTTATCCATGGCCTGGACATGATTTTTTCAGAATGTGGAAATTCTGGACGAGTAATCAGGCTGAATGTGGGGCGGTCAGGGTTGTTTTTGAACTCGTCCGCGAAACTGAGCAGATTGCGACCGTTATTAAAACCGGAGAGATAACCGACTAATCTGCCGTGGAGTGTCAACTGCAGGACCTTTACTTCATTGTCATCCCCGCTGTTCATTCGTCATCTCCCAACAATCCTTGCCAAGGATCATCGGACAAACTCTTATCGTCCTCAGCCTGAGATTCTCTCGTAGATTGAATGCTGAGCGTTTCATCTTCAAGTATCGACTTGATCATATTTAGTTTCTCTTGAGGAATCAGCAATATTTCGCTTTTCAGTCCTTTGGCGATGAGTTCGAGTGTACTGAGTCTCGGGTTGCCTTTGGACTCTAGTTGCTGATACTGCTGTCGGGACATACCAACACGCAAAAGCATATCATGTTGCTTCATTTCTAAATGCATACGGCGTTCCTTGAATTGACTCAGCAGTGATTTCATGATGAAATATACAACCTACTTAAAATTCAGTAGAAATATATTAATTTCTTTTTTTAATATAAGCAATATATAGATTTCTTTTTTTCGAGGGTGAAATTCTAATTGATCATTAAACTGAACTTTACCTGTTAAAAACACGAAATGGTCAATACAGTGGGCGCAGCCCCGGCGGGACGAGTTCCCTAATGACCTGAACGCAGCCGTAGTGCGGAGAAGTCTCTGCAGACTAAGGTAGAGTCCCTACAGGACCGAAACACTGAACTGGAGAAGCGGGTTGCGGAACTCCTTTCTGACTGGAGACTCTGTCGAATTCACTGTGCGGTAAACGGGGTGAGAAGCGGAAGAGGCCGAGTTCGGGGTGCAGAAATTCAGTAGATATTTATTGGGTTTCCACAAAATTCACTTTTGAATCATGGTCAGATTAAGATACGATAATATAACGTTTTTTAATTCCCTACATTTCTTGCTGAAAGGTGGAACCGTCTCTTGCTTGTAATGGTATCCCTAGCTTTGCTGTTGGGAGTGGTCGGACAGATGCTCTCGATCAGAACAGGGTTTCCAAGCATTGTATTTTTTCTTGTTTTCGGAATTCTCGCCGGTCCGGAATTTTTTTCTCTGGTAAATCCCGAAGAGTTCGGCGAAGGGCTTGAAGTAATAGTCAAACTCTGCGTCGCGATCGTTCTTTTCGAGGCGGGACTCAACCTGAACAAAGAAGAGGCGATGAGCCATGGAAGCATAATACTGCGGCTTATAACCGTAGGAATGTTCATCACGATGGTCGGCGGTGCGCTGCTCGCTTACTATCTGATCGATTTTCCCTTGGATCTGGCTTTTCTCTACGGTTCTCTGGTCATAGTAACCGGCCCGACGGTTATCCAGCCGCTTATGAGAAAAATCAAAGTCAGGACCAACCTGAAGAACATACTGGAATATGAGGGAGTTCTAATTGACCCGCTTGGGGCTCTGGTCGCTATCTTCGTACTTGAAATGATACTGTTGGAAGCCAATTTTGTTTTGGTAGACAAGGACTTGCTCGGTCAGTTCGACTATATACTCGGCGTAGCCAAGGGACTTGTCTATATAGCTTGGAAATTCATTCTAGGTGGGTTTCTTGGAATTTTAGGTGGTTATGCGGCGGCTCTTGCGGTAAAAAGATTCTACATCTATATGGAAGGCTTTGTAGACCTCTCCATGCTCGCTATAGCCCTCGTTATCTACGGAGTCTCCGAATTTCTGTCTACGGATGCAGGTCTTGTGGCGGCGGTTATTTCCGGGGCTATTGTCGGAAATATAAACATTCCGGAAGAAGAGGAGATGAAGAAATTCAAGGGGAAACTCACTTTACTTGTTATTTCACTTCTTTTTGTCTTTCTTGCTGCAAGCCTTGAACTTGAATACATAACGGATTTGGGTCTGAGTGGAGTTTTAGTAGTCTTAGGTCTACTTTTTGTCGTACGCCCTGTGGAAATTTTTCTTCTGAGTGCGGATTCGGGACTTTCGTTCAGGGAAAAACTATTTCTTTCATTCATCTCACCTCGAGGAGTAATCGCTGCGTCCATAGCTTCAATAATCAGTCTCAGTCTTTATGAAAAAAACATTGAAGGAGGACAAACGATTCAAGGGCTTGTATTTCTCACTATATCTGTGTCGGTACTGCTTCAGGGGGCTACAGCAGGTTTTATGGCAAGAATGCTTGGTGTCAATGATACGAACAGCAAGGTGGTTATAGTAGGGGCTAACGACTTCGCAAGATTTGTCGCGAAACTGCTTAAAAGAGTCGGCAAAGAAGTTCGACTTATAGATACAAATCGAGATCTTGTCGAAGCATCAAAAGAAGAGGGCATCAACGCCGTTGTTGGCAACAGTCTGTCCGCGGAACATCTTGAGAAAACAGAAATATCTTCTTCCGACACTCTGTTGTCCCTTACAACAAGCGACCATGTCAATATTCTTTGCTGCAGACTTGCAAGAATAGACTTTAAAACCCATACCACATGTGCGGTTATTAACAAGATGTCGGACACTTCAAAGATTGAAGAAATGAGAAGGTTTAGAGTTCCTCTTGCTTTTGGTAAGAAAATCGACATGATAAAACTATACGGCAAGATTTTAGACAAACAGTATGTAGTGTTCCGGTATCCGGTTACTAAAGAGCAGGCAAGTGAAAGAAATTTTGACGCGACGCTTCCGGAAAACCTGATTCCGATTATTGTTGAGAGGGGGAGGGCCGGCGATATTGAGATTTACCGTAAGGGTCTGCAACTTGATCCGGGAGATTTTATCACTATGTTCGATATGAATCCTGTTGCCGGTCTTGATACAACCTCTTCTGTGCTCAGCGGAGCAGAAAAGGAACTTATTGAAATATAGATGCCTATGCAGGGCTTGCAATGAAATCATTTGAAAGTCTTCTTGATGAGATAAAAGAAATCGTCGGAGATCTTGAGAGCGGTAAATTTCCGCTTGATGAATCCATAAAGAAATTCGAAAAAGGAACGAAACTCATAAGAGAATGCTACGTTAATCTGGAAAGCGTAAAGAAAAAGATAAGCATTATAGAAGAAAAAACAGAAGGCGTTATCGACCTTAAGGATTTCGGTGATGATGAAGCGACCGATTTCGATACTGGTCCGAAATCAACTGAATAGAATCAATTTCAATTCATCAGGTTAGAGAAAATCAGGACTCGTTCCGAACGGAGTTCTAGGCTTAGAATCGCGAAACCGCTCGGAGACTCGGTCCGAAATTGAGATGTTTACCAATCAATAAGCAACCGGGACTGTGATAGTATTGAGAGGAACATCGTTAAAGAATAATAAATCGACTGTCAGGAATGCATCTATTTTTCTGAAGGAATAAGTTGAAAATTTTCTGGAATGGTATGTAACTGTACTTTGGAAAAGAGGAGATATCAACACCTGACTGCCTGTAATGCGAAGATAATTATGCCGCTGTATTGGCCGAGAGGGGGCAGATTCTGTAAAAACATCTCGGTTCCGAGGTCTACGCTGAACAATGCAGAGCTTCAGAATATCTTCACAGTCTCAACTGGATAGGAACAGCAGACGTATTCAATTTTCGTGATTTCTTTTTATGGAATCTCTTGCTTCTGAGGTTCTATGGTCGATCTAAATGACCGACCTTTCATTTATTTCAGAATACGCGGACACGGTGAGATGAATTTTGACTTGACAGAGTACCTTGAAAGTAGAAAAGAGGTCATTAATTCAGCTTTAAGGGAATACCTGCTACGGGGTGAGGAGGAAAACTCACTTTATGATTCAGTTTTCTACACTATTTTTCCTGGTGGAAAAAGATTAAGACCTATACTGTGTCTGGCCGCATCCGAGGTTGTATGCGGCAGTTATACAAATGTCCTGCCTGCCGCATGCGCCATTGAGATGATTCACACCTATTCAATAATCCACGACGATCTCCCTTCAATGGATAATGATGACATGAGAAGAGGAAAACTCGCTAACCACAGGGTTTTCGGAGAAGGACCGGCCATACTGGCGGGAGATGCTCTTTTAACCGATGCGTTCGGCTTGATGGCGGAAAAACTTCCCGAGGCCGGCGTACCTCCGGAACTTACTCTAAGCGCTATCTCCGTCATCTCCCGGTCAGCAGGATCAAAAGGCATGGTTCTGGGTCAGTTCCTTGATCTCAAAATGGAGGGAGAAAAGAAATTGTCTCCTGAGAATATCCGAGACTCTTATATGATGAAGACTGCTATGCTGTTTTCGGCTTCAGTCCTCTGCGGAGCGATTATTGCGGGGGCTGGGAACAGAGAACTTGAAAAACTCAGATCATATGCGGAAAAACTGGGTGTGGCCTTTCAGATAATGGATGATGTTCTTGACAGTTCCGGAGACGGTACGACGCATCCGGACAATCAAGAAAAAGCGAAAAAACAGAATTACTTGTCTTTTGCCGGTCATCAGAATTCCATAGCAAAGGTCAGGGAACTTACCGACCAAGCTATGGAAGAACTTCTGGATTTTGAAAAAGAACCGAACCCGCTTCGGGAAATAGCGGTTTTTCTGCGTGAAAGAGAACAATAACACAAGGCTTGACAGTCTTTTGGTGGAAAAGAACTTAGCTTCAAGTAAAACTCATGCCCGAGGACTTATAATGTCGGGACTGGTCTCGGTGAAGGGGCAGAAGGTCGAAAAACCCGGAACTCAGGTAAAAAGAGACGCATCTATACGAGTGGAGCAAGCCCCCAGAAGGTTTGTAAGCAGGGGAGGGGTTAAACTTGAAAAGGCGATAACGCATTTTCAGGTATTCGTAGAAGGGAAGGTGGCTCTGGACGTAGGAGCGTCCACAGGAGGTTTTACCGACTGTCTTTTGCGGTACGGCGCATCCAAGGTTTACGCCTTTGACGTAGGGTACGGTCAAATCGACTGGAAACTGAGAAATGACAGAAGGGTGATTGTCAGGGAAAGAATAAACTGCAGATATATCAAACCTGAAGATATCGGAGAAACTGTGGATATAGTCACAGTGGATGTTTCTTTTATCTCTCTTACGAATATACTTCGACCTGCAGTTTCGGTTCTTTGTAAGAATGGAGTTCTGTTAGCTCTTGTGAAACCTCAATTTGAAGTCGGGAAAGGGAAAGTGGGAAAGAAGGGAATTGTCAGGGATGAGGTGAAGCAGATGGATGTTATCGACAAAATAACACTTCATATCAATGAATTGGGGCTTGAAGCTAAGAACTTTGTTGAATCTCCAATAAAAGGTGCAGGTGGAAATAGAGAGTTTTTCCTCTGCGCCACCAAGTAAAAATTTATTTCTTTTTTACTCCCCAGTCACTTAAAAATCTTTCAAGGCCCGTATCCGTAAGCGGATGTTTGAAGAGTTGGGTGAATACCTTATACGGAAAAGTAGCGACATCCGCCCCCATTTTAGCTGCTTCCACCAGATGCATAGGATGCCTTACGCTTGCAACCAGTATTCTGGTTGTATAGTCGTAGTGAGCGTATATTTCGCATATATCGAGCACTAAGTCCATCCCGTTTGTCGACACATCATCAAGTCTTCCCACGAAAGGACTTACATAACCGGCGCCGGCCTTTGCGGCCAGAAGGGCTTGGGCCGGAGAGAAAATCAGTGTGACGTTAACGTTTATCCCTTCATTAGAGAGAGTTTTTGTAGCCTTCACACCGTTTTCCGTCATCGGAAGTTTTACAACGACATGGTCGTCTATTCCTGCAAGTTTTCTTCCCTCGGAAATCATTTCTTCATAGTTCGTGCTGAGTACCTCTGCGCTCACCGGACCATTTACCGTATCGCATATTTCTTTTATGAGTTCCTCAAAACTGCCCTGGCTGTTTTCATTGGATACAAGGGACGGGTTCGTGGTTACTCCGTCCACTATTCCAAAGTCTGCGGCGCTGCGGATTTCCTTGATATTTGCGGAGTCTATAAAAAACTTCATCCCGTCTCTCCTTATGTAAAAACTTTGTTCCGTTTACTCGCGTGGTTATGGAAACGGACAATGCCTTTGGATAACGGCCTGCGTGACGGTTAACAATAAAAGCATAGGTCGTTGTCGGAGAAAACAATACCGAGACATTCAGAGATTACAAAATAGACGGCAGGGAGTTATTGTCGACAAGTGAATTTCTTCGGTTGTCCAACGGGTTTTACAGTAAGTGTTCGGTCAATGGATGACGTACATGCCTACAATAACGCTTTGAGAGTATTGAGAGGAAGATCGTTAAAGAGCAAATCGACTGTCAGGAAGGCATCTGTTTTTCTGAATGCAGCAAGGATAATTATGCCTTTGTATTGGCCGAGGGATGAGGGATAAACCAGATTCTGTAAAAACATCTCGATTCCGGGATCTACACTGAACAATGCAAAACCTCAGAATATCTTCACAGTCCCTTTTGCGTGGTCCGAAAAATAGGGGGAGGGGTCCCCTTCGGACGGTTTCACTTCAGAAAACCCGGGTTCCAATCTCTTGAAACCCGGGTTGACCTGAAGAAAAACAAACGGAATCTACTGAACGTTAAAGTTGTTCCTTTCGCGGAAACAGCTTCACCGGAACCGATTGAACTCAGTCCACGAATTCATATCGGGCCGGCGTGGTGCGGATTGTATTCGCTTCACCGGTCGACTGTACCTGAACAACATCGGCAGCAGCCGTTCCGTCGGCCTTCCCCACGGAAATGTTCATACCCGTGCCGCCCACCTTCCTGATATCTGCAGGAAAACCTCTGAACCGGATCTTATCATTCTGTGCCGCAGTGAAGTCCTTAATACTATCCTTGTCGCTTCTGTGCTCGTAGTCGATGACGAAAGTGTCGGCTCCGGCTCCGCCGGTAAGGTTGTCGATTCCCTTATTGCCTATAAGAGTGTCGTTCCCTCCTTCACCTTTAAGAGTATCGGCAACGTTTCCGCCTGTGAGAATATTCGCATTACCGTCTCCCGTAAAAGTAACGGCGGTAGTACGGGGACCCCACAATGGTGAAACAGCGGAAAGGTTCTCGAAGTTGGTCATCCTTGCGGAAAGAGTTGTTCCCAGGGTGAAGTCGTTTTTCGCATCAGCAATACTTGCTGTCACACGAGTTCTTCCTCCAAAAACAGTCCAGGTCCCCCCGAACACCACCAGAGTATCGTTACCTTCACCGCCATCCGCCCTGCCTGCAGTGCCGTACACTGCATTTGCAGTGTCGGTAGTGGTACCTAAACCGGGTTCGAGCGTATCGTCTCCTGCTCCGCCTGTCAGAGTGTCGATACCATAAAGTCCATTCAGGTAATTGTCTTTCTCATCTCCGGTAATGGTGTCGTCTCCCGTGCCGCAAACAACATTTTCAATACCCTCGAACTTATCAGACCCGTAACCGGAAAATGTCCCTTCGGAGAGGTTCATTCTTATATTCTCATTGGAAAAAAAGGGATCACTCTTTACCGGAGTACTTTGCAGATGACCACAGAAAAGATAGTCTTTACCGCCTGCGCCGCCTATAAAAGTATCATTGCCCGCATCATGCAGGAAAAAAGTATTTTCCCCGTCTCCACCGTAGAGAGTATCATCGCCTGCTCCACCCTGGAGTTCGTCGGAATCCCCGCTCTCGGCGTAGAGAATATCATTACCGTCTCCACCTGCAATCAGGTCATCTCCGTCTCCGCCGTAGACGGTATCGTTCCCGGCGCCGGCAATAATCGTGTTGTTGTACTGATTTCCGCATATGACATCGGCATCCGCAGTCCCTGTGATATCTTGTGAGACACCGGACAGCGCATTTATACCGTTACTCACGTCGCATCTGGGGTCACCGAAAGGTATCGGGTCACCTTTGTCGCCTTTCACCCCCGGAGTTCCTGCCGGACCTGCAACTCCCGGGTCGCCTTTATCTCCTTTATCACCTTTTGCCCCATCTTTACCTGCCGGCCCCATCTCCCCTTCGCAGGCCGCAAAGAAAACCGCTCCGCCGAGCAGAAACAACAAAACTAAGAAATTACGCAACTTCATAATAAACCTCCCATTGTAGAATATTTTCCGCAACCCGTTAAATTTCGTCTTTGATTTTACCCCCCCCCTTACTAAGTCAAGCCATCGTGCTTCGACCTGCTTGACAGAACAACAGTTACGATTTACAAGCAATTTCGGAAAAAATATTGTAGAATTCCAGTTTTATATGGAGAGCGCGTATAGATAAAATGGAACTGTATATATCAATGAAGGCCGAAAATATAAATCCGACGATGTTCAAGCACGTGACGATGGATATGCCTTCCCCGCAGGTAAATGGCTATTTCATCGCGGAATACAGAGAAGCCGACGAAGAGAAAATACTCATTCTTCACAAATATTCCTTGATGCTTGAAAAAAAACTCCAGCAAGTCGGGTATTTTCTCGTGGAGAATTTCAACAACGGAATATTCGTCAAGAAAAAAGTTGATGAATCAAGAGACTATATGGATGAATGGGAAGAATGGGTGGAGTTCTCAAACAATCTGCTTGAAGAATTCGAATCTTTCTTTGATAGCGTCCGATAATCCGCACAAAACAGCTTGATTGAAATATCATTCTCCGATCATATCTGCAGATGCATGATCCTGAGCCGGCAAAAATATGCAAAAAGAAGAAAAAGTAAATTATAAGAACACCCTCAACCTTCCGAGAACGGATTTTCCGATGAAGGCGAACCTGCAGCGGAAAGAGCCTGAAATACAGAAATCCTGGAAAAAGGAAGACCTGTACGCGAGAATACTCGAAAAAAATCACGGCGAAAAAAAATTCGTCTTTCATGACGGTCCTCCTTACGCAAACGGTCCCATACATCTCGGTCATCTGTTGAACAAGGTACTCAAGGACTTGGTGGTAAGATCGAAGATAATGGAAGGGTTCGATTTGGAGTTCGTGCCGGGATGGGACTGTCATGGACTTCCTATAGAATACAAGGTACTCAAGGAGTTGGGCGAAGAATCTTTCAGTATGTCGCCTCTTGATGTAAGGAAGAACTGCAGCCGGCACGCATCCTCATACGTGAAACTGCAGTCAAGGCAGATGATCCGCCTAGGTACGCTCGGCGATTATAAAAACCCCTATCTGACGATGACCCGGAGTTATGAATCCGGAGTTCTGAACGCTTTCGGAGAGCTGCTTGAAAGAGGCATTGTCTACAGGGACCTGAAACCCGTTCACTGGTCGATAGAAAACCGTACCGCTCTTGCCGAGGCGGAACTTGAATACTATGAAAGAGAGGACAGGAGTGTTTACGTTCTGTTCAGGGTCGATGATCCGAAGACGCTTCCTCTGTCTCTCGGTGCCGACTCAGTGGAGCCGGTTCACATCATCATATGGACCACCACTCCGTGGACTCTCCCCGCGAATCTCGCCGTTGCTGTCTCTCCCGGGGGAAGATACAGTCTCTACAGATTATCTTCAGGCAAAAACGTTATTGTGGGAGAGGACCTCTGCCGACAGGTGTTCAGTAAGGCCGGGGATGACCGCTATGAAAAAACCGGGTCATGTTCAGGAAAAGATCTTTCGGACTGTAAGGTTGCATGCCGCCACCCGTTTACTGATAGAAAATCTGTCGTTGTATGCGCCGATTACGTTACGTTTGATACGGGTACGGGATGCGTCCACACGGCTCCCGGACATGGTGACGAGGATTACGTAACAGGTCTTCGCCATGGGCTGGATATATATTGTCCCGTAAAAGAGGACGGTACTTTTGACGATACGGTTCCGCAATGGATAAGGGGGAGGGGAGTGTGGGAGAGTAACGACATAATAACCCATAGGCTTGATGAATCGGGAAATCTTTTTTATTCCGAATCCTATACTCATAGTTATCCGCACGACTGGAGAAGTAAAACTCCCACGATTTTCAGGGCTACGAGTCAGTGGTTCATACACATGGACAAACCGTTTGGAAAAGACGGAAAAACTCTGAGGGAAAAAGCTGTTGAAGCGGTTGCCGAAGAGATTGATTTTTATCCGGAGTGGGGAAAGAAGAGGCTTACGGGCATGCTCGAATCAAGACCCGATTGGTGTATATCCAGACAGAGGTCTTGGGGACTTCCGATTCCGTATTTTATCGACCGGGATGGAAAAGCGGTTATGACTGCAGAAATGGTGCGTTGCGTCTCCGAAAAAATAAGAAAAGAAGGTTCCGACAAGTGGTTTTCCTCTGAAGCCGCAGAACTTCTCGGAGAATATGACCCCGGGGATGACCAGGATGCTCCATCCTGGCTTAAGTCGCAAGAAGCTATAATGCGGCTTCGCAAGGGCTGCGATGTTTTTGACGTATGGTTTGAATCCGGCTCTTCGTGGAACTCCGTTCTCTTGGCAAGAAATCTCGGCTATCCCGCCGACATGTACCTTGAGGGTTCGGACCAGCACAGAGGGTGGTTCCAGTCCTCTCTTCTGGTCGCTCTGGGTGCTACGGGGCATCCGCCTTTTCGTGCGCTTTTTACCCATGGGTTCATGGTGGATTCACAGGGGAAAAAGATGAGCAAGTCCGGTGATAACGCAATAGATATTGAGGATATCCTTTCCAGATATGGAGCGGATGTCTGTCGCTGGTGGGTAAGTTCGCTCAGTTATTCCAACGATATAAAGGTTGACTGGAAGTTCTTTGAAGTAGCCGCCGACCAGTACAGGAAAATAAGAAACACAATAAGGTTTTTCCTCGGAAACTTAAATGATTTCGACTTGGAGAAAGATAGCGTTGAGTTTGAACCAGATGACAAATACTCGGTTGATTACTGGGCATATTGTCGTTTTACGGAGTTTTCAGAGGAAATCGCCGATGCCTATTCGAAGTTCCGCTACAAGCAGGCGAGCGACCTTCTTTTTTCTTTCTGCTGCGATGATATGAGCGCTGTTTATCTAGCCTGCGTAAAAGACAGACTATATTGTGAGAAAAAAGACAGTAGAAAAAGAAAACGCACGCAGACCGTAATGTACCGAATAGCCGAGGGGATTATAAAATTCCTCGCGCCTGTCCTTGTCCACACTTCGTTCGAGGCATATAAATCCCTGAAAAAGGATGAAACCGCCAATATACATCTTGAAACTTTTCCTGCAGTACGGAGGGTCAATGTGGACGGGATATGGAAGGAGGTTATGAATATCAGGAAAACATGTCTCAAAGTTCTTGAAGACGCGCGAGCGGAGAAGGGGCTTAAAAATCCGCTTGATGTTGGACTCGATGTCAGAGTTACGGAAAACAATTACGATGAGATGAAAAAATTCGAGTCTGAACTCGAGGACCTCTGCGGCGTAAGCAGGTTCGAGGTATCTGCGGGCGATGAAATTCAGGTATACCTCTCGGATCTCTTGGGAGAACCAAGGTGCGAACGATCATGGAAGAGAGGGAGAACTGTAAGGGAGAGGTCAAACGGAAGTTTTCTCAGCGACAGAGACTTCTTTGCAGTGGGAGTCTGACTTTATGTTCTGCAATTTTTTCCATGAACTCCACGATACTCGCGTCTGTTGCGGTATCAGCCCGGGGGCCAAGTCAACTTTCTCCCGCCGAGAATGTGAATGTGTATATGGAAAACGCTTTGACCCGCATCTTCGTTTGTGTTTATAACTGTTCTGTAGCCGTTTTCTGTAAGACCGAGAATTGAAGCCACTTCCGAGGTCTTCAGCATAAGATGTCCCAGCAAATCCCTGTCTTCCGGTCTGACCGTCGCCATTGATACTATTTCTTTTTTCGGTATCAGGAGCACATGAACGGGAGCCTGGGGGTTTATATCCTTAAAAGCTAGGCATATGTCGTCTTCATATATTATATCGGCCGGAATCTCTCCGTTTATTATCCGAGTAAAAATCGTGCTCATAAATCCATTCTCCATTAACTCCGCCCAGATGTCAAAGGTGAAGGAATCTCTTTTACATTACAGATTCAACTCGCTGATCTCGTCAAGTGAAAACAGGGATTGATTTTTAGATTCCGACAAAGACAGAAGTTGATTTCTGGCTGTATGATTTCCCCAAACATATAACACCATTGCATTGTAGCGTAATCTGTGAAATTCTTTTTTGCGAACTGAAAGAGAACAACATCTTATCAGGTGCGGCAATCTTCTCAACCATGCTGGATAGTTCGGTGTCGGGTACCGGTTCGGGCGAGCAGTTATTGTCCGCTGCATAATTACGCGTGACAAGAGGGGAAGACACGCAAGGACCCTGTCTTTCTCTGTCCATGCGTGGTTCCCGTGCTCCGGAACTGGACACTTTAGTATATGTCGAACGAAGACGAGTTTTGCCCATTCTCCTCGGCGCCCCGGCTGAACGGCCGAGACAGGTGCGCGTTGCGAAGTCGTCCATCATCTTCGTCGTGAACCCGTCCCCCTCGTGCCGAATTTCGACCGTCTGCCGTCATGCATGCACGAAGCGAATAATCCACTATTCTAATCCGTAGTTCGAGCGGATGTCAATAACTCCCTAGGTTTCACTGTAAAGTTCTTCGGCTGGATTCCCTTGGTGATGAGTCCGGAAGGTGTTTGTTTCTGTGGATGACGGGCTTTTACTAATAACTGTATTTAGTTACGTTATCATGATTTTACGAATAAGCTTTCTTTATGATGACAGACTGTCTCAGGTTTATTCTATGTGCTTACTCACATGGGAAAACAGGTTTCACTATCTATCTTTTATTTTCGCCGGAAAATCTTGACACCGACCTTTTGATGATTATTTTGAGTCATGGAGGCATATATGACTGAAGCGGTTGCAACATATAATTCTGTTTCCGTTTTCATGCGGGAAATGGAAAAGTATCCTGTTCTTTCAAGGGAAGAAGAGTGTTCGCTTGCCAAAAGGTACCGTGAGCATGGGGACCTTGATGCGGCCAATAGACTGGTTGTTTCAAATCTGCGGTTTGTGGTCAGAACTGCATCTGAATACAAGTCGTACGGTTTTCCTCTTATGGATCTTGTACAGGAAGGGTCAATAGGACTTATGCTGGCTGTAAAGAAATTTGATCCTGACAAAGGATACAGATTTATATCCTACGCGGTGTGGTGGATAAGGGTGAGGATCCAGAACCACATAATGAAGTTCTGGAGCAATGTGAAAATCGGCACCACCCAGTCGCAGAGAAGACTTTTCCAGAAAATAGAAGGCGCAAAACGCCGTCTGGGCATAACGGGCAGGCAGGTAGAAGATGAAGACCTCAACCGCCTTGCGGACCACCTCGGAGTGCGGACGGAAGAAATTTCCGCTATGGATGCCAGAGTTTCAGGAAGAGACCTCTCTCTTTCACAGAGCGTGGGTGAGGAAAACTCGATGACTTACGAAGAAAGACTTGCCGATTCTTCGGAAAGTCACGAGCAAGTCCTCTCTCAGTTGCAGTTCGACAGCATAGTAAAGGAAAGACTCGACAAAGCCATGCAGTCACTTTCTTCGAGACAACGCAAGATTATAAATGAGAGGTTTTTTTGCGAGCCTCCGAGAAAACTTCATGAAATAGCGCAAGACTTAGGGGTTTCCCAAGAAAGGGTACGGCAGATACAATCCGAATCTGTAAAAAAACTCGGCGCATACATCAAAAAGGAAATTTAGGTACTACCAACAGATATTAAAAACTAGGAGGAAATACGCTTAAATGGCTTCTAAAATAATAGGAATCGATCTTGGAACGACCAATTCATGCGTCGCGATCGTCGAAGGTGGAGAACCGAATGTGATAATAAACGAGGAGGGATCGAGAACTACTCCTTCCATAGTCGCATTTCTCAAGAACGGAGAAGAAATCCTGGTCGGAGGGTCTGCCAAACGCCAGGCCGTGGCGAATCCGAAAAACACCATCTACTCGAATAAAAGGCTTATGGGAAGAAGGTTTGAGGAGATAACCGACGAGGTGGAAGGACTTGCGTATGAAGTTGTGAAATCAGCCAAGTCGGACGCTTGGGTGAAAGTTGAGGGGAAGCAATATTCTCCTCCGCAGATTTCGGCTCATGTGCTTACGAAGTTGAAAAAAGCCGCGGAGGATTACTCTGGTTTCACTGTCACTGAAGCCGTTATTACCGTTCCCGCCTATTTTAATGACAGTCAGAGGCAGGCTACCATAGATGCGGGGAAAATAGCCGGTCTTGATGTAAAACGCATAATAAACGAGCCTACTGCTGCCGCGCTCGCCTACGGTTTTGATAAGAAGAAAGAAGGGAAAGTAGTTGTTTATGACCTTGGAGGCGGAACTTTTGATGTTTCGGTGCTTGAGATCGGGAACAACGTGATAGAGGTGCAGTCGACAAACGGGGACACACATCTGGGTGGAGACGATTTTGACAGGAAAATAATCGGCTACATAGTGTCTGAGTTCAAAAAAGAGTCGGGCATAGACCTCGGAAATGATAAGATGGCTCTTCAGAGGCTGCGGGAAGCGGCGGAGAAAGCCAAAATTGAGCTCTCGAACACGATCGAGACGGAAATCAACCTGCCTTTTATAACGGCTGACTCAAGCGGTCCCAGACATCTTCTGCTCAAGATAACGCGTTCGAAATTCGAACAACTCATAGAGGACCTGGTCAAAGGCACGCTCAAACCTTGTGAGCAGGCGCTCCAGGATGCGGGTCTGCGGGCCGGAGAAATATCGGAAGTCATACTCGTCGGCGGGTCGACCAGGATTCCTCTTGTGCAGAAAGTGGTGACTGATTTCTTTGGAAAGGCACCGAGCAAGGGGATAAACCCCGACGAAGTAGTGGCCATGGGCGCAGCCATTCAGGCGGGTGTTCTGGCTGGAGATGTGACCGATATGCTTCTTCTGGATGTGGTGCCGCTTTCTCTTGGAATAGAAACCTTGGGGGGAGTTAAGACCACCATAATAGAGAGAAACACGACCATACCGACTAAAAAAAGCCAGATATTTTCAACCGCGGAAGATAACCAGAGTTCCGTTGAAATCCATGTTCTGCAGGGAGAAAGGCAGATGGCGGCCGACAACAGAACTCTTGCCAGATTCATTCTAGACGGTATCCCCCCGTCCGCTAGAGGAATTCCGCAGATAGAGGTCACTTTTGATACGGACGCAGACGGCATACTGCATGTGTCGGCGAAGGATACCGCAACCGGAAAAGAGCAGAAAGTAAAGGTCGAAGCTTCAAGCGGACTCAGTTCTGACGAAATAGACTCTATGGTGAAAGAGGCCGAGCGAATGAGTGAAAAAGACAAGGAGAAAAGCGAGCAGGTACAGAAAAGAAACCAGTTGGACCAACTTGTCTACAGCACGGAGAAAAGTTTTGCGGAATTGGGAGAAGGACTTTCAGCGCAGGAGCAGGAAGACCTCAAGCAGGCTCTGGAAGAAGGAAAAGAAGTTCTGAAGCAGGACGGGGATTCCCAAAAAGTGGATCAGGCTATTGATAAAATAACCTCGGCATCTCATAAACTCGCGGAACTTGTGTACAAAAAACAACAGGACCGGGCACACCAGACTGATGCGGAGCAGGAATCTGAACGGCAAACGGGCGAATCATCTCCTGATGATGTCATAGACGCCGAGTTCACGGAAGAGAAATAAAAGAACCGCTGTCTGTTTTTTCTTGATACGTACTTTTTTCAACTCTGAACGTAACAGGCGGAGTTTCCCATTTAAATATAGTGATTTCCATATCTACGGGTAAAATCTACGGTGCGCAGTCCGTACTGCGTATTTCTTTTCTGCGATTTCGTTCTCAATTATGGAAAAAGAACCTCTGACAGTTGAAGACAAGGAGATTGAAGACAGGGAATGGATAGAGTCTCTCGAGTATGTAATCGAGAATTCGGGAAGAGAGAGAGCTTCCGAGATTCTCCGCAAATTGCGAATATACTCCCGCACCAGAGGCGTCAGCATTCCCTATGCGGCGAACACCCCCTACGTGAACACCATAGCTGCAGACGACCAGCCCCTGTATCCCGGCAACTATGAGATAGAGCGCACGATAAGAAGCGTCATCAGGTGGAATGCCATGGCCATGGTAGTGCGCGCGAACAGGCTTGAGGAAGGCATAGGCGGACATATCTCGACCTACGCATCCGCCGCCACCCTCTACGAGATAGGCTTCAATCATTTTTTCAGGGCGGGGGATAAGAACACTGAAGGGGACATGATCTATTTTCAGGGTCACTCCTCGCCCGGCATATACGCAAGATCTTTTCTGGAAGGATCGCTGACGCTTGAACAGTTACGGAACTTCAGAAGAGAAATAGGCAGAGAAGGTCTCTCGGCCTATCCTCATCCGCGCCTCATGCCGGATTTCTGGCAGTTCCCCACAGTTTCTATGGGGCTCTGCCCGATAATGGCCATTTATCAGGCGCGTTTCAACAGATATCTTGAAAACAGAGACCTTAAACAACGCACAGATGCGAAGGTGTGGGCTTTTATAGGAGACGGCGAAACCGATGAACCTGAAACCCTAGGGGCCATCACTCTTGCCTCAAGAGAAAAACTGGACAACCTCATATTCGTCATCAATTGCAATCTGCAGCGTCTTGATGGTCCAGTGAGAGGCAACGGCAAGATAATACAGGAGCTTGAGAGAATATTCAGAGGGGCCGGCTGGAATGTGATAAAGGTCATATGGGGAGCGAACTGGGATCCGATTCTGGCTCAAGACAAAGACGGTTTCTTGGTTGAGAGAATGGAGCAATGCGTGGACGGGGACTATCAGAGGTATACCGTATCACCTGGCAGTTATATAAGAAAGCATTTTTTTGGCACCCGTCCGGAACTGCTCCGTATGGTTGAAAAACACTCGGATGTACAACTTGAGAAACTGGCGAGAGGAGGCCACGATTCCGAAAAAGTCTACGCAGCATACATGTCTGCGGTCAAAAACACCGGTTGTCCCACGGTGATTCTGGCCAAAACAGTAAAAGGCTACGGACTGGGTGAAGCGGGAGAGGGAAAAAATATAACTCACCAGCAGAAAAAACTTAACGTAGAGGAGTTAAAGAAATTCAGATCAAGGTTCTACATACCGATTTCAGAAGAGGATATTCTTGATGCTCCTTTTTACCGACTTCCGGAGGATAGTCCCGAGATGAAATATATCCACGAGCAGCGGAAAAAACTCGGCGGATATCTTCCCAAGCGTACGGTCAGGATAAAGCCTCTTGAGAAAATTCCCGAGGAAATATTTGAGGAATATAAAAAAGCTTCCGGACCGCGACGCAAGGTCGCGACGACCATGACGATTGTACAAATGCTCGGAAAGCTTATGAGGGACCCGGATATAGGAAGATTGATAGTGCCGATAGTTCCTGACGAGGCCAGGACATTCGGCATGGAGTCTCTTTTCAGGCAGGTGGGCATCTACTCAAGCGTGGGACAGGTGTATGAACCTGTGGACGCGGACACTTTTCTTTACTATAAAGAAGCGACGGACGGACAGATTCTCGAGGAGGGGATAACCGAAGCCGGAAGCATGTCTTCGTTCATAGCCGCCGGTACCGCCTACTGCACACACAACATAAACATCATCCCGTTTTTCATTTACTACTCGATGTTCGGATTTCAGAGGATAGGGGACCTTATCTGGGCTGCGGCTGATATGAAATGCAGGGGTTTTCTCGTCGGAGGGACTGCCGGAAAGACTACTCTTGCGGGCGAAGGGCTTCAGCATCAGGACGGAAGCAGTCATCATTTTGCCTGCGCTTATCCCAATCTCAGAGCATATGACCCCGCCTTCTCTTACGAGATAGCCGTGATAGTGAAGGAGGGAATAAAAAGAATGTATCAGGACGGGCGGGATGAATTCTACTACATAACGGTTATGAATGAACGCTACAAGCAGCCGGAGATGCCCCGAGGGGTTGAAGAAGGCATAATGAGAGGAATGTATAAGTTTCGCGCATCGGATATTCGGGATTCGGGTAAAAAAACTCACCTTTTCGGAAGCGGGGCCATAATGAACGAAGTTCTTCGGGCAGGAGAGTTTCTGGAGGAAGAATATGGAATACCGACAGATATCTGGAGCATAACAAGTTATAAGGAACTCTATTCAGATGCGCATGAAGTGCAGAGACGCAATCGGCTCAATCCTGGAAAAAAGAGAAAAAAAAGCCATATAGAGCGATGCATGGAAGGAGAAGACGGAGTCTTTATAGCTGCAAGCGATTATATGAAAACCCTCGCTGAATCTGTTTCCGCCTTTTTTCCAAAACCTTTAATTTCTCTGGGGACCGACGGGTTCGGAAGAAGCGACACAAGAGATGCTCTCCGCGATTTTTTTGAAGTTGACTACAGGTATATCGCATACTCCGCGCTGTATGAGCTTTATAAGCAAGGCGAGGTTTCCGAAACAACCGTTCTTGAGGCTTCGGACAGACTGAGAATTGATCGAACCAAACCGGACCCGGCCACTTTGTAACTAAATGAGCGAACTTGTGGAATTCAGGCTTCCTGCACTAGGGGAAGGAGTTACCTCGGGACAGATAATAGGGGTTTTTGTGTCTGCGGGAGACAACGTATCTGTAAACCAACCCTTGATTGAAGTGGAAACCGATAAAGCTGCAGTCGAACTCCCCTCGACTGCCAGCGGCACTGTCTCCGATGTCCGTGTGGGAGTGGGTGATTCGGTGAATGTGAACGAACTTCTACTGATAATAAAGGGAAGCGGTTCTTCCGATACGAAGAAAGTCACTCCGGATCCCGAAGAAAAAAAACAAGATACTGCTTCTACTCAGTCATCCGCGGTGCAACCGGAAGAAAAAAACATCACAAACATGCCTTTGGAAAAAGAAACTGTCCAGACCATTCCTGCCCCCGCAGAAAATATCAGTTCAGTGCTCGCGGCACCGTCGGCCAGACGTCTTGCAAGGGAACTTGGAGTCGACATCATTTCTGTTCGGGGCTCAGGTCAGAGAGGGAGAGTTTTCAAAAAAGACGTAAAACTTCACACGAAAGCCATAACAACATTGATTTCAAGCGGCGTACTTACCGCACCTGTTGAACCCGACCTTCCTGATTTCTCAAGTTGGGGAGAGACGGAGACCGAAAGTTTTTCCACAGTGAGAAAAATAACGGCCGAGAGACTTTCACAGGCTTGGGATGCTCCGCATGTAACGGGGCAGGACAAGGCCGATATATCGGAACTTGAGCGTCTGAGAAAACTAAACAAGAAAAAAGTAGCAGAAGAGGGAGGGAATCTTACAATGACCGCCATTCTTGTAAAGGCGGTTTCATCTCTGTTGCTGGAAGACTCTAAATTCAATGCGAGCATTCATATGGGAGACGGAGTAATCGTCTATAAAAAATATGTGAATATAGGAGTCGCTGTGGATACGGAAAGAGGGCTTCTTGTTCCGGTGATAAAAAATGCGGACAAAAAGAGTCTCACAGAAATAGCCGTTGATCTTACGGATCTTTCGAGAAGGGCGAGGGAGAAAAAAATTTCACCTGATGAACTCAACGGCGGTACGTTTACCGTGACTAATCTAGGAGGCATAGGGGGAACTTTCTTCACTCCCATTATAAATCCTCCTGAAATTGCCATACTCGGAGCATCAAGGGCATCTATGGAACCCGTCTACATTGACGGGGAGTTTGTACCAAGACTTATAGCACCCTTAGCGCTTTCCTATGACCACAGAATTATAGACGGAGCCGAAGCCACAAAATTCTTAAGACGTATATGCGATATGCTTGAAAATCCCGAAGTTTTCATATTCAACTGAACGGAACACCAGATTGCAGATGAAAACCCGACATTCCCGACCCTGCTTCCATGGATGTAAATCATCAACCTCGGATAACATATCCTAGCCGCCTGTCGTCGACTGCCTGACGGGTTAACCCGGCGATACAACATAACACGCTGTCTCTGTTCCCGGCACATTCGGACAAGGACGAGCATCAATACGGTTACCGGACAATAGTAGACAATGTGAGTTTTCTGAATCCTGAACTGTTTGCCGCGGTCAATGGTCTGATCGTGGAAAGCGGTCATGCGGTTGGCAGGAAAAAAGTGCTGGTTTGCACGGACTGTATGACGGGTTTGTATGGAGACCGGTGCTGCTATTCAGTTGATTCTCCTTCGGAATGCTGCCTGCTGTCTGGCCAGTGCGGTGAGAAATATGCGGCGGCTATAGGGTAGGGGTGTGTGCCGATTGGTGCTGATGGACGGTAGGCATACAACCCGTTAGATGCTTGTTTTGTATTGCTGTCTTGAATTTGCAGAGCGTGATGAAGCAGCATTCTGGATTTGACAATAATTACAGGAGATGTAGATTGATGGTTCGGTTACCAATCCTTGGAGGTTTTTATGAGCCTTAGAATAAAATCAGCGCAGAAGAAGCACCGCCAGAGTCTTAAAAGGCGGGAAAGGAACAGGTTTGTGATGTCCACTCTCAAAACCAAGATCAAAGGCTACACGGATGCTCTTGAGAGCAAGGACGTTGAAAAATCCAAAGATATCTTAAAAGAACTTGTCTCCCTAACAGCCAAGGCTTCCACTAAAGGAGTAATTCACAAGAGAAAAGCTTCAAGGCGTATATCCAGGTTTTCAAAAAAACTTGATGATCTCAGTCGCGTACATAATCCTGCTTCCTGAGAGAGTCGCGCAGGTAAACAGAATCGGTTTTTTCTGAGCATATTGAGAGCACGAGTCTTTCAATCAAGACTCGACTGTCAGCAGAACTGTTTTTGATTCCGTAGTCAGTCTGTTCTATCAACGCCAGCACTCTCTCAATGTCCGTCTGTATGAAGTTCCCTGCACTTTTTTTTATGTAGTATACAGCACCGGGGGATGTTTTTAAGGCTCTTGCGATTTCATTATTGGATTTTCCATCTTGGATAAGTTGAGATGCCTTGAATATCTGTCGGAATCTCCAGGCGATCATGTACAGTATGGAAAGTGGTTCTTCTCTTGATTTCTTGAGTTCTCCGAGTATGCTCATGGAACGTTTCAGGTCTCTGTTTGAAAGCGCTGTAGATAGGGAAAACACGTTTTCCGTGCTGTGTTTCTCCACAAATCCTCTCAGATCGTCTTCATCTAAGGATTTTTCGCATCCTTTGTAGAGAGATATCTTTTCAAGTTCATTTCTTATAAGGTTCATATCCTCACCGAGCATGCTTTTTACGAAACCGACTGCGCCCGGAGTAAGTTTCATTCCGAGTTTTCCAGCAAGACGCGCTATTTCCTGATCAATAACTTTGCCTTTGTCGAGGTCTATCATCTTTATATTCTTTGATGTTTTAGTTCTAGTTTTCCGGGTTCCCTGAGAAACTAGAACGAGTACGCAAAAAGACGAAGGAGCGGATGCGTAGTTATCCAATAACTTGAGGTCGTTTTTGGAAAAGCCGTCATATCCCTTGACGACGACCATTTTTTTTTCGTAGAACATCGGGAAAGTCCTTGCTTCTTGGATCATTTCCGAGAAAGGTGTGTTGTCGACATGCCTGCTTTCAAAGAGCAGTTTTGACTGATCTTTCGAAATTGTTTTTTTGAGATTCTCGACAAATTCTTCCAAGAGAACGGACTGGCTGCTTCTCACTGCTATAACAGGATGAACATCGACAGTTTTCTCAGTAGGCATTATGACTGGTTTTCCGATCGAAATAGGTGGTGTTTGCAGTAGGTTATACGTTAATCCATAATTTCAAACCGATTGAAAAAATACCCTATTTCGTAATCAGCCGACTCGGGCGAGTCCGAACCATGTACTACATTTCTTTCAATTCCCGAAGCTAAATCTTTTCTGATCGTTCCGGGTTCCGCATCCTCGGGGTTAGTGGATCCCATGATAGTCCTTACCCGAGAAATTACATTTTCTCCGCTAAGAACCATTACTACGCACGGACCGGAAGACATAAAATCCGTAAGGCTTGAAAAGAAAGGTCTCTCTCTGTGAATATGATAAAAACCTTCAGCTTTAGTTTTTGACATATGTATGATCTTGAGAGCAACTACCTTTATTCCCTTACTCTCAAATCTACCGAGAACCTCACCTATAAGATTTTTCTCAACTCCGTCAGGTTTCACTATTGACAGCGTCTTTTCCATTTTTTCACCTCAAGGGGATTGATAAAGGGTACAAAAACTGCTTTGTCGGAAAAACAGGGAGTCTCTACTATCGGCGAGCCCAGCCGCAATCGTTATTCTTCTTCGAGTACGTAAACAAATTTTCTCTTTCTTTTCGTGCTTTTTATACGAAGACCAATCCTGCGTCTGAGATTAAGGTCAATCGGTACGTTGAACCTTTTATTTACCATTTCAGCAACTTGGCTCACTCCGTATTTTGGGTTCTGCTCAATGGTCTTGTCTATAAAGAACTTGATTCTTCTTTTTTCGCTTTGCTCCACCTTATCTAGAAGATATTCTCTCTCCTCAGAAGAAAGTCCCTTGAGGAAGGAAACCACTTCACTTTCTGTAGGTTCTTTAACGCCTTCTCCTCTCCTGTCTTTATCTATAATGATTCTTATAAACTCACTTTTGGATATATCTTTGTCATTTGCTTTTGAATATACATACTCTTGATGGCTTACAGGTAGTCTGAAAGTCATCGTATGCTCTTTTTTTTCAAGTTCCTTACGTCTTGGCAAAGCAGATATGCTCCTTAGGGTCAATCTTATGAGTCTTCTGGAGAATTCAAATAAAAATCTTACTAAAACTCCGAGTCTGAATTCTAAACCATAGAATGCGAAAATCAATAGAAAATGAAAGTTCGAGGCATTGCAGTACGGCTGATTTCGGGGTTCGGTTCACATATCGCTCATTATAATCTTTCAACTGACCACACTTAAATCGGCGGTATCACGGACTTCTTGATTGCTCTGGCAGTGCATACTCCTCTGCCACAACAAACCCCATATAGGCCACTTTGAACTTTACATACTCCTCATAGTTTCTCGGTTCCCGCAAAAGCTTGGCTCTTCGTAGGACTGAACCCCGCATACCTCAACAAGGTCTACCACGTAAGTGCGTATATCCAGAAACCATTCCTGTGCAGGATGCGTCTTTGTAATCCTTGCGTGGTGAAGCAATTTGTACAAAACATCCACCGTGTCGATTCCTTTTCCGGGGTTATATCTACACCACCGATTTTTATCGGAAATAGAGCGTTCCAGTCAACATCAAGAACCGGATTGAAAAATCTGCTTCCGGACCCGGCCTCGGCGACGGACCTCTGGTGGGCGGTTGCGATAAGTGCTCCCGCGAATATCAGCAAAAACAGTTTCTATAACCGTTCGGTCTAAACAACAATATAGTACATAGAGTAAGACAATACAAAAAAATGGAAATCAAGAGTGGTTTCAATAAAGACGGATGGCAACTCGGATAATCAGGAATATATGAGGAGTGTCACACTCATCAGTGTTGAAAGTTTGTTCAGCATTCAACGGTTTTTCAGCCGACAAGATTTATATGAAGACACCTTTTTTTGCGGTTGACGCAGACCGGGTGGAAAGTAATCTCCGCTGATTTTTTCGGCAGACGCGGAAAACCGTCGGCTTTCTTTCAGCTTATCAAGTTTCCACGCGCCACCCGAGGAAATATCTGAGATGCAGTTGGTGAGCTTCGTGTCGAGACATGTGTTTTCAGGTCGTCCGAGGTTTTTACTCTCGCTTCAAGTAACCTCTTGTTCTGCCTCGTTCGCTTCTTATAAGAGAGACGACTTGTCCGGCAGATATATTCGCTTCCACGCAGGGAACGTCCAATGGAGAACGGGGAGGACTTTCCGGTACGAGTGAGTATATTCTGCCGTCTCTTCGACGTATCAATACTTTTCCGACCGAGTCCGCTTCGTCCAGTACGCTCGCCAGCTTTTGCCTAGCCTCTGAATATGAATAGATTTCCATTTTACGTCTTCCTCCACCTTTAAAAGTTCGATGCCGAGTTGTTCCGCTATGCCTTTCATTGTAAGATCCAGTGTCAGTAAAGGCGCATTATGTCTTGCGGAGCAATCCAGAAAATACGCATCATACGCGTAAGTGTTTAACCTATATCCGATATCTACGACATTTTCCGTGTTAACCCGAACGTATTGCAACGGAATGCGTTTAAAAACCTCCAAGCCTTTCCGTGCCTGATCAACTTCAATTCTGCTCTGTTTCATCATTGCTGTAAAGGCGTTTAATGGACAATCTGTGGTTTTTTGCTGTAAAATAAATACCGGTAAAGTTTTGTTTCTGTTGTTCCGAACTATGGATTCGGGTTCGAATGTGTTTTTTCTCCGTTTTCAAAAATCACTTTTAGCGCCATACCTATTGGAGGAAGTAAAATGGAAAGGTTTGTTATTCCACACCAACATGAAATCACTAAGGAGGATAGGAGAAAACTCAATGGTCATGATTCTCTGATTCTCTGGTTAACTGGGCTTCCCAGTTCTGGAAAATCCACCCTCGCAAACGAGGTTGAAAAGGAACTTATACGCAACAGTTGTCGTACTTATATATTGGATGGAGATAATATAAGGATGGGGCTCTGCAAAGACCTCGGCTTTTCCGCTGAAGACCGTGAGGAAAACATAAGAAGAATAGGAGAGGTTTCAAAACTTTTTATGAACGCCGGCGTTATAGTGCTTTCAGCCTTTGTCTCCCCATACAGAGTTGACCGTGACGCGGTAAGGAAACTTGTTGAGAAAGGTGAGTTTGTAGAAATATTCGTTGATTGTTCCGTCGACCAATGTGAACAGAGAGATGTAAAAGGACTTTATAAAAAAGCTAGGGAAGGAGTTATAAAAGGTTTTACCGGAATTGATGACCCGTACGAAGAACCTCTGAACCCCGAAATAAAGGTTGATACGGAGAACTTCTCTATCGATGAGTGTAAACAACAAATACTTGGTTACCTTAAAAAAAAGAACATAGGTAACATCGGTTAGGTATATGTTTTTCGGGAGGGGATAGATATCGCCCCGTGGTTTCTCCGAGACCTCCGTCCAGTTTGCGTTTCGGGCGAATTTCTATCATAATTCCAGAGGAGATTAATATGTCTGTTTTGCCCGAAGAGTCAGGACATTCCGGTTCCCGCCCGACAACAAAACTTATAAGTACCATAGCTGAGAACTCAAGAAAAGCCGCACGCTCTCTTGCATGTGCTCCCACTTCGCAGAAAAACGAATTTCTCATCTGTTTTGCTGAACTCCTTAGGAAAAGAAGCCGGGAACTGATTACTGAAAACGCAAAAGATGTTATTGATGCTAGGGGAAAGGGACTTTCATCTGCTCTTGTAGACCGCCTGATACTCACTCCTTCAAGAATAGAAGGAATTGCGGACGGGCTACGGCAGGTGGCAAAACTCAAAGACCCCGTCGGTACGGTTTCCGCAAAATGGACAAGACCGAATGGAATCTCGGTTGAAAAGAGAAGAATCCCTCTGGGTGTAATAGGGATCATTTACGAGTCAAGACCCGGGGTCACTGCTGATGCGGCGGGATTATGCGTAAAATCGGGTAATTCGGTGATTCTGCGCGGGGGTTCTGAAACCTTAAGGTCGAACCTAGCTATCTGTGACGTAATGACTGATTCTTTTCTCAAAAGCGGTTTATCTACTTACTCGGCTCAAGTGGTTCCGATTGCGGATAGAGACATTGTTACCGAAATGCTTAAACTTGAAGACAGCATAGACCTTATTATCCCACGGGGAGGAGAAGGGCTTATACGGTTTGTTTCACGGAATTCCCGGATTCCTGTACTCAAACATTATAAAGGTGTATGTCATGTCTATGTCGACCAATACGCAGACCTTGAAATAGCCGAAAACATCTGCCGCAACGCGAAAGTTCAGAGACCTGGAGTGTGTAATTCAATGGAAACAATGCTTGTTCACGCCTCCTGTGCCCGGGAATTCCTTTCTATCGCAGTGAAAAAATTTGAGGCGGACGGAGTTATACTCAAGGGATGTGAAAACACGAGAAAACTTTTTCCGGAGATGGCAGAGGCACGGGAAAACGACTGGTACGAAGAGTATCTTGATCTGATCCTTAATGTAAGGGTCGTTTCATCTATTGATCAGGCAATAGATCATATACAGACATATGGTTCTATGCATACTGAAGCCATAGTTACGCAAAATACGGAAAATGCGGAAAGATTCGTCAGAGAAGTCGACTCGTCTGCTGTTATGGTTAACACATCTACCAGATTCAATGACGGCTACCAGTTGGGCCTCGGGGCTGAAATCGGTATAAGCACTTCCAAACTTCATGCATTCGGTCCCATGGGAATAGAAGAATTGACGACATCAAAGTTTGTCGTAAGGGGAGACGGGCAGGTAAGGAACTGAAAAAATATACATTCATCTCCCCAAACAAATCTCCCTGAAGACGGATGCTGGTTGAACTCAAACTCAGAAATTTTGCCATAATAGACGACATCTCCATTAATTTCGGGAGACACCTGAATGTGATTACAGGTGAGACAGGAACCGGGAAGTCCCTTATAGTAGAAGCTATAACCGTAATTTTAGGTGGAAAATTCAGTCGGGATCAACTGAAGTCACAGAAGATTGAAGCATCTGTAGAAGCTCTTTTCGAATTTCCAGCCGATTCAGTCATATGGAAAAAACTTGAGGATTGCGGCGTTGAGGACCGCGACGGAGAACTGGTTATAAAAAGAACTTTACCCACCAACGGAAAAACCAGGGTATATGTGAACGGATCAATTGCTTCACTTGCGCTTCTCTCAAGATTAACTGAAGGCTTCATAAACATATTCAGTCAGCACGAACATCAAGTCTTACTTAAAAAAAGCAGCTATTTAGCCTATTTGGATGCTTTTTCTCAACTTGAACATGATCTTTCTGAATATAGAGATACGTACGCGGAACTTGCCCGCGTTCAGTCTGAACTTGATGCTTTTGAGAAAAAAGAACGGGAAGGGGCGCAGAGAGAGGATTTCCTACGGTTTTCAGTGGACGAGATAACAAGAGTGTCTCCGCAACCCGGCGAGGATGCAACTCTTGACGCTGAAAGAGTAATGCTTGAAAACTCTGAGAAGTTTTCTTGTTCTCTTACAAACGCCATGGATGTTATTTACGAGGGAGAAAATTCCGCTGCAGGTTTTTTAAAGCGGGCGGCATCCCATCTTGGACGGGTTTCCGACCTTGATTCCTCTCTTGAGGATCTACACAAGAGGGTTTCGGATGTGCTTATAGAAACCGAAGATGTTTTTTACGGTCTGAGCGAATTTGCAGGAAGGCTTGAACATAATCCCGAGAGACTAAATGAGGTGGTATCCCGTCTTGAAGAGATAAAGAAACTTAAAAGGAAGTATGGGGACTCCATTGAGGACATGCTAAAAAAATGCGGCCTGATGGGACGGGAACTTGAGGATCTCAAGAACCATACATCGGTTCTTGAAGAGAAGAAACGGAAGCGGGATTCTCTTCTGGAAAAGGTTCTTGGTCTGGCAAAAATGCTTTCTGTTAAAAGGAAGGAGGTCGCGCGGAAGATTGAGCAACTTTTTGCGGAAAAGTGTGATTCCGTAGGAATTGGAAACGCGAAATTTTCAGTGGAATTCAAGGAAAAAGAACTTTCTTCCGATGGTGCCGACAACGTGATGTTCCTTTTTTCCGCAAACCCGGGTCAGAAACCGCGACCGGTGAACAAAGTCGCATCAGGAGGGGAACTTTCAAGAATAATGCTTTTGCTCAGAAGTTTTGTCGCTCCGAGCGATTCTGGAGCAGTTTTAGTGTTTGACGAGGTGGATGCGGGCATAGGAGGATCCGTGGCGGAGACAATAGGCAAAAAAATAAAGAATCTCTCTGACAAAAACCAGGTTATATGCATAACCCACCTGCCACAGATCGCGAAATTCGCCGACACCCATCTTCTTGTTTCCAAGAAGTTCAGTCACGACGAGACCGATGTTTCTGTAGATATTCTCACTGAAGAGCAAAGGGTTGTTGAGATAAGCAGAATGCTTGCGGGGCAGAGCGTTTCAGAGAAAACTTTGGAAGCCGCACGGGAACTTATAAATGGAACCGAACGGAATTCAGGCGCTTTTGTATGAGCAGAAAACCACCGAAGTTATAACCGTCGTCCAGAGACCGTTTTTATCCCCGATGGCTGTCTGAGTTACGTTTCTACTTTTTACCTTGTGTCCACTTATTTCCCAAATGTCTTTTTGTTCGTCATAACTTTTATCAGGGTCAAAGGGAGCGTTAAGAGTGGTTGCCAGCATGTATGCCGCGAGGTCTTCTGCGTATTCGCCCGCCACAATCTCTTTCTGTCCGTAACTGTGATGTTCCGATATGTAGCCGTAGCGATTCTTATCTTTCGGAATAGCGAGACCTATCGAAGTCGCTATGAGTCTGCTGGGTTCGTTTGTGGAGTTTTCACTCATGACTACAAACACAACCTGTCCAGGCGAGAGCATTTCAAGTCCCTTTTCCCTGTTTACGAGCTGACAACTCGGAGGAAATATGCTTGAAACCTTGACGAGGTTGAACTGAGCTATGTCTGCGTTTCTGAGTGCAAGTTCAAAACTTGAAAGTTTTTCTTTGTGCTTGCCTACGCCCTTGGTCACAAAAGCGGTTGTGGGTATCATTGAAAGGCCTCCGGTTTTAGTGGCGTTAAATTATATTTGCTGATTGATTTTGTCAACTACGGAAAAAAGGAGATATCAGATGAAATTCGGAGCTCATGTATCAATAGCGGGTGGTATTGAAAACGCCCCACTCAGGGCGAAAAAACTGGGCTGCGAATGCTTTCAGATGTTCACCAGGTCTCCGAGAGGCGGGAGACCTCCTGAACTCGAAGACAGTCTACTTGAACGTTTCTTCGCAAACTGCTCGGATGTCGGGATAAGTGATTACTATGTGCACGCTCCCTATTTTGTAAATCTGGCATCGGCAAAAGACGACCTTAGAGAAAAAAGCACGACTCTGGTGAAAGAGGAACTTGAGAGGTCAAGTCTTTTGGGAGTCAGGTATATGATGGTTCATGTGGGAAGCACAAAAGAAATTACAAGAGAAGAGGGAATTTCCAATGTGGTTTCATCTCTTGAAAAAATTCTCGGCGATTATCGGGGCAGCACCCGACTTTTGATTGAGAACATGGCGGGACAAGGACATACCGTGGGGGTGGGTTTCGAGGAAATTTTCTCAATACTTAGCCGAGTAAAAAATGAAGATGTAGGGGTCTGTATAGACACCGCCCACACGTTCGCATCCGGGTATGATATAAGAACTGCAGAAAATGTGGATGACCTTGTAGACCTAATACGAACTGTGTTTGATTCGGATACAGTAAAACTCGTTCATGCAAACGATTCCAAGGCGGATTTCAACTCCAATAAAGACCGCCATGAGCACATAGGAGAGGGGAAAATAGGGGTTCAGGGATTCAAGGCAATAGTAGCACATCCGTTTTTTGCAGATATGGATATGATAGTGGAACTTCCGCCGCAGGAAGTTGCAAGAGATGTCGAGACCTTAAAAAAACTCAGAGATGGTTGATCTATATGATGAGAACTTCGGGATCATGCAGAAGACAGTATATTGCATCAGGAACGAGGAACCAAATTATGAGAAATAATCGGTAAAGGCGGGCGGATCTGTGTTTGATTTCAAAGATATATAAGGCATATCTCAATATATAGGAGTACAGTCAAAGAGTTTCTTGATGCGGTTATTTTTCACTGTCCGCATCGGATTTCATTTCCCTCTGCCGAGACCACCTTGGTTTATCATGGGTTCTTCGGCAAGTCTCCTTCCCCAATCCACGAGTTTCTCCACTGGGATATTCGTCGCCTTCGCCACAATTCCATCAATTGCTAGTCGTGTACTCGTATATCCTTCACGATATAGTTCCAGTTCCTGTTTTTTGAGGTCCTCGAAGCCCCCGCATAGGATGTCCCGTCTCTTTTTTCCTTCGGTGCTGCGTATATCAGGTATGGTCACTTTCATCAGCGCCGATGGTTGCCACATGGGCCAAGTCAGTGCTCTTGAGAGAACCCGCCGCATCGCGATCAGTCCGAGAGTTGAATTCAACCAAATTGTTAATGCCCTGGCCTCCATCAGCGTTACGAATTGTACAGGTGTCCAGGCATACCCGACAAGCGCCTCTTCGGATGCAAACGCCGTCAGTCGTCCGCTTGATGAATTCTGCGTGTTTGTAATCAGCAGATGTCCTGTTTTACCCAGCAGATTGTTGAGTATTTTAGGATCATCCTTATATTTTTCAGACCGACTCGCCCAAGCGTCGGCGCAACCTTCCATATACTTATAGCCGTCTTTTCCGGCATTTTTTGCTACTGATATTTCTCCAGCATCCGGTTCTTCGATCATCTGCCATTTTTGTTTTCCGACAATTTCCTTTGTAGTGTATATACGTCCTAATTCTCCCAGATGTCCCCATGCTTCACTTTCCGTTAATTTCTCCATTTCCCATGATGCTTTCGCTAGTGCGGGGTCATACCAGACTGATGCGCTCCAGTCCCCTGCCTGCATAATTTCTGCTGAACATACCGTTGTTTTCCCCCATTCAGCATCAACAGTTTCATTGATAATTGCATCTCTCAGGGCAAGGACTTCTTTGCTGTTGTTGGGTCGTCGGTTCAGATTGATGAATTGTGTATCAGGAGATTCATGGGCATCATCTTTTTTCCGTCTTCCTATCATGAGGCTTTCGGTTATACCCGTTTCCACACTCCAATTCGGTTGTTTCGGACTATGTAATGTAATAATATAGAGGATATCAAAATGCTTTGTCCAAAAGAGTCTTTCACTGGGGTCTGTCGCTAGGCAGGCTGTTGTAGGCATGACTTTTGCGATCACGCCTTTATCTTTGTCAATCATCTCCTCCAGCAGCACGGAAAACCAAGGCCTGAGGCTGTCTGCTTCAAGCATCGTTCCGATGTCATCTCTACGTTCCTTTACCAATTTCAACAGTGACTTGCGCCGCTTCTGAATCGCTGCACGAATCTCAGCCTGTACATTTTTATCTACTTTTGCACCTTTTGTATAAGGTGGATTGGATATGCCGATTACTGTACGCTCCAGCCGTTCGTGTATTTCCTGCACTTTTTGTGCCGTTTGACTAAATGTCAGTTGGTCTCTTGATCTGCTTTCATATTTTACGTCCTCAAGAAGGGGTGCCTGATTATAGAAGCCTGTACGGTCAGTCAGCAATAATTCCAAACTGCCGAGCAGGACATCATCTGTTTCGGAGTGCATATCGGTACTGATCTTCCCCCAAGGCATCTTGTAAATACCCATTTGTTGTAGGGATGGAGATTCGGACTGTATGGCGATCTGAGTCCCTGCTATCTGTATGGCGTGGGCGTTTCGGTCTATTCCGGTCAGTCCTTCCTCCACCAGTATTCTGTCCGCGATGTCGTCGGATTCTGAACCACGGCGCCTTCGCACAGCAGTGGCGATGGCTGCAAGCAATGTTCCGGAGCCGCAGGCCGGGTCCAGTATGGATTCATGCCTCCAAGTGTCCGGGTTCTGCCATAAAGTGTCGTTTTCAGCAGCTCGCACATCGCAGGCCAACTCCGCCAACAGCATCGCACTGGAAGGTAGTGTATAGTAAGCACCTTCGGCATCCGCTTCATCCATTGCGGCTTGAAACAGTTCACCTGCCTGATCCATACCTAGTTCTGCGTACTGTTTTGCGATGTTTCTGCAGTGTTCAGCCAATGTGCGTAGGGGGCACTACGCATACCTTCGACAGCACCCCCCATTCTTGACCGTTCTAAGATGTTTACACCCGGTTCAAAGATGGCCCGATAGTCGTGTTCAAGAACTTTCCGCCAACTTTGCAATAATAAAACTTCCGGATGTCTGCTTCTGTGAACATCTTCTAGGTCCGCGAGCCCCCGACCTTCCGGCGAGCCCCGTTCGAGAAGACGCTGATGCATCAGCAGTGTGTTCGTCAGTATTAGTGACGACTGCAGGCATGCTCGTTTTTCCGGTTTATTTGTACTGTCTGCAACTCCAACTATGTCGGCAAGTTTCTTCGCGAGACCTGTTTCCTGTCGCATGGCTCTAGCACCGCCTATGACTGCTTGTTTGATCAGGCTGGTCTGTATTTCTTTTTCGGTAATCTGACTCAGTTTGGACTTGATTGTTGGTACCAGTTTATTGAACATGCCTTCCTGTAATTTCCCCCAGAAATCAGGTGCAGGTTCTCCGTTTGTATGTTCACTTCTGGTATCGCATCCGATTCGAATATTGATCCGTTTATGCAGGTCGGTTTCAATATCCGGATCATGACTTTTGAGTGCCATGAGAACTTGCCCTAGCACCCGCCAATCCTGATTCCATTTGGATAAGGTCTCATCCACATCGTCGAACAATAAGTTTTTCATACTCATGACTACCGGAACAATTATATAACCCTTGGTTTTATTGACATCTTTCGGCTTGCGCATGACTCGACCCACGGCCTGCACGATATCAACTTCACTGTCTCGAGGTTCCATGAAGCACACTGCGTCCAGTGCAGGTACATCTACTCCTTCGGTCAGAATCTTCGCATTCATAGTAATATGCGTATTATTGTTTTTACGCGCATTTTCAAGTTTGGCTAACTCCTCGAATCGTTTCGCAGCACGGGTATTACCATCAATGTAGCCGCTGCTCACCTTATCTACCGGCGCCCGTTTTCCAATATGAGTTAGTGCCTGTTTTTTTACCCAGGATTCAAGTCGATCATCCTCCATCACGCGAGCCACTTCCTTTGCAACATTTCTTGTGTTGCAGTAACCGATGCAGGAATGTATCAGGTCAGAGTGAGTTGAGTTTGAGGGGGGGGGGGAGAGTATTCCGAATTGTAAGCGTTACACCGTACAACGCCATTCCTACTGCTGCCATGCGCTGGTACAAGGATGTATTGCTGATTTTCTTAAACCCCGCCTCTTTTTCATCCGTAAGATTGAACTCTGTTTTGCTGTCGATTGTGACGACGATAATTTCATAATCAACGAGTCGCCGTTCATTTGCCGGGGCATTTAGTGCGTCCCTGAAAGTCAGTCTATGAAATTCTGGACCGAAATCCGTATCATTCCTCATGTCAATGACACGTGTTTTCAGTTCTTCTTTATCTTCCAGTCCATCAATCAATCTCTTGACTGAACGTTCTGAATATATTCTAGGAGTAGCAGTCTGGTAGAGGCGTTTACTAGCGTCGAGGTCGTGATGTATCATCTGAAATGCTTTTGAATTATCATTTTCTACTATACCCGCCGTACGGTGTGCCTCGTCCGCAATGACGAAGTCGATAGACTGCAGTCCATTTTCAAGTTTTTGGGCGTGGATGATTTTTGGCATGGACTGGTATGTAGTGAAAATAACCGTCATACCCTGTATAAAATCGCTCAGTGAATCTTGTGCCTTTTTGACAAGGTCGATAATTTTTTCCGGGTCGGTAGTGGATGGAGCTTCTATTTCTTTCGTATACATGTCTATGGTTGCTCCCGCTTCAGCATCCGAACACACAACGACTGTTCTTATTTCTCTTTTCGCTTCCCTGAGCCAGTGTTGGCGTGATTGACCGGTCAGTGCGATACTGGGTGTCGCATACAAAACGATGCCGTTGTCTGGCGTTATAATCTCGGCTAAGCGTTGAGATACTAACGTTTTTCCTGTTCCGCACGCCATGATAAGACGACCCCTGTTATGACCTTGCTCATAACCCTTGAGTACTTTTTGCAGAGCTGTTTTTTGTAATGTGTCAAGTTCGGTAACTGTTCTTTTTTTCTGGATTATTGGAACATCTGCCCATTTTGATGGTGCGTGTAAGAGACTCCATCCCTCACCCAATTGTCGTTCGATATTTTTTGTCCAACCCCCTGTAGTAACGAGCCAGCACTGGCTGATGTTCTTTCGCCATACCATCGCATTGCGGGCAGTGACAATATCTTTTGCATATAAATTCTTGTCGGAACTTATGCATTTGGCCTGAATTGCGACATAAGTGTTATCTTTTCTCTCAGCGACAATATCTATACCCACATCCTGTTTAGTTGTCCCGGAAAACACATCTTTACGAATTTGTTCGGGTAATTCTTTCCATCCCCAACATCGACTGATTTCCAAATCGGGAATAGACGGCATAGTATGTAAGAGTAGCTTCTCAAATTTTTCGCCTTTGTTGGTGCTTTTCAGATTTGCGAGGCGCAGAGCCTCTTCTCCGATTGTGGTAAAGTTCGTGTTCAGTTGTGTGTCAGTATCTTTCATTACTGTAGTTTTCATATCAGATAATTGCGTTTAATCATCCGGATTCAAGTTACTGTCAACAACCACGGTTACTATGTCTGTGTCATGATATTGCTGATGGTGAACTGAAGAAGCGAGATGTCGTAGGATTCGAAGTGAAATCTCCCGCTCGGGATTTGATTCGTCCATCCGTTCTCTCAGCAATTCGATCCGGTCCTGTAAATTCTCTTCTCCGGGAGCGACGATGAACTCAAGAATTGCGTTATTCTCATCCCTATATGCCGTAAGCAGTAGATTCCGCGAAGCATCAGTTTTTTTTCCGGTGGACAACTTAAAAGTAGAAGCATTCGAGCCCTGAATAGTTTGATGTGTTTCATCGGGCTTATCAGTATCAGAAGTCTTCCCATGTGACAATATATTCAGTAAGGTCTCCTCAGCTACGGCATCCAGACGGTAAGACATGCTGTCATCCCAGTTTTGACTGGAGGCGAAATTTGCGAGAAACTCTCTGATTTTTGTAAGTTCGGAGATATTGAATGGAACTTGTAATTTATATCGACGTGGAGCACCGGATTCCATCACTAGAGTCAAGACAATTGCCGTCATTCCTCCGGCAGTCATGCCGTTTTCAAGTAAAATCCGAGCAAATCCCGAAAACTGATTAGAGAAAATCAGATCATTTTGAAACCCCACACCCAACCAGAAAGCAACACCGACAATCAGAGCCTTTCGATAATTCATACCATCCTGCACCACTATCTTCATCCCGAGAGCAAACAGCATGGCAAGCAGGACGGTGAGATAAGCAGCCACGACAGGTCCGGGAATTGCGAGTATCAGAGCCAGAAATTTCGGAAGAAATGCAATGGCGATCACCACCAGACCCAACATGACTCCCACTTGGCGGGAACCGACACCGGTGAGTTCGGTGACCGAAACACCTGTTGAGTAGGTCGTGTTGGGGACTGTCCCGAACAGACCTGACAACAGATTACCCATCCCGTCTGCAGCCACGGCTCCCTGTACTGCCCGAAAATCCACGGCCCTAGACTTGCGCCAGGAAACGCGCTGAACGGCGACGGAGTCACCGATGGTTTCAATTGCTCCGACTAAGGTTACAAAAACGAATGCCGGAAGCAATGCCCAGAAGACCGGACCGAAACTGAAATCTAGGCCGGGCCATGTTCCTTTTGGAAAACCAAGCCAGGAAGCCTCGCTCACGCCGGTCATATCAAAAATTCCGTAAAATACTGCCATGATGGAGCCGGCAATTACTCCGATGACCGGAGCCCACAGACGCAGTGTACCTGAGGTCGTTAGTGTGAGCACCGTGAACACGAGCAATGTCATTACTGCGCATATGGGGCCGGCGGATACGGGGGCGCTTTCAGGCAGGTCGCCGAGGATTTTGAAAACCAACGGCATTACAGTCACAGGAATCAGCATAATCACCGTTCCTGCGACTGTTGGAGTCAGAATCCGGCGTAGCAGGGAAAGTCGTGCGGAGAGCATAAACTGGAACAGTGCAGCGACTACCACAAGTGTTGCAAGCATTCCCGGTCCGCCTTTTTCCAGTGCCGCGACGCTGATGGCTATAAACGCCCCCGACGTACCCATGGCAAGAACATAACCGGCACCCAATCGGCCGATTCGGACAGCCTGCAGTATGGTTGTCAGGCCACTGATAACTAATGCGGCGAAAACGGCCCAAGACAGATAATCCTCTGTGCCTCCAGCGGCTCGTACAATGATCGCTGGAGTGAATACGATGCCACCCAAAATAAGAGTGGCGAGTTGGATTCCAAGACCGAAAGCAAGCAGGGTAGGCGGCTTTTCATCTGCTTCGTAACGAATGCCTTGTGGTTGGACGGCGTCATTCATAAACTGTGCTTCATTACGGAAATTATATAAAGCGAGTATATCCATAAAACCATACCAAACCCGTTGATGATTTTCAATTATCCTATCGCACAATTTCATCTGAAACTCTATCACGTGGCCGAGTTTCGTCCTTGTCACACAAGGAATCGTAACCGTTAGGTCAAGCAGGTTGAAGCATGGCGGCTTGACTTCATAAGGGGGGGTAGAATCAGAAACGTAAGGATGAAAGTCGCAAGATTCTGTCGCGGCGGACAACCAAACATTATGGGCGAATAAAATATTCTAATTCTACATGGGAGGTTTATTATGAAGTTACGTAATTTTTTAGTGATGTTGTTTCTGCTCGGCGGAGCGGTTTTCTTTGTTGCCTGTGAAGGAGAGATGGGACCGGCGGGGCCGGCGGGGGCCACAGGTCCGGCAGGCCCGAAAGGTGACCCGGGGGTTGCAGGTCCTGCAGGACCTCCGGGGGCAAAAGGTGATACGGGTGACCCGATACCTTTCGGCGACCCCAGATGCGACGTGAGTAACGGTATAAATGCGGTGGCCGGTGTCTCTACTACTGTCGCAGGGACTGCAGATGCCGATATTATATGCGGGAATCAGTACGACAACATAATCAACGCCGGCGCTGGGAATGATACTGTCTACGGCGGAGACGGCGATGACCTGATTGAAGGTAAATCCGGAAATGACACCATCTACGCCGATGGCGGGGATTCCGATGAACTCCAGGGTGGAGACGGTGATGATACTATCTACGGTGGAGACGGGGGAAATACTTTTTACATGGATGATCCGGGCGATGATACTTTTATAGGCGGCACAGGTAGTAAGAACTATCTTTTTTGTGGTAATGCGGACCCTGAAGAGCCGGGTGTCCCCTATGTTATAGATTATGCTGTGACAATAGACCTCTCCAAAGGGACAATGACGCATTCCAGTGCCGGGACTGATAAGTTCGAGAATATTAAGAATATTCATTGCGGCTCGGGAGACGACACTCTTACCGGAGATGGAAAAGACAATTACCTATATGGAAGTTACGGTGTCGACACTCTAAGAGGCGGAGCAGGAAACGATACGCTCGAACCCGGTTTAGGTACCACTACCGACACTTCAGATTGGAGACACGGAACTGCAGGTACGGCGGATGGCGGTGAAGGCAACGATACTCTGGTGGTGTTCGGGGGGACCTGGATTGTTGGTGGGGACTCTACTAAAGTAACAGTAGGTGATGATGCGAAAAACGACTTCACCCTGGGAACGACTCTTTCCGCAAGGATGACCAACTTCGAGAACCTTTCCGCTGTTTCACGATCCAATGGTCCCCGTACTACCGGAGTTACCTTTACGGGAGACGGTAATGCGAATATTCTCACAGGCGGAAACGTTGCCGATACTCTTAAAGGTGAAGGAGGGAACGACACCCTCATAGGTAATAAGGGAATCGACAACCTTACCGGCGGTGCCGGAGCCGACACTTTCGTCATCGACTACGCGCACAGAAGCGACAAGGATACTATTACGGACTTCACTGCGGCGCAGAATGATAAGATCCGGTTCAGAGGTTTTCCTGCAGATATCAGGAAGGTGGGCGGCACGGGCATGAACATTTCCGTGGGGAAGGCCGACGGAACGGCTGCTGCCGATGTTGTTCAGGTACAGTCGACCGGTGAAGCGAATACAATCCGCACCACGCCGGCCCGATATGAATTCGTGGACTGAGTTCAATCGGTTCCTGTGAAGTTGTTTCCGCGAAAGGAACAACTTAAACGTTCCGATAAACCCGGGTTTCAAGAGATTGAAGCCCGGGTTCTTGCAGCGGAACCTTCTGAAGGGGAGAGGGATCCAGGAATTTTCAGTTGTTGTCTATTGGACAGATTCAGACTAAATTACGCTGAGAGGACCCAGTTTCCTTGATGAGGACCCTTATCTGGAATCCGAATCACGATCTGGACATCCCGAAACCACCACCAAACAACAGATACAAGGCATCCATCGCGACAACTGAATGTTCCTAGGGGAAACTCCGCACCCATCAAACTTCGAAGTGAAACACTTGGGACAAATGTTGCTCCGTTCTTATAAGATTTTCGGATAACTTTACACACCTGTTTCTCTGTGTGAGTTCATATGCAATTGAGACTGTGAAAGTATTCTGAGGTTCTGCGTTGTTTTCAGCGCAGGTCTCGGAACCGGGATGTTTTTACCGAATCTGATTTGTCCCCCCTCCTCGGCCGATCCGGCGGCATAATTATTTTTTTATTACAAGCAGTTAAGTATTGAATCACCCCTTCACCGAGGTATAATTACATCATTCTCAATACCGAGGTGTAATACGCAATGAACCGACGCCGATACAAACCCGCACTTGACCGCGGACAGATACTGCTTCTGCCCGAGAGAGTGGAAGACTATGTGGGAGAGAACCACCAGGTTCGGGCACTTGATGCCTATGTCGACACTCTTGATCTGTCTTCCATGGGATTCATGCATACGGAGGCCGGCACCACGGCTGGGCATCCTCCATATAATCCGTGGGCCATGCTGAAGCTTGCATCTCTACGGATATCAGAACGGTATACGAAGCAGCCGCAAGCTCGAAGCTGAGACCCGAAGGAATCTTGAAGTGATGCCGGCTGGTACAGGGGATGCGGCCGTCCTGCAGGAGCATTGCTGATTTCCGCAGGAATCATGCTGAGCAGCTGAAGAAGGTCAACAGGGATTTTATTATGCTGTGCAGGGATCTGTCCCTGTTCGGCGGGGATGAGGTGGCGTCGACGGTTCTTTCTTATCTGCGGACGCGAGCACGGCAGGCATACGGACCCGGGGTTATATAGACAGAGAGTTGGAGAATATAGAGAGCAGGATAGAACAGTATCAGCGGGAACTTGAGGAGGCCGACGCCGCTGACGAGAAGGCGGGGATACAGGATGCAGCCGACGACAGGATGCTGCGGGAGAAGATTGAGAAGCTCGGAAAGCGTCAGGAGGAGACTCGGGAGACCGGGGACCGCATGGAGAGAAGCGGCGACACTCAGGTATCGACGGTGGACGAAGACGCGAGGCTGCTCAGGTAGGCGGGGACAGATTGTGGCGGGTTACAACGCGCAGACAGCGGTGGACTCGAAGCACAAGCTTGTCGCTGCCGAGAATGTGGTTCAGGACGGCAAGGACAGCCGTCAGCTGTCCGGGATGCTTACGGAGGCGAAGAGAAGTCTCGGTACGGAGCAGCTGACCGGACTGGCCGACGGAGGTTATTACGAGAGCATGGAACTCAAGCGGTGCGAAGATGAGGACATTACGGTCTATGTGCCTGTTCCCGACAACAGTTCGGTAATGAAACAACGGGGGCGTTACAGTCTTGACGAATTCACTTACGACGCTGAAGAGGATTGTCATCATTGTCCGCAGGGAAGGCGGCTGATTCCCGGCGTAAATCCGAGATTCAGAGCAGGGAAGAAGTACACTGTATACAGAAGCGGAAGTGCGGACTGCGGAGCGTGTCCGATGCGCAGGCGCTGCATCGATGAGAAGATGCAGGTCAGGTCGATACGAAGGTGGGAACACCGGGAAGTACTTGAGAGGCACAGGCGGAGAATGGAACAGGGAGGAGAGAAGATGAGGAAGCGCGGGAAAATTGTTGAACATCTGTTCGGAACATTGAAGGTCGGAAACGGCTTTCATCAGTTTCTGATGCGGGGTCTCGAGAAATGCAGGGGTGAGTTCAGCCTGATGACGCTGGCTTACAACTTGACACGGGTTTTGAACATCCTGGGGGTGGAAAAATTCAGGGAGTACTGCGCGGGGAGGAGAGTTCACGGCCCGCAGACGGCATGAAACAGGGGTGGAAAAGCCTCCGATTCAACATTATGACACCGGATTCGAGGTGTCGAACCTGATCCGGAAGATTTTCAACCTGTTCCTTCAGAAAAACAACAGCATTCCTGACAGTCGATTTATTCTTTAACAGTCTTCCTCTCAATACTCTCACAGTCTCAATTGAGACTGTGAGAGTATCAGTTGGGAATTGTGCTTTCGGAAGTTGGATGCGTATTGGCATCAGTGGGCTCAAGTCAAGCGGGATAAGTCTCTAGTGATCTGATCTTGTCCGTCGTGTAGTGAGGGCTCTGCAGAATCGGAACTCTGAACTGAAGAAATGGAGAAGCAAATTGAGTGTCTCCGTTCTACTTCAGTTTTTTTCCATCAACATATACGTCGTCTCTTCCGGCGATTGCAACCCTTGCATTTGCAATTAAGTCATGAACGGCAAACGGAAATAGCAGCCACTCACCCTGTTCCCTTATTTTCTTTTCCATCTTTCCCGAATCATGGACAGAAAAACCCTCAAGCGATATCTCTTCTGAATGAACAATTTCTGTCCCGAACCGTTTTTCATGGTCATTTTCAAGATATACGGTACATCTGATTGATTTTTCGCCGTTTTCAATCGCCGAGATACATGCGCTTTTTCCTCTTTCCAAATAGGCTTTGGTCGTATCTCCGGGATAAAGATTCACAATCCTGTTTGAAAACGCCTCTATGAACAGCCTGCCGAGTTTCCTTCTGTAGCCTGCAAGCACCACCAAATCGGGTTTGCAGAACTTACTGACCAGTGAAATCACGGCGGAGTCGTAAAGTTCTCTTCCCTCATTGTCTGAAAGTGGTTTCCCCAAGTTTTTGAAGAATTCTCTGGAACTTATTGAACATGCGGCTATTTTCAGTTTTTCTGCCTTTTTCAGAACCGGAGCATCTGGATTGTTTGAAAAAACGCACGCTAATTCTCCATAGTTTTTATCTCCTCTTTTTTCAAGTTCTTTCTGCCTTGAGTGTATTTTCTCAAAATTTGTTCCCGAGCCTGAGGCAAGTATAAGAATTTTCATCGGACGGTTAACTTTCGCATAAATAGGTTTTATTTGTTGCATTGTTTTTTCTTTCATTATAGTTTTTATCTCACTGAACAGTTGGAATAAGCATAACCATGGAAGAAACTAAAAATCTGATTGCCAGGATAATGACAGCTGCGGTTGCTGTACCTGTCCTCCTCCTGATATTTTATCTGGGGCAGTGGTATTACCTGATATTTATCTGCACGGTGGCGAGTCTCTGTTCAATTGAATTCTTCGCTCTTACCGATTCCGGTACTAATAAAAAGAAAAAAACCTATATAATCGCAACCTCACTTATTCTTATAGTAAGCGCATTTCTGGATTTCATTCTTATGAGTTTTTTCTTCACCCTGTCAATATTTCTCTCCATAATACTCGAATTCAGAAAAAAAGACTTCACAGACTGTCTGAAGGATATCGGCATGACACTGGTGCCTCTTATTTATTTCGGTTGGATGCTTTCCCATGGCGTATTACTGAGAAATATCGCAGATGATAAGAACATACAGAATCAGGGTTTGTCTGAATTCGGTTCTAGAGACCCGGGATTTTTTCTTGTAGTTCTTGCCGTTTCCTGCACTTTTCTTAACGATACCGGGGCATTTTTCTTCGGAAAGAAGTTCGGGAAAAAGAAATTGGCACGCCACATAAGTTCCGGAAAGACAATAGCGGGACTCATAGGAGGTTTGTGCGTGGCGGTTTTGAGTGCTTTTGTGGTGAATTTTATATTTAAAAACCCTCTTCCCGTTGGTTGGACGATAATCTACGCATTGGTAATAACGGGGTCTGCGGTTGCGGGCGACCTTTTTGAATCCACGATAAAAAGAGGCGCAGGGGTAAAAGATTCCGGGGCTCTGCTTCCGGGACATGGAGGAGTGCTTGACAGATTCGACAGCCTGATATTTGTTTTTCCCTGCACCTACTACACTTCTCTTGTTTTTTACCATGCAGCCGGTTCAGCCTCTCTGTCCGGTCAGTTATGAGAATATCAGTGATTGACAGGGCGAATTTCATCGGTCCGAAGGAGAGGAAAATCATACGGTCCCTAGTTGAAAAAACGCTTAGGTATCTTGGTCTTCCGCAACAGAGCGAACTCTGTCTCTCTTTGGTGAGTGATCACGACATGAGAGAACTCAATGCAACCTATAGACAGGTCGACACGACAACGGATGTTCTAAGTTTTCCGCAAGAAAACAAATTCAATTCCACGCTTCTGGGAGATATAGTCATATCCTATGAGACTGCAATGAGGCATTCCCGAAAACGCTCGATCACCATCGAACAAGAAATGCGGCTGCTGATAGTTCACGCTGTTCTGCATCTGGTCGGATTTGATCACAAGGGAAAAAAGCAGAGAGAACAGATGCGTGAAAAAGAAAAGGAAATTCTGGATTATCTTTCCGGGGTTTGCTCTGTGCAAAATGTGTAAGGATATCCCGGCAGAATTTACTCTGCATCTTCAGATGTCTGCGTGATTTTTTCTATTTCTCCCAAAGTAGGCAGGTCTTTTAGATCTTTCAGTCCGAACGTCTCAAGAAAAAGGTCGGTGGTTCTGTAAAGAAAAGGATTTCCGGGCGCATCTTTTCTTCCGGCAATTTCAATGAATCTTCTGTCGAGCAGTATTTTTACGCTGCTTGTGGAATCCACTCCTCTTATTTTTTCAACCTCAATCTTTGTAACAGGTTGTCTGTAGGATATAATCGCAAGCACTTCCATTCCGGCTTTTGAAAGTTTGAAATTCTTTAACTCCTTGTTGAATTCCACTATATAGTCGGAGTATTCGGGCCGTGTCCTGAATTGATAGCCGCCTGCTACATTTGCAAGTACAAGACTCCTGTCCATCTGTTCCCAATGTTCCTTTAGTTCGCAAAGTGCTCTCTCTATTTCCTTTTTCTCTTTAGATTTGAGAACCTTGGATATTTCCTCAACAGTTATAGGGGGTTCAGAAACAAATACAAGGCATTCTATTATGTTTAGAAGAGAAGTCTCACTATTCATTTTTATCCCTCAGAACTATTTTTATCGACTCTTCAGAACCCGACTGAATAATATCCACAACGCCGTCTTTGAGCAATTCAAGTATTGAAAGAAACGTTACTACAAGCTTGGACCGGCTTTGTTCTTCCCGAAAAAGATCGAGGAAAAGCACTTCTTTTTTTGACCTTATTATATCAGCTACATAATTTTTTCTTTGTTCCACTGTATATGTTTCCGGACGGAAGAACACTTGGTCGGTCCGCGTACTTTTTTTCTCTTGATAAAGCCGGGAGAAAGAATCCACAAGCGTCCATAGGTCGAATTCCACGAATTCAGTTTCTGTCTTAGGTTCCCCGAATACCTCTCTGCGGTCATAACCCGAGAGAAAAACTTCTTTTCCGAGGATTTTCGCAGTTCCGAGTTCGGTCGCGGCGTCCCGGTATCTTTCATATTCAAGTAGACGCCTTACTAACTCCTCCCTGGGGTCTTCTTCATCTTCCTGTTCGTCTTCTGATTTTATCTTGGGCAGAAGCATCCGCGATTTTATGTACCCGAGTTCTGCGGCCATTGACAAATAATCACCCACCACTTCAAGGCGCACCTCCCTGAGAAACTCAAGATACTCAAGATACTGCTGAGTCACTAGGGCGATGGGTATGTCGTAGACATCCAGCTTGTCTTTTTTTATCAGGTGTAGAAGCAAATCAAGAGGACCGTTGAAAACATCCAACTCCACACTGTAGGGTGAAATGTAATTCTCTGTATCTTCAGGAGAATTATTGTTCATCAATGCGGACTCATCGCCCGGAGGATCATTTCTAATTCACTCGGACTGAAATTGCACACGCTTATGAATATAAAGACAGGAGTTTGTATGAAGTAACTCAGATAGTTCCCTCCGAAGACCAGAATACCGAAAAGAACGAATATGCCGTAGGTTTCAAATCTCAAGTAACTGTACGCCAAACTTTCAGGGAGGAGACCGAAAAGCACCTTCGAACCGTCAAGAGGCGGAACGGGTACCATATTGAAAACGGCAAGCACTATCCCTATGAATATAAACCATACGAGCATACGTACGACAACTTGTAATTCATCTGTAGGAGGCGCTCCGGAGACCGCATATTCTTGGAATATCATCTTGAGCGCGACAGCCGCTACTACGGCTGTCAGTAAGTTCGACACGGGACCCGCAAGCGCCACCAGAAGCATGCCTTTTCTTGGATCTTTAAAATTTCCGGGATCTACTGGAACGGGTTTCGCCCATCCGAAATGCACTATAAAAAGAAGCAGGGTTCCAAGAATATCCAGATGCACAAGAGGGTTAAGCGAAAGCCTTCCCTGGTTTTTTGCGGTGTCGTCTCCCAACTTGTACGCTGCAAGAGCGTGCGCGTACTCGTGTATAGTCAGTGAAAACAGTATTACGGGAACCAGTATCAGATAAAAGTTTAAGTTCATATACTATGCCCTCGGATGCGCTTTTTCGTGTATACGCTTAAGTCTTTCCCTTTCAACGTAAGTGTATATCTGAGTGGTGGAAATATCCGAATGACCGAGCATGACCTGTATAACCCGCAGGTCCGCGCCGCGTTCCAGCAGATGACTGGCGAATGAATGTCTGAGTACATGGGGAGTTATATGCGAAACTACACCTGCTGAAAGAGCGTAGTCCTTTATAATTCTCCAGAACCGCTGGCGGGTCATACTGTTTGTCGTTCTTCCCGTAACAAAAAGGTAAATTGAAGATTTCCCGCGGAGAAGTTCAGGTCTCGAGTCAGCCAGATATCGCTTGGTTTTTCTTATTGCGGCATCTCCCAACGGCACGATTCTCTCCTTGTTCCCCTTTCCCATGGTGATTGCGTAGCCGTGGTCAAGATTGACCCTGTTTATCTCGAGTTCTACAAGTTCTGACACTCTGAGCCCGGTAGCGTAAAGAACCTCCAGCATCGCACTGTCCCGTACGGACAATGCGGAGTCGTTTTTTTCCGGTTCTTCAAGGATTTTCTCTACTTCGTCGAGCGACAGAGTGCGGGGAAGTGTTTTTGCGGGTTTCGGAGAAACCGCGTTTCTCATAGGGTCCCGGGTCACCACCCCCTCTGCGAGCAGATAACTGAAAAACTGCCTCGTGGAAACCAGGTTCCTCGAAACTGATCTCGGGCTTAGACCCTTTCTGTGCAGATTACCGAAAAAATCAGACATGTGGGCTTCGGTTGCTTCCGCAGGGTTTTCTACGCCTTTTTCTTCAAGAAAAACCAGAAGAGACCTTATATCCCTGGAATAGGATTCAATCGTGTTTTTTGAAAGCCCCCTGTTCATCGTCAGGTATATGAGGAATGAATCAAGGTGCTCATCCATCCGGTATCAGGTTCCGATCTGCCAGGAATTGAGATAGTTTTCCTGTTCTTCGGTAAGCGTGTCTATCTTTACGCCCAGAGATGCGAGTTTTATTCTGGAAATCATCCGGTCTATTTCTTCAGGCACATCATGAACACGGTTTCCGAGGGATGAGGAGTTTTTAACCATATATTCGCAACACAACGCCTGGTTTGCGAAACTCATGTCCATAACGCTTGAAGGATGGCCTTCTGCCGCTGCAAGATTTATAAGCCTTCCGCCGCCGAGAACATTGATTTTTCTTCCGTTCGAGATGGTGTGTTCTTCAACATACTCTCTTATCACTCTCGTTGAAATTGTTATCGTTTCAAGGGCTTCAAGGTCAAGTTCCACATTGAAATGTCCTGAATTGGCAACTATGGCCCCGTCTTTCATCCGTTCGAAATGCTCTTTTCTTATGACGTGTATGTTTCCTGTAACGGTACAGAAAAAATCCCCGAGAGGCGACGCCTGTTCCATTGTCATAACCCTGAATCCGTCCATCGTGGCCTCAAGTGCCTTCAGCGGCTCAACCTCAGTCACGATAACGTTCGCCCCAAGTCCCCGCGCTCTCATCGCAAGCCCCTTGCCGCACCAACCATACCCGGCGACGACAAATGTCGTGCCGGAAACAAGCCTGTTTGTGGCACGAATAATTCCATCAAGCGTGCTTTGCCCCGTACCGTAGCGGTTGTCGAAAAGGTGTTTGGTGTCCGCGTTGTTGACGGCGATTATGGGATACCTGAGCACATTGTCGTTAGCCATGCTCTTGAGCCTTATGACTCCAGTGGTGGTTTCCTCCGTTCCACCGATAACTTCATCTATTCTTTTTCCTTCCTTGTGCAGTATCGACACAAGGTCGGCTCCGTCGTCCATTGTTATTTGAGGAGCAATGCTGAGCGCAGCGTTTATATGATCATAATAGGTCTCGGTATTTTCTCCCTTGACTGCAAACACCGCGATATCGTGGTTTTTTACAAGATCGGCGGCTACGTCATCTTGAGTGCTGAGAGGATTTGACGCGCAGAGGTGAACCTCGGCTCCTCCGGCACTGAGCGTGGTCATAAGATTGCCTGTTTCCGTGGTGACGTGAAGACACGCGGCGATCCTTATTCCCGCAAGAGGTTTTTCTTTTCTGAATCTCTCCTCTATATGCTTGAGAACCGGCATTTCCTGCGCGGCCCACTCGCTTCTGAGTTTTCCCTGATCCGAGAGACTTAAATCTTTTATGTGGTAATCCATCTGTTTCCTCCGTAGTCTTTATGCTTGGCGAATGTACGAAGATGCTGAAGCCGGTTCAGGACCTTTCAAGAACTCTTCTGAGTTCCGAGGCTCTGTCCGTTTTTTCCCAAGAAAAAGTTTCTTCGTCTCTTCCGAAATGTCCGTATGATGCGGTTTTCCTGTAAATCGGCCTTCTGAGCTGAAGATGGGAGATTATTCCTTCGGGAGTAAGATCAAAAACTTCCCGTACGGCGTCCGATATCTTTTTTTCCGGAATATCGGTAGTACCGAATGTGTCAACCATTACTGAAACCGGTTCTACAACTCCTATCGCGTAGGCAACCTGCACTTCGCAACGCGACACAAGTCCGGTTGCGACTAGGTTCTTAGCCACGTATCTGGCCATATAGGAGGCGCTTCTGTCCACCTTGGTCGGGTCTTTACCGGAAAACGCGCCGCCTCCGTGTCTTGACCATCCTCCGTAGGTATCAACTATAATTTTTCTTCCGGTAAGACCGGTATCCGCCACAGGGCCTCCTACAACGAAGTTTCCCGTGGGGTTTATATGGATTTTTGTGTCTTCTGAGAGAAAATCCCCCATGCAGTGCTTTATTACCGTTTCTTTTATTCCTTCAACAAGGTCCTCGTGAGAGAATTTATCCGAGTGCTGAGACGATACCACCACCGCGGCCAGCCCGACAGGTTTTTCGTTTTCATACCTGAACGTAACTTGGCTTTTTCCGTCAGGCATCAGAAGCGGAAGAGTGCCGTCTTTTCTTACTTCAGAAAGTCGTTTTACAAGTTTGTGCGCATACAGTATAGGGGAGGGCATAAATTGCTCCGTTTCATCACAGGCGTAACCGAACATAAGCCCCTGATCTCCGGCTCCTTTTTTCTCAACTCCGATTGCTATGCCCCGGGACTGTCTGTCAATTGAGATTATAATGCCACATGTGTTGGCGTTGAAACCCATGGAACTGTCTGTATATCCAACTTCGCTTATAGTGTCCCTCACCACTTTCTGAATATCCACTTGACTGCAGGGCCAGGGTGTTATCTCGGCAGAAATTACGACTAGACCCGTGGTTATAAGCGTTTCACATGCGACTCTGCTTTCAGGGTCATGCTCCAGCATAGCGTCTAAGACCGCGTCCGATATCTGGTCCGCAATTTTATCCGGATGTCCTTCCGTTACTGATTCAGAGGTGAATATGAAGTTTCTGGGGGGCATTGAAAACCTCTCCTTAAAGCCGGAATACTATAATTATTCCGCCTTTTCTGTCAAATAGACGATTTAAGACCGAAGACGGAAAGACCACCCTTTTTTTGATAACCGAATTCCTTGAAATCTTTTTCCGAACAGGGTCCCGACCCGCCTGAAGCGTACGGTCTGTTTTGTTATTCCCTTTCCGTATCAGTTTTCCGCGAATGACACCGGAGACGGTACACGGAAAGGGTGCATATTCACGAGTTAACGGTTTAGTAAGGGTCGACAGATTTCTTCAAGTGGTTTTTTGTACGGGTTTTTAGAACAATCTCCGGAGTATTCCATCTTGGGGTTGTAGTATTCAGACGGGGGACGGCGTTTCCAGTGTGTGGAGGGTAATGATCCCAACCACTGGTCATAGAAGTTGACAGTATCCAACCTTATTCTTTTCTTCTTGATGATTTTCTCTGCTAACCGTTGATTCTCTCTTTTTGTATTCCCCCTGTTTCTTATTTTCACGAGACGCACCTCAAAAGAATTTCTCTCATCTTCCCACTTAAGATAGATATCTCCGTTTCTTGCGAAAAAGTTTTCATTCTTAATAGTCTTGAAGATAACGGAGGGGAGATAACTGGGCAGTTCCCGACTGTGGTGAAAAAAACTTTGTTCGTTTATACACAAGAAATCGTCTTCAATTGAAAAATCTCTTATTCTGTCCACTCTTGTCTGAGTCCATGAAACATAAGGATGACCCGAAAGAGACATAACGTCCGGGTCGTCTAACGATGGCCACCAAGCAAGAGGGAACTCAATTACGAAAAAATCAGATCCGTCACCTCCAAACAATCTGTCTTCCCCGACTCCACCGACCAGGGTGTCATCTCCTTCACCTCCGGCAAGTTTATCATCTCCCTGGAGACCACTTAAGAAATCATCTCCGGCTTCTCCCTTGAGTTTGTCGGCACCGTAACCACCCACAATATCATCGTCTCCATCCCCAGCATAGATATGTAAAGGGGTAGAGTAGTCCGAGTAGTCCATTTCGTCCCCCTTTTGAGTTCCAGTAATCTTTTCTTCCCCATCCTCCAGTTGAAGATATTTCTTGGCGGACACCGCCCCCGATCCCAGAAAGACTAATAACAAGACGACAGACAACTTTTTCATAACAGCACCTCCTTCTTCGGTAAGTTTGTGTTTCCTTCGGTGGGCCCCTCAATAAGTAAAGAAGTCGATGGGTATCGGTCCGCACTCGGAGTTGGAGTTTTAATTTTTTTCTAAGTATAGCACAGTCGGCAGTAACCATTCGGTCAAGGCGTGCTGAATGGGTGTTTTCAGCGATTGAGTATTTGCTTTCGGGTCTTGTGAAACTGTATTAATCAGATGCTCTTTTCCGGTCTGCCGGATTGGTTCTAACAGTCGTAGCATCCTCGGGTGGTTCCTACATCTACCCATCGGGGAACCCTGTATTATATATGGTGCCCGTGCAGGTCGGAATCCCGACAAGCCCTTCTATGATCGCGGATATAACATCATATCTAACTTTGAAGCACCCTCTAGGCTGGCGTTGACAAACGACAGTAAGGACATGCGACCCGCGAGGTCGTCCATCCGATGAAGGTGTCGTGCGGCGTGAGCCTCCATGCGGCAAATCAAGAGTCGAACATAGCGGGCAGTGAGACGCGGCGGTCGCGGACTGCGTATAGCGGCGCATCCGGGCGCCACCAGAGTTCACAGACGAGATAGTGATAACGGGCAATGAACTCGTTCTATAACTTGCCTCTGCAGGTGCCGCTGAGACGATACGGTGCGGGTCTGCGGATGACGGATGTCATCAAGGGTTCCAAATCCATCAGCAGAGGTGTTTCCGGTCTGTTCCGAAAATGACCGGCGTGGACCGGGGTTCGGTTGCGAGGCAAATCACCCATCTTCAAAAAAATACTTGACTTACCACGGGGGGGGGTAGAATCAGAAATTGTAAGTATAGAACTAAAGTTGACGGCAGGATTTAGCCGGATAGTCACCTTGTGAATAAAGGAGGTTGTATTATGAGATTACGTAATTTCTTAGCGATGTTGTTTCTGATCGGGGGAGCGGTTTTCTTTGCTGCCTGTGGAGGAGAGACGGGTCCTGCGGGACCGGCGGGGAAAGACGGAGCGAAAGGAGAAAAGGGGGATAAGGGAGATAAAGGAGACCCTGGAACACCGGGACCGACGGGACTGCAGGGGGATCCGGGTAAGTCCTTCGGTGATTCCAGATGCGACGTGAGCAACGGTATAAATGCGCTGCCCGGTGTCTCTAATGATGTCGTAGGGACTGCGGATGCCGACATCATATGCGGAAATCAATACATCAACGACATTAAAGCCGGAGATGGTGATGATACTGTTTACGGTGCGGGAGGCAATGACCTGCTCTACGGTGAGAATGGCGATGATACACTCTACGGAGAAGAGGGAAGTGACTTTTTCATAGATGGAGAAGGTGACGATACTCACTACGGCGGCGGTGCGGGAGAATTCAACTTATTCCAAGGCAGCGGAGAAGGAAACGATGAATTGTACGGCGGAGAAGGTCGCGATGTGTTTTTTCTCGGCCAACCGGGAGACGATACGTTTGACGGCGGCCCCGGTATTGATCGTATAACTTTGGCTACTCCTCCTGATCCCGGAAAAACAGTAACCCCGGCTCAAAATTTCCTGACAGGAAATTTGACCGTAGACCTTGCCGGAGGCACCTTTACGCATGCTACATACGGTAATAAGAAACTCTTGAATATTGAGGAAGTTCTAGGGGGTGCAGGCAATAACCGAATTGTCGGAGGCGATGAGGACAATTTGCTGATCGGGTGGCAAAGTACCAACACTTTGATAGGCGGAGGCGGAGATGATACAATCGAACCCGGTCCCGGTTCTGTCGGTGGTGCTGCAGGCACGGCAGATGGAGGTCCGGGCAACGATACTCTAATAGTATTCGGAGGCACCTATCACCTGCCGAGCTGGAATAATCCTTTTTCACCTCCCGGTACCAACAAAAAGGACACCTTTGTTTTGGGAACTACCCTCGCCGGTGACATCAGAAACTTCGAGAACCTTTCTGCTCGTTCACGTGTATACGGTCCTCGTACTTCAAAAGTTGATTTTACAGGAGACGGTAATGCGAATATTCTCACAGGCGGCTCGGGAGCCGATGTTCTTAGCGGTGCGGGAGGTAACGACACTCTTATCGGCGGTAAGGGAGCCGACAGTCTTACCGGCGGAGCAGGGTCTGACACTTTCGTCATTAACAAAGCCGACGGCGGTGTGGATATCATTACGGACTTTACATTGACGGACGACAAGATTCGGTTCAGAGGCTTCGCGGCGGATGTCGGAGCGCCGACCAACGCTGCCGGCAAGATTTCCGTGGGAGGAACTGAAGTTGTTCAGATAGGCAGCCCGGCGGACAACGACAAGGCAGGGAATATCATCAGTCAGACGAAATATGAGTTTGCAGACTGAATTCGAGGATGAATTCATTTGTTCCGGTGAAGTTGTTTTCGTAAAAGAAACAACCTCATCTCAGTAAATTCTGTGTGTTTTCCTTCGAGATAAAAACTTGGTCTCAAGAGGTTGAGACCAAGTTTTTTTGCAGCGAAACTGTCTGCCTGATGATTACGACCGCTTCGCAAAAACTGGAAGCTGACCCTCAACATCTGAAAACGCCCAATCAGCCGTTTACCTTTGGATTCGAAAACCCAAATCAGGTATTCTCTGAGTCCGGTCTACTCACTAAGGTGTAAAAATAAGAGTTCGGAACCGAAACGTTTTGCGGGGAATTTCATGGGAAAACTTTTAGCTCCTTCAATTCTTGCTTGCGACCATCTCCACCTTGAAGAGGAAATAAGAGCAGTCAGCGATGCGGGTGCGGACCTTTTACATGTGGACGTAATGGATGGTCACTTTGTTCCTAACATAAGCATAGGAATACCTGTGGTGGAAGCGATTGCCGGGATGGAGTCTATACCGCCGATGGATATACATCTAATGATCGAAAACCCGGGGGATTTCACCGAAAAATTCATAGATGCGGCAACTCCCAACATAAAATTTGTCACGGTTCAAATAGAGGCATGCGGGCTTCTCTATACAGCACTTCAATCAATTAGGCGGAAGGGCGTTATGGCTGGAGTGGCGGTTAACCCGGCAACAACCATAGCAACCATCGAAAAGGAAATAATAGAACATATAGACCTGATAGTTGTAATGACTGTGGAGCCGGGATTCGGAGGTCAGAAATTCATTCCGGAAATGCTCCCGAAAATAAAAGAACTAAGAAAATTTATCAACACGTTAAAAGATAAAAAACCGCTCATTGAGGTGGATGGGGGAATAAATCTTAGTAATATTGACAAGGTAATTGAGGCAGGGGCAGATATAGTTGTAACAGGTTCTGGAATATATAAAACAAAAAACTACAGTGAAACCATGTCGTCTATGCGTGGAATAATGGACAATGTCTGCCACAGTCAGCCGAGTTACTAGTTTTTTTCTGTAATCCGTAAGATGAGGACCTTTGAGCGAAACTACGCAACTGACATAGAACGTTATTTTCTCGGACTTGCGGGAAAAGGGCTTATGCTTTCAGCAAGAGATTACAGTTTTATAAGAGAACTGGGTGAGAGATGTGTCCCGAAAGAAACCGTAATCAAGGCCATAGCGAGTGGTTTTGAGGAAAAAAAACGCAGAGGAGAAAAAGAACCTAGGTCTCTTTTTAATATGAGACCGGAGATTGAACAATACATAAAATTATTTTCCGAAGAAAAAATTTCTCGGCAAAAATCTACAAGCGACTGTTTTGCTCAAAGCAGTCTGATAGAACGGGTGATAAAAAGGCTTGATGAAGCAATAGCCGCAGAAAGCAGAAGCGGCATCAGGAAAAGGTACGAGGAACTTAGATATAAAGTTCGCAGAGAAGACAGAGTTAACTCTTCCAATCCATACAAAAGGTTGGACTGTCTCCGGCAGGAATTTATGGAGAATATTTTCAATGACCTTCCACAGAAACAACAGAATGAAATAATAGATTCTGTAGTAGATAGACTTCCCGAAGAGGCCAAGTTCTACGATGAAGATACCAGAAAAGAGACTCTCAATGCTTTTCGGGATGATATAGTTTCAAAAAACCTAGGTATTCGTGACGTTTTTGTGATCAGGTGATATGAGCATAAGAAAACAGATTGACAGTTGTAGGATATGCTCCGGAGTCGGATACACGATTTCTTGCGGTACCGGTAATTACTCTCGGACCAACATATGCTCATGTATTTCTGAATGCGTCAAATGCGGGGGGTCTGGAACTGTTTTTGCGGAAAATAAGAGGGGATACAGATACCTTCAATATTGTGATGTATGTGGAATAAAAAGGCTCAAGGCAAGGAGATACAACAATGCGAAAATCCCATCAAAGTTTTCAGCCGTCCTGCGGTCAGACAATATAGACCCGCAGTGCGACAGTCAGTACGATGCGATGGAATACGTGAAATCCTTTGTCGATAAATATCCGAATGAAAAAGGATTTTTACTTATGGGTGGACCCGGCGTCGGAAAAACCAGCCTTGCCGTTGGATCTATAGCGGAGCTTACTCTGCGAAAAGCCGTGCAGTGTCTTTTTACCGATTTTTTCTATCTTCTGGGCGATCTCAAAAAAGCCTATTCCGGCGGAATCCCCGAAAATGAAATAATAGGACCCTTGATAGAAGCGGAGATTTTGGTGATAGATGAGATGGGAAAAGGAAAAAGTTCAGAATGGGAACTCAATATCCTAGACCAGATCATTTCTAACCGATACAACTCTTCCAAGACAGTTCTGATTACCACGAATTTCGTGGCCGAGGATTATCTGCCTAAAAATTCTCGAAAAACGGAAATACTGGAGGATAGGGTAGGGGAGAGAATAGCGTCAAGACTTCGCGAGATGTGCAACCTGTTTTTTATTGATGGAGTTGACTACAGAAAAGGTCTGGTTTCCGTCTGACCCTTATTTGTAGAATGTCTTCGCGCCTTTAGTTTACCGATACTCACTCGTACGATTTCCACCTGTAAATATATAAAATAAATAATAACTACTCTGAATAAGACGACATTTCGAAGATTTGTGATATAATTTCGTGTATTGAAAATTGCAGAATAGCCTGTCTATAATAAAATATTATGGGACGTAAATGAGTCACGAAAAAACAAAGCCCATAGTAGAGAAATTGAAAGCGGCTAGATTGGCAAAAGGAATTAGTCAACGAGATCTAGCTTCATTAACCGGTACGCTTCAATCGCATATCTCAAGAATTGAATCCAATGCCGTTGACCTGCGTCTTTCCAGTCTGCTGGCCGTTGTTCACGCTCTGGACATGGACATATCTTTTGTTCCACGCCGGATTGTCCACGAAACTAAATCTGTTGCACAACCTGAACAAAAAGAAAACCGGACACAACTCTCTGTTCAAAAAAAGTTTGAGCAGATGAGACAGACTGTTTATCAATTGCATACGAAAAATCCGAACCTTGAAATTTTCAGTCGACTTGGGAATTGTTTAACCGAACTTGTTGATTTAGCAGCAGATACTCCGGATATCAGAGAGGCTGTTGAGGGCTTAAGCAGAAAAATAGACCAACTCAACAGATCAGACGACCAAATTGAGATCAGGGCTGAAATACTCCTTAAACAACTCAACTGGCTTAAGAGAAGAATTATACAGAAATCTTTCACTTCGCTTCCGTAGGAGATACTGCCGGACTCAATTTGCAACAGGCGGACCAAAAGAACTCGCCCGCTATGTGGGAGCTGTGGGTTCGCGCCGGCGTTCCTCATTCATCAACCGCGGCAGCAAAGGCGAATTGATTTTCAGAAATTCCAGAACTTTGAATGAACTTTCTGTATTTCCGTTATTGCATGTCCGCATGTGGTTTGCTTCGGGTTAAACCCGGTGTCCGATATGCTGACATCAAGAATCTCTTCTATGACCGACTGTGCTATCATTCCCAGTTCCGCAGTGTTGTATCCCCCTTCAAGCACAAACGCTATCTTGCCGCCGCAATGTTTTTCTGCAAGATTGGTTACAAATCTGGTCAGTCTGGCAAAACCCTGCCGAGTAATCAGCATACCTCCAAGAGGGTCCGCCTGGTAGGCGTCGAAACCCGCCGATACGAGTATGAACTCCGGAGAGTACTGCTCCGTGACCGGCTCCAGAATCTCGGTAAAGATTCTCATATAGTCCTCGTCACCCGACATGAAGGGTAAGGGAACATTCACCGTGTATCCTAATCCATCTCGGTGTCCGAGTTCTTTGAGACTCCCTGTGCCGGGGTAAAAAGGGAACTGGTGTACTGAAAAATAGAGCACATCCCGCGTGTCGTAAAAGATATGCTGTGTCCCGTTTCCATGGTGCACATCCCAGTCTATTATCAAAACCCTCTGTAAATTACGGTCAGCGAGAAGATGAGCGGCCGCGACGGCCGCGTGGTTGAATAGACAAAAGCCCATCGCTCTGTCGTGTTCCGCATGGTGTCCGGGAGGACGTGAAAGCACGAAGGCGGTGTCTATGTCTCCCTCAAGAATGGAATCCACCGAGGATATAAGCCCTCCGGAGCCCATAAGAGCGGCATCAAACGACTCTTCAGATGTGGACGTATCGTCATCAAGCTGAGAAAACTCCTTGCCGGAGGTGGATTTCACCATATCGAAATAGTGTTTGCTGTGAACGAGCGTTATTTCTTTTTCTGAAGCCGGGCGTATGTTTATGGGAACTGTTTTCTCCAAAAGTTCCGAGTTCCGCAACGCCTGCAGAATCACAGACAGTCTTTCCCTGCACTCCGGATGCCCCGGAGGATTGCTGTGGGATAAAAAAAGGTCACTGGTCACAATCGACAGTCTTTTCATACGCGATGTTTTACAACATCTCCCAGATATCCTGAAAGGTAGAAGGAGCCGCAGACGCAACACGGCTCTCCGTAACTCAGGAGTTTTCCGTATGCCTCGATAGGGTCTCTTTGAATTTCAACGGTATCGAATCTGCCCCGCAGAAGTTTTAAGATTTTTTCCGCCTCGAGGGATCTTTTTTCAGTTCCGACCTCCGTTATGATCAATTTACCGCAGATTCGTGAAATCACCTCGGAAAAGCCTCCGACATCCTTGTTCTTGAGCATCGTAAAGAGAAAATTGAATTTCGTATCGGGGTGATAAAACTCGAGAGACTCTACCAGTTTTTCGGCCGCCGCAGGGTTGTGCGCCACATCCATTATCACGGGAGGCTCTGTACGCAGATATTCCATACGTCCCGGAAGATTCACTTCGTGAAGAGCCTCTGCGATATTCTCGGGATTTATTTTGTATTCGGTATGAATACTGAGTGATTCAGCCGCCGCTATGGATATAACCGCGTTTTTTATCTGATGAATTCCCTTGAGAGAAGTTTCGAGATTCAGGAGTCTCCACCCGGGACCTGAGTAATCAAAACCCATATCCCTGTTTTTCCGATATGTGAAATTCTGACCGCAGCTCAGGCGGGCAGCGTTTTTTTCAGAGCTTGTTCTTTCAATCACTTCCAGAGCCTTACCCTCGCATCCTGTTATCACTAAGGAGTTCCTTTTGATTATTCCCGCTTTTTCCGAGGCGATCTCCGGTATGCTGGTTCCCAGATATTCCGTATGATCAAAAGATACGTTGGTTATCACGCAGACTATGTGGTCGCATACGTTTACAGAATCCCATCTGCCTCCCATCCCGACTTCCAGAACTCCTATATCTATGTCTGAAGCGTTAAAATGAAGAAATGCGGCTGCTGTAAGCAGTTCAAAGTAGCTGAGTCCGATACCTGAAGCCCGACAAGCGGAAAAAACCTCTCCCAGAATTTCGTCCAGAGATTCAGGCGGGATTTCTTCATCCCCGATCCTTATTCTTTCCGTTACGTTCAGAATATGCGGTGAGGTGAAGAGTCCGACGCGGAAACCGTTCGATTCAAGTATCGAAGTCAAGCATACGGCCACGGAACCTTTGCCGTTTGTTCCACCTACGGCTATATAATCCTTTTTGCGATGGGGGTTCCCGAGTTTCTTCAGCACTGAAGTAATTCTGCCGAGACCGGGTTTTACGGCATCTGTGCCCGCACGGCTGAGTTTCTGCAGGTTTTGAAACATATTGCTGTTTCCGGCAGAATCAGTTTTCAAGTACGACCACTGCTACTGAATACTCTCCATCATGCGATATGGTCGCGTGTATGCCGGTCAGGCCTTTGTGTTCAGCGAATTCTCTGGTAGTTCCTCGAAGGTCTATATAGGGTTTTTTGAATTCATCTCTTCTGACCATTATGTTATGGAATTTTATACCCTTGCGAAATCCCGTGCCGAGCGCTTTTACGAAAGCTTCCTTAACCGCGAAATTCCCCGCATAACTTACGGTCTTGTTTCTGCTGTCGCCGGTCTCTAGAAGTTCCTGATCAGTAAACACTTTCCTGAGAAATTTCTCACCCCATCTGTCCACGATGTTCTCTATGCGATTAACGCGGACCATGTCTATTCCTATTCCCGTAACCATGTTTTTCTAAACCTTCCGTTACCGATGCGCTCCGCTTGCGGTAAGAATCAGAACGCAACCGCGATGATTATAACCGCAGGCGGTGTTTTCCGGAATATTTCAACAATTTCCGTCCGGACGCTGTCTCAGTTCCGCATAACACGGAGCATGTCCCTCACGGCCTTATCCATACCGGAGAGTACTGCCCGCGAGACTATGCTGTGCCCGATGTTCAGTTCCTCGATTCCGTCTATTCGAGATACATCGTGGACATTGGCATAGTTGAGACCGTGTCCTGCCGATACTCTGAGCCCGCATTCAAGCGCCTCTCGTGTGGATTTTTTTATCTTGTCAAATTCCCGCATCATCCCTTCTTCAGTTTCCGCGTTCGCGTAAGTTCCGGTATGGATTTCCACCATATCAGCTCCCGCCTCGCGGGAAGCCGTTATATGTCTGCGGTCGGGGTCCACGAACAGGCTTACAAAAATCCCCGACCCTCTGAGTCTTTCCACCGCGTTTTTGATTCTGTTTGTATTGCCTGCGACATCAAGACCACCTTCCGTGGTCACTTCCATGCGGTTTTCCGGAACCAGGGTTACAATATCAGGACTGATTCGTTCCGCTGTTTCCAGCATCTCGTCCGTAACGGCCATCTCCATATTAAGTCTTGTCTGCACAATCTTTTTAAGCAGAAAGAGGTCTCTGTCCTGAATGTGTCTGCGGTCTTCACGCAGATGAGCGACTATTCCGCTCGCTCCGGCAAGTTCCGCTATTGCCGCGGCCGCAACGGGGTCAGGCTCGGTTTCTCTTCTCGCCTGTCTGATTGTGGCCACATGGTCGATGTTCACGTTCAGTTTTATCTTCATTGTTCTGAGCAGATTCCCGCGTCATCCTTTATCAAAGAACAGATGTCGGTTGCGATTCTGTTTATCAGGTCCTCATCCTCTCCTTCAACCATAACACGCGCAAGGGGTTCAGTGCCGGAATACCTGAGATTGATTCTTCCTTTCTTCCCCAGCGCGTTTTCAGCCTCCGAAAGCGCATCTGAAAGTCCGCAAATATCCTCAAATGGTTTTTTCTCTCTTATCTCCACGCTTTTCAACACTTGAGGAAACATTTTCATCATTCCGGCGAGTTCCGAAAGCGGTTTGTTCTTCTTTCTCATTATGCTCAGAATCTGAAGCGAGGCAAGCAATCCGTCTCCGGTCGTCGAGTGGTCGAGAAACACGGTGTGTCCTGATTTTTCACCGCCGAGATTCGCCCCGGATTTCCTCATGGCTTCCACCACATACCTGTCACCCACCCGCGCCCTGAAAAGTCTAAGTCCTTTGTCGCTCAGGTAGTTCTCAAGAGCCATGTTGCTCATTTCAGTGGCCACCACAGTGTCGGTTATAAGTGAGCCTGCCTCCACCATCTCCGATGAGCAGATGGCAAGCACGTGATCTCCGTCGACAACGGCTCCCTTCTCGTCGCAGAAAACCGCTCTGTCCGCATCTCCGTCAACGGCTATTCCTATGTCCGCGCCGTTTCGCACTGCTTCCCGGGAAAGTATTTCGGGACAGAGACTCCCGCAGTCTACATTTATGTTCATACCGTCGGGTTCAGCGCCGATTGTAATGACCCGTGCTCCGAGTTCTCTGAAAATTGCGGGTCCTACCCTGTATGCGGCCCCGTTTGCGCAGTCAAGTACGATTTTCACCCCGTCAAGCCTCATGCTTCTGGGGAACGTGTTCTTCAGAAACACTATATAGCGTCCGACAGCGTCTTCTATCCTATATGCTTTTCCCGTAAGGGACGGCAAGGGGTCCGGGGCCCATGCATTCTGTTTAGAAAGTATCATAGTTTCTATCTCTGTTTCCGTGCTGTCGGAGAACTTGAACCCGTTTGAATCGAAGATTTTTATTCCGTTGTCCGTGTAGGGGTTATGAGATGCGGAGATGACCACACCTGCGGTTGCTCTCATATCCGAGGTTAGAAACGCCACGGCGGGAGTCGGCATCGGTCCCGCAAGCAGTACATCCGCGCCCATGGAAGTTATTCCGGACGCCAGTGCCTGTTCAAACACATAGCCTGAAAGCCGCGTATCCTTACCGACAACCACCTTCACCCGTCCTGATGTCCTTGTGAGAAGGTACGAGGTAAGCACCTTGCCGAGAGCGAGGGAAACCTCCGGAACCATGGGATAGGTGTTTGTAATTCCCCTTATCCCGTCCGTTCCGAAAATCTTTTCCTCCGGAAGATTGGAGAAACGACCCATGCGACGCTATGTCCCTGAGGACTCTCCTTCCTTCATTTTCACTTTTACCTCCACGGTACTCGGGTCCACGCTGACGAGTCTGAGAAGGTCGGGGGTAGGGTAGTTGATGATCACTTCAAGATTCCCTCTGCTCTTCTCACCCATGTTTTTTCCGTCTACGGAAACGGTTATATCCTTGCTTGTGAGTTTGTTTATGGCTTTGTAATTGCCTTCGAAAACCAGGTTGACCTTGGGAAGAGAAGCCGCCGCATATTCAAGATTTTCAAAGTTCTTCGGAACTATTTCCACATCCCGAAACTCTTTGGTCACGATTATTTCCTCTATGTAGACAGTCACGTTCACCCGGTCTCCCTGTAGGGATTCGATATAAAGCGAGGGGAACTGCAGCTGTACCGGGACGGTGAACTCGCCTTTTTCTCCCTCAAGGTTTATTTTCGCGGTCTCTATCGCTTCAAGTTTATTTATCTGGGATGTCGGACCTCTGGCGGTTATGGATTCTGGTTCGACTTTTATTCTCTTGGATACTTCGTAACCCGAATCCGGTTCTCCCAGCAGAGGTTTCACCTCAAGTTGTTTTGTTATGACTTTGTCTATGATGAACGACAGCTTCGACGGATTTGTGGAAATAAGATCGATACCTCTGGGGATTATCGCCGTTGCCGCATGAGTGATGTCTATTTTGAGGATGCCCTGCTTTTTTCGCTGCAGGTCAATGGTCACCGGATTGTTTGAATAGACAAACGATGACAGCAGACTCCTGGGGCCGCGCAGAGTCAGGAAGATGTTTTCAGGGATTTTACTGATGACCGCCAGATTATCGGAAAGTCCGCTTACGTTGAGGGGAACGCTTATTTCTCTTTCCACATCGAATTCCAGATTCGTAACCGCCCAGAAAATAAGCGCCAGGAGAAGCGCGAAAGTCTTCTTTGAAAGACCTTGGAAAAAGATTTTTTTATCCATATCAGGTTTTTTCCGGCCGGCCCGTTTTTACATCGGCGTTTTCTTTTCCGAGTTCCGAGAAAAGAATTTCCCTCAGAGATTCTTCACTGCCGACTCTGTTGATGTCTCCACCCACGATAAGCGAAATTCTCCCCGTTTCCTCAGACACCACGATTACCAGAGCATCGGTATCGCGCGAGAGTTTTATAGCCGCTCTGTGTCTCGTACCGAACTCGGTCTTGAGCTCCGGTTCCGTACTGATCGGAAAAAACGCCCCCGCCGAAACGATAGTATCGCTCTTGATTATCATACCACCGTCATGAAGAGTGGATGCGGGGTTGAAAACGGCTGTTATGATCTCGCTTGACACCATGCCGTTAATCGGCTTGCCGGAGTAGGCTTTCAGACTTTCAAGTCTCTCTATGGCTATGAGAGCTCCTATTCTCTGCGAAGACAGGTAAAAGCACGCTTCCACGACCTCTTCCACGACGATGTCGCTCATCTTATGAGTTCTGATTCCCAGCAGAAGGGGTTTTTTCCCTATATTGGCCAGACCTCTCTTGATGTCGTCCTGCAGAAGAATTACGACTATGAGTATGGCGATTCCCAGAAAGTGAGTAAGGAGCCAGTTAAGGGTGAAAAGACCCCATTTTCTGGAAACGAAGTACAGAACGGCCATAGCTCCTATGCCGACCAATATCTGAGAACTCCTGGTGCCCTCTATGGATTTCAGTATGTAGAAGAATATTACGGCGACGATAAGGATGTCCAAACTGTCGGAAACCAATCGAAAATTCTGTATGGAATCTCCCATCAGACCATCTCTCCGCTGTCCGTTCCATATACGGCTTTTACCATCCGGACCGCCTGAGCTGTTTCAAGTACATCGTGAACTCTCATGATGGAAACCCCTTTAAGCATTGACAGTACCGCCGAGCAGACAGAACCTATCAACCGTCCGTCCGTCCGAGGAATCTGAAGTATTTCCCCTATAAAGGATTTTCGGGAAGTTCCTATGCAGACCGCGAATCCGAGGTTGCAGAACTGCTCGAGTTTTCTTATTATCTCAATGTTCTGAGCGGTGTTTTTTCCGAATCCTATTCCGGGGTCGATCATGATTCTGTTCCGCTGCACTCCCGCCGCCAGGGCGGTGCCGACGGAGTCGAGCAGGCTCTGTTTTATATCGTCCACAAGAGACGTATAACTGTTTCTTCGCTGCATATCGTTCGGACGTGAAGGCGTGTGCATCAGGATTATGCCCGCGTTTCTTTCCGATACTTTCTCCGCAATCTCAGGCTCGAACCCGAGTCCGCTTATGTCGTTTACTATCGACGCACCACGGCCGAGCGCCTCCTGCGCGACGACAGCCTTCGTCGTGTCCACGGATATTACCGTATCGAACTCTCTTGAAGCCGATTCTATTACGGGAATTACCCTTTCAAGTTCCTGCTCGGCACTTACCCCGAAGGAGCCGGGTCTTGTCGATTCTCCTCCTATGTCGATAATATCCGCTCCGTTCCTCAGAAGGGAATCGATTCTGAACATCGACTTCTGACGGTCGTTGTATCTGCCGCCGTCAGAAAAAGAGTCGGGCGTCATGTTCACTATCCCCATTAAAAGAGGCTTTTTGGTGAAGTCCAGATTCTTTTCGCCAAGATTAACGACTCGGGAGTTTTCCACCGCGGTCCGCGTTCCGTACTTCAACAAAAGTTACTGCTTCACAACGGGTCAGATCCTGTTGGTAATGTCCAGAGGCTCCTCCGTTTCCGGCCTGATGAAACTCGGCGTCTTTTCCGACACCAGTTCTTCAAGTTCCCTTGAGTCCACAACTTCCTTTTCAAGCAATATGGAAGAGAGCCTGTGGAGAACATCCAGATTCTCTCGAAGCAACGCCATCACTTCATCGTAACTTTCATTTATGATCTTTTTTATCTCGTTGTCTATCTGTACCGCAGTGTCTTCACTGTAGTCGTTTGATCTGGATATCTCTCTTCCGAGAAACGGCTGCTGTTCCGCCTTGCCGAACGTGACAGGTCCCACCAACTCGCTCATTCCCCATTCGCATACCATCTTCCTCGCGATATCCGTAACCCTTTCAAGATCATTAGCCGCGCCGCTGGTTCTCTCGGAAAACACTATTTCCTCTGCGGCTCTGCCTCCGAGAAGCACTTTGATCGTGGAAAGCAGATAGCCTCGGGACAGAGTGTGCTTGTCCTCCACCGGAAGCTGCTGGGTAACTCCTAGGGCCATCCCTCTCGGTATGATGGTGACCTTGTGTATGGGGTCCGCTTCGGGGGTCATCTTCGCCACAAGAGCATGTCCCGCTTCGTGATAAGCGGTGATTTTCTTTTCCTTCTCGCTTATCAGCATGCTTTTTCTTTCAACTCCCATGGTCACTTTGTCCTTCGCATACTCGAAGTCCTCCACGGAGACCTGCTGTTTGTTGTTCCTTGCGGCATGGAGAGCTGATTCGTTCACGAGATTTTCAAGGTCAGCCCCGGAAAAACCCGGTGTGGATCTGGCGATGACGGAAAGGTCGACGTCCTTGTCCATAGGCGTATTTTTCGAGTGGACGGCCAGTATGGCTTCGCGTCCTCTTACATCGGGTCTCGGAACCATAACCTGACGATCAAATCTTCCGGGCCGAAGCAGGGCGGGGTCCAGAACATCCGGGCGGTTTGTGGCCGCCATCACTATTATGCCTTCGTTGCCCTCGAATCCGTCCATTTCAACCAGAAGCTGGTTGAGCGTCTGCTCCCTTTCATCGTGCCCTCCTCCGAGTCCTGCCCCTCTGTGTCTTCCTACTGCATCCAGTTCATCAACGAAAATTATGCACGGCGCGTTCTTCTTCGCCTGTATGAACAGATCTCTCACCCTTGAAGCGCCGACTCCGACAAACATTTCCACAAAATCGCTTCCGCTTATGATGAAGAACGGCACACCGGCCTCTCCGGCTATAGCCTTGGCAAGAAGCGTTTTTCCCGTTCCCGGAGGACCCACCAGCAGAACCCCCTTGGGAATTCTCCCTCCCAGGCTTGTGAATTTCTCCGGATTCTTGAGAAACTCCACTATCTCTCCCACTTCTTCCTTGGCCTCGTCAACCCCGGCCACATCCTTGAAAGTGATCTTGTTCTGTCCTTCGGAAAGCATGCGCGCGCGGTTCTTTCCGAAACTCATCGCCTTCGTGCCGCCTGCCTGCACCTGTCTCATGAAGAAGACCATGAGCGCCACCAGGAGAAAAAGAGGACCCCAGTTCAGCAGAGCGCGTGTGAGAGAACTCTCCTTGCGGCGGGAAAAACTGAACTCGGTACCGGTTTCCTGGAGTTTCGCAATGACAATTTCTCCCGCCGGTCCCATGGTGGTGAACCCGCGTTCACCGGAATCAGCGTTCTTAAGTTCGCCCCTGATCTTATCCTCGCCCAACTCGACGCTCGCTATTCTGTAGTTGTCCAGATGATCGAGAAAAGCGCTGTAGGATATTTCAGGATAGACAGTCGCCGATGTGTTCATGAACTGATACACCGCAAAGACGCCTACGAACACGGCTATCCACAGCACCAGATTTCTGAAAATATTCCCTGACATATTCACTTCACCGGTTTCTTGCAAATCTCCGACGGATAAAAACACTCATAGGATAAAATAACACAATTAAATCTCATTTCAACCGGACATTTCAGTTGTAGAGATCAGTCCCGAGGTACATTTCTCCCGCATCGCAGAAAACAGCCAGTACATTGCCGCGGGGGCGCATATCCCTGCAGACCTCAAGCGCCCCGTAAAGACATGCGCCCGAGGATATCCCCAACAGCAGTCCTTTTCTGCGGGCAAGCGTTTTTGTGCACTCCCGCGCTTTTTCCGTGGAGACGGTGTAGACGGTATCAATGACCGAGGGATCGATTTTCTGCGCTATGAATCCAGGTGATATCCCGCAGATGCCGTGACTTCCCCCGTTACCAGTGGAGAACATGGCGCATTCCCTGGGCTCCACCACTACGATCTTAACCTCGGGATAAATTTTTCTGAGCCCCGCCCCGAGACCCATAAGCGTCCCGCCGCTTCCTACTCCGCAGACGACGGCGTCAAGAGTCCCGGGAATCTGGTTCTTTATCTCCCGTGTGGTCTGTTCCGCGTGCATGTCTATATCGGCCGTATTCACGAACTGGTTGAGAAAATAGAAATCGGGGTCCTCTCCGGCTATTTTCTCCGCCTTCCGCATGGCTCCGAGCATTCCCAGTTCTGCGGGAGTGAGGATCACTCGCGCCTTATACGCTTTCAGAAGTTCCAATTTCTCTGTCGCCGTGTCTTCAGGTACGACCACTGCAAGATCATATCCTCCGGTTCGGCAGCAGAGCGCAAGGCCCATCGCGGTGTTTCCGCTTGACGCCTCGATTATGACCGTTTTGCCCGGTTCTATCCGTTTTTCTTTCTCGGCTCGCCGCAGCATGGACATACACGCCCTGTCTTTTATGCTTCCCGCCGGGTTCAGATTCTCAAGTTTTCCCCATATGGTTGCATCCCTGCGCTGTCCCATGTCCTTCAGGTTCATTATGGGTGTGTTTCCGATATAGTCCGTAAGTTTTTTCATCGATGTTTCCGCGTGCGGAATTTTTTCACGCGGTGCTTTCCGTTATACCAGCAACAAGATGATGTCTCTCAGCGCAGCACCGTCCTTGTCTTTGATTTCGGACAGTATCCGCTGTATCTGCTCCCACGAGACATCCTCTTTTCCCGCCTCGTTTTTGAGCTTCAGGAGAAGCACTTTTACTTCCTGGTCAGTTACGGTTCTTATGTAGGAACCGAAGTCGGCCGGAGTTTTATTTTCCGGGGGGTCAGTCATGATTACCCGATATAAAGTAACTAAAAAAGCAGTTTTTTCGATAGACTCTTCTTATTATCGGTTTCCGACGCGTACGAATATGATCTAATACATCCGGATGAATATCTACAAAGGAATAGATCTGTCGGGTAGATCCCGGAGAAAAATATCACCTTCCCGTTTTTTTCTGCTCTCGGCATTCGTAGTTGCCCTGCTTGCGACGGTTTTCGGGGGTTACGCGTATTTTGCGAAAGATATGCCTAATCTGCGTGATCTGACAGGGTATCAGCCCGTGATTCTGAACGAATTCTACGACTCGAACGGAGAGCTCATGGCGCATGTAGGCATTGAGAAAAGGGCGCTTGTGAACCTGGATGATATACCGGAATATGTGCGGACCGCCTTCATAGCGATTGAAGACAGAAGATTTTATCAGCACAGCGGAGTGGATGCGAAAAGCGTCATAAGAGCTCTTGCTCAGAACCTGACCACAGGGAAAATCGTTTCCGGTGGAAGCACCATCACCCAGCAGGTAACCAAAAACCTTATTCTGGGACCGCAGAAATCCTACGCAAGAAAAATAAAGGAAGCTATTTTGTCGGCGAGAATAGAAAAGAACCTGTCCAAAGACGAGATTCTCTACCTGTATCTGAACCACATATATCTTGCCGACGGGGTCTACGGGGTTGAGATGGCGAGCAGAAACTATTTCGGAAAATCCGTGCGCGACATAAATATAGCGGAGGCTTGTCTGCTTGCGGGAATTCCGAGAAGACCCGAATTTTATTCTCCGAGGTTACGGCCGGAAACTGCCCTGCGAAGGCAGAAAACCGTGATCAAGATAATGCACGAACAGGGGTTTATAACCCAGCGCCAAAAACAGGAGGCGCTTGACTATGAAATAGAGATAGTTCCGCGTCGGGAGCCGCGCGGGGAATATATAGCGGCTTACTTTGTTGAACACGTAAGGAAATATCTTGAGGAAAAAGTCGGGAAAAAAGCTTATGAGAAAGGCGGATACAAAGTCTATACAACTCTGGACCTGGACCTTAATCTTGCCGCTTACAGAGCTTTGAGACAAGGGATACGCAATGTGGAAACGAGACATGGAAGAGACAGGTTTACGGTAAGGAGGCTCGGAACCGAAGAAGAAATCGGAAAGTTCCGTGATGAGCAGAAAGATATTGTTCTGCAGGACGGAAAGATATACCAAGCTGTCATAACATCTATTGGAAATGTGGATACGGAGAGTTTTTCTGCGACGATTGAAATCGGAGGCGGCGAGTTCGTTTTCAACTACATAGTTGATCTGAACCGTTATCTGCCGCCGCCGACAGGCTTATACCTGCTCCCGGAAAAACTGAGAGTAGGAGAAGTTATAAGGGTCAGGGTGTCGGAGGGTGAAAACGGAGAATTCGGTATAGTTCCGCTGATCGCCCCGCAGGCGCAAGGGGCTCTTATGGCGCTTGATACGAACGGCAACATTCTTTCCATGGTGGGCGGGTATGATTTTTCCGCCTCGAAATTCAACCGCGCGGTTCAGGCTAAAAGACAGCCTGGCTCAGCCTTCAAGCCCTTTTTATACGCCGCGGCAATAGACAGCGGATACACTCAGACGAGCAAACTGCTGGATGTCCCCATAATAATAGACGACTGGGCTCCCGAGAATTACGATGAAGAGTATATGGGGGCGATTTTTTTCAGGGAGTCGCTTGTAAACTCGAGAAACCTCTCTTCGATAAGACTGATAATGGATATAGACCCCAAATATGTTGCCGACTACTCGAGATCCTTCGGTTTCAAGAGCAGAATAGACCCGTATCCTTCCCTGGCCCTGGGAAGTTCCGAGGTGACTTTACTTGAAATCACCTCGGCTTACTCTGTTTTCGCCAATGCAGGCGTATACAGAAAACCGAATTTCATACTCAGGATTTATGACAGGAACGGAAGTCTTGTAGAGGACAATACGGGCGAGATGTATCTTGCCTACGAAAAAAAACTCAGATACAAACAGGAACGGGAAGAAGAAAATAGAGAAGGGCGGCATCGGTCCACACAACCGATGTCTGCCGCTTCGAGTCCTCCGATTCCGAGTGTTCTGACCGAGAATCGGGATGAATTCGTTACGGCCGAGGAATTTCAGGCGCTGGTGAAAAAAGTTCCTATTTATTACTTCGCCGGTGATGTACAGTCGGCAAAGAAGGTTATAAGCCCTGAGACCGCCTATATAATGACCGACATACTGAAAGGCGTCGTAACGCAGGGAACCGGGATAGTGACCAGGTCTCTTAACGCCAAGGCCGCTATAGCAGGAAAAACGGGGACCACCAACGACTACACGGACGCATGGTTTATCGGCTACAGCCCCATACTTACAGCAGGCGTGTGGGTGGGAAAAGACGACAACACATCACTGGGCGAGGATGAAGCAGGGTCAGTCACTGCCGCTCCGGTGTGGAAAGAGTTTATGAGCACTGCGCTCGACAGGTACTCGGAATACAAAGATTTTGAGATCCCGAAAGGTATAGAGATCACAGAAACCGCCATCGGAGAGATCGCATACAAGACTGAGCCCACCACTATATCCAGAGAGGATGTTCTTATGGGAATAAAGACCTCGGTAGATAGAAAGAAAAGAGAAAAGAGTCGGCAGAGTCGTGTGAGCGTAGAGGATTTTTTCAGGATTTATGGGAACTGAAAGAAAATCTTAACCCACTTAGCCACCTGCGGGAGTTCCTACGTTTAAGTGTTAAAAACGCCGTGAGGTCTCCCGTCTTTCCTAGTTTCTTTGGGATTTTATCAACACACAGAGACAGTGAGTAAATTATCTTCGCTATTAATACCGTTCCCACAAAAACGTTGACAACCGGTATCTTGAGCGCTACCATCAAAACCGCGAATTTCCCAGTTTTGATTCCCGTGATCTTCAGACACATTGACTTAAATTGATGAATAGTTATTTCACCGTCTCTATATCTCTTATATAATTCTCTGACAACAAGTGATATCGAAATCAGAGCCAGAGAAGTAGGAAGCAGATACCAAACCGGCGAAAATTCGCTCGCATCTAGAAGTTTCTCAGTAAATGTTTCCACTTTTACCGTAATCTCTTCATTTGAGAAACCGGAAGACGGGAGACCCATTTCATCTGCGATTTCTTTTGATACCAGAATTTCACCATCAGGGTGTTTTTCGATCCATTCTTGAACGTAATCTTCATTGTCGGTTGTCTTGAGTTGAGTTTGCCAGACTTGGCCGGTACTTTCATCGGTCAGTTCTATATCAAATCCCTTATGATTTGTTTCAGGAAACAAAGTTGCCGTAACGCTGTCACCATCGCTGTTTTCCATTCTGACAAATTCTATCTCATGAAGAATGCCTTTTACGTTTGAAATAACTCCTAGAATCTGCTCCTCAGTCATTCCTTCGAGGTAATCACGGACGCTTTCCATATCTTGAGTCTTGTCGGAATATCTCTTGAATGCTTCGAGAACTGCTTGATCATATTCTGTAACTCCAAAACCCGTTCTTATTGATTCAAACGATGCCAATATTGCCAGTTCATCAAGATTTGTTCTGACGAAATTTATTGTAGGTCCGGAAAAACTTAATTCTTCAGCATCTTGCTTAGAGAGGTGTTTATCTTTTCCCTCCTTCTTACCTTTCTTCCATGCTTCTTTCAGTTTCTCAGGATCAAATAACTGTTTCTTATCTTTGGCTATGAAATATGTATCCAAAACCCTTCCGATTCCATACGTTAATCCATACGCAAGAGGTATCGCCATAAATCCCCCTAAGAGGGGAAGTCCGACTTTATACGCTCCTATGGTGAATTGCTGAGCCCCGAGGCCAAGACCGACTACTCCTGAAAGTTCCTTCAGAGTATTCTTCATACTGTTTTTCGTAACGTGCACACCTCTGATTCTAGCTATTCTTGACCCCATGAATGCTTGTATGGGAGTAAGAATGAAAAAATCCGCGATTGGAATTGGTTGGGTTACAATTCCAGCACAGATTGACGCAGTAATTTTTATTATCTGCGACACTTTTTTATCATCAGAAATATCGTTTCTACTCTCTATGGCAAAATATTCTCTTTGGAGTTTTCCCGTAACCTTATTCCTTATACTAATAACTTTGTTCCTTCTATTACCAATCATCTCTCTTTTCTCCTCCTCGTCTTCAATAAATATTTTTTGTCTCTTCAAAAAACGATTTGAATCTCCTGTGGCAACTGCATGCTGTACCCGAAACACTGGATGAATCTCATCCAACCCAAGCATCTTGCTTTCCACCATTTGGTAGAACTTTATTTTGATAGGTCAAACTTTCTGAACAGGTTCGGTTGAACTGTTCGACTACACTGATGAAACAGAAAAATAGTATGTACGTTACTAAGTATGTTTTAGTCTGAACTTCCAGAGCAGACTTTTTACTGTACCTTAGCGTGGGGGGGGGGAGTATGACTATGATCTATACACATTGATTAACTAGTATATCTAAATAAATTGATTTGTCAAGTAGCAAAGTACAAGCATTTGAGAAGGTCAAATCATCAAGATTAATGTGATTCTGTAAGAAGAATATTCATATGGCACAATTATATATTGTTAACGAACACACATACCCTCAGGTAGGACCATTGGTGCTGAATAAATACTCTCTTTGACCTTTTCCCTGTTTTCCAGCAACCGAGTTGCGATACAGTACCTGTCTGTGTATATTTAGTGATTGAGAACAGAAGGTTATACAGCAGCGATGGGCGAGAAAAGAAAAAAATCATTTTCACTTGGAGTAGCGGAGGAACTGGATTGTTATGTTTATCGTCTCATTGATCCTAGAGATGGACAGACATTTTATGTTGGAAGGGGAAGAGGGAATAGAATTTTTCACCATATCAATGAGGATGAGAAATTAGAACTAAACGAGGGGGAAACCTCAAAGTCAGCAAAACTGGAAACTATTCGGGAAATAAGACGTGCCGGGCTTCAACCAACGCATATCGTACATCGTCATAAGTTAACCGAAGATGTAGCGAAAGAGGTAGAGGCGGTGCTGATTGATATAATACCCGGGCTGAAAAATGTGTTGAAAGGTAAGGGCTCCGACAGAGGTCCAGCCAATGCCGAGCAACTCGACAGGCAATATAGCAAGCGTGTCATGGACCCGATAAAGAACCACAAGTTGCTTTATATCAAAATAAATGAAGGAACTTTGCACAGACGGGGAAGTCTATATGAGGCGGTTCGCGGTAATTGGGTGGTTGATATAAAGAAAGCTGAACGCGCTGACTATGTTCTTGCAGTAATAAACAAAATTGTTAGAGGAGTGTTTACCGTTTGCAAGTGGGTCCCAAGCAGTGAACCGAGAAGATTTAAATTTACTGGATGTGAAGTAAAGGGGTCTGTTGCCGATGCCTATGTCGGAAAACTCATACCCACTGAGTTTTCGAAGCAGGGTAGGGCCAACCCCATAGCATATGGATGGGAGTAAAGGTGTGAAGACGATCTGTAAGTACGACCATATCCAAAGGTAGTTGTTAAAGTGCGTACGACGCTAGAAAAACAAGAGGATCAGGAAGAAGCATAAACAAGTTCACGCGATTTGTTGATGGCTACGCACAGGTATGGATTTCGGATTGCTTCCGACTCAACCAAGTCAACAGGACAACCCAGAGTCTGGCGCAGTTCCTCGGCAAAATCAAAATACTGTTGGAGAGTTGCCCGGTCGTTTTGGGGTCTGAACTTGACTAGAAAATCAGCGTCGCTTGTCTCGGGGTTAAAATCTGTGCCCCTCGCCGCCGACCCGAAGACTTCAAGACGTTCCACATCATATCGTCTACAGATTTCGGCCAGTTCTTCTCTCTTCTCAGTGATGATGGCATGCATGTCCAATTCTCCCGACCCAACAACAACCTATATACTGACTATATCTCATCACCAATGCCTCTATTACAACCATAATTATACCCGGAAACTCTTCATTATGGGCGGACCATAATAACGCGGGGAAGGGTTGTATTGGCTCAGAAAAGTCCACGCACAAGACCTCCGTCAACCTGTATTGTGGTGCCGGTTATATAACTTGCCTTTTCCGATGCTAAGAAACAGGCGAGGGCGGCAAGTTCTTTCGGATCACCGATTCTCTTAAGTGCAATGTCGCTTTGCATTTTTTCGATGGCATCTTCGTAATCAATACTCGACTGCGTGGCGCGTTTTTCTGCGAGGGATCTTATTCTGTCTGTGTAAATCCTTCCAGGACATATATTATTTACCAGAATATTGTATTCTCCCAACTCACTTGAAAGTGTTTTTGAAAACCCTACGAGTCCCGTGCGCGCAGTATTCGAAAGAATAAGTCCTTCCAATGGCTGTTTGACGGCTATTGAAGTTATGTTGATTATTCTTCCCCAACTTTTTTCCTTCATGTAGGGAACGACCTTCCTGCACAAATAGATTGCGCTTAACAGGTTAAGCTCTAGGGCCTCCTGCCATTGAAAGGAGTCGAAATCTCCAAAAAAACCGAAAGTAGGGCCTCCTGCGTTGTTTATAAGGATATCAATGCCACCGAATTGTGAAACTGTCTTTTCTACGACGGAATCAATCTGGGATTTTTCCGTTACATCTGCTACGGCAGCAATAACACGAACTGGAAACTGTTTTCTTATCTCTTCCGCAGTGCGGTTTATATCCTCTTCTGTGCGAGAGAAAAGGGAAAGATTCACTCCTTCTTCTGCAAGACTAAAAGCTATTGCTTTTCCGATCCCTCTGCTGGATGCGGCCACAAGAGCTGTTTTTCCCTTTATTCCAAGATACATAGGTAAGACTACCTAATCTTTTTTCTTAGCTCTTTTCGTGTCAGATTTTATTGAGTCGTAGACAAAACCTCCGGTATCTGCGCCATCATTACCACGGTTATCGGACGGCACGGAGCCATTTTGAGATGACTCTGAAGTTTTGGGAGCGTCTCCGTCTGCATCTGCGTGATCTTTTAACTGTTTCGGTTCTGTAACTTTTTTCTTCCCGTAGTCAGTTTCATACCAACCGGATCCTTTCAGATGGAAAGAGGAAAGAGATATGAGACGCTTGAGTTTTCCGCCGCACTCTTCGCATTTAGTGGCCGGCTGATCGTTAAAGCCTTGGAATATCTCAAAAACACCTTCACACTTTTTACACTCGTATTCGTAAATAGGCATGGTTTTGTGTTTCTCCTAAAGTTTCCAAGAAAAATTTTATGGGACGGATTATACCACGAAATCAGAAACTGTTCACATAACTCGACAGGTGGACAGGTGCATTTATTTGACTTCGTTCATAAGGTTGAACATACATAAATTGAGAGATTGCTGGGTTATTATGATCTCTGTGGAAATGTCGGGCTATTGAACTAGTATTTATTTAAGTTAACATAATATACATTATCGGACATTCTGCATTGTCGTTATTTATCAGAGTTTGAATAACTTTCAAGGATGATCAGACAAGTCTATCGTCACACCACGCCCTGTTTTCTCATGTTTCTCTCACATAAATTTACCGACCGGTGATCCTCTGTCCCTTGATCAGCACTTCTTGGTCAGTTTCTACCATAAAAGATTCCGGGAAAAAGAAAAGCATCCATGACTTTATAATACGCCAAATTTGACAGACATCATTCACATCTCCGACACTACCACTAAAATGATCGGACAAAAACTTGTGAGCTTTCTCATCAGTCAAGCCAACCATAGCTAATCTATTTATTTCTTTGAACAAAAGTGTTTGTTGTAGTATTCCTGCCATGTACATAGTGAATAAATCTTTGGATAAGCCTTGCGGTGGGGATAATGACGCCAAATCATCTTGAGCGGCCTTAAATGCACTACTAACCATAATGTCAGCTCCCCGTCCACAATAGACTTCCCAGAGGCGGTTTGGAACCGGGCATTGTGGTAACCAAGAAAAAATATTTTCGTTTATTCTTTCCTCCAATTCGATTTCAACTCTAGAAATGTGATCTACTAACTGGTCTTTTCGGAGTTGTTCAGCCTGTTCATAAATTTGCTTGTGTAACAATGGGGTAACCTCAACGGATGAATTCAATAACCTAGACTCCCAGTCTAATAAACCGGGGAAATCTGCAGATAATTCAACCAGAAGTTCTACATTAGTTGGCATGTTCCATCCAAGGCCACTCGAAGTCAAATTGGCGGAACCTACAAGAGTTGTTTGTCCATTTGAATAGTATTTCGCATGCAAATGTGGATGAACTCTTAGTTGACCACTTTTCAACTGCATTATATCGTCGAAAATTTCAAGATCACAAACACCCGAAACAATATCCCCCGGTAGCCAACGTGTGACGCAAATCAACTCTGAAACTGTTTCTGGAATCTTCTTGAGAAGATGATGAATAGTCACCGACTTTATATATGGTGCTACGATAATGATTCGGCTGGTAGCATTTTTTATAAGTTCAACAACTGCGTTACCAGGGAACGCTAATGTCATGTCATTCCTCCCCCGGTTCGGTCAAAATGAATCGCGCCATCTTTCCCCACTCCTGTCGCATATCGAATAGATAGTCTTTCCGGTTTGCCTCCTCCAATTCATAACGAGCCCATGCTGCGAACAATAAATGTAGTGTGTCGCTAGCCTTATGAATTCGGTCAACCAGATCAGCATCTGACTCGTCACCGTTATTTGGCGGTTCTAGTGACTCCATCAGTGGCTTATAGAAAGGGTGTTTTGTGTTAAAGACAATGGCGGTCAGTCCACCTTGTTTGATCTCAACATTGAAGAAGGCATAGCCATCCATCGCCTTAGCATAGAAATCGACCTTACGTTTGCGGAAAAGTATTGCATTTACAATTTCCTTGGCCACTTTGTCAGAGTAATGCATCTCATCTCTCAAGTCTCGCTCAAGGCTCTTGCAGTCTTTTTCTGTAAACTCTTCTTTATCCGCATCAATAGAATGCCCATGCTTCGCTCGTTCTCGATACTTAACTGTCGCTGTATCCGCGGCCGAGGGCTTGTTGTGCCTATTAGATTTCGTTCGACGACCTGCGGTTTGTTCCTTGAGCCTAATGCGTATCTCCTTAAGTTGAGTATGAATGTAAACAACGATTCTCAATAGAAGTGCACGGGGATCTCCATCTCCCTTAATTCGGTCAATAAAATCGGATAGTAATTCACCACGTTCGGCTTCAGTCTTCCAGTTGAACTGAGCCATGGCAGAAAAGATTGTCGCATCCTGTTTGCTGTTAGTAACGCCAAATATCTCGTCAAGAGCCGAAGGGAATTCAACCTCTACCCCCCACCAGCGTTCGACCGGGTCGTAATTGTTCGTCCATGATTTGTCAAGATTGAGTTCGCGACCCTCTCGAACAATCGACAACCCTATGTTCTTGGCTGCATGCTTTCCATACTCTTTGCTACCACGGTCTTTATTATCATCAGGTAAGGTCTTATCGTGTGCGTAACTTATCCTCACAAAAACTTCATGTAATGTTCCGTTATATTGGATTGAAAATTTCTCATCGTGCTCTCCCCAGCGTTGAAACATTGGCTCAATATCAAATGGTTTCGGAGTTGAGGAATTACCCATGAGGTACAGGGGGTCGTTCACTCGAACAATTCTATCTTCTCTGGTAGAGTCATCATAGCCTTTGATCAGAGCCAGTAAGCGTATAGACAACCTACCGTCGTTGATAAACTTGCGATACATACGTCCGATCAGAAATTCCGTGTTCTTTAGCGTTGCTTTTGCTCTCTTCCAACTAAGGCGATGAGTCTCTAATTTACTCCACTGAACAAGTGTGCCTGTAGTACCAACAATATTTGATAAACTGCGCCATTCTTTGGGTAATGGCCTATGTTGAGGTTCAGGCACTAAAAACATGCTGCGTTTCTCAATCTCATCAATATCAAGATAGGTATACATAGCGTTATCAGGACCGTTCTGCCATGTCCACACCCCAACATGGCGACATTGGGATATCGACGAGTTAGGAAGCCCCATTCCAAATCGTCCGATCCCCTTGCGATCTGTCAAGTGTGTTCCGTTGCCAAACTGTAATGCAAGACGAAGGGTTTCGGGTGACATTCCTTCACCGTTATCAAGAACCCCGATCGTCTTAATTCTAGAACTAGTTTTTGACTTGACTTGTTGATATTTCTCGATACAAATGACTTCAACACCAGTTGCTTTAGCTTGAACAGAGTTGTCAATCAACTCTGCCAGTGCGTAGTCTGTATTGTTGTATCCACTATCACGCATAGCCTTTATGGCTAATTCTGGAGGGATGATTTCTCCCTCCAGTCTTTGCGTGTTGTCAGGTTTATTAATCTGGTTCATTCCAAACGTCCTCCCAATTTTTGAAAGCTTCAGCGATGTTACCGAATCCAGGTAAATGCGGATCGACAACTGTTATAATCTTTGCTTCATCGTTTCCCCCAGCCCGTGTACCTCGGGTAGCTCGGCCAACCATCTGACTGTAGAGAACGAGTGACCGTGTCGGTCGTGCAATGATAGCAGCACTTATTGCGGGAGCATCGAATCCGGTAGTCAGTACACCATAGTTTGCTATCACCATAGGGCAATTCTTATCACTTTTGAAACGTTTGATTGCTCTTTCTCGCTCAAAAGAGTTGGTTGTACCTGTCACTACATAGGCTTCGTGACCGCGTACAGACAAGACCGCAGTTAACATCCGTGCGTTTTCCACTGAAGGCGCAAACACAATCACTCGGCGGTGCTGTGTCAACAGCTTTTCGATAGCCGAGAGAATTTTCAGATTGCGTTGTGTATCCGCACCCAACTGTTTTAGAATTCGCCCGGGAACATCAACTGATATAGATAGTTCCTTGAGATCGGACTCACTCAACTTAAGTCCAGCATCAGAATTCAGTGTACAGAACTTTGGACGTGCGAGGTATTTCTGGTCAATCAAGAATCTGACAGGGTCATTATAGTCGGAGACCTCAAGCATAACTTTGCGTCCATCGAAATAGTTTGAAAGTTTACGGTCTTCCTCAATATTCGACCAACTTCTCCCCGGAGTCGCAGTAAGACCCAGCAAGGCGTTATTTGGACGCTTACTGTAGAGTCCTCTCAGGATTGCAGCATAGGTTGGTGCAATTGCTTGGTGGGCCTCATCAATTATTGTCAGCGATACACGGTCGGCTAGACACAAGAATATATTTGGGTCCCGATTGTCTAGTGCCGACATCTTGCCGAGACCGGCAACTATAAAACCGTCTCGCATATTGGAAATGTCTGGACTCCTGTGGCCCCAGAATCGGATGAGACCGGTTTCCCGATTGCCGAGATAACGCCAAGCCTTCTCAAATTCTTCGGCAGCTTGGTCTAGTAACTCGGCATTCTGCGCCAGCCAGCACACGACAGTAGGTTCATTGTCGCGGAGGTGTTTCGCAACTATGTGCATTGCTGTCCGGGTCTTGCCTGAACCTGTGGGCATGTGGAGAACAACTTTGTGCGGTGAATCGTATAGTGCATCCATAACGCGGCCGGCGGCTGTGCGCTGATGATCAAACAGCGAGTAGTCGGCATATGCTTTTACACAGTCTGGGGAAGAATCGGCAGTATGGATGTGAGAATCTTGGACCACGCCGAAAAAGGAATAAAGAACACTTAGTGTATTCTTATCAGCCATTTTCAAAGAAAGGTCATTATATAGGTTACGCCCATTTTGCACGCCCAGACGTTGACCTAACTCGCGTGCTTTTGGCAATGGCAACATGCGGATGATGTGTTCACGCATCAATGCGTCGCGTAGTGCTGAATATGGATCGATCAGTTTTATTGCAATTTCCCCAAGCCTCTCACTTGCGGCGAGATTGGGGTCCAGACTGTGAATTGTGTCCACAATTGATGGACCGATCAGATTGCGTAATGAAACACTTTTGGCGTTGCGAAGTAAAGTTTGTATGGCCATGCCTGGTGCTGCAGACGACGATGTACGGGTCGATTCATTCATAATCTTTTCCTTTGGTTAATAGTCTTCGTATTTATTGACTGACCTAAAATGACCATGTCGTCAGAAAATCTGAATCTCCAGAATCAAAATTATCACACCACTTTGAATGCTTTCTACTTGTGACAAATAACACATGAAGCCGCCACCTCCGCAGTTCCATAAACTTCATCAATTCCTTCCCTGAGCGGATTAGCAGGACGCCGGGAGCGTTCGCGGTCCAGACGTTTTTTGTAATCTTTTTCTATCTCGGCAACTCGGTCCGGATGCTCAAGTTCAGCAAGTGATTCCTTTTGGCTCCATGTAAAAGGAGAACCGTGCTCAAGTGCGGTCTTCTCATATTTTTTGGCTTCCTGAAACTGCTCCGGGTGCTCCCGCATCAACCGAACCCACTCGATCTTCTGTTGGTAAAAACAGAAAGTGCAACCACTGCGCGAACGCCAACGGTAATATGCTGGCAGTCCGAGACCGGCTGAGTCCAGAAGGTTGATTACTCCAGCCTTGTCTATTCCATGTTCCCGGAATGGAAACCGAACCTTTAGATTTGAGTCGGTAGTCTTCATACCGATGCGCTGCGGTTCGTCAGATCGAATCGCGACATAACTGTTGACGACAACACCGGCTTTTAAATCGGGAGATATCCATTTTTCAAATGGGCGGAGTTTCAACTGGCGTGTGCACCAGCGAGATTGCGGCGACGGCAGAAAGTTCCCATATTCGCGCAACCAGAAATCAAAATCCCGGTCAGGATTGAGACGTAGAATCGGCTTGCCCAGAAAACCTTCCAAGCGGTCCAAGTAATCGTAGACTTCAACAAGTTCCTTACCCGTATCAGTGAAGAAATACTCGATCTCCAACTCCGGATAAGTCTGCCGCATGAAAACGGCCAAAGCCGCACTGTCGCGTCCTCCGGAGAGGCCGAGCACATGTTTCTCAGTCACGGTGTAAAGCCTCCTTTTTCCTACAGGTCAATCCAATGCTCTCGGTGTTGTTTTCCAGTATGTTCGCACCGACATGCGCGAGGGCGGCAAGCGCCAGATGCATCTTATCTCCATCACCAGTGCCGTTTAACTGTTTTGATATCTTCTCCACTAGAATCTGAACCTCATGTTTCTCGGCATCAGCGACATCAAAACTTTTCATCGTCGTACGGCCCTGATTACCGGTACCGAAAACGATACCGATTGCATGACGTGTCGGGTCACGGTCTTTGATGCCGGCCAGCATTTCGGCGTGGCGGAACTTAACTGCGAAATCGGCCAGAGCAAGTGCGGATTGTTCGGCGTCCCTGTCCGACCAGTCACGGGACGGTTTATGAATGGAAAGACTCGCGATTGATTCCATTTGAGTATCATCATCGCCGAACTTAAGCAGCCGTGTGGAAAAAGCATCAAGCTGAAGATCACCCGTCAACCCGTGGACGGTTCCTGCCCGGTCATGCAGAGACCTGTAATCGGGGTCCCTGTGTCCGAGGGCATCTAGCATACGTTTCCGCAAATCCTCAAGCATACTTGGATAGGCATCACTGAGTTCTCTCAGAACCTCTTCCAGTTTCAGGGCAATTTTTGTTTTCGGCGTGTCGCCGAAAACCAGAGGTAAATCAATAAACAGCACCTGATGCGGATCCGATGCATGAAGCAGTATGTTCCGTACTTCTCGTGCCGGTTTCGAAAGCGACATGGTGCGTTTGGTCCAGGCAGGAAGACCGAATACGAACCGCACCAGTTCACGCGCAACTGAAAGAGGGTCCGCGCCGGGAGATGCAGAATCCGTCTGCTTATCAATAACTTTCGCCAGCGCTCTTAGATATGCCGTATGTTTCTTTCCGAATTTGACCCGTCTTAATTTGATTCTACAGGGATCCTGCAGAAGAACATCCACCACATAGTCATTTATCTCGTGCTGAAACATTTCCTCGGCATAGACCGCAACCGAATTCTTTTCAGCGAGAATAAAACTCATCGCCAGAACCGGAAGAACTCCTCGACGGATACCATAGGGTTGTCTCATCCAGAGTTCATAAAGATCTGACAGCGGAACCGGTTCTTTTTTCTGCTGCAGATGTTTCTCGGTGGCCTTCCATACAGGGATGAAGGACTCCGCAATTTTATTTTCTCTATTCGGAGGCCGGAACTCATATCCGCCTTCCTGCTCTTGTACATGCAGTCCGGCAGACGCAAGTATCGTGCTGTAAAGTCCGCGCTCGGCCTTGAATCCCTCGATTGCCAGATTTTCCTCAGCGGAATTCTTGACCATTCGATAGAGCAGTTTCCGTACGGCGGCGCGGCCGTTAACGGAAGGTCTGACCCGATTGAGCAACTCGCTTTGGATGATCGGGGCATTTTTGAAAGTTTCATCTACCAGTTCGGAAACCAAGCGGGACAGGTACTGCGGATACTTGCCGACCTCCGTACGGTCGACTCCGCGTACATACCATGTGGCGCTGATGAAAGCAGATCTCAACTCTTCTTCAATACGCGCTTTGATCTCGGCAAGTCTCGTTCGTAATTCCCGTCTGGCTACGGCATCGCCTTCCAGTTCATGGTTGGTCATAGCCACCTCTTTGACGGCTATGAGTTCGGACCCGAGATCAGAAATTTGCTGAAATTTCTGAGGAAATCCCACCGCTACAGGGTGTTTTTCTGCAAGTTCCGAGGCGTGGAGACATGCACTCTTTATTTGTTTCTCGGTGCTGTCTTCAGTCGGAATTACCAGAAGGAATTTACCTGCGGAACCTTCGTCGGGCTCAAAATCCAGAACGGCGCTGCGACAATCGCCGAGGCTGACCAGCCCCGCTTCAAACCAGCGAAGCGTTCTGGTCCTGTGGTAATGTCGTTTGGCAAGCAGCGGAGGCATCTGCACCATGCCGCCGAGTCGAACAACATCAAAACCTGCATTTCTCCGCCTCGCCGTTTCAAGAGCACGATTGATGTCAAAATCACTGCCTTCATAAAGAGCCCAGGCTTCCAGGTGTTTGCGGAAGATGGCAATAGACCAGTTCTCAAGGTCCTTGAGTATCGCCGCGGTTGCGCTCTGCCCCCCCCCGAAAAAGTTTCCAGGATGTCGAGACTTGCCGTGACACCGGAACTGTTGCGGAAAAGATTGATGATGGCGATAGCCTTGGTCATCCGGATATGGGTGTCTTTGCCGCGGGATCTGCAGCGTTCAACAGCTTCGACCCCTTGGGCCCACTGATGTCCGTCGGGAGATACCGTGATCGCCGGCTCAAGGTTGGTCTGCAGATAATCCCAGAGCTGCGCCGGGTCATAACCCGCATCGTCCGCTTCCACTCCTTCTCCAAGATACTCTTGGAACCCCAGCGGTTCCGCGGAACTGAGAAAACCGAAAATGCTGCGCTTGTTCTGCGCAAAACCACTGCGGGACATCGGTCCGAGCAGTGCGGCGGTTACAGGATGAATCGGCCAGCATCTGTCCAGCCGGTCCGCAAGATCATCAGGATTTCCGGGACGACATCTGGCGACCGCTTCGGCTACCGAGGTGCTTACCGGCAAACTCTCAGGGTGATCAATCCGGCAATCAATCGCGTGGCCGACAAGATCAATGATTTCGTCAGCCGCCGTTATTATGGGAATATCCACATATCGACCCTGTATCTTGGCCCATTCATCTTGTATATCTTTACCGAGGCGGTCGGCATATTGTTCAAATGCCTGATGCAGAATGCCGAGCACGATGAGTCGACCACCGCACCGTCCCGCGGATTCGGCCAATTCCTGAAAGAAATGAATATTGACATCGTTGTTGCGCGCATATTCAAGAAATTTTCCCATCTCGTCAATGACAAGAAGAACACCCCCTGTGGGCCTCAAGCCAGCTTCATCCTCAAACCGTTCAATGATGTCGCGACCGGCTATATCGATTTGCCGCCGATTGGTCTTCGCCCTACCCTGCTCCGCTGAAACCGCCTTGCCGAGAGCATTTCGAATATCAGTTATCGGGTCGCTTCTGCGACCGACCACCGGTACGAAAAGCCAAGGGTCTTCTCCAACCGGAAAAGCCTCACCAATTCCATTTATCTCGCCGAGGCTGCTGAGGGCTTGCTTACGGTGTTCCGCGTTTCCGCTAACCATCCCCGCCAGAACAAGCGCTAAACTGGACTTGCCCCCGCCATAAGGCCCGGTCCAGGTAAAAGCACGCTGACCGGAAGCGGTCAACTTGGCCATGTTCTCCAGAACTTCACGATTGGACTGGTGGCAGATAAAACCGGCAAGAGCATCAGGGACATCCATATCACTGTCGACCCGCACCGACCTTTGAAAACGCCTGACAACAGTAACGTGGTCCGTAGGATTCATGGTCAGACAGCCCTCAGTTCGGTACGGTCTTCCGGATATGCAAGGTCTAAGAGGTCGAACTTATCGATGTCATTCGTTTGCCGGGAGACATTTCTGATTCCGGCACTTTCAGACCAGGTATAACGGTTGTCCGAAGTTTGATCGATATTAACCAGCCGTTCAATCAGTGAAGATTCATCAAGTTTGAAAGCTCGACCGGGCGACCCAGGCGCATATGCAATGTTTTCGACCGAAAGCGTATTCTGCTGAGGTGCGTATTTCTCCCAGAATTCATGAAGGGCAAAAAGAAAAACTCCATCGGGCAAACCGGGCTTGGCCCCCCGTCGGAACCGAAACGTCCTGGAATCTACAGGTTGTATCAGATTAAGTTCCGACAACAAGGTATCCATGCTATCGTCAATAAATCTATTGTCCGATAGAGGCAAATAACTACGAATGAAGCACTCAATATCGCGTTTGATAGTAGCTGATGATGACTTGGGCCACTTCGGGAAATTTTCACAACATTCCAGCAGAGCCCCGGCCAGAGTTTCACGGTCAAAGGTGTGCGCCGTAAAATTGTGGAAAGCGTAGAACCAAGTGGTGGTCTTCCTAGGCGGTGGACTGCCGGCAATCATCCAGTGAATCAGCCATACCGTGGCGGGCATCTCCACATAGGGGTCCCGTCCGGTCTGCTCATTGAACAGAAATTCTCCGAACTCGGTGGCGCGAAAACCGTCGTCACAATTCTCTATGACATTACAGACCGTCGCCCAATGACGGATTGCCGAGACCATGTTTTTGCCGACACCGAAGGTTATAATGGAGTCCGGGTCGGAGAACATGGATTTGGAAGAACCGACGCCTGCCCGTTTAATTCCGTTATACGCCTTGCGTAGCCAGAGTTGACGAAGCGGGAAGGTCTGATGACCGGAAAACTGGCCTTTATAGTCCGGATCTGCAAGAGGGCCATGGATCATAACTATCGGCTAATTCTCCTTCCTCTCATGATCTCACATCGGCATCCGTATCAGCTGTCATCAATTTCATCAAGACCACCGCTGGCTAGTATCCAGTCGAAATAAGTCGGTGTCAACACGACATTCTGTTCAGGCGTAGGTCCTTAACTTTTTCCGCTATCAACTCCGCAGCGGTTTTCGCGTCACCTTCGCTCAGGAATCGACCGAAACCTATCCTTACGGATGAAGTGATGGAATCTGAAGAAAGATTGAGAGCTTCCAATACATGTGAAGGTTCCATAAGTCCCGTACTGCAGGCCGAACCGGTCGAGGCGGCAATACGACCCTGTAGAGAGGAGAGCATATCTTCAGCGTCGACGCCCGGAAACTGAATATTGAGATTGCCCTCAATACGTTGTTCGAAGGTTCCATTTATGATGAGATCATCGAAGTGTTCGTACAAGACCGAAAGGAAACCGTCTCTCAGATGACGAATATGTGTTCGGTCGGCATCGATTTCAGCATCGGCGATTCGGCAGGCTTCCCCTAAACCGACACAGAGAAAAGTCGGTACGGTCCCGGCACGCAGACCCCGCTGTTGTCCGCCGCCGAGAATCAGGGGCTCAAGCGCCACGGGACAATGACGAGAGATATGGAGAACCCCTATTCCCTTCGGTCCGTATATCTTATGTCCGGAGAAACTCAGCATATCAATGTTGAGAGCAGTTGCGTCGACCGGAATCTTGCCGACAGCCTGCGCCGCGTCGGTGTGGATGACAATCCCCCGTTCTCGACACAGTTGAGCGAGCTCGAAAATCGGCTGTATGGTCCCGATCTCATTGTTGACCATGCCTACGGACACTAGGACCGTGTCATCTCTCAGACAGTCGGCTACACGTTCGGTATCAACCAGACCTTCATTACTTACGGGAATGACTTCAATTTCACATCCGGCCTTGCCCATGGAAAGAACTGTATTGAGCACGCTCTTGTGCTCGATTGCAGAAGTAACAATATGGGAACCTTGTCGAGCGGAACCGCGCGCAACTCCCTGAATGGCGATATTATTCGCCTCCGTAGCGCCTGAGGTAAAGATGATCTCACCTGCGGCACATCCTATCAGGTCCGCGACATGTTCAGTCGCCCGTTCAATCGCACCGGCGGCCTGCCAACCGAAAGAATGTTCGGAGTGAGGATTGCCGAATCCGTCTGTTATGTAAGGCAACATCACATCTGCAACCCTCGGGTCGACCGGAGTGGTTGCCTGATAATCGAGGTATATGCAGTCTTCCTTAAATTTAAATGCACTTTTCATGTTCGTTTCATGTGTAATGTACCAAATTCATTAGAGATAACAATTAGGTACATCAGGTTGTGATTAATGGTTCTTCCAGTCGACATTGCTCGGCAACGGCAGGCTCTCGGTGGTAGTGCAACCTGTGTCGAGACACCCTTCGGCGGTTCTCTGCCCGCAACGCAACCCGTCATCGGCAACCACATCGGCGCACTGTTCCGAAAACTCATCAGGAATGCAGACAACTCGGATTGCCGGATAGCGAGCTTTTTTTTCTGGTCCAGCACTCTCGAAATCAAGGTGACACCGTACCAACGATGACGCCCGAAAATCCTGAAGCGACAGATGCGATTGCTTCGTTCATTTGCTTGTAGGAAAAAGCATATATACAATTTTCACTCGGTTAACGGGCAAATGATAAAAACTCTTCTGAAGGAAAGAACTTTATGGAATACGAAGCGGTAATCGGCCTTGAAGTGCACGCGCAACTCGCCACTGAATCTAAAATATTCTCTTCAGCTTCGACCAAATTCGGAAGTCCCCCCAACACCCAGGTGAACCCGGTCTGTCTGGGAATGCCCGGTGTGTTGCCGGTTTTCAATGAAAAAGTTCTTGAATACGCGATAAAGGCGGGACTTGCGACCAATTGTGAAATTGCCGGAAAATCCAGATTCGCAAGAAAAAACTACTTCTATCCCGACCTCCCGAAAGGTTATCAGATTTCCCAGTACGATGAACCGCTTTGTCTTGGTGGACATCTCGAGATAGAAACACGGAACGGTAAAAAAAAGATCAGGATAACCCGTATACACCTTGAGGAAGACGCGGGGAAACTTGTACATGAATACTCTGACCATAAAAGCCACATAGACCTCAATCGGGCCGGGGTGCCACTTGTGGAGATAGTCAGCGAGCCTGATATCTCAACCGCCGAAGAAGCCTCCGAGTACGTAAAGAAACTGAGAATGATTCTGAGATATATTGAGGTCTGCGATGGAAATATGGAAGAAGGAAGTTTACGTTGCGACGCGAATGTTTCCGTGCGACCGGTCGGACAGAGTGAATTCGGAACAAAAACCGAGATAAAAAACCTCAATTCCTTCCGCTTTATCCAAAAAGCCGTAGAGTATGAAATAAAGAGGCAGGAGACAGCTCTACGGAGCGGGAAAAAGATTGCTCAGGAAACCAGACTTTTTGACTCCCAGAAAGGAGTCACATTCGCCATGAGATCTAAAGAAGAGGCTCATGACTACAGGTATTTCCCTGATCCGGATCTTCTGCCGGTTGCGGTTGCGGAGGATTATCTGGAGAAAATACGGCTCTCCCTACCGGAACTTCCCGAAGAAAAACTGAACAGATTCGTAGATGAATTCGGCATACCGAGAAACGATGCTGAAACCCTTTCATCTTCAAGACAGCTCGCACAATACTTTGAACAGTGCGCAAAGCATGCAGGTGATAAGAAGGCGGCGAGCAACTGGATCTTAAACGAAATGTTGAGGGAAATTGAGAACGAGGACGAGGTAGTGGATTTTCCGGTGAAACCGGAAAACCTTGCTGAACTCTTAAATCTCATCGGAGAAGGAAGAATAAACCGCAAGACGGCTAAAGAAATATTTTCTGAGATGATGGACGGCGGAAAACATCCGGGAGAAATAATAGCGGAGAAGGGACTTGCTCAAATCACCGACGAGGACGAACTTTCTTCAATAGTAAAAAGAATAATTGAAGAAAATCCTAAAGAAGTGGAAAGGTACAGAGGCGGAGATAAAAAGCTCCTCGGATTTTTCGTCGGTCAAGTGATGAAGATAACGAGGGGAAAAGCCGACCCTGCCGTCGTAAACGTAATACTGAGGAAGTCATTGGAAAAATAAGTTGTGCATATCTCTTCGAACTTGGTTGAGGTTTTACATGGAATCTTCTCTTGTTTATTGATATTCCAACTGTCTCAGGTTTCACTCGCAGGTCTCGGTTGTCAAACAGAATGAAGACTCGATGTATTTCTCGGAAAGTCCCGCTTTTCACAGAATTCCACCTTGTTGAACATGGTATTATCAAGAATCAAGTTGTTGTGAACAGCCTTCCGCACTCGGGAGTCCGTCGATGATTCGACACGTCACGATCAGAAACTTCAAGTGTTTCCGTGAGCATAAATTTGATCTAATGGATTCTATGGTCCTTGCGGGACCGAACAACACGGGGAAATCCACACTGCTTCAAGCAATTGCCACATGGAAACTTTGTCTTAATCGATGGATAACGCAGATGGAGAGAAGCAAGGCAGTCAAGCGGCTGGGCGTGGCTATTCCTCGTGCTGATATTACCACGGTGCCTCTCCGAGAGATGAACCTTCTCTGGGAAGACAGGAAGGTCACCGGTCCTAAGGGCATGTCCGGAGCACGAAGGCTGATTGAGATTGAGGTAGAAGGCGGCACCGATGGTGAAAAAAACTGGACCTGCGGAATAGAACTTCAGTACATAAACTCAGAGTTGGTATATGCGCGTCCAAAAGGTGCGAAGAATCTCGAGCTTGATGTTATCAAACAATTTCCACCGGAAGAGGTGAAATCTCTGGACATTGTTCATGTTCCTCCACTCTCCGGAATTGAACGTGACGAGCCGAGGCGCGACCGTGGAATGCAGGATCTGCTCGTCGGGCAGGGAAGACCAGGAGAAATCCTACGCAATCTCTTGTGGGAAATTTCCGAGAACGAAGACTTGGAACTATGGCAAAAACTCAAAAAACATATTTACGACCTTTTTCAGATTGAACTGATTGAACCTGTTTATTCACCAAGCCAGCCGTATATAGTTTGCGAATATAAAGAATCCGGACACACTCGACCGCTTGATCTCTCCAATGTCGGGAGCGGCACGCTCCAAGTGCTGCTTCTGTTTGCTTTCCTTTACGCGCGTACATCGACTGTAATCCTGATTGATGAACCCGATGCTCATCAACATGTAATTCTGCAGAGACAGGTCTATGACCTGATTCGCAAAGTGACGCATGATCTGCGCGGGCAAGTAATCGTCGCCACTCATTCGGAAGTTGTTCTGAACGCAACTGCACCGGAACGTGTACTCGGTTTCCTGGGTCAATCACCTTCTGTGCTTGCCGGTACGACCGAACGCGACCAACTTCGAGAAGTGCTGAAAAGAGTTACGACAACTGATCTTTTGCTTGCTCGGGAGACCGGAAGCGTTCTCTACGTAGAAGGTGAATCAGACGGGAGAATTTTAACCGAATGGGCACGAATCCTGGATCACTCCACCCGGAAATTTTTTGAACGAGGTTTCGTTCATGTACTCGGCGGACGAAACCTGAAAGAAGCAAGAGCGCACTTCTTGGCCATGAAAGCAGCCGTTAAAGATATGCGCGGGATTTGTCTGATTGATGGAGATAATAAAAACAGGCCGGATGAAGAGTTCACGAAGGTGGACTTGAAAGTGCTGCAATGGGACCGTTATGAAATTGAGAACTATCTTCTTCAGCCGGAACCCATCCTGCGTTTTGCGGAGTTTCCGCTACTGCGCTCACAAGTGGAAAATGCATTCTGGAAGCAGGTTCCTCAAGGAACCGACCTTTTCGGGAAACATGTGACGCTCACTCGTATAAAAGCCGGTGATGAATTCCTGCTGCCTCTGCTGAAAAAAATAGGAATGGAAATTCCGAAACGCGACCTGTATCTGATGGCTGCAGTAATGACGGCGGAAGAAATCCACCCGGAAATCAGGGAAAAACTCGATCATATCGCCGGAGAATTCGGTATAACCTGATTGTTTCACGACAACTCTTCGTGAAAAAAACTCCCCGCTCTATCGTTATATGATCACCACTACGGTTCTTTTCGGGCCGTGAACTCCTAGAGTGAGATCAAGTTCTATGTCGGCGGTTCTGCTGGGTCCGGTTATAAAAGAAATGCAGGAACAGAGTTCTTCATAGTTGCCGTAGGTTTCTCCGAGTTTTACGAACAGAAAATGAATATCGGGGACTATTGTTTCTTTTCTGAGTATCGCTATATGTACAGGAGGCAGGATTGAAGTTAGTCTCGGTTGCTTAGGCTCGGACAGAAGAATCAGGGTTCCGGTATCGGCAACGGCGAAATCAGCTCCGGTTATTCCCGCATCTGCGGTCGACGGACTGGTTTCAGCCGGAATTTTCAGCGGTTTCAATAGTTCCATATTCCAGAAGGAAACCGAGTCGGCACCGAGTTCCTCAAGAAGTTCATCTACTTTTTCAGCCAGATTTTCTTCTTCTCCGAGAATATGTACTTCACCAGACACCGCCTCAAAATTAACTTTAAAGTTATTTTGTAACTGTATTGAATCAAAAGATAATTGATTGGAAAAATGAAGCGGTTCTACGCTTTTCGGTACACTCTTTTTCTCAACTCTGGCGGAACGTAGATTCTGAAGTATGAGCGCCTTTGATTCGCTGAAAGTCATCTATGCGTTCCTTTTCCGCCTTGGTGTTTTTCTCTCCATCTTTCTCTGAACGGTTTTTTTGAAAAAGCGGGGAAGTCTTTTTCTTTTGTCCATGCTGAAAAAGGATGCGGAAGGTTCTTCAACTTACCGTCTTTCTGGTAGAAGCGCTGCAGTACTGCCACAGCTTTTCCCGCAAGGTTGTAGTAAAACGGCCTGCTGAAAACAAAACTCCAGATACGGAAGGCGGTCTTTTCCGTTAGTTTACCCATGTCAAATCTTTTTCCTGACTTCTCCACTACTTTTCGCCGGAGGGAGAGAAGGACACGGGGGAAATTAATTTTTACCGGGCATACATCCTTGCAGGCTCCGCAGAGTGAGGATGCGAACGGCAGATCTTCAGTCTTATGAAGATCATTCAGTTGAGGAGTTATTACCGCACCGATAGGACCTGAATAAACCCATCCGTAACTGTGGCCGCCGACCTGTCTGTAAACCGGACATATATTGAGACACGCTCCGCATCTTATGCAGTAAAGCGACTCTCTGGTTTCTTCCGATTTTGCGATTTCACTTCTTCCGTTATCAAGAAGAACCAGGTGGAACTGACTGGGGCCGTCGGTCTCCCCCGCCCTGCTGGGACCGGTTATCAGAGATACATAGGTCGAGGATCTCTGACCTGTCGCGCTTCTTGCCAGAAGACTGAGGAAAATCGGGAGTTGCTCGAACTTGGGCACGATTTTTTCTATTCCCATGACGGCAACATGTATATCGGGAAAGGTGGTCGCAAGCCTGGCGTTACCTTCGTTTTCCACTATCACCACGGTTCCGGTTTCGGGCACAGCGAAGTTGACTCCGGATATACCCATGTCGGCGGAGAGGAATTTCTCCCGCAGTTTTTTTCTCGCTATGTTGGTAAGTTCCTGTGATTTTTCATATTCCGGCACCCCGAGTTTCTCGGAGAAAAGTTTTGAAATATCCTTCCTTGTCTTATGGATTGCCGGAGCGATTATATGAAAGGGATGATCATCGCAGAGTTGAACTATGTATTCTCCCAGATCCGTTTCCACCGTATCTATTCCGTTCGATGTCAGATGCTTGTTGAGTTCCATCTCCTCTGTAGCCATTGATTTGCTCTTGACAACATTTCGGATGTTGTTTTTCCTTGCTATATCGACCACTATGGCCGAAGCTTCTTCAGCATCTTTCGCCCAGTGCACTTCGCCCCCTACCCCTCGGACGCTTTTTTCAAGTTCCAAAAGGTAATTGTCAAGATTTCCGATGGCCTCTTCCTTTATCCGTCTTGCTTCGGTTCTGAGTTTTTCCCAGTCGGCAACCTCGCTCACCGCCTTTTTTCTTGACGCTCTTACTTTGTCGGTGAAATCGACAAGAGACTTTTTGAGTTTCGGGTCCCTGAGAGCTTCAATGGAGTTTTTCTTGAAATCTATAGGTTCAGTAATCATTTTCTGTTGTCATCGAAAGCTAGGAGTTCCGACAGGTGAAGCACTTTTACGGGAAGTTTCTTTCTGGATACAAGACCTCTTATGTTCATGAGACACCCCATGTCGGTTGAGATAACTGCATCAGCTCCCGAGTTGATTATAGAGTTTACTTTTTCCTCAAGCATGGATTTCGACACCTCCGGATATTTGATTGAAAAAGTCCCCCCGAAACCGCAACATGCATCAGACATATCCATCTCTACTAGATCCACTCCGTCAAGCGACCTGATAATGTCCCGCGGTTCTGAACTTATTCCGAGTTCTCTGAGCGCGTGGCAGGAGTCATGAAATGTGACCTTGCCCCTGTAAACGGATTCGGAATGGATATTTCGTCTTTCGTTAAAAACAAATTCCGAGAACTCGTAGATTCTGGACGAGATTTTTCCCGCACGGGTAAATTTTTCAGGGTTGTCCCGGAAAAGTTCTCTGTAGTAATGTTTCACCATGGAGACGCAAGAACCCGACGGGCAAACAATCGGACAATCCTGACCGCCGAAAACATCCAGAAAATGACATGCGACTTTTTTCGCTTCCTCTCTATGTCCTGAATTAAAAGCGGGTTGTCCGCAACAGGTCTGGTTTTCGGGAAATTCAATTTCAAACCGCATATTGGAAAGAACTTTGACCGTTGCTTCCCCTACTTCGGGAAAGAAATTGTCTACAAGACAACTTATAAAAACACTTGCTTTTTTATTTTCTCCGGACAAAGACATAATGATATAACTCCGCCCATTAAATTTCTGACTGCATCCGAGTGCGAAAACATACAACGGAGACAAGTCATTCGCAGAACCAAATCAACCCCAAACTAAGTATCTTCGTTTTAAATTGTCTCTAATCAGAACTAAACCAGTTCGCGGACAGTCGGACTAGTTATACGCCAACGCTGTTTGATTTTCTCAAGATTGCCCGTGATGATAACAGGGTTCCGTTCCTTATGCGCATGAATGGCCACGGAATAATTCTTCTCATCCAGTGTTGCACTCACAGAGTTTGTTTTTCCCTCAATATCCACTTTGAATGTCACCTGTCCTTCGACTTCACGCTCCCCTCGGGCCAACTTGTTAACGGTACCGAAAAGTTTAGTGTTCAAGATAGGTTCACGGGCTAGAAACATGCGTGCGGCCTCTTTGAAAACGCCTGCATCATTCTCCGAAAACCGTATAGATCTTCGATGCTCCGGTGTCGGGCGGGTCTTCGCCCAATGAACACTAACCTCAAGTCCACCGGAATCGTCAATGAGTTGAGCGATGGCACTGCATAGATTCGCGCTTATTCCTTTGGACACCGCACTTTCAAATGCAACAAAACCATCACCTGAATTTGCCATTTCTGTAGCATTCCGTGATGCTTCAAGTGCTTCGACAAGCCGACGAGTAACTTGGCGTTCGTAGGGTTCGTCCCCAAAATCAGTCCAAGATTGATCTAGTACGGGTTGAAGTACCTGAGGCACGGGAGCCATCATCGTGACTATAAAACTTCCTTGTTCGGTTTGTCCGAGTCTCACTCGTTTTATATACTCTGTTGCCTCAAGGTCGGCACCTGCTCGGTACACGGCTTGAGGTATTTTTGTAGCACACGCCGCCGCCAAAAGCATCTCCCTGGACTGAGCAACCATTTCGACGCCTTTGTTGATTGGAATAGATCCGTCATTATGGGGTATGAGAGCACGAACTCTCACAACATCCTGATCGGCACCTATGAGACCGCGATACAGAGTGAGTTCATCCCGATCATTCACTTCACATAGAATGCTGATGAGACGAGAGACCACAGATACATAATCAACAATCTGGTTCGTCCGGGGTAAAACGAGTTCGGGACTTTCATCTCTAACATAAACATCTGCATGTTCTCCATATTCTTCCAGTTTCGTCCAACCCTCGCTCCGTACATAAGCAATGAGAGCCGCAGGCGAAACCTTAGCTAGTGTTCCGGCATCAAGAATCTGCACTTTCATGATAAGACCCCCTTTCCAGCCTGATCCATCAAGTTTTTCAGGTTTTTAATATCAAACCGATTCTTCTTGTAAATTGTGACGCTCACCGTTTCTTTGTTTGTACTTTCCGGCAATCCAAGAAGATGTACCCAGTATGCACAACGCCTCATCACAAGTTTATCAATAGATACGCTGACCCAATGATTTTTTTCCGCCGGAAGATCAAGTACAACAAGAATTCTTGGAACAAGCGATTGTTTTCTAAGTAATTCGTAATTTCGGCGGCGAAGCGGGTAATGGAATTTGTTATCATCCCCTCGCTTTAAATGAACGGATGCCTTTAACTGGAGATCCAAACTTGGCCGCATGTCTCCACCTGCACGAATTTGAACATCAACACCGTCGCGGTCAAAATCCTGAACAGCAACCGTATAACCGGCACCGGCAACCACCGCTGAGACATAAGCACGAGATAATGCCTCTTTTTTATCGTTCGGCAAAAGTATCGCGTCGTTCATAGATCAAACCACTCAGGAATTGATAAATCCTTAGACTCACAGCCGACTGACTTTACAATACGACACTGACGGGTCATATCAATCAATGATGCACCTAGAATGAACATGAACTTCATACTAGGGCCGCGATGTGTTGTTTTCATCTTTAATCGTACTATTTGTTCTCCAGACAGTCAAAAAACTATCACCTAATACAACTCTTCTCCGGCAAGCTTTACAAACACTGATTATGTAGTCATCCTAGAACTTTCCCGCCTCTGCTACTGCCAGAGGGCGGAAAAAGGAACAGCTAAGAATCTGTCACCGAAAGGAACTACATTTTCACCCGAGTACAACACGATACCGCAGATGAAATCATTCTCGGTTAGATCACAAAGCGCCTTCATGCCTCTAAAATCGGTAGCAACGACTCGTCTGGATGCTTTGACTTCAATGCCGGCGATTGAACCGTCCGGGCGCTCTAAAACGAAATCCACTTCTTTGCCGCCGGCAGTACGAAAGTGGAAGAGTTCCGCCCGCATATCGGAGAAGGAAAGCAGTTTTCGAATCTCGGCGGCAACGAAGTTCTCAACTATATGACCGTAAAAATCGCTCCACCGGTCATCTGCCGACTCAGGGGTCAGGTCAAGAGGGTCTAACCGGGATGCCTTGCCTTGCGGGTCCTTAAATCTCCAGCCCAGCAGATGGCAGAGAAAAAGAGCATCAAGAACATATCCCTTGGATGACTTCACAAGCCGTTGTCCGATGTTTCTATACCACGGTCTAATATCGAAACTGAGAAACATGGCTTGGAGAATACCGCGGTATCTTCTGCCGGTAACGGAGTTAAGTCCCGCATCACGTGCAATCTCGGCATCGTTGTTGAGTTTGCCGGCGCGGGCCGCCAGAAGCCTAAGCATCTTCGGTAGAATCCAGATCTTTTCAAGTTCTGCAACCGTATGCACATCACGCTGCATTATGGTGGTAAGATAGTCGTCAAACCACTTTTCCCGCTCGTACACAGGTTTTCCGGATACCTCGGGAAATGTGGCCAATTCAATGGCTTCACCAATCGGTGGGTCATCTTCCATGTCAGCAAAATCAGATGAAAAAAGCCTATCCAGAAAATCGCCTTTTCCAGAGAATACCTCACAGGCCGAAAACGGATAAATGGTTTCAATACTCATGCGTCCGACAAGAGAATCGGAAAGTTTCGGCAAAACCGTTATATTCGACGAACCTGCAAGGAGGAATATACCGTTGCTCAGTTTCCCGTCTTCAGAACGAGTTTTGTCGACGACAATTTTAAGGACGCGGAACAAATCGGGAACTAACTGCACCTCGTCAATAATCAACGGCCCACTCCTACGATTCAGAAAATCCTCCGGAGAAGCGTAGGCGGCCTGCATTTGAGTCGCGTTATCAAAAGACACGTACTCAGCGGGATAGTCGTCGCGAGCAATTTTCTGCACAAGCGTCGTCTTGCCCGACTGACGCGGACCGTTGAGAAACACCACAGGTCTGTGCTTCAGAGAAAACAGAACTCTTTCGGATAATTTACGTGTCTTGTACTCCATACCTTTTCCTATGGTATAAAAACTTACTCTTTATAATTTATAAAGGTAATTTTTATTTTTTACAAAACATCAGTTCAGCAATCACATGCAGACTATACCGATTTCCACTATCCATATAAGCAATACGGAATTCCCGTTGAAAATGCGCACGGCATTTTCGCTTCGCTAGTATGTTTAAGATGACGAGGATATTTAAGGTTAGTCGCAAAAGGGAATGTCCCGGTGGAATCGGGGTTGATTTCAGATTATCATTCGCTGTCGAGAAGTTGTTTCAATGCACGATGCTTTTACTAAAACAACTTTCTTATCTCTTGTATTTTTTCGGCGAAATAGAAAGAGTGCTGCCGAATGACTACAGTTCTACGCTTTCGGCATGCTTCTTGAAATAATTAAAGATCGGTTGCTATCCGAAACGGCTCACTTATATTTGCAACTAAATTTTGTACACTTGATTCTGCACTGTATGCTCGGTTCCGGAGTGCATCGTTCATTTGAACCCTCTGCCGACTACCGATATAAAACTGTTTTCAAATAATCGTCTGTTCCAACAAATTCGGGGTCTTTTCCAGTCAATGCACGCGTCAGCGGAATAATTTTTGTTCTGACCCCCATACCCCGGTAATCGACATAACCATAATCTCGGAGCACTTCCATAGTAATGGTGTTTCTCGGCGAACGCTGCCCCATCTTCATTTTTTCAATGGTCATTAGATTAGGTAGCGCACCAGGACTGATCACCTCAAATCGGTCGGAATAACTCACCACCTCAATTTCTACGAAACGTGTCCAGTCCCGGTGGGCAAGGGCATTGACTAAAGTTTCCCGAATGGCCTCAATAGGATAAAACCATCGGGTCGCTCGTCGTAATCCTTCGTCTATTCGGCTCGTATCCTGAGAAATAAACGGTCTCATGGCGTCCATAAAGCGCTCAATAATACCGCCGTCGACTAACTGTTTTTCTCCATTTCCCGTATCCCAGCGACCAACCATAGGACCATCAATAATGTCATCCAGCACAGCTTGGTATTCTTTATCAACATTGTTAAACACCAACACTCTTAATCCGGCCTGTTTAAGATATCGTCTAGGGCTTTTTCCGAATAATACCAAGCCGGCTATGGTACAACACACGTTGTCCACCGCTTCAGTTAGAAAACTCAATCCCAAAAGCCTGCTCTGCCATTCTTCTGTTGTCTTCGGCACATCGGGGTCACGTAAAATATCTTTGATATAGTTTGTTAACCGTGCCTCATCTAAACTACTCATGTCAGTGCGAGGCACCGGCATTACTTCAGTGTGCAACAAACCTCCCAACTCAAACAGGCGCATCTGCTGCTCTCTGGTTGCAGGTCGAGAAGTTGAACCAACTCGTATATAAACCTCTTCCCGACCACGGTCACGAACTACGTAAGGTTTAGAGATTCCTTGCGGAAAGCTTATGACTGCGACGGTGGCATCCTCCAGTCGGACCTCCTCGTAAAACGGCAGAATCATCGGGTGTATTTTGTCCTGCAGGATATTCATCACCCATTCTTCAAGATTTTCCTTCAGGATGCCGGTAATCGTTCCATCATCTTCAACACCCAGCAAGATTCTGCCGCCCTGAAAATTAGCCATGGCGACCACTTCTTTCGCTAACTGCTCGGGGCGTATACCATCGCTCTTGAACTCCACTCCGGAGTTTTCACCGTTGGCGATGATTTCCAACAATTCAGTCTTTAACATACTGATCTCCTAAGGCAGTGTCGCACTTTTCAAAACAACAACAATTAAAGTTGGGAAATTCTTGAGGCGTACTTTACAAACATTGCGCATTCATCTTTGTCGCCGAAAACACATCACCCCGCTCAAACCGACGGGATATAGTTCAAAATCCCTTTTTGTCTATTTTATTTATACAGTTATAATATTATTTTAATGTACAGTTACTCAAGTACAAAACTTTAGATGATTTGGAGGAAGATTATGAGAAAAACAATCAGAAAGCAAAGGATTCCTTTTCGTCTTTTTCTGTTTGTAACGATGCTTGTTTTCGGAGTTTCAATCGATGCTTCGGCCAAAAACGGCAGTTTTTATATCGGTGCCTCGGGCGAAGTTATCAGAACCGGATTTGATCATAGAAAGACGGTGGATAGTAGTGACGTACCGGACAATTATCTGCAGAAGGGAAACTCTTACAGTGAAACCGAGTCCATGAGCGAGACTGGTTTCGGGGGAAGACTTGTTGTCGGCTATAAACTCAATCTGGACCCGTCAGGAACGGTCTATCTGGCCGTTGAGGCCGGCGGAGGTATTGACAGCGGTGAACCAACCGGAATGTTCGAAGGAAGAGGACAATCAGAGGGAAAAAATCAATTGGGAGAACTGTGGCCCGACAAGCTGACGGTAGAAAGAAAGTTCAATTACGGAGGGTCCGTACTGCTCGGAGCAAGTCCCGAGGCTCTCACTTCATTTCTGGGAGCGGGTTCCGGAATTTATATCCTCGGCGGGTTGCAGCGTCTTCACACGAAACTCACCTCCGATTACGTCGGTTGCCTTATTCCCGACAAAATCTGCACGGAAACGGAACTCACAAAAGGAAGTGTCTCCTATGACAAGGCTTTGTTCGGATGGACATTCGGCGGAGGACTTGAGAAAATGATCGGAAGAACGGGAATACGAGCTGAAGTGCGCCACACTCGGTACGGGAAAAAAGACTGGGACGGATGGGAAGAACTGGATGGACCGAATATTCCTCTATCACTTGAAGGGGATGAAACCAGTTTCTCGATAGGGGCAGTCTTTTACTTCTGAGTTGTCTTGCCGGAAAAGTCAGTCGATCAGAGTATAGATGGCGGTTGCCTTCGCAGCGCATGCCCCTGAATTCCATACCTCGCTCTCAACCGGAATAATCCTCCCCTCTCGTACAACCCTCGCAAGACATGTAGTAACGCCCTGCTTTATGGGAGCCAGATAAGTTATGTTCATGTTCGAAGTAACAAACCTCTTCCCTTCCCAGGCGACAGTCGCGACAGCCGTTCCGCAGGCGGCGTCTGCAAGCGTAAAAATAATTCCTCCATGAAGCATCTCATAGTGTTGTGAATATTCTTCAAGAAACGGCATGGAAAGTTCCGCCTCTCCGTTTTCCATCTTAAGTATCTCGATCTGCATGGTCTCGAATATCTTCGGATGACGGCCGGGAAATCTCAATGATTTTTCGTTCATAAAGCACTCTCCACAGATGTTCTGTTTTTTGCGAAAATCAGAAAACCTAAAAATACAAGCAGTCCCATTGAAGCGAACATCACCCTGAAACCGAAAACCTCGGCCACCACCCCGAAAACAAAAGACCAGACCATCCCCCCGCCTGTAAATGAAACGCTGCTTATAGCGAAAGCCCTAGATCTAGATTCTTCGGGACTTGAATCTATTATTATGGAATATATTGACGGGTATACAAATCCATGCGCACAACCGAACATGACCGCACATACGGCCATAAGCCTCACCCCTTCAACCAAACTGAGCAGAAACACGCTCAGTCCCAACAAAAACACAAAAGGAGATGCAACCCTCCATTTACCGTATTTATCCGGAACCCATCCTAAAAAAAGTCTAATCCCCAGAACGGAAACCGCGTAAAAGAGGAAGTAGATCTGGAAGTTTTTTATATCTATCGACAGAGAAAAAACGGAGATGAAGTTGAAAGTGGCCATAAACGCCCCGCCGCAGACAAAAAGCGTGACCGCAGAGATAAAAGCGGGCCTGTTCCGAAGACAGTCAAGATAACCGGACCCGTCCGCCTCCTCTTTTACCGCAGACCCGCTCCTGTCCGAAATAAAAAGGGAAAGACAAAATCCCAGAACCGCCGTTGCGGTGAGGAAGAACATAAGGAAATCGAATCCGAACCTTTCCGTAAGGAAAGAACCGACATACGGAGCGACCGCATAGTTTATTATCGTGAAGACACCGTATATGCCCAGTGCCTGAGCTCTTTTTTCCTCGCTTGTGAGATCAACCACGAGAGCGCCTGCGGAAACAAAGAAAAGAGAGAAAGAACAGCCGTGAACTATCCTTATCACGTAATAGAGATAATCAACTCTTTCAAGCAGAGCCAGGGGAAAAGTCGAGACCACAAGCAAAATGTATCCGAACAACAGAAAAGTTTTTTTTCCGTACTTGTCGATTAAATAACCTGCATACGGAGTGAGGAAAAGCGTGCTGAGACTCGCTATCCCCATAACGAACCCGACTGTTTTTTCCGTTCCTCCAAGGTCGGAAATTCTTATCGGGAGCAGAAGAAAGGAATGAAAATTGAAGAAATAGAGACACGCGATAGATGTGATGAGAAGAAAACCGGGGTTAAGAAGAGAAGTAGAGTCTTTCCGTCTTTCACTCATCGGATTTTGCTTATGATAACCGGCAAAGAATCATCTCCGGTCAGTTCTCTTCACATGTAGAAAATAGGCCATCACTCCGAATACCAGAACAAAAAAGAATGCGACCGGAAAATATCCGGCCGGAAAATTCTCAAGGAATGAGGGCTTGGAAATTTTTAAATTTACCGTTCCTCTTTTTACGAAGGACTTTTCATACTTCAGGAATGATTCTCCGTGAATTTCTATCTCCTGTGGAGTTATCCCGGGTATCTCGGCTTGTATTTCAAGTTCCGTTTTTCTTATAAACAGGGAAAAGGCGGGAACATTGTAATTAAAACTCAGCGGGATTTCCTCCTTAATCCCGGATGTCGGAAGCGAATAACCGACAACGACTTTTTTTATTCCCGGAAGAATCGGAACTTTACTGTAAAGCGTTCCTTCTTTTCTTACAGTATCTTCAGGTGAAGAGGCTTCTGAAAAACCCATGTTCTCAGCATCTTGAGGAATTGGAAAGGAAAGCGTTGCTATGTCCGAATTGACCTGTTTTCCGGTGAAGACCGTATCTCCCCGGTTCTCGAAGACATAAAGCGACGTTATGTTCACATACTTGTTCTCGTCATCCGGATATACGATTATATTCAGTTCCGAAACGGAAACCGCTTCGTCCGAGTCCGAGGTGTCGTACACAGGAAGAGAAACAGTGATTTCTTCTTCCGAGGGAGAAAACACCATTCTTCCTGAAACATACTGCACCTTTTCATGAAAAAGGATTATCTGATAACTTCTGTCCCATCTCAGGCCGGAAAAAGAAAACCTGCCGTCGGAATCTGATTCTATAAAGCGGCGCTCCCGTTCCCTGTCGCCCGTATATGAGACAAGTACGAGTCGGCTTCCCTCCTGCGGCGTAGAAGTAGTCGCGTTGGTCACCGTTCCTGTTATTTTTCCGGTATATGAAGTTTCCGCCGGAGGAGAGTAAGTGAGTAAGTAATCGGCTACTTTTTCAGCGGATTCTTCGGAAAGACCGGCGGAAGGCATCGGAGGATAGCCTTCGTTTACAGGTTTTCTACCTTTTTCGGCGTATACAAGTTCCGGGTTCCGAGCCCAGTCTATAAGTTCTTCCCTCGAATATTTATTTCCCACGCTCAGAAGGTCAGGCCCGACGAATCTTCCTCTTCCGATGGTGTGACACCTTACGCAACCGCTTTCAATGAAAATCTCTCCGCCGGAAAGCGGGGCAACCTGGGCAACCGCAAACGCTTGGCGGAGAATAAAAACGGCGGAAAAGCAGACAAATCCGAGAAACATTTTTCTGAAAATTCGACGGTCCATCACGACAACATGTCTCGGATTATTTTCCGGGGGTCTGAAAAGCGGAATGCGTCTGCGATTTCTTTTCCGGAGAACCGGTGGTACCGCGAGACTCAAGTTCGGAGATGTTTTCCGATATCTCCATAGCTTTTTTTCTGTATTTTTCAGTCAGCTTCACGTAATCCCGTTCATCAAGTTTTCCCATATCACGGTCAAGTTCTATATCTCTTAAAGAGAACCGGCAGAGATCTTTTTTTTCGTAAAGAAGCGAGAGCGTCTCGGATTCGGCGTCGTTTTCCGTAAAAAGATCATTTCCTGCCCGGGACCGCATAAAGGGATGTGCGGCCAAGGCGGATACGAGCAGTGCAAGGAAAAAAGATAGTACATACTCAATCATGTCTTCACCTCCTTTTTCTCCTCCTTTGCGGCCACATAGTCACAAGAGCGCCGAAGACAATAACTACACCTCCTGCCCATATCCAGTTGACCATCGGGTTCAGAAGCGCTCTTATGTTAACCTTTCCACCAGGGTCGACTTCCGAGAGTATGAGGTATAGGTCATCTCTGAAAGTTGAACGCAGGGCAACCTCGGTCTCCTGGTTTATCTCCCTGTTTCCCTCGTATTTGTAGACATTTTTCTCCGGGTGCATGAACCCCAGTTCTTTTTCCCCGCTTCTCACCGCGAGTTCCGCGGAAAATCCGTCTTTCGCGTCGTTCGATATAAAACGCATTCCCAGAAACTCGAGGTCGTATCTGCCGAGGGTAAACTCATCCCCGCGGGAAAGAATCACTTCCTTTTGAGTTGAAAAAATAGATGAACCGGTAATTCCTATCACTATCAGCACCACTCCCAGATGCACTATATATCCTCCGTAGCGTCTTTTGTTGCGGGAAATGAGATTGAAAAAAGCAACCGCGGGATTCTCACCTCTGCTGCTCCTCACCGCAACTCCCCGGAAATACTCGACAAACACCGTAGCCGTTACAAAACCGCACAGAGCAAAACTCGAAAGCGCGACCAAATCGCGCATTCCCGAAATCAGAAGCACAGCAAGAACCACGAAGAAAAACACAGCGGGAAAAACGAAGTTTTTCCTGAGATTCGCTGCAGAAGCTTTTTTCCACGATATGAGAGGACCTATACCCATAAGCAGAATAAGAACGAGTCCTATCGGCATCCCGACCGCGTTGAAGTACGGAGGTCCGACAAGGATTTTATCTCCCGTAAATGCCTCCGACAATACGGGGAATATAGTTCCCAGGAATACGGCAAACGCGGCTCCCAAAAAAAGAAGGTTGTTGAAAAGAAACGCGCTTTCCCTTGAAAGCGGAGAATCGAATCTTTCTTCGCTTTCAAGGTCCTTGGCTCTCCACGCGATAAGAAAAAAGGAAAAAAGAACAATCACAATCATAAAGCCCACGAAAAGCGGCCCTATATCGGAGCGGGCAAAAGAATGAACGGATGATACTATGCCGCTTCTGGTTATGAATGTGCCGAATATGGACAGAAAAAAAGTTGCGGCGAGCAGAATCAGATTCCATTTCTTGAGCATGCCTTTTCTTTCCTGAATCATCACAGAATGCAGAAAAGCCGTCTGGGTGAGCCACGGCATAAACGCGGCGTTCTCCACAGGGTCCCATGCCCAGTACCCTCCCCATCCGAGCTCAAGATAGGCCCATCTAGCACCCAGAAGAAGACCTCCGGAGAGAAACATCCATGAAAAAAGAGTGTATTTTCTGGAATTCCTTATCCACTCGTCCCCCAAACGGCCGCTCATAAGGGCGGCCATACCGAAAGCGAAAGGTATTGTTATTCCCACATACCCGATATAGAGAGTTATTGGATGTATGGCCATATATCCGTTCTGGAGAATGGGGTTGAGGCCACGCCCCTCGGATACGGCTCTGCCCAGTTCAGCAAAAGGGTCTTCGACATACGCGACCAGGAACAGAAAAAAAATGAGAACCGCGGCGAGAATTGAGTTGGTGTAAGGGTCAGATTCACGCCCTCTTCTTCCGAGCACTGAAAAAGTTATGTATAGAGACAGGATAAAACTCCAGAGAAGAAGCGAGCCTGACTGCCCCGCCCATAAAGCCGTAATTCTATATATCACGGGAAGGTCGGTGCTTGTATTGAGCGCGACGTACCTGAGTGAAAAATCAAGCGTTACAAGTTCGTAAACAAGAGATCCCGCAGCCACGGCCAGAAGCAGTGTGACTCCGACAAGAGAATTCGCTCCGCTCTCCGCAAAAGCGCGGCTCTTTGTCGCAATCGCCGTCCCGCATGCGAAAACACTGTAAAGCGTGACAAAGAAGGAGAGAAGTATGGATATACTTCCGAGGTCGGACATGCTCAGCCTTCTTTTTCCCGATAGGTCGAGTCCTTCGACTCATACTTGGTGGGACATTTAGCAAGCAGCAGGTCAGCCATGAATACGCCGCTCTCGAAGAACTTTCCTTCAACGACGGCAGAAACACCATCGGCGAATATGTCCGGTATAACTCCGTCGTACTCAACTTCGAGAGAACCGTGACCGTCCGCGATGGAAAATCTCAGGGAATCATCAAGTTCATTTACAATCGAGTTCGGAACTACGGTGCCTGAAACCCTCACTTTCTCCCCGTAAATGTCGGGGACCTGTTCCAGCAGTTCATCAACGGTTATGTAGTAGACCATTGAGTCTTTTATCCCTGAAAAAACAAGCCAGCCCACAAGAAACACTATTACCGCTATGGGCGCAATAATTCTAAGTTTCGTCTTCAATCCTCTGCACCCCGACTGCTCTTTCCGTCTCCGAGTCCGGAGAGTTTCCTACGAATCGAGAGAGACTTTTCTCTCAAGTAAAGGGCGTAGCCCGCAAGAGATACCCAGACCACAATGTTTGACCAGAAAAAGTATTCCATCGTAAAACTACGCAACCCGCCCTCTTCGGGCGTAAAGTTCATTTTCCATATTCATTATTCTTGTTCTTTCTTTAAGAAGTACAAGAAAAAGCAGAGTGAATCCCGCAAGAGTGACAATAAGCGTGTGCATCATCGCGGGGTCTATACCCCCTCCACCCGGTCCGAAGACCACAGGAGATATTCCTCTTTTTACCCGAGCTGACACATAGACTATCGGAAGGTCTACAAACGCCACTACAGCAAAAACAGCCGAATACTTTGCCCTTCTTCTCCCTCCCGCCCCTGAACGCAGAAGTAAATAAACCGCGTATAGAACCCAAAGAATGAAAGTTGTCGTGAGCTGCGGGTCCCATGTCCACCAAGTTCCCCATACGGGCTTTGCCCATATAGCGCCTGTAATGATCGTAAGAGTGAGAAAAAGCATTCCCGCCTCTGCCGAGCAGTATGCCATAACGTCCCACCTATCCGTCTCCTTTCTCAGATAACAGATGCTTGCCACAAAGACCACGGTGAACGCAACCGTAGCCGCCCAAACCGTACCCATATGGAAATAGAAGATTCTCTGCACATGCCCCATCACCGCTTCCGTGGGGGCGTAGAAAAGGGTCATCCATGTCGCGAGCGCCATAAGTGCGAATGTAGTAAAGAACAGTGATTTTTTCATTGTTTTTCCGGGTCGGAAAACGATCAGCTCCCGCTATCTTCAATAAGATACTCAAACAGCATTGAGCATAAAAGGACGAAGATTATATCAAACGAAATAAGCACCTGCAAAGAAAACATATAATGCTCCAGCGGCTTTCCTTCAAGTACGGATGTACACACCCCGACCGAAGTTATGACAACCGGAATTATCAGGGGGAAAACAAGCAGCGGAAGCATCATGTCGCGAAGGCTGGTATTGAGCGCCATGGAAGAAAAAAACGTACCTATGGCCACGAATCCGAGCGTTCCGAGAAAAACTGTTCCTAAAATAGGCACCGAGACGGCTGCAGGGGAGACTGAGGCTAAGGTTTGGAAATCCAGGAAGAACAGCAGAAAAAGCGGAAGTATGAAAAGTTCCGAAAGCAGCACCATAACCAGATTCGAAAGAAGTTTCCCCAGATAGATGTGACTTCTTTTAACGGGAGTTAGAAGAAGAAACAGAAGGGCGTTGTTTTCCTTTTCAAGAGAAAACGATCTGGCAAGAGCGAACAGTCCTGAAAAAATGAATGTGGTCCACAACACAGCGGAAACGGTCCGGAAATCAATGTCGGAACGGAATTCAAAAGCAAGGTTGAAAATCACGAGAAGCAGAAGCGAGAACACGAACATCGTGGGAAATATCTGCCTTGAGCGCCACTCGACCCGCAGGTCTTTTCTGAATACAAGCAGTATTTTCTTCATACCGCGGAGTTGCCGCTTACCTGCGATGCGTAGATCCGTTGAAACTCGTTCTGTTCTAACTTTCCTTCCGAGATGTAAACCAGTTCTCCCTGGTCGAGAATCGCCGCCCTGTCGCAAAGAGAGAGACCTCGGTTCAAGTTGTGAGTGGTCATGATGATAGTCTTTTCACTCTTTTCCGACTCGAGAACTGATGTCAGAATCTGTGTCCCTCGGTAATCAAGACCGCTGTACGGTTCGTCAAGAAAAAGGATCTTCGGGTTGTGGAGAAAGGTCCTCGCAATAGCCAGGCGTTGCCGCGTTCCGAAGGAGAGCGTATTTACCAGATCATCTTTTTTCGAATAGACCCCCATTCTGCTCAGCATCTCCGAACTCCTTTCGATAATATCCGCAACATCATGGAATTCCCCTATAAAACAGAGGTTCTCCATTGCCGTGAGGTTTTCATAGAGCATCGTGTTATGGGATATGACGCCGACGAGTCTTCTTACTCTCTCCTTGTCGCACGTAACGTCATAACCGGCGACTCGGACTCTGCCGTCACTGGGTTTTATAAATGTCGAAAGTATGGAGAGCAGAGTGGATTTCCCTGCGCCGTTGGGACCGAACACCGTGAGAAACTCTCCACTGCTCACATGAATGTCTATGTTTTGAAGAACGGGGAAAAAACCGAACTGTCTGCAAAGCCCTTTTACCTCTATTGCGTTTTCCTGTGTCCGAAGAGTCTTTTCTGCGGAGAGTCGCTCTTGTGTGTCTATTTCGATGTCTCCTTTTTCCAGTCCGGTTTTCTGAACCGTTTTTTAGAGAGAACCTCTTTTTTTGAGGGGATCACTTTTCCGGGCTTTGTAGCAACAGGCTTTCTCGTTTTGAGTTTTTTAAGTTTTTCTGCAACCATCCTTGCTCCCCGCACCTGCAAGTATAATTGACAAATGCAATCACATAAACGGGAAACGAGATTCTGTGCGATGATAAGGACTTAAGATTTTTCAGGAAATAAAATCTTTTACAACAAGTCTGAGGGCTTTTGTTTTCACAAAAAAGTCATCCAAACAACTGTTTCTGGTGTGTTATCTTTTGGCAAGATGCAGAGATTTGAATCCGACAGACAACTCACATGTCAAGTAATACCCTCTCTGAATTTGATGGGCGATGTAATATAAACCGCCTTTCAGTGATCAAACGATCAGAGTTTAATAAGCGACGAAAACAACTTAATCATCGCCAAGTAAAATTTCCCGCAGCTTCAGTCTGTAAACTCATATTTTGAATGACTTATGATATCTCTCGCTTTGTCGTTGTCCGGTGAATTATTTGTCTGTATCTCAACAACTTCAGTTCCTGCTACGGAGATCCTACCATTCACGTCAGTTAATGCTCTAGCTCTTAACGGAAAGCCTTTAAACCGGATATTATCATCTGTCAATGAAAAGTCCTTAATAATATCAACAGCGTTTTTGTGTGTGTAGTCAATATGGAAAAAGTCGTCTCCATTTCCTCCGATAAGAGTATCCACTCCTGCACCACCCTCCAAAGTATCGTCTCCATCTCCGCCCTTCAGAGTGTTGGCCATCGCATCTCCGGTAAGCGTGTCGTTTCCGGACCCGCCGGTGATATTCTCGATATTCAGGAGAGTATCCTCGTCACCGTGACCGTCGTCCACACCGGCTCCGCCGGAAAGGTCAATGTTTATCACGGTCGCGGTGTCGGTTATGTCGGAGTAGTCCGCCGTGTCACTACCTTCACCGCCGTCCAGCGCATCATCCCCTTCTCCGCCCATAAGATTGTCGTTTCCGGCTCCGCCCATCAACATATCTCCGTCTTCACCACCTTTCAGCGTGTCGTTCCCGGCATCACCGTAGAGCATGTCAGCGCCGTCCTGGCCGTCTATAGTATCGTTTCCGGCTCCGCCCCTGACAGTATCATCTCCATCTCCGGCCATGATATTATTGTTCTTGTTATCCCCGCAATAAAAATCGTCCCCGCTACTGCCCGTGAACGCTTTGGTGGTGGTTACCACTTGGTCAGCATCCTCGCATCCGGGAGGCACACCCATGTCACCACCGGCGCCACTAGGTCCTGGGGGTCCCGCCGGCCCAGTCACTCCCGGATCTCCTGACGGGTCTGGCGGCCCCGGTGGCCCCGGATCTCCTTTATCCCCTTTCGGTCCAGGCTGTCCTGCTGGTCCGCGTGGTCCCGCCGGCCCAGGTGGTCCTTGTCCAACTATTCCTGGCGGAGTTGGGGTTTTAGGGGTTCTATCTCCTATTTGGTTCTCTGTTCCAGTTCCAGTTCCATCCTCACCTCCACCACAACTAACCAGAAATACCAAGAACAAGACTATTGAAAGACGATTCATAACAATCTCCATCATACAAGAAAGATATAAATCCTATGTTCGGCAGATTTTTAAAGCAAGAAATGTAACCGGTTGATTTGAATTCACCAAAATCAATATAGGCAGGAAATCTTTGACCGAAAAGGTCAGAAAACATTTTGCCAATTCACTTGATGGATTTGATATTGCACTGTAGAGACAATTAGGATTCGATCACTGGAGAACACACAAGTGGGACAGCATTGCGGGTTGGTGGTGTCGCAACCGACTATGGTTCATACCAAGTATGTTCATGAAGTTTCCCCCAAGGGATCAACAGACATTCTCCTCGTTTCTGTTGTTCTCTACCACCGTAAACAACAGAAACAGAGCATCCTCTAGCAGATTTATCCAGTTGTCTCCGAACTCGTCCAGCGCTCTTAAACAAGATTGATGATGGAGTTTCCGTAGATTTGACTTCTATGATGTTGATTGTTTGAGAATGCTCAATAATGAGGTCAGCCTCGGACCCGTTGCGGTCACGGTAAAAAAACAGGCCGCCCGCTTCGCCTTCATTAGCCCGGCGCTTCATGATTTCCGAGACTACCCAATTTTCAAATATGAACCCCCGAAGAGGGTGTGTTATGAGTTGCTCGGGATGGCGAATACCCAATAACCAGCAAACGAGTCCCGTATCGTAAAAGTGAAGTTTCGGCATTTTCACAAGTCGCTTGCGCAGAGTCGAATGATAAGAAGGAAGACGGAAAACAAGAAAGCTTGCCTCAAGTATGTTGAGCCAGTTCATTGCAGTCGGTTGCGAGATGCCGCAATCATCAGCCAGAGAAGAGTAGTTAAGCAACTGCGCCGTCCGACCAGCGCACAACGCGACGAAACGTTGAAACGTGGCTAAGTCGCCCACATTGCTCAATGTCCGCACATCGCGTTCAACATAGGTGGCAATATAGGATCTAAGCCAGTCGGTCGGATCTAATTCGGCATCAAATATACGGGGATAGGAACCGGTGAAAAGGGTTTCTTCAAGAGTCTGCGGATGATTGGAGAAACGAACAATCTCTTTTCTGGTTAATGCAAACAGATTGTAAACAGCCGTCCGCCCGGCCAGAGACTGGCTGACTGTATTGAGCAGTGATAAATTCTGCGAACCGGTAAGAATCCATCTCCCTGGCGTCGGATCATCATCAATCATCCCCTGAAGATAAGACAGCAGATCCGTAGCCCTCTGCACCTCGTCGATAATGGCACCCTGAGAGAACCGCGCCAAAAAAGCTCTCGGGTCTTCCATGGCGAACGCCCTTACATCAGGGGCTTCAAGCGTCACGTAGGAGTGCCTAGGGAAAATCGCGCGACATAGAGTCGTCTTGCCGCTTTGCCGAGGTCCTGTGAGCGTTATGGAGGGGAAATTCAGAGCCGCTTTCCTTATACGCGGAGTAATATCTCTTTCAATCATGACAAAAGAGTATATATCTAAAAAAAGGCTGAAACAATATCTGTTTTTGAATCAGCCTTGTTTTACAGTAAAACTACAGATAACTCAACTCAGCAAGCAAATCAGAACACGGATTGCTTTTCTCCTAGAATCCCGGAACTTTTATCCATATTCCCCATGTTCCTTTACAGGCACGGCGAGATGACGGACGGAAGATACGGACACTCAACGACAGCCTACGGCCGTGCATTCTCAAAACTGCTTCTTGTCCTCCAAACGGCTGATGCCGGAACCGAGCGAATAAACTCAATTATATCCAGGGAGGGCCGGCGTGGAAGCAGAACCGCCAAGTTCATAGGCATCTGCTCGAACCGGCGATAATCAAGCAGTTGTCCGATGGCCATCCTCACTGAATTACGCCGAACATCTCCCTTGGCTTCGTAGATCATGGAACCAGTCTCATCTACAAGATCGCAGACGATCGGAGAACTGACCCCGTGCGGCGAATACATATGCCTTTTCACTTTATGCCCTTGTTCCTCCAAGTAGTCGCGGTAGGCAAAGATTAGATGTTGCTCACGCAGGTCAACTTCAATGTCTTGGGACGCTGAAGAAACCTGGAACCGCTCGAAGTGATGTTCATCAATCCCCGCTCCGGCGGCACCTGAAGAAGTGGTTTTCGCAGGTAGCAGCACCGGCAGTTTTCGCCCCTGCCCGATAGCTTCCGCCGCCTCGGCAAGCGAATCCTCATCCGATGCGTATCGTTCCCACACATCGGCAGCGCGTTTGCTGTAATTTATACTGCATTTGGGGTGGTTCGGATCAAGTGTAGCGAAACTGGAAAGGTGAAGTTGAACACCGGTCGGATTGCGGAAAGTTTTCGGGTCCTGACGATTGAAATGAAACGGCAGGGCTCTGAGTTTTTCGGAAAGCCCGATGACTGCCGGATCATTTTTGCTGAGAAGTCCTTCGCGCAGATAGAGATCAAGCGCGAGAATCAATTCTTCTTCCACCCAAACGGGATTGCGGGAAGCCAAGTTCATACCTCCTAATAATTTGCTCTGCCCATAAAACAATCTGCTCCTGAAGAACCTCAATCAGGTTTGCTTCTATCTTCGTCGTAGCAAATGTAATTCCCATCGTCTGTTACTATGAAGTATATCTATTCCCCGGGGTTTTTCAGCTGGGGTTTTTGCGCATATAAATCTCCATGAGTACAATAAATTCAGTTCGATGACGGGAAGTGAGAAATGATGAAATATCTGCATACGATGATAAGGGTCGGTGACCTTGAGAAGTCGATAAAATTCTATACTGAGATTCTGGGTCTTTCCTTTCACAGAAAAAAAGATTATCCCGATGGCCGTTTCACACTTGCCTTCTTGGGAGAAGGAGGGGATACCGAACCTTTTCTGGAACTCACCCGCAACTGGGACACGGAGCAATACGACCTCGGGTCCGGATACGGTCACATGGCATTTGGAGTTAACGACATATACAGCGCATGCGACAGGATAAAACAGGCGGGAGGTCGGATAATCAGGGAGCCGGGGTCCATGAAACACGGAACTACCGTGATAGCGTTTGTCGAAGACCCCGACTCATACAAAATTGAGTTGATACAGAGAAAAGACTGACCGCCGAGATTACTTTCTCCTCTTTTTCCACCTGGTCTCCAGATATTTCTTCAGATTGGCTTCCCTGCCCTTTTCAGAAGGTTCGTAGTAAATCCTGTCCTTTATCTGTTCGGGAAGAAAGTCGTCTTCAACAAAGTGGTCTTCGTAATCATGGGCGTATTTGTAATCTTTCTTGTAACCCAGATCCTTCATAAGTTGAGTGGGAGCGTTTCTTAGGTGGAGAGGAACCGTAAGACCGGGGTTCTTTCTCACATCCGCCTCGGATTTACAGATGGCTTTGTATGATGCGTTGCTTTTCGGACAACTTGCAAGATAAGTGGCCACCTGAGACAGAATTATGCGCCCCTCGGGCATACCCACGTAATTGACTGCGGTAAAGCAGTCGGTGGCCAGCGTAAGAGCGTAAGGTTCCGCGTTTCCGATATCCTCGGATGCGAGTATTACCAACCTGCGGGCAATGAACTTGGGGTCCTCTCCCGCCTCGAGCATTCTGGCCAGATAGTAGACGGCGGCATCGGGGTCGCTGCCTCTCACGCTCTTTATGAAGGCGGAGATCGTGTTGTAATGTTCTTCACCGTCCCTGTCGTAAAGAAGTCCTGTTTTCTGAAAAACATCCCTTGCAATCCCGACATCTATCTCTTTAAGATCTCTTGCGCAAACAAGGGAATATGCGATCTCAAGCGAATTGAGCATTACCCTCGCGTCACCGCCGCAAAGAGCGATCAGTTCACTTTTCGCCTCTTTGGATATGGATGTTCTGCAGAGGTCATCATCACTTGACAGTGCTTTCTCTAGTATTGAGTCCAGTTCTTCTGCGGAAAGAGGATTCAGTACATACACGCTGCAACGGGAAAGAAGAGGACTTATCACTTCAAATGACGGGTTCTCAGTCGTAGCGCCGAGAAGCACCACAACCCCCTGCTCGACGCTTTTCAACAGAGCCGCCTGCTGCGCCTTGTTGAACCTGTGTATTTCATCAATGAAAAGAACTGTTCTTTTTCCTGAATAACGAGCGTCTCTTGCCGCGGAGATTATATCTCTCAGATCCTTCACCCCTGACGAGATAGCGTTTATCTGCACGAATCTCGCACCGACCTCTCCCGCCAGAAGCCTTGAAATAGTTGTTTTACCCGTCCCCGGAGGACCCCAGAATATGATTGAGTGCAGTCTTCCCGCTTCAAGGATTTTAGTTATTACCCCATCTGTACCCAGCAGGTGCCCCTGGCCGAACATCTCCGCAAGAGTCTGCGGTCTCATTCTCTCGGCAAGAGGCAATGTTTCTCTCTCAGGTTCGAAAAGACCAGGATCGTCAGGATTCAACCAAGTTCACCAATTTGTGTTCGGTAAATCATCCGTAAAAACAACTACCATTGAGACAATAGTCAGCAGAGGACAGCATACGGTTTCTATAGCGGCATTATGTCCGAGGGCAAAGATTACCGGATTGACAAATGATTAAAAACTTCTGTTTTGGAAACAGTCCTGCTCTGGTTATAATCTCAGGCGGTCATGGACACAGCATTTTTGAAAAAACTTTGCGACACCCCCGCTATGCCGGGTGATGAAGGTGCGATAAGGGAAATTCTTACCGAAGAGGCGGAAAAGTTCTCCGAGGATATTACCGAGGATGTCCTGGGAAACTTAATCGTGCGCATACCCGGAGACGGACCGACTCTTGTTCTTGACGCGCACATGGATGAAGTCGGGTTTATGGTGCATCACATAGACTCGAGAGGTTTTCTGCGCCTAACTCCGCTTGGGTCAGTGGACCCGAGGGTGTTTTACGGACAGAGGCTTGTCGTATGGGGTGAAAGACCTCTTAAAGCGATAGCGGCGGCTGTACCTCCGCATGTGACCAAAAGTTCAGGCGGCGGGAAAGAGGTTCCCGAGATCGAGGACTGCGTTATAGACCTGGGACTGAGTGCTGAAAAAGTCGCGGATATTGTCAAAGAAGGCGATCTAGTCTCATTTGACACTTCGCTTGACGAAACGGAAGATGCTGTGATTTCCAAGGCTCTTGACGACAGGATGGGAATTTTTGTGATAATTGAAGCGCTTCGTAAAACCCCCGATCCTGAATGCAACCTTATAGTCAGCTTCACCGTGCAGGAAGAAGTCGGACTTCGCGGAGCGAGGATTATAACTCCTGTTTACGAACCTGATTTCGTAGTGGGACTTGAGGGCACGGTGGCGATGGACATACCGGGAGTCTCCAGAAGTGAATCATTCGCGACTGTGCGGAAAGGACCGGAAATAAGACTCTCCGACAGATTCCTGGTAGCGCACAGACCTTTCAGTTTTTTCATAAAAGAACTTGCGGAAAAAAATAAAATCCCGTGTCAAGTAACGGTTAAAAAAGCAGGGAGTTCAAACGCAACCGCAATGCAGGTTACGGGAAAGGGAACTAGAGCCGCGGTCCTTTCGGTTCCGACAAGATATCTCCACAGTCCAAGTTCAGTGGCTTATAAAAGTGATATATCCCACACCATAGATATTGTATCCTGTCTGCTGAAAGAGATAGGGAAATTCGACCTCCGTAACCAACAAAGCGTTATACAGCGATGACAGAAGATCTTCTCCGCGTTTTTGAAGAAACTCTACGCGAGAGTTTTCCGGGACTTTCTCCCGAACAGTTTCACAAAACTATCGTTGCGGAAATAGAAAGCAGAAAATACGATGTTCAGGACAGGTCGCTTCTTGAAACGGCGCTTCGGGATGAAAGAGAAGTTTTTCGCGAATCCTTTACAGAGGCCATTGAGTTAAGGATTGCGGATATTTCTGACAGGAATGCCTTTTTTCTTTCAGTTGAAGGGAAAAAAGAAGTGGCGTCACTGCTGACCCGAACAGCGGAACGCACAATCGACTGTTATTACAATTCGATAATCGGAAAACATTTTTCATCAAGCTGAGACCTCATCCCGCACTTGCTGCCACAACGCAGGATGCGGTCTCAACCCGTGTCAACAAAGGAGTGTTGTGCTTCTTAACCCCTATCGCTCATAGGAACGTAATCTCTTTCTCCTTCTCCGAGGTAAACCTGGCGAGGCCTTGCAATTCTGGTCTCGCTGTCATTGAGAAGTTCAAGCCACTGGGCAAGCCATCCGGACATTCTCGCTATAGCGAACAGTACAGTGAACATGCTCGTGGGAAGTCCTATACTCTGATATATGAGACCCGAGTAGAAATCAACGTTCGGATAGAGTCTTCTTCTCACAAAGTATTCATCTTCAAGCGCTATTCTCTCAAGTTCCAGAGCTATGTCCAGAAGAGGGTTTTTCCCCGTCACCTCGAATACATCGTGCGCTATGTCCTTTATTATCGTGGCTCTCGGGTCATAAGCTTTGTAAACTCTGTGCCCGAAGCCCATGAGTCTGAACTCTCCTTTCTTCGCCCTCTCTATGTACTGCGGGATTTTGTCGACGGAACCTATGGATGCGAGCATCTCAAGCACTGCTTCGTTTGCTCCGCCATGCAGCGGTCCGTAAAGCGCCGCTATGGCCGCGGCGGCGGCTGAATACGGGTCGGGCTGAGAACTTGCGACATTCCTCATGGCGCTTGTACTGCAGTTCTGCTCGTGGTCGGCGTGAAGAATGAAAAGAACATCTATAGCTTTTTCTATGGCCGGGATGGGCTTGTAGGTCGCTTCGGTCATCTTGAACATCATGGAGAGGAAATTTCCCGGATAACTAAGCTCATTGTTCGGATAAACATAGGGAAGACCCATTATCTGCCGATAGGAAAAACCCGCTATCGTAGGCATTTTGGCTATGAGTCTTCTCATTTCAAGATTCTGCACTTCAACATCAAATATGTCTTTTGCTCTCGGGTAAAAAGTCGAGAGAGCCCCGACCGTGGCAAGCAGCATTCCCATCGGATGCGCGTCATATCGAAACCCGTCCATGAACTTTTTTATATTCTCATGCATGTAAGTGTGATGGGTTATGTCGTGGACCCAGCTGTCGTGCTGCTCTTTAGTCGGAAGTTCACCGTATATGAGCAGGTACGCGACCTCAAGAAAAGTACTGTTCCTAGCTAACTGTTCTATCGGGTACCCCCTGTATCTCAGAATTCCCTTTTCTCCGTCGATGAAAGTGACTCTGCTTTTGCAGGAAGCCGTATTCCCATAGGCTGGGTCGTAACTCATCATTCCGAAGTCACCATCGTTAACCTTTATCTGGCGAAGGTCCGTAGCCTTTATGGTGTCGTTCTCTATGGCCAGTTCGTAAGTCCTACCTGTCCTGTTGTCCGTGATGGATAAAGTGTCTTTGGGCATTTCTTTCTTCTCCTTTGAATGTTGTTAAAGCCGAAATTGAAGGCGGCAACACCCTCATAATTCTCCGCATACAGTAAATACAGAATCCGGCTTCATCGGGTTCGATTATAACAGATTGGGAAATCAAAGGCAAAACGGAAGGTATTCAGGAACCCAGTCATATACCTCACCAAGTTGATGGGTGGAGTTGATTATGGAGAGATACAATCAAGATTGTAGACCTTTTTTTGTCAGACGCCCCCCCCCAGAATACTTTCTCATATCACGTATAGCAGTCGTTCAGGCATCTTCAAGAAGCAGTTGTAAGTTAAGAAAGTTGCTTGTTCATATCAGCCTAGCCCAAAGGTCATATTCAACTACGGGTCTGCTCCTGTTTCGCAGGAAAGCATCAGACTGCCTTCTTCCGTCAAGTGCGGACCCTGCAGCATGCATAGTCAGTAAACGCCAATGACTACCACGGAATGAAGTCTTCACAAGTTCTAAGGGGTCAGTGCGCCGCTTTGGGATGCCACCGAACCGCACGACCATAGTAGCGTCAGGCATACAGGTCTCAGCAACATTATTCCAAACTTTGCGAATATCAGAAACAAAGATTTCAGGACTTGAGTGTGCAACCTGATGCTCGGTCGTATAGCAAACGCGGTCCGGTCCACCGACAAACCAATAACGAAGCCACTGATCCGGAACATATGTATGCATACCGTAATACGGTGGTGATGTAATTATCCATGAAAAGCGCGCGTCATATGATTCCGGTGTCAGCGAATCAATTTCACGACTGTCTCGAAGTCGAACTTCACCACCAACCTTCGGAAAGGAACCATAATAACGCTCCGCTCGACGCTTGATGATATCTAAAGCATCCACCCGGGAAGGTTTCAAGTTACGACTCTGCCAGTACCTAGTCGCGTAGGAGGGTTTCGGGGCGTACGTTCTGGGGCTTTGATTGGAAAAATAACTCTGAATTGTCTTCTGTTTTGGCCCGTGTAGCGCACCGAGAATGATTCCCCTTAGAGCCATTCGAGATGGAGTTGAACAGTTCTGGAGAAAGGCGGTTCTGAAGCGACAAAGGTCAAGAAGCACTTCAGCATGATACGCCAAGTCCCAGAAAGGTCCCGATGGGATGTTGTTAGCCCCAGTACCTTTCAGTATGTCACGTGCTTCGGCCAGTATCTCAGAGGGTTTGACTTGGGCGAGTTTAGCTTCGGTGATTGCGGTTGCAACCGGGTTTGAATCCACGCCCAGAGAGCGCAATCCCAGCAACCGGGCAGCAAAGTTCGTCGTTCCGCGTCCACAAAATGGATCAAGGACCGATTGATGTTTCTTGGCGTATTTGCGCAGAATATTTAGTGGAAACCTGAGCGGAAACATGGTGAAGTACGGGCATATTCCATTCAATGACATGTTCGCCGCTCGCGCAGTCATACTAGATCACGATTTTTTCCGTATGTATGTCTTGCCTGATGGATTTTTGAATGTCTCCCAATCATGATCCTGCCTACCGAATATTTTATTCATCGCTTTTAAGACCATCCGATACGCCAACTGGTCTCTGTCATCAAGATGCTCAGGAAGTTGGCTAAGGAAAAATGCCTTGACCGAGCCCCAAGCGGCACCATCAATCGATTCCAGTTTAGACATAAATTGCGATTCTGATTGAAGTGCTGTAATCATTTGTTCCTCAATCTTAGCGATAATGTCGACCGGTTCATGTTCCTCTTCTTCCGATTCCGATTGCGCTGAGAAAGTAGTAGTACGGAGCAGTTTTGCATAAGTGTTGCCTGCCGGTAGTTTGTAGTTAGGATCACGCATTGAAAAAAGACGCTCAAAGGAAAGAGCGCGGATGCTTACAGGATAAGATTTACCTCCTACAGAGCTCCAAAAAACGCCTTGTCCCGGGATCGGTTCGTTAAGTATGGAACTGAGCAGGTCGTCGCTGAAATGGGCATTCGCGCGTTTCAGTGATGTTAGGTCGGTTGCGGAAAGCAGATGAAAGATGAACCAGTTGTCACCTTGGCTCAAAATCTCGACTGGAATACTCCCGGGCTGTTGCGTGATAAGTAGAGCTCCGAGGTCGTATTTTCGACCCTCTTTGATCCATGCGACGTAAATTTCCGTTCCAGGTGCATTTCCCTTAAGGACTGATTGCGCTTCCTCCACCACGGCTATTGTCGGAATGGTCTTTGATTCTGCAGTCGTAAATTCCTGCTGGTTTCGGTCGAAGATTCGGCGGAGGACCAGTCCTGATAGGATCAAAGATTGCCCACCACGCATTTGGGACACATCTATAACGCATAATTTGCCTTCCGAGAGCGCACGGATGAGCATATCCATGAGTTGACTGCTCTTGTCATGCAACATGCGAACGATTGTGGTCATATTGCCTCGGGCAGCAAGTGCTTCTATTTCCTGCCTGGAATCAAGGTCCAGAATCCGGCAAATATCTTCAATTGGCGTGGCGTTGCCGTTTTCATCAATCAAATTAACTAAGGACTCCCATAGTTCCTGCGACAGTCCTCTAAGTTTTCTTACGTTTTGTTGTTCTTGGCGCTCGGGACCAAGAGCGATTGCGATAACATCGCTCGGGAGCAGGCGTCGAATATCAAGGCGAATGCCTCCAGCTACAAAAGACTGGTAGAAACGACTCGGATTGTGTCGTTCCGTGAAAACTACCAACCTGTCTTCAAGTTCCGGTACGTCACACAGTCCCGGTCGTCCTTTATCGTCCGGCCAGAAGTATTCGCCATCTGGGTCGAATACTACAGTACCGACGGGGACGTTACGGCCGCCGCGCTTCTGAACATGCGGAGTTGTCTTGTAGAGTTGACTGAAAAGAAGTTTGTTCAGGTTGGATTTACCGAAGCCTGCGCGCGCAAAGACGAAACTACGGCGTGAAACCAGTGATTCAACAGGAAATTTCACGAGGATTTGTGGCCGGACAAGTTGCATCCACTCCTGCGTTTCAAGATCAGAATTGCCAGAGGCGTAGATGTACTCACCAAAGGCGAGATGCCCAATAGGTGCTCCACAAATATTGTGTCCGGCAATCTCGCGGAGTACAGCACTTGACGGGAAAGCAACTTGGCTTCCAACATGTGGTAGGCGTCTGTGTGAAGGTACAAAAGTGAGTCCTACACCATTTCTACGCAGTACTCCAAGCACGCGAATGTTCACACGATACTTGAGATACTGCTCTCTGAGGTCCTCGGGGATAGGACGGTCCTCACGGACTGCTCGAATGCTGAACTCCTCACCAGAGCCAAAGGAAAGTTTTCCCTCCGACGAAAATGACGCAATTCGCCCCAAGACTGCTTCATCCGGCGTCTCAAGTTGAACAAGGAGGAACTGTCCGTGCATCGGGATGTTTTGAAACTCGTTTCGGTAGGGCAGTACAAGGTCGGCGTGGAACTCCATTCCACCCTGTTGGAAGCCACGGAATATCCCAACAACTTTTTCTCTGGGGAACAACTGAATTTCTGTGCTCATAACAAGCCTCATTCGTAACGTTTTCGCGCAGGGTCGGCATCTTGAAATTGGAATACATCTAGCTTTGAAGCATCACCCTTTAGACTGCTCCGGATGCCTTCGTAGATGAAGTCCTGTAGGATTTCAAAGTCGAAATCTACAAGCGCGGCGTTTTCGTGAGCCTTCTGGAGACAACGCGGATAGTGAGGAACAGGAAAACCGTTGATTGTATCTGCGAGCAGTGATCCGAGTATCGGCTGAGCATCACCTACCTGCGGGACAAAAATGTCAACCGGCCATACAGGGTCGCGTCTGTGCGCACCGAATTTCACGAGAAACATCTTGCCACCGACGAACTTATTGATCTCACCGCCTTCGTCAATCACCCGGTCATCACCACGGGCGAATTCAGACCATACATATGCTTTTTCTTCAACTTCACGCGGTACCTCTACATAAGACGGGTAATCTGTTTGTAAAACACCTTCTAGGGCCATGGCCAACTGGTACCGAGAAAGAACTTTACTGTACTTCGCAACACCGGCTAGGTAGACACGGCGTCGATTCTTTTGCCATTGCTCTTCGATTCGCGCACGCATGCCTTGAAGAATCCGTTGGAATAGGTCCTTTGCAAAGACCTTGCTGCGCAGCAACCCGTCGCAGACAATCAGGGTATCCGTACCGAAATCTTTTTTCAGAATTGAGAACAGAACTGCCCACTCAACGAGTTCTCGATAAACACCAATCCAAGTCGGAGAGACTGGCTTCCCGCTATCATTGGAACGAATCATGTGGGAGAGCGATGGCAGTGTTTCTACCTCAAGAAAATGCATCATTTCACCAAGTGCGGTTTCAGGTGACCCATTCTTGGAAAACTGGCGACGACTCAGTTTGTCAATCGGCGTAGTCAGAGAGACCGCATCAAGACAGTATTCGTTATTACTACTGTCAAGAACTCTCACAATTTGAACCAAGAAAGGGTCGAACTGAATTTGATTGTTGCCACCATCCGTTCCAACTATGGAAACTGATGTGGTGGCGCGAGGCTGTATCCGTCGCGTTGATTCACGCAACGGGCGGATTTCCTCACGGAGGTTGTCAAGGGCTCCCTGATCAGTGGTAATACAATCGACAATGGCTTCTTTCAACTGAACCTGAGTTGCGGGGTCAATCACTCACGGAATTCCAATTTATGCCATTGAGAACCAATATAATAGCCTTTGTTGCTCATGTTATCTCTCCCTGCGGGCTTCCATACATTCAGCCCATCCTTTGTTGTAACCGTCTCGATATGCTTCAGGTAATAGCTTGTCAAAAATCATTCTTTCCTGTTCCCTCTGCACATAAGCCCTGGCATAGCCAGCCATTTCCCCCAACCTTGTATTGTTCTGCACATGTTTCAGGACTTTGGGCAACGGCCACACCAGACATAAAGAACAAAACTGCCATTAAAATAACCTTGATCATTGTTTAGCCCCCTTTTTGTGTCTTTTCTCTATCTGATATTTTGCCGGTCCTTTACCCGGTCGCACAACGGCTTCCAAACAGACTATGCAAAATATTATATTGCAAAAACATGTAAAAATCTAACAACAAGCCCAGTAAAGACATTCGAGATATAACGATTTTAGAAGGCGAGGTAATGACATTGACCAGACTGTCTAAGCGCTTATGCTGCGCCTCCCCGTAGGTCAGCCGTACTATGACCGTGCCCAGATCAATCTCATTATCCTGAAGTGGCTGTCTATCCATGGCCTACACCATACAACATCACGAACTGAGTGACCAGTCATCAAAATATGCTGACAAAACAACTGAAAAGTTCGGCTTCCAACCCTTTCATTCATATATGTACCGTACAACAGTGCAACCGTATTGGATCGAAAAAAAAACTTCTGAGAGAATGAAAAATCATACAGAACAGGGGTGCAGACGACCTACGAGACGATGTCTTCTCCTCCGTCAACCCCTATCACATTTCCTGTAATCCATGAAGCTTCGGCGAGTGAGAGAACAGCAATCGCCTTTGCCACATCCTCAGCCTTCGTGAGTCTTCCCGAAGGATTCGACTCAAGCGCGCGCTGAGAAAGTTTCTCATTTCCCGGGATCTTTCTCAGCGCCGGAGTGTCGGTCACTCCCGCCATTATTGAGTTTGCGGTGATTGCGCGCGGAGCAAGTTCAACCGCCAACTGGCGTATGTGAGATTCTATTGCGGCTTTGGCCGCAGAGACAGCGCCGTAGGTAGGCCATACCCTGTGACTTCCTGAACTCGTCATTGCGAACACTCTTCCCCCCTGCCCCATAAGTCCCTCCATTACAAGATCTTGCGTCCAGTAAACAAGACTGTGAGCCATCACATCAAGCGTCATCTCTATATTCTTGCTGTTGAGGACCTGAGAGCGGTTGTCCGCCACGTAATTCTTCAAAGTGCCGAACGCGACGGAATGAACCAGAACTTTCACTGCCGGTTTATCTCCGACAGTATCCTTTATATCCTGGAGCACCTCGCTTCTTTTTTCCGTATCCGCAACATTTACGTTATAAAACTTGACTTCACTTCCTAGGTTTTTTATCTCTTCGATAATGCCTTGCACTTTCGGCATTGTACCCTTACGGTCCAGATGAACGCCGAAAATATTCATTCCTCTGCGGGCGAGTTCTATACTGCATGCTTCTCCGAAACCGCTTGATGAGCCGAGTATCAGCGCCCAGTGACCTTTGATGGAATTTTCAAACAAGGTTATGCCACCTCTCATCGTATATTGAATCTTCAGAAGCAGAACCTTACATGATTTGCTCTTTTTATTCTAAGATCGCTATCGCCGTTTCGACTGAATCAGGAATCAATTGGTAGAGGACTTTTATACGTCCGGTGAAAAGGGAGTGAAGCAATAATTCTCAAAATAAGACAGGATTTTTAAAGCGTTAAAACTGTCATTTCAGCAAAGAATATGACTGAAACGAGACTCCGACTCATAGATCAATGCCTACAAGTTCGGAAAAATCTCTTTCGGATAAAATCTGGATGTCCGAGCCTCTCTCAATCAACGCTTCCACCTTTCGATGTTTACTTCTTTTCTTATAATCTTTCAGTCTTCTTTCGTCCTGAATGCCCACTACCAGCATTGTAATGTTCTTGTTGGCGCCTTCTACCACATTGCATCCGGCTTCCGCAGCAATATCGGCTGCTTGAACCCTCGGCATACTCAGTGCGCCGGTGAACAAAACTGTTTCTCCGAATAGTACTCCATTCGCGTTTCCCTCTCGCTTCACTGATGATGACGGCGACCGAGACCGAGATGCGTAGGGAGAAATTGGACGATTAACCCGACGCAACCAACCTTCAATGTCTATTTCAGCGGATGCACACGCACTTAGTAGAATTTCCGCTACTGCTCTGGCATCTTCAAGGGCATCGTGATGCCTGAATACAATCTTGAGATCTTCCGCAATATTCTTGAGTCCGTAACCTCTTTGTCCGTATTTTTCCGGCCAAGCACGACGGGCGACTTTCGCACTATCAAGCCATACAACCTGAAGTCGTTCGAGGTTGTACTTTTTCATAGCGCGATCCAGCGCAACACGATCAAATGATGTGTGGCTTACCAGAATAGAGCCATGCAGTCGTCCGCACAATTTATCACGAAGTACGGGAAGAGTGGGACTATTCCTCACGTCTTTTTCTTCAATCCCGTGAATTTCAGTATTCCACGGATCGAACCAATCCTCCGGATTCACCGAGGTGCACCATTCATCTTCGATTTTTCCGTCCCGAACATGTACTATGCCGATCTGACAGATGCTCGCACGATCAACGTTTGCCGTTTCGACATCGATTGAATTGAATGTCAACATTTCAGTCAGGACAAATTCGACTTTTCTTCCTTGGATAGATATTAATGTCCGTCTTCTTGAGAAGAAGTGATGAACTCCGACCTTTGCGATCTTTCTGAGATGCCGTCAGGCAGCTGCTTCGAACTTTTCACTCCCAAATCTCTCAGAGACTGCACCCTTCCGATAAGGTTCCCGGAGCCTTCAGAAAGACTTTTCATGGCATTGGTGTAGGCTTTTTCCGACTGACTTATGCGCTTTCCTACTTCCTCAAGATGCTCGACAAGGGTGACGAATTTATCATACATCCTGCCCGCGCTTTCGGCTATTTCTCTTGCATTTGAGTTCTGATACTCAAACTGCCAGAGGTTGTGTATGGTCCGAAGCACGGCAAGAAGCGTGGAGGGACTCACTATTATCACGTTTTTCGCAAAAGCGTCCGAGTAAAGGTCCCGCTCCTCTTCCACAGCAAGCATAAGAGCTGACTCTATCGGAACAAACATGAGGACATAGTTAAGGCTCCTTATCTCGGATATATCATCATACCTCTTGGAGCCTAGACTCCTTATATGGTTTCGAAAAGACGTTATGTGTTCGCGGATGCGGTTTTCTTTTTCTTCTGGATCATCGGAGGAAACATATCTCTCGTATGCCGTAAGGGAAACCTTCGAGTCGATTATCACATCCCTGCCCTCGGGAAGACGGACGATGACATCCGGGCGCAGGGTATTCCCATCGTCATCTTTGAAACTTGCCTGCGTCCGGTATTCCTTATCCCTGCGGAGTCCCGACATCTCCAAGGCTCTTTCAAGTATCATTTCTCCCCAAGCGCCTTGCGTCTGAGATTCACCCTTAAGAGCGGTTGTTAGATTAAGCGTCTCACGATTCATCCGCTCTCCGAGTTTTTTCAGATTCTCTATGTGTTCTTTCAGGGAGTTTCTGTCGACAGACGCTTCTCTATGAGTATCCGTAACTTTTTTATCGAAATCTTTGATCCGTTCTCGGAGCGGACCGAGGAGATTCTCCATATTGGTTCTGTTCTCATCGGCGAATTTTTTCGCAGTAGATTCAAAAATCCTGTTTCCAAGGTTGGTAAACTCCTCACGCAATATCCGCTCCGAGTTCCTGAAAAACTCTTCATTAGTTTTCAGAACCGAGATCATTTCCCTTTTTTTGCTCACTTCGGAATTAAGCACAGTTATCCGCTCTTCATAGGCGGCGATTTTATCCTGAAACTCAGTGTTTGCCGTTTTTACAAGAGAGAGTTCCGACTCTCTGGCCCGGAGGCGCCCGTTTTGCCTGAACAGAATATACAGAAGCGCAGCAACTCCAGTGGCCATAAGAAAAATCAGCACGCCGTACAGGTTCATAACGGTATTTTAAATTGGGGAATTATAAAGGAAAGTTGATAAGATTTTGTAACTCCCTCATTTGACTTCAACAATTTTAGGGTTGCCTTTCCTGTCTTTTTGGAGGAAAAATCTGCGCTCTAAATCCTTTTTTGTCGGCTTCTTTGGATGTTTATGCTTTACCGCCTTCATGCCAAGTAGTAGACCGAATCACCCTTAAGTTTTCAGAACAGTGTTAGACTACCCTATTTCCCCGCATTAACCAACGGTTCAAGTACTAGCATATCCCGGATTTTCGCTATATCTTCCGTATTCAGTCCGAGAATACGGCACAATACGGTGTCAATTTCCTGCCTAGTCTTATCCACATTCATTCGGTGAAATGGTTGCAATGTTTTTTCTCGGATTTGTTCAAAGGAATCCTTGCCTTGTCTAAGTTGTTCTTCAGTAAGTGACTTCAGATCCAATGCCTTTAACGAAGGGATTGTTGAGTGCGTTATAGTCGATCGTCCGGGATAAGGCCGGTTCGCATGTGGCAGGCGAACAAGAAAGCCCAGAGTTGAATTGAACCAGAGACAAGCAGTTTCTAAATCACCTTCTTTTGAAGACTTAGGCTTCAAGGTAATCCAACTGCGGACACCAAGAAGAGGTTGATCCGTGAGTACAGATGCCAATTTCTGAGTATTGCTACGCAATTCACGGGCAAAATGTAGTTTTGAGGACTTGTTTAACATTTTTTGCTGTTCTGAGGAAGACTTGTCATCCCGTGGAGTTAGGTGGGCATTTGGTGGGACTTGCAACTGGATTATTTCATCGGCTTTATGATGCCACAATGCCGCATATCCTGAACGCATAGGGTCAGGGTTCTTATCAATCAAGAACAATCCTTGATTCTTGTTTTTGATCTGCATCTCATAAGGACCGAATATCCAATCCCGATCCAATGCACACAAGGGGATGTCTTTTGCGAGTTGTTGAACCACATCTATCAAGTCTGATTGAACAAACGAGGTTTCGATCCAAGGTTTATCCGTCAGTTTATATTGAAGCACCGTGCGCACCTGTCCCCATGAAGAAGCACCTGACGTTAAAAGATCTACCGCACCCTCTGGCATCTCAAGTAATGCCCTTGCTACTGCCAGTGAGTCAATCGTAGATAATGGATTAGTTTTAAGATTCACAAAACGAATCTTATGAGAAGGTGACGGTGTTTTTTTAGTGGCTACCAATAAAACCTCAGCCATGTTGGTTGACTCGGAGAAAGAGGCATACATGCGTCCGGGCAGCCCCGCCCTTCCAAATCGAATTTTGGGGTCATGACTTGTAATCACCCAGTCGACCTGATAGTTGACGAGCAACATTTCCCGGATCGGTTTCCATGAAATGCCTGTAGTTAAGACACTAGGGAGGACAAACGCTATGCGACCTCCCCTTCTAACATTATGGTGTGCCAAGACAAGAAAAGCGGAGCCCAAGCCAGAGTATATGCCCGCTGGAGTGTTTCGTAATGTGCGGTTGAGAGCGTTCTTCATTAGTTCCTGTTCTTCTTTATTGAGCAGTGAGCCAAAGATCGGATTCCAATCGGTGTTTTTCTCGTCACCCGGCCCGCCCGCCCGTGTGTATGGCGGATTTGCAATTACCAAGTCGCAATCTCTTGGGAAAAAGACATCTGTTTTTGCTTCTTCCCCCTTTCCCGATATAGCTATGGCATCTATCTCAGGATCGTTAAACAAGCCTAATCGAGCTGCGTTTCCACTTGTGTGTGAGGTGTTAAGCATGTCCAAGCTACCAAGTCTTGCTAAACCGCCAAATACTCCATGTTGCATTCGCCATAGTTTTAAGTCTGAGACAAGTTGTGAAGTCTCCGCCATTAACAAGGTACTGGCGGCAAGGTGAATAGCGGCGGGTACAACATCAAATCCGTAGAGTGAATTCTCTAGAACGCATTTGGTCAGGTCGCTGTTCGGACATCTTTCATTCTGAATGTGAACTTGTTTGATTGTTTCCTGGAATGCAGCCATCAGCAATGTTCCCGAACCGCAAGCTGGATCAACAATTTTTAACTGTTCCAACGTTTCTCTACGGGTAAAATCAAGGTCTTTCCAAGTTGAATGGCGACGGTCAAACGCAAGCGCTGAAAGAATTATCGCAGCGGGGATAGTCGTATAATTGGTTGCTAAGAACTTCCTTGTATTGAGCAAGCGGTGAAATATCCTGCCAGCTACATCATGACGGCGAATAACCCCGGTCTCAGCAATCTCGGTAGCGGTAACTTTGAGTACATCAAGCGCCCGTTTTGCAGCCAACGGTGCTGTGGCATTTAAGCTGAACTTGCGGGAAAAATTCTCCTGTTTTTAACATAACCTGCTCATAACACTTCATTTTTACCTGTTTTTCAGCTGACGGCCTGTCCATGTATAGTATAATGTTTCTGTTATTTCTTGCTTGACATCACTTATTTATCAGTTTATAATCCTAATCATGTACATAGAAAGCGTACCGAACAGAAACTCTCCCCCCGCCATCCTGCTGCGGGAATCGTATTGGAAAGACGGAAGAGCTCACAAACGCACACTCGCCAACCTGTCCAAACTGCCGCCTGAAGTGATTGAAGGACTGCGCGTGCTGCTCAAAGGCGGTCGTGCTGTCTCCGACCCCTGCGAAGTCTTCGATATAATCCGGTCTCTTCCGCACGGACATGTCGCAGCTGTTCTCGGAACATTACGTAAACTGAAACTTGACCGCATAATCGGCTCTTCCGCTTCCGCCCGACGTGAACTCGCTGTCGCCCTCATAGTCGCCCGCATACTCTTTCCGGGCTCAAAGCTGGCCGCTGCACGAGGATTGGCCTCCGACACCGCAAACAGTTCTCTTGCCGAGATGCTGGACATAGAAGGTGCGGACAAAGACGGTCTCTACGATGCTGTGGACTGGTTGCTGCAGCGTCAGAACACCATTGAACGGCGCCTGGCTGAACGTCATCTGCGGGACGGAGCGCTGGTACTCTACGATCTCACATCCGCATACCTTGAAGGAAAGTGCTGTTCTCTTGCGCAGTTCGGATACTCGAGAGACGGCAGGAAAGGGAAGATGCAGATAGTATTCGGCCTGCTGTGCAGTGATGAGGGATGTCCTGTTGCCGTGGAAGTCTTCGAAGGAAACACCGCCGACCCCGGGACGTTGAGTGTACAGATCGACAAGATACGTAATCGCTTCGGGCTGTCCCGTATTGTACTTGTCGGTGACAGAGGCATGCTGACCGAGGCACGCATCCGTGATGAGGTGGAGCCTGCGGGGTTGGACTGGATAAGTGCGCTGCGTACAACGGCCGTCAGCAGTCTGGTCGTATCCGGTGCTGTACAACTTTCGTTGTTCGATGATACCGACCTGGCCGAGATCAGAAGCGATGACTATCCCGGGGAACGTCTGGTGGTGTGTCGCAACAAACAGTTGGCGTTCAGGCGGAAGCGTAGACGTGAGGATTTATTGAAATCCACCGAAGAGGCGCTTGATTCCATTGTTGATGCGACCAGGCGGGACAAGCGCAGACTCGAAGGCAGGGAAAAGATTGCGCTTCGGGTGGGAAAGGTGATCGGCAGATATAAGATGGGCAAGCACTTTGAACTGAAGATCACGGACAATACATTTGAATATCGGCGTAAAAGCGATTCCATAGCGGCTGAATCAGCTCTTGACGGTATATACATAGTGCGCACCGGCGTGCCTGCAGATGAACTTGATGCCGAGCAGACTGTGCGGGCCTATAAGAGTCTGAGCGCGGTGGAGCGTGCATTCCGCAGTTTCAAGACTGTGGATCTGAAGGTTAGACCTGTCTATCACTACAGAGCAGACCGGGTGCGTGCACACGTATTGTTGTGCATGCTGGCCTATTACGTTGAGTGGCACATGCGCCGGAGTCTCAGACCGCTGCTGTTTGACGACGAGAACCCTGAAGAAGCACAGAGAGAGCGGTCATCGGTAGTGGAGCGTGCGGAGGTTTCGTCTTCAGCCCGAAACAAAGCCCGGAGCAGACGCGCAACTTCAGGAGAACCTGTGCACAGTTTCCGCACACTGCTTGATGACCTGGCCACTATCTGCAGGAATAAAGTGGTGGCGCCGTCGGACAATGCCGAGCCGTTTGAAATCATGACTCAACCCACCGAGCTGCAGCAGAAAGCTTTCGAATTACTGGGGGTCAAACTCAAACCTGTCCAGTAACTAACATGGTTGTTTTTTACTTTATTAATAATATCAGATAGTTATGTCAAAATTGTTCTGCAAGTTCAGTTTAAGCTTTCCCTTGCCACATGAAAGATCGGCCACCAGTTGATGTCCAAGATTTCCTTCCATTGTGCCGATAAATGATCTTTACCCTTATCTGGATGTGGAAGTGGAATCCGTTTACCGGTGTGTGGTAAAGGGAGCAAATCGGGGTTCAAGGATTGATGAAGCAGCACTTGGAAAAGTAAGGCGTTCAACCAAATAAGTGCTTTCGTAGCTGCCGGATCACTATCTTTCTCACCTGATTCTTTGTTGTGACGTTCCAAGAAATTAGCCGCTTTATCAATGGCGGCAGAAGCCAACTCGGCCACATCATAGATGTCTTGTCCATTGTCGCTTTGTGTCCAGAAGTCGTGAAGGACATCGGCAAGTTCAGATACCGTCCCCGTGGCCGGTGTCGACCATCTGGGATCTGCCCTAGAGATATGCTTAAATCGAAGTTTCCTTGTATTACGAAGTTCATTATATGCGACGGGGGGGGGTAGGGTCTTAATGTTAGCCGGATACGCAATAGCGTAGGCAACATCAACAGGTACGCCCCGCCATTCAAGCGGCGGGTCAGTCAACCGCTTGGCAGCATCCATTCTGCCGTCTTGTGGTGCGTATTCTGCCTCCAGTGCGACAGCGTACTCGTCAAGATTGACCAAAACATCAACCTGATGAATTTTGCCAGACATGGAACGCAAAGTCTGTTCTTCAAGAGCGTCCAGTCCATACTGGCGCAAGCATTCGGCCAGTTTGCCGTTAAGTGATATTTCCTTTGTAGAATGAGGCGTGCCTATTGTAATCCCCTTACACAACCCTAATTGGCAACAAATCTCTAGTCTTGCCGCCGTGTTCTCTCATGCCGAGCATCCAAGTCTTTCCAACAAAAAATATAAATGCCTTCCTGACAGTCAGTTTATTTTTTAATTAACTTTCTCTTAATACTCTCACAGTCTCATTTGTCAACTCTTGTCTCAAAAGTTTTTACGTTTTGTCAACTTTCCTTTATAATTCCCTTAAATTGATTCGAGCCTGCTGTAAAAAAGAGACTCAAAGCACGCTTGCGGTCAGTCTTATGCGATTTTATCCGGAAATTACAGGAAAAATCTAAGAAAACCGAATACAACGCCGAGAAATCGTGTTTCATATCAAGAATTTTCAAGCTCCGCAGATAAGCCTCACGATCGGTTAGTACTCATCAGCTTAATTCCTCACGGAACTTACACCTTGAGCCTATCAACCTCGTAATCTTCGAGGGATCTTAAGGAACTTCTACGTTCGGGAGATCTAATCTTGAGGCTGGTTTCCCGCTTAGATGCTTTCAGCGGTTATCCGTTCCGAGCATAACTACCCAGCACTGCCGTTGGCACGACAACTGGTACATTAGAGGCTCGTCCACTCAGGTCCTCTCGTACTATGAGCAGATCCTCTCAAATCTCCTTCGCCCGCTACAGATAGGGACCGAACTGTCTCACGACGTTCTAAACCCAGCTCGCGTACCGCTTTAATGGGCGAACAGCCCAACCCTTGGGACCTTCTCCAGCCCCAGGATGCGATGAGCCGACATCGAGGTACCAAACCTCCCCGTCGATGTGAACTCTTGGGGGAGATAAGTCTGTTATCCCCGGCGTACCTTTTATCCGTTGATCGATGGCCTTTCCACACAGAACCACCGGGTCACTAAGACCTGCTTTCGCACCTGCTCGACCTGTCAGTCTCACAGTCAAGCTCCCTTATGCCTTTGCACTCTACGCTTGGTTTCCAATCAAGCTGAGGGAACCTTTGCACACCTCCGTTACCTTTTAGGAGGTGACCGCCCCAGTCAAACTACCCGCCTAACATTGTCCTTGATCCGGATAACGGACCTAAGTTAGAATTCCAGAACTGTAAGGGTGGTATTTCACGATTGCCTCCACTCCGCCCTGAAGCGAAGTTTCACAGGCTCCCACCTATCCTACGCATACAGCACCAAAACTCAATGCTAAGGTATAGTAAAGGTGCACGGGGTCTTTCCGTCCCGTAGCGGGTATCCGGCGTCTTCACCGGAACCACAATTTCGCTGAGTCTTTGGCCGAGACAGTGCGGCAATCGTTACTCCTTTCATGCAGGTCGGAACTTACCCGACAAGGAATTTCGCTACCTTAGGACCGTTATAGTTACGGCCGCCGTTTACCGGGGCTTCGGTTTTGAGCTTCTCCGAAGATAACCCATCCCCTTAACCGTCCGGCACTGGGCAGGAGTCAGACCCTATACGTCCACTTACGTGTTTGCAGAGCCCTGTGTTTTTAGTAAACAGTCGTTACCGCCAATTTACTGAGACCCGTTTCCGCTCCAGCCGCGAGGGCCTTCACGTAATACGGGCACCCCTTATTCCGAAGTTACGGGGTTAATTTGCCGAGTTCCTTAGCCAAAGTTCTCTCACGCGCCTTAGTATTCTCAACTCACCCACGTGTGTCCGTTTAGGTACGGGCACTCGGCCGTCAACGTTTAGAGGTTTTTCTTGGAAGCATGGACTCAATCACTTTACGAGGCGTGCGCCTCTCGTACTCGCTTCTCGGAGTAATGAAAAGAGGTTTTACTCGTCTTTTCCTCCTACCGGCTTGAACCGGGATATCCAACACCCGGATGACCTATCCTTCTCCGTCACCCCATCACTCAGACCGACTGGTACGGGAATATTAACCCGTTTTCCATCGACTACGCCTTTCGGCCTCGCCTTAGGTCCCGACTTACCCTGGGAGGACGAGCCTTGCCCAGGAACCCTTGGGTTTACGGCGAGGTGGATTCTCACCACCTTTATCGCTACTCATGCCTGCATTCTCACTTCCCAACAGTCCAAGTTTCCTCACGGTAACTCTTCAGCCCGCTGGGAACGCTCCCCTACCGCTATATATGAATATATAACCCGCGGCTTCGGCAACGAACTTAGCCCCGATTCATTTTCGGCGCAAACACGCATCGACCAGTGAGCTGTTACGCACTCTTTAAAGGGTGGCTGCTTCTGGGCCTACCTACTGGCTGTCTATGCGAATTCACATCCTTTGTCACTTAGTTCGTATTTTGGGGCCTTAGCCGGCGATCTGGGCTGTTTCCCTTTCGCCGATGGGACTTATCTCCCACCGACTGACTCCCATGTTAACCCAACGGCATTCGGAGTTTGTCTGGGTTTGGTAGATCTTTCGACCCCCTAGTCCAATCAGTGCTCTACCTCCGTTGGTCATCACATGAGGCTATACCTAAATATATTTCGGGGAGAACCAGCTATCACGAATCTTGATTAGCCTTTCACTCCGATCCACAGCTCATCCGACAGGTTTTCACCCCTGACCGGTTCGGGCCTCCACAAAGGTTTTCTCTCTGCTTCACCCTGGCCATGGATAGATCGACTCGCTTCGGGTCTACCCCCAGTGACTGGCGCCCTATTCAGACTCGCTTTCGCTACGACTACACCTGTTCGGCTTAATCAGGCCACTGAGGATAACTCGCAGGCTCATTAGGCAAAAGGCACGCGGTCAGGCGTTTCCATAAATGGACATAGCCCTCCCACTGATTACAAGCAGATGGTTTCAGATTCTATTTCACTCCCCTAACAGGGGTTCTTTTCACCTTTCCCTCACGGTACTAGTTCGCTATCGGTCGACGGCACGTATTTAGCCTTGGATGGTGGTCCACCCAGATTCCTCCAACATTCCACGTGTGCCGGAGTACTCGGGATACCTCTAGGGCTTCTCAAGGTTTCGCGTACAGGGCTGTCACCCTCTATGGCCAGACTTTCCAGACTGTTCCGCTACCTTTAAAAGTCCCATGCTGAGGTCCCACAACCCCGAGAGGAATTTCCTCCCGGTTTGGGCTGCATCCCCTTTCGCTCGCCGCTACTAAGGGAATCTCGGTTGATTTCTTTTCCTGGGGGTACTGAGATGTTTCACTTCCCCCCGTCAGCCTGCCACCGCTATATATTCACGATGGCATGACCGAGGTCTGCTCGGTCAGGTTTTCCCATTCGGAGATCCCCGGATCAAAGCCTGTTAAGCGGCTCCCCGAGGCTTATCGCAACTTACTACGTCCTTCATCGCCGTCCGTCGCCAAGGCATCCACCTTCTGCTCTACATATCTTATCTGCGAAGCGTGAAAATCCTCGATAATACTAAAAACACGATTAATTCTTTTTCTCAGCGTTATATTCAGTTGTCAAAGATCAAAAAACTCGTTTTATGGAGGTGAACGGGCTCGAACCGTCGACCTCCTGCTTGCAAAGCAGGCGCTCTCCCAACTGAGCTACACCCCCTAATGTGGGCCTAGTTGGATTTGAACCAACGACCTCACCCTTATCAGGGGTGCGCTCTAACCAGCTGAGCTATAGGCCCCGTTGCTTTTAAGCGCGGCAAAAACTAAATTTTTTCAGTAAAAGCAGACAGCGAGCGAAAAACAGGCAGAAATCTCCGTGAAAAGGAGGTGATCCAGCCGCAGGTTCCCCTACGGCTACCTTGTTACGACTTCACCCCAATTACCAGCCCTACCTTAGGAACCTGCCTCCCGAAGGTTAGCACAGCTACTTCGGGCAGAACCGACTTTCGTGGTGTGACGGGCGGTGTGTGCAAGGCCCGGGAACGTATTCACCGTGGCAGTGCTGATCCACGATTACTAGCGATTCCAACTTCATGTAGGCGAGTTGCAGCCTACAATCCGAACTGAGATTGGCTTTGATGGGATTGGCTTGCCCTCGCGGGGTAGCAACCCATTGTACCAACCATTGTAGCACGTGTGTAGCCCAAGACGTAAGGGCCATGATGACTTGACGTCGTCCCCACCTTCCTCCGGCTTGTCGCCGGCAGTGTCTTTAGAGTGCCCACCCGAAGTGATGGCAACTAAAGATAGGGGTTGCGCTCGTTACCGGACTTAACCGGACACCTCACGGCACGAGCTGACGACAGCCATGCAGCACCTGTGATAACTGTTCTGAGAAAACTCAGACCCACCCAATACTTTCGTATAGGTTTAAGTTAACATGTCAAGCCTTGGTAAGGTTTTTCGCTTAGCATCGAATTAAACCACGTGCTCCACCGCTTGTGCGGGCCCCCGCCAATTCCTTTGAGTTTCAGCCTTGCGACCGTACTCCCCAGGCGGGATGCTTAATGCGTTAACTACGGCAAGGAGAAAAAATTCCCCATACCTAGCATCCATCGTTTAGGGCGTGGACTACCCGGGTATCTAATCCGGTTTGCTACCCACGCTTTCGTCCCTGAGCGTCAGTACCAAGCCAGTTGGCCGCCTTCGCCTCTGGTGTTCCTCCCGATATCTATGCATTTCACCGCTACACCGGGAATTCCGCCAACCTCTCTTGGACTCTAGTCTGGTAGTTTTGGATGCAATTCCAAGGTTAAGCCTTGAGCTTTCACACCCAACTTACCAGACAGCCTGCGAACCCTTTACGCCCAGTAATTCCGAGCAACGCTTGCCCCCTCCGTATTACCGCGGCTGCTGGCACGGAGTTAGCCGGGGCTTCCTCTGGAGGTACCGTCAAGACCGAAGTCCCATCGTCCCTCCTGACAGAGGTTTACAACCCGAAGGCCTTCATCCCTCACGCGGCATCGCTGGGTCAGGCTTTCGCCCATTGCCCAATATTCCCCACTGCTGCCTCCCGTAGGAGTCAGGGCCGTGTCTCAGTCCCCATGTGGCCGTTCACCCGCTAAGGCCGGCTACCCGTCTTAGGCTTGGTAAGCCATTACCTTACCAACTACCTGATGGGGCGTGGACTCATCCGAAGGCGATAAATCTTTTACCCCTGCATCCGCAGATGCCGTGGTCTTATCCGGTATTAGCCCCGATTTCTCGGAGTTGTCCCGGACCCTAGGGTAGATTATCCACGTTATACTCACCCGTCCGCCGCTTTACTCGTGACCGAAGTCACTTTCTCGCTCGACTTGCATGTGTTAAGCGTGCCGCCAGCGTTCGCTCTGAGCCAGGATCAAACTCTTCATGAGAATTTAAAAAGAATTTACGGATACTGCTCTGATTCGCCCGCTACCGTCTGCTATTAAATTTTCAAAGATCAATCCCCGAAAAAAAGGGGTTAGTTATCTTACCTTCTGCTGAAAAACTGTCAACACTGAAAATCAAGAAGAGCAATTTCACAACAAAAGAGAACATCATAGTAACGAACATTTCTTCTTTGGCAAGACTTTTGAGAAATTTATTTTTTCTATACTGGAAAACTTACACCGGAAAACAAGTGATTTCGACCATTACAGTTGAGACTGTGAGAGTATCAAGAGAAAGATCGTTAAAAAATAAACCGATTGTCAGGAATGCGTCTGTTTTTTTGAAGGAACAGATTGAAAATCTTCCGGATCAGGTTCGACACCCCGAATCCGGTGTCATAATGTCGAAACAGGACAGTTCTCCCGCTGTTTCACGCCGTCTGCGGACCGTGAACTCTCCTCCCCGCGCAGTACTCCCTGAATTTTTCCACACCCGGGATGTTCAAAACCCGTGTCAAGTTGTAAGTCAGCGTCATCAGACTGAACTCTCCCCTGCACTTCTCGAGACCCCGCATCAGAAACTGATGAAATCCGTTTCCGACCTTCAATGTTCCGAACGGATGTTCAACAATCTTTCCACGCTTCCTCATCTTCTCTCACCCCTGTTCCATTCTCCGCCTGTGCCTCTCAAGTACTTCCCGGTGTTCCCACCTTCGTATCGACCTGACCTGCGTCTTCTCACCGATGCAGCGCCTGCGCATCGGACACGCCCTGCAGTCCGCGCTTCCGCCTGCATATGTAATGTACTTCTTACCGGCTCTGAATCTCGGATTTACGCCGGGGGTCAGCCTCCTGCCCTGCGGACAATGATAACAATCCTCTTCAGCGTCGTAAGTGAATTCGTCAAGACTGTAACGCCCCCGTTGTTTCATTCCCGAACTGTTGTCGGGAACAGGCACATAGACCGTAATGTCCTCATCTTCGCACCGCTTGAGTTCCATGCTCTCGTAATAACCTCCGTCGGCAAGTCCGGTCAGCTGTTCCGTAGCGAGACTTCTCTTCGCCTCCGTAAGCATCCCGGACAGCTGACGGCTGTCCTTGCCGTCCTGAACCACATTCTCGGCAGCGACAAGCTTGTGCTTCGAGTCCACCGCTGTCTGCGCGTTGTAACCCGCCACAATCTGTCCCCGCCTACCTGAGCAGCCTCGCGTCTTCGTCCACCGTCGATACCTGAGTGTCGCCGCTTCTCTCCATGCGGTCCCCGGTCTCCCGAGTCTCCTCCTGACGCTTTCCGAGCTTCTCAATCTTCTCCCGCAGCATCCTGTCGTCGGCCGCATCCTGTATCCCCGCCTTCTCGTCAGCGGCGTCGGCCTCCTCAAGTTCCCGCTGATACTGTTCTATCCTGCTCTCTATATTTTCCAACTCTCTGTCTATATAACCCCGGGTCCGTATGCCTGCCGTGCTCGCGTCCGCAGATAAGAAAGAACCGTCGACCGCCGCCTCATCCCCGCCGAACAGCGACAGATCCCTGCACAGCAGAACAAAATCCCTGTTGACCTTCCGCAGTTGCGCCGCATCGTTCCTGCGGAAATCAGCAATGCTCCTGCAGGAAAGCCGCATACCCTTCACCGGCCACATCACTTCAAGATTCCTTCGGGTCTCAGCTTCAAGCTTGCGGCTGCTGCGTATACCATGCTGATATCCGTAAAGATAGAGCTTCAACATCGCCCACGGATTATATGGAGGATGCCCCGCCGTGGTGCCGGCCTCGGTATGCTTGAATCCCATGGAAGCCGGATCAAGAGTGTCGACATAGGCATCAAGCGCCCGAACCTGGTGATTCTCTCCGACATAGTCTTCCACTCTCTCGGGCAGAAGCAGTGTTTGTCCTCGGTCAAGTGCGGGTTTGTATCGGCGTCGGTTCATTGCGTATTACACCTCGGTATTGAGAATGATGTAATTATACCTCGGTGAAGGGGTGATTCAATACTTAACTGCTTGTAATAAAAAAATAATTATGCCGCCGGATCGGCCGAGGGGGGGGGTGATGAGGGACAAATCAGATTCTGTGAAAACATCCCGGTTCCGAGACCTGCGCTGAAAACAACGCAGAACCTCAGAATACTTTCACAGTCTCAACTGTTCCGTACCGAGACTTCTCTTCGCTTCCGTAAGCATCCCGGACAGCCGACGGCTGTCCGTGCCGTCCTGAACCACATTCTCGGCAGCGACGAGCTTGTGCTTCGAGTCCACCGCTGTCTGCGCGTTGTAACCCGCCGCACTCTGTCCCCGCCTACCTGAGCAGCCTCGCGTCTTCGTCCACCGTCGATACCTGAGTGTCGCCGCTTCTCTCCATGCGGTCCCCGGTCTCCCGAGTCTCCTCCTGACGCTTTCCGAGCTTCTCAATCTTCTCCAGCAGCATCCTGTCGTCGGCTGCATCCTGTATCCCCGCCTTCTCGTCAGCGGCATCGGCCCCCTCAAGTTCCCGCTGATACTGTTCTATCCTGCTCTCTATATTCTCCAACTCTCTGTCTATATAACCCCGGGTCCGTATGCTTGCCGTGCTCGCGTCCGCAGATAAGAAAGAACCGTCGACCGCCGCCTCATCCCCGCCGAACAGGGATAACTCGCTGCACAGCAGAACAAAATCCCTGTTGACATTCCGCAGTTGCGCCGCATCGTTCCTGCGGAAATCAGCAATGCTCCTGCAGGAAAGCCGCATACCCTTCACCGGCCACATCACTTCAAGATTCCTTCGGGTCTCAGCTTCAAGCTTGCGGCTGCTGCGTATACCATGCTGATATCCGTAAAGATAAAGCTTCAACATCGCCCACGGATTATATGGAGACTGCCCCGCCGTGGTGCCGGCCTCGGTATGCTTGAATCCCATGGAAGCCGGATCAAGAGTGTCGACATAGGCATCAAGCGCCCGAACCCGGTGATTCTCTCCGACATAGTCCTCCACCCTGTCGGGCAGGAGCAGTATCTGTCCTCGGTCAAGTGCGGGTTTGTATCGGCATAGGTTCATCGCGTATTACACATTGATATCGAGAATGGTGTAATTGTACCTCGGGAAAGAGGTGATGCCGACGACTGACTGCCTGTAATGGGCGCAAAGATAATTATGCCGCTTCAGATAGTATCGGCCGAGGGAAGAAGGATGGGGACACATCAGATTCTGTAAAAACATCTCGGTTCCGAGGTCTACACTTAAGAATGCAGAACCTCAGAATATCTTCACAGTCTCAACTATCTCTTCACCCTTCAAAAGAGTGCTTGACTTCATATGGGGGGGGGTAGAATCAGAGGCATAGAATATTCTGCATTGTCGAAGGAGGTTGTGTCATGAAGTCACGTAATTTTTTAGTGCTGTTGTTTCTGCTCTGCGGAGCGGTTTTCTTTGCCGCCTGTGAAGGGGATATGGGGCCGGCAGGTAAAGATGGTAAGGATGGTAAAGACGGTAAAGACGGGGAAAAAGGTGATCCAGGAACGGCAGGCCCGCAAGGAGATAAGGGCGACCCCGGAGACCCCGGAAAGTCCTTCGGTGACCCTAGGTGCGACGTGAGCAACGGTATAAATGCGCTGCCCGGTGTCTCCAATGATATCACGGGGTCTGCGGATGACGATGTCATATGCGGAAATCAGTACAAAAACACGATTAATGCCGGAGACGGCGATGATACTGTCTACGCCGGTGCCGGAAACGACAAGATAGGCGGCGGTGACGGCACGGATACGATATACGGTGAAGACGGAGATGACCACATTGATGCTCATCTTGACGGCGACCTCACGGGAACTACCGACGACGTCATCTATGGCGGAGACGGAGATGATACAATCTGGGCCACCGCCGGCGCCAACACCATCCACGGCGGAGACGGTGCTGATTACATCCGGGGAGCAGGCGGCGATGATACGCTCAACGGTGGGGCGGGACGGGACGCACTCAAGGGCGATGCCGGTAATGATACGCTCAACGGTGGAGACGAGATGGATGTCTTTTTTCTCATTGAAACAGGCACTAACCACATTAACGGCGGTGCCCCGACAGGAACTGCTGATCATAAGAGAGAGTCCGATTTTCTTCTCACAGGTGATATTGCTCTTGCTACGACTGCGAACTTGAAGGCTGGTAGGTTCACTTACCACCTCAGGAGTGATGCGATAACCCTTGATCTTTCTACGGGGTCTTTCGACGGCGGTACTCATAGTTGGGGAGTGTTTACATTCGAAGATATTGAGAATGTTGTCGGCAGTACGAGCGGTGATACCATCAGTGGAGATGCCCTGGGAAATTATCTCGCCGGGCTGAATGGAGACGATACGCTTAACGGAAAAGGCGGAAATGACTTCCTCGCTGGAGGGAATGGTAATGATGTTCTTACAGGTGGTGCCGGTGCCGACGAACTTCACGGTGGTGCCGGTGCCGACATCTTCGTCCTTGAACACGAGCACAGAAATGAGAAAGACGTGATCAAGGACTTTAGCGCATCACAGAACGACAAGATACGCTTCAAGGGTTTTCCCGCAGGAGCCAAAACGTTCGGCGGAACAGGCACCAAGAATATTTCCGTTATCGTAGCAGGAACCACTACTTTTGATGATGTCGTTCAGTTACAGTCATCCGGTGTAGCAGATACAATCCGCACTACAGCGGCCCGATATGAATTCGTGGACTGAATTCAATCGGTTCCCGTGAAGTTGTTTCTCTATAGAGAAACAACTTCAATGTTCAGCAGGTTCTGTTTGTTCTTCTTCAGATCAACCCGGGTTCCGAAAGATCGGAGCCCGGGTTTCTTCCAGAGAACAGACACCAGATCCGACCCGTGGATATCCCATATACCTTGCATACATCACCCATAAGCCTTTTGCATTGCGACAAAACATTTTTCCGTTGAGTGCCGGACGGCATAAAAGAGCGTGTTATGGAGATCATTCAGCCGGAATCACTTCCGCATTCGATAATATCCCGTCCGGAACCGAATTTGAGTTCAACTCATGTGGAACAGATAACAAATCTGCAATTCCGTCTTTGACGATACAGCAAATATAATTATTGTCACCATGGAAAAGTTTGATCTTACGGTTGCAGGGGTCCGGACCCGGCGGATACATAGCAGCTGTAATAGCCGCGCAGATGGGAGTGAAAGTCGCGGTGGTGGAGCGGGATAAACCCGAGTGTTGTACTTCGAAGTTTAATGGGCGCACAGTAAAACTTATGATGTATGATTGTTTCTTGACAACAAACCAAAACAACTTCTTTTGGCGAAATATCATGACTGGACGCATCCGTCGTAATTTAGACAGGCGAGCAGGGAAAACTCGAGAATTGCTGCGGTGCAGAGGCATACTATATCGACGCGACTGCTTCTCCTCTTGATTTTAGCGAACAGACGCATAAAGTTAACCTTTATAGAAAATACCGGTTCGGTACGTAAAACTCCACTATCATAACAAGAACCCCGGTTGCGCGCACCTTGCTTGAGATGGAAAAAACTCCTCCTAGGATAAAAATCTACAACTCCCTTTCCCGGACAAAGGAACATCTGGTTCCGTTTGAGGGAAATAAAATACGTATGTACGTATGCGGTCCGACGGTATACGATTCAGCGCATCTGGGGCATGCGCGTTCCGCTGTATCTTTTGATGTTATACAAAGGTTTTTGAGACACGCGGGATACCAAGTGCTTTTCGTGCGGAATTTCACCGATATAGACGACAAGATAATAAACCGGGCGAACGAGCAGGAAGTAAGCTGCGAGGAAATCTCAGAGAGGTATATAGACGAATACAGGCGGGATATGGACTCCGTGGGAGTGCAGTCCCCCGATATTGAACCCAAGGTGACGGAACACCTTGAGCAGATAAAGGAACTTATAGAGCGGATAATGCAGAAAGGGTTCGCCTACCGCTCCGGAAACAACATCTATTTTTCCGTAAGAAAATTCCCGTCCTATGGAAAACTGTCGGGACGCACTCTTGATCATATGCTTGAAGGGGTGAGGATAGACTTAAATGAAGACAAGGATGACCCCCTTGATTTTGCGCTCTGGAAAGAATCAAAACCGGGCGAACCTTCCTGGAGCAGCCCTTGGGGAAAAGGTAGACCAGGCTGGCATATAGAATGCTCGGTGATGAGTATGGAGTACCTCGGAACCAATTTCGAGATACACGGAGGGGGAAAGGACCTTGTTTTCCCTCATCACGAAAACGAGATAGCGCAGTCGGAATCAGCTTCAGGTGAGCCGTTTGCCAAATACTGGCTTCACAACGGTCTCATAAGGATAAACAAAGAGAAGATGTCAAAATCCCTAGGTAATTTTTTTACGCTTTCGGAAGCCACTAAAAGATGGTCTGCAGAAGCCATAAGACTTTTCTTTCTCTCCCACCACTACCAGAGTCCCGCAGACTTTTCGGAAAAGAGCATGCGCGACAGTGAAGCATCCCTTGAAAGAATATATCTCACCTTGCTGAGATCATCTCAAACCCCCGAGTCGAAAGCACAGGACCCGACACCACTTAAGAATTCCGTCCGGAAATTCGACCAGAGTTTCCTTACATCAATGAGCGACAACTTCAACACGGCAGATGTCGTCGGAAATCTGTTCGATTTAGTTCGGTCGATAAACAGGTCGCTTGACGCCGCCGGAAAAACTCCCGGCATCAAAGTTGCCGTCGAGAAGATAAAAGATGTGTGCGGAGTGCTGGGAATACTCGGCCAAGAACCTTCTGAATACACGGAGAAGAGAAAATCGGCCGCAACTTCCGATATAGGTCCCGAAGAAATACAGAATCTTATAGATGAAAGAAATGCGGCCAGAGAGAAAAAGAACTGGAAAAAAGCGGACGAGATAAGGGATTATCTCGGTTCTCTGGGGATAGTTCTCGAGGACCGCGCAGACGGAACAGATTGGAAAATGCAGAAGTAGCTGCAAGCGACCTCGTCTCGCCGGTCGACTAGGCGCTACATATAAATTCCCATATATTCCATAGCCCTTTTCAGGTTCACCGGGCTCTGAGTCTCTCCCCTGCAACTATACCAGCACGAGGTGCAGCCGGTCTTCCTGTAAAGGTCCGGTTTGTATTCAGTGTAGTGGGCCGCGACCGGCATCTCCGAGCAACGTTTGAGATGACCGCTCGGAGTTACGTGTATCTGGTTTATGCCGGCCATGCAGTCAGGGACATTCCCTGTTTCGAAGTAACCCGGGATTTCTCTCAGATAATACTCTGTCGAAAGTATCGTGCCTCTCCATTTCCTGCGAAGCGACACCAGTTCTTCGACAAGGTCTCTTACCTTTGACAGGTATTCCTTTTTTACGAAATGGTCCTCATTATTGGTTTTCATCAAGGAATAGGAACTGAAGGATATTGATACGCCCCAATCTCTCGCCTTGTGCGCTATGTCCACCACTTCGTCAAGATTGTCCTCCATTATTATGGTGTTGAGCACGAGGCTCTTATCCGCAAAACGGCGGGAGAGATCCGGAATGGTTCGGGACAGTTTATCCCACAGACCGGGAATTCCTCTGTAGATATCGTGTTTTTCTCCGGGAAAATCAAGAGATATCGCTATCTGGTCCATTCCCGCGTCAAAAAGTTCTTCCGTCTTTTCCCCTGTGAGGAAATCTCCCTTCGTAACCATGGAGGTGAAGATGAACATGGAGCATCCTTTTATCTGCCTCACTATTTCGGGAAGATCTTTTCTGATCATAGGCTCTCCGCCGGTTATAACCGTGACAAGAGGATTTATCTTCTTTATGACCGGAGTGTAATCCGAAAGACGTTCCTCGTGTCTCGTCTGCCAGTAATCACAGAAGTCACAACGGGCGTTGCATAGCTTGGTTATCTCAAGATTGAGAAGTTTAGGCCTTCCGGTGGCTTTGGTGTAAAAGTATTTCAGCGTTCCGGTTACCGCCTGTTTTGCGGATATCATCATAGTTGGAGTTTTATTATAAATCCATCCCCCGCAATTTACCAACCCGAGTTACCCAACTCGCATACATATCTGTATAATTACTTTCGAATCTCGGACGGAGGTAGAAACAGTGTCGGTAAAAACAATAGAAGTTGAAATTTATCAGTGTGACCATGAAAGCCCCGTAGGCGCACAGTGTGAACTTCAGGGAGATAGAAATCAGATAAAGCGATGTATAAAATGCGGGATGGACATCTGCAGTCGGCACTACCAACTCATAACCGTAAACAGAAGCGGAAGTACGCTTCTTTCCTACTATTTTTGTTTTTCTCACGCGGAACAGTTCATCGAATCGCTGATAACCGAATTAGGAGACTCCAGACCTTCAGCCGCGGGAGGAATGGGAAAATAGATCTGTACCGGTCGGGTTTGAAAGAAAAATGAAACTTTCCACCAAGAAAATTTCAATGGAGATGGACCGCAGGGCGATTGAGGAGTTTTCCATTCCGGGACTTACGCTCATGGAGAACGCCGGAAGAGCTGCAGCTGCGGTAATTCTTTCAAAATATCCTTGCGCGGAGAAAATAGCCGTTGTCTGCGGGAGTGGAAACAACGGCGGAGACGGATTCGTCGTCGCGCGGCATCTCAGGTGCGCGGGAAAAGACGTAGTCGTTTATCTGACTGAAAAAAAAGAGCAGTATCGAGCAGACGCGAGAATCAATCTGGATTCGCTTCTGCTCGCAGAAACTCCGGTGAAAGAACTTTCCGGAAAAAACCCGCCGCTTAAAAACGTCGACGTCGTGGTGGATGCCATCTTCGGCACCGGACTTTCAAGGAAAGTGAGCGGTTTTCATGAAAAACTGATAAAATCGGTGAACCGCGCATCCGCGCCGCCGGTCTGCTTGGATATTCCCTCGGGACTCTGCGCCGACAGCGGTCGTCCCATGGGAACGGCCGTGCGGGCTGAAACCACGGTTACTTTCGCGACGCCGAAACTCGGCATGTGCGTATACCCGGGAGTGGATTACGTAGGAGACCTGTATGTGGCGGATATAACCGTTCCGAAAATACTTGAAAAAGATATTCCCTTTGAACTGCTCACTTTCAAAAAATGCGCAGGTCTTCTGAGGGAGAGAGCCGGGGATTCCCACAAGGGAACTTACGGGCATCTTCTAGTGCTTGCGGGCTCTCCGGGAAAAAGCGGAGCTGCGGTTCTCTGCGCAAGCGCTGCGCTGCGCGCGGGAAGCGGACTTGTAACTCTCGGAGTTCCCAAAAGCATATTCTCCGCGGTGGAGGAAAAAACAGTCGAAGTCATGTCAGCCCCGCTTGATGATTGTGAGGACGGAACGATCTCCCCCGAGGCATACTCGGAAGTTACGGAAAGACTTTCCGCAGGCAAAACCACTTGGGCGATCGGACCGGGAATGTCCACTTCACCCGCGACGGCGGAATTCCTTGAAAAGACACTCAAACGGTGCCGTGCGCCCGTAGTGCTTGATGCGGACGCGCTCAATATAATCTCGAAGAATCCGGCAAGCCTCGGAAAAATCAAAGCGCCCGTGGTAATAACCCCCCATCCCAAAGAGATGTCGAGACTCTGCGGAATCACGACGAAAGATGTACAGAACAACCGGGTCGGGATATGTTCTCAATTTGCACGCAAGCACTCCTGTCACGTTGTGCTCAAGGGAGCAAGAACCGTTATTTCCTGTCCGTCCGGAAAAACGTTTATAAATCCTACGGGAAATCCGACTATGGCCACCGCGGGAACCGGAGATGTGCTGACTGGAGTTATAGGAGGACTCCTCTCTCAGGGATACCGACCGCAGGATGCCTGCTCCCTGGGCGTTTTTCTCCACGGTCACGCGGCTGACCTGCTTTTTGAAGAAACTGAGACTGCGGGCTTTACCGCTTCGGACATATCGCGTAAAATCCCCGCTTCAAGAAATTCCGTGGCTTCCGCGACGGAAGAAAAACATTTCACGACCGTAAGATAACCCTGATGGAAAAAATTTTTTCCCTCGAAGTAACCGGACCCGAGCAGACCATGCTGTGCGGCGAGATCATGGGAAAGTTGATCCCGGGCGGCTCCGTGGTGGGTCTTAACGGCGAACTGGGGGCCGGGAAAACGGTTTTTGTCAAAGGACTTGCCCTCGGTCTCGGAACTTCTGCGGAACCCAACAGCCCGACTTTCGTCATAATGAACTGTTATGAAGGAAACAAGCCTCTTTTTCATTTCGATGTCTATCGGCTGTCGGGTGCAGTCGAATTTGAAAATACGGGTTATGAAGAATTTTTTTACGGTGACGGCGTCTCGGTTGTGGAATGGGCTGAGAAAGTGCGTGACGTTTTGCCTTCAGACGCTGTTATAATCGACATCTTATTTGCTCCGGACGGAGCGGAAAATTGCAGAATACTGCAAATGACAGGTGGTGGAAAATGGGTCTTATCGTTCAAAAATACGGTGGAACAAGCGTTGCCGGCATCGAAAAGATAAGGCATGTGGCTGAACACATCGTAAAAACAAAAAGGAAAAAAAATGACGTTGTGGCCGTCGTTTCCGCCATGGCAGGAGAAACCGACCGTCTGGTGGCTCTTGCAACAGAGGTTATGGACCCGCCTGACGAAAGAGAATTTGACGTAATAACCTCAGCCGGCGAGCAGGTGTCTTCCGGCCTTGTCGCTATGATGATAAAAGCCCTGGGACACGACGCCGTATCCTTTCAGGGGCACCAGATAAGAATCACCACAGACAACATCTACTCCAAGGCAAAGATAAAATCCATCGATGACCGCAATATCCGCACAGCGCTCGGAGAGAAAAAAGCGGTGGTGATAGCAGGATTCCAGGGGGTCGACGATGGAGGAAACCTCACGACTCTCGGACGAGGGGGCTCCGACCTCACCGCGGTGGCTCTTGCGGCGGCCATGCGGGCCGATGCGTGCGAACTTTACAAGGAAGATGTGGACGGTGTCTACACCGCAGATCCTTCAATCTGCCCGAGAGCGCGCAAACTTGATATGGTTTCATATGAGGAAATGCTTGAGATGGCTTCTCTGGGCTCGAAAGTGCTTCAGGCCAGAGCTGTTGAATTTGCAAAAAAATTTAAAGTGCCTATACATGTTAGGTCAACTTCAAAACCCGACGGCGACGGAACCTGGGTTGTTGATGAGAAGAAAGTCATGAATTTCGCAGAAGAAATGGTGGTCTCGGGAGTGACTTATGACCGCAACCAGGCGAAGATCACCGTAACTCAGGTACAGGATCGTCCCGGCATAGCGGCGATGATGTTCTCCTCGCTCGCGGAGGAAAACATCATGGTGGACATGATAGTGCAGAACGTTAGCAGGGACGGGTCTACGGACCTTACATTCACGGTTCCCAAGCAGGACTTCAAGAAATCCATAAGACTCTGTGAGGAAATGGCTGAGGGACTCGGAGCGAAGGATGTGCTCTCGAATGATCTTATCTCGAAAGTTTCACTGGTGGGCGTGGGTATGAAGACTCATTCCGGGGTCGCATCCAGAATGTTCCGCGCACTTGCGCAGGAGAAAATAAACATACTTATGATAGGCACTTCCGAAATAAAAATATCCTGCGTACTCGAGGAAAAAGACACGGAGACCGCGGTAAGAACTCTTCATGAAGCATTCGGTCTGGAAAAAGCAAGTGAATAGTCCGAGAACAGTCGAAATATACGATGTAACTCTGCGTGACGGAACCCAGGGCGAAAACATTTCCTTCTCCGTACACGACAAACTCAGGATAACGGAAAGACTTGACGACCTGGGCATACACTACATCGAGGGAGGGTGGCCGGGGTCGAACGAAAGAGATAAGGGATATTTCGCGGAAGTGAAGAAACTTTCACTCGCAAACTCAAAGATATCCGCTTTCGGAAGCACTAGACGCGCAAAGAAAAGTTGTGAGCAGGACCCGAGCATACAGGCGCTTGTGGAGGCCGAGACCCCTGTTGTGACGATTGTAGGTAAAAGCTGGGACTTTCAGGTCACAGAGGCGTTGAACATCACCCTTGAGGAAAATCTTCTTCTTGTAAGAGACTCCATTGAATACCTCAAACGCTACGCGGACAAGGTGTTCTTTGACGCCGAGCATTTCTTCGACGGGTTCGCAAGAAATCCGGAGTACTCACTCAGCGTTCTCGACAACGCCTATCAGACGGGCGTGGATACGGTGGTCCTGTGCGACACAAATGGCGGCTCCATGCCCTGGGACATAGAGTCGACAATAAGGACAGTAAAAGAAAAGTTTGAAAATCCCAGTCTGGGAATACACACCCATAACGACAGTGAAATGGGAGTTGCCAATACGCTTTATGCTGTAAGGGAGGGAGTTTCTCAGGTACAGGGAACCATTAACGGCTACGGCGAGCGGTGCGGGAACGCGAACCTGTGCGCCATAATACCCAACATAGCGCTGAAACTGGGAATAAACTCCATTTCCAGGGAAAACCTGCGGAAACTTTATTCGGTTTCTCATTATATCCATGAACTGACGAATCTCCCCGCGCTGAAAAAGCAGGCGTTTGTAGGTAAAAGCGCCTTTGCCCACAAGGGAGGAATACATGTAAGCGCCTTGATGAAGAACCCTCTGACCTACGAACATGTGGAACCCCAGAGCGTGGGCAACTTGAGGCGGGTGCTTGTATCCGACCTCTCGGGACGCGCGAACATAGTCTACAAGGCGCGGGAAATGGGAATAGATCTGGACCCGGGAGACGGAAGGCTTGCGGATATACTCAATCAGTTGAAAGAACTTGAAAACCGCGGGTACGAATTTGAGGGGGCGGACGCATCTTTCGAGCTTCTGGTGAGAAAGTCCATGGGAACGTACAAGAAGCGGTTTTATCTGAAAAACACGAGAACGCTCGTTGAAAAAAGGGACGGAGACAAAAACCCGCTGTCCGAAGCTACCGCGGAAGTTCAGGTAAACGGCACCACCGAATACACTGTGGCCAAGGGCAACGGTCCCGTAAACGCCATAGATATGGCGCTCAGGAAGTCGCTTGAAAAATTTTTTCCCGAACTCAAGAACCTCAAACTTCTGGATTACAGAGTAAGAGTAGTGTCGCTTGCAGGCGGTACGGATTCCGTAGTGAGGGTTCTTGTCGAATCAGGAGACGGAGAAAAGACATGGAGCACCGTAGGGGTCTCGCATAACATAGTCGAGGCAAGCTGGAAAGCCCTTGTCGACAGCATAGACTACAAAATACTGAAGGATAATCTCCCGGCGGACAGATAGATTCAGTCCCTTCCACCTGCCGAGCATCCTCTTTTTATAACGGCGCCTATATGCTTCGAGTTTCTTTCCCCGGCGAGTTTCATCTGTCTCTGTCTTTCCTCAAGCGATGAAATTCTCTGCGGAGTAAGAGTCGGGCGGCATCTCGGACACCACACGCCCTCCCTGAATTTCTCCGAGAACCGGTCCTGCGGTGAAACGGGTTCCCTGCAGTTATGACAAGTACTCCATTTCCCCTCGGAAAGACCGTGTCTCAACGAAGTGCGGCCGTCAAACACAAAACACTCCCCTTCCCACAGACTCAGATCCCGAGATATGCTCTCAAGATAGGAAAGCACTCCTCCTTCAAGCTGATACACCTGCTGAAATCCCTTTTCGAGAAGATAGGAAGTCGCCTTCTCGCACCTTATACCTCCGGTACAGAACATGGCTATTTCCGTGTGCCTCTCGGGGTCAAGATTTTTCTCCACATAGCCGGGAAACTCTCTGAAACAAACTGTCTGCGGATTTATCGCTCCTCGGAAGCTCCCTACGCGGCATTCGTAATCGTTTCTCGTATCTATAACCAGTACTTCAGGCCGGCTTATAAGTTCATTCCAGTTCCCGGCGCTGACACGCTCTCCGCAAATCCGCGAAGGGTTCACCCATTCAACTCCCAGCGGAACCAGTTCGTCCTTTATCTTCACCTTGAATCTGTGAAACGGATTTTTCCCGCAACAGGAAAATTTAAGGCGCGTACCGGCGAACTTAGGGTCCCGTGAAAGCCATGCCGCAACTTTGTCCAAAGCCGTGCGGGAGCCGGCCACCGTGGCGTTTATTCCCTCAAAAGCCAGAATAAAAGTGCCGGTCATGTCGTTTTCTTCGCAAAGAGAAACAAGAAAATCCCTTATATCCTCAAGTCCGTCCATCTCCACGAACTTATAAAAGGAAAGTACGCACACTCCGCCGCTACGTTGCTCGCTCATCCGCTCATGCTCTTCCATCTGGCAATATATTGTACAAGATGTTCTCTACCCTGATTCTCAGCTTCCCGCGTTATCATGTCGCGGACTGTCTGCTGCTCTTTCTCGTACTCATCGAGCAATCCCGCGGAGTGAGCCATTCTGAGCCAAAGAAGATAGGTGGTGAGAGCGTCGTATTCATTGTAGGCGACTATATCGTCAAGCATCCCTTCAAGCCACATTGAAGCCACTCGAGCTCCGTCGATACCGTTCATTTTCCCCGGAATTCCGCTTACGCTTGATATTTCATGAAGCGACGGGGAAATACCGCGAACCTTCAGACAAGACATTAGATCAATGTTCCAGTCGCTTCCGCGGGCGAACATATCCGGACCTTGCCATGGCTTTTCGGGCCTTCCGGTTAGAAAACCGCCTTGAAGTCCGTGCTTTACCGTCCTCTGCACCAGAATGGGGATGTCGGAACCCATGGAGTTAAAACCAACAAGTTGCGGTCTGTGTTTGTTGAGAATCTTGAGAAACTCTTCTATGATTCTTTTTTCTGAACAGTCGTTTTCCGCTGTCGGAATAGCGGGAATGGAGTGCATTACAAGTTTACGGTCGGCATCCGGGCTGAAATTACGGAAGACCATGCAGATAGAAACTATCCTGCAGAGAACGGTCTTTATAAACGGCGTTGGTTTTTCTTCGGTCGCCCCTCCCTCCTTCCACATGCGTTCCATCACTTCGCGGTCGCCTGTATTTTCAGGAAGTCCGTAGACAACTTTCCCGGACACGGGATCGGGAACCCATTCTATGTCAAAACAAAGAACCTTGTCTTTTATCTCCTTCAGCATCTGAGTTTATATCAGCCCCTGATATATGTACGCATGAACAGTATTATCGCAAAAAGGGTCGGGGCAAGCAAAAGAAGTTGCGAATAGACTATTCCTTTCAGTCTTTTCACCTCAAAGCCGTGCTCAAGAGCAAGCGTATAGGAACCGGCGGAAGAAGGGTCCCTGTAGGAAGACTCTATCCGATAACTTGAGGGTTCGACATTCTCAAACTCAAATATCTTCACCCCCTTCTTCCCCATATAACTGTATCTTTTACTGGACTCGGGTGTTTTAAGTTCAACAGTTCGCTCGTCAGTAAGGACGGAAACAGAAACTGCTATCTGCGCGCCTATACTCTCCGCGCTGTACCCCTTCCACTGCTCCCCCTCGGAACTTCGATACTGACGATAGATTGAATAAGTTCCCTTTTTTCCGATTTCAAACGTATGCTCTCCGGGAAAAACAAATTCTGTGAGTGTATTTCCGAGTCCAATGAAACTGGTTGCGACGCTTCGGAAAAAAAGAACCAGCCCCACTAGAACAATCACCACGCATAAAATATAAATTCTCTTTCTTTTTCCGTACTCCATATTCACCCCGTCTTTTAATAATCGTAAAAAGTCGCACTCCGGGCTTTTTGAAAAGTCTCAAGATCTGATACTTGAGATTGTGGTCAAAACCTCTACATCCTGAGATTCAAATTATATACTCCCAAACCTTAACATAAAAGAAAAAAGACTTGAACAAACGAGACTGTGAAAGTATTGAGAGGAAGGTCGTTAAAGAATAAATCTACTGTCAGGAATGCATCTGTTTTTTTGAAGGATGAGGTTGAAAATTTTCTAAGACAGTGTGTAGTTGTACTTCGGGAAAGAAATGACATCAACACCTGACTGCCTGTAATACAAGGATAATTATGCCGACGTATCGGCCGAGGAGAGAAGAAAATGGAAGACAAATCAGATTCTGTAAAAACATCTCGGTTCTGAGGGCTACGCTGAACAATGCAGAATCTCAGAATATCTTCACAGTCTCAAACGCCCGGTTGTTTTAGTTCAAAACGGTCATTGACATGAAAATATACTCTGCACTATTGACAAAAAACTTATTACCGTGAATATTATTGCCATTCTATTTAAGGTAGGTATCAGTATATGCAGGGAACTGTAAAGTGGTTTAACAGCTCGAAGGGTTATGGATTTATAACCTCTGCCGAAGTGCAGGAAGATGTTTTTGTTCATTACACCGCCATTGAAGGCGACGGATATAAAAGCCTTGAAGAAGGTGACGAAGTAACCTTCAATATAGTGGAAGGAAAGAAAGGACCCACCGCAGCAAATGTTGTAAAAACCTGAGAAATTCTAAGTACCGTACTTTCGTTTACTAGAACCTGACAGAATATGTTGTTTCCGACTCCTGATGGAGTAGTTGCGTCTTCAGGGTTGAAAAAACGAAAACGGCGACTAGTTTTATCCTAGGTGTAATCAACCGTTTCTGTTTCTATGGATAAAAGATTCTATGGAAAGGGCTTATACAATGGACTTGAGCAACCAGGAGATAAAAAGGTACAGTCGGCATCTCATAATGCCGGAAGTAGGAATTGAGGGACAGAAGAAACTCAAGAACGCAAGAGTCCTTTGTATAGGTGCTGGAGGGTTGGGGTCACCCCTTGCCCTATACCTTGCAGCCGCAGGGGTGGGAACCCTCGGGATATTGGATTTTGATGTAGTGGATTTCAGCAACCTGCAGAGGCAGGTGATCCACAGCGAAAAAAACTTAGGTCAATTGAAAGTTGAATCGGCAAGAGACCGAATTCTGGAGCTCAACTCCGATACCAACATCATCACGTATCACGAAGAAATTAAATCCCACAACGCCATGGAGATCATAGAAGGCTATGACGTGGTGGTTGACGGAACGGATAATTTTCCCACTAGGTACCTGACAAATGACGCTTGTGCTTTTCTGGGCATTCCGAATGTTTATGGAAGCATTTTCAGGTTCGAGGGTCAGGTAAGTGTTTTTTATGCGAAAAAAGGACCGTGCTACAGGTGTCTTTATTCAACCCCTCCTCCCCCGGGGCTTGTACCCAGTTGCGCGCAAGGCGGAGTGCTGGGAATACTTCCGGGAGTAGTGGGAACCATTCAGGCATCAGAGGTTGTGAAGCTTATAATCGGCCAGGGAACGCCGCTTATAGGAAAACTTCTTTTCCTTGATGTTTTAGAAATGGAGCCACGTATACTCAAACTTCGCAAGGACCCCGACTGCCCGGTTTGCGGTGAGAACCCCACGGTGACGGAATTGATGGATTACGAACAGTTCTGCCAGATCGGAAGCGACCGGACTGCAGAAGAGATAACCGTTGAAGACTTCAAACAGATCAGGAACAACGGCTCCGATATAGTTCTAATTGATGTGCGGGAACCTAAAGAGTATGAGATATGCAAAATAGAGGGATCGAAACTCATTCCCCTTGGCCAGATCAAGGACAGAATAGAGGAATTCAACCGAGAGGACGACATAGTGATTCACTGCCATCACGGCGGAAGAAGCATGCAGGCCGCTCTTATACTTGAAGAGCATGGGTTTACCAAGGTCAAAAGCCTCAAGGGTGGAATACACGAGTGGGCCAGAATGTACGATCCTGATATGCCCACTTACTGAGTTTCTTGAAAAACGCAAAATGCTCCTGAAACTGATCTGATGGAGTGGATCTTCGATATAATCAACTGGTTCAGAAAACGGAGGCAGTAAATGGCTCCGGATATAGCTGATCCTGAACTGGGCAAAAGAGAACATGAGATAACTCGTTTCCGACCCCTGCGAAGCCTTTAATATAATTCGGTCCCTTCCACACGGACATGTCGCCGCTGTTCTCGGAACATTACGTAAATTAAAGTTTGACCGCATAATCGACTCTTCCGCCTCCGCTCGACGTGAACGCGCTGTTGCCCTCATTGTCGCCCGTATACTCGCTCCGGGATCAGAGCCGGCTACTGCACGAGGATCAGATTCCAAGACTGCAGGCAGTTCCCTTGCAGAGATGCTCGACATAGAGAATGTCGACGAGAATGAACTTTACGATGCTGTGGACTGGTTATTACAGCGTCAAGGCACCATTGAACGACGCTTGGCCGAACATCATCTGCGCGACGGGTCCCTGATACTCTAGATCTCACATCCGCATACCTCGAGGGGAAGTGCTGTTCTCCTGCACAGTTCGGATACTCGAGAGACGGCAGGAAGGGGAAGATGCAGATAGTATTCAGTCTGCTGTGCAATGATGGGGGATGTCCTGTTGCTGTCAAGGTCTTTGAAGGAAACACCGCCGACCCCGGAACGTTGAGTGTACAGATCGACAAGATACGTAATCGCTTCGGACTGTCCCGCATTGTACTTGCAGGCGACCGAGGCATGCTGACGGAGGCCCGCATCCGCAATGAGGTCGAGCCTGCGGGGCTTGACCGGATCAGCGCGCTGCGAACAACGGCCGTCAGTGATCTGATTGTATCGGGTGCCTTGCAGCTCCCGCTGATCAGCAGGACGGACCCGGCCGAGATCAGAAGCGATGACTATCCCGGGGAGCGTCTGGTGGTGTGTTATAACAAGCGGTTGGCGTTTGAGCGGAAGAACAAACGTGAGGTTTTATTGAAGTCTACCGAAAAGCTGCTTGATTCCATTGTCGATGCAACCAGGCGGGACAAACGTAAACTCAAAGGCAGGGACAAGATTACGCTTCGGGTGGGGAAGGCAATGGGCAGATACAAGACGGCGAAGCACTTTGAGTTTGAGATCACGGACGATACATTTGAATATCGGCGTAAAAGCGATTCCACAGCGGCTGAATCAGCCCTTGACGGTATATACATAGTGCACACCGGTATGCCTGCCGATGAACTTGATGCCGAGCAGGCCGTGCGCGCCTATAAGAATCTGAGTGCGGTGGAGCGTGCATTCCGCAGTTTCAAGACTGTGGATCTTAAGGTGCGTCCCATCTATCACTACAAAGCCTACCGGGTACGTGTGCACGTATTGTTGTGCATGCCGGCATATTACGTAGAACGGCACATGCGCCGGAGCCTCAAGTCGCTGCTCTTTGATGACGAAAAGCCTGAAGAGGCGCAGAAAGCGCGATCATCTGTAGTGGATAAGTCGGAGGTTTCGTCTTCAGCCCGAAACAAAGCCCGGCGTAAACGCACAACTTCAGGAGAACCCGTGCACAGTTTCCGCACACTGCTTGAATATCCGGCCACGGTCTGCAGGAATCGTATGGTAGCGCCGTTTGACAACGCCGAGCCGTTTGAAGTCATGACTGAACCCACTGAGTTGCAGCAAAAAGTTTTTGAATTATTTGGGGTCAAACTGAAACCTGTCCAGTAACCGACATGTCTATTTTTTACTTTGTCAGTAATACCAGTACTTTAAGTCGATTCTGCTCTGGAAGTTGAGATTAAAAAGCGGGATGTCTACATTCAGACAGATGAATTGAATGATGCCTTGTTGAAAAAAAAGATGACGTGAAAGCATTCATAGAAAAAACTAAGGAAAGCAAGCAATAAATCAAATTTTTTCTGGGCGGAGAGGGAATCGAACCCTCACGGGCCAAAGCCCAACGGCTTTTGAGGCCGTCGCGTCTACCTGTTCCGCCACCCGCCCTACTATCATGTAGGTTATTATCATTACCAAACGTAGAGAAATCAACAGAATCAGTCCGAAAAATATAATCCAAATGCCGCCACGACAATGCAGTGGTTTATGGTCCCTTCGCGAAGATGCCTTCTGACTTCCTGTGGCGACATAAGCAGCGTTTCTATCTTTTCCGTACCGTCAAAAGAAGTCTCGGATGTTTTCTCGCAGTCACGGGCAATAAAAGTGGTACAGTGATTTGACATAATTGCCGGGTTAGGCCTCATGCCCCCTATCCTTTTCCATTGCGATGATGTAAAGCCGGTTTCCTCAAGTAATTCTCTTTTCGCGCACTTAAGGGGACTTTCTTCGGGCTCAATTATCCCGCCGGGAATTTCAAGAGTTATTTCTTTTGTACCATGGCGAAACTGTTTTATGAGAACTATCTCTTCCTTTGCAGTAACCGCAATAATGTTCACCCAGTCAGGTGAATCTATTACGTAAAAATCATGGGATTTACCATCAAAAGGCGAAATGGCACTATGCCTCCTAGTCGAAAAAATCTTGTAATCATTAAGAGGGGTGTTTTTTTTGATTTTCCATTTTTCTATCATTTCGCCCATCAAACTATTTTAACAAATTTCGTTATGCCGTTAAAATATCAAATCTTATTATGAATTGCAGACAGTTCTTATAGAAACAAAACATGTGGAGAGATGACCGAGTGGCCGAAGGTGCACGCCTGGAAAGCGTGTAGGGGGTTTACGCTCCCTCGTGGGTTCGAATCCCACTCTCTCCGCCATCATTTGACTACAGACGAACTTTCATATGCTCCAGATGGCATTAATCTACATTGAAAACACTCATTCACCACGCCTTGACCGAACGAACGGTTACGGTTTCAGTTTGACCCCAATAATTCGAAAACTTTTTACCGCAACTCAGTGGGTTTTTCTGGAAGTTAAGTTCAATGGGTGCCATATAAAACGGTTCATTTAAATTGTGTCGGGTAAGGGGGTCTGGAACTGTCGACGAGTCGGACTCTGTATTTCTTCACCGCGGAAACCCGGGCCTCAATTTCCTGAGACCCGGGTTTATCAGACACCTGCCGAAGACTAAGGCGTAAAAACAACTCAGTCTTCATCTACGAATTCATACAGGGTCGATGTGGTACGAATTGAATTCGCCAGGGTTTCATCTGCTGAGCCGTTCACCTGTATCTCGACAACATTAGTTCCTCCTACGGAAATGATACCGGCTGAGCCGGCCAATCTTCTGGCGGAGTCTCCTTCCGGAAAACCTTTGAACTGGACCTTATCTTTCTGTGCTGCTGAAAAATCCTTGATAACGTCCACCCACTGTCTGTCCAGGTATTCAATTACGAAAGTATCGCTTCCGGTACCTCCGGTGAGATTATCCACGTTCTCCAATCCTCTCAGGATATCGTCTCCGGCTCCTCCGTTAAGAACATCATTCCCCGCTCCTCCTCTCAGATAATTATTTCCGGCGTTTCCGGTGATATTATCAGCACCTTTACCGCCGAAAACATTTTCAATACCTTCAAACGTGAATACTCCCAAACTCTGACCGCTGCCGTCAAAAGTCCCTGAAGAAAGATCAAAGGTTATATCATCGGTCAGATCATTATCTGCAAAAGCAGGAAAACTAGGAGGGGTTATAGATATGAATCTCCGGACATCTGCCGGGGTTAAGTTTTCAGTGCTGCCGAAATATATAGTATCTTGGTATACAGTATTATCTTTCGGCTGACCCCCTCCGATAAATTTGTTGGTACCCGGGTCAGCAAGATAAAAATAATCATAACCTTCTCCACCGTCGAGCGTATCATCTCCTTCGTCACCATAGAGTACATCCGTCCCGGCTTCTCCGTAGACCGTATCGTTTCCCTTGCCTCCCTGAATGTAATCTATGCCGTCTCCTCCATAAACAGTATCATTGCCGCTGCCGCCGTATATTGCATTGGGATGTTTATTTCCGCAGACAACATCATCATTCTCAGTTCCTACGATATCATGAAGCCCCTCCACTCCATTCACTACATCGCATCTGGGGTCCCCTGGAATTGCCGGGTTTCCTTTATCTCCCTGCGCGCCGTCCGCTCCCGGATCACCTTTTTCCCCGTCTTTACCATCTTTACCATCTTTACCTGCAGGACCCGGCGGACCTGCCGGCCCCATATCCCCTTCACAGGCTGTAAGGAAAACCGCTCCGCCGAGCAGAAACAACAACACTAAAAAGTTACGTAACTTCATAATTCGACCTCCTTGTGCAGAATATCTCCTGCATCATAATTTTTATCACCACGGATTCGATTCTACCCCCCCTACTTATGTCAAGGGTAAGTGCCTGCATTCAGTAATAAAGGGTTGGCGGTTCAACCGGTCGGGATTCGCTTCCGGTTCCTTGCGAAGCGCAGTCACATCCTCTTTTCAGGGTTTGTCGGGTTGTACCGTCCACATCCTGAACGGTTCAATTGGGACCTGTCCCTAGGCCCGATAGACGGTGTCTGAGCAGACCGGAATCCCGACAACATTTCTATCAGTACGAGTGTAATATTGTATCGTCGGGTTCACTGATCGGGTGAGCATAGATAGAATAGGATCAGACGATTTATTTGATGTGCAGGATGACGCCACGGCAAAAGCAATCCGTGAGACACCGACCCTGTATGAATTTACAGACTGAGTTCAATCGGTTCCGGTGAAGTTGTTTCCGCGAAAGGAACAACTTATATTCAGGAAGTTTCGTTCGAAAATCCGGGTCTCAAGAAATTGAGGCTCTGATTTTTGCAGTGGAATGTTCTGGGAAAAGCATAGAACTCTGTTTTGCAATCTTTTAATGAGGAGTAAATTCTCAACTGATGAAAACGCTCATTCACCACGCTTTGACCGAATGCTTACTCATTTCTTTCCATATTTCTAAACAATCAATTTCTGTGTAAATTAGTTCGGCATTATAGTAATCTATCTTTTCGGAGAATAAATCCAGCGGCTGGGCCCGTACGACCTGGGCTTGTGAACCCCGCCAGGCCCGGAAGGGAGCAACGGTAGCAATAACCTCGGTGCGTTACGGATACCTGGCCGCCGGTTTAATACAATGGCTTCATACAGAGTGCTCGCCAGAAAATGGCGGCCGCAGACATTTGAGGACCTTATCGGTCAGGAATTTCCCGCAGTTGCGTTACGTAATTCCATTCAATCCGGCAAGATAGCTCATGCTCTTCTGTTTGCAGGGCCCCGAGGAACAGGAAAGACATCTACGGCAAGAATAGTCGCCAAAGCTGTTAACTGTGAAAAAAGAGAAAGCGGCAAGTACCCGTGCTCAAAAAAACCCTGCTCAAGTTGCGAAAATATTTCCGAAGGAAAGTCTCTTGACGTTCAGGAGATTGATGCTGCGTCGCATACCGGCGTTGCGGATGTACGCGAGATAATAGAAAGCGTAAAGTACACTCCGTCTTCAGGAACGAAAAAAGTCTATATAATAGACGAAGTTCACATGCTGTCTCAGTCAGCCTTCAACGCTCTATTGAAGGTGATGGAGGAACCACCTGACCACGCCGTCTTCGTGCTCGCCACTACAGAGGTTCACAAAGTTCCTCAAACCATACTGTCACGCTGTCAGATATATGATTTCAAAAAAATTTCCGTGGCTAAGATACAGCAATCCCTTGAGAACATAGCAAACGCCGAGGAAATAACAATCGATTCGGAAACCATCCACCTGATCGCAAAGGAATCAGAAGGAAGCATGAGAGACTCCCTGAGTCTGCTTGATCAACTTACCGCTTCATTTGCAGACAGAATAATCCATGAAGAAGTGATAAAACTTCTGGGCATACCCGACAATGAATCGCTTCTAAATATCGCAAAGGCCATTTTTGAAAAAGACCCGGCAAAGTGCATTGAACTTATACGCAACGCGTCATCAAAAGGAATAAGTTCAAGAAGAATGACCCAAGACCTCATATATATATTCAGAAATCTCATTTATCTGAAGATATGTGGAAAAGATTTCGTCTCAGATCTTTCACCTGATGAAAAGGATGAACTCGCGGGGATTGTAAAAAACGAATCCACGGAAACCGTGGAACTTCTTTTCAACCTGCTTATCGATTCGGGAGAAAAGATGAGAAACTCCTTTTATCCTGAGGTAGTGCTTGAACTTACGCTCGTAAAAATGAGCACGATAGGACATGTGGAAAAAATAGATGAGATACTCAAAAGACTTGAGAACCTGAAGACGGAGAAGACAACGTCACGAAAAGAAGATCCAACTCCCGTCACTTCGGAGATACGGAATCTGACAAATGGGGAGTCAGAAGCGGAAACGATGGAAAAAGGCTCAGAGAAGGCCGGAAATAGTCCTAAGATTCTAAAAGACTCTGAAACAGGGGTGGTCGGAAAGATCACAGGAAAAGAAGATATCATCAATTTTTTGAATGAAAAAAAAGAGAGGTTTTTTGCAAAGAAAGTTTCCAGTGCTCACTCCGTTGAAGTGGTGGACAACCAAATCACCATAAAGTTTCTCAAAAACGGAATAAGTTACGAAAAAGACCTGAAAGAAGGTGGAAAGTTCAGAGAGATCCTAAAGGAGATGTTCGGCAAAAGCAGAATGAAACTTTCTATAGAAACCGTGGATGACGAGGTTCCGGGGGACAGCAAACGGATAAAAAGGACTAGTACCGGCAAAGATGATATGATTGACTACGCAGTTGAGCAGTTGGGCGCAACTGTTATTAATAGAAAGAATCTGATTGAGGAGTGAAAAGATGAAATTAGGCGGAACTAATATGAAGAACATCATGAAGCAGATGGGAAAGATGAAGGAGCAGATGGAGCGGCTTCAAAACGAGGCGGGTCAAAAAATCGTCGAGGCTTCTTCCGGCGGGGGCATGGTCAAGGTGACCGCAAAGGCCAAAGGCGAGATAGTGACCGTAGAAATAGACCCTGAGATAGTAAAAGAAACAGATATTGAAATGCTTGAGGATCTTATAACAGTGGCTGTAAACGACGCCCTTGTGAAGGGACAGGATCTTATGACCGCAGAGGTCTCACGCCTCACAAGCGGCTTGGGACTACCTCCGGGACTTATCTGAGATGGAAAGAGCGGGACTGCCCGAACCTATATCAAGACTTATAGAAGAACTTTCCAAACTTCCCGGAATCGGGGAGAAGAACGCGACGCGTCTTGCCTTTCACATATTCCGTTCCAACAAGAGTTACGCAAAAAACCTTTCGGATGCGATAATCGGAACCAAGTCGGAAGTCCGTGCCTGCTCCGTATGTTTCAATTTCACATCGCATGAAATATGCGCAATCTGCTCATCCCCTTCAAGAGATGGAACAACGGTCTGCGTGGTGGAAGAGCCCCTTGATCTGGTCGCCATAGAAAAAAGCGGTGAATTCAAAGGCAAGTATCATGTTCTGCACGGAGTTATCTCACCGCTTGAAGGAGTAGGACCCGAAGACCTGAAAATTAAGGAACTGATTGATAGGACGCGAAGAGAAAATACAAAGGAAATAATAATCGCTACAGGAACAAATGTGGAAGGCGAAGCCACAGCCGTTTATATTTCGAGAATGATAAAACCTCTAAGCATAACCACATCAAGGATAGCATACGGAATACCGGTCGGCGGAGACATAGAGTTTGTAGACGAACTCACACTGGGAAAAGCCCTGCGAAACAGACAGAAGATGTAACGAGTCCATCAACCCTCTTTCGAAGACTCTCTCGACACGAACCAGGCTTCAAGAACAAGCCAGACGGCAAGTGCAAGCATTATCGCCGACAGGCTGAAGAGTAGAATATTGTCCAGAAAGTACTTCATATTAAGAAGCATGGAGGCTGCAGTCATAGCCACTAAAAACAGCATGGGCACCAGAGTGTAGATAAACGGCCTTCCGGTTCTCTTCAGATACAACGTTACAAGAAGAAGAGTCAGACCGCCTATAAGTTGGTTCGTGCCTCCGAAAAGGGGCCAGAGCAAAAAACCTCCTGATCCCGGCCCCTTGCCGGGAACCTCCGCAAAAAGCGCAAGCAGAAGAGGGGGGACAAGGGCGAGAAAAGCGCCGACATACCTGTTTTTAAGAGTTCTTATCCCATAGGCTTCCCCCAGTTCTCCTATCACTATTCTCTGTATTCTTGCGCCGGTATCGAGGGAAGTTGCCGCAAAGCTTATCACTATGACACTTATAAGTGTTGTACCCAGAACCTCGGGAATATTTATTGAAGAAAGAAAAGCGGAACTACCGTAAACAAAATTCGCTATTCCTCCGCTTGCCGCCGATTCCCATGAATCGTAATGGGTAAGCCATTCTTTATGCTCTATTCCTGCCGCAACCGCAAGCGTGGCCACCATAGCAAGGGTCCCTTCCCCTATCATGCCCCCGTAACCTATAAATCGCGAGTCGGGCATCATGTCAAGCTGCTTCGAAGTGGTTCCGCTGGAAACAAGTCCGTGAAAACCGCTTATAGCTCCACACGCTATGGTTATAAAGAGAAAGGGAAACACTGGAAGGCCTTCCGCCGAGAAATTAAACGCCGGAGCCTGCATCTGCGGATGCGCGACCATAATTCCCGTTATTATTATCGTAAGTCCTACAAAAAGATGGATGCCGTTTATGTAATCTCTCGGCTGAAGCAGCACCCATACGGGGAGAACCGATGCTATGTACGAATAAATGATAAGAATGATAATCCAAGTCACCACCTGACTTCCCATTATCTCAGGAACTGAAAGAGGCATCTTGGTTCCGGTCCAGACCATTAAATAAAGGAGCGCAAGCGCTATTACGGAAGGCCAGAGAACAGAAACGTTTTTTCTGTAAAAAACCACTCCCAGCGCTAAAGCCACCAGTATCTGAAAATTCACAGGGAGCACGCTGGTCGGGAAATTCACGAACAGAACCGCTATCGCATACGCGAACACCGCTATAACGAAAAACACGAGGAAACAAACTATAAGTAGAAAAAGTATTCCGCCTCTGGGACTTATAAATGTCCCGGCAAGGTCACCGACAGACCTTCCTCTGTTTCTGGCGGAAATTACAAGAGCACCGAAATCGTGAACTGCTCCGATGAAAACAGTTCCGAAAACAACCCATAGAATAGCAGGGACCCAACCCCAAAACACTGCTATCGCAGGACCCATTATGGGCGCGGCGCCCGCAATGGAAGCGAAATGATGTCCGAAGAGCACATACTTGCGGGCGGGCACATAATCCACCCCGTCTTCCATATAACGGGACGGGGTGGGTTCGTCTTGTTTTATCCCTAAAACTTTTTCCGAAATAAACTTGGAATAGTACCTGTAACCGAGAAGGTAGAAAGCTGTCACCGCTACAACTATAAGCGCCGCATTCATATATCCTGTCTCCATAAAGAAAGAAAGTATCTTCCGAGTCCGAAGAAATAACAGGGAAGGTAGAACATCGCCTTCATACCGAATCTCCGCGCATATATTCGGTTATATCATCCCATTTCGCGTAGAGAGTGCAAAGCGCTGTCTCAAGTTCACCGAATTTTTTTGTCTTTTTCCCCCAGTCCGCGTCTATGACCGACTCCTCCGGATTCGCAAGGAGTTTCTCTATCTCCGTTTTTTCCGTCTCGTAAAGAAAAATCTTGTTCTCAAGGTCGGAAAGCCCCTTTTCCATCTGCTTTTTCGAGAGAAGTTTCCAATTCTCCATGTTCTCTATCCCCTTTTCCCTAAGTTCTCTGTAGAGGCGGTTGCGTCTCCGGGCCTGCAGGTTTTTCTCGGACCTGCATACCGTTTCCCGTCGGGTCTGCGAGCGCGGAGGCTCCGGGCAGGTTTTTTCCGCATCCTGAGCCTTTCTCTGAAGGAATTCCGAATAGTTGCCGATATAAGTCTCTATCGAACCATTCTGCACATTCCAGACCTTGTTTACCAACCTGTCGACGAAATATCTGTCGTGACTTATGAGTAAAAAAGTGCCTGCGAACTGCTCAAGAGCGCGGCGGAGCACTTCTTTTGATTCTATGTCAAGGTGATTGGTCGGCTCGTCGAGAACCAGAAAATTTGAACCGGAAACAAGAATCTTGAGAAGCGAGAGGCGGCTTTTTTCACCTCCTGAAAGGACCGAAATTTTCTTGGTTATATCTGAAGCGGTAAAAAGAAACGAACCTAAGAGGGTTCTTGCTTCCGTCTCGGAAAAAAACGGATAAGCAGAGGCGAACTCGTCGTAAACGGTGTTCCGAGGATCAAGCATCTCGTCCTGGTTCTGAGCGTAGTAGCCGAGAACCACATTATGGCCGATGAGTCTTGCGCCCTTAAAACTTTCCTTCCCTGCTATGATTCTGCAAAGCGTGGTTTTTCCTTCTCCATTTCTGCCCACAAGCGCTATCCTGTCGCCTCTTTGAATTTTAAGCGCGGAACAGTTGCGAAAAACCATGTTTTTACCACCGCCCGCAGTTTCGTATTCCTTGGAAAACCCGCTTATTTCGTAAACCACCCTGCCCTCCCGTTTGGGAACCGGAAACGCGAATTCAAGGGTCTTCCGCATACGGACAATTTCGGTTTGCGGTTCCATTTTCTCAAGCATCCTTATCCTGCTCTGCACCTGTTTCGCCTTGGAAGCCTTGTACCGGAATCTCTCTATGAAAAGATGTTGAGCCTTGAGTTTTTTCTGCTGATTTTTCGCAGTCGCTTCGGCAATAGCCTCAAGTTGCTCCTTTTTCTCAAGATAAGAAGAATAGCCACCGCGGAACTCCCGTATTTTTCCGTCTCCAAGTTCCGCTATCGTGTCAACCATGCGATCAAGCAGGTATTTGTCATGGGATACCAGAACCACAGTTCCCCGATACCTCTGCAGGTACCCCTCAAGCCATTCTATGCTTTTTATGTCAAGGTGGTTGGTCGGCTCGTCGAGCATCAGTACGTTCGGGTCACGGAGAAGAATCCTCGCAAGTTCAACCCTCATTTTCCATCCGTCCGAGAGCGAGGATACGTGATAAGAGAGCTGCTCTTCGGTAAAGCCCAGCCCGAAAAGGATTTTTTCAGCCTCGTAAACAGGTTTCTGCGGAGTATCCTCTCCGCACTCCATGCCATCCAGAAGCGTAGTTGAAAGTACGCTGAGACTGGTTAGACATTGATCCATTGCCTGAGGCAGATAACCCGGAGTAATCCCGGAAGAAAAAGAAACAGAACCTTTTTCCGGTGAAGAAATCCCCAGAATAATTTCAAGCAGTGTGGTTTTCCCCGAGCCGTTAGGACCCACAAGGCCGTACTTTCTTCCTTTCTTTATACTCCACTCAAGACCATGGAAAAGGTCTTTTCCGGAAAAAGATTGGCATATTCCCGAGATATTGATCATTTAAACAAAACAGACGGAACCGAATTTTATTTGTCCATCTCTCTTCGCAGAAAATTTCCTATAAATTATCTCCGCAAACCCGAGATTTCAAAACATGGTTATTTATTCCGGAAAACAACCTGCGCATGCACAGGCAAAAAATAAGCGAATCTGATAATATTTTACGTATAGAGTAACGATTTCTGCGCGTCCGAAAAACAAGCGGAAAAACCGGACTGATGAACAAACCGATAGAATTATCTGGAAAATCCGTGGAATTTGAACTGCTTTTCTCCATAACCGAGGTAGACAAGGAACAGTATGATTCGATTCAGCCTCCCGACAATCCGTTTTTTGAGTTTGATTTTCTTTTCGCTCTGGAAAAATCCCGATGCGTGGGACCCCGAACCGGTTGGGAACCGCGTTATCTGCTACTGCGTGACGGAAAGACCATAGCCGCAGCAGTCACGTTCTATCTTAAAACCGACTCCTACGGAGAATACATATTCGACTGGCAGTGGGCGCAGGCATACCAGGACGCGGGTCTCAGTTATTATCCCAAAGTTGTCGTAGGAGTGCCGTTCACTCCGACAACGGGAAGCAGATTAATCGTGAACCCGGACTACGACTACAAAACGTGCGCAATGCTTCTTGCAGAAAAACTTGTCGATATCTGCTCCCGGATGGACATATCTTCCGTACATTTTCTTTTCATAACGCGAGAGGAGCAGGAAATTCTGGGTGAACTCGGATTTCTGCCGAGAATCTCTCATCAGTACCACTGGCATAACTCGGATTACGGTTGTTTTGACGATTTCCTCGGTGTCCTGCGGTCGGGCAAAAGAAAACAGATAAAAAAAGAAAGACGGAGACTTTACGACTCCGGCGTTAATATCTCTATACTGGAAAAAGACGGCATATGTCCAGAAGACATAAACTGTGTGTGGGAGTTTTACTTGAACACCAACTCAAGAAAATGGGGAAACGTCTATCTGAACAGGCATTTCTTCGAGATTCTTTTCCGAAAGTACAGAGAGAGAACGGTGCTTTTCATAGCAAGCCGCGACGGCAGCCCCGTGGGCGGCACGATAAACTTCAGAAAGGGTAAAAAACTTTACGGAAGATACTGGGGATGCGTTGAGGATATACCTTATCTTCACTTCGAGTGTTGCTACTACAAGCCCATAGAGTACGCGATATCGAATGGAATATCGGTTTTCGAGGCCGGCGCCCAAGGCGAGCACAAATTCCTGCGAGGATTCTGCGCAGTCCCGGTAAACAGTTCCCATCTGTTTTTTAATCGCGCGGCCCGAGCGGCCATAGACAGTTTCTTGAGAGTTGAACGCCCACACATGCGCTCACTCGTCTCCGAGTACAACCGAATCTCCCCCGTAAAGAAAATCCGTGGTGAAATATCAAAAAAAATCATATAGAATATATAGGTGTCATCTATGGAACGCTTGATACATATACGCATAAACAGTCCGAAGAAGACTACACAGGAGAAGTTCCGGATAAAGAAGCCGGACATGTATGCAATAGTGCTTCTAAACGATGACTACACTCCCAGAGATTTTGTGGTCTGGGTACTGATGAAGGTGTTCTTCAAAAACGAAGAGGAAAGTAAACGAATCATGCTTGAAGCTCACACATCGGGAAAAAGCGTCATTGACTGCTGTACGTACGACATAGCGACCACCAAGGTTAAACAGGTTGAACAACTTGCGGAAAAATATGAACATCCCCTCAAATGCGTAATAGAGGTACAAAGAACCGACAACTGAGATGCTGGCGTCAGAAGAACTCGAAAAAACTCTTTACAGAGCTTACAAGCAGGCGAAAAACCGCAAACATGAATTCATAACCCCTGAACACATCCTTCTCGAACTCACAAAAGATAATACGGCGGCGGAGGTGCTGATAGCGTGCGATGTCGACACCGGACAGTTGGAAAAGGACATTGAAGACCATCTGAGGAAAAACATATCTTCTATCAATTCCGCCCTTTTTCCTGTACCCGAACCAGTCTATTCCGAAGGCAGCAAGCAGGTGTTGAGATTAGCTTCCATGCATGCTGAAAGTTCAGATAAAAAGGAAATAACCGGAGCGAATATTCTTGTGGCGCTTTTCCGTATCCCCAAATCCCACGCCGTCTATTTCCTTAACAGACAAGGACTGAACCGTTTTTCCTTGGTAAAACAGATATCCCACGGGGCTTCGGCAAGTCGAAAAGACATTGAAGAACCGACGCCTGCTCAGGAAAAAGCCAAAGGACGGAAAAAAACGGAAAGAAAGAATCCGCTCGAGTTTTATTGCACGGATATGATCGAAAAAGCCCGCAAGGGGAAAATTGACCCCCTGATAGGAAGAGAGAAGGAAATACAGAGAATAATCCACATCCTCAGCAAAAGAAAGAAAAACAACCCCGTGCTGGTGGGAGAGGCGGGAGTAGGAAAAACGGCAATAGTTGAAGGAGTGGCGTTGCAGGTAGTCCAGGAACAAGTTCCTGAAACGATGAAAAATCTCAAGATATACCTCCTCAACATAGGTACTCTTACAGCGGGAACTAAGTACAGGGGAGACTTCGAAGAAAAACTGAGTGAAGTGCTGGATGAAACAAAAAAAGACCCTGACAATGTGCTTTTTATAGATGAAATTCACACGGTAATAGGCGCAGGAGCCGTTTCCGGAGGAAGCCTTGACGCATCAAACATGCTTAAGCCCGTTCTTGCAGGCGGGGAGATCAAATGCATAGGCACCACGACTCTTAAGGAATACAGGATGATCTTTGAAAAAGACCACGCGCTTTCAAGGCGATTTCAGAGAATAAACATCGAAGAACCTTCGGTTGACGACTGTAGAAAGATACTGTTCGGGCTAAAACGTCATTATGAGGAATTCCACAACGTCAGGTATTCCGCCGGAGCTGTAAGGGCATGCGTTGAACTTTCGGACAAATACATCACCGACAGAAAACTTCCGGACAAGGCAATTGATATTATGGACGAGGCCGGAGCGTCGACAAAACTCCGTAACCTCAAACCTGAAATAACGAGACAGGTGAAAGTTTCCGATATGGAAAGACTTATAGCTAAAATCGCCAGAATACCCGAAAAATCAGTAAGGGTCGAGGACCGCAATCTGCTCCATGATCTGGCAGACAATCTCAAGAAATTCATCTACTCCCAAGACGATGCCATAGATAAACTTGTAAGTACCATACAGATGTCCCGCGCGGGCATAAGCGAGCCGGAAAAACCGGTGGGTTCATTCATGTTTTCGGGCCCTACGGGAGTAGGCAAAACAGAACTTGCCAGAAAACTTGCGGAACTTCTGGGAATAGAGTTCGTGCGCTTCGACATGAGTGAATATATGGAAAAGCACACAGTCTCTCGTCTTATAGGGTCTCCGCCGGGATATGTGGGATATGACCAGGGTGGACAACTCACGGAAGCCATATACAGGTCCCCGCACTGCGTGCTTCTGCTCGACGAAATAGAGAAGGCTCATGAGGACATATACAACATCCTCCTTCAGGTGATGGACCACGCCACTCTCACCGATTCGAACGGAAGAAAAGTGGATTTCCGCCAAGTGATCCTCATTCTTACGACAAACACGGGCTCGCAGGAAAGCGCGAACAGAAATGTCGGATTCGCCAAGCGGGAATTTGAGGATAAAAGCAAAGAAGCCATAGACAGTTATTTCTCACCTGAGTTCCGCAACAGGTTAAACGAGATAATCACATTCCGATCACTGGATATATCGGTGGTGGAAAAAATCGTGGACAAAATGGTTTCGGAACTGCAGCAAAGACTGTCTCAGAAAAAAGTTGCTATCACCCTTACGCCCGCCGCGAGGCTCTATCTGGCCCGCAGGGGCTACGACCCTCAACTCGGCGCAAGACCCGTTCAAAGAGTTATAAACTCAGAGATCTCGGAACGGCTCTCGAAGGAAATTCTTTTCGGAAACCTATCGGGAGGAGGCAGGGCGATTTTCTCCTTAGAAGACGAGAACCGTCTGGTTCTGAAAACCGAACCGGACTGAATTTCCTAATAGGTAAAATAACTCCATGACATCTATCTCCATACGGGAAACCGCGAACAAAATGGTTCAGTATGTGCTTCCCGAGCACTCGAACAACCATGGAACCCTGCACGGCGGAATATTGATGGACTGGATAATGCTCACAGGCAGCATCACGTCATTCAAGTTCGCGAACGGACCTGCGGTGCTGGGAGCCGCAGACAGTATAGATTTTCTCAGCCCTGTAAAAATCGGGCAGGTAGTCGTTCTTGAAAGCTGGGTCGAGCATGTCGGAGAGTCCTCGATCGAAGTGGCTGTCAGAGTGCACTCCGAAGACGGCGATGATAACGAGAAAAAACTCATAACCCTCTCCTATATGGCTTTTGTAGCGGTAGATAAAAACACAAAACCGAGAAAAATAAAAACAAAACTCAAGCCTTCAAACAGTCTCGAACACCAGCTCATAGACTCCGCACGGAAAAGAAGAACAGACAGGCTTCCTGAGATAAAAAAAAGGAGAAGCAATGTACAGAACATAGCGGATGAGACTGAAAACACCAGACACAACTTCAATACGACGAAGATAGTGCTCCCTGAAGACGCCTTCTACGGACAGTTCATGTCCGTAGGAAAGTTAATGAAGTATATAGATGAAAGCGCCGCAATACTAGCAAAAAGGTTTTCCGGCGGAATTCTGGTCACAGGATCGCTTGATGACCTGTTTTTCTACTCCCCTCTCAACGTCGGAAACCTCATCGAGTTCAAAGCCGGCATTACTTATGTCGGATCCAAGTCTCTTGAACTTGCCATCAAGGTTGATTCATACGACACGGAAATCCGGAAATCATCTCACGCATGCACGGCGTTTATGACCTACGTCAAAGTTAACAAGCAGGGGGAACCGGTTCCAGTTCCTCAATTCAGCCCGGAAACTCCGTATGAGGTCCGCCTATGGAAAGAAGCGGAAAAAAGAAAGAAGCGGAGAATCGCGAGAGTGGATAAAACCAAGAAATTCGCAAACGATTATCTGAACGAATATAAGAAGGTAGGCTCGCAAGTGGAGTAAGGGTAGTTGACTGCGGAGAGAAGCCGAACCCCCTATACCGAACGACTCTTGGGAAAATTTCCTGTGTGCACGACAAGTAAAGAAGGTAAAGATCCGGCAATAGGAATTTTTGATTCCGGAATAGGAGGGCTTACGGTCTCGAAGGAGATAATGAGACGTCTGCCTTCGGAAAATCTTGTATACCTAGGTGATACCGCACGGGTTCCGTACGGGACAAAATCCGCCCGGACGGTAAGAAAATATGTTGAGAGTACAACGAACTTTCTTCTCTCGAAAAATATAAAACTGCTTGTGGTAGCATGTAATACCGCATCCGCCTACGCCATGGAGATGCTCGGGGAGCGGCTTGAAATTCCGGTTGTAGGAGTTGTGGAGCCCGGCGCGCGCAGGGCCTCGGAACTGACCGCAACCGGGAAAATAGGAGTTATAGGAACGCCGGCCACCATAAAAAGCGGCGCCTACGAGAAGAAGCTGCGGCAGTTTTGTTCCACTTCGGTCGAGGTCCATTCAAAACCTTGCCCGCTTTTCGTTCCTCTTGCGGAGGAAGGATGGGAAAACGATGAAACCGCTTTTCTTGCAGCTGGAAAATACCTGCAGTCTATGAGAGAGGCGAAAGTGGATGTGCTTATACTCGGATGCACCCACTACCCCGTTCTGAAAAAAACAATCGCAACGGTAATGGGAGATGACGTTACGCTCGTAGACTCCGCAGAACAAACGGCAGAACGGACGGAAAGCATATTGAGGGAACAAAAACTCTTAAAAGATACGGCCTCGGAGCAGACAATCTCTTTTTATCTGACAGACGACTCGGAAACTTTTACGTCGGTGGCATCTAGATTTCTCGGTAAGCCTCTCGGAAAAATCGAAGTTATCGATATAGTGTGACGAAGAGCAACTACTCCGCAAGCGCTTTTTTCAGTTCTTCCGTAAGAGGTGGCAGAACTTGGAAAAGGTCTCCGCAGATACCGTAATCCGATTTGGCGAAAATAGGCGCCTCGGGGTCTTTGTTTATCGAAACGATAACCTTTGAAGAACCCATTCCTGAAAAGTGCTGTACCGACCCCGATATGGCAACCGCTATGTAGAGAACCGGTGAGACGGCCTTTCCCGTCTGACCTACCTGCATATCATAAGAACAGTACCCGGCATCTACAGCAGCTCTGGTAGCCCCCGCCGCCGCACCCAGAAGATCAGCAAGATCGTATATGTATTGGAAATTCTCTTCACCGGCAAGTCCTCTGCCGCCGGAAACCACTCTTTCCGCTTCGGTAAGTTCGGGACGGTCAGATTCTTTGGTCTTTACCTCTATGACTTTTGTTCTTACGTCCGCATCCGTAATTCCCACTTCCTCATTGATCACCTCGCCTCCCGCGGAAGATTCTTCTTCCTTAAAGGAATTAGGCCTCACAGTGGCGACCTGCGTGCTCCCGTCCCCGTTGAATTCCTGGGTAGATATAGCTCTGCTTGAATGCGAGTATCTCTTTATCCTGAGTCTTCCGTCATCCGTCATCGATATATCAATGCAGTCCATGGCGAGTCCGGAGCCCACCGTAGAGGCAACCGCCGGAATATAGTCTTCCGCGAAAGCCGTGTTACCTGAGAGCACCACTGCAGGAGAATATTTCTTTATCAGTTCGCTGAGAGCCCTTACATAGCCATCGGGGTTGAAATCCCCGAGGCCGGAATTGTCCACGACGTAAATCCTCTCCGCTCCGTAGTCGGCGAGTTCAGACGACTTGCCGGAGATTCCGTCTCCGAGCAGCACGGCGCAGAGAGTACCCTGAAGATTTCTTTTCGCCTCGGAAAGGACCTCAAACGTTACTTTTCTTATCTGTCCGTCGGCCTTTAGATCGGCAACGACCCAAATCTCATTGCTCATATTAACTCAAAACCTCCCGAAAAAATTATTTGAAAGCACCTGATCATATGACCTTGGCGTCGTCTCTAAGCAACTTCACAAGTTCTCTCGCCGACTCGGCAATCTCGTCTCCCTTTACCGTTGTTTCATCACTTCCTTTTATTATTTTGAGTTTTCTCTGCACTTCAGGAACCTCAAGGCTCACAGTTCTGAGTCTGGCTCCTCCCTTGCCTACCGAATCCCTTGAAATACCCAAAGACCCGAAATCCACATCGTCCAATGAAACTGTCTTCATCGGCTTTCTCTTAGCCTTCATTATGTTTGGAACAGACGCGTAACGAGGTTCGTTCATAGCATCGGGACATGTGATAAGCGCAGGTAGAGAAACTTCCACGGAGACGCTCCCGCCATCAATTTCTTTCTGACAGACCAGTTTACGTTCATCGGGACGCACTTCTATTACCTTACTGACAAGCGCAAGGTGAGGAATTCCGAGTTCTGCAGCTACCTGTATCCCTACCTGTACCGATTCCTCGTCTATGATTTTCATACCCGTGAAAATCAGGTCGATTCCTTCTATTTTCCGAAGTTCCGAGGCCACAAGTTTGGATATGACGAGGGAATCCACCGTATCCGCAAGATTTTCGTCTGAAATATGCACAGCTGAATCAGCCCCCATGGCTAGACCCACGCGTAACGTCTGCGCGGTGCGGGAAGGACCCGCGGCCACAAGAATTACTTCTCCTCCATAGGCTTCTTTAGTTCTGATAGCCTCTTCCACGGCGAACTCATCATAGGGGTTCATAATCCACTTCATCCCTTCGGTATTTATCGAATCACCTGACGAGTCGACTTTTATTACCGCTTCGGTATCCTGGGTCTGCGTTATAAAAACTACTGTCTTCAACTTGCAATACCTCCTTGATGACGTAATTTGGTCGAAATGCAGATTTTAAGGAAAAACCAAGTAAAAACCACAACTTGTTGAGGGTATCATTATAAATACTTAAAATATGCCATGTCAAGATTCATAACTCACCTAATCATGGACATGTCGACAAGTGCTGCCGATCTTGCGAAGTTATGCTATACAAAATATTATTAATCATGGTACAGGTCAATTGAAGAAAGAAATGGAAATTTCGCGGTCTGTTATACTTGGAACCCGGGAAATAGGCCGTCGCTGACGAGAGGGGCTGGAAACAATGAAGATTGCCGTTGGAAGTGATGAGAAGAACACTCTGACAAATGAAGTGGTAGAGGAACTCCGCAGAAGAGAGATGGAGGTTGAACTGTTAGGACCTCTTGCGGATGAAAACACGGAGTGGGCGGAAATTGCGGAGCAGGTAGCGGAAAGAGTTTCTCGAAAAGAATGTGATCAGGGAATTGTTTTCTGCTCAACTGGAACGGGTGTAAGCATAGCCGCCAATAAGGTTCCGGGAATAAGAGCGGCTCTCTGCACAGATTCAGAGACTGCCGCGGGCGCCCGCAAGTGGAACGACGCAAACGTTCTGGCTTTTAGTCTGCGTCTTACGTCCTCTGCGGTGGCCAAAGAGATTCTCGACGCATGGTTTACAAACAGTCCCGACCCTTCGGAAAAGGATAATATAGAAAAAGTTAGCAGAATCGAATCAAAATACAGAAACCAAGCGAAGTGAGAAAATGACGGACAGAAGATACAATATTGTCATAGTTGGAGCGACGGGCGCTGTGGGCCAGGAAATGATGAGAATACTCGCAGAAAGAAACTTTCCTCTGGGGGAGTTGCGCCTTCTGGCGTCAGAACGCTCCGCGGGGAAAAAATACGAATTCGCGGGAAAAGAGATAGTGGTTTCCGGGCTCGGAGAAAATTCTTTTTCCGGCATGGATATGGCACTTTTCTCTGCGGGTTCACAAAGAAGCAAGGATTACGCGCAGACCGCCGTGCAGAGCGGAGCGGTGGTCATAGACAACAGTTCCGCGTTCAGAATGGATACCGATGTCCCGCTTGTGGTACCTGAGATAAACCCCGATGCATCCAGAAGCCGGAAAAAGGGAATCATAGCAAATCCTAACTGTACCACGGCGATAATGCTGATGGCTCTTGCTCCCATCCACCACCTATCAAGAATAAGGAGGGTTGTAGCAACCAGCTTTCAGTCCGTCTCGGGAGCGGGGGCGGGCGGTATAGCGGAACTTGGGAGCCAGATGATGTGTTGGTCACGGAATGAAAAGCCGGAAAACCTAGACGGTGCTTTTCCCCACCAGATAGCGTTTAACGTAATCCCGCACATAGATTCCTTCACGGAAAACGGCTATACAAAAGAAGAGATGAAGCTTCATGACGAGACGCGCAAGATACTCGAAGACAACTCCATAACGGTTACGGCGACAACAGTAAGAGTTCCCGTATGGCGGTCTCACTGCATTTCCGTAAACCTGGAGACTGAGGGAAAAGTGTCTGTCGAGGAGGCCAAGCAATCCATAAGGGATTTTCCCGGAGTGCGACTGGCCGACGACCCTGAGAATCTGAGTTATCCGATGCCGCTTGAGAGCTCATATGAGGATGACTGTTTTGTGGGAAGAATACGGGAGGACTACACACATCCGAACGGCCTCTGTCTTTGGATAAGCGGTGATCAGTTAAGAAAAGGCGCAGCGCTAAACGCCGTGCAGATAGCGGAACTTCTGGTACATGGTCATGCCTGAAACCGGCATACTGAAAAGACTTTCCGATTTCTTTCTCGCACACCAAAGCATTGACCGGCAGGAACTCAAAGAACTGTTTTACGAGAACGAAACAGTGGTGCTCACCGTTCCAACACTAAGCTGCACCTACAAACCAAGGGCGTGGGTGGACAGAAACAGTTTTTTTAGAGCCACTTTAATGCTTACCACCAGAAGAATTTTGATATTTAAAAGCGGAAAAAAGGCGAATGCAGTACGTGAAATAGAACTCGACACCATAACGCGACACAGTTTCGGTTCCGCCAGAAGCAAGGGACTTAAACTTGAAATAAAGACGGTTGATGCGGATGACGTGATAACAGTTCACAGACAGTATTTGAAAGAGTTCGAGGAACTCTCGGAAAAATTTGAAGACACTATCGCGCAGAGCATTGAATTTTCCGCAAGGCAGGGAACCGCTTTTTTCTGCATGCATTGCGGGGACAGAATACCTTCAACAAGCGTATTCTGCTCTTCCTGCGGAAAAAAAGTAAAAATATAGAGAGACAAGTTATGAAGAGAGAACTCATACAAGGTTCAATAGTTGCGGTCGTAACGCCGTTTGAAAACGGTGAAGTCGACTACGTGAGGCTTGAACAACTCATAGAGTTCCAGATAGAAAACGGCACTCACGGAATAGTTCCGGTCGGAACTACGGGCGAGTCCCCTACCCTCACCCACGCAGAGCACAAACAAGTCATAGAATTCACTGTGAAAAAGGTGAGAGGAAGGGTTCCCGTGGTCGCGGGCACCGGTTCCAACAGCACAATGGAGGCAATAAAACTGACCAGGTTCGCAGAGGACACAGGTGCAGACGCAGCTCTTGTCGTCACTCCCTACTACAACAAGCCGACACAGCGGGGAATCTACCGCCACTTCCGCTCGATCGCAGAAAAAACATCACTTCCGCTCATACTGTACAATGTCCCGGGACGTACTGTGGTGAACATAGAACCGGAAACCACAGCCGACCTTTTCGGCGACTGTAGAAATATCGTCGGCATCAAGGAAGCATCCGGTTCGCTTGAGCAGGCAAGCAGACTTATTCACCTCTGCGGGGAAGAACTTATCCTTCTCTCCGGAGACGACGCGGTCAACTATCCTCTGCTTACAATCGGTTCAAGAGGGTTTATAACGGTGACCGCAAACATTCTCCCCGCAGACCTATCGGAAATGTACAACACCTTCAATAGAGGTGAAACAGATAAAGCCAAGAGTCTTCACTACAGGCTCCTTCCGCTGAACAGGATCTTATTTGTGGAATCAAACCCCATACCTGTGAAGGCCGCACTTGCGCTTATGGGGAAAATAAAGCCCGAAATAAGAGCCCCTCTTTACGAACTTTCAGATGAAAATTTTGTAAAACTAAAAAAAACGTTAAGTGAATACGGTCTTATTCCGACTGTCTGAGTTATGAGTTTCTCTGATATTGAACGCGAAATTTTTTCCTCTCGAAAACTCGTGGCGGGAGTGGACGAAGCAGGGAGAGGGTGTCTTGCGGGCCCTGTAGTGGCCGGGGCGGTTATCCTTGATCCCGCATACCCTATTCTCGGTCTCAGTGATTCCAAGACACTTTCTGAAAAAAGAAGAAACGAACTTTTTGAAGAGATAAAGGAAAAGTCTCTCGCTTGGGCAGTTGCGATGACGGAACCGGAGGAGATTGATCGCGTGAACATCCTTCAGGCCACGCTGCTAGCAATGGAAAAAGCTGTTCTGTCTCTGCAGAAAAAACCTGCCTTCCTGCTCATAGACGGTAATCAGAAAACATCCCTTTCTCTAGAACAGCGAACCATCGTCAAAGGCGATTCTCTTTGCGCATGCATATCCGCTGCGTCAATAGCGGCGAAAGTCACTAGGGACAGAACCATGGTCGCAATGGAGATAGAAAAGTATCCGGGATATGGTTTTTCAAAACACAAAGGGTATCCGACAAAAGAACATTTAGAAGCATTAAGAAACCTAGGTCCATGCCCTATACATAGAAAGTCTTTTAAAGGTGTACTGCAACCGAGCCTTTTAACTTGACTTTTTATTGGTACCGATAATTATTCTACGAGTATGTCTTTTAGACTTCCGAATTTGTCCTTACCCGACAAACTATATTTTAAGATAGGAGAAGTAAGCGACATTCTAGGTGTGAAGCCTTATGTTCTCCGATACTGGGAAGCTGAATTCAGTTCGGTGAAACCCATAAGGAGAAAATCCCAGAGACTTTACGACAAAGATACCATACACCTGTTTTATAGAATAAAACACCTGCTTTATGAACAAAAATTCACCATAGCCGGAGTACAGAAAATACTGAAGGACGAAAGGAACGGGACAGAAGATATTTTCTCCCGCCGTACAGACAAAGCAGTGTTGCGGGAAGTCCTGGATGAGTTAATATTTATTTCCAAGGGACTGTAGCGGATTATTTTAGAGTCTGGAGGGTTCAATATCCATTTCGGGGTGTGGCGCAGTTGGTAGCGCACCGGTCTGGGGGACCGGGGGTCACCGGTTCAAGTCCGGTCACCCCGACCATTTTTTGCATATTGATTTATACCTCCAACTCCTTTGAAATAAACGCATTTCAGGCGCTACAAGAGAACAGTCCGAAATACGAAATTTGAGGTTTTATGATCAATGAACAGTAAAAATATCCGTTCTTCACTAAACTAAAACAGGACATAGGGAATGTCGGAAAACAAGCCTAATATTGCTTCATTCGAGCGGGCTGTCCAGCGTCTTGAAGATGGACTGGCTAGGTATCAGAGCGATGAGAACGATGACCAGATTCGTGACGGTTTAGTTCAGCGCTTTGAATTCACATATGAATTAGGACACAAGATTTTGAAACGCTATCTAGAATATGCTTCTCCAAACCCGAAGCAGTTCGACGAAATGACCTTTCAGGATCTGGTCCGCACGGCAAACGAACAGGGGCTGCTGTTGGGCAACTGGTTGGACTGGCGCGGCTTTCGTGACATGCGTACTCGGACCAGCCACACCTACGACGAGAACACCGCACTTGATGTGGTCTCAAGAATTCCACGTTTTATCGAAGAGATGATCTATCTGCGAAATAAACTGCAGGAACGATTGACGTGAGCGGGTCAGTGCCGCCTCTGGACCTGAAGGCAGGTCACTGGATCATTGTGCGGAATATATTACGGCATCACGTACCAAGTCGAAATGTTCTGGCTTTCGGCTCACGCGCGACTCGAACCGCAAAGAATTATTCTGATCTTGATCTTGCTATCTTAGGTAACGAACCACTACCTCTACATGTGGTCTCAGCGATGGCAGAGGACTTTAGAGAATCTGACCTACCCATCAAGGTCGACCTAGTCGAGTGGGCAAGAATCAATGATACCTTCCGCAAAATCATACTTGCTCACGGAGTCCTTGTTCAGACATCAGGAGACAAGACTGTGAAAGTCAATGAAAAAAATCATCTTCAACTTTCATAATAGATTGGCAACTTGCTGTTCTTATTGATAAATTGATACGATTCAGATTTCCTTGTAATGTAAGCGTTCGGTCAGAGGATGACAGATCGGCAGTTTTCAGCGGTTGAGGATTTATTTCCAGTTCCTTTCCTTTGAAGCGGTTCAGTCGGAAATCATCCTTTCAGGATCCGCCGGATCGATTGCACCGGCCGCAGCATCCGGGTCTTCAAGCGGTCCGACATAACCAAGGCTATGTCAGGCATTGGCGCCCGGTTAGTTGGGAATCCCGACAAATGTTATCATGATCACGGTGAGACATCGGTACTCTACAACATCATATCAACATACTTGAGGGACAATGAATGCCGTCAGAGAAAACTTTTCAGACCCCATGCCGGTAAATCGAAGAAGATTCCAGGCGGAACCGATTTCTAGTGAGATAAATGAGCCTCGCCCTTTTCATCAAACCATACTTTAGTCTCGGTTCCAGGAGCATCTTCGGCATCTATTACCGTCACAGTACTTCCGTCGGGAAGAGTTACGGTTTTCGACTTGATAAAGCGCGTATCCGGCTCTTTCTTTTCAGAAGAGCCTGCGGCGTCTTCCCGGTCCGTATCCAAACCCAGTTCCCGCCACTGCTCATATGTAAGAATTTCTCCGGTATCAGGATCCACATAAGCTTTCAAGTAAGAATTCTGCGAATGCCTCTTTGTTGGAGAATCCACGGAAACATCTGCAGGTTGACCGAACACCGAAACTGCGGCTGAGAAAAACATTGTGATAACTGAAATTGATATTAAAAATCTCATGCCGTGAATGCTATCCGAAGATTTTGAAAAAGCAAACTCCGCAAAAAATCCTCACAGATAAACCGCTCTTTTATAAAATATCCCTACATCCAACAACACAAGTGCTCAACCGGCACGATTACTTTCTTTGAATCGCTTCAGAAAAAAAAACAAGCAACACTACAAGATATAATACGCTTGATAAAAAATTCACTTGAACCTGTTTTTCCCCGGAAATTGAGCAACCTCCCGATGTTGACCCGGTACCTGCATTCGCAGGATTGGTCGGGGGATCGGGTGCGGACGACCCGGTACCCGTATTCGCAGGATCGGCCGGCGGATCAGGAGCGGACGACCCGGTACCCGTATTCGCAGGATCGGCCGGCGGATCGGGTGCGGACGACCTGTCATTTCCATCATCGTTACGCGCATCCAGTCTTACGAAAACATCATCGGGATCAAACCTGTTATAGAACTTATCGGTACTTGTGATGCCGAGATTGACTTGATAGGTCTTCAGTCCCGTGTTCCGACTGCTGCCTGAGGCTGTTACGGTTATCTCTTGAGGATTATCCCAGTCAGACGGCGTAAACAGAAGATCAGTCGGTGATATGCTGACCTCGCCTGAACTGCTTGTCGCGGATATTCGAACGTTGCTCATCGGTTCCGAGTCGAGTTTCAACGTGAATGCCGCCTCACCTCCGGTACCGGTGGAAGTAGAAGCGGTTATCCCTGTTGGAACGCAGGATGGCGGAAACGCGCTGTCGTTGATCTCCCATCCTATATCCTGCAACATACCGAGACTGACGCTCATGTCGGCGGGCAGCGGGTATCTAGGCTGCATGATGTCTCCGATATTCGGAGATACATGCTTAACGGAACTACCAGCAGAGAAAGTCGCGGGGGCAAAAAGCAGAGGCATGCCATTTGAATTCACACCGGATGATTGCAGTTCAGACATCCTCCGCGCGTAACTGCATTGATTTGCGTTTTCAGATGTTCCGTCCCAGGAAAGCCCCGTCTCGGAGACAATAGCATCTGCCCTTTCCTCGTCGGTGAGCCGGAGAAAAAACTCGTTGTGGAGTTCTGAATAAATTTGCAGGTCATAGATGGATTTCCTTGGTTTTGCACTGGGAATTGCAAGAGTAAAACCTCCGTCATACATTACGTTGGAAGTAATTCCCAACCCGTGGAGCGTTTCATGCAGTACAACCGAAATGAAATCTGTGTAATTACTCGGTGGATTTCTGTCCAAACCGTAATAAAAAGCGTGTCTATCACTTAATCGTATAATGAAATCAGATTGTATGTTTAACGGGTGATCTTCACACTTTTGAGGAATCACCCCGATTGTTTCGGCAAGCGCGCACGTATAAAAAATTTCAGGAAGACGATATGAGTCATTTGAGACCATGGAACGGCTGACTGAGCCAATTACTCTCGTGTCGGAAAACGAGACGAATCTGGCCGTTACAGTTATCTCGTTTCCGCCTTGGAGATTTTTTCCGATAATTCCAAGTGCGTGTTCGAAAGCGACCTTTCTCGCTTCTCCCAAAGTTGCTGCGTTGTTGCCTTTAAATACAGGAAACTGCATTGATAAACTGAAAAGAGAAGTTCCACCAAGGGTTGTTCTATCTTTAAATCCCGTTCCCGGAGCATCATCGTAGATGGGGGTAATCGTAATTGAAAATCCGGAACGAACAGGAAAAAACAGCGTAAATACTGAAAGAAGTATCAGTAGAAGTTTCATTTGCCCATCCCCACCTTGAAACTGTAAAATCCAACATATAAAGTACCTGTTATGTTCATAACCGACAACTTATCTCTAGTCGGTAAGGATACTTTATCGTTAAGTTGCCGCAATTTCCTTTTCTACGCAGCGGCAGCCCCGCTATTGATGAAGATGTCCTATGGGTTAAAATCTTGTCGGAGTCTTTATTCGGGGTGTAGCGCAGCTCGGTAGCGCACCGGCTTCGGGAGCCGGGGGTCACCGGTTCAAATCCGGTCACCCCGACCATTCTCAGAGAAAATGAGTACTAGAATTTTAGTTTCAAACGATGACGGAATAAATTCCCGAGGGTTAAAATCTCTGAGCGACATCCTGCGCGAACTGGGGGATGTCTACACGGTAGCCCCGGACCGAGACCAAAGCGCCGCAGGTCATTCACTTAACCTCACAAGACCTCTACGTATTGAGCAATTCTCCGAAAAAAGATTCTCTGTAGACGGCACTCCTACAGACTGCGTGAATCTGGCTGTAAACGGAATTCTCAACGACAAGAAACCCGACCTTGTTGTGTCAGGAATCAATATGGCCGCCAACATGGGAGATGATATAACCTATTCCGGAACAGTAAGCGCCGCAATGGAGGCAACGCTTATGAAAATCCCGGCAATAGCCGTATCGCTCGCTGCGAAAAAGGATTTTCTTTTTGAATCCGCCGCTTACTACGCTAAAGTAGCCTCGGAGTTCGTACTCAAAACAGGACTTCCGGAAAACACCCTCCTTAACGTAAACGTCCCAAATCTTCCGCTTGAAGAAATAAAAGGAATTAAGGTGACGTGTCAGGGAAAAAGAATTTATCAAGCTCCCATAGAGGAAAAAACAGACCCTCGGGGGAAAAAATACTATTGGATCGGCGGAAATGAACTTGATCACGTCAGGGTTGATAATTCCGATATAGACTGCGTTCTTGATGGATACGTGTCAGTTACCCCGATAAAGCTTGATATGACAAATCACGAATATCTAGCGGAACTTAATCAAAAACTAAAGAATCATGCTTAGGCGTCTCTATGGCTGGGTTTTAAGCTGGGCGGAGAAAAAGCACGGCCCGCAGGCGCTATCTGCAATCTCTTTTGCCGAGGCTTCCTTTTTCCCTGTTCCACCGGACCCGCTCTTGATGGCTCTCTGTCTAGGAAAGCCGGAAAAATCATACCTCTTCGGATTTTACTGCTCTCTTTTTTCAGTGCTGGGAGCACTGGCAGGCTACATCATAGGATACGGCTTATGGGAGATTGTTGACAGTTTTTTTCTCTCCCATATCATAACCCTCGAGCAGTTTGAGTTGTTGGATGGAAAATACAATGAAAATGCTTTCGGAGCGATTGTCTTAGCGGGATTCACGCCGATTCCCTTCAAGGCTTTCACCGTGACATCAGGTGCTTTCAAAGTTGATATTCTCACCTTCATCACCGCCTGCATTCTAGGAAGAACTGCAAGATTTATGGTGATTGCGTCTCTTCTTTCTTTTTTCGGGGAGCGAATGAAACTGATTATCGAAAAGTATTTCAATATTTTTTCGATTGTCTTTTTCATACTGCTTCTGGTCGGCGTTTTGTCTCTCGGTAAAATTGTCTGAGAACCTACGTCAAAACCTTTTTTATCAAAAATGCAAGCGAACGCGGAAAATATTCGGTATCGTATAACTATATGATGACTCCTGCAGATTGGCTTCACCCCTAACCAAGCACATATGGCTATGGATACGAAAAAAATAGTTCTGATTCCGGGAGATGGAATCGGACCTGAGATTACCGAAGCGACCAAAGAGGTTATCAAATCTTCTGGAGCCAAAATTGAGTGGATACAGAGAAATGCCGGAGCCTCCGCCGCGCTTGAACATGGAGAAGTACTCCCGAAATCTACCATTGAAGCCATAAAAGAACACAAGATAGCGCTGAAGGGACCATGCATGACACCTATAGGTGAGGGTTTTTCATCAGTAAACGTACAGCTTAGAAAACAACTCGACCTCTATGCAGCTGTAAGACCCGTAAGAAGTCTTGACGGGGTAAAAACCAGATTCTCGAATGTGGACATAGTTATAGTGAGAGAAAACACCGAGGGACTATATAGCGGAGTTGAAAATGTGGTTTCTCCCGGGGTGGTAATGAGTATGAAGGTTGCGACCAGCAAAGCATGCGAGAGGATTGCGAAATGGAGTTTTGACTACGCTAGGAACAGAGGCAGAAAAAAGGTAACCGTTTTTCACAAAGCCAATATAATGAAAATCACGGACGGACTTTTTATAAGCAAGTCTCAAGATATAAGTGAAGAATACCCGGAAATTGAGTATGAAGAAGTTATAATAGACGCTGGGTGTATGAGACTGGTTCAAAATCCGAATCAGTTCGACATACTACTGCTTGAAAATCTATATGGTGATGTGGTAAGCGACCTCTGCGCTGGACTTGTCGGAGGGCTGGGGGTGGTCCCAGGTGCCAACATAGGTGATGAGTACGCGGTTTTTGAAGCCGTACACGGCACAGCTCCCGATATAGCGGGACTGGAGATAGCAAACCCTCTCGCCTTGATAATGTCAGGGGCTATGATGCTCAGATATATTGCCGCTTCAGAAGGTGAAAAAGAACTGAAAACCGTAGCGGACAAAATTGAAAAAGCATATAATCAAGCCCTCTCGGAAGGCGCTACCACACAGGATCTTGGAGGCTGCCTGAAGACAGAGGATTTCGCTAGGGTTCTCATACAGAACATACTGAGACAATAATCAAGAATCCTTATGAACAGAATTAGAAATCTTCTCGCATCCCTATTACATGCTGCAACTAGATGCCGGGAGAAAATCTACATACGCGAAAGCAGAGAAAAACCGCTTTCTATCTTTCTGCTGATCTCGGCTCTGCTGAACCTGTTGTTTCTTCAGTTTTTCTTCACAGCCGTAAGCCCCGACCCGGAAGAACTTAAATCCGCTGAAGAAAAGAAATTCTACGTAGAGATTATCGAGATACCTGTCAAGGAGGAAACAGAACCCCCTGAAAAAACGGAAAGGCTCGCCGAGAAATCACATAAAGCGAAAAAAGAGAGTACGCGGGACGAGATAACGAAACTTTCAAAATCCATCCCCAGGGGAACGACAAACAGTAAAGTAGTGCAGAGAAGACCTCCCCGGTCATCAAAACCCGCACAACAGAAACAGCAAAAGAACGTAAAGAAAAGAGTCTCTCCGGAAAAAGGAGAAAAAGAAGTTTTCGCGGTAAAAAAACCTGAGCCCGAATTATACGGAGACAATCAACCGAACTCGTCGCCGGACAAATCAGCAAGAAAACAACCGGAAGACTCTCCAGCCGGCGGGTCACAGATGACCAATCCCGATTTTATGGATGTTCCGTACGACTATAAAACTGACCAGCAACTTCTTGGGACCCCTACAGTTGACAATAAGGAAATCACTGTGGATCTGAACACAACCGAATATAAATACATCTCCTACTTCACAAAACTCAGAGAAAAAATCTACCAGGTCTGGAAATATCCCAAGGAATCACGAGTGAGAAGAGAACAGGGAGATCTGAGAGTCGTTTTCATCATAAGAAAAGATGGGTCTCTTGAAGACGTCAGAATAATTGAATCTTCGGGCTTCAGAGAACTCGACAAGGAAGTTCTGCGAACTATAAAAGTGGCTTCACCCTATAATCCGTTCCCAAAAAGTTGGGAAGAAGAAAAACTCAGAATACCAGCGACTTTTGATTATAAACTTCCAACCTGGGTGAGATATTACAATTAGATCCGACTTGCTCGGCGTATCCGAACTCTATCGGAACCACCACCCTGCTCTATTTCCCCTATTGGAAATGCAGGGAATCCGTAGTCCCGTGCAAGAGAGACGGCCTGCGATGCCTGTGTTGCGGGTATAACGGCAATCATACCGATACCGCAGTTAAAGGTTCTGTACATTTCCCGCCAGCTGATGTTCCCCGCTTTTTTTATGATGTCAAAAACAGGAGCAGGTTTCCAACTCTCCTCTTCAATCACGGCGCACAACGACCGAGGAATAACCCGCGGGAGATTTCCAGGAATTCCTCCACCTGTAATATGGGCAAAAGCTCCTACATCAAATTCAGCGCATAACCCGCGGACAACCTTCGAGTATATAATGGTGGGCTCTAGAAGTTCTTCCGCAAGTGTTCTATCAAGTCCTTGCGGCTTTGAATCGAGCGAATAACCCGCAACGTCGAAAAGCGCTTTCCGCGCAAGTGAGTATCCGTTTGAATGAAGACCGCTTGACGCAAGTCCTACAAGTGCGTCTCCCGGATTTACTCCGCTTCCATCAATATAGAGGTCTTTTTCCACCACTCCAACACAGAACCCGGCAAGGTCAAACTCTCCTCGGGTGTAAAAACCGGGCATTTCCGCCGTCTCGCCTCCCATAAGCACGCATCCCGCGCGAACGCAACCCTCGCAAATACCTTTGATTATTTCAACCGCCTGTTCGGAATGAAGACGCGAACAGGCTAGATAGTCCAGGAAAAACAAAGGTTCGGCGCCGCAGGTAATAACGTCATTAACACTCATGGCAACAAGGTCAATACCTATCGTATCGAACTTTTCGACTGTAAATGCCGTTTTTAGTTTGGTGCCTACTCCGTCGGTAGCGGATACAAGCAGTGGTTGGCGAAAACCCTTTGCATCAAGGGGAAACGCACCTGAAAACCCCCCGAGCGGACTTACTTTCCTTGCTCCGTAAGTTGATTCCACTAGGGGTTTTATCAATTCGACGAATCTGTCGCCCTCTTCTACATCTACACCGGCACTTTTATAGTTAAGTTCCGACACGGAAGGAAAAACTTATTTTTTCACAACTTTTACTGAAACTATGGAAATCGGTTCAACCGGAATGTCTCCCGTCTTAGTCTTTACAGAAGCGATAACATCAACAATTTCCATGCCTTCGACCACTTTTCCAAATACCGCATAACCAAAATCTCGCGCGCCGTGATTAAGAAAAACATTATCCCTGTGGTTTATAAAGAACTGAGATGTAGCGGAATCAACAACGCCGGTTCTAGCCATAGCTATGGTGCCGCGGTCGTTTTTCAGTCCGTTATCCGCCTCGTTCTTTATCGGAGGCTTTGTCGGTTTTTGCTTCATATCAGAGGTGAAACCACCACCCTGTATCATGAAACTCTTTATCACTCTGTGAAAGATGGTACCGCTGTAAAAACCTTCTTCGGCATAGGAAAGAAAATTGGCAACTGCAATCGGGGCTTGTTCGGGATAAAGCTCAAGTTTTATATCTCCTTTTGACGTTGAAATCAGAACCATCGGGGCGCTCCTTTCTTTTTTTAGGCTGGGTTCGGCGGACTTACCGCTATTCGGGACAGCGTAAGAGTAGTTCTGTCCACCGGAAAAAACAATTAGTATGAAAAACAAGGCGAAAACGATTGAAATTTTCATTGGGGACCTCATAGTAAGGATAATTTACGGCAAGCAAGTTTATCCTGAATAGAAACGGTCGGCAAGTATAGCGGAAGTTCTTTTGTATTTACAAAACGGAATAGAGCAAGGATAATTCAATCTGTCGATCTTAAAAAAAACGGGAGAACGAATGAATAAAATAAAATTCGGAGCAATGCTGCGGCAGCAGAAGATATATTTCAGAGATATCGTTTCCGCAGCCCGGTTATGCGATTCGTCCGGATACGACTCAGTCTGGTTTTACGATCATGTGCTGGGCCAAGGAGCAATCGGAACAGATATTTACGAACCTTGGACCCTTATGTCTTCCCTTTCAACAATAACAGAAAAAGTGAGACTTGGAACTATGGTGCTCTGCAACCCGTTCCGACATCCTCCTCTCCTCGCCAAAATGGCCGCCACGCTTGACGAGATAAGCGACGGGCGTCTTGAATTCGCAATCGGTGCAGGGTGGTATCAAGATGAATTTCACGCTTACGGATATAGCTTTCCTAAGGCGAAAGAAAGAATAGAGATGCTCAAGGAATCCATATCGATACTGAAACTGCTCTGGACGAAAGAAACAGCAACTTTTAAAGGAAACTACTACAGAATTGAGAACGCGCACTGCAATCCGAAACCAACGCAGAAACCGTATATCCCCGTATGCGTAGGAGGCTCGGGGGAAAAGCATCTTCTAAAAGTTGTAGCGGAAGTCGCCGACGAGTGGAATTGCCCCGCCTCAAGCGCAGTTGAGTTCGACCGAAAATATTCGGAATTGCGCAAACATTGCTTGGATGCAGGAAGGAACATAAACGATATAACCGTATCTCAGCAGACCGTATGCGTTCTGGTCGAAAACAGAAAAGACCTTCCCGAAAAACTCGAAAAGGCTCAAAGACGTTATGGTTTTTTTGGAAATATAGAACAACTCGGAATAGTGGGAACTCCCGAGGACTGCATAGAGAAGATTCATTCGGACAGAGAAAAAGGAATATCGAAGTATACGATTTTCTTTTCCGACATTATGAATCCCGATACGATAAAACTGTTTGCAGAGGAAGTTATATCCGAGTTCAGATAGAAAACCTTATAGTTCCCCAGAAAACGGGGGCGGTTAGATTCAGATGACGATAGAGAGTACGGGTGAAACATGAAATTGTCTATTTTTACTATATTCTGCATGACTTCTCTTGGTATTGTCTATCAGGCACAAGCGCGACCGGTATCATATCCGGGCGGATGGACGGTCATGCAGAAAAACGATACGCGCGCAAATTCACTCCATGTTCATTACTCTCCGAACGCAAGGTATTCATTGGGATACAGAGGAGTGTACTGGCGCGAAAAAAGCTGGCAGTTTCATGGTACGCAACTGAATTATCTCGCAAGCCGCTGGAACCAACCGGCATCTCAGGCGAATCTTTATATCAAAAGCGGCGTCGGCTTAGCCTACAGTGATTCAGCGCCGTACGACCAGAAAATTGAACCGTCAGTTTTTGCTAATATGGCTTTTGACTGGGAAAACAGACGCTTTTTCATCAGTTATGAAAACCTCGTCTACCATGCGGGAGAAATAGACAGATTCTTTTCTCAGAAATCACGCGCCGGTATCGCCCCGTACCTGGGGGATTATGAGGATGTTCATACTTGGCTTATGTTGCAGATTGACCATAGTCCGGAGAGTAAAAATAAGGTTGTTCTGACGCCTTTTTTGCGGTTTTTCAAGAGTTACTACATGAGTGAGATCGGCATCAGCAACGACGGTGACATTATGTTTAATGTTATAATAAGGTTTTGAGGAGAAACTGAAAATGAAGACACTGTCTGTAATCTTTATATTTACGATTATCACAATGACATTCCCAGTGCAGGCAACGCAACAGCATACGCATATGCAAAACCATAACCATAAAGGCATGGAGACGAATCAGCCTGAAACCAGCGTTATGGAGAACATGTCCTGCGAAACTATGATAAATGTCAGAGTTAAAGGACTTGTATGTGATTTCTGCGCACGTTCCATAGAAAAAGTATTCGGTAAACAAAAAGCAGTAAAAAGCGTCAAGGTTGATCTCGGCAAAAGACTGGTAAGTATAGAACTTCATCAGAAAGAAACTATCGACAACGCAACTATAACAAAACTCATCAACGATTCCGGGTACAGTGTGAAAAACATTACCAAGGGGTGTGTGGATGAATAATGAGGAATACGGAACGAGCAAAACTTTTGTTTCCACACTGAGTCTGTTCATGTCCGCCGGAACCTTGGTATGTTGCGCACTGCCGGCGCTGTTTGTGACTTTGGGGGCAGGCGCGGTTCTGGCAGGAATTGTGAGTTCCGCACCTTGGCTTATTGCACTGTCGGAATACAAGGTCTGGACTTTCTCAATATCAGGCGCAACAATCTTGGTTTCAGGCTTTATGATTCTGCGTTCAGAAAACATATCCTGCCCAGTTGACCCAGCTCAGGCAGCCGCCTGTACAAACTTGAAGAAGACAACCAAATGGATATATTGGTCTTCAGTGTCTCTCTGGTGCGTGGGATTCTTCTTCGCCTTTCTAGCCGCCCGGATATTTTACTGATACAAGACAGCCGGAAGTAAGATAATGCCGAAATTGCGTTCCTACCGGCCGAGACCAACCTCCGGATGTGCTCAGGTTCGCGGGAAATTACGTTTCTATGTCTGAGAAAAGCCTCGGTTCAGGAAGTCTGATGTTGAACGGGATATATCAGCAGTTGTTGTTTTCTTCAAGAGATTCCATTGCAAGATCTGCGAATTCTTCAGCAAATTTTCTTATTCTGCTGGATATCCGAGGCTGTGCGGTGGCCTTCTGGTAGGTATCGGCCATTTTCATGAATGTCTGGTAGAAATGATAGTTCATTTCCACAATATCCATTTTCTTAGTCCAGAGATCTATCACTAGGGATTGCTTTTTTTCCGAATCCCATATGGAAACAAACACTGCTTCGCACGGCTTTTCCCCGAGGTCTTCCGACTCTGAAGCATCCCAGTGAATACGCTCCGGAACATTGTCATCACCCAATGTCACCGCAATTTTTATCTGTGCGTTTTTGGACATGAAATATCCTGGAACCTGTTGCGCGAATCTATCTTATATCGGTAAGAATTCAGGGAACCGAAACTGGTAAAAAAGAGATGGTGAAACTACCAGGGAAGTTTTCCCATCAGAGGAGCTATCTTGGTTCCGAAGAGAGCAACCGTAGCCACCACGCCTATGAAAGCGGCAATACCGACAGCAACCTTCACGGTGAAAAGCAGAATTATTTTATCTAATTTTTCAGGAGTAAGTTTCATTTAATGTCCTCCCTTCCCTGATTTTCCATCAAAAAACGGGTCGCCGAAAGGTATAATCGGAAATCTGTTTACAAATAGAAGGAAAGTCGCCACAAAACCCGCGAGAAAGCCGAGAGTGATCAGAAAATGATTCAACCCGAATATCAGATCATCGGCAAGCGATGGAACGACCAGCAGAAACTTGTCCATCCACAAACCCGAAAAAGAGACCGTAGCGATAAACACGGCTATTGGAGTGATTATCTTGTGAGTTCTCGGCAGAAACGATATGAAAGGGAATATGAAACAACAGGTCAGAATCGACCAGGCGAAAGTACGGAACGGTTCATCCACGACCCTCTTTATCACAAATCCAGTTTCTTCAGGCATGTTGGCGTACCAGATAGGAAGTAGTTGCGAGAACATAAGATATACCCAGAAAAGGGAAAAGCCCTGCAGTATCTTCCCCATATCCCAGTAGTGATTCTGGGAAAGGTAGTCTTCAAGCCCCATATAGCGCCTGAGCGGAACAGAAAGTATTATTGTGGCTCCTATGGCCGCTATGAGGCTTCCCATAAAATAGTAGGGACCGAAAAGAGTACTGAACCAGTGGGGATCAAGCGACATCATGAAATCCCAAGAAAACAGGGAAAACACAATCACGTAGGCACCGATTACAGCCGGAGCCAGTTTCTTGAGTTTGACGATCTTCTGTTCGCCGTTTAATTCCTGTCCGAGAGAAGTTTTCAGGTAGAAATAGTTGAGTACAAGAAGCCCCGCGAAACCGATGATGTTTCTTGCCATCACAAAGTCCGTGTTAAGCCACAGATCCTTGGGGCTATGGTAATGGTGATGACTGTACGGAAGAACTACCTCCTTCCCGAGAAACAGAACCAGAAGCAACACAAAAGATACTATAGTGAAACTCGCAAACCCCTCGCTTATACGGAGCAATCCCCTCCCCCATCTGGCGTTGGTTATTCTCAATATGCAGGAAAACACAAGCCCGCCCTGGGCAACTCCCGTCCAGAAAAGAAAGTTCACTAAAAAAAGCTGCCAGGCTTCATCTTCTTTCTCTCCTCTTACGCCAGTTACAAAGGCACCTGCGCCCAGAACCGCAAGAGCGAAAAAAATCTTGAACACCCACCCCGGTATCTGATTTCTTTTTGCAAGTATCTCGTTGCTTATGGACCGGTCCATTTTCTATCTGTTCTCCTTCGCAGCATTCCCATTCTGAAGTTCCCTTATATAATTGACCACATTCCAGGAGTCTTCTTCAAAAATACTCTCGCCGTAAGCGGGCATCATAACCTTTCCCCCATATCTTATGTATGCGTACAGGTAGCCGTCGGTTCTCTGTTTTACCGCGGCGGTGGTGAGATTAACCGGATAAAAACCAAGTCCTTTTTTTATTATGATTCCGTCGCCTGCTCCCATGGGACCGTGACATACGGCGCAGTGTTGTGCAAAAAGTTTCTCACCTCTGGACACCGACTCCGCAGTTGCGGGAACAGGTCCTTCCTCGATCAGTTCAACTTCCTCCCTGTTCTCAAGTCTGGTTTTCTCTCCATCGGTGGAAATTGAATCTCTAGGATAGATAACGGGCTCCTCGTAAGGCTGAATCGCGTCCTGAGACCACATATCCCATGACCACGGAAGAGAATGGGCGGAAGAAATGGATACCGTAACGGCGATAACTGCAACCGCCGAGAAAATTTTCATTCTAACCACAGGAGCAAGAACTCGGGTCAGTCCTGGTATTGCGGAAAAAAAGTTTCTATGCTTCATCAAACTTAATCTCTTCAGCTCCCGTAGAATTTAATATCGCCTCAACCTCGTTCATCTTCTCTTTTCCGCATATGACCGCAATGCCGAACTTGTCATCCGAGAAACGCTCGTCATAGAGTCTCACAGGGGTTCTTTTTATGATGAGGGAATTCACAATGAGTCCCAAGAAAGTCGAAAGGGCCCCGAAAAGCACGGTGAGTTCAAAAACAATCACCATATAGGGAATTATTGAGACTATGGGCTTTGCGCTCACCGCTATAGGCCAGGAACTCGAAGTCAGAACGGTAAATGCAACTCCGCAGATCGCCCCCAGCAGTCCTCCGAAAAGAGTGAAGAACCGCACCGGACTCTCCGGCAGGTCAACCGCCTGCTCTATTTCATGGTCAGGGCACGGGGAGAAGACTCTCATATTTCCGTACCCCTTCTCCTTTAATTTCTTTACCGCGGAAAGAACCGAATCTTGGTATGAATAAATTCCCACTACTCCCTGGTCCATCTATTTCGAACCTCCCTTCTTCGGAATCGGAAGCACTTCCTTCATTTCGGCTATAGAGATGGCCGGAAGAGTTTTCACAAACAACAGGAAGAACATAAAGAACCATGCGAAACTACCGATCGTTATTCCGGCCTCGACAAGCGATATCTTATATATTCCCCATGATCCCGGGTTGTAGTCCCTAGATAGCGATATGACGATAATGTTGAACCGCTCGAACCACATCCCTATGTTTATCAGGATGGAAATGACGAACAGGGCTTTTATGTTCTTTCTGATTTTTTCCCACCAAAATGCTATCGGAACAACACAGTTGCATATAACCATCGTCCAGTAGAAAATAGCGTACTCTCCCGTGGCGCGATACACGAACTGTCCCCACTCATACGGACTCCCGCTGTACCACGCCATAAAAAACTCCGCCGCATATGCGTATCCGACTATGCATGAAGTCAGAATGATCAGTTTTGCCATCCCGTCATAGTTATCAAGCGTTATGTAGTCCTCGAGACGAAATATTTTCCTTATAGGGATAGTGAGCGTGATGACCATCGCAAGACCGGAGAAAATAGCTCCGGCAACAAAGTACGGAGGGAATATGGTAGTATGCCATCCGGGAACGTTACCCATGGCGAAGTCCCAGGACACGACGCTGTGGACCGAAAGAACAAGAGGGGTGGCAAGAGCCGCAAAGTACAGATAAGCCCTTGTGTAGTGAAGCCATTCTCTGTTGGAACCTTTCCATCCGAAAGAAAGGACGGAATATATGATCTTCCTCGGCACTTCCTTGACCTTATCTCTTATGGATGCGATGTCGGGAATCATTCCTACTAGGAAGAAAACTGAACTGACGGTAAGGTAGGTGCTTACCGCAAACACGTCCCAGACCAGAGGAGACTTGAAGTTTACCCAGAGTTCTCTCGAGTTGGGATACGGAATCAGCCAAAGAAAATTCCAAGGTCTCCCCAGGTGAATTATCGGGAACAGTCCTGCCGTGAGAACCGCAAAAACCGTCATAGCTTCGGCGATTCTGTATATGGACATTCTGAATCTGGCTCTGAACAGATAGAGTATCGCGGATATGAGAGTTCCGGAGTGGGCTATCCCTACCCAGAAAACGAAGTCGGTTATATAAACCCCCCAGAAAACCGGATGACGATAACCAGCGACTCCGAGACCGGTGGCTACCTGATAGAAAAAGCATGTGGCGCCCAGACCTACAAGCAGCACGGTGGGTAAGAAAAGCGCCCACCACTTCTTCGAAGGCTTGTCGAGCATTCCGACCACATCTTCAGTAATTCTCGAATAAGTCAGGGGGTTGGTTTGTTGTATCCGGCTCATCAGGCTGTTTCCTGTTTGACTTTCTTAAGATATGTGATCGCAGGTTTGGTGTTTATCTCTTCCAGGGATCTGTACCCTCTTTTATCCTCGGACAGAACAGAAGCCCTGCTGCTTTCGTCAAGCAGATTACCGAACACTATAGCCTCGCTCGGACACGCCTGCTCACAGGCCGTAAGAACTTCTCGGTCGCGAAGAAGCCTTCCTTCATCCTTCGCCAGATCCTTTCCGTAGGCTATTCTCTGAACGCAGAACGTGCATTTCTCCATAACTCCCTTTGATCTGACCGTCACATCAGGGTTTAGTTGCCAGTTAAGAGGTTCCGGAAAACTTTGGGCGTACCAGTTAAATCTCCTCACCTTGTAAGTACAGTTGTTCGCGCAATATCTAGTACCCACGCAACGGTTGTAGATCATGCCGTTTAACCCTTCATGGTTGTGGTAGGTGGCAAATACGGGACACACAGGCTCACAAGGAGCGTTTCCGCACTGCTGGCAGAGCATCGGCATGAATCTCACATCAAGAGTTCCGTCGTTGTTTTTCTCGAAGTATCTCTCTATGCGGATCCAGTTCATTTCGCGACGCTTAGCCACCTGTTTCTTTCCTACAAACGGAATGTTGTTCTCAGCATAACAGGCCGTCACGCAAGACCCGCAACCCGTGCACTTGTTAAGATCTATGGCCATTCCCCACCTGTACTTTACATACTCCTTTTCAGGGTAGAAGTCAGGATGATGCTTTTCATTTTTATGCGAGTCCTGATGATGACCTATCTCCGCAAGCGCAACAGTCTTGGCCATAGGTCTGTCACCTTGGGATTTCGTGTACTGGGTTCTCACCAGCAGGTCTCTTTTTCTGAGTGAAGACACTTTGGCCTTGCTCGAAAGTAATGCGAATCCGCCTGAGAGCGAATCGGTCGCAACCGGAAGAAAACTAAAAGGGTTCTGTCCCCTTCCCTTCGCATATCTTCCGTAAGATGTATGTCCCTGTCCCAGAGCAACGGCCAGAACATCTCGCCTTATTCCCTCATAAACAAAGACCTGGGCCTCAAAACTTCCTCCAGGAAGCTCCACCTTTACGTACGAACCGTCGTCAAGACCCATTCTTTCAGCAACCTCGGGGTTTATTTCAACCCAAGAATCCCAAACCGAGGTCGTAAGGGCATCGGGCAATTCCTGGAGCCAAGGCTTGTTAGCGCCTCTTCCGTCAAAAAACCTGTATGACGGATATGCGATGAAATGGAAATCTCCGTCCCCCACGAATTCCGGACCGCGAAAAGTGACGGAACTCACCGAAGATGAAAGCGATGCAGTTACGGGCGCGGGAGAAGTCGTCACTTGTCCGTTCACCAGAAGATCCTTCCAGAATTTTTCAAAATCAGTTGTCGGGGAGATATTTTCTTTCCATGCGTTTCTGAGGTAGTCATAGTATTTTTTCTCGGTAAACGTACCTTGAAGCGTTTTTGCTTTACCGGAAACGGATATGAGCGTATCGCCTGCGGATTTTGTGTTGAAAACCGGTCTCATGACAGGCTGAATTATTCCCGTCACGCTCTTTTTCGGACTGTAATCACCCCAACTCTCGAAAGTCGTGTTGTCGGGAAGTATGAGATGAGAATGCTCCGAAGTCTCATCAAGAAACGGAGAAAGGCTCACCACAAAAGGCACTTTCGCGAGCGCCTCTGAAAAACCCAGTTCCGCCGGAAGAGTGAAGGCGGGGTTCACGTCATGGAGAATCAGAACATCTATCTCGCCTGCCCTCATTCTCTCCACAAGACGACTTATATCGGCAAAGCCCGCTACATCTGAAATTGAAAGAGGGTCGGAAAAGTCAACTGTTCTGCCTATGTTGTCGGCAAGATAATTCAGAAAATTCACGGCAACTAGAGTCTCCGTCGCGTTAGACCCCGTGTTGGCCGCCCCTCCGCCTATGGCCAGGCTTGATGGAGAAGAAGCAAAATCGCGGGCGATTTTCCTTATGGTATCCGAGGGAACGCCGGTAATCGCAGAGACTTTCTGCGGACTGTAATCCGAAACTTTTGACGCTATGGGTCCTGCAGGGTTTCTGCTGAGGTTGTCAGAAATCATCACGTTTGCCATAGCAAGCGCAAGGTACTGTTCAGTGCCTGGTTTCGCCGCAATCCAAATGTCCGCATTGGAAGCGGTTATTCCTGAACGGGGCTCTATGTGGACTATTTTCCCGGTTTTTTTATTGTCAATCTCCCGTATCTTGGAATACCCGATGGCGTTTGAAACCTGGCAAAGCCATGTCTCAAGGTAGTCCGCTCCGAAAGAAAGCAGGTAGTCGGCCTTATCTATTCTGTAGGAAGGAATTTCGTTTCTTCCGAAAACAATGGAATTCGCTTTCTTTATCGGCTCGTGGGAAAAAGTTTCATAAGTGTAGTGTTCTCCGCCGAGGGGCTCAAGGAACTGTTTTACCAGCCGAGGATAAGTTCCCGAAACGTGGTTGCCGAGATAGACCACTTTTCCTGACTGGAGAGAATCTATTTTTTCCGCGAATATGGATTCTGCGCGGTCCCATCCTAAAGGTTCAAGCCTTTCGGTTATCTCGTTGCGCCTTAGGGGAGAACGTATTCTGTCGGGGTTGTAGAGACCCTGGAGAGAAGCTTGGCCGACTGCGCATGTTTTTCCCTCGTTTATCGGATTTTCGGGGTTTCCTTCAACTTTTACGGCTCGCCCTTCACGATTTTTCAACACAAGACCGCACCCCGCGGGGCACTCCCTGCAGGTAGTTGAGTAGAATTTCGGCACGCCGGGAATTACGTTTTCAGGAGCGACGACATAGGGAATTATCTGCTCAACGGGTTCAGAACAACTTGAGGCTACAGCCGCCGTGCCTCCCACAACCCCGAGCACCTTCAGGAAATCCCTTCTTTTCATACCGACCTTTCCGTTTTCTTCTTTCCGAGACATGTATTCCTCCGGCCTAGTAATGACAGGTCAGACAATCCTTGAGTTCAGTTTTGTGATGCTCATCATCAGCGTTCTCTTCATGACACGACAGACAGAAACCCATCGTCATATCCTCTGCCTTGTGGACCACATCCATCTTCTCCACTTCCCCGTGACAAGTGCTGCACTCGAATCCGCGTTTTATGTGTCTTTTGTGGCTAAAACGCACATAATCAGGAAGTCCGGCGGACCGCGTACCGTACATTCCGGAAACTTTCACCCAGGGTATCGGTTCCTGCCGGCGCCAGTACCCCTTGACCTTGTTTATCTCCTGTTTTATGTTGATTGTCTGTCCGCCCTGAGTTGTATATTCAACATCTCTTCCTGCAACATAGGAGTGGCATCCCATGCACTTTTTCACCGAAGGAATTCCCGGATGAGCGGACACCTCCGTATAACTGTGACAGGTCTGGCATTGTATCTGATTGTCGCCCGCGTGTATTTTGTGGCTGAAAAGCACAGGCTGTGCAGGACCTTTATCCTGCGCATCTGAGACAAGAGGAATGTAGAGCCCCGAGGCTAAGAATAAAACAAATATAACAATAGGCGATAATGTTTTAATTTCTATTCTCACTTCAACCTTGCTTAAAACGGGCTGTTTAATCAGGAAATAAATCGAACGGGCACTATTATCAGTATTTTGTTTTAATCTGTCAAGAAAAGTTCTGCACTTTAAAGGCGGTTTTTCATTCACAATTTACTATGAAACATTCTACAGATATTCCAGTCAAGCTCGAACTCCCCCTCTCACCCGCAGAATCCACCCCTATTGCAAGGAATCATTCCTGGATGACTATTGGTGACATCACTTATTACTTCTACAATCTTGAACCGTATGATTTCCACAAGGCGGACGACGCTCGCGGCATGCATCTTCGTATCGCCCGGTTGCACGAGTTGAACCGGATTCGCATTGTCGACCTGGTTCGCGCTTTTCCCGTTTCACTCTCCACGGTCAGACGTGCAATCAGTCTCATGAAGACCAAGGGAGAGGATGGGTTCAGTGAACCTCAAAGACGACGAGGACGCACTGTGATCAAACGAGAGACGGCTGAGAAAGCCGAAGCCATGCTCGCATCGGGCATGAGCAGGCGGGCTTGCGCCATAAAGCTCGGAGTGGCCTACTCCACCTTCAGCGAGAACCTGAGCAGCGGCATCATCAGGAGTCCTTCAACATCCGGGAAACAACCGGCGAGCGGGCGTTCACAGCGTGACGGTCATGACAGGAAGACTGCGATGGGCAGAGCCTTTCACGATGTCGACGGACGTACTTCAGCATCCAACGGAATGATGATTGAAGCCTCTCCCGCATTCAATAAACAGGCTCTCGGGGTGTCCAACGGGGGTGTTCTCACCGCCCTGCCGATGCTGCTCGAAGAAGGTCTGCTTGATACTGCGCGTCAGTTACTGCGTCTTCCTAAAGGTTTTTACGGACTGTCCACCATTATTGTCTTCATAGCCTTTCTGATAATGGCCAGGGTGCGTACATCGGAGGCGCTGCGCTATCAGTCTCCCGGGGAGTGGGGGATTGTGCTCGGTCTTGACCGTTGTCCCGAAGTCAAGACACTGAGGAAGAAAGTTTCATTGATCTGCAGTTCGCACGAGGCGGTACGGGGCTGGCAGAAGGCGTTGATTGATCGATGGGTGGAAGCGGAACCGAAAGACTGGATGACACTGGCTGTTGACGGGCATACGAAGGTGTACAGCGGACGCAAGGGGAAACTTCCCCGTCACTTCGTTTCGCGTCAGAAGCTTTGTCTTGCGGCTTCAACGAGTTATTGGATAAATGCTATGGGAGGCAAACCGTTGATCTGTCTTCATAAAGACCTTGACCCGAAGATGGTTAAGATGCTTGAACACGATGTTGTGCCGGAACTGCAGGCTATGGGAGTCGTACCTGAGGATGCGCCGGACCTTGCCCGTACGGATAATTGTGAGCCGGCAGTCACCTTGGTGTTCGACAGGGAGGGGTGGAGCCCGAGTCTGTTTCTCAGGCTGGCGCGCAAGGGCATAGCATGCATCACCTGGCACAAAAACTTCTCGGGTGAGGACTGGCCTTCAGATGATTTTGAAGTATATGACGTGGCGGTACGGGGTCCGGCGGGTTCGGTGATCAGGAGTGTTCGATTGACTGAAAAGCGTATAGTTCTGAACAATGGACCTTGTGTGCGTCAGATACGCCGACTGCTCGACAACGGGAGGCAGGTTCCGTTGGTCACTACTCACCCGACCATGCCTGTGGAGGAGGTTGCGGGAGCCATGTTCTCACGCTGGTCCCAGGAGAACTTCTTCAAATACATGCGGGATGAATTCAATCTCGACGCGCTGCCCGAGCATGCGATAGAGGATGTGGATCCCGATGCCCTTGTGATCAATCCGGACCGCAGGAAGGTTCAGAAGCGGATCAACAAGGTGAAAGCTCACCGCGACAGACTTATCGTCAAGGCATCGGTGGATACGAGAATCGATGAAGGTGTTAAGGCGAAGATTGTTTCTCTTGATGAGGAGCTTGAGAATCTCAAGCAACAACGCGGAATTCTTCCGAAGCATGTCAGAGCGGGAGACCTGCCGAGGGGTGAAAGGCTGAATGCGTTGCCTGTTCCCAAGCGTCTGTTTATAGATATCATTCGGATGATCTGTTATCGTGCAGAGACTAAAATGATGCAGGCGATAACTGAAGGACAGGGTAGAAGACAGGATGGGAGGAAACTGCTTGCGGCTCTAATGCGGGCGGATGCCGACATTCTGCCGGAATCGGACAAGGGTATACTCAGGGTGCGGATTCCGGGGTTGTCCAACAAAGCGATGGACCGGGAACTGCTCGTTCTGATTGATGAACTCAATCGAACCCGCACGGTCTATCCCGGGACTGACCTCCGACTTGTATACGAACTCCAGGGGGCGATTTCGACATAAAAATGTTTCATTTAAATTGTGTCGGGTCAGGAAGTCTGAGTTTATGAAGAAAGTCTCTTGCGGAAAATATTCCCCCTAAAGACCGACAGAAAAAGTCCTGCGGAGAGTCTCCCAGCCCCGCAGATATGCCGCCCTCCACCGATAGTCCCTCAAATTCAGGAAGTATTCCCATTATATCCATGGAAAAAACATCTCTCAGAACAATGGGGTTGGTAGCAGACGCGATGTCGGGAGGGTCGGGAAAACCGTTTATCACCCCTCCCATCACGGAAAGTCCTTTGTCCTTCGCGTACTTGAGAGAAAGGGCCGTATGGTTGAGGGTGCCGAGACCCGGTCGTAGGACAAGTACCGTCGCTGCGGCACCGACGGCGACTGCAAGGTCCGCCATCATAAAATCCGCGGTGATCGGAACGCAGATTCCGCCGGCTCCCTCGACAAGCGTTATATCGTGACCCGAGATATATTCGCGCGTATGCTGCAGAACTTCCTGCAGATCAATATTCACTCCTTCTGCAACAGCGGCAAAGTACGGGGATAAAGGAGCCTTTAAACGACAAGGGGAAACATCCGGCAGATCATACTCCCTGCCAAGAAACCGGTATACGAATCCCGCATCGCAAAGCCCATGGAGTTCCGTTCCGGTCTGAAACGGTTTTATCACCCCGACATCCATGCCTTTTTTTTCAAGCAGGCCGGCAAGCGCGGCGGTAACGACAGTCTTACCTACGCCGGTATCGGTACCGGTAATAAAAACCGCTTTGGGAAGTTTTCTCATCTCGGCGCCGCAGAAAAAAACTAAAGGCGGAGTTCCCGTACTTTTTCGATTATCTCCTGGGCATGAGAAGAGGTTTTCACCTTTTTCCATATATGGGCTATCTTTCCGCCCTTCTCGATAAGAAAAGTAATTCTGCGAGCCGAGTTGAATTTACTCCTTACCCCGTAGAGGTTGACTATCTCTCTGCTTTTGTCGCTTAGAAGCGGGAAATCAAGAGAGTACTTGTTTCTGAAATTCTCATGCGACTTCACACCGTCGGTGCTCACTCCTATTACCTGCACACCGAGGTCTACAAGCGTCTCCCCGCTGTCGCGTAAAGAACATGCCTCTTTGGTGCATCCGGGCGTGTTATCCTTCGGATAGAAGTAAAGAGCGACCGTTCCTGTAGAATAAAAATCGCTCAGCCTTACTTTCTCTCCCCCATATGTCTCCGCTTCGAAGTCGGGAGCCGAACTTCCGACTTCAAGTTCCTTTTCCATAATTTTTACGCCCTCCTTTTATGCAGGTCGGTTCAGAACATACCTAAACTTTCCTTGGCGGCTTCACTCATCTTTCCGGGGTCCCATGGCGGATCCCATACGATTTCAATATTCACTTCCGATACCCCCGGAATTTCTTCGACAAGATATTTGGCCTCGGCCACTATCTGCGCGGCGGCGGGACATCCGGGAGATGTCATAGTCATGTCGATATTTACGCACTCTCCTTCTATAACGACTCCATAGACAAGACCCAGATTTACTATATCTACAGGTATCTCAGGGTCGTATATATCACCGAGCACCGCCATTATGTCCTCTTCGGTAACTCCGTTCTCTCCAGTCGCTTCACTCATTGTCTAGATCACCCCGTGTAATTACATCACTCGACTTCTTGCCGGTCAACTTCTTCATTTCATCAGAACCCCGTACACCATGCGTCGCAATACTCTGTTGAACACTTTCGGTGGAACTGCAAGATGGACAGCACATATTCTCAGGCAACTCATCCGGTGTGTGATATTTGCCGCAGCCGGTACAGATGTTCCTCGGTCTCAGTATGAACCACAGAGGAAGAAACAGTATGAGTATCAGTGCAACTCCTGCAAACCACAACAACGCCGCCCCAGTTGACTTACCCCTTATCTTCGCATCCCGATAAACCCAGCAAGCTACAATTAAGGCTATTACCGGTCCGATCATACTCATTAAACTGATCCCCTTCAAATCAGAGATTTTACAGATGCAAACGCGGCTTCATAATCAGGTTCTTCTGCTATTTCGCTCACGTACTCCGCATGCGTGATGACATTGTCGCCATCTACAACAAAAATCGCCCGAGCAAGAAGTCTGTTCTCCTTTATCAGAACTCCGTAGGCATTCCCGAAAGATGCGTGCTGGTAATCAGACGCAGTCCTCACTCTGTCTATTCCGGCAGCAGCGCAGTACCTGCTCTGAGCAAACGGAAGGTCCATACTGACCGTCACAACCTGAACTTTATCGGAAAGCCCTGCAGTCTCCTCGTTGAACCTGCGTATTTGAGCATCGCAAACCGGAGTGTCCACGGAAACCACCACATTGAAAACTTTTATATCACTTCCTAAACTTTCAAGAGTTATCTCACTTCCCAGATTTTCAACGCATCTGAAATCAGGCGCCGCGGAACCCTTGTCAAGTCTCGGACCCGTAAGCGTAAGCGGACTCCCTTTCATAGTTACTGCTCCTTTCCTTTCCATCAGATTTTTCCTCCTTGATCAAGGCAGATCTTGATTGTCTCGCTCTGTTCATAAATGGGCAAAGTAATAGCAACAATCTAAATTATTACGCCCCATCAACCGTAATGCAAAAATTTCAGATGTCTCCTCTATTTATTTTTTTCGCCACCACCAAAGCGTCGTATATGGCCACGCCCGTAATTAAAAGGCCCGCAAGAGCATAACCCATAACTAGAATCACAGTGGACTGCGGAACTTGCTCAAGCGCTCCATTCTCATTGAATTCCATAATGATCTTCGCAGGGCCTTTGGAGAGTGTGTGTACCACAAAAACAAGTCCCATCAACGCGATTCCCTTCGCATAATGTCCGTTATATATCTGACCCAGTCCCGCCCAAAGAAGTGAGAGTAGAACGGCAAGCGTGGGGCTTTTTCTTTTTCCCATGGTTAATATACAGGTTTCCTCAACTCAAAAACCTTCGAAGTGCATCTCCCGGGCTCCGCTCTTTCATGAAAGTTTCCCCTACAAGAAAAGTGTCTACGCCACAAGCGTGAAGTTCAGCCATATCACCGGGTGAGGATATGCCGCTTTCGCTTATAACTACTGTTCCTTCCGGCACCATCGGCACAAGAGTTCTTGATACGTCAAGAGAAACGTTGAACGTGCGAAGATCTCTGTTGTTTATCCCTATTATGCCGCTTTTGCAGAGAACGGCAGTTTCAAGCTCCTTCTCGTTGTGAACCTCCACTATGCAGTTCATGCCAAGAGTACGGGCAAGATCAATATATTCATCTATTTCCACGCGCGAAAGAACCGCCGCTATCAAAAGCACCAGGTCGGCACCGTGGCATCTGGCTTCGTAGATCTGATAACTATCCGTCGTGAAATCCTTGCGCAGCAGAGGAACTCCGCAATGAGCTCTTACGTCTGATAGAAACGATATATCTCCCCCAAAAAACCTCGCGTCCGTAAGAACAGAAATGGCGAACGCTCCGGCATCCTCATACTCACAAGCAATCGACAGATGGTCGAAATTCTCTCTTATCACTCCGCGCGAAGGCGATGCTTTTTTCACCTCTGAGATTATCTTTATTCCCGGAGTCCGGGAGTGGACTGCCGTAAAATCAATGGCCTTAGGACTGCACTCGGCAGCAACCGCCATCTGCCGCAGAGAAATGTTTTTTTTCGCCTCCGCCACTTCGAGTTTCTTATGGGCGATTATTTCATCAAGTATCATCCAGGTCTTCCCGATTGGTGAATTCAGTAAGTTTTCGGAGTTTTTCAAGAGCCGCTCCGCTCCGAAGCGATTGCTCCGCGAGCACAAGCGCGGACGCGAGGCTGTCCGCAAGACCCGAAACATATACGGCCGCCGCGGCATTTAAAAGACCGGCATCGGTTTTCGCTCCGTTCTGCTGTGCTTTGAGGACAGAAAAAATTATTTCGGCGTTTGCAGCCGCCGTCCCCCCTCCCGCAATCTCTTCGGGTTTTCGTCTCTTTATTCCGAGGTCTGCGGGCGACAGATCGTAACTACTAATTTCTCCGTCACGAAGTTCCGTAATCGAACTGTTTCCCGTAACCGTTATCTCATCAACAGATCCCTCACCGCAAACCACCATGACTCTGTTCGAACCGAGATTCCTTAACACCTCCGCCACGGAACTCAAAAGGTCGGGAGAGTACACGCCCATGACCTGGTTTCTTACCCCCGCGGGATTTACTACGGGACCTATAAGGTTGAAAACCGTTCGAATTCCGAGCTCCTTTCTGCATTTAGCAACATTTCCCATGGCCGGATGGTAAACCGGCGCGAACAAAAAAACGATTCCCGTTTCCGCAAGGCATCTTTGCGCAACTGACGGAGAAAGCGTTATGTTCACCCCGAGCGCCTCAAGCACATCAGCACTTCCGACCGGGCTTGAAACCGATCTGTTGCCGTGTTTCGCCACAGTAACTCCGGCACCCGCGGCTATGAAAGCGGCTGTGGTGGATATATTGAACGTTCCACTCCCGTCTCCCCCGGTTCCGCAGAGGTCCACGGCGTTTTCAACATCGCATTCTATTCTCCGCGCTTTGCGAAGAAGGGCCTTCGCAACACCGGTTATCTCGGAAACCGTCTCCCCCTTCATTCTAAGGGCGGTAAGAAAAGCCGCAATCTGGCTTTCAGGCAGTTTTCCCTCCATCATGAAGTCAAAAAACACCGTCACCTCATTTTCCGAGAGGTCCTTACCCTCGACAAGTTTGGAAATTATTTGATTTACCAACATGAAGAATCAACTTCCACTGCTGCCGTTCTCTTGTTTTTGAACAATACTAACGATACATAGAAATATCACCATAGTCATTTCTCGCCAAGTTGAAGGTCGATGATGTGAAGATTCCGCATGCGGGGAAAAACCGAATTCAGCCTGGTTCCAGTGGACTTCAGGTAAACTCGGTTCAACTGGAAAGTGCGGAATCCGGGCCGGTAGAAGCCTCTTTTTCCAAAGTTTTCCCGAGTCTGTCCAAAATACCGTTTACAAAACCGGCTGACGATTCAGATCCGAACTCCCTAGCCACTTCTATAGCCTCGTTTATAGTAACAGGAGTGGGTATATCACTTAAGAAAATCATCTCATAGGCGGAAAACCGCAGAATGTTTCTGTCGATAATCGACATCCTGGAAATATTCCAGTTATAGGAACAGTTCTCTATGGCGCGGTCCAAAGCGGTCAGATTCTCAATTACTCCCCTGCAGAGCAGAAAAGCGAACTGCAGAATTTCAGAATCGGTAGACGGATGATAAACGGAGCAGAACGCATCAAAATCCGAACGCACACCGGAAACATCTTCACGGACAGTCTCCAACAACTCTGAATCAATCTGATATAGGAACTGAAGAGCGGTTTTCCTCGACGACCTTCTTTTCCCCATGGAAAAACCTTCAGGAAAGTTCTTTTACGAGGTTTGCCATCTCAAGCGCCCCAAGCGCGGCCTCGCTTCCCCTGTTCCCCGACTTCACCCCGGCTCTTTCGACGGCCTGCTCCGTGGTTTCCGTGGTTATTATTCCGGAACACACGGGTACGCCGGTTTCAAGGGCAACCTGAGAAAGATCTTTTGTGACCTGTGCGGCGAGAAAATCAAAATGAGGCGTCTGTCCCCTTATTATTGCGCCGACGGCTACAATAGCATCATATTTTCCTGACAGAGCCGCTCTCTTTACGGCAAACGGCACTTCGAATGAACCGGGAACTTTTATTATATCTATCAAACTCTCTCTCGCTCCATGGCGCACAAGCGTACTCACGGCCCCCTGCGTAAGAGGGTCGGTGATAAGGCTGTTCACCCTGCTCGACACTACCGCAAAGCGGAACTTTCCGGCGATGAGTTTTCCTTCTGTTATTTCAGGCATGCGTTTTCCCCGATCATTTGGATATGGAAAGAATATTACTGTAATCCGTACCGTTTGTCATAGCGGATTCTTTTTCCAGAGATTCGGAAATATCTATAGGGACGGTTCCCACCATCCTAAGCCCGAATCCCTCAATGCCTTTTACCCTCACGGGATTGTTCGTAAGAAGTTTTATGTCCCGCACGCCCATATCCCTGAGTATCTGCGCACCCACCCCGTACTGCCGGAGTTCCGCACCCGACTCGGAGCGTTCTGAGGATATCCGAGCCCCGGTTCCGATCTTTCCGGCAGCATACCGGTTTATCTTTCTTGCGAATCTTGCGCTGTCCGATTCCTGGTTTATATAAACGAGAATTCCCGAGCCGTTTTCCTCTATCATCTGAAGTGAGCGGATGAGCTTTGCCCTGCTGTGACAGTAAAGCGAACTGAACACATCGCTTATCGCGCAGTCTGAATGTACCCTCACAAGAGCATGTTTTGACGGGTCAATCCGCCCCTTGAGAAACGCCATGTGCTGTATGCAATCAAGTTCATTCTCAAAAACTATGACACGGAAGACTCCGTGCTCGGTCGGCACATCGGCTTCCGCCACCCTGTGAACGAAACTCTCTTTTTCTATCCTGTACCTTATCAGATTCGCTATCGTCGCGATTTTTATGTCGTGTTTTCGGGCAAGTGTAACGAGGTCTCCGAGACGCGCCATATCACCGTTTTCCTTCATTATCTCGCAGATTACTGACGCGGGACGGAAACCTGCAAGCCGTGATATGTCGACAGAGCCCTCCGTATGTCCCGCACGCACGAGCACTCCGCCTTTTTTGGCTATCAAGGGAAAAATGTGGCCGGGACGCACAAAGTCCTCCGGCCTTGAATCATCCGATATAGCCTGTTTTATAGTGGCGGCGCGGTCATGAGTGGATATACCGGTTGTGACATCCTTTTTCGCGTCTATCGGAATAGTAAAGGCCGTATGCTCAGGAGCGTCGTTATACTCGGGCTTTATCGGCTGAAGCGCGAGGCGGTCAGCATCTTCTTTGGTAAGGGAAAGACAGATAAGACCACGACCGTGAGTCGCCATGAAATTTATCATTTCGGCAGTAGCCTTCTCCGCCGGTATAACAAAATCTCCTTCGTTCTCCCTGTCCTCGTCGTCAACCAGGATTATGATCCTGCCCCGTCTGACATCTTCAAGTATTTCTTCTATCGAATTCATTTCCAATTATCCGTGAGGTATGAAATAGTAAGACCATAACTCTCAAGCAAAATATAGAACAGATGCGGTCTCTGTCAATAAAGGCGCATTTGCTTCTAGGTGCGGAAAAGACCGACTTTGTCTTTTATCTCGTCCATATTTCTCTCGGCCGTCTTTTTTGCCTTCAAAGTGCCCTCATGTAGAATATCCCTAACGTCCTGCTTTCTGTTTTCGTATCGAGACCTTCTCTCCCTTATGGGTTGAAGAAGAAGATTTATTGCCCGCGCAAGTTTTTTCTTCACCTCCACATCTCCCACATTTCCGGTTCTGTAGCGGTCCTTGAGGTCCTCAACTTCTTCTCTGTCGGTATTAAAGAGGTCATGGTAAACAAATACGGGATTACCCTCAACCGTGCCGGGAATATCCGCCCGTATCCTATTGGGGTCGGTATACATGGTCTTTACCTTACGCTCAACCTCTTTTTCACTGTCACTCAGGTATATGCAGTTATCAAGACTCTTGCTCATCTTCCTGTTTCCGTCGGTACCTACAAGACGTGATGCCTCGCTTATAATAGGCTCGGGTTCTTCAAAATAGTCGCCGTAGAGAAAATTAAACCGTCTCGCAAGCTCTCTCGTAAGTTCCATGTGGCTTAACTGGTCCTCACCGACGGGAACCTTGGTCGCCCGGAACATTAGAATATCCGCAGCCATAAGCACCGGGTATCCCAGAAGTCCGACCGAGTAGTTATCCCCCACTCCCATATCTTGGATCTTTTCCTTGAGCGTGGGAATTCTTTGCAGTCTCGGAACCGAACAAATCATTGATAGAATCATTGATAGTTCGGTTATCTGCGGAACTTGGGATTGTACGTAAAAAACCGCCGCGTTCGGGTCCATTCCGACAGAAAGCCAATCGCACACCATCTCTATCGTATTGTCTTCAACCTCTCCCGCCCTATCGTAATGAGTGGTGAGCATATGGAGGTTGGCCACGAGAAAGAAACATTCGTACTTGCTTTGAAACCTGATGCGGTTTTGAAGAGAGCCTACCAGATGACCTAGGTGAAGCTTTCCGGTCGGACGGTCCCCCGTAACTAGAATCGGTCTGGAACCCAACTTAACCTCCGAAAATCGAGTATTCAAACAGGTAAGACTACTCAAACAGGTAAGACTACTCAAACACGCACCGTCGGGCATAGGTCTGTTGATTTGGTCAGACTACTACTGATTCTAAGAGAATCAGTGACGCATTTCGCATGAATCGAAAAATCCGGCATCAGAGACAAGAACCGCCTTCAGTAAGGAAACTTCAGACTTCCCGACATGACTTTTCGGGCCGAATGTCCCAGGCGTTCCGCCACGAAATCGAGAATGCCCATCAACTTGCCGCACAGCACCGCATTGACCGCGCCGCGCTTCGCACCAGGCGTCAGTACGACCTCACCCGCGAGCGAACGGACTGCATCGGCAACTTCCGTGCGCAATTCAGGATCCTCGAGCGCTTCCGTGAGACGGACAACCTTCGTCTTGCAGACCTCGACAATGTCGGGATGGATATCTGGAACGTCTTCAGGCGCTTCCGCCATCCGCGCACTCATGGCCGGCCTGATACATGCTGTCCTCAATTGCCGCCATGGTCCGGCTATGGCCGTTATATACCCTGTTCTTCTCCCAAACCCGCTTTAGGCAAACAGCGCCTTCAACATTTCTCCTTGCTCGGCATGCTTGGCCGGATTTTCAGCCTTGAGCCTGCGCAGATTGAGAATCTTCCATTGGACGGCGGGAAGCCGCTCGGACTGAGGCAGATCGATGAGCGCGAAATCCGGTTCGGCGTCGTGAAGCGACAGCAGGAAGTCCGCGGACTCTCCGCTCAAGCGGCTTCGAATATCCTCGATCAGGCGCGTCCGCGCCGTTTCGAGATCGGGCAGCGAGATATCCTCCCGCGTCATCCCAAGGAATTCCTCCGTGTACAGTTCCTCCATCGGGATAGCCGGCGGTGCCAGCAGTTCGTGCGGCGGACGGACGGACGCGCAGACATAGGCCAGAAAGACCCGGAACAGATCGTCCGTCAGCCCCTCATCCTCATAGAGCAGGTGAACATCGTAGAGATCGCGCGGGTGCTGGCGGTCGAGGGCGGCATGCATCTTGCCCGCAAAGAGGTCCTCGAAGGCGAGCACCGGCATCTCGGCAAAGCCGAAGGTATCCTCCACCATGTCCGAAACCTTCATCGGCACCGGAGGCAGCACAGTTCCGCGCATGACCGGCGAGGTCTCGATCTTCACACTCGCCGCACCGTGCAGGACCATGATTCGGGTTTCCAGGTTCCCGCCGGCGGCGATGCGCTGGAGCCGCACATCCCTGTTGCTGCGGCCGAATGAGTCCATGATCCGGTCGAGCGCGGCATCGATATGCTGAAGAGAGACGGTTCTATCCTCGACCGGCACGTAGGTCAGGTCGATATCAACCGACAGACGAGGCATGTCCCGGTAGAAGAGATTAATGGCCGAACCGCCTTTGAGCGCAAAGACTTCCTCGGCCGCAATGATCGGCAGGAGACGCACCAGCAAACGGACCTGCTCGACATAGCGTTCACGCATGATTCGATTCCTCGTCCATGTCCGCAGGCAGAAGCGTCTCGGGCACATAGATCCGGTAGACCGGGTGCAGTTTTCCACCTTTCGCCAGCGCGCGCGGGCCGGAACCGAAATCAATGGCGCTTTTGTCCAGATGCTTGCGCCACGCATGGGCATGCCGTTCGGCGAACACGAAAAACAGGCGCTTGACCTTGATGCTTCGGCAAGTGCGCAGCAGCGTCATCAGGCGCTTAGGGTGCAGGTTCGTCAGGACCTGAAAGATCATGTCCAGATTGTCGAAGGTCGCGTGCGCTGGAAGTTCGTCGAGCGCTTCGAGGATAGCGCGCTCGGGGGACGAAACCTTGAGCGGCCAGCGCCAGGGACTCACCGTCGGGCCGTGTCCTGCCCCCGTCCCGGGCACGCTCTCGAACTGGTGCTCGGCATTCTCAACGCCGGTAAGGTCGTCACCGAACAGGATACGCGAACGAACGACGAACTGTGTCCTGCCTGGAAGGCGCGCTAACCAGGAGGGAACTTCGCCATATAGATAGATACGCTCTCCGCCGCCAAGCGGCAGATAGTGGGCGAGCCCATGGAAACCGAGCGAGCTCAAACCACCCAGATGAACATCATGCCCCATAATCCACTGGATGGAGAGCAGAGGGAGCTGCCAGTCGGTCTCCGGTCGGACAAGCGGTCGTCCTACCTGGTCGGTATGAGGCAGCGGGCGACGATACACCCCGCGCACCACCCGCTCCAGCCAGCCCCGCTCGGCATAATCGTGAATGGACTTGGGATCGATCCCGAAGCGCTTCATCCATGCCGCATCAACGAGGAAGCCGGGGGGAACCCGCTCCAGAAATGGCTTCAATCTCGGTGTTCTTTGATGGCTCATAACCATCAAATTTACATATTTTGAAAATTTGTGCAACTCGCATTTCCTGCGTGTCTCTATTCAATGGTCCATAACCATCAAAAAATGGTGTCTTCAAAATGCCTACGCCGTTGTTGATCGATTGCCCTCCTCGAAGGGGGAACAGGGCAGAGGTGAAGGGCTCGGGTCGTCAAGACGGACGCGGAAGTCCGAAGCGAAGCCGGGGCCGAAGATACCGAGACCGAGCAGCGTGAGAGCACCAGCGCCCAGCACCTGCGACATGGAAGCGGCAGGGTCCGGTTCCTGCGCGACCCGCCTGCGGCGCCTTGTCCGGGACCGGCGTGTGTGCGTTAAAGGTGGAGTAGAGCCGCACGAAGAAGACGATGCTCTCGGTCAGGACGAGTTTATTCTCGCACATCAGCCGGTCGAGGCGGGTCCTCAGCGCCTCATCGAGCGCATGAGACCCGCGGTATCGGATCTAATGGCGGACCGCTTCGGTGATGATCGCGGATTTGGAGGCGCCGGGCTGCCGTCGGCCTTGGTTGATGATGATATCGTAGCCCAAGCAGTTCGACTACCTCATTCTGCAAACTCAGTTCGCGGAATTGCGTGCAGAGAAAACTTTCACCAGTCTCAAGAAGCACATCATCGATTTGGCTTCCTCCCTCGAAGAGCTCGAGAATGTACCATATGGCGGCCGCCGGAAGGGCCTTCATCCTGGAGGTCCAGACAAATTAGTTCTGGCAGAACGTGACGCCGGCGATGCTCGAAACAGCTCGCCGCCGGCTGCGTAGCCTGATCAATCTCATAAAGCTGAAGAAGCGCCCGCATATCTACACCGATTTTGGGGATGAGATCGGTGCCTCAAGCGAGATCAAGTTTCATGGAGTGGCCGGTCGGGACCGATACACACCGCTTCCGCATGAAGGTGCGGCACTTCCCGAAGGAACACGAAGATCACATCGCGATTCAGAAACTCAGCCGCAGTGAACCTCTGACAGCACAGGACCTGGCCGAGATGGAGCATGTCTTCGTTGATGCCGGTATCGCAGTTCCGGGGGACTTGGATCGTATTCGTAGCGAAGGTGACCTCGGAGTGTCCATCCGGTCTCTGGCTGACCTAGATCGGGAGACCGCCAAGCGTGGCTTCGATCAATTCCGGTCAGCACGAACACTATCTGCGAACCGGATCAAGTTCGTGAACATGATTATCGACCATCTCACCGAACGGGGTGTGATGAACCCAAGACTACTTTACGAGAGCCCGTTTACCGACTTCGATGCCGTGGGCATCGAGGGCGTCTTTGACAGCGCTGGCATTGTCGAGATAGTCGGGATTCTTGAAGATGTTCGCAATAGGGCCGCGGCTTGATGGGGCGATGGGGGCATACCGGTCCCGTGGTAGAGATATAACAGAAGTGGTTGCGGTGAGGGGCGACATAAAAATGTTTCATTTAATTGTGTCGGGTCAGGAAGTCTGAACTTGGCTATAACATCTCTATTTGACATCGGAACCGCAAACAGGTATATTTGTCAGGACAATGTTTCGATCAGGATCACGAACAGGAAAAATAATGCGTCTTTTGTTCGTTTCCGTTTTCCTAGTTGTGCAGATGTTTTCTCTACTGCATGTGGCGGACTACAGTGAGCACGAAGATGAAGCGCAGTGTCATGTGTGCATCTGCATAAATCAACTGTGCACAAATGCTTCTCCGTTTTTACACTCGGAGTTTTTTTTCGATCAGCAAGGTACCGTCCAACCGGGATATTCCCCGACTCTATTTTCACATCCTTTCCGCTCGGAAACCAACCGAGGCCCTCCGTTTTTGTCCTGAATTAATCACTACAACAATTAATCACTACAACATATAAAAACGCCTGGCCCAATGGTTCGGCGCCGGGTTTGTGTGTTCTTTACGGCCATAAGAAACAAGGAGAAAAGAAATGAAATCCACAGTTATCGCGGCTTTTTTAGCGATTCACGCCGTCATGTTTTTTCCCAGCATGGAGGCTTTCGCTGCTTCTGGTGAAATAGAAGCTCTTAGGGAAGAAATAAACAGAATGAAAACAGAATATGAAAACCGTATCATGCAGATGGAAGAAAAACTCTCGGAAATGGAGGCCGTCAAAAAGTCTTCCATCACCGCTAAGAGTTATGAAAAAAGCAAGAAAAGCGTTTCCGGGGGCAGGAGTATATTCACCAACGACTTCAATCCTTCAATCGGCCTAGTTATCGGAGGACGTTATGCGGCCTTCTCCTCGGATGAAGAGGGATTATCGGGCTACCCTCTGGGACACGACGGAGAGAGGGGAGCGGAAGGATTCTCGCTTGCGGAGTTGGAAACGAATTTTTCAACCAGCGTCGACGATAAGTTCTACGGTTCCTCCACCTTGGCGTTTGTTGAACATGGCGGATCAATGGAAGTTGAACTTGAGGAGGCATATATAGAAAGCCTGCCAGGTCTAGGCCTTCCGACTGGGTCCGCCGTCAAGTTCGGACGAGCTTTCTGGACATTGGGATACATGAATGAACACCACTCCCACACAGATGATTTCGCCGACCGTCCTCTGCCGTACAGAGCATTTCTGAATAAATCGTTTAACGATACCGGCATACAGTTATCATACGTTCTCCCGACAGACTTCTATATTGAGGCGGGTGGAGGAGTTTTCCGCGGAGACGATTTCCCGTTCGGAGGTGCTGAAGGGTCCGATTTGAACACTTTCAGCGGATTTGTGAGAACAGGGGGAGACATAGGAAATTCGTCCTGGAGAATCGGAGGTTATATACTGGACGGAGAAGCAAAAGACCGGGGAGTCGGACACGTTGACCACGGTGACGGCGGCCACGATGAACACGGAGAACATGATGATGATCATCATGAACTTGATGATCATGAAGGGGAAAGCATGGATGAACTCTTCGTTGAGGGAATGTTTACCGGAGACACGAGGCTTTATGCAGCTGACCTGCGTTATACTTGGGCGCCTACGGGCAATCCGGGGCAGCGGGAATTGCTTCTCCAAGGTGAATATTTTAGAAGAAGTGAAAAAGGCACCTACAAAACTCCAGAGGGGGAGGAAGAAAAACTCGACGGATCAAGCCACGGATGGTATGCCCAGAGCGTCTACAGATTTGCGCGGCAATGGAGAGTCGGAGCGCGTTACTCCAAGTTGTATGCTCCAGAGGATTTAGAAGGCGGTTATGACCCCTATGAATTTGCCGTTATGGGAGACTGGAGAAACAGTGAGTTCTCGACTCTTCGCATACAGTACAACCGCGAAAAACCGATGGACGACGTAACAGACAACAGGTTTTTAATTCAGTACGTAATGAGCATAGGCGCGCATGGAGCGCACGCCTACTAGGAGATTGCTCAAAATGAAAAATCTACTTGTCTGCATTGTAGTTTTCTTCGTAATGCTGTCTGCATATTCTGCTCAGGCAAAAGTAAATGTGTTCGCCTGCGAACCCGAATGGGCTGCACTTTCACAGGAGATCGGAGGTGAGAGGATAAATGTGTCTTCGGCCACCAATGCCTTTCAAGACCCCCATTACATAAGGGCCCGCCCAAGCCTGATAGCAAAGGTCAGAAAAGCCGACCTGGTTATCTGCTCGGGTGCGGAACTTGAAGTCGGATGGCTCCCTCTTCTGCTTAGAAAGGCTAGTTCCGACCTGTGGCCCGGGTCCGTAGGATATCTGATGGCCGCGGATTTTGTTCCGATGCTTGAAATCCCCCAGGTAGTTGATCGAAGTATGGGAGACATTCATCCGCAGGGAAACCCCCATGTACATCTGAATCCGTACAATCTGCTGCTGGTGGGAAAAGAGTTTTCGAACAGGCTTGAAAAAATAGATCCTGAAAATGCCGTTTTCTACCGCAGTCGTCATAAAGATTTCTCGTCACGCTTCGGTAAAGCGATAGACAGTTGGGAAGATTCTGCTCAGAATCTTCGGGGAAAGCCGATCGTGGTTCACCACAGTTCGTTTATCTATCTGCTTGATTGGCTCAAGATGGATCAAGTGGCAACTCTTGAGACAAGTCCTGGCCTTCCCCCCACAGCTTCCCATCTGAACTTTTTGCTCAAGCAATTGAAAAACAAACCTGCGGGAGCGATTATCCGTACCCCTTACGATCCTGATGATGGAAGCCTGTGGCTTGAGAAAAAAACAGGGACAAAAGCCATAGTGCTTCCCTACACGGTGGGGGGAGACGAAGCCAGCGGCGATCTGTTTTCGCTTTTTGATCAGACCATCAAACTTCTGCTGGAAGCGTATGGTCTTCGGTAATGGAATTCTGGAAATCATAGGTCCCGCTCTTGCAGCAGGCTTTATGATCGCCCTTACTCATGCCCCGTTAGGAATTGAGGTTCTGCGCCGCGGCATAATCTTCATTGATCTCGCCGTGGCGCAGATTGCGGGGCTCGGACTTATAGCCGCCTCTCTCTTTCTTATCGCTCCTTCGACTTGGCTGGTGCAGTCAGCAGGTCTGGGAAGTGCTATTGCGGCCGGAGTGTTTTTCCGTAAGGTGGAAAAATCTCTTCCCGAACAGCAGGAGGCTATTATAGGGTGTTGTTTTGTTCTGACCGCATCCCTGTCGCTTCTTCTACTCGCGGACCACCCGCACGGGGGAGAACTGGTAAAGGAACTGCTCTCGGGACAGATGTTGTTTGTTACATGGATTGACATTCTCAAGCACGCCCCTGTCTACGCCTTGATAGTCACCGTATGGTTTGTTTATCCATCTGCTCGAAGAAACTTCGGATTTTATTTTCTGTTTGCTCTCGCCATCACCTCGTCAGTGCAGATGGTGGGTGTGTATGTCGTGTTTGCAAGCCTCATACTGCCTGCACTCGCCGCTTTCCGCTCGGATAGGCCACATCTCACCGCATGGTTCTGCGGAGCAACATCAGTACTCACCGGAATAGGTCTTTCCCTTGCGTTCGACATGCCCTCAGGCCCTGTAACTGTCCTCTGTTACGCGGTGAACGCAATCATCATCAGGTTTGTGTCGCATCGCGCCTGAAAAAAGTAATTCAGGTGGAAGCCTTTGAGATTTTTGAAATCCGGCGCACGGAGGAGAATTTGTGTAACAACTTCCAAATACGTGTCGGCGCATTCAATATCCGATAGACTCAAAAATGTCATTAATCGGGAGAATGGCACGCCCGGAGGGATTCGAACCCCCAACCTCTTGATCCGTAGTCAAGCGCTCTATCCAGTTGGGCTACGGGCGTACATCTGACAATTATATGGTTAATGTTTCCTGAACGCAACTTTGCAGTCAATTCTGGGAAACGCGCGGAAATCTGTTAACAACATGTACTTCTTTAATTATAATATTGTCTTCGAATTCTTCTTCTCGAGGATAAATACGCTCAATGGAAAAACTTGAATCGCTTCTTGACGCAGAAGTAGACACCTACCTTTTAATGTTAAGAGAAAGAAACGAAATAAAGGATCTTGTTAGCGGGAATGTCAGCAAGAAGACCTACGCAGAATTTCTTCTCACTTTCTACATAATTGAGTATCTCAGCCAGAGGGCCGTGAACATGGCAAGCATAAACACCCGAGATTCGAACTCCTACCTGAGCAAAAGGTTTCATTCCTGCGCGCAGGGTGAACTCGGACACGCGGAGACTGCACTCAGGGACCTGAGAAACCTCGGACAAAATGAGACAGACCCTTTCAGTATCAAAACCGTAAAAGAATATGACCGGTTCCTCCAAGATGCTGCTGAAAATTTCCCGCTCGCGATACTCGGTCATTCCTATCTGTTTGAAAACGCTTCGGGAATTCTTTTTCCTGAAGTGGCGGAAATTCCATTTCCTTCTCTTTTTATAGAAATTCACGCAAAGGAAGACCCCATGCACTCCGTTGCGATAAAAAAAACTGTAAGAAGAATTGAAGTAGATCTGAGTGATCAGGACAAACGAAGAATAGTGCAGTTCGCAAAAGAAAGCGGAGAGCTTCTTATGCGTCTATTCGATGTCTTGCGACAAAGTTGAAACTTCCGCATGCCGAAAGCACGAAACCACATGGTCGTTTACAATCCCCGTAGCCTGAAGATGCGAATACATAATCGTCGGACCCATGAAACGAAAGCATCTTTTTTTAAGGTCCCTGCTTATCTCCGATGACAAATCTGTCGATGCGGGCACTTCTGAGACATGCTTCCACCTGTTGGTGATGATTTTCCCTCCGGTAAAGCTCAGAAGATATCTGTAAAAGCTTCCGAACTCTCGTCTTATTCTGAGAAATCCTGCCGCGTTCGCGATTGAAGCCTCTATTTTCCTGCGGTTTCTTATCACGCCCGGGTCGGCAAGTATATGTTTTATCTCCCTCTCCGTATAAAGCGCCACCGACTCCGCGTCAAACCCGTTGTAGTGTTTTCTGTAGCCTTCCCTCTTGCTGAGAACAGTGCGCCAACTGAGTCCCGCCTGAGCGGATTCAAGAACCAGAAATTCAAAATGTTTCCGGTCGGAGGTTGTCATCACTCCCCACTCGGTGTCATGATAGGTGATCATAAGTTGATCATCCTCACACCAGGAACATCTGCTTTTTTCGTGCATACTCTACAGAAACTTCATATGACCGCGTTGTAAAGAAATCCGAAGAAAATTATCTGAGGAACAGTTATCACGGGAAGAAGCAGCGCGGTTTTTCTACCTATGCTTGTCCACAGAAGCCCGATTTCCGTATAGTCGGTCGCAACCCCGGCCATCAGAAAAACAAAAGGGTTGCCGAAAGAGCGAACCTTGTCATATATCTCAAACGCAACGGGAGAACTTCCTTCGCTACACACTTCTATAAGGGATGCAGCGCCCAGTGTCAGGAAAAGACCTCCTGCATCAGGACCCAGATACCGTACGAAAATTTCCGCAGGCACATAAACATCAATCGCAACCGCGATGAGAAGACCGACTACAAGCCACCACAGAACCATATTCGAGAGAGCGACGCCGCCCCTGAGCACCCCCGAGGCGCTCTCTCGCAGGGAAAAGTTCTTCACCTTCTCCCATTTATACAAATCATCCGATAAATCCGGTGCCGTATTGCTTTCCACAAAGCCGCGACTCTCGAATATTTGAAACACGAATCCTGTAAAAAGCGCGATAACGCAGGATGTGGCCATAAAAAGAACCCCCTTCCAACCGAAGAAACTCACAAGAAGTATCGTTATCGGAAAATTCGCCCAGGGTGCCGCAAGCAAAAATGTTACAATCGACGCCGTACTGGCGCCTTTTCTATAAAATTGTATTGCTATGGCGAGGATGCCGTGAGAACATGAAGCCATGATAAAACCCGCGGCAGCGGAGTAAAGAAGAGAAAGCCCGCCGGGTCTTCCAAGATATCTGTATACAAACCCCTGGGGCACGAAGTAATCTATCGCACCGCCCAGAAAAAGTCCGGCGACGACCGGAACTGCAAGCAGCTTCAAGTAATCCAGAAGAGATGCGTTCAGAGCGCTGAGTTGTGGAAGAAACGAGACTGCAAGCAGTAGAAGCAGCAGAACGAAAGAGATTTTCAGGTTCCGCCCGATACGAAGAGGTTCATCCGACCGGGGTACATGACAACAGGAAGTTTCCTTCATGTTTTTGTTTGAAAAATCCATTTTTTCGCAAATCCCGAAAATTCCTTCTGTTTGGACAAGACTAGTCTTCTATACAATAGTTTCTACGATATTCCAAAGCATTGCGATTCGTCACTCACACACTCTCAGAATACCGATTAGTAAAACATATTGTTTTATGAACGCAATCACTGTAAATTTGGTGAAGTCGCTATGAGCAGGAAAAGAATAGTTGTAGCAATGAGCGGAGGAGTGGACAGCGCCACCACTGCCGCCCTTCTCAAATCCCAGGGTCATGAGGTGATAGGAGTGACGATGCAGCTTTGGGATTATGGAGAGAGCGAGGGAGGATGCTGCTCGGCGGATGAGGTATGCGACGCGAGAAGAGTCGCTTACGAGATAGGCATACCGCACTATGTGGTCAATTATATGGACTCATTCAGAGAACTTGTAGTTTCCGATTTTATAGGCAAGTACGATGCTGGAGAAACCCCCATCCCGTGCATCCTCTGCAATCAGTTTATGAAGTTTGATTTTCTTCTCCGCCGCGCGCTTGAACTTGATGCGGATTTCCTGGCAACTGGCCATTACGCAAGAATATCCCGTAATGAAAACACTGAAACTTATTCGCTTGAGAGGGCGGTTGACTCGGCGAAGGACCAGTCCTATTTTCTTTTCACTCTGGGACAAAGAGAACTGCGGAGGCTTGTTTTTCCTCTGGGCGACAAAACCAAAACCGAAGTAAGGAAAATAGCGGAAGATATGGGACTGAGAGTCGCTTCCAAGGCCGAAAGCATGGGCGTGTGCTTTATAACCGGAGGCAGTTACAGAAAATTTCTGGAACCCTATCTCAGTAGAGGAAAAGCAGCAGGGAACATAGTGGATATGGAAGGAAATACCGTGGCAACACACGGAGGAACTGCATCCTTCACAATAGGACAGAGACGCGGGCTGGGTTTTGCAAACGGAAAACCGATGTATGTGGTCGGTATTGATTCCGAGAGAAACGAGGTGATGGTCGGAGGGGAGGAGGACCTCTACAGCGATGCTCTCACCGCTGGAGGACTTTCCTGGGTAGAAGAGCCTCCAGATGCGGACAACCGACTGTCCGCGAAGATAAGGTATCGTCACGCCCCCGTCCCATGCAGTATAGAATTCACAGGAGACGGGGATGCGCTCGTAAGTTTCAGTGAGCCTCAGAAATCCGTAACTCCCGGACAGGCGGTGGTGTTTTACAGAAACCAGACGGTTCTGGGAGGCGGATGGATAAGGGAGGCGGTCAGGCGATGAAAAGAATTTCCGTTGTAACCCTCGGGTGTAAGGTGAATCAGTACGATACCGCGGCCCTTCTCAACCACCTGCCGGCCTCCGAGTTTGTAAAGAACGAGAAATTCGATGACCCGGCAGATGTGTATGTGATAGACACCTGCACGGTCACGCACAAAGCGGATTCAGAAGCCAGGAACTACATCTACAGGGCTAAAAGATCGAATCCTGACGGGGTGGTGATAGTCACCGGGTGCTACGCGCAGGTGTCCGCTGATGATCTCTCGGCCATGGAACAGATCGACTATGTTATCGGAAACTCTCACAAGTCTTCCTCACTGCTTCGAACCGTCTGCATCGGCAAACCTCAGGAAAAGCCCAAAGTACTGATCTCGGATATATTCAGGGAAAAGAAAAGAAAATTCGACACGCGGAGCATAAGATTCTTTCCGGACAGAACCAGAGCATTTTTAAAAGTCCAGGACGGGTGTAACTACGCATGCACATTCTGCGTAATTCCCAGAGCACGGGGAAGATCCAGAAGTCTTGACCCTGATGAAGTGATATCAAGACTCAGGACACTTGCTCGGGGAGGATACAGAGAGGTCGTTCTCACCGGAGTCCATCTGGCAAGTTACGGAAAAGATATAAACTCCGGTCTTGTATCCCTGCTTGAAAGAATCGAAGACTCGGGCGCAGTCCCCAGGATAAGACTCAGTTCGCTTGACCCGGCAGATACCGGAGAGAATCTGATAAAGTTTGTTTCGGGCTCGGAAACAGTCTGTCCCAGTTTCCATGTCGCGCTTCAAAGCGGAGACAGGGAAATACTGCGGAGAATGAGAAGGAGGTACAGTCCCGAGCAGTTCCTTGAATGCACAGACTCAATACGCAGGCTCATGCCTGAAGCATCAATCGGGACTGACATCATGGTCGGCTTTCCCGGAGAAACTGTCGAGCAGTTTAAGAACTCAAGAAGCATCGCAGCAGCCTCGGAACTCACCTACTTCCATGTTTTCCCGTATTCTTCGAGGAAGATGACAGCCGCCGCAACCATGAAGGACCAAGTATCTCCCGAGATAAAGAAACGGAGAGCCTCTCTACTCAGAGATCTGGGAAGAAAAAAGAAAGAAGAATTCTACAGAAAATTCATCGGGAAAACGGTTGAGGCGATCGTTGAAAACAAGTCGAACTGTACCACAAAGAACTATATGAACGTAAAACTGTTAGGAGACGAGATCAGCCCCGGAACGGAAATAAGAGCGAAGATAAAATACGTAAGAGACGAAACCGCGTGGGCCACGGCTGTATAAAACTCTCGGGAACAATTCATCATCCCTCCCTTGCGGAAAATGCTGTTTCCAACGCCGAAATCATCCTGATCATGAGGCAAGTTTTTCTGTTTTCCATCTGTTTATTTTTCGGTATCCGTAAGATTGACCGGTCTTTACCGGATGCGGAACTGCCGATCATGTCTTTGAAGTATATTCTTGTGAACTGACAGCTAAGGAGTCTATTTCATTTTACACTGCGCTCCGTGTATTTTTTCCTTACTGCACCATTCGTTTTTCCCATTCGTTTTCTTATGCTTTGATTTTTCATCTATCAGCTTCAGCCACTGATCATAGAAAACAACTCCTTCGAGAAAGTGGCGGAAGTCTAAGTAATTCACCCCGACACCCTTTGCAGAAAGGTATGAGGTGTCGATATAAAGCAAATCTGCCAAGGATTTTTCAGTTGTTGTCCATTGGACAGATGCAGACTTTTCTACACGGCAAAATTACGTCGAGCAGACCCATTTCCTTGCCGAGGCTCATTATCCCGAGTCCAAATCACGGTCTGAACATCCCGAAACCACTACCAACCGACAACTGCAAAACATCCACGAGAACTGAATGTTGCTGACTTTACCCCTTAAAATTGACAAATTACTTCCTGTGATAGAGGCTCATACATATGATGCCCAATAAACTTCGAAGGGTAACTCTTGAATTATCACTATCTATGATTCCATGAGCAGAGAAGCACCTATATATAAAGGGCAGATTATAACTGGACATCTATTCAATGAGCCAATGAGAGTTGAAACTGTAAGCACTAGTCATAACTCCGATTCTTGGGAAGTTGGTCTAGTCGGAATGCAGACAGGGAAATTCCATAAAGTACTCCTATCCACAAATCAAATTAAAGACATCACCATAACCGAACCCAATTTATCCTATGATGGAGATGGCCGACTACTGAAGCTTGGGTTAGATGCTCATGCATTTGGAATTGCCCACGAGTTCGATCCTTACTTTGGACTATCCCTATCTCGTGTTGACCCTCTTCCTCATCAACTCGAAGCCGTTTACGAACACCTACTCAAACTACCCACAGTACGCTTCCTGCTAGCCGACGACGCTGGTGCCGGTAAGACAATAATGGCAGGGTTATTGGTGCGTGAACTCAATCTACGCGGTCTGGTGGAGCGAATTCTCGTAGTCTGTCCTGCCAACCTGACTTTTCAGTGGCAACGAGAACTCAGTGAAAAGTTCGACGAGAAATTCATCGTGATGAAAGGCGGAGATATTCGCGAACAGTTTGGAATTAACCAGTGGATGGAGCATAAGCGCATCATCACATCGCTAGACCTTGCGAAACGGTCTGAAATACTAGCAGGACTCCAACAGGTACATTGGGACTTAGTTATTATTGACGAAGCGCACCGCATGTCTTGGTCTCCACCAGCTAGTAAAACCGCTCGTTATGAGCTCGGCGAATTGCTCCGCGATACAGCCGACCATATCCTACTGCTGACCGCTACACCTCATAAGGGTAACGCACAGAATTTTACTCGATTTCTACAACTTCTTGACCGAGATGCTTACGCCGACGTAAAGTCCATTCATGAAGCTATGAAAAGCCACAAAGCTCCGTTCTACCTACGTCGCACCAAGGAAGCTATGGTCTATTTTCCAAAGTGCGAATCAAACGGTGAGTGGAGAACACAACCAGTATTCACCAAACGAATTTCACATACAGCAGACTTCACGATTGATAATGCTGAACTAGACCTATACAAGGATGTCACTAGGTTTGTAAAATACCAAAGTGCAAAAGCTGAAGCCAACAACAAAGATCCCCGGGCACGTGCCGTTGGATTCTTAATGGCGTTATATCAGAGGCGTCTTGCATCCAGTACATACGCAATGCGACGATCACTTGAGAGACGTGCCAAGCGACTGGAAGATAAACTGAAGAATGCTCAGATAGTGAAGCAATCCGTACCACCCAGCACTCTACCCAGCCAAGAAGAAGTTGAGGAAATGGAAGATGCGAAACGGGAATGTCTTGAAGATATCTACAATGCGATTACTCTAGCCAATAAAGCCGATCAGGTGCGTGATGAAATAGAGAAACTTAAGGAACTTGCGAGCAAGGCTCGAGCAGTTGAAGACTCCGGCAATGAGGCGAAGATTACCCATCTTGAAAAAATAATGCGGGAAAAGAATTTTTTTAACCGTCCAGATCAACGACTGCTGCTGTTCACAGAGTTTAGAGATACGCTTGAGCACCTTATGACCCAGCTCAAAAACTGGGGATTCAGCGTCGGATGCATACATGGTGGTATGAAACCCGGGTCATGCGATGAGCAGGGTACACGAATATACACTGAAAAGCAGTTTCGGGAAGGGATTATTCAAGTGCTTGTCGCCACCGAGGCGGCGGGCGAAGGCATCAATCTTCAATGTTGCCATATCCTGTTCAACTACGACATCCCTTGGAACCCTAACAGACTCGAACAGCGCATGGGGCGCATCCACCGCTATGGACAGCAGCATGACTGCCTGATCTTTAATTTTGTTGCAACTAATACTATCGAAGGACGCGTGCTTGACAGATTGATGGCAAAGATTCAAGAGATCAGAAACGCATTGAATGATGATGCAGTGTTCAATGTGGTCGGAGAGGTCTTACCATCCACACAGATTGAGCGCGTACTGCGGGACTATTATTCAGGCAAAATAGGAGATAATGATCTAGAAGAACGCATACTAAAAGATGTGGACGAGATACGGTTCCGTGCAATCTGCCGGACCGCGCTTGAAGGACTAGCTACGAAGAATCTCAATCTTGATATGATTGCCAAAAACCAGTCCAGATCTCAGGAAAATCGTATCGTACCGGAAAACATCGCACGGTTCATGAAAGAATGTGCTAAAAACGCTTCATTGAAATTGAGGCCAGTTAAAGGTCTCGCTTATACATTTGATCCTGGACAGATTCCCCCCGATATTAAAAAGTATGACCGCGAAGCGAACTGGAAAATGCCTCAACTAAAGAATCAATACCCTCGCTTGTCCACAGACCGTAAAACAGTGGAAAAGGAACATCTGGAATGGATCACACCTAGACATCCTTTATTTGAAGCGTTACGTCGGCATAGTCTTGAGTCTGCCGAGGGCACTTTTGCGCGGGGTGCATGCTTTTATTCGCTCACCCATGAGTCTCCGACACGGTTTGATATCTATAGGGCGAGGGTTGTTAACGGTCTAGGGCATACCATTAATGAGCGCCTTTTCACAGTTGAGTTGTCAGAAAAAGGTGATTACCACCTTAGAGAGTTGCGCTTTCTCGGCGACCTAATCCCCGCCGATCCACCGGACAATCTCCCAACTGTTGCATCTCTTCCCGAGGTTAAAGACTGGCTTATAGAAAATGCGCTGATATCATTTCTAGAAGAAATTCGCTCACAATACCTGCCTGAGGTAAAACGCATCGCAAAGCATGTAAAATTATCTTTGACTGAAGTTCTACACCGAACTGATCAAGAGATCGGCCGTGCAAATGAAGACTTTAACAAGGGTATTGTAGGCGCCAAGGGTCGTCTTACCCAAGCCGAAGTACGTCACTATGAAGTACAAACACGGCGAAAACAGCGAGAGGATGAATTCGATAAAGAATGTGCCCTTTCACTGCAAGGAATTGACAAGTTGGCCAGTGCTCTGATTCTACCTCACCCTGAACGCGATACGCCTGATGTTCGGCGACTGCGCCCAAATCCTGAAACTGAGATGGTCGCGATGCAAGTAGTCATGGACCATGAAATTGCTAGAGGATGCAAAGTTGACGATGTGCACGAGGAAAATCTCGGCTATGACGTGAGAAGCCACGACCTTAGGTCAGGTGAACTACGTCTAATTGAGGTGAAGGGGCTAGCGGCTACAACCGGCGATATCCTGCTCACTCCTAACGAGTACCGTACAGCAGAAGACCGACGCGACTGCTATTGGCTCTATGTGGTAACTGGTTGTGCTAGCAGTCCAACTCTACGAGAACCAATCAAAGACCCTGCGCGGTTCCAGTGGGATGAGTTTTCCAAAGTACAACACTATCAACTTAAAGTTGATACGATTACAATGCCTGTGTCTTATGAGCAAAAAGGTTGGTCTAGGGGAGATGACAAATGATCCCTAAGGAATGCAAACGACTCGCAGAAGTAGATTTCCCGATAGATGATGTATCGCGTCATGCAGTTCATGAAAAACGCATCCACTATGGCCATCCATCTACACTTCATACTTGGTGGGCACGGCGCCCGCTCGCATCTTCACGAGCTATGTTAATGGCACTCCTGCTACCGGACCCCTGTGACAGCAACTGCCCGGAGGAATTCAAAACAGCTGCAAGGAAAATCCTTCAGCAGTTTGTAGGTAGACATAATGAGACCGATGCAGGAATTCAGCAAGGTCTTCTGGATTTCATCGCTAATTTCGCCAATTGGGAAAACAGCATGAATCAGGCTTGGCTAAATGCAGGACAAGCACTCATCAAAGCGGCTTACGAAGAGGAAGTACCGCTAGTAGTAGACCCATTCGCAGGCGGAGGATCAATTCCCTTGGAAGCGATAAGGCTCGGTTGTGAAGCCTTCGCCAGTGATCTGAATCCAGTCTCCTGCCTGATTCTCAAGGTCATGATGGAAGAAATTCCTCGCCACGGTGTAGAACTGGCGGACAAGTTACGCAAGGCAGGCACTGATATCAAGATGCAGGCAGAGAGAGCATTATCGGACATCTATCCCCCCGACTCCGACGGCGCAAAGCCGGTCGCGTATCTCTGGGCACGCACAGTGCGGTGCGAAGCACCGGATTGCGGTGCCGAAATTCCTCTGTTGCGTTCCTTCTGGCTGTGCAACAAACCAAAGCGGAAATGGGCACTTCGGCCTTATGTTAAACGGGTCGATGGCTTATCACCCCAAGTAGGGTTTGAGGTGTTCGAACCCAAGAACAGTGAAGATGTACATACCGGTACCGTAACACGAGCCAAAGCGACTTGCCTATGTTGCGGCGCAGTTCTACCTCCTGAACGCGTCCGGACGCAACTTGCCTCAGAACATGGGGGCGCGGATGTGAAATTCGATGACGAAGGCAACCGCATCGGCGGCGCGATGATGACAGCAGTCGTGACAATTCAACCAAACTGTCAAGGACGCCAATATAGGTTGCCCGTGAGTACAGATTATGTGGCGGTACGCAAAGCGAATAAAAGAGTTATAAGAATACTAGAAGAATGGGAACGCGAAGGGAAACAGGATATTTGCCCTATTCCAGACGAGCCTCTACCGCCAATCGGTACGTTGGGTTTCCGTGTTCAGCGCTACGGGATGCTTCAATGGGGTGACCTTTTCAACGCAAGGCAGAAATCCTCATTGGTCGAACTAGGACGACTAACCAACTCATACTCGGAAAAGGATGTCAGGACCCTTATGGCAATGGCGGTAAATCGTTGTGTCGTCTATAATAATACAGGAACAAGATGGAATCTAGAAGGTGAATCTGTAAGTCAAACATTCGCACGTCAAGCACTTCCAATTGTGTGGGATTTCGCTGAGCCAGTTCCCATGGGCAACGCATCTGGGAGCTTTAATGGTGCTATTAAGTGGGTTTGCAGGGTTGTGGAGATATGGTCTTCGTCTGGTATCGGGCAAACCCAGCAGGCTGATGCTACCGAACATCCGTTACCTGACCAAACCGCCGATGTCTGGTTTACCGATCCACCTTACTACGATGCCGTTCCATATGCCGACCTATCCGACTTCTTTTTGGTTTGGCTTAAACGGTCTCTGCGCGACCACCCTATTCTACAGAATTCTTTCGAACCAAATAATCCTCTGTCGCCTAAACAACACGAAGTTGTTCAGGACAAGACGAAAAAGGCCAATGGTATATCCAAGGACAGAGCTTGGTTTGAAGAAACCATGGCAAATGCGTTTGCTGAAGGTCGGCGTGTTCTGACTGAAAATGGTATCGGTTCGGTCGTATTCGCCCACAAAACAACCGAGGGATGGGAAGCGATTCTTTCCGGTATGATCCGTGGAGGCTGGACCATAACCGGGTCATGGCCGATCGCTACGGAAATGGCATCTCGTCTCCGGGCCATTGATTCGGCTGCTCTTGCTACTAGCGTACACCTCGTCTGCCGCCCCCGGCCTGAGAACGCTCAGACTGGCGAGTGGGCGGATGTACTCCGAGAACTACCCTTGCGTGTCGCCGGTTGGATGAATCGACTACAGAAGGAGAACATACGTGGAGCTGATCTAGTGTTTGCCTGCATCGGACCCGCTCTTGAAATCTTCAGCACCTATCAAGCAGTCGAGACTGCAGAGGGGAGAGAGATTGAACTATCAGAGTATCTGGAAAAAGTCTGGGAAGTCGTCGGTCGTACGGCACTTGAACAAGTACTAGGCGTTGAGGAAACCGCTATGCGCAACGGCATGGCCGGTGTACTGGAAGAAGACGCGCGGTTAACCGCATTGTTCTTATGGACGCTTCAGAGCAGTGGAGAACTTCAAGGTAGCGCTCAAAATGAATCTGTCCACCTACTCGATGAAAGTATGTTGTCAGATGATGGGTCTCTACCCCCCCCCACCTGTCGCAGTTATCAGGTGTTAACGACAAAGAAATCGCCAAGACAACTGCAAAGGGCTTCTTTCTTCCATTTGATGTTGTTCGGCGCTTCTCTCAACCCATGGGTATTGACCTTGATCATTGGTCGGGACGAATTATTACGCAAGAAAAAGGTGTCGTGCGTCTGCTACCCGTTTCAGAACGGGCAAAAACGCTATTCGGAACAGGTGAATGTTTTACTAGTACAGTGGATTGGATTGAAATCAACAGAAAAAACAACGCTCAGCAAACTCTTTTTCCTGATCTAGATAGACCACCGAAGCATCCACCCAAAAATCAAGTCGGCAAAAAAGACCTCAGGGTGGATGTCATATTGGAATCCCCTGGTGTCACCACTCTTGATCGTGTGCATATTGCCATGCTGCTGCATGAGGGTGGCTACACCAACGCTTTAAGAACACTGATCATCTATGAGCAGAAAAATGGGCCTGACTTTCTACGCCTAGCAAACGCCCTCTCCGCACTCTATCCGCCTGGTAGCCGTGATAAGCGAATACTTGACGCTATGATACTAGCAGTGCCAACATGAACCCATGATGACCGCAACTAATCAACAATTCAGTGTAGAAACGAATCTAGTCCAACACTATTCAGATCATGGTGAACTCAGCCCATTAAACTGGATTAACCAAAACCAAGAAAGAAAATCAAAGGAATGTTATATGAACAAAACTCAATCTTCTCTTCAATCAATCCAGACATCACAACGACATGTTTTTGCCCCTCGCATAGAAGGAGGATTAAAACTATGATTAGTCCTTGGTACAAGGTCGTGACGCCGCGCCCAGAAGTGAGGGAAGGCAGATCATTCAGCCCGGATGAATTTGCAATCGCTCTTGAACAAGTAGTAACTGGAACTGCACCTCTCGACTACCGTGATCCATTACAGTTCTTCTCACGCACATGTTTTACTCGTGCGTTGAAGGATCATGTAGGCATGGTGATTCGCCGCCTAGCCGGTGAAACCCAGAACACATCCCCAGTTCTCACGTTAGTTACTCAGTTCGGCGGGGGGAAGACTCATACGCTCACCGCGCTGTACCACCTCGCCAACTTAGGCATTCGTGCCACTAGTTTGCCCGGTGTGTCCAACCTGTTGAATGAAGCGGGTATTCATCAGCCATCTGATGCGAAAATTGGAGTCTTCGTTGGGAATGCATGGGACCCTACCAAAGGACGTGAGACACCGTGGATTGATCTTGCCCGCCAACTAGCGGGAAACAGAGGCGTTGATGTCCTTGGAACTGAGGCAATCACCACGCCGCCCGGAACAGAGTCTATCGCTAGAGTTTTCGCCGCGGCGGAATCCCCCGTACTGTTATTGTTCGACGAAGTTCTAAATTTTGTTAACAGGTATCGCGATAGGGCTGAGAGTTTTCATGCTTTTATTCAAAACCTGACGGTTGCCATAACCGGCACTACTAATGCGGTAGCAGTTATCAGCCTGCCTCGTAGCCAAGTTGAGATGACCGATTGGGATCAAGAATGGCAAGACCGAATTACCAAGGTCGTGCGCCGAGTTTCGCGTGATCTGATTGCTAATGACGAGGCCGAGGTCGGTGATGTCGTTCGCCGCCGATTGTTCGAAGACCTAGGAAACGAAAGAATCCGTAAACAGGTCTCAAAAAAATATGCGGACTGGTGTTTCGAGCGGATTTCCCGTCTTCCATCTGAATGGACGACTGCAGACAGCGGGATGTCTGAAGCGAAAGCTCGCAAAGATCTGCAAAGCCGATTCGAAGCATGTTATCCCTTCCATCCTTCAACACTCTCCGTTTTCCGGCGAAAATGGAGTGCTCTTACTCAATTTCAGCAAACTAGAGGGACGCTCGCAATGCTGGCGCAATGGGTATCTTGGGCGGCTAAGGATCAATTTCAGAAAGCCCGCACGGAGCCGCTAATTACGCTCGGGTCGGCTCCACTGGATGTGCCTGAATTCCGTGCCGTCGTACTTGGACAATTGGGGGAACAGAGGCTGGATGCAGCGATGGACGCCGATATCGTGGGCTCTACATCGCATGCCCACGCCCTAGATTCTGATACCAAGGGAGGACTCTGTGAAATTCACCGCCGAGTAGGAACAGCAATCTTCTTCGAATCCTCCGGTGGCCAAGTAGACAAAACTGCTTACCTGCCCGAATTACGGTTCGCTCTCGGCGAACTTGAAGTCGAGACCACAACTATTGATAACACCGCAGCAGCTTTGGAGTCGTCAGGGTTTTTTATTCGAAAAGTCGGCATAGATGGTTTTCGAATCCACCACCAAGCGACTCTTAAGAAGGTCGTAAGCGATCGTCGATCTGCCCTTGACGAAAAAGAGCATGTCGTGCCTGCAATACGCAAGTTAGTCAAAGAGGTGTTTACCCGTGGCGCAACACTCCCGATTGAACTATTCCCTAAAGACGGTGCGGACATCCAAGACACGCGTCGATTGACAATAGTTGTTGTCGACCCGGAGATGGAAACGGGGGTTGATGAACAGATCACTGATCGGGTCGCGCGATGGACTAGGGAAAAAGGGTCATCACCGAGGCTCTACCCTGCTTCTCTGGTCTGGTGTGTCAAGAAATCAGGACGGGGTCTTTATGATCGGGTTGGTTTATGGCTTGCTTGGCAACGAGTTTTCCGAGAGGTGGAAGAAGGACTGCATGGCACGGAATTTGGTCAGGCCGATAAGACCGAGTTACGGAACAAAGTCAGGGGTTCACAAGAAGCGGCAAAAGATGAGGTATGGAGCAGTTATCGCTTCGTGATACTCGCTGATAGAGTAGATTCTGGAATCAAGATCAAGACCATTGACATTGGATCTGGCCACAGCAGTGCGAATGAGACACTCTGCAGTCGGGTGATTACCGCTCTCAGGACCGAAGCGCTACTAAACGAATCTGTCAGTAGCGCCTATCTGGAACGGAAATGGCCTCCGGTGTTCAAAGATGCGGGATCTTGGCCACTTACCAGTCTACGACAAAGTTTTCTAGACGGTTCATTAACCCGACTAATCGACCCAGATACAACCCTACGCCAGCAGATTGTCAAATTTGTAGGGAGCGGAGAGTTTGGTCTTGCATCGGGTGCAACGACAGATGGTCGTTATAACCGCATCTGGTATGCGGAGCCTCTTGATGCAGAAGATGTCTCGTTTGAGTCAAATGTCTTTTTGTTGACCAAGACCCGGAGCGAGTACCTTCGGCGGAACATAAAGAACAAAACACAACCGAAACCTGATACTACTGATAAAGAGCCGCAACTCAAACCAGAGTCCGAAATTGGAAACAAATCTGAATCTAAAAAACATCACACCATCACGCCACCGGTAAAATTCCGCATATCTGGAAGGATACCACCGGAATCGTGGAATCTTCTTGGTACAAAAATTGTTTCGAAACTTCGTTCTGGAGACGGGCTCACAGCGGATTTTGAATTCAACGTTAAGGTCGCGGAAACCAGAGCGGCTTCTTTGGAAGATGAACTACGACAGATTCTTAATAGAATGAATCTAACCGATAGTATAACTGTGGAAAGATCTTAGTTGCTCCAAAGTATAAACTGAGAATTCGTGTCATTTATGGCGGAGAGAGTGGGATTCGAACCCACGAAGGGGCTTTCACCCCTTACTCGATTAGCAATCGAGCGCCTTCGACCACTCGGCCATCTCTCCTCACATATATGGAAAAACAGATATTAACTTAACGGCGTATAGAGTCAAAAACCATCGGAAAGTTTTTTCTCTCAATCTCTGTGGAAAAGAATCTCAAATATAACCAGAAACTCTTCTCCCGTATTTTCCACAACGCAACCGACCGCATCCTCAACCACAAGCTCATCTCCGGTCAAGAGTTTCTCTCTCTTTCGATTGTGAGTAACGAGTGCTTTCCCGGAAAGGACCATAAGCCGCAGGGAGAATGAAGACAGGTTCCGAACTTCGCATGACGAACCGGGAAATACTGTGGTTTTTGTCACACAGAAGCGGTCGCTTTTTTCAATCTGTTCTCTTTTTCCCCAAGGATATCTATATTCGTCTCTTCCGACTTTTTCGCGAAATTTCTCGGCAAACATTCCCGCTTTGTCCGACTGGTCAATGTCGGAGACAAAAACAGTGTCCCGAGTTTCTATAACCGCAACCCCGCTAAGACCGTTTACGCACACAGTCCTGTGGCCGCTTTTTACAAGAGAATCTTTCGTATCTTTTAAAAACACATTCCCCTGCGTCACATTACCTTCATGATCCTTCGGGAAAAAATCGTAAAAAAGCCGCCATGATCCTACATCGCTCCAGATAAAAGAAGACGGTATCACCGCGGCGCAGGAGATTCTCTCCATCACTGCGCGATCAACGGGAGTGGATGGAATGTCCGAGTAGACATCCTTAAGCGTATTTTTGTAAAACGCATCAAAGAGAGGTCCGTAAACCTCCGGACAACAAACCTCAAACTGTTCAATCATGGTTTGCGCTCGGAAAACAAACATACCGCTGTTCCAGAAAAAATTGCCCGAAGAAATGTACTGCTCCGCAGTTGCGGCATCGGGCTTTTCAACAAATCTTCTTACCTTGAGTCCGCTTCCGCCGACAGGTTCTCCGCCCTCGATATAACCGTACCCGGTCTCGGGCCCGCTGGGTGTAATTCCGAAACACACTACATAACCGTCTCGGGCAAGGGACACAGCTTCAGTCATATGGTCATGAAAATTTTTTCCGTCTTCCGTAAGATGGTCGGAAGGAAAAACAATCACCACCGCGTCTCTGTCTTCCAAGGCGACCTCAAGCGTGCCTAGCAGAACCGCAGCTGCGGTGTTTCTCCCCTCCGGTTCACTCACAATCCTCACTTTCTGAGAAAAATCCGCAACCCGCATCTCATGCTCCATCAACGGAATATGCTTCTCGGCGAGCACCACTAAAATGTTCTGTGGACAAACAATTCCGGACGCACGACGAAGCGTGCCGAGCAAAAGCGATTCACCCTGCCCCGTGCTCAGAAACTGCTTCGGAAAATCATCTCTTGAAAAAGGCCAGAGCCTTGTCCCTCTGCCTCCGGCCAAAACAATGCAGTAAAGGTTTTTTTTAAGCATATCAATTAGCTGTCCGCGTAATCTGATGAGGTTTTTTAAGAAGGTCCCACACTGTCTTGACCGGATTAAACGTAGAAAGCGGAACTTCTACAAAAACAGTTGTCCATCCCGACATGGAACCGTTCCACAGTCCCGGAAGTTCAAGAACTCTTATCTTTTTACCTTCGAAACTCTTTTCCGTGATGATTCCCGCTTCACTGTCAACAAACCTGTGAAGATCAAACTTCTCCCCACGGAAGTTTTTCAATCCGCAGACTATGTCCACGGGGTTAAAGTGCGTTGAACCTTCCCATACGGCACGCTGCGATTCGGAATCCATGTCGACTTCCGCTTTTTCAACTATTTGAAGGGATTCCGCACCCTTTTTTTCAACCCAGAAGGGTCCCCCTCCGGGTTCTCCACGGTTTCCGACAACGCCGCATACCCTTATGGGTCTGTCAAGAATTCTGATAAGTAATTCTCTTTTGGCTGATTCTGAAATTCCGCGAAGATTATTCGAAATATCCGTAAAAAGTTCCCGCCGGCAGAAAGATGTTATTTCCCGTTCAATTGCCTGCGTGACACCTGAAGAGAGAATATTTCTTAAATAATGAAAAATCCTGCTCTGCAGATATACGAGAAGTCCCCCGAGAATCTTTTTCCACCTCTCGGTATCAGCAAGGAATTCCTCTTTTACCACATTGTCTATGTTCTTTATGAAAACGCAATCGCATGTAAGTGCATTGAGATTTTCAAGAAGCGCTCCGTGACCCGCCGGTCTTTTGAGCATACGACCCGAAGAATCCGTAATAAGGGAGCCGTTCTCCGTTACCGCTACGGTATCGGTCTTAGGGTCCTGAACCGAATAGGTCACATCGAACAAGACTCCTCGTGAGGAAAAAAGCCGAGTCGCTTTTCTCTCCTCCGCTGCAAATCTCTTTTCAAATTCAGGTGGAACAGTGAAGTGAATAGAAGCTTTGTTGTCCTGACAAATATAGCTCAGAGCCTCTCTGAAATGTTCGCAGAAAGCCGTTCTTGTTTCCGAAGGGTACCGGTGAAATGGAACAAGCCCCTTGGGTACTGCTGCGTATCCCAGATCTTCAAAAAGAGTATCCAGAACATCTCTGAATCTTTGTTCAGAAAGAAATTCATCAAGTTCTCCGTCAAGTTTCCGGGAAAGGATTTCTGAAAAAGGTAGTTTATGCAGACTAACGACGAACTTTTCAAGCGTCTCCTTATGGTTCTGGTCGGAGATTGCTCCGTCCATGGAAAGACTGTTGTGCAAAGACGTAAGTTCACGGAACATTCTTGAGGCAGCGCCCGAAGCCGGGACAAACTTGCACACGCTTTTTTCGCAAAGAGCGTTTTGGTATCCGCGCGTAAACGCGCACGACTCGTCATCCCCGAGTTTTCTTATTCCGTCCCCGATAGTCGCCGGTCGAATCAGCATGCGACAGGGATAGCCTTGTTCAAACCTTTCCATCTGTTGCTGAATATCCATAGGCACTAACTTTACCGACAGACAATTTTCTTTGCCTACTGCATCGAATCGATTTTTTACTCCACAGTTGTTAAACACGAACAGATGTTTGATATTTCCACTCTCAACTTCGCTCAACAACTCTCCCATCTTGGGTCTGTTGAACAAATCTTCGTGGTGGGATTAAATAGCACCTTCATTCCAGATTTTGTAATCCATACCCAATTCTGTAACTTTCTGGATACCTAGTTGTTTTTGAGTTCCTAGACTAGTTCCTTCTTCTTGGGCAGAGGAACTGACTCTAGTGTAGATGTGAAGAATCTCTCTCATTCAAAAATCTTACCACACGACCAAAACCAAGACATGCTCATTTCGTTTGGCAAAAAGGATATAAACAGTTTAAGTTCATTCATGTCAGAAGCAAACGCAAGAATCATCATTGATAAGTTACTTAGAGAGTCGGATTGGATTCTGTCTGGTGATGACGGTGTTGTAAATGTTGATACAGAGATGCAGAACCAGGCAGGTTTTGCAGATTATGTCCTCAAAGATAGTTCCGACTTTCCTCTCTGTATAATTGAAGCAAAGAAAGAACTCATCTCTCCTTTAGTGGGAAAAGAGCAAGCAAGAGGTTACGCAGAATCCCTCAATTGTCGGTTCGTCATCCTCTCAAATGGTGTGTCTCATTACTTCTGGGATATTGAACAGGGTAGTCCGACAGTCGTTGATATTTTTCCTTCTCAAGAACAATTGGAACTGAGAAAAACCAACTTCAATCCACCAAGACAAGAAACAGAAGAGATTGATGTTGATTACATCGCACAGACACAACTTCCAAAGTTTAACCAGCATCCAGACTATCTGGATGAGAAAAAACGAAACGAGTTCCTAAGAAACAACAAACTTCGTCTTCTCCGTGACTACCAATTAAAGGCAGTCAGGGCAGTTAAAAGCAGTATTGCAGAAGGTAAGGACAGATTTCTGTTGGAGATGGCAACAGGAACAGGAAAAACACTGACCTCATCAGCAATCATCAAGATGTTTCTGCGTCTCTACAATGTGAAAAGAGTTCTCTTCCTTGTAGACCGAATTGAGTTGGAAATGCAGGCACAGAAAGAGTTTGACGAGGTTCTCAAGAATGATTTCAGAACGGTCATCTGGAAAGAGAACCATGACTGGTCTATGGCAGAGATTGTTGTCTCTACAGTTCAGTCATTTGTCAGTCAAAACAAATATCGCAAGGTTTTCCGTCCAGATCACTTCGATTTGGTAATCTCGGACGAAGCACATCGTTCTCTGGGAGTAAGAAGTCGTAGAGTCTTTGAATATTTTATCGGATTCAAATTGGGTCTTACTGCGACTCCGAAAGATTATCTGAAATCGGTCAACATTGAAGACATTGCGGAGAGTGACCCAAGGCAGTTAGAGAAACGGTTGATGCTGGATACCTACACGACTTTTGGATGTGACAGTGGTGAACCAACATTCCAATATTCCCTCGAAGACGGAGTTAAAGATGGTTATCTAGTCAACCCTAGAGTGATTGATGCAAGAACTGAAATTACCACCGAACTTCTTTCAGAGCAGGGATATGTCTTTCAAGGAATAGATGATGATGGGAATGATTTTGAAGAGACATTTACTCAGAAGAATTTTGAAAAGAAATTCTTCTCTGACAATACCAATACTATCTTCTGCGAAACCTTCCTAAAGCACGCAATGAGAGACCCATACACTGGGGAAATTGGTAAGACCCTCGTTTTTTGTGTTTCGCAGAACCACGCAACAAAAGTCACCCAGATATTGAATGTTCTTGCAGATAGGATTTTTCCAAAACAATACAGTTCTGACTTTGCAGCCCAAGTGACTTCAAGTGTGCAAGATTCCCAACGCATGACGATTGATTTCCGTAACAATTCTCTAAACGGACAGTCCAAGACCAATCCCCACTATCGAACATCGAAAACAAGGGTTTGTGTGACGGTGGGAATGATGACAACTGGTTACGATTGCACCGACATTCTGAATATCTGCATGATGCGTCCTGTTTACTCACCTAGTGAGTTTATTCAGATGAAAGGTCGTGGAACACGCAGATGTGACCTCTCGCAATCATGGATTACCAAATCAGAAGTTCCAGATCATATTGAACCTCAGAAGGAGCAGTTCCTTCTCTTCGATTTCTTTGGAAACTATGACTATTTTGAAAAAGATTTTGACTACGACGAAGCCCTAAAACTTCCATCAAAACCATCAGAGTTAAATGACCCACCAGTCAATCCACCAAATATTGACGAGGTGGTGAGTACTGCCCCAGATCCTCTCGCAGAGTTGAAGGAAATCCTAATCTCTGACCAAGGCATGAAGATTGATAGAAACCTTTATAGGTCTTTCAAAAAGAAGATTACAGAAACCGCAATCATTGAGGACTTGGTGTCTCAACAGAATTTTGATGAAGCAGAAATATACCTCGAGGATAATGTTCTGGATAAACCACAAGAGTTCTTCACGATTGATAAACTCGGAAAGTCGTTGGGTCTTGATAGACGACTGACAGTTCCAGAACTCCTTCTTCATGCATTTGGTCACATCAAACATATTCCATCTCAAAGAGAGTGTTTGGATGAAGAATTCGATAAACTGGATAAAGCACTCAAACCAGATGACGCAGTATATGGCAATGCGAAAGAGGTGTTTGAAGCATATGCACTCGATGATGTTTTCAGATACATTGTCGACAGCAGACGATATGCAGAATTAGGTGTGCATCCATCTGGTGATGCGTTCAGAAAACTCCCTGTCGAATTAAAACAGGGCATCCCTTCATACATTCAGCAGAATGTAAATTTAGAACGGTTAGAGAATGTTAGACAGTGCCACAAAAAAACGCATAGATGATTTACGCAACATTCTTGTTGGCAAAATTCCAAGTCCACAGAGTCAAGTTGAGCAAATCACCACAGGACTGATTTATAAGTTTATGTATGACATGGATGAGGAAGCAGTGGAGATGGGTGGTGTTCCATCTTTCTTTGTTGGTGATTACGAAAAATACTCATGGAAGCATTTGTTTGACCCCAAATTAGGAGGTGCCGATAAGGTACGACTCTACAGTGATGCAATTGAGAATATGTATACCAATCCCACTGCACCACTGTTGTTCAGAGAAATTTTCAAAAACTCATTTCTTCCGTTCAAAGACCCTTCAACACTCAATATGTTTTTGAAGAAAATTAACGAATTTCACTATTCCCATTCGGAAAAACTGGGGGATGCATTCGAGTATCTTTTGTCATTTATGGGGTCACAAGGTGATGCAGGACAATTCAGAACACCTCGTCATATAATCGACTTCATTGTTGATGTAGTGAACCCTCAAAAGAACGAAACTATTCTTGACCCTGCGTGTGGAACAGCAGGTTTTTTGATTTCATCCTACAAGCACATTCTTACCCAAAATACCGATAAGAGAGTGGGTGACAAACTCAATGCGGCAGAACGCAAACAAATTGGGGATAACCTCGTTGGGTATGACATATCACCGGATATGACACGCATATCTTTGGTAAATATGTATCTTCATCAATTTGCGAGTCCTCAAATCCACGAATATGACACTCTGTCATCAGAGGACAGGTGGAATGAATATTACGATGTAATTCTTGCAAACCCACCCTTCTTCTCACCAACAGGGGGTATTCAACCTCATTCACGATTTGGGGTGCAATCAACAAGGGCAGAAGTTCTCTTTGTTGATTACATCATGGAACATCTGAAAACTAATGGTCGTGCAGGCATCGTTGTTCCAGAAGGCATTATTTTTCAGACAGGAACTGCATATAAAAAACTCAGAAAGAAGTTGGTCGAGGACTGTTTGGTGGGGGTAATTTCTCTCCCAGCAGGAGTGTTTCAACCATATTCTGGAGTAAAAACCTCAATCCTCATTCTGGACAAAGCACTGAACCAAAAATCAGACACTATCTTCTTTGTAAAAGTTAAGAATGACGGGTTCAGTTTAGGGTCTCAGAGAACCCCTATTGCAAATAATGATATTCCTCAGACAACCGAACAAATTCGAAAGTTTTTCAGTGTGGGTGAAACTTCATTAGTCTGTGCGTCAAAGGACGAAATCAAAGCAAAGGATTTCAAACTAAAAATTGGTGACTATGAGGCATTCCAGCAAATCTCTTCAGTCTTCGATTTGGTGGCACTTAAAGATGTTCTCTCCGGCAACCCCATCTACGGTTCTGGAGCAAAGAAAGTAGCATTCGATAGTTCGGTGAGATATTTACGAATTACGGACATAACCGATGATGGTCGATTAAAAACACATAACCCAGTATCTCCAAGTGAAATAGAGTCAGAGTATTTTTTAAGTCCAGACGACTTCCTGATTGCAAGGTCAGGTTCAGTCGGTCGCAGTTACTTACACATTGATTCAACCATTCCATGTCAGTTCGCAGGGTATTTAATCAAGTTTCCCTTAGATAGAAACAAGATTATTCCCAAATTCCTTTTCTACATAACTAAGTCAAAAGGTTATAGGGATTGGATAACTCGTCATAAAAAAGACGGCACCATTTCCAATATAAATGCAAAGGAATATATGGAATTTTGTTTTCCTCTTCCATCAATCGAAGTTCAGAAACAGATTGTTGATCAATTAGAGGAGTATCAGAAAATTATTGATGGATGCAAACAGGCTATAGATACTTATAATCAAAAAATCCAAGATAGGATTGGCAAAGTCTGGGGAGAGTAACCATTGTCATTCAACCAATCAGTACTTTGTTTGTAATCTCAACCCATCTCCAAGTGTCTGGAGATAGCATCATAGAGAAATTTTGGTAATCAGAATAGGGTGCAACAATAGAATTAGATGCACGAAGTTTGAGATGAATATGAGAAATGCGTCTACATTATCGGTGGATGACTTACCACCGAACAAGGTTATTCCACAGTAACTACCTTGGCGAGGTTCCTCGGTTGGTCCACATCGGTACCGAGAATATTGGCGATGTGGTAAGCAAGAAACTGCGCTGGGATGACGGATATCATGGGGCTTACCAGATAAGGGCTTTTAGGAATAATTATTTTTCTGTCGAATCTGTCCGGAAGCGCAAGCGACTCGTCCGAAGTTATGAATATGATCCGCCCTCCCCTGGCTTTCACTTCCTGGAAATTCCCGAGAAGTTTCCTGTAATAGACATCCTCTTCAGGAGCGATAAACACAACAGGCATGTTGCGGTCGACAAGAGCTATGGGACCGTGTTTTATCTCCCCGGCGGCATACCCCTCAGCATGTATATAAGAAATTTCCTTGAGTTTGAGCGCAGCCTCAAGAGCCACGGGATAGTTGATACCCCTTCCGAGGTAGATGAAGTTTCTGTAATTGTAAAAATCCTTTGACAGTTCTGCGAGTTCGTCATTCAGTTCAAGCGCCGTCTGCTGAAGTTTCGGCACGGAAACCGCATCTTTCACAAGTTCTATAGCTTTTGCCGAATCAACAACTTTCCTTGAAACCGCAAGATATATGGAAAGCAGGTAGAAAACCAATACCTGAGAGGTAAATGACTTGGTGGATGCGACGCCTATTTCAGGACCTGCTTTGGTATTTATAATCAGGTCAGATTCTCTCGAGATTCTACTGAGTTCAACATTCGTTATCCCGAGCGAACGCATACCCAGATCTTTCGCCGCGGCAAGAGCTTCTGCCGTGTCGGCCGTCTCGCCGGACTGGGAAACCGCTATTGCAAGCATGCCTGGTTCCGTGACGGGGGTTCTGTAACGAAACTCTGAAGCGAGTTCAACCTGGGTATTTATACCCGCCACTTGTTCAATCATATATTTCCCTATAAGAGAAGCGTGGTAGGAAGTTCCACATGCGAGGATTATTATCCTGCTCGTTTCAGTAGCAAGAGAAACATCGATTCCCTCGAAAAACACCTGTCCCGTATCATCTGAGAACCTTCCGCGGAGAGTATCGAAAACCGCCCGCGGCTGCTCGAATATTTCCTTGATCATGTAATGGCGATAACCGGATTTCTCAATCGCCACAGGGTCCCAGTCAATGACGCGGGGCTCTCTTTCAACGCTGCGGCCGGTCCGGTCCGTGACCGAGACTCCGCATTGGTCGAGAACAGCAAAATCTCCGTCCTCAAGAAAAATGACCTCTTTCACGTAAGGGAGAATAGCCGGTATGTCCGAAGCGAGAAATCTCTCCTGCTCTCTCTGCGCTATCACTACGGGTGAAAAACGCTTAGTTACAACTATCTTTTCCGGATCATCGTCCGACATGACCGCAACGGCATAAGAACCTTCAATCAGGGAAAACGCCTTCTTCACCGACTCCAGAAGAGAGTTTCCCCTTTTAGTGAAATCATGGACGAGATGGGCAACGACTTCCGTGTCGGTTTCGGATATGAATCCGTAACCTTCCGCGGAAAGTTTTTCTCTGAGTTCTCTGTAGTTCTCGATTATTCCGTTGTGAACCACGCTTACCGGACCCGATACCTGCGGATGGGCATTGATCTCGGACGGGCAGCCGTGAGTAGCCCATCTGGTATGCGCTATTCCTGATGAAGAATCAAGGGCAATGTCTTTCAGTTTCTGCAGAAGATTCTCAATCTTCCCTTCACTTTTCACAACCCTGGAAGAGCCGTTTTCCATAAAGCATACGCCGACGGAATCATAGCCCCTGTACTCGAGCCGCCCTAGGCTTTCGCAGAGAACGCTCTTGGTTCTCTCCCGAAAACCCACATATCCGACTATTCCGCACATTTCAAGATTCTTCCTTCTCCGCTTTCTTCTTTTTTCTGTCGGCCCAGCCGGCTATCTCCTTATGGTCAGCCCTCTCTATCGCCAGGGCGCCGGGAGAAACATCCCTGGTTATCGCGGAGCCGGCCGCAGTGACCGCGTTTTTTCCGATTCTCACCGGTGCGACAAGCATAGTGTCGCTGCCTATAAACGCTCCGTCCTCGACAACTGTTCTGCGCTTGACTTCTCCGTCGTAGTTGCATGTTATCGTTCCGGCCCCTATGTTCACACCATCACCTATCTCCGCATCTCCCACATAAGAAAGATGAGGAACCTTGGAACCGGTTCCTATGCGCGATTTCTTTATCTCCACGAAGTTTCCTATCCTAGCCCTGTCTCCCACATTCGCCTCGGGTCTTAAATGGCAGAAAGGTCCTATCACCACCGAATCCCCGATTTCACATTTCATCAGATACGAAGAAAATTTTATCTCCACGCTGGTTCCTATCCGGGAATTTTCAATGTAAACGGAAGGACCTAGAACACAACTGCTCCCTATAGCCGTATCTCCGTAGATATGGGTTTCCGGATGGATGACCGTATCTCTACCTATGGTGGCGGAAGGTGCTATGTACGTGGTTTCAGGGTCAGTTATGGTAACTCCGTTTTCCATATGGAAACGGTTGATTCTGCGCCTTATCGTTTTTTCCGCCTCTGCAAGTTCCTCTCTGGTGTTGACCCCGAGCACTTCCTCGGGCGCCTGCGCGGTGAAAACGGAAAGTTTCTCACCTCTGCGGGCGCATATATCCACAATTCCGGGCAGATAGTACTCTCCCTGATTGTTGTCCGTATCAAGTTCATTCAAGCTTTCCCAGAGAAAAGAAGAGTTCACGCAGTAGATTCCCGCGTTTATCTCCCTGCATTTTTTCTCTTCATCCGTCGCGTCCCGATGTTCCGTAATGCGGATGACCTCACCTTCCGAGTTTCTGATCACCCTTCCGTATCCGTTCGGGTCGTCTACAACGGCAGACACGAAGGACAGAGTGGAACTGTCATCCCTGTGGGAATCAAGAAACCTCCGCAAGGTGGAAACTCCCAATGCGGGAACATCACCGCTCAGTATGAGAACATCTCCCGAGAAAACGGAAAGTGCATCCCTGCAGAAAGAAACCGCATGTCCTGTTCCCAACTGGGGAGTCTGCATCACCGTCCGGACTGAATACTCTGCAACAACTTCGGCTACGGAATCTGAACCGTGGCCGAGAACAAGAACCGTTTCCCGGGGAACGAGGTCCGTTGACGCATCAAGAACATACCCGAGCATCGGCTTCTTCAGTATCGGGTGCAGAACCTTCGGGAGTCCTGAATTCATCCGCACTCCCCTGCCGGCGGCCAGAATTACAACGGCAAGAGACATATATCCGCGCAACTGTTTGGAAGAACCGAAAAATCAGAACGGGACATCATCGTCGATAAGGCCGCCCTCGCCCTCATTTGAATAATCACCCGCAGGCGTTTCAGTCGGCATGTTTCTGCGTCCTCCCGCTTCACCGCGAGGAGTTAGAAACTGCACGGTCCTCCCCACAATCTCGGTGGTATACCTTTTGTTTCCTTCCCTGTCGTCCCATGAACGGGTCTGGATGGGTCCTTCCACGTAAACGGACCTGCCTTTGGAGAGGTACTGTCCGCAGTTCTCCGCAGTCTTCCCGAATACAACAACTCTATGCCATTCGGTCTTCTCCTGCATATTGCCGTCCCTGTCTTTGTATCTATCCGTCGTAGCTACGGAAAAATTCGCGACCGCGTTGCCGTCCGATGTATATCTCACCTCGGGGTCTTTTCCCAGATTGCCGATTATTATGGCTTTGTTGACAGATGCCATGAGTCGTTATCACCGCCTTTTTTTCTACAATTTTACACAAACATCCGGCATAATTAAATATTTTCGGAAAAAATCAGACACAATTCATCCACAAGGAAAAACCGGGCCCGGTCCGATTTCGGTGGAGCTCAGGTAGACTTGAGCCGGCGGCTGGTTGAAAAGTCTTGTATAACCAACTTGACTCCTCAACTGAAATTGATCAGATGCCGGTAAACTGATGTTTTACAAAAATTTCAAAAAAGAGAAAATAAGCACGGCTCAAGCGGAGATAAACGCTGTCTGGGGAGGAAAGGGGAAGCCTCTACTTTTACTCCACGGCTATCCGCAGACGCACATCATGTGGCATGAGGCAGCACCTTTGCTCGCCGAGGATTTTCTCGTCGTATGTCCCGACCTAAGAGGCTACGGAGACAGTTCCAAACCTCCCGGAAAAAAAGATCATTCGAACTATTCGAAAAGAGTTATGTCCGCTGATATGGTTTCTCTGATGGAGACCTTGGGATTTACAAGTTTTTTCGCCGCGGGACATGACAGGGGAGGCAGAGTACTTCACCGCATGTGTCTTGACTATCCCGAAAGGGTCAAGAAAGCCTGCGTTATGGACATAGCGCCCACGCACCATATGTTCACTAACGCGGACAAACAGTTCGCCACGGGCTACTATCACTGGTTTTTCCTGATCCAACCCGACGGACTTCCCGAAAAAATGATAGGGGCGGACCCGGAATACTATCTTCGAGAGAAACTCAGACGGTGGAGCGCTCCCGGAGCGCATTTCCATCCCGATGCGATAAAAGAATACATACGCTGTTTTTCAGACCCTTCGGCGGTCCACGGGAGTTGCGAGGACTACAGAGCCGCAGCTTCGATAGATATGGAACATGACGAGCAGGACTCAGACGAGAAGATAGAATGTCCGCTTCTTGTTCTCTGGGGAGACAAGGGGTTTATCCACAGAACCTATGATGTGCTCGGCGTATGGAAGGAAAAAGCGGTCCGGGTTTCGGGTAAACCTCTCGACTGCGGTCATTTCATTCCGGAGGAGAAACCCCGGGAAACGGTAAAGGAACTTCTCTCCTTCTTTTCATGAGGATTCTGTTCCGCCGTACTTCAGACAAAAAGCATCTGCGGAACATTGTCCGCAGATGCCGTTTCATATAGAGTATCATCATGTTGAAAATGCTCTTCGTCATGGACCCCATTGAGTCAATAAACACGGAAAAAGACACAACATTCGTCATAATGCTTGAATGCCAAGATAGAGAACACCAGGTGTATTACTGTGAAACGGCCGACCTTTTCACAAGGAATTCGGAAGGCTGGACGGATGCAACGCCGGTTCGTCTCAGGAGAAAAAGCGATTACTACACGAAACTTCCCCCACAGACCTGTCCTCTTGACCGTTTTGACGTCATATGGATGAGAAAAGACCCTCCCTTCAACACGGACTACATATACTCGACATATATACTCAGCAGAGTTGATGAAGGGAGAACGCACGTTATAAATCACCCGGCGGGAATAAGGGAATCGAACGAGAAGATGTATGCTCTGAACTTTGCCGAATACATGTCTCCCACTCTGGTTTCAAAGGATATCGGAAAGATCAAGGAATTTCTTGAAGAGTCGGGAGGCGAGATGGTGATAAAACCGCTTGACGGCTACGGTGGGGAGGGGATATTTCTCGTAAGGCGGAACGACCCGAATCTGAACGTCATTATCGAAAACTCAACCGGTTTCGGGCAGATTTACGTAATGGCGCAAAAATTCATAACTCAGGTATCCGAAGGGGATAAAAGAGTGATTATTCTGAACGGAGAACCCTTGGGAGCGGTTATGAGAGTCGCGGCGGAGGGAGAATTCAGAAGCAACTTTCACTCCGGAGGTCATCCGGAAAAAACAGAACTCACGGAGAGAGATATTGAGATATGCGAAGCTTTGCGGAAAAAACTCCTCGATGACCGGCTTTACCTGGTCGGAGTTGACATAGTCGGAGGTTTTCTGACTGAAATCAACACCACGAGTCCGACATGCGTTCAGGAAATAAATTTCTTTTCCGGAACGAAACTCGAATCACAGATAGTAGATTTTGCGGAACAGTTGGTTCACCGGAACGGCGCGCCTCAATCTTAAAACTCCTGGGGAGAAGAATCGACAAGAGTTGTCATCATGAAAATATCGAAAAAAGATGTGGTCGCTACGGCGGAACTCGCAAGACTCGAGTTCGACGATGAGACACTTTCAAGATTCGTACGGCAGCTCGGAGATATACTTGGTTACATAGAGAATCTTTCAGAACTCGATACGGAAAATGTCAAACCCACTTCACATGTGCTCGAACTCTCCACTCCACTTCGAAAAGACGAGGTGAAGCAGTCAATTACGCAGGAACAATCCCTTGCAAACTCCCCGTCAAACGAAGACGGTTTTTTTACAGTCCCCCGAATAATAGATGATCGCAGGTGACCGGATGTCATTTCCCAGAACCGTAAAAGAAACGGCAGAACTCATAAGAAGAAAGGAAATCTCCCCCGTTGAATTAACGGAGTTCTTCCTCGGACGGATTGAGGAAAACGACCGGAAGCTGAACTCTTATATAAGCGTCTGGAACGAGGCGGCGCCTGAAGCCGCCCGTAAAGCTGAAAAACTCATATCCGAGGGAACATACCTGGGTCCTCTACACGGAGTTCCGATATCGCTTAAGGATATATTCGTGACGAAAGATTCAAAAACCACCTGCGGGTCCAGGATGTTGCAGAATTTCACTGCTCCATATAACTCCACCGTTGCGGAGAAACTTGAAGCGGCAGGCGCGATAATACTCGGAAAAAACAATATGGATGAGTTCGCCATGGGGTCTTCAAACGAAACATCTTATTTCGGTCCTGCAAGGAATCCGTGGAATATGGAGAAAGTTCCGGGCGGGTCAAGCGGAGGAAGCGCCGCAGCCACGGCGGCGAATCTGTGTACGGCGTCTTTAGGGACAGACACCGGAGGCTCCATAAGGCAGCCCTGTTCGTTCTGCGGAGTCGTAGGGATGAAACCGACCTACGGAAGGGTAAGCCGATACGGTATGGTAGCGTTCGCCTCTTCACTTGACCAGGCGGGACCGATCACGAAAACGGTCGAAGACGCATCAATAATTCTAAGCTCGATAGCGGGTCATGACCCTCTCGACTCAACATCGGTTAATGTTCCGGGCGCAGATTACCACGCTGCACTCAACCCCGAAGTAAAGGGGCTGCGGATGGGAGTGCCTAAAGAATATTTTGTTTCCGGAATGGACCCGGAGATTGAAGAATCCGTTAAAAAAGCCGTATCCGAGTTTGAAAAACTGGGGGCGGAGATAGTTGAGACTTCTCTTCCTCACACAAGTTATGCCATCTCGACCTACTACATAATAGCGCCTTCTGAAGCAAGCTCGAACCTCGCAAGGTACGACGGAGTAAGGTACACATACCGTGCCGCGCAGACTGAGACGCTGAGAGACCTCTTTTTCAAGAGCCGTTCCGAAGGGTTCGGAGACGAAGTCAAAAGAAGAATAATGCTCGGGACTTATGCGCTTTCAAGCGGATATTATGATGCCTACTACCTAAAAGCTCAGAAGGTAAGAACACTGATAATAAAGGACTTTGAAAACGCTTGGAAAAAAGTGGACATAATAATAAGCGCCACTTCTCCGGAGACGGCGTTCGGAATAGGTGAGAAGTCGGACGACCCCATCAAAATGTATCTGTCGGATATTCTGACCATACCATGCAACATAGCGGGACTTCCGGGAATATCCGTTCCCTGCGGCCTGAGCCCGGAAAAACTTCCCATAGGCATTCAGATAATAGGAAAGCCTTTCGATGAGCAAACGGTACTGAACGCGGCATACGCCTATGAGCAGAGCGCCGGATGGAGCGCAGAGCAGTCCATACCACCGGGGTGGTCGTAATCCGTTTGAGAATCCTTACATCAAGTGTGTTATAATGCCGAGTAAGGAGAAACCATCATGAGTGAAGACAAGAAATGCATGATCTGCGGCAAAACATCCCCGGACACTATCTGCGATTCATGTAAGGCGAGTGTTCAGGCCGAAGCTGTCGGAGAGAAAGCCAAGATGGAAAAAAATGTGAAAGTAGGCGGCAAACTGGCAGACGAGCAGTCCAAAAAAAGGCCGTGATTCATCGCTTGTCCCAGATAGTAAGGGCCGTTTTGTATATTCCCTTTCTAGCCACTCCGAAGGCTTGAGATACAAGGGAGACTGCTTCGCTCAGTGAAAGTCCCTTCTCTTTCAGAAGTCTGAGCGTTTTCTGCGCCGCATCGGCGAGAATTTCGTTTCTCCCGTTTTTACTCCCTTCCACGACTACCGTTATCTCACCCTTGATGGATTCTCTTTGTGAAAGAACGGAAAGCACCTCGGAGAACTGTCCTCTGATCACTTCTTCATGCAGTTTCGTCATCTCTCTAGCTACGCATACTTTTCTCTCACCCAGAATTTCCGACATGGTTTGCAGCGTGCCGTAGACTCTCTTTGCGGACTCGTAGAAAATCAGAGTATGGGGATAATGGCTTATGCCTCTGAGCAGACCTTTTCTTTTGCCGGAAGTTTTCGGAAAAAAACCCAGAAATAAAAAACCATCTGATGGAAGCCCCGACACGGTAAGCGCCGCGACTGCAGATGACGGACCCGGAACAGAAACCACATCAATACAGTTTTCGATTGACAGGGCAGCGAGCCTCCAGCCCGGATCGGAAATAAGAGGGGTTCCGGCATCGGAAACGAGCGCTATATTTTCTCCTTCTTTCAGTTTTTCGAGAAGTTCAGGTGATTTCTCGACCTCGTTGTATTCCTGATAACTTGTGACCGGAGTTCTGATTGAATAGCGGGAAAGAAGTTTTTTCGTGGTCCTCGTATCCTCACATGCTATCAGATGACAGTTCTTGAGAACATCAACAGCCCGCAAAGTTATATCCTTGAGATTTCCTATGGGAGTAGCGACCACGAAAAGTTTTCCAAGCATATGCTGTTCTACGAAAACCCGAAGAGGAGTTATAATCACGCTTTTGGCGGAGGGCGAGGGATTCGAACCCCCAAGTCCTTTCGGACGCCGGTTTTCAAGACCGGTGCATTAGCCGTTCTGCCAGCCCTCCAACGGAAATCAGATTATACGGAATTTTTTAGTTAGAACAAACCCGGAAGGATTTGCGCGGCATAGTGTTTTTGGGATTCGGCGTCGCCCATCTCAGAAAGAAAGTTGTGCCGGCCGTTTTCCCGGGCAGAGGATATTCTAAAAACTCAGTCTGCGTAAACGCTAAAATATCGCCGGATAATATTTGGTTAGTTATCAGTCTGAGTTTCCAGAAAAAGTCTGTCGACAGAACAACTGAGACTGTGAGAGTATCAAGAGAAAGATCGTTAAAAAATAAACCGACTGTCTGGAATGCATCTGTTTTTCTGAAGGAAGAGGTTGAGAATCTTCTGGAACAGCGTGTGACTGTATCTTGGGAAAGAGGTGATATCAACATCTAACTGCCTATAATGCAAGGATAATTATGCCGCTGTATCGCCCGTTACACTTCGAAGTGTAACACTCGGGTTTATCCCGCTCCACCACCGCGGTTTTCATTCCCATCTGCGCGGCTCTTGTGGCCGCTATGTATCCGCCGGGACCTGATCCTGCAACCGTAAGATCAAACTTTTCCATGGTGACGTTAGTTACATTTATATCTGCCGTATCGTCAAAGACGGAACTGCAGATTTGTTGTCTGTTCCGCATGAGCTGAACTCGGATTCGGTTTCGGACGGGATGTTGTCGAGTGCGGATGATTCCGGTCGAATGATCTCCACAACACGCTCTTTTATTCCGTCCGAGACTCAACGGAAAAATGCTTTGTCGCAATGTAGAAGGCTTATGGGTGATGTATGCAGGGTATTGGGGGATATCTGCGGGTCGGACTGGTGTCTGTCCGCCGCAGAAAACCCGGGCTCCGATCTTTCGGAACCCGGGTTGATCTGAAGAAAAACAAACAGAACCTGCTGAACATTGAAGTTGTTCCCGTACGGGAACAACTTCACCGGAACCGATTGAACTCAGTCCATGAATTCATATAGGGCCGCCGTAGTGCGGATTGCATCTGCTACACCGGATGACTGCAACTGAACAACATCATCAAAAGTAGTGGTTCCTCCTACGATAACGGAAATATTAACGGTGCCCGTTCCGCCGAACGTTTTGGCTCCTGCGGGAAAACCCTTGAAGCGGATCTTGTCGTTCTGTGATGCATTAAAGTCCATGATAGAGTCCTTCTCATTTCTGTGCTCGTGTTCAAGGACGAAGATGTCTTCGTCGTTTCCGCCGTAAAGAGTGTCGGCGCCGGCACCACCTGTAAGAATATCATTACCCTGGTTTCCGGAGAGCCTATCATTGCCGGCTTTTCCGTTAAGCATATCGTTTCCGGCCCCCGCGATAAGATAATTTCCCAGGGCATCTCCACTGATAGTATCATTGCCGTGTCCACCGCGAACGTTCTCAATACCTGTAAATGTAGTCACTCCCCAACCATGAGCAGTGCCGTCATAAGACCCGGTGGAAAGATCAAGGGTTATACCTGTCCCCACCGATGTGTAAAAGACTCTAAGACGATTTGGGCCGGTCTCGGCCGTATTCTTCAAGTTCGGTATTATACCACTTGGAGTAGGAATAGAACCTACGACCAGAGAATCATTTCGAATACTATTAAGAGCAGTCCCTGCCGGGGCGCCGCCGTTGAAGTTGTCATTGCCCGGTTCAGTCAGAAAGAAAACATCCAGCCCATCTCCACCGTTGAGGGTATCATCGCCTTCACCGCCATCGAGTGCGTCGTTTCCCGCATCGCCGTTGATCGTATCATCGCCGGCTACTCCTTTGATGTAATCAGTGCCGTCTCCGCCGTGGATGGTGTTGGCGCCGGCGTTGCCCCAGAGTATATCATTTCCATCTCCGCCATAGATGATGTCATCGGTAGTTTCCGTGCCTATACTGCCTCCAACCTGAGCATCAACTTTGTCGTCTCCGTCTTCACCGTATATCGTATCCGTGCCGTCGCCGCCGGATATCGTGTCGTTTCCGGCACCGGCGTAGACAGTATCATCGCCGGCTCCGGCATTAATCATGTTAACGTACTGATTTCCGCATATGACATCGTCGTCATCAGTCCCCGTGATATCTCTGGAGACACCGGGCAGCGCATTTATACCGTTGCTCACGTCGCATCTGGGGTCACCGAAGGACTTTCCCTGATCTCCCTGCGGGCCTGCTGCTCCCGGGTCTCCCTTATCTCCTTTTGACCCGTCTTTCCCTGCCGGCCCTGCACCTCCCGGTGTTCCCGGATCTCCTTTATCTCCTTTCGGACCTGCCGGCCCCATATCCCCTTCACAGGCAGCAAAGAAAACCGCTCCGCCGAGCAGAAACAACAAAACTAAGAAATTACGTGACTTCATGACAAAACCTCCTTAAGCAGATGTTTTGATTCTACCCCCCCCCATATGAAGTCAAGCACTCATCCGCCTGCCATATGTCATGAAGATTCCTCTTCGCTTTTTTCCGAGAAGTCTTCGGAAGACAGTTCAGAACATTCGCAGTCTTGTGCACCCGGCAGCGCTGCTCCCGCGTTTCCCCGTAAACTTCCGAAAGGGCGGACCGGAACCCGAGAGCTCCGTCGCCCACCGCAAGCTTCGGCCCCCTCATGCCGCGGGCCCTGAGGTCCGGCAGCACTTCGCGCCGACTCTGCTTTGATTCCCCGACTCCGTTTTCAATGGAAAGGAAGTGCTTCCTGCCCGCTTCGTCCACCCCTATCACCACAAGCGTGCACAACCCGGGATCATCCCCGCGCGCCCTGCTGTGTATACCGTCCACCCATATATAACCCGGTCGTGGCCTCCGAGGTCTCTCCTGCACCGTTTATCGTATTCCTCAGCCCACCCGCGCTTGAGCCTGCATACCGCAGCTGCGGAAAAACCCCGAGCCTCGGGGCCTATAAGGGCTTCCAATGCGGACTTTATGTTCCCCGTGGACAGCCCCTGAAGGTAAAGCCGCGGCAGAGAGGAATCAATCTTCGCAGCCCTGCGCACGTAAGGAGGCACGACAGCCGAACGGAACACGGCAGGCCGACCGTCCCGGGATCTCACCTTCGGTATGCGTACCGATACGGGACCTATACCCGTCTGCACATCCCGTTCGGGGTGGTATCCGTTGCGGACCACCGCGGCTCTGCCGTCTTCAAGCTGTCTGTCGTCCCGGGACCGCAGATATTCTTCCGACTCCATTCTGATTGCAGAACTCAGGAGAAGCCGAGCCGTCTGCCTCAGCAGATCACCGAGGTCGTCGCAGACCTGTTCAGGACTGCCGAATCCGGAGTCCGGTCGTCTCTGAAGGGAAGACCCGTCGATTACTGTTCGGGTCTCCTCTCTGCCGACGAACTTTCTGAAAATACTTTCCAATGAATCCATAAACACATTTTGACCTTCACGGTCAAAGACTTTTTTTCAAAAACTGCCGAACACCAGATTAGAACATAACTCCTTGACAGACTCTCAGTTCAGTAATAGAATAGCGGTGGGCGAGATGGATGTTTTGTTCGAGGAAGTCGACAAGAATCACAAGACCCGAATAAATCTTGCAAGGGGGTGTTTGCATGAAAATCATAAAGAATGTTCGGTTGCTTTTTCTGCTGGGATTGGTCTTTTCGTTCGGCTCGGTGCCGGTCTACGCTCATGTCGACGACGATAAAGGTGGAACCGAAGGGGGTAGAGAGGCTTCAGAGGTAACTGTTACAGATGAAAGCCATGTTCGGGAGTTTCTCTCGCATGTAAAGGGTCACTATGATTCTTTCATAGAATCAGGCGGAAAGAGAACAGGCCTGGGCCGGAAGATCGCAGTTATCTCCAGAAACTTGAGAACGAGTGAAGTTTACAAAACAGATGAAATGTACGTGATTATAATTAACTCTGTCGGAAATGTCTTGAATCACACGGCATACCCTCAATTTTTCGGATACAAATTTAATTCGGATTCAACGAGAAAAGACATGTCTCCCGAGAAGGCATTGAAATCTTTGATCGAAGGGTCGGCCGGTGGTAATACCGTGTGTGAAGATTACAATTACGGCGGTAAAACCAGAGTGGCCTGCGCAACCCGCGGGGATTTCTTAGTAGATAACAACATGACGATAATAGCGGGTCTTCACCATGCACAGGAAGGAGTTTTCTCCGAACCCGACTGCTCATCTTTTCCGCGTCTGCCTGTCACCGCCGAGGACGTATATAAGAACCCCACCGAAGCTCAACTCAAAGCTTTTGTGGTAAGTTCCATTGAATCGTACGAACAGGCTTTGCTCACCAAGGTGTCCGAATTGGTCAACGAAACTGACCTGGACTTGAGTGATGCGCAAAGCGCAGCGAGATTCTCTCTGGCACTTACTCAGAAAATAGGCGGATTGGTTGGATGTCTGACGCTTGGACAATTCAAGCATAAGAACATATACCTTTTCGTCATGAAAAAAACTCCGGACGGTACTGTAACCATCAACGGAAACAATCCCGCTCTGAACGGTCTTACGCTGGAGTTGGAAGACGACCAGCTGGAGGGGCCGGACAAAAAGATAGTAACTCTGTTTCGAAATGCCCTGACGAAAGGCAGCGGCGGAGAACCTGAAGTGGGACAGTTCGCCACGGTAAAATACCGCTGGAGCGACCCTGAACGCACTGACGATAAAGTTGACAACTGGCTTGAAACGAACAAGGTGCCCGGCACTTCACCTAAAACGAGTTATATCGAAGTCATGAACCCGATGTCCGAAGCCGTTAAAGAGAATCCGGCCTTCGGGCGTTCGTTAAATGCCGTGGTCAACAATATCGACAATATCTTCGGTTCCGGGATTTATCCGAAGGCTTCGGCAGGTATGCCTGCGGCTGAGGATGACGATGACGGATGCGCGATTGCCGGAACGGATTATTCATCATCTCAAAGCACTCCGGCTAATCTGCTGCTGACGGCTTCCGTGCTGCTCTCGGTTGTGTTTTTGAGAAGACGCGTTTAGTTGCAACTTTAAGTTTTGTTGATAGGACGAGGGCAGTCTTTCGTGACTGCCCTCGTTTTTATTTTCCTCGTCTCCGGACGCCGTATATCGCGTAGAAACCTTTTCGTTCTCGTCCGACTCCGGTCTTTGCCTTTGTCGGTACTAACGAAACAATCCGTTTAATGCGCTCGTTTAACCTTGCTCCCACGAATGTGTTTCAACATGCGGGCACACGACCAAAGGAAAAGGAACCATGAAAAAATACAATTCTCGGTCGCCGGGATTTCTGCAAACTTCGTCATAGAAACTTCCGGTATCGTTGAGAATCCGCAGGTTGAAGGTCTCATCCCGACTTGCCGCATTGAGTCTGAACAAAATGTATGAATACGATATTCTTTCTCTGATTATGCTTTTTTTCACGGGCGCTGCTTGCGGGAGGGGGCAGCAGCATAGTGCTTCCCGTGCTTATATTCTTGGGAATTGACCCCACAGTCGCAAACGGAGCCGAAGTGATTCCGTATGATGTCTCTTCGAGTTATCTTTGAAGGCCGTCAGTGTCAACCGGTGCCTTCGGTTACAACAGGGACGGTAAGAAGGGTAAACGGGCAGGTTGTCCTATGGTCTGATGTGTGCACCGAACGGTTGTCCCGTTGCTGTAGAAGTGTTTCAAGGCGCCCATTAAACTTCGAAGTGCAGCACTTGAATTATAACGAAGCGGTCCGTAAAGACGAGTAGTTGATAGGGCCGAGGGATAAAGATATGCTCCGATATCGGTTGAAGGAGGGCATATCCGATGTCATCAGACTGCAATCACCTCGGCTGCGAAGAAGGAATCCGGATAGAGACGCTGAAGGCCGAGGGTTTATCCGTTCGGCAGATCGCCGACCGACTTGATCGTTCCGCATCCACGATCAGCAGGGAGTTGAAGAGGAAGTTTCGGTTGTTCCAAGGTAGATCCCCGAGCCGACAATAAGATTATACGGAAGCGGAATACGGGAATGTTCGGTGTTTATTTTCACCACATATCCTATTTCGGGTACGGTCCCCGGAGAAATTTCACCTTTTACGGGGTCAAAGTTCGGATCTTTAGAATTGTCATCTCCCGGCCTGCTTCAGAGATACTCCACAAAACCGGCGCTTTCAAGGAATTTGTGTGTGTCGTTGTCCACATCTGTAGTCTCGGTCTTGCAGTTCTGATTGGAACGGCCGGCCGGCACATCAATTGAGACTGTGAAAGTATTCTGAGGTTCTGCGTTGTTTTCAGCGCAGGTCTCGGAACCGGGATGTTTTTGCAGAATCCGGCTTCTACCCCATCTCCCCCCCCCCTCGGCCGATCCGAGTTATTGTCAAATCTGGTGTTTGCGTGATCAAGCGGCGCTCCAGTTATTTGAATTCACCTCTTCGTTTTCCTGATCCGTCTCCTCAATCCCGTCTTTGAATTTCACACCCGTTATCACTTTCCCCACGAAGTCGAATCCGTTGAGCCTCCGCCAGCTTTTCTCCGCGCACATCCCCGGCTTGAATATCATGTGCAGCATCCCCTCGGAATTCAGACACCCCCCCCCGGTTCTACTTGTCCTGTGCCTTATGGTTCCGAAGGCGGACTCTATCGGATTCGTCGTCCTTATGCTTCTCCAGTGCTGAGCCGGGAAGTCGTAAAAGGTCGGAAGCCGCTCATGATCCTTCTCCGGACATTCAACAGCCTTCGGGTATTTGTCCCTGTACATCCTTACGAACAGGTCGAAAGCCTTCTGCGCTTCCTCCTTCGTCTCCGCCTGCCGTATGTCATGAAGATTCCTCTTCGCTTTTTTCCGAGAAGTTTTCGGAAGACAGTTCAGAACATTCGCAGTCTTGTGCACCCGGCAGCGCTGCTCCCGCGTTTCCCCGTAAACTTCCGAAAGGGCGGACCGGAACCCGAGAGCTCCGTCGCCCACCGCAAGCTTCGGCCCTCTCATGCCTCGTGCCCTGAGGTCCGGCAGCACTTCGCGCCGACTCTGCTTTGATTCCCTGACCCCGCTTTCAATGGCGAGGAAGTGCTTACTGCCCGTTTCGTCCACCCCTATCACCACCAGCGTGCAAAGCTTGGGATCATCTCCGCGCACCCTGCTGTGTATACCGTCCACCCATATGTAAGCCCGGTCGCGGCCGCTGAGGTCTCTCCTGCGCCGTTTATCGTATTCCTCAGCCCACCCGCGCTTGAGCCTGCATACAGCAGCCGCGGAAAAACCCCCGAGCCTCGGGGCCTATAAGGGCTTCCAACGCGGACTTTATGTTCCCCGTGGACAGCCCCTGCAGGTAAAGCCGCGGCAGAGAGGAATCAATCTTCGCAGCCCTGCGCACGTACGGAGGCACGACAGCCGAACGGAACACGGCAGGCCGACCGTCCCGGGATCTCACCTTCGGTATGCGTACCGATACGGGGCCTATGCCCGTCTGCACATCCCGTTCGGGGTGGTATCCGTTGCGGACCACCGCGGCCCTGCCGTCTTCAAGCTGTCTGTCGTCCCGGGACCGCAGATATTCTTCCGACTCCATTCTGATTGCAGAACTCAGGAGAAGCCGAGCCGTCTGCCTCAGCAGATCACTGAGGTCGTCGCAGACCTGTTCCGGACTGCCGAATCCGGAGTCCGATCGTCTCTGAAGGGAAGGCCCGTCGATTACTGTTCGGGTCTTCTCTCGGCCGACGAACTTTCTGAAAATGTTTTCCAATGAATCCAAAAACTCTTTTTGACCTTCACGGTCAGAGACTTTATATTTCCTGCCCATAGCGGCGTATCCTCCTTTTGATTAACTTGGATGAATTCAAATTAACCGGATACGCCGCTTTTTTTCAAAAACTGCCGAACACCAGATTAGAGCATAACTCCGGAGGAGTCGGAGACGATGTCCTGAGAGGACTGCAGAACTTGGATAATCTTACCGAAGGTACCGGAAGAGATACTTTCGTAATTGAATACTTGGACAGACAGTGGGTGGACGTTATCAAGGACTTTTCAGCAGCACAGAACGATAAGATCCAGTTCAAAGGTTTTCCCGCAGGAGACTCTGCTAGAAGATTAGCCGGCTCAGCCGGCATCATTTCCTTAGGGGGAACTAATGTTGTTGAGATACAGGTGAACGGCTCAGCAGATGAAACCTTGGCGAATTCAATTCGTACCACATCGACCCTATATGAATTCGTGGACTGAGTTCAATCAGTTCCGGTGAAGTTGTTTCCGCGAAAGGAACAGTTTATATTCAGTAAGTTCCGTTCGACGAACCCGAGTCTCAAGGAATTGAGGCCCGGATTTCTGCAGTAAAATATTCGGGGGAAACCATAGAAATCTACTTTGCAATCTTTTAACTGCCCTATGTCCGGAGATCAATCACTACTCTTCCCACCTGACCCCCTTTCAGCATGACTTCTATTTCAGGGTCAAGTTCCTCAAGAGGAACAACTCTGCACATACTGTGAAGCGGACCGATCTTCCACTCTCCCGCAAGTCTTTCCCACAGGACCCGTCTTCTCTCCATCGGACAACTGGCAGAATCTATTCCGGCAAGAGTTACTCCCCTCAGAATAAACGGATATACGTTTGTATTGAGTTTGTAGGATGCGACATTTCCGCATGTGGTCACAACTCCCCTCTGTCTTGCAGACCTTATAGCACCGGAAAGTATATCACCTCCTACGGTGTCAACTACCGCAGCCCACCTGCCTTTGAGAAGAAGTTTTTCCGAAGAATCAGACACATCCTCTCTACCTACGACCTCATCCGCACCGATGCCGGAAAGAAACGACGACTGATCCTTTTTTCCGGTAGAGGCGGTTACGCTGTAGCCTGCCTTCGCAAGAATGGCGACAGCCATGCTTCCCACACCGCCCGTGGCCCCGGTCACCAGAACTTTTCCGTCTTCGGACATCACTCCACCTTCTACAATTCTGAGAACGGACTGTGCGGCGGTGAATCCGGCCGTTCCGTACATCATCGACTCAACAGGCGAAAAGTTTTCAGGCAATCTGACTATCCAGTCGGCAGGAACTCTGATGTACTGTCCGAATCCTCCCGAAGTGTCCATCCCCAAGTCGTAACCGTGCACTATCACGCTGTCCCCGGGTTGAAACTTCGAGTCTTCGGAGTGTTCCACAGTACCGGCAGCGTCAACGCCAGGAGTGTGGGGATAGTTTCTGGTAACCCCTTTGTTTCCCGAGGCGGAAAGCGCATCCTTGTAGTTGAGGGATGAGTATTCAACCCTGACAAGAACCTGTCCTTCAGGAAGGCTCTTGATATTTCTCTCTTCAATCTTCCTAGTGAATCCGCCATCCGCGTTTTCACTTACAACCACAGCAAGAAAACTGTCTATACTCATTCGGTAGAACCTCCCTTACCAGTTTCCGCATCTGCGCAAAGGTCTTCAAGAGCAAGCAGAAGAACCTGGGTTCCCAGTTTTCCGTGCCCGAGAGCGCTCGCCCTGTCATAAAGAGATTTGACGAGTGAAAGGCCGGGAAGAGTGATTCCCATACGCCGTGACTCGGAAAGAACTATTTCCATATCCTTTATAAAATGATCAACGAAAAACCCGGGACCGTAATCACCATTCACCATCCTGGGAGCAAGGTTCTTAAGAAGCCAGCTCGAAGCTGCACCGCTCCCAACAGAACTGAGCATTTTCTCAGCGGAGAGTCCCGCGCCGCGACAGTATACGAGACTTTCGCAGATACCTATCATTACTCCGGCGACGGTGATCTGATTACACATCTTCGCATGCTGACCGCAACCCGCGGCCCCCTGGTACACGATGTGGTTACCCATAAGTTCAAAAAGACCGAGCACGGACTCGAAAACATCCTCATCCCCTCCGACCATTATGGACAACTCTCCTTTCACCGCGCCGATGTCTCCACCCGAAACCGGAGCATCAAGAGAAGCGGAACCCAGCCCGCAAGCGCTCTGATATATCTGCCTTGCCAGACACGGTTCGGTGGTGGTCATATCGACGAATATCCGCCCGGAGACAGATTCTCTCAGAAGTCCTTCCGGACCGAAATAGACCTTCCGCACATCATCCGGATAGCCGAGCATCGTAAAGACCACATTCGACCGTCCAACCAGTTCTGCGGGAGACTCCGCCCACTCGGCTCCCTGAGCCATGAGCACCCGCGCCTTTTCCTTCGTTCTGTTATGGACGCAGACATCATACCCGGAACGAATAAGGTGACCGCACATAGGAGTCCCCATGATTCCGGTTCCTATCCATCCTACTCGCGGGCGGGTTTTTTTCATCTGCACATGATATTGATGCGGTTATCGCGAAGCGACGCTCTGCTTCAGCATGGGCAGATATTTTCCGCCCAGAATTATGTGACCGGCATCCGAACCGTCCGTAAGCCTCTTCACCAGATATTCCCTGTCGGGGCCCAGAACGTTGACTCCATGATCCGATTCAACCAGGCAGAGAAGTTTCATATCCTCACCGTTTTTACTCGCGGTTTCATAGATTGCGGAGTAGTTGAGAAGAGCGGCTTCCACAGTTCCGCAGGGAAGAGAAGGATTCTGGGCTCCCTCATGGTGCTCGCTTGACAGAAACCAGCACGGGTCGGGATAACCGTGGAAATGCAGAATGCACATCTCGTCTTCAATGAGGGAAGGAGCGTAAAGAGATGATGACAGCGCCTGGGCAAGGATGACGTAAGTATCAAAAGAAGGTCTTATGTCTTTTCTTCCGAGATCGACTCCTTTGGGGGTTTCGAGATGCAGCTTGCCCTTTATAAGACCTATTCTCACTATGTCCGACATAGGATCAAGGTTGGTCTTGTCGCATCCTGACCTTGAAGTAACGATCCAGACATCGGGAATCTGCTGATATACCATACTTGCCCTGATAGATGTTTTTACATACCATCTACCGCTCGGAGATTCTCTTACCTCGTCCGCACTGTACCCCGAAACTTCCGCAAAAGAGTTCCAACCGGATTCATCCACATATTTTTCTCCTTCGTATTTCGGGGCTTCGGCAAGCGCTATAAAACCGTAGGAAACTCCTGTTCTTCCGTCCAGGATTTTGATGGCCACATCTCTGTGAGAACGGCGCTTTATCTTGTCTGCGAATTTTGAACCTTCGGGGAAAAGGCTCGTGCTTCGCAGGTCCGCCCCCAGAGATGAAAGTCTCTTTGCGTATTCGAACCTATCGGGATCATACTCGCCTATTTTGAAGCGAGTCAGTATCGGTGGTTTTATCGGAGCATATATTTTCGGAATAAGGGAATTGTACACAAAGTCGTCGAGTTGCTCATTACTGTAAACGGAGTCAGACAAGTTCATGTTTATTATCGCGAAACTGTCATGTGAAACCCCTATGACGATTTCCGACATGGTGTTTATCAGTCTCCTGAGCCCTATCGCAATTTTTTCGTCGTAGGCAGTTTCCTCTCTCTCGAATTCAGGGTCAAGCGACATTATGGTGATAACCTGGGTGTTGTAGGGGTCCTGCAGGTAGCCCACGGTGAAATCGTCAGCCCATCCGCTTATCTTCAGTATGTTGCTTACGGAAAGACTGTCCTTTTTTGTAATCAGGTAGATGTTCTCGGCTATTTTGCTCAGAACCCATCTGAGAGGAGAAAGTTTTTTCTTGACGTCTATCACGGCGTTAACCTTTTTTCTTACAGACCTCATACCCATAAGTTTTGAAATTTTCCCGAAAGACGCATTTACAACAGTCGCATCATCCCACGAAATCACATTCACCCCGTTTCTTACAAGAGAGTCTTTCAGTCTCTCTCTATATCTGATTATCTCCGAGTTCGGGAATTTTTCCGGGAGCGGTTTAAAAGTAACAGTCACCCTAACCGACATCTCCGCAGGGTTTTTGGGATTCACCCTGTCCCGGGTTTTCGGCATCCCGGAAAGAGATGCTATGGTGTCCAGACTTAAATCTGCAATTGACCGATTATCACTCATTAAAGATCTCTTGAAAACTCAACTCATGATTAGCCGAACCAACTTTCAGTCTAAGATAAAATCAGACTAGAATTAAAAGAGGTCCTCTCATCGCCTATAATCTTCCTTGGCCGCCCGTAAAAATCCCGACTGCGGTTCGTTCGGTAATTCATCAAAAAACCAGAGGAAGATTCCGTCTTCGGAAAACCGCAAAACTGCATGCATGAAAATCTCCTGTGCAAACGGCTTATAGTGTACCCGAACTGAAAACAGGCATGACATCCGCATTACCGAGCGGAGTTCCGGTTAGTGAATTCACCTCTCCGTTTTCCTGATTTATCTTTTCAATCCCGTCTTTGAATTTCTCACCCGTTATCGTTTCCCCTGCTAAGTCGAATACGTTTAGCCTTCGGCCGGTTTTTTTCCTCAATGCCGAAACCCGAGAATAAACTAAATCCGGACCGGAATCATATACGCCCGTAGAAAAACACCAACGCATCTTTACAGTGGGGGCCGGCATCCTTAGTCAACATAAGCATATACCACATTATTGTCTCAAGGGTTAACCCGGCGAGAAAATATTTGGAACAAAATCTGAGTTCATCGTTTTCTCGAAGCGGTAAGTTTCTTCGCACGACGCAGGTGCCATTCCGCTTCTTCCTCCCGTCCTCCCATATTCAGAAGTGCTCTTCCGATGAGGTTATGCATCCTGGGAGCCATCTCCAGACGAGGATTCATGGAAAGAGCGTGCTTCAGGTTTGAGACAGCCTCCTCATATCGCTTAAGATCAAAAAGCGTATAACCCTTACCGACATAAAGAAGTGGATAATCAGGGTTTATCCGTATCGCGGCATCATAAAGTTCAAGTGCTTCTTTATAACGCTCGCGCACCCTGAAGTTTTCGGCAAGAGTTGCATATGTTGGAGTGTGCTTCGGGTTCAATCTAATAGATCTGTAAAGGTGCTTTTCCGCTTCCTCATGCTGACCCAGTGCCGACAGAGTTGCTCCCAGAACACTATGAGAGTTGTAAAAATTCGGCTGCTGTCTCACTGCCTCACGGGCTATCGGGAGGGCTTCCCGCTGCCCTCCATCGCTGCGAAGTAAAGCGTGTGCGAGGTTGAGATGAGCGGTGGGAGCCTGCGGGTTAAGAGAGATGATATGTCTGAACAGAATGATTTCATTCTTGAAGTTGTTCGTATGATTCCATGCCGCCGCACCCAGAACGGCAAGCAGCGCCAGACAGAAGAACTTCTTCACCGCGCTTTGAATACCCGCCGGTCTGAAGGACTGCAGTGCTGCGGCGAAAAGCACGACCACGCCGGTGCCCGCCAAGTACTGATAGCGGTCGGCGACAAAAGAGTAGGTCATATAGCCGTAATCAATGAAACCGAGCACGGGCAGGAGAGTAATCCCGAAAAAGAGCGCACACGCAAGCGGCCCCCGTCCTGATCTGTGACGGAGAAGCCATAAGGCGGAAACAGAAGCGACCACTGCGACGAAGTACAACCAGTCGACCGGGTCCGAGGCGCTTACATCCCAGCGAGGATATATTACGGCCAGTTCCGCGGGCCAGAACAGCTTGCCCGCATAAAAGCAGAGAGACTGCGCCGCTATAAGCACCCTCTCTATGACTGAATGATCAAAAGAGACGGGTTGTATGTTTTTGTAGAACAGCATGTCCGCAACGGCTATGGAGAATCCCAAGAGGAAGAACGGGAGTACCCGCAGCAGGTATGTCCGGGTAATGAAACCTTCCTGCCACCACCGGATGATCATCATGGTTGCGGGGAAGACAACCGCAACCGGCTTGCAGAGCATGGCCGCCGCGAACAGCAGGAGCGCCCCGGCGTAGTGCATATAGCTGCGGGAATCAAGATAGCGGAGCCATACCGCCAGGGAGGAGAGGCAGAACAGTGTGGACAGCGTATCTTTTCTCGCCATTATCCAAGCGACGGACTCCGCGTGCAGCGGATGAACGGCGAAGACGGCTGCGGCGAACCATGCGCCCGGGACTGACAGGCGTCTGAGCAGACGCCATACCAGGGCGGTGTTCGCGAAATGAATCAGTATATTGACTGTATGATAGCCTGCGGGGGAAAACCCCCAGAGTTTGTGTTCTATCCAGAAGGTAGTATAGAAAAGCGGCCAGTAATGTCCCTCTCTCCATCTTCCCTCCGGTTTGTAGGCGGTTTTGGGGTCGAACCAGAATTCCCATATTCCTTCCCAAGTTGAAATAGCTTTCAACTCTCTTAATAGAGAGTCATCCCAGACGAAACCCGCATTGACGGCGGGAAAGTAGACAACGCATGTGAGCAGGAAGAGAGACAGCAGCGCAAAAGCGTGCTGTCTCCGAGGACTGAGATTACCGGGTAAAGCGTACGAAGCGTTGTGAAATTTTGGAGCCTTTCTCTCTAATTCAACTGACGACTCCGCCGGCTGTTTTCCTCTTTCCTTCAAGTCAGCACCCGAATATCTTTTCGGCCGAGACGCTCAACGACTAGTTCTCTCCGCAGATTTTTTTAATTTCGCTCAGCATCCGTTCTCTGACAATGACTTGAAGCGCGTCTGACCCTTCTTTTCCTCTAGGAAGAGTCCCGGTATCCACAGGATCAAGAATACTCACAACTACCTCCCGGTCGGTATTGAGCTCGTAGGAATTTTTTTTTCTTATGTCCTTACTTCCCCATATTATCATCGGCACAACCGGCACCCTGGCAAGCGATGCGATGAGAAATCCACCCTGTTTGAAGGGAAGCAGTCCTCCATCATCACTCCGTGTGCCCTCGGGAGCTATAATCAGGGAAGGTCCTTTCCTTATGTCTCTCACGATTTCTCTGACTTTGTTCATATCCTCCACAGACCCGTCTCTCGAAACAAAATAATGTCCGCTGAGTCTGGAAACCCAGCCGATAAAAGGAATTGAAGCTACTTCCTTTTTCATAACGGCCTTCCACTCAAACGGAACCACCGCGGAAAAAACAGGTATGTCCAGAGAACTCTGATGATTGCACATGACTATGACCGGAGTATCGGGAAAGTTCTCCTTGCCGACCAGTTTAAGACGGACTCCGCAGGACCATAAAACCGTTCTGCCCCACGGACGCACGGAGCACTTTATTACGTGTCGAGTTGAAACAAGCGACACCACCATTCCAACGAAACCCCACCACGCCGTAAAGAGAAGGCTGAGAGTTACAGCTAAAACACTTCTTACTTTTTTCATACGCCGCATCCCCTGCCGGGAACTATAATTCTTATCCTCCGTTCTCCCACAACTATTTCATGTTTTCCCGCGCAAAGAATAAAGGTTTCACCGTCCATGTGCGCAGGAAGGTCGACAAGGGTCTCAAACTCCAGCTTCTTTGTCCTGAATACTCTCACCCCGTCAATTCCCTCGTGCTTTCCCTCAAGCACCCTGGGGATTCTCACAAGTCTCCGTAACGACCCCATGTCGCTGATCGCATGAATATCCAGATACCCGTCAAAAACACTCGCACAGGGAGCCAGACGGAATTTTCCTCCCTGAAAAGAACCGTTTGAAGCTCCGAAAAGAAGAAGTTTTTCCTCAGCCCGGAAATGTTCTCCCGGCACATCATCCACATTTACGGAAAAGCCGCGAAACCTGAACGCCTCAATCACCGCTCCTGCAATGTAACCAAAAGGACCAAGACGTCTCAGCCCCCGAGCAAACGCATGCGCCACCGCGCCGTCCATACCGACTCCAAAACCGTTTATGAAGCATCTGCCGTCCATAAAAGCCACATCAACTCCGCGTGGAACACCTGAAAAGATATTTTCCACAGCTCCGCAGGCATCAAGAGGTATGCCCGCGGCCTTGGGGAAATCATTCCCGGTTCCGCACGGGATAATTCCCGCAATCGCTTCACTACCCTGCAGAGAACCCGCGACCTCGCCTGAAGTCCCGTCTCCTCCGAGCGAAACGAAGCGAGTGAAACCCCTGCCGAGCCCGTCCGAGACAAGTCTGGCCGCATGCCCCCTGGACTCCGTGATTCTGACCTCGCAGGACATATCTTTTTTCCTGAGAGCAGAAACAAACAGGTCGAGTGTTTTTTTCGCTTCGCCTCTACCCGCCACGGGATTGGCTATTACAAGATATTTCATCGGTTTTTGACTCGGCATCCCGCATTATGATACCCAAGAACTTGATTAATATTCTTTTTTCCGGTATTAAACACGGTTCCTAAAAGGAAATCGGAGGATTGTTGATGAGAGAAGAAGAAGTTGCGGTTAACAATAGACTTAACATGAAGAGCCTGCTTGAGGCGGGAGTCCATTTCGGACACCAGAAAAGTCACTGGAACCCGAAAATGAAATCCTATATCTTCGGAGCTAGAAACGGAATTCATATAATTGATCTTCAGCAGACAGTTCAACTTTTCAGTAGAGCCTATAACTACACGAGAAACACCGTGGCAGACGGTGGAACCGTCCTTATGGTTGGAACCAAGAAACAGGCCAGAGGAATAATTGAGGAAGAAGCGGTCCGATGCGGCATGCCGTACATAAACACGCGCTGGCTCGGGGGGACGCTCACAAACTTCAACACCATACGCTCCAGGGTTGATTATATGCTGGAACTGAAAGAGCTCGAGGAAACGGGGAAGATGGAAATGCTCCCGAAAAAGGAAGCTAAGAACCTCAGACGGGAGATAGCGAAACTAGGAGAACTTCTTGGCGGGGTTGTCAGTATGAAAAAAGTTCCTGACGCCATTTTCGTAGTGGACACGAAAAAAGAGCATATAGCAATCAACGAAGCGAGAAACCTCGGCGTGCCTATAATAGCTATTGTGGACACGAACTGCGACCCGGCAAATGCGGATTACCTGATTCCCAGTAATGATGACGCTATAAGGGCTATCAAGCTTTTCACCTCGAAAATAGCGGACGCATGCATTGAAGGCAGTCACATATACCAAGAAAAACTGGTTTCAGGAGAAGTGGAGCAGGCGAAAGAACCGGAAACCAGCGGCGTGGTAGTGGAGAGAAAGATGTTTATCTTCAAGGAATCCAGCAGCGACTCGACTGAGGAAAACAGTGATTTCGTATCGGTAGCTATTTCAGAAGGAAATGCGCAGCAACAGACGACCGGGCAGAAAAACGAAACGGCTGAAAACAAAGAAACCCGGAAAGAGGAGTAAAATGACTGAGATCAAAGCAGCAATGGTAAAGGAACTGAGAGATAGGACCGGCGCTCCATTTATTGACTGCAAAAACGCACTCGTGGAAACAGATGGAGACTTTGAAAAAGCCTCGGAGATTCTGAGAATAAAAGGCATAGCCAAGGCATCGAAGAAAACCACGAGGAAAACCGACCAAGGAGTCATATCCTCCTACATACACGCGGGAGGTAAGATAGGAGTACTGCTGGAGATCAACTGCGAGACGGACTTTGTGGCGAGAAACAGCGAATTTTTAAATCTATGCAGGGAAGTGGCTATGCAGATAGCCGCCAACAATCCTTCCTATGTGCGCAGCGAGGATGTTTCCGAACAGGAAGTAGAGAGAGAAAAACGAATTCTCAAAGCCGAAGCGATGGAATCCGGCAAGCCGGAGCAGATCGCCGAGAAAATGGTTGAGGGAAGAATTAGAAAATTCTACGAGGAAATATGTCTTCTCGAGCAACCTTATATAAGAGACCCCAAGATCAAGGTTGGTGATATGGTCAGTAATCTGATAGCGAAAATCGGCGAGAACATAGTCGTCAAAAGATTTGTAAGATACCAACTGGGCGAATAAAAGACGGCGAAATGGGACCTTCCGAAAGAACTACTCTGAAGTACAGAAGAGTCCTTCTGAAGCTCAGCGGAGAAGCCCTTCAGGGTACCGGAAGTTTCGGGATAAATCCTGATGTGCTGGAGTATATATCCGAAGAGATAAGAGGACTTCATTCTCTAGGAGTAGAGACCGCCGTCGTAATAGGCGGAGGAAATATCTTCAGAGGAGTTCCCGGTTCGTCAAGCGGTATGGACCGGTCCACCGCCGACTATATGGGAATGCTGGCCACGGTTATAAACGCGCTCGCTCTCCAAGATTCTCTTGAGAAAAAAGGACTTGCCACCAGAGTTCAGACCGCGCTTGAGATAAAGCAGGTAGCGGAACCCTTTATCAAGAGAAAAGCCATCCGCCATCTTGAAAAGGGAAGAGTGGTCATATTCGCCTCGGGAACCGGCAATCCGTTTTTCACCACCGACACGGCCGCAACGCTCAGAGCACTGCAACTAGGAGCGGACGTAATAATAAAAGCAACTAAGATTGACGGGGTTTACGACAAAGACCCCGTGAAGAATGATGACGCGACTAAGTTCGACGAACTCACCTACATGGAAATTCTGAAAAAAGAACTGAGAATAATGGACGCGACATCGATATCTCTATGTATGGAAGGGAACATACCCATAGTGGTATTCGACCTTTCCGAAGAAGGAAGTATGGAGAAGATAGCGCGTGGGGAAAAAGTAGGAACCATGGTAAGAAGTATGGTAAGGAGTGACGAGGAAAATGAGTGAACCGTTGTCCGTTGAGGAAATCCTCATTGAGGCTGAAGACAGAATGGAGAGAACCATAAGCGCTTTTGAACAAGAGCTCTCGAAAATAAGAACCGGTAGAGCAAGCACAAATCTGGTAGACACCATAAAGGTTTCTTATTTCGACACACAGACCCCCGTCAACCAACTTGCCAACATATCCGTCCCTGACAGTTCCACCATACTGATTCAGGCATGGGACCCGAGCGCGGTTGACGCTATTCAAAAGGGGATAACACAGTCGGAACTCGGAATAACGCCGTCTGTTGACGGAAACGCAATCAGACTTGTTATTCCTCCTCTTACCGAAGAGAGAAGAAAAGATCTGGTCAAGCGTACGGCAAAGACCGCAGAAGACCGCAGAATTTCGGTAAGGCAGATAAGAAAAGATGTAAACAACCTCATAAAGAAAACGGGTAAAACCGACAAAACACCCGAAGATGAAACTAAAAAAGCTCTGTCCGAAATACAAGAACTTACGGACAGAGCGATAAACAGGGTGAACTCACTGCTTGAAAAAAAGGAAAAAGAGATACTGGAAATCTGACCGTCTGCCCGCCTCAGCTGCCGATGACCCTTGAACCATCCATGTAGCGAACCAAAACCTCCGGAACTTCAACGGTTCCATCCCGGTTCTGAAAATTCTCTAGAATAGCGAGGAACGCTCTACCCACCGCCACTCCCGACCCGTTGATGGTGTGCAGATATTCAGGTTTTTCACCTCTTGCTTTTCTATACCTTATATCGGCTCGCCTTGCCTGAAAAGCCTCGAAATTGCTGCAGGATGATATCTCCCTGTATTTTCCTTCGCTTGGAACCCAGACCTCAATGTCATAAGTCTTCGCAGATGAAAAACCCATATCTCCCGTACACAGAACCACCACTCTGTGGGGAATCCCCAGAAGTTCAAGAATCCTGGCAGCATCGGCGGTCAGCGTCTCAAGTTCATCGTAGGAATTTTCCGGCGCAGTAAAACGTACCAATTCCACCTTGTTGAACTGGTGCTGCCTTATTATTCCATGTACGTCTTTCCCGTAAGAACCCGCCTCTTTTCTGAAGCAAGGGGTATAAGCCGCATACTTCAGCGGAAGCATATCCGCAGGAATTATCTCATTGCGGTGCATATTCGTAACCGGAACCTCGGCCGTGGGAACCATGTAGTAATCGGTATCGCTGAGTTTAAACAGGTCCTCTCCGAACTTCGGAAGATTGCCCGTTCCGGTGAGACTCCCGCCGTTGGCCACAAAAGGCGGAAGCACTTCCGTGTAGCCGTGCCGACCGGTATGAACGTCGAGCATGAAATTTATCAAAGCCCTTTCAAGTCTCGCTCCCGCGCCTTTGTAGAGAGCAAAACGCGCGCCGGTTATTTTCGCGGCGCGGGGAAGGTCCAGTATATCCAGTTCCGCTCCCAGGCGAACATGGTCCTTTATCTCGAAATCGAATTTCCTCGGCTCGCCCCATCTTCTTATCTCCACGTTGCCCGTCTCGTCAACCCCCACCGGTACCGACAGATGAGGCATGTTGGGTATGCGGAGAAGAACCTCCCGCAGAGTCGCTTCTGTTTCCGCTTTACGCTCATTGAGGTCCTTTATCTGTTCTGAAAGAGATTTCAGTTCCGGAAGAATTCGAGACAGTTCTTCCCGGGCTCCCGATTTTTTCAACCGACCTATTTTTTTCGAGCCTTCATTTCTTCTGTGCTCAAGAGCCTCAACTTCTTTGATTATTTCTTTTCTACGGGAATTAAGAACAGTAAATTCCGAAAGATCGGTCACGGAACCTCGCGAATCGAGTCTTTCACTTACAAAATCAATGTCCTGTTCAATCTGTCTGGGGTCCAGCATACGCTGTTGGTACTCCTGCGTGAATTTCGGGAACGGAAATACAACCTTTAATCTACACTTCCGACCGATATTTTCAAACAATCAACGATACGGAAATCAATGTCCCGCACGGCCGCTTCTTGTATTTCACCGTGATCTGTTGTAGCATGAATCCGTCTATCATGAATCAGGCGGCGAGAAACTGCCAAAGGGAGAGGTTCAATGGAAATACTCAATAACGGAATAGAAATAACTTATCTTGGACACTCAACTTTCACCATAAAATCAGTCTCGGGGAAAAGGGTTGTGATCGACCCGTGGCTTGAGGGAAATCCCCTGTGTCCGGAGCGGTTCCACGAACTTGATCAAGTTGACATCATCGCACTGACACACGGACACTTTGACCACACGAGCAGCGTGGTCCCGCTTTGTGAGAAGCATAAACCCAAGGTGGTGGCGAACTGGGAAATATGCGATTGGTTGGGATCAAAGGATGTCAGCAACTGCATGCCGTGCAATAAGGGGGGTAATGTGGAGATGGACGGAATACGGTTCACGATGACCCATGCGCAACACAGCAGCAGCATGAAAGAGCAGGACGGCACAACGGTTTACGGGGGAGAAGCAGCGGGTTTCGTAATAAAATTTGAAAACGGATTTACAATATATCACGCAGGAGACACCAATCTTTTCGGCGACATGAAACTTATATCCGAAATATATAACCCGCAACTGGCTATGCTTCCCATAGGAGACCTCTTCACAATGTCGCCTCTTGAAGCGTCCCACGCTTGCAGGTTCCTTAACGTAAACTGGGTCGTTCCCATGCACTACAAAACTTTTCCGCTTCTAGTGGGGACTCCGGAAGAACTCAAGTCCCTTACTGCGGACATGGAGAATCTGACCGTAGTCGATGTAAATCCGGGAGAGACAATCAGTTGATCCAAAAACGAGATCCGATTGACAGCAAAGGCATTTCTCAAAACACTTGCCGGATTATGAAAATCGCGATGATTAAGTTGCTTCTCACCGTCGCGCTCGTCGTAACGGTTTCCTGCGGAGGTAAAAAAGCCATCTACGAAGGAACCGCAGAGCAACTCAACCAAGAAGTTACGAATGAACTGGCGAAGGAAGCCAAGTTGTTCGGCGGAACCAACTTCGAGAAGGTATTTGAAATACTGAAGGAAATACAGATCCGCTACCCGTATACTGAATATGCGTCTTTGGCGGAACTGCGGAGCGGCGATGTCTATTTCAAGAAAAAAGAGTACACCCTAGCCGCTGAAGAATACGAAAACTTCATATCCAACAATCCCGGTCATGCGGAACTTGATTACGCCATGTACAGACTCGGGCTGTCTTATTACAAAATGAAGGCCGGAAAAGACAGAAACCACTCAAAACGGCTTTCCGCGTTAGAATGGTTCTATACTCTTCAAGACACCTACCCCCGGTCCCCCTATGTTGAGGAAATACAGGATAAGATTCAGGAATCCAAAAGGATTCTGGCCGAAAGGGAAATCTACATAGGGAAGTTCTACCACAAGAAAAAGAACTATGAAGCCGCAATCATGAGATTTGAAAACGTTCTGGAAAAGTATCCCGAAACAGAGTATGTAGAAGAGGCGTCACGTCTGCTGAATACATCTCGCGAGAAACTGTCGGAACAGTAACACCAGGAATCCGCGCACGAAGCGCATCAACATCTCAGCAAACCTGTTTCACCTGCCGAATAATTAAACTCCGTGATATTGAAAGCGTACATATTACTTGCCTGCGCATTTATACCCTTACTGGTCATATCGTGCGGTACCGACAATAAGGAGAAGATAAACATGCTCATGGACAAAAGATCCAAGGCTTTTGAACTCAGAGACTCTGAAATGTATGCGGAGTGCATACACGAAAACTACAGATCGACGAATAAAGACGGAAAAACAGAGAACAAGCAGGAAATAGTCAATAGTTTCAAAAAGTCCATGACGTTAATTAACTCCGTATCTTTCGGCGAAACCAGAAGATACATCTACATCTCCGATAACAAGGCAGATATGATAGCCATATCGTTGATTGAAGTAAGGGTGGGTGATTATTCAGCGACATATGAAGCCAAAGAGGTGTTCGGTCTGAAAAACACTCTTACGGGGTGGAGAATCACTAGGGAATCGGGGTTTGATCTGCTCAGCGGAATGAAGATACTTAACGATTAGGAAAACTATCCGAATCTCTTTTCCTGATCTTCCTGTTCTTCCTTGCAATCTATGCATAGAGTGGTCTCCGGTCTCGCAATCAATCTCTCTTCGGAGATTTCATCTTTACATAATTCGCAGATACCGTAAGAACCCTCTTCAAGTCTCACCAGAGCTTCCCTTATTTTTCGAAGCAGTTTTCTTTCCCTGTCTCTTTCTCTAAGTTCAAGAACCCTGCTGGATTCAGACATAGCCCTGTCGAGCGGATCAGGAAAAGAATTTGTTCCCTTACTCATCCTATCCACTGTATCGTACGCTACGCCCAAGAGATCCGACATCTTCCTGAGCAGGGTGGTTCTGACTTTCTTTTCGGTCTCCGCCTTCATATAGAGGATTATATACATTTAGATGTCTTTTGTAAATTTGACTAACTGTGGTCAATGACATTAACTACACCGTGATGGCAGAGACAACAAAACTCACAGCGGAGATTCCAAGGCATGTAGCTGCGGAGGTTTCGGACCTGATGTTAGGACTCGGAGCACAAGCCGTAAGTGAGGAAAACATAGACTGCAGAAACCCTTTAGTACATGCGTATTTCGAGCAAGAGACAGATATAAACGCAATTAACCGGACGATAAATGATTTTCTTTTTCTGCTAGACCCCGCCGGCGAACAGGTCAGGTTTCACTCTCAACTAATCAAACCCGAGGACTGGGAAGGGTGGAGATCTCATCTGAAGTCAGTAACGGCAAGCCGTCGCATAGCGGTCAGTCCTCCTTGGGAAAGACAGCGGAGCACAGAAAAAGAAATAATCGATGTTGAAATAAACCCGGCAACCGCATTCGGCACAGGCCATCATGAAACAACGAAGATATGCATAGGCTTTCTAGATGAAATTCTTGGAAAACAAAGACACTCCAAGGTGCTTGATGTCGGATGCGGAAGCGGCGTTCTCGCTATTTGCTCGGTTATGCTGGGAGCGCATATGGCGTTTTGCGCAGACATAGACCCGAACGCAGCAACAGAAACCGTCCTGAACTCAAGTAGGAATGGAGTGTCGGACCGAATAAGAATCTTTTGCGGGTCAATTGACTGCGTGTGTGGAGAATTCGACGTAATCGTATCCAATACATCAAGAGAGACTCTTGTTTCCATGAAAGACAGTTTCAGGAAAAAGCTGTCGCCGCAAGGCCGTCTGATAATTTCCGGAATACTCACTACGGAAAAACGCCGGATAGAAGAAATATATATAAACTCGGGTTATGATGTCATAGAGTACAGGTCGCAGGGAGAGTGGGCGGGGATACTTTTGGCGCGTAGCGCAGAACCAGTAACAGACCGGACATGAATTCCTTCAATACCATAGAGTGGAAAGACGGCAGGGTCATTATGATCGACCAACGAGAACTTCCCTTGAAAGAGACATATCTTCATTGCGACACATTTGAGGAAATCGTCGATTGCATAAAAAAACTTGCAATCAGGGGTGCGCCCGCAATAGGAATAGCCGCGGCTATGGGAATGGCTTTAGGGGCTCTCCGCACAAGTGACAACTGTAGTTATGAAGATTTTACAGAACAGATGAAAACCGTGTCGGAAGAACTTGCAGCTACTCGCCCTACGGCGGTAAATCTGTTCTGGGCCATAGAAAGAATGAACTTGCTTATTTCCGCAAACCGAACGAGAAAAATAAAAGAGATCAAAGACCTTCTTGTGGCAGAAGCCATATCCATACGGCAAGAGGACCTGAATGCATGTATCCGAATCGGGAAACACGGGTCTCAACTTATAGAAAAAGATTCAGTAGTACTCACTCACTGCAACGCCGGAGGACTTGCTACTGCGGGTTACGGAACCGCTCTTGGAGTCATTCGCTCAGCTTTTCACCAAGGGAAAAATATAAAAGTGATATCCTCCGAGACAAGACCCGTTCTACAGGGAGCAAGACTTACCACATGGGAACTCAAGCGTGAAGGTATACCCGTCCGACTTATAACCGACGGCATGGCAGGACATCTGATGAGCAGAGACGCTATCCACTCAGTGGTCGTCGGAGCCGACAGAGTGGCTTCGAATGGAGACACGGCAAATAAAATAGGAACCTACTCTCTGTCAGTTCTGGCAAAACATCACAAAATCCCTTTTTACGTCGCAGCCCCCACTTCAACCATAGACCACAACTGTTTAAGAGGAGAGGACATAGTGATCGAGCAACGAAAATCGGAAGAAATAACTTATATAAACGGAAAACGGATAAGCGCCGAAGTGGATGTTATTAACCCCGCATTCGACATCACTCCCGCAGAAAACATCAAGTGCCTGATAACTGAAGTCGGTCTGTTCAAAAACCCTTCGGCCGGGACACTTTCGTCGCTGAAGACAGGAAGTCATCAATTTTCTCTTTCAATCTCCTCCTGAGCCTCGACGCTTAACTTCGTAAACGGCATGGCGAACAGCCTCGCCTCCCCTATTTTCTCCCCGGTGACTTCACAGTAACCGTATTCACCGTTCTCGATTCTCTTCAGCGCATCGTCTATTTGATGCAATTTGCTTCTCTCTCTGTTTGAAAGCGTAAGAGCTAGTTCTCTCTGGCGGTCTTCCGATGCTCGGTCATAAAAATCTCCAACGTTAAAACGCAAATGATCAGACTCCTCCTTTATTGATTTGGCCACATCCTGGAGAAGTTCGCTCCGCATCTGTTTCAGCATCGAAGTAATCTGCACAAGGAATTTTTTCGTGTATTTTCCGGACGAAACTCCCCCTGGAGCGGTCTTTGCCTCAGAGGACGGTTTTTTCTTCGAAGACTTTTTCCCGGCCCGTTTTTTGTTTCCTTCTGACATATAAGCCCCCTCAGCAATCAAGATTTCAACTTAAAAAAGAGTAAATTAAAATAAGAACGTTATTCTTTTTGTCAACCGCGCTATATCAATAAAAATCCCCGTACTTGTAATACTAAAGAGTATCCGTAATAATGTGAGCCCTAATTACATCTTTTTTTACTCCGAAATGAAAAACGGCGCATCCAACAACAGGGACGCTTGGGCCACCAAGACCGGATTGATTCTCGCGATGGCGGGTAACGCCATAGGTCTCGGCAATTTCCTCAGGTTCCCCACACAGGCTGCAGAGAACGGCGGAGGCGCCTTTATGATTCCCTATTTCATCGCTTTTGTAGTGCTGGGAATTCCGCTTATGTGGATTGAGTGGGGTATGGGCAGATACGGAGGTGTTCGTAAACACGGAAACACTCCCGCCATATTCAATCTTTTATGGAGACATCCGATGTCCAGATTCCTCGGCATCATAGGACTGTGGATCCCGCTTGTGGTAGTAATATACTATGTCTACATCGAATCCTGGACCTTGGGTTACGCACTGCATTTTCTTATGGGAACCAACCCGGGAGTTGAGATTGGAACTGCGGTAACCGCATCCGAATACGCAAAGTCGTACAGCGGTTTTCTTTCCAATTACCTGGGGACCGGAGAGGGGGTGTTTCTCACTCCTTCCACAATGGCAATAACGGCTTTTGTGATCACCATAACGGCCAACTTCTACATTATGATGAAAGGAATATCGGGAGGCATTGAGATATTCGTAAGGTATGCGCTTCCCACTCTGTTTCTTCTGGCAATAGTTCTCGCAGTGATAACCTTCACGCTCAGAACCGAAACGGGAACCGCTATCGACGGCTTCAACTTCATGTGGAAGCCGGATTTCGAGGTTCTCAGAGATCCAAGTGTTTGGATAGCAGCTGCAGGACAGATATTCTTCACTCTGAGTCTAGCTTTCGGAGCCATAATAACCTATGCATCATACGTAAGAGCGGATGACGACATAGCTCTCAGCGGCCTCACCTCCGCTTCAATCAATGAAACGGTTGAAGTGGTTCTGGGTTCTTCCATAGCCATTCCGGCGGCGGTGGCGTTTTTCGGAACCGCAAGCGTGGTCACAATCGCCCAGTCAGGTGCATTCAACCTCGGCTTCGTGAGCCTCCCCGCGGTGTTCAGCAGCGTTCCCGGAGAGCTTCTGGGAATTGAAGCAGGGAGAATTCTAGGATTTATCTGGTTCTTTCTTCTGTTTTTCGCTGGAATGACATCTTCAGTGGCAATAGCGTATCCGGTGGTTGAGTTCCTTCAGTCTGAATTTAATTTCTCACGGCAGAAATCCGTAATATGTACGATGGTGATAATCATTGTGAACGTACTCCCGGTGATACTGGTGAGTGGGGTTCTTGATGTATGGGATTTCTGGGCAGGCACCATAATGCTTGTGGTATTCGGATTCATCGAGATAGTGATATTCATGTGGATATTCGGAGGTGAAAAAGCATGGAAGGAGATGAACGCCGGAGGGTTCATAAAAATACCTAGGATATTCTATTACGTAATGAAGTATGTAACTCCGGTTTTTCTACTGGTTCTAACTGTCTTATGGAGTTATGAAAAATTGCCTTCGATTATTTCAACCGGAGGATGGAACATCTGGTTTGCAAGGCTGTATCTAGTAGGACTGTTTATCTTTCTCTCCGTTCTGGTTTACATAGCCGGGAGGAAAAAGAACTGATGGATTTCTCATCCGCATTTTTCATGGCCTTGTCTTGGTCGGGAGTACTTGGTCTACTGATTTTCTGCATTATGAAATTCTACAAAAAGTCAGACTGACTCCTACTCTCCTCGAGAAATGAATTTTCCAAATTTATCACGGGCAGTTTCATTCTGCTGATGCGCTTTGGCTTTTCCGCAGCCGTTTTTATCCGAGATTCACTTTGGTGATCCGAATGGTTGCGCTGATTCTCGGTCCGCTTGTCTAAAACAGGAGTTCTTAGCCCAAGTGTAAGCGTTCGGTCAAGACGTGGTCGCTAAGTAATTTGTCTCGCCCATTAAACTTCGAAGTACAACACTCGGGTTTATCTCGTTCCACCACCGCGACCTTCGTTCCCATCTGCGCAACTCTTACGGCCTCTATGTATCCGCCGGGTCCGGATCCTGCAACCGTGAAATCAAACTTTTCCATGGTGACGGTAATTATATTTGCCGTATCGTCAAAGACGGAATTGCGGATTCGTTGTCTGTTCCGCATGAATTGAACTCGGATTTTGTTTCGGACGGGATATCATTGAGTGCGGAAATGATTCCGGCTGAATGATCTCCATAACATGCTCTTTCATGGCGTCCGACACTCAACGGAAAAATGTTTTGTCGCAATGTAAAAGGCTTATGGGTGATGTATGCAAGGTATAGGTGATATCCACGGGTCGGACCGGCGTCTGTTCTCTGCAGAAAACCCGGGCTCCGATCTTTCGGAACCCGGGTTGATCTGAAGAAAAACAGACAGAATCTACTGAAATTCATATAAGGCTCCCGCAGTACTACCGCGGATTGCATCTGCTACCTGGGATGACTGTAACTGAACGACATCATCGAAAGTAGTGCTTCCTCCCACGATAACGGAAATATTCACGGTGCCCTGACCTCCGAACGTTTTGGCTCCTGCGGGAAAACCCTTGAATCGGATCTTGTCATTCTGTGATGCGGTAAAGTCTCGAATCACGTCCTTCTCATTTCTGTGCTCGTGTTCAAGGACGAAGATGTCGGCGCCGGCTTTGCCGAAAAGAGTGTCGACACCCGCACCACCTGTAATAACATCATTACCGGATCCTCCAACGAGTCGGTCATTTCCGCCTTTTCCGTTAATGGTATTATTCCCGGCTATCCCGTCTAAATAATTTCCCAGGTCATCTCCGTTAAGAGTATCAGCTCCATGTCCGCCGTAAACATTCTCGATACCTGTAAATGTAATCGATCCTCCTCCATGAGTACTGGCGTCAAAAGACCCCGTGGAAAGATCAATGGTTGCAGGTGTCGAAGTTTGTGAGTAAGTGATAACACCTCTCTTCAAGCCCGAGATTGTAGCTTGTGAAGGACCAACTCCGCCTAAGATTACAGCATCAGCTTGATGAGTACCATCAATGAGAGCAGTCCCTATAGGGGCGCCGCCGTTATAGGTGTCGGTGCCGCTGTTAAGGAGCCAGAATATATCTGCCCCGTCTCCACCGTTGAGCGTATCATTGCCGGCATCACCGTGAAGTGCATCCCGTCCCGCATCGCCGTTGATCGTATCATTGCCGCCTGCTCCCCGGATGTAATCGATGCCGTCTCCGCCATGGATGGTGTTGGCGCCGTCGGTGGCCCAGATTGTATCATCTCCGGCTCCGCCATGGATGACATCGTCGGTAGTTCCCGAGAGGTTGCCGTCAAGATGAGCATCAATGTGGTCATCTCCGTCTTCACCATGTATCGTATCCGTGCCGGCTCCGCCGACTATCTTGTCGTTTCCGGCACCGGCGTAGACAGTATCATCGCCGTCTCCGGCACTGATCGTGTTTTTGTACTGATTTCCGCATATGACATCGTCATCCGCAGTCCCCGTGATATCGTTGGAGACACCGGGCAGCGCATTTATACCGTTGCTCACGTCGCATCTGGGGTCACCGAAGGACTTTCCCTGATCTCCCTGCGGGCCTGCTGCTCCCGGGTCTCCCTTATCTCCTTTTGACCCGTCTTTCCCTGCCGGCCCTGCACCTCCCGGCGTTCCCGGATCTCCTTTATCTCCTTTCGGACCTGCCGGCCCCATATCCCCTTCACAGGCAGCAAAGAAAACCGCTCCGCCGAGCAGAAACAACAAAACTAAGAAATTACGTGACTTCATGACAAAACCTCCTTAAGCAGATGTTTTGATTCTACCCCCCCCCATATGAAGTCAAGCACTCTGTTTCAAGACAAGGAATTGACAACTCATTTTGAGGAAGCGAATCCTCAACCGCTGAAAACATTCGTACGCCTGCACCTTGACCGAACGGTTACCTACATTCCGTGTTCAGAATTTCAAAATGATTGTATATCAACGAAATAGAGAGCTCATGTGTACGAAAAAAAAGCCGAATTTAGCCTTGTTTGAGCAGGTTTTGGGTAAATTTGGGTTAACCTATGTTTTTGAAGCGGGAAATGGCTCCGGCGGCAGGACTCGAACCTGCGACCTAATGATTAACAGTCATCTGCTCTGCCAACTGAGCTACGCCGGAACTGCCGACAAATAGAAAAAAAAACAAGGAATGGTTAATTTATATAAACAAGAAAAACAGTCAATAGTGTTCAAAAACATGTCTGCTCATAAGAAAAAAGAAAAACGCCATGAATTTGCCTCTAATCTTCCTGTGCCCTCCAACTCTCTGCAGAGTTATCTTGCGCAGATAAGAAATCACCCTGTTCTGAGTAAGAAGGAGGAGTATGAACTGGCAACTAGATTTAGAGAAACAGGGGATGTGGAAGCCGCAAGAAAACTCATAGTATCAAATCTCAAGTTTGTGGTGCGTATTGCGAACGAATATAAAAACTACAATATAAACACCATGGACCTTATACAGGAAGGCAACATAGGACTTATGAAGGCAGTAAGGGGTTTTGACCCTACCAAGGGATACAGACTTATCTCCTATGCGGTATGGTGGATACGTGCATATATACAGAATCACATAATGAAAAGTTGGAGTCTGGTAAAGGTTGGAACAAACCAGTCGCAGAGAAAACTTTTCTACAAACTCAGATCAACCAAGAATAAGATCGAAACGGACAACTCCTCGCTACCGAAGGATGTACATTCCGAGATAGCCAGAGAACTTGACGTATCTGACAGCCAAGTGCTTGAAATGGATAGAATAATGTCAGCTAAAGATCTATCCTTGGATTCAAATATAGAAGGTAATAAAAAATATACCTACTTGGATGTTCTTGGGGATTCTTTTGACCATGAAAAGTTTATCGAAGATTCCCAAATTCGTCCCATCATAAGAAATAAACTGAATGAAGTGATGGAAGATCTTAAAAGCAGAGAGAAGTATATTCTTGAAAAACGTATTCTTACTGATGAACCGGAAACGCTTGAAAAACTGTCCAGAAAATTCGACATATCAAGAGAGCGCGTACGACAGATAGAAAAAAACGCTCTCCGCAAAATCAGAGAGAAGTTCCAAGAAGAGAATATTCAACCGCAGGACCTTTAACTCGTCGGACATAAGTCCTGTAAGGAAAATTTGAATTCAGGCTTACTGAAATGCCTTTTCAGGCCAGATATTAGACGAGTTATGAAAGTCGCTGTTTTCCAACATAACCGTTCGGCCAAGGTGCGACGGATTGAGCCTTTTCATCGGCTGAGGATTCGCTTCCGGTTCCTCGTAATCAAGATGCCCTTTTCGGGTTTGCCGAATTGGTTGTACCTGTCGTAGCATCCTCAAGTATCTCCGACATCTACCCATCTCAAAGCTCGGTAGATGGTGCCCGTGCAGGTAGGAATCCCGACAAATGTTTCTATCTGTACCGGTGTTATTTTGTATCGTCGGTTTCACTCGTCAGACAGGCGTCGACAGATTGCAGTGAGAATGTGCGATCCATGGAAGAATCAGGAATCTAGAGTTGTCTATGACAAGAGGCAGATTCTGTTTGCACTGGCGAGGTGTCCATACGATGAAGGTGTAGCGCGACGCGGGTCTCCGTGCAGCAAGTCAAGAAACTAACACCGGCGGCGGGCAGTGAGACGCGGCGGTCGTGGACTGCGTAGCGCATCTGTGCTTCTGCTAAGGTTTATAGCTTAGACTCAACTTCCAGAGCAGAATCGATTTAACCTATTGGTATTACTGATAAAGTAAAAAATAGACATGTCAGTTACTGGACAGGTTTCAGTTTGCCCCCCCCCATAATTCGAAAACTTTCTGCTGCAACTCAGTGGGTTTTTCCGGAAGTTAAGCCTGGATAGTGATGACGGACCACAAATTCGTTCCATAACCTGCCTTCGTGTGTACCGCTGAAACGGTGCGGGTCTGCGGAGGATGAATTTCATCAAGGATTCCGAGGCCATAAGCAGATTTGTTTCCGGTCTGTTCCAAATATGACAGGCTTGGGTCGGACCGGGGTGAGGAGACGGATCAGGAAAACGAAGAGGTGAATTCAAACAACTGGAACGCCGCTTGATCACGCAAACACCAGATTTGACAATAACTCCAAGAATATGGAGTAATCGCACCTTAAGAAAGAGGAGATATCAACACCTAAATGCATGTAATGTAAAGATAATTATGCTGTTGTACCGGGGCTGAGAGAGAGAGGGGGGGGGGAAACGAGGAAATCAGATTCTGTAAAAACATCTCGGTTCCGAGATATACGCTGAACAATGCAGAACCTCAGAATATCTTCACAGTCTCAATTGCTTCTTTCAGTCAATGAAATCAAATCCGCATGATCTATCCGAAGACCAATTTTCGACTTATGTACGGACTCTCAGAGTAGTTTTGCCACAAAAATGATCTCTTGTTTAAATTGTGTCGGGTCAGGAAGTCTGAATTTACAAGGCATGCAAAGATTGCGGATTTAAATAAGTTCTCGCACCCGACGTAACATTTCGGGTATTTTTTCGGGTTTATTTCCGCCTGCCTGAGCCATCTGTCCTCTACCACCGCCCTTACCACCCACAATCCCGGCAAGTTCACCGGCAAGTTCACCGGCATTATAGATATCGGCAAGGTCATTAGTAATACCCACCAAGAAAAAGACGCGGCCCGAATTCTCCGCAGCAAGAACCACAACACCTTTTTTCATCCTCCCCTTGATATTATCCCAAAGAGAACGTAATTGCGCAGGACCGGACACGGAAACGCTACAGGACAGAAAATTCACTCCATTTACAGATTCTGTTTTGCTGATCAACCCTGTCGCGGTTTCAGAAAGAGCCTTTGTCCTGAAAGATTCGATTTCCACCTGAAGTCGGATGTTTTCGTCAACCACTGCGGCAAGACTTGAGGAAAGTTCCCGTCTAGAGGCGTTAAGAGTTGAGGAGAATTCATCAAGAACGGCCTCTTGGCCTTTCATGTAGTTCCAAGCCGACCGACTGCTTACAGCCTCTATTCTTCTCACTCCGGAAGACGATGCGCTTTCAGAGATTATCTTTATCATCGCTATCTCACCCGACGCATTCACATGCGTTCCTCCACAGAGTTCCTTGCTGTAGTCTCCTATTGTAACCACTCTTACCCTGTCACCGTATTTCTCCTCGAATATAGCCGTTGCTCCACTCTTTATAGCTTCTTCATAGGAAATATCTTCCTGCGTTATTACAGAGTCGTTTTTTCTCACTCTTTCATTAACGATCTCTTCAACCGCATTCAGTTGTTCTTTCTTAATCGCCTCATAATGACTGAAGTCGAACCTTAATCTGTCAGGTCCCACAAACGACCCGGCTTGGTTCACGTGAGTTCCCAGAATTTCCTTCAAAACTGCATGGAGAACATGGGTTGATGTATGATGAGCCGCGACTTCCCTGCGGAACACCGGGTCCACATCCATCAAGACCCTGTCACCGACACGAACGCGACCTTTTTCAACAACCACTTCGTGAATAAAAACAGAACCTCCTGAAGAAAGCTGTTTTTTTCTAGTGTCATTGACTTTAGCCGAAAAGTTCTCTCCGGTTATGGTTCCCCTGTCTCCCGTCTGCCCTCCCGACTCTGCGTAGAAAGGCGTTCTGTCAACGAATACCTGCACCTTTTCTCCCGTCTGAGCACCATCGCGCAGGTTCCCATCATCCGTTATCCGAGTGATGACACCATGGCAGGAAAGCGAGTTGTAACCAATAAACTCCTGAGGGGAAACGATTAGACCTGCATCACTTTGCGGTGTTCGGATATCCCCCGCAACTACATCTTCTCTAGCTTTATGGGATTTGGCTCTTTGTTTCCGCATCTCCTCTTGAAAACCTTCGAGGTCGATATCTATGCCCTCGTTTCTTGCTACATCTTCAGTGAGGTCTACCGGAAACCCATATGTATCGTAAAGGCTGAAAACGGTCTTACCGGAAATCTTCCGGTTTTTTCCCAGTTTCGCGATCTCTGCATTAAGCAGATCAAGTCCTCTGTCCATGGTTTCAAGGAACCTTTCCTCCTCGCTTTTCACAACTTGGGAAACAAATTCCGGTTTTTCGCCGATCTCCGGATACGCTTGCCCCATTATTGCTTCAACCGAAGGCAGAATCCTGTATATAAAAGGCTCGCTCATACCAAGAAATTTGGAGTGTCGCACAGCTCTTCTGAGTATTCTCCTGAGAACGTACCCCCTACCCTCGTTGGACGGGAACACTCCGTCCGAAATAAGAAACACAAGCGCTCTTGAGTGGTCGGCTATAACCCTCATCGCAACTTCAGTCTCTCGGTCGGAGCAATAATTCTTTCCTGAAAGATCCTCTATACAACTTATCACGCCTCTGAGCAGGTCGGTTTCGTAATTGCTTCGCACCCCCTGAAGCACGGCCGAAAGTCTTTCAAGCCCCATACCGGTATCAATGCTGGGGTTGGGAAGAGGTTTCATATCTCCTTTTTCATCCCTTTCAAACTGCATGAACACCATATTCCAAATCTCAAGATAACGGTCGCATTCGCATCCCGGCGCGCACCCTGCCTTTGCGCATCCAAATGATTCACCTTGATCTATAATTATCTCGGAACACGGACCACAGGGTCCCGTATCTCCCATAGACCAGAAGTTGTCCTTCTCCCCCATCCTCACTATTCTTTCTCCAGGAACTTCTGTATCCTTCTTCCAGATTTCATAAGCCTCGTCGTCTTCTTTGAATACCGTGGCCCAAAGTTTATCCTTGGGAAGCCCGTAAACGTTGGTTATAAGGTCCCAAGCATAGTTTATAGCCTCCTGCTTGAAATAGTCCCCGAAGGAAAAATTGCCGAGCATTTCAAAAAAGGTGTGGTGTCTGGCCGTATAACCCACATTGTCAAGGTCATTGTGCTTGCCACCAGCTCTAAGACATTTCTGAGAGGTGACGGCCCTTCTGAAATCTCTAGTCTCAACTCCGGTGAAGACATTTTTGAACTGAACCATTCCGGCATTGGTGAAAAGAAGTGTCGGGTCGCTTTCAGGAACAAGACCCGAACTGCGGACCGAACGGTGTCCTCTTGCGGAAAAGTAATCTATAAATTGTCTTCTTGCCTCTTTTCCTGTCATCATTATGTGCCTCTGACAGAGCAGAGATCCAACCGGGAGCGGCTTCCATGCAAGGGAGAAAGTATATAACAGGAATTGAGAAAAAGGGAATTGTCCAGAGTAATGAGGCAGGCGGATGCCGACATCTTACCGGAACCGGACAACGGTATCCTCAGAGTAAGAATTCTCGGGTTGTCGACGGACCGACAACTGCCATTTGACTGATGAATTTAATCAAACCCGCACGGATATCGGAGGACCGGTCTCCGACTCCTCTGTACGAACCCCCGGGGCGGTCTCGACATAAGAACGATTCATTCAAATCGTGTCGGGTCGGGAAGTCTGAAGATATGCGGGCTATTTCCCCAACCGCTCCAGAGATTCTTCTTCGACACCGGTCACAGCATAGCACATTCTGTCGCCAACTTTTTCACGTCTGACCACAAGATAGTCCTTGAGACTTTCGCGAAAATCCGTAGTGACCAGAATGTTCCAGGAACGCGCTGAACCGCACAGAATCTTAGCTTCATCAACTACAGGTTTTGCAATTGGGAAAACATCCGCTTCGGCAGATCCCGGAAAGAAGGTCGAAGAGATCCCCATCTTGAGTTTGATTTGCTGCTGACCGGGGCTCGGATGTCCAGACGCGCCGGCGAAAAACTGAATCATTTCGACCGCCGAGCATATAGAACTTAGTTTTGTTGAGACATCCGCTGCAAGAGATGAACCTGTAAAAAACACCACAACTTCATCCCTGAACATAGCCTCGACAGCTCCTCCGAAAGAAGTAACGGTTTCTGAGACGGACCTTCTGTATTCAGTCATAAGCGAGTTAATATCAGAGGGGGAGAGACCTTCAACCACATTCTCGTACTCCGCTATTCTTATGATAACAACGCAAAGTTCCGTGCCGTTCCGCTGTTGAGAATCATAGTCGCTAATGCGCACAGAATCATCCGGGCTCTGCGTAGTAACAACATCAACATCACCGGAGATGTCCATATCAATGATTTCGATAACTTCTTCCTCAGTCGCCTCTTCACCTTGATCTATAGCGATTCTTCCATCTTCACGATTCTCTACATCTTCTGCTTCTTCATGTGTACCGGTCTGCGGTCGGAAATTCTCCTGTTCATCAGCCGGAAGGTCAACAGATTCAATTTCAGAATCTTCTGCTCTAACTGCGACTTCGGACTTGTTTTCAAGAGAAAGAACCATTTTATTGAATTCACGGCAGAGTTTCTGAACTCTTGCGCCGGTTGACGGAAAGGAGTTTTCATCAAGACCGACGTGATAATCCCCCCGGGCGACAGAATTCATCCCCTTTGAGAACTCTTCAAGAAACCGAAAAGACCTGGAATTCACAAAACGGATGAAATAGGAAAGTATGGCGGCCATCAGAGCGCCGAACAGCAAACTCCAAAGCAAAGAATCGGAGTGAAACTTGTTGTTGACCGGTTCTATACCGATAAGAACCTTTTTTCCTTCCGGCCCTCTCAGGGCAAGCTTGGTGTAATTCTCGTCTTGCTGATAACCGAAACTCTTTTCAATAACCCCGTTTTCGTCAAGAAGTCTCACATACCCGACATCGCTTCTGGTACCGAGAACGGCTTTTGCCCGTTCGGCGAAAAACTCCTCTTCCTCAAACACCTCCTCCAATTCCATGATCCTGAGAGTCTCATATCTTTCAGGGAAATAGAGATACTGGAATAGAAAAACCGTTGAAGAACAAAGCAGAAAACAGATGACGTATACGTAAGGGAAAGAGGCGAAGCCTGAAAAGCCTCTGTGGTTTCTGGAAAAACTCAAATCAGATTCCTGCCGAACCGCCGGAACAAGACATCCCGGCAAACAATTGCGAATTGCTTGGTAAATATAATCCAGTATGAGAAAAAAAACCAGCTATGAGCAGGGGAAATCAGGAGGGAACAACTGAAACGGTGGTTCTGCCCTTCGCTGATTTCTCAAATTTCACCACTCCGTCACACAGAGCGAATATCGTGTGGTCTCTTCCAAGACCCACATTGGAACCGGCTTTCATTCTCGTGCCTCGCTGTCTAACTATTATGTTACCGCCCACCACTTGCTGTCCCCCGAACTTCTTTACCCCGAGACGCTTGCCTATAGAGTCTCTTCCGTTCTTGGAACTTCCTCCACCTTTCTTTGTCGACATATCTTCAGCCTCCGCAATCAAGCAGTTATGCTCGTGATCTCAACCCTGGTCAGTTTCTGGCGATGACCAGCCTTTCTTCTGTATCCCTTTCTCCTCTTGAATTTGAAGACCACAAGCTTTTCTCCCTTTTTCTGGCTTACTATCCTGCCACCGACCGCTGCGCTTTCGACCAGAGGTTTTCCAACCTTCACTTCCTGCCCTTCGGCAGAAACCAGCAAGACTTCTTCGAAGTTGATCTCCTCTCCCGGCTCACCAGAAACTTTTTCTATATCAATAACATCACCCGGCTCAACAACATATTGTTTTCCGCCGGTCCTTATAACAGCATGCATATCATCCTCCGCCAAAACAGGAGCGATTATTCTGCCCGATTACAAATTCTTTTGTCAAATATCAGTGGAAAGTTTTCGAGGGGTTTATGAATTTCTTCAACAACAGGTCATTATAAACGGCACGGCAGAAGAACTACTTCAACCACCCTGCATATGCATCGCGACCGAAGTGCCGGTGGAACTGAACGAGTCCGGTTTTCAGTTCGGACCCGTATTACAACCGCCGTCAGTGAGGTCACCAAGAAAGCAGGTTCACCTGATTTTCTTGAGTTCAATCATTATTTGCATTTTCTGTGATTAAATCGCACTTGATTGAGAGAATGGTCAAGCGATGTTATTCGCATAACTTTACCGGATCAAGCGGATCATCTTCCGTCCGATATGCCTTGAAGATATGCTCTCGGCCGGAGTTCGGATTTTCAATCAAGTCAGTATCGATCTCGTTTGACCGTAAGTCGAAGGTATATGCTACAACAATCTTTTCCGCCTCGCGCCGTCGCAACGTGGAAATTTCCACGAGACCGGGTTCGACTTTCATGTCCGCGGGCAGGATCAATGTACGGTTGTGCGCGGTGCCTTCGGCCAAAGCGTAGGGAGTCGGAGCCACGTACATCTTACGGTCACGAACCATGATGTCGCCATAACTGCCGAAACTCTTGAAGTTCTTGTTCTTATGTACGTAAGAGTTGTCCGCATTGAGAAAACTTCCGTGGCAGATCAGAAGGTCCAGGACAGAATACCGATTACCGTCCGGGCGCGACGGATAGCGCCCAAACACGTAAAACACATGGCGTCCATTGTGTTCTCCACGCGGCACCTGGCTGTTACAGTCGTAATTTGCGCTCCTCCCGGGATAGGACAAGCCCTTCAACTCGTATCCCTCCGGACGGCGGACAAGTCGAAAATCGGGGTATGTGTTGCGACTGGGCTCGTCGTAGTATTCGCCAATCTCTTTCAGTCGAGCCCTGAACCAATTCTGGAAGTGAAATTCCTTGTCTCGGGAGCTTTCTCTCTCAATGAGGACACCATCCCGTATAGCATTGACGCATGTCTTGAAGACTGAGCAGACAAGGCTCATACACGTACCACCATGTTCCCGCAGTCGGCTGAACCGTGCAGGATTTCGATCAACTGTTCAATCCGCGGCGAGAAGACATCTAGGCGCTCGAGAGCCGAATCGACATTGCTCAAACGAGACAAGTGCGCGATGAGTTGTGCCATGACTACAATACGCACATCGTTACGACTCGGGAACCGACCGGAGTGCCGAAGCCGTTGCAACTGCACAGTAGCTTTCGAGTGAACGCTCGCCCAACATCGCTCGTCCCAAGTTATAAGCGTCAGGTTTGAGCGTTTTCTGCACACGATGATCATATCTATATCTATGGGCTCCTTTGCCCGTAATTTTGGCATTGCTACCGACATTTCGGACTTGATCGGGACTACTGCAGAAATTCGGAACTTAGAAATCATCAAGGCATGCAGAACAGAACGCCATCCTTCGTTGCGGGAGTGATGATAGGTGAACGCCAACACACCGTCGTCATTGAGAACCCTGTGCACCTCAGCCCATACGTTGGAAAGACGTTCGGAGAAAGTATCGGCATCTCCGTGTTGTACCTCCGCGTCCCTACGCGTAGTCATTGAGTCTTGGATGCCGGTGCTTCCGAGAATATGACATTGCCAGACATGGAAGAAGTCGGCAAGTTGCGAGTAGTGCACATTGTCAAAGAACGGCGGATCAGTAATGACGACATCAACCGACCCCGAACGCAGGTCGGTGCGGCTGGAATCTCCGCAAGAAAGATAGACTTGCCGACCTTCTTCGAAGGATGGCAGATCAGAAGCTATATCGAAGCCCAGAGAACGAGACAGTCCGTACACCTTCTCCGTCCGCCGCTGACTCTTGTCGCGACAGACGCGCAGTTCGAACGGGTCGGCGGCATAATCCAAAGCACGGGTGATACGTCCTTCGAACATAGTCAGGAACGAGCCGGAACTTTTCGGAGTGCCCCAGAGGTTCGCCTCCAGCGGAATTCTCTCGGGCTTCAGGATATGATGCGCGAACATGTGCCGCACAGCACCGGTTCCTTCTCCCTTGTAGGAAGCGAACATGTTGTTGAACTCTAGAGCACCTGAAAACAGGCAGGTAAAAAGGTCTCGAAGAGTCGGCTCCCTGACTTCACGGATTCGCTCCGCCAATATAGAAAGACACAGCAGTTGTCGGTCATTGAACATCTCATGCCAGTATCTGTAGTTGTACCCCAGTGCCTGGTTGGTGTTGCAGCCGGTTCTAATGCGAACTTTGGGATACGCTTCTTTCCTCTTTGCCAGATCCTCTTTCGCTTCGTCGTAGAGGCGCTGGTCCGCTTCCGTTGTTGTCGCGTAGACTTTCCCGCCATCCGGAGTCAGTACAATCTTCGCATACATTCTGTGCTTCGGCGGCCGGTCGTCTTCCCGAATGGTCTTGGCGATTGGAAAACTGTGCGAACAATCCGGGCATGTCGCTTTCTGCCCGCAAGCGGGGCCTTCCTGCGGGTCGAACAGTGTCGAGCAGACTCGGCACGTCACCTCTGTGGCATCGTATCTGCATGAGTTCACTTCACCGCAATTCGGACATGTGCAGTGCGCGGTCGGGTATTTCTTCGGATACGTATGCCGGGCAAACATTCTCGAAGAAAACAGGTCGACCGCTGAACCGCATTCGGGACAAACGACTTGCTTGACCCAGAAAAAATAGAGTACATCCGCAGAAGTGGAATTCTCCAGTTCGGTCTTGTAATACGACTTGATTTTCTGCGCCACATCGCGTTTGATTTCCCTGAATGTCTCCAAAACCGCATTGCGGTCGTGTAGCGCCAAGGCGTTTTTCACTAGGAAATGCGCCACGGGATTGATGTCGCGACCGATGGCCCGAGCACCCAGTTTGAGCGCCTCGCCCACAGTTGTACCGCTACCCATGAAGGGGTCGAAGACAACGACATTCTTGAAACGGGCGGACTGGTAGAACCTTGCCATGATGTCCACACCAGCCGGAGAGAGAACACCCAGAAGAATGGCCCTGAATACAGTTCCGAGCCGCCGCGCCCACCATTTGTGAATGTGATAGGGAGGACGATTGATTTCCTTTCTCCAGCTTTCGGCTTCCGCGACCTCACTGATCATATCGAACGGAAAATCTTCGTCCTCAAGCGCGCAACGACCATTCGGTCGGAAAACCACCCCCTCTTCCATGTTGAGGGAAGGGCTCATGTCCGACTCTTCCTGCGTCTTCAACAACTAGTTCTCACCTCCATGCAGAGCGTATACCCTGATTTCATATTCTACTTAAATCGGGAGGAATGCTGCGATATAAAGTCTCAGGCCGCCACCCTCGGCTATCTTGCGCACCAAGTGGAAAATGAACTGTCGCTCTGGCGAGAAAGCATGGTTTTATTCTCACCGTTAAGATACATCATATAAATTCGTCTTTTGTTTTTTTTTCCTGAGGAAAAGGTTATGTAGTAACCATTCGGAGACCAGGAAGGATGCTCGTTATTCCCTGAAGAAGTAAGTCTCATCTTTCCAGTTCCGTCGGGAGATATCGTGTATATATCGGACTCGGACCCCTGTGTACTCACAAAAGCAATCCGGTTGACATAGGAATTCCGCGACCAGGAGGGATCGGTATTGTATCCGCCGTACGTGATTTTCCTCCTGTTTTTTCCATCAGAACTCATCACATACAGATTCGGCATTCCTCCGGCATCGGAAACAAAAACTAGTTCCCTCCCGTCAGGAGACCATGCAGGAGAAGTATCTATGTCCTTGGACACTGTAAGTCGTCTGAGTATTTCCCCGGACGGTGACGCGATATATATATCCCCATCTCGGGAAAAAGCGACTTCAGAACCGTCCGGAGACCATCGGGGCGCAGTATCAAGATTAACGCTTCTGGTTATTTCCCTGCCGTTTGCGGGAAAGATCCTCATATCCTCAAAATCCAACCTGTACAAGTCATGGTCCCATGTTCTGTTGGAAGAGAAGATCACACTTTTTCCATCGGCGGAGCAGTCGGGAGAGACAATAAGAGCGCTGTGTTTTGTAACCTTGCGCAGGTTCTCCCCGTCGTAGTCCATGATAAACAGGTCCTTTCTGTAATTCGACCCTTTTACAAATACGATGCTTGAGTCAAAAAATCCCTCAAGACCCGTTATTTCCTTCATAATCTTTCCCGCGAACTCATGCGCCGCAGACCTTATTGCGACAGGGGGCACAACATATTTCTTGCTCATGCGCACCCGAGCTTCGGACACATCGTAAACCCGCAGATCATAGAGAATCCCTTTCTCTGAAACTCTCAGACTTCCGTTGACCAGGTACCTTATTTTCTGCGCATTGAGGTAAGCAAAGTCTATATTCTCCGCAGTGGAGGAAAACAGTATGCTCACAGACCTCACGTCAAAAAGCGCAGCCGCCCTGAGATCCTTTTCAACAGTACTGATAAAATCTTTTCCGTATGCAAGCGGCGCCGTATTAGTTTTCAGTACGGAAACGGCGATCGGTATCTTACTTACGGGGGAAGTTGCGGGCGGAAGCACTATCTGCGCCGCGACAAGGCTGGGAAGACTCAGCAGAAAAAGCAGAACCGTGAACGCAAGTTTCATTCCCGTCTTCCCTCCTAGAAAAACTCCGGGATATATTTCAGGGAAACCCGAGTCCCCGCGAAATCATCTTCGCAGTAAAGTTCAGTCAATAAGTTCAACGTTCCAGTAAGACATGTCCACGAAGGTTAGAAAAGGCTCCCATTCCTCATACCTGACCGTCTTGAAATTCAAGTTGGAGAAAATGCCGGGAGCGGGTTTTATCGGCTCGCTGAGCAGTTTCATGTTGGCTTGCCGGGGAGTTCTGCCTCCTTTTTTCCTATTGCAGGGAACACAGCAGCACACTATGTTGTCCCATACGCTTTTCCCGCCCATTGATCTCGGAACGACATGATCAAGGGTAAGTTCGCTTTTGGGAAAACTTCTCGAGCAGTACTGGCAGGTATCGGCATCCCTTCTGAAGATATTAATTCTGTTGAATTTCGGTTGCTTTCTATGGTACCCGTCGTACCTGAGCAGGATAACCACTCTCGGAGCCTTTATGACCCTTGTGACGGTTCTTACGCAGTCATCGGCATCGGCCGAACGAATATCCTTCCATGAATCGAAGTCGAAAGTTTCATATTCCCTGTTCACAGCCTTAACGGCGCCTCCGTAAAGAAGAATGAAGGCTCTTTTCAGACTCGTTACGGAAACGGGGACAAAAAACTTGTTCAGAACCAGTACGGGAGACTTAAGCATATCAGGCGACTAATCTACCGACTTGCCCGCTTTATTCAAGAACTTGATCAGCAGTTTTTACTTTCACAAACCATTCGTTAGAATTGTCGGCGCAATTCCGAAGCAGGTAATGCAAGATGGAAATCGAAACCAACTTCATCGTCCAAATCATACTCTGCGCAGTTGTTTCCGCTTCCGTGTTTCTTCTTTCAGAAACAAATTCCGGTACCGAGAAACAAATTGAGTCGACACGAAGGGAAAAACAGTAGATGTATCCCGAGCTCCTGAGAATAGGAGATTTTCATATCTCTTCCTTCGGAGCCATGGTGGCCCTCTCTTTTGTTCTAGCTCTCTGGATATCCTCCGTTGAGTTTCGAAGAAAAGGGATGTCTCCGAAACTTCTCGAACACGGGTTTCTCGCATGCGTGGCGGGAGGAATGCTGGGGGCCAGACTTCTTTTTCTCGTGGAGAATTTTTCCGTCAGAGAATTGCTTTCCCGTCCCATGGAATATCTGCTGCTCAGAGGAGGATTTACTTTCTACGGAGGTTTTTTGTTGTCCGTTCTGGGACTTTACATCGTAAGCAGAAAGCACCGGGAAAGTTTCTGGAAAATCCTCGACGCATGCGCTCCCGGCTGCGCCATAGCATACGCCACCGGAAGAGTGGGATGCTTTCTCGTGGGAGATGATTACGGAGTTCCGTCATCTCTTCCCTGGGCGATGGCTTTTCCGAAGGGTTCACCTCCAACACTGCAAACTGTCCACCCGACCCAGGTGTACGAGGCGGTCGTGATGACTTTGGTGTTTTTGTTTCTTTGGAAAATAAGGAACCGGAAACGACCCGCCGGATGGCTTGCGGGAATCTACTTCGCACTTGCGGGTATTGAGAGGTTCCTGGTCGAGTTTATAAGAAATACAACGGAAAGTCCCGTATCCGGTCTTTCCGTAGCCCAAGTAACGGCGCTTGTTCTGATTGCCGTCGGAACATTCAAATATCTGTCCACAAGACGCGGGCGGCATATTGAGGCCGGAGCACCGACCGCGGAATGAAAAGTCTTCAGACGCCTGAGTTTGCACGAAGCGCGGCTTTGGCCGCGGGATCCGGTGCGCTTTTTTCCGCGTCCCTTTTTTCAATTTGGCTGGGCGCGCTCGGCTGGATATGTTTCGTTCCGCTGCTCACGGCCGTTTCCGGAAAAACCGGTAGACAGTCCCTGATCCTGGGAATGATATCGGGGACGGTGATGAACCTCGTCTCGCTATACTGGCTGGTCGGAACGCTTAACAGGTTCGGAGAATTTCCCGTTCCCGTAAGTGCAGCGATCGTCGTGATTTTCTGCATTTACTCTTCACTTCAGTTCGGAATTTTCACCTTCTACATCTCCAGAGTCGAACTCCTCGAGAAAAAAACTTTTCCGAGCGCTCTGATAATATCCTTCGCGTGGGTGGTCGCAGAATTTTTTTTTCCCGTTCTCTTCCCCTACGGAATAGGAGTTTCCCAAGGTTATTATCCGCAGATAATTCAGATTGTGGACACCTTGGGAATACATTTTCTGGGATTTGTAATGTTTTTTACAAATGTGTCGCTTTTTTACATCGTCTCGGGCATCCGGGAAAAAAAGGTGCATTCTCCTGCGACAATCATCCTCTGCATCGCGACAGTAGCCGCGGTGCTTGTGTACGGGTCCCTGCGCATAGATCAGATTGAAGGGTTTCTCAGTACGCAGTCCCGCATCAGAGTCGCCGTGGTTCAGGCGAATTTCGACTATGCGGAAAAAGCCATGGAAAATGAACTGGAAATAACGGAAAGGCACAGAGAAATGTCGGAAAAACTTACCGGAGCGGATATCGTCATCTGGCCGGAAACATCTGTTCAGTACTGGTTCCCCGCAGAAGAACCCGTCTATGCGATAGATCAGGCAAGAAAAGTCGTTCCCGAAGGGCATAACTCGCATTTTCTCATCGGAGGACTCTCCTACATGGAGAGTCCCGAACTGTCGGCCGACGGCCTGCCGGATGAGGAGGACTTTAAAAAATATAACACCGTGTTTCTTGTTGACCCCCGGAGCAATATACTGAACACCTACAGCAAGACACGGCTTTTTCTTCTGGGAGAATATTTCCCTTTGATAAACCAGGAACTCCGGTTTCTCAAGAGAATTTTTCCGATGATAGGAGATCTCTCACCGGGGGAAAAACTCGCAATCCTTGAGATTCCGGAAAAAAATATCAGAATCGGTCCGCTTGTTTGTTATGAAGACATAATGGCGGAAATTTCCAGGGAGTATGTGGCGATGGGGGCGAATCTGCTCGTGAATCTTACAAACGACGCGTGGTTCGGAAAAAGCCGCGCGCCGTTCCAGCACCTGCTTCTCTCGATCCCGAGAGCGGTTGAAACGCGCCGCTATCTGGTGAGATCGACCAACAGCGGAGTAAGCGCCGTTGTTTCTCCTACGGGGAAAATAGAACTCAGCACGGACATATTCACCGAAGAGAATCTCGAGTCTGAAGTAGTTCTGATCGATTCGCTTCACACTCTGTACTCGAAAGTCGGAAATCTATTCGTGTGGACAGCTCTCGGCATAACGGCACTTTTTGCCGTAAAGACCTATCTCTCAGGAAAGTATACCGACTAGGGCGCCGACCAATTTTTCATTTTCCTCCCTGGTTCCTACTGTGATCCGAAGACAATCGGAAAGCCTGTCCACTCCCTGAAAGCGGCGTACCAGAATGCCGTTCTTCACAAGTTCCATGAAAACGGATTCCGCATCTCCGACCTTTACCAGAAAGAAATTCGCGTCGGTCGGATAGACGTCCAGACCTTTCAGCCGCTCAAGTTCGCCGCACAGTCTGTCTCTCTCCTCGAGTACCAGACAAACACCGCGGTCGACGATTTCCGGATGATCAAGCGCAAACGCCATTACCTCCTGACTGAAAGAGTTTATGTTGTAGGGAAGACGCGCCTTGTTGACTTCCGCCACAATATCGGGACGGGCGAAAAGCATCCCGAGCCTTGCCGCCGCAAAACCGATCTTGGACATTGTTCTGAGCACCAGCAAGTTCTCGTACTCCGCAATAAGAGGTATGTAGCTCTTTCTGGAAAAATCGCAGTAAGCTTCATCGACCACTACCGCCCCCGGACAGTGCCGGACTATACCGAGTACTTTCTCCTCGGAAAAGGAGTTGCCCGTGGGATTGTTCGGAGTTGAAAGAAACACTATGTCGGGATTTTCCTCTCTGACGGCGGAAAGCGTAGAATCAAGATCTATGTCGAAATCTTCATCAAGAGGAATCTCCGTGACCTGTTTTCCGAGAACGAGCGAACTGACTTTATACATTGAGAAAGTGGGAGACGGAGTAAGCACGCGGCCGCTTTTTCCCGATAGAACCTCCAGTATCATCTGGATAATCTCATCCGAGCCGTTGCCGAGCAGTATGCCGTCCGGTGAAACACCTGTCAGGCGGGAAAGAGACCGTATCACCCCGCCGGCCGAGGAATCCGGATAGCGGTTGACTGAAAGTTCCGAAAGCCTCCTGCACAACTCAACTTTACGCTCCGGATCAAGGTCGTAGGGACTTTCGTTTCCGTCAAGTCTCACCGAACAGTCGAATTCCGGTACCGAGTACGGAGACATGCATATCAGGTTTTCTGGAATCCTGTCCTTAATCGACATAAGAACCTCCGGGACCGCCTGCGCCTGCAGTCACTTTCGGAAATCCTCGACTCTTTTCTCAACGGAAAGGGCGTGAGCGGAAAGCCCTTCCACGCGCGCAAGATCCATTACGGTCTCCGCAAGAGAGGAAAACCCCTTTTTCGACATCAATATGGTGCTCGGCATTTTAATGAAATCGTAAACGCTGAGAGGTGATGAGAATCTGGCCGCTCCCCCCGTGGGAAGCACATGACTCGGACCCGAGACATAATCGCCGAAAGGCTCCGTTGAAAGGGAACCCAGAAAAACAGCACCGGCGTGAGATATGTCTTTTAGAAGAGACTTGGGGGATTTCACGCAGAGTTCAAGATGTTCGGGAGCGTGGGCGTTTGAGATACTCACTGCCTGCTCCATGTTTTCCGTAACATAGATTTTTCCGCTGCCGGCAATGGAAGCGCCGGCAGTCAGTTTCCTCGGAAGTTCTGAAAGCTGGGAGAGCAGTTCCTTCTTCACCGATTCCGCGTAACCGGGATTGTCCGTAACAAGAACGGCCACCGACATTTCGTCATGCTCGGCTTGGGCCAACAGGTCCGCAGCTACCCACTTCGCAGGACAAGAGCCGTCGGCTATAACCAGAACCTCCGTCGGCCCCGCCAGCATGTCGATGTCGCAGAAACCGTAAACAATTTTTTTCGCTATCGTAACGTAGATGTTTCCGGGTCCTACTATCTTGTCCACCTTGTCTATGCTTGCGGTTCCGAAAGCAAGCGCCGCCACCGCCTGTGCGCCGCCGACCTTGTAGACACGGTCCACACCCGCAATTCTACATGCGGCCAGAACCTCGGGACTTATCCGTTCTCTCGGACACGGAGTGACAACGCACACATCTCTTACCCCCGCCACCCGCGCCGGCACCGCCGTCATGAGCACTGTCGAAGGGTATGACGCTTTGCCTCCGGGAACGTATATTCCGATTTTCTCAACGGGTCTTACGAGCCATCCGAGTTCGTTTCCCTCTCCGTCTTTATAAGAAACGCTTCTGGGCATTTTCTTCTTCTGGTAGGAACGGATACGCGAAGCGGCTTTTTTCAGACCTCTGATCGTGCGGGGAGAAACAGTTCTCCGAGCATCTTCGAACTCACTTTCGGATACTCTTACGTTTTTCTCGGTTATTTCAGTCCCGTCGAATTTTGCGGTGTATCTGAAAAGCGCCTTGTCCCCCCGCCGTCTCACATCCTCGACTATTTTCTCCGTCCGCAGAACCATCTGCGCATCAAAATGAGAGGAGGATATCCGTATCTCCCCGCATTTTTTTTCCAAGTTATCCGAATTGATTTTTATAATTTTCATGACAGGTTCTTTTTTTCGAAGAGATGGAGGAAAAAATTAAAGACGGTCGGAAACACCCTCTCCGAAACCGCTTTCAATCAGAACTGATATCTCATCCATGGCAGTCTCCGAGTCATCCCCATTTATGGTGACGGAAATTTGAGTGCCGTGTATGGCGGCGAGTGACAGAACTCCCAGTATGCTTTTTCCATCTATCTCGAATTTCTCCTTGCTTATAACTATACTTGAACTGAATTTGCTGGTAAGAGCGACCAGAACCGCAGCCGCTCTCGCGTGAAGACCCAGACGGTTTTTTATCGTGAATTTCTTTACTACCGGTTCGCTGGACAAATCAGTCAGCCTCAACAGACAGGGATCGGGAAGACGACGCATCCGAGTTTACCTTCAGATCATCGTCGTAAGTGACGCTCAAACTGTAGCCTTCTGTTTCAAATACGAGTTTTCCGGGGAAATACACATTCGGCGCTACCTTCCTGTGCCGGGAAAACCGTACCGTGGACTCCTTGTCTTCCGTGAACAGCCAGTGAATCGCGGTGATGGAATTTTTATCCAGATCGACTTCAATCCGGGAAGGTCGGGTGCCCCCCGACTGAAAAACCGCCACCCCGTCTTTTACAGTTCCGGTTGCGGTGTACGCATCCCGGGAGAGCGGAAAAGGAGCGCCTGCGAGCAGGAAATTAACAATGTCCCGAACTCCCATACGAGGAGGCAGTCCAGGATAAAGGAACGAGAAGCTGAAGTCCTCTGAATTTTGAAAAACAAGTTCTTCCCCCGCAGTTTTCATCCTTACACTGTCACCGTCGGAAGAAACCAATGCCAGCATTTCCCCGAAAGGAGCGAAAACCGCAATTTCAAGAATATCCGGACGGATCGCCGATGTCACCTGATCAAAAGCCATCCTTCCCTCCTGAGATTCCACCACCACTCTGGCTAAGGATTTAATAGAAACGAAACCCGTGTGGTTTTTTATGGCTTCTGAAAGCGCATCGGGGGAAACATCAACTTTGACACGAGAATGTTTTCCCGCGCACGAGGAGAGCAGAAGCAGAAGCATTACAGGGAAAAAGAGTTGCTTGCTACGCCTCACCGGAACGGAATTCCTCCAATTTCCGCCTGAGCCGCAGACGGACTTTTCCGTCTTCGACATCAACATGATTTTTCGAGTCCAGAATCTCAAGAGCTTTTTTATAGTTCTCAAGAGCCATCTCCTCGTTTCCGAGTTTTTCGTAGGCATCGCCGACATGTTCTAATATCACGGCAGAATCGGGTGAAATCTCCGAAGCGCGAAGAAGAATTTCAAGAGCCTTCTCAAAATCCCCCTTCTTGTAGTAAACCCACCCGAGACTGTCGATTATATAGCCCCGCTCCGGGGCAATCTCCAACGCTTTTTTTATCAGGTCTTCCGCATAATCAAGTTTTTCACCTTTTTCCGCGTAGGTGTACCCGACAAAATTTATCGCATCGAAATTTTTCGGGTTTTTCTTCATCAGGTTTTTCATCAGGGCAAGCGACTTTCCCACTCGGTCGCTGTAGTAATAGGAAACACCCAGAGAATAAAGCACAGACTCATCGAAAGGGTTTTTCCGCAGATACTTTCTGTAAAGCGAAATTGTTTCTTCCCATTTCCCGAGTCTTCCGTAAAGTTCACCCAACGCCGTAACTACCTTCGGATCATGAGGCTTCTCTTCATAAATCCCGTCCACAATCTCCAGAGCTTTTTCAGGTGATCCTTCAAGTTCACGTATACGCGCGCGAAGAAGAATCACATCCGTCCGGACCGGTGAATCCGGGGGGATGGAGTCAAGAAATTTTTCCGCGCGGGAGTATTCACCGAGATTCAGTAAGGCTACGGCGGAGAAGTATTTAGCCCCTATGTTGGAAGGCGCCGTGGCAAGAACGCGCTCCAGTTTTTCGGCTGCCTGCAGATAATTCCCGGTTCTGATCTGCAGGAGAGCGATTCTGTACTTGATTTCAACGTTGTTCGGGTCCTGTTCTTCAGCGTTTATGTACTGGCCGAGCGCATCCTCGTACATTTCATGGCGGCTGAGCATATCCGCATAAGACAGGAAAAGGTCGCGGTAAGGCGTAAATTTTTTAATCGCTTCATCGTAACGGGATACAGCCTCCTGTACATTGCCCGCCCTCTCGAGGGTCTCCACCAGAGCGGAGAACGCCGGGTAATACCTGCGATGGATAGTCAAGGCTCTGTCGTAATGTCTTACCGCGGCGTCAAGGTCTCCTTTGGCCGCCGCTATGTTTCCCAGATAAAAATGTCCCCGAACATCCATCGAATTTACGGAAAGTCCTTTTTCCGCATACTTTTCCGCAAGATTGAAATTCCCGGAACGTAGTTCGGCCTTGGCGAGCAGAAAACAGGCTTCCGCATCGCGGTCATCGATGCCGACCGCCTTTCGAAGAAGGATTTTGCCTCTCTTTCTGTGCAGCGGATGCGAAGAAGATATGTAGATACGACCGAGTTCCCTGTATGCGGAAGAATTTGACGGATCGATCTCTATGGACCGGGTGAGTTTATCTGCAGCCTTGTCGGGCATGTTGAGAAACATATAGATAAGACTCAGCCTGTATTTTATCTCTGAAGACTCGGAGTCAACCTCTTCCGCTTTCACGAGATTTTGTTCCGCGCGAAGGATATCTCCTTTCTCCAGATAGATTTCCGAAAGCATGAAATGATAATAGGCATCCGCCTGACTGCGGGAGAACAGGAGTTCCTTGGCATCCGAAGAAAACGCGGGGGAATACCCAGCACAGAAGACAAGAAGCAGAAAAAAAACGTAAAAGATCGGTTTTTTAAAAAACTTTTTCAATGCATACACCCAAATTTCTCTCGGTTTTCATTCCACGAACCAGAACTACTTCGGGCAGAACAGAACCGTTCTCCGAGCGGAAGGACACCTTTCAGATATGACCTCACGGTTAACAGAATAACAAAAACGGGAGTTAAAATACATACCGGCAGATGGCCGGTTGCGCTGCGGATAAACGGTTGACTTTAAGTTCATGATTGGCTTTATTAGTTCGCTGTGTTGAAGGTGAAAGACATATACAGCAGAGTTTTTGAGCAGAAACGCATATCGCCGGATCAGGCGCTCCTGCTGCTGAAAGAAGGAGATCTGCTTCGACTGGGCTCGCTTGCGGGCATAACTAGAAGAAGGTTTCACCCCGACGATACCGTAACTTTCGTTGCCGACACAAACCCCAACTACACGAACGTCTGCGACACAGAATGTCTTTTCTGCGCCTTCTGGAGACCCGAAGGCGCGCACGACGCATACACCATGAGTATCGACAAAGTCATCGAGGTAATGCGCACATCATACCACAACGGCGCGACCACGGTGCTTCTTCAGGGAGGTCATAACCCGAAACTCAGACTTGATTACTACATCGAAATTGTAAGGAGAGCCTCGAATGAAATACCCGACCTTCATCTTCACGCTTTTTCAGCTCCGGAAATAGCGGCGATAGCCAAATACGAAAATCTCGACACCGAGCATGTGCTGCAGAATCTCTGGGACGCGGGGTTAAGAACAATACCCGGCGGCGGGGCGGAAGTACTTTCGAACAGGGTGAGAAGGTCCATAAGTCCTTTGAAGATAGACGCGGACGTATGGATGAGAATCACCAGGGAAGCGCACAACATAGGTTTCAAGACGACCGCCACGATGATGTTCGGACATCTGGAACAGGACGAGGATATAGTGGAACACCTGACGAGAATAAGAGACCTTCAGGATGAGACCGGAAATTTTCTCGCTTTTATTCCGTGGACATTCAAGCCGAAAAACACACCTATTGAAAAGAGAATAAAGGACGAGGTCGGAGGAGAAAGGTATCTGCGGGTTTTAGCCGTATGCAGGATATTTCTCGACAACTTCAGACATGTGCAGGGTTCATGGTTCACTCAGGGTAAGAAAATGGGATCGATGTCGATGCACTACGGCGCAAGCGACCTCGGCGGAACTCTTTATGATGAAAATGTTCTGGGATGCGCTGAAAACAAAATCCGTTCAACCGTGGATGAACTCGTTTACATGATAAAAAGCGCAGGATTCAATCCCGCGCAGAGAAACACCTATTATGAAATCTTGGAACGTTTTTGAATTCGCCCATTAAACTTAACTTGAGCGAGATTAAATATGCTTTTTCTGATAGGTTTAATGAGGTGAGCGGATACCGTAGACAACTTACTTAAAGAGAGAACAAGTTATGAGTAGAAAAGAAAGGTATAGATTCTACTGTCCGATCAGAGGAGAAAAAAATACAACTTCTCTTGAGGAAGGGGTCAAAATAGGATGTCTTAACTATTTAATAGAAACTGCACGAATTCCAAAGGAAAACATAGAGTTAGAATATATATTGTTGTGTTATGGATCTGGAGCAAAAAACAATCTAAGAACAGATATTGCTGTATTCAGAGACAGTAAAAGTAGAAAACTAAAGGACTTGTTATATATAGCAGAAATTAAAACTAACCCCAAAGATAAAGACGACGCAATAAAATACCAACTGAAACCAGCTATGGATCAGTGTCCCAATTTAGTATATGGAATCTATTGGGATGAAGTAAACAGAATCCTGATTGATAAAGAAGATAAGGAATATGGATTAACCGAATTAAATTATCAAAAACAGTCTGGTCAAAAGACCATTGACCAACTACAGAAACTAACTAATACGCAAATATTATGGGATCAACTGGAACAATGCTTAAGAAACTACCAAGGTGGCACGAAAAACAAGCACAGAGAACTACTGAAGATTTTAATTGCAAAATATTATGATGAAAAGTTTAGTGATGAATTAGCATTTAATACTGCTAATGAAAACCTTCATCAGAAAATTAAGGAGTTATATACAAAGGCTTATGCATATTATGGGGGGGGGGTAAAGCTATCTGGGGAGTTCTAACAAATAGCATAGAATTGAAGAATCAAAGCATAATTGAGTGTGTCAAGATATTACAGAACTACACATTAAAAAATTCTGATAATAGAATAATTCAGGAGTTTTATATGAAATTTGCTCCGTCTTTCTTAAAAAAAGACTTGAGCCAATATTACACACCAAAAGAAATTGCAACATTTATGGTTAATTTAGTTCCTTTGCGGAAAACGACAAAAGCATTGGACCCTTGTAGTGGCTCAGGTGATTTTATGGTTGGTCTTTTGTCAAGAGGAACTAAAGAAGGGTTGAATGAGTTGGTAAAAAATATCGCATGTTGGGATGTAGATCCTGATGCCACAACCTTATCACAAATTAACATGATTTTACATGGAGATGGAAGAACTGAAGTTAAAAATAAAGATTCACTTGAAGAAGTAAAAGAATCTTCCGACACGTTAGATGTTATTATCACAAATCCCCCATTCGGAAAAAACACGAAACACAACAATATAGGTTATAGACTACCTACAAAAGAAAGTGGGAAGTTGTTTGTAGAACGTTGTCTGACCCTTCTAAAGAGCGAAGGAGTGTTGGTCATTATTTTACCGACTGGTTATTTAGATAACCCTACTGATAAGTTTCTCAGAGACTATATGTTGGATAATGCACGAATTGTTGGAGTTATAAGATTGCCTGACGGAGTCTTTAAGTGTTCTGGTTCTGGTGGTAAAACTTCTATATTGGTCCTAGAAAAGCGTAAGGAAACTAGTAAACTGGGAAACTACAACATATTTGTCGATAGTGCAGAAAAAGTTGGATTCGACCACAAAACGAAAAGAGCACCAATACTTCATAAAAGAGACGAATCTGATGGAGTTTTTTTGTATGACGAGCGGAATGAGAAAGTAATAGAAAACGATTTATTTAATATTCAAGCGAGATTTTATAGTTTCTGTAAGGAGAATATGACTGGTTGGACTCTTAATTACCCCCCCCCCACACACACACTTGAGAGAGAATATAGCACTATGAAAGTGTCCGATATAAAGAATGAGCGCGATTGTAGAATATTAATGGGCAGATATTTGCCGGAATATAAAAAATGTACCAATAGATTAAAGAATAAGTCTTGGACAACTCTCAGAAGAATATCATCAGAGGTTACTACCAACAATGAACCTCATATAAAGAAGAGTTATATTTACAGATATGTTGAGACTGGGAATGTCTATAGAGACAATATGTTGGAGGTAGACAAACTAAGGGGTTGGAGTCTCCCAAATAGAGCAAAACTTATTCCGCAAGACAATAGCATCTTATTGTCAAAGATGCAGGGTTCTTTTAACAACTTTGTTTATCTGACTAGAGTTGAGGATGATTTGATATTCTCTAATGGCTTTTATAGTATCACAATACCTGATGAACGAGAGAGATATAACTTCTTGAAGTTTATGTTTTCTGATGATTACCTTACTCAAATGACAGCAATATCCTCAGGAACCATAATGTCTGATGTCAAAAAACTAGATTTGTTAGATTATCTGTTTATCCCCACCTATGACCAAGACAGCAACTATAGGGAAATAAAAGAATACTTAAAACACAGAGAGTATTTTGATAAGTACAAAAAGCAATGGGTGGGGAGCAACTGAACAACTCCCAACTATTTATCGGTCTTCGAACCTACCACAAAAAATTCTCAAGAACTCTTATTGGATATTTTCGTAATCAATCTCCTTGCGCGGGATAGGCATTAAAGAGGCATGGTGTAGTGCCATTTTCCATTCTCCGTCAAGAAGTTCGAATATGTTGGTCACTTGGGCAAGCATTACGATTCTACGATTTTCTACAGAGTATGTAGCCCTCTCTATACAGTTAAGCCAAGAGGAGTTCTCCTTAACCTCAACAAAAAAATCAGAAATATCCACATGGTCGAAACCACCTGTTTCAAAGATGGTCTTCCAACTCTCCTTTATGGCTTCCCAACCGAAAATTATCGGCCAACCGGCGTGGACGCACTTGGCCCGAATATCATTGACCCACACCCCTTCGATCAGATCAAGGTCGTAACGATTACGGGCATCATAAAACTTTTTGTTGGTTCTGATTATATTTTCCTTGTCGTTACTCACGGAAAATGCACCTCAACTTCACACAATATCGGTAATACGATGAATCTCCTCCAGCACATCCGGGTCTGTTTCGCGGGCGAGCATGTTCCGAAGGTCTTCTACGCACCGCTCACCGCAGAGTTTCCATAGAGCCCAGACCGCATGAGCCCTTATCAACGGTTCTTTATCCCGGAGAAGCAACCTTACATACTTTATATACTCTTTATTTCCCGAATTTCCAACAGCCACGAGCACATTTCTCATAAAACCTCTACGCTTGGACCTCTTTACCGGACTTTTCCTGAAAACATCCTTGAATTCTTCGTCGTCAAGCGAAAGAAGCCAGGAAAACTCGGGAGCCAGAAGTTTCTCTCTGGGCAGAAATTGTTCTTTCAGAGTAAAGGGGGCGCGACGGTTCCACGGACAGACATCCTGGCAGATGTCGCAACCGAAAACATTGTTCTCCATCCCCTCTCTGAGACCTTCCGGAATCTTCCCCTTGAGTTCTATTGTGAGGTAGGAAACGCATTTCGTGGCGTCAAGAACATAGGGACGCACTATCGCATCCGTGGGACAGGCGTCTATACATCTTCTGCAGCTGCCGCACCTGTCTGCAGCCGGAGTATCGCCCGCAAGTTCGATATCCGTTATTACCTCGCCCAGAAAAGACCATGAGCCGGTCTTCTGGTTTATGAGACATGTATTTTTGCCTATCCAACCGATTCCGCAGCGGGCGGCATGTGTTTTCTCAAGAACGGGACCCGTGTCCACATATGCCTTCGTACACGCATTTTGTCGGCCGAGGCTACTTACATAATCGGCGAGGTCATCAAGCATCGCCTTCATAACGTCGTGGTAGTCGTCTCCCCAGGCATACCGCGCTATCCAGCCGCTTGTATTATCCGAAACCTCGGTCGAAAGAGGGTTTTCCGTGTTGTAGTCAAGCGTGCATGATATAACGGATTTCGCGTTCGGAAGCACCCTGTGGATTTCCTTTCTCTTAAGTACCCCTCTCTTGAGATAACCCATCTCTCCCGCATAACCGCTCCTGATCCACCGCTCAAAAAACTCCCCTTCAGGATAACGGTCGTCAACAGAACTTATCCCAACTAGATTGAAACCGAGTTCTCTCGCGCGGTTTTTTACGAGGGAGGAAAGTTGGGCGGCGGGTTTCATCGCAAGGAATTTTCAGACTCGTTTCTTTGAATTCACAATCAGGTCGGCAATTTCCGTAAAGGCCGATTCTCCATCATAGTTCGACACGTAATCCGATTCCGCCTTAAGCAGGAGCGGAGCTGAAATAGGCGCTGTGCGGAAAGCCGCGAGAGGGAAAAAATCAATGTCCGATTCCTCGGAACCGATAATCACGCAGTCTACCTTCTCCAATTTTCCGGACACGCCTTCTCTGTCCTTCAGAACGGTGTGGCCGTTGCGCTTGAGCGCCGCGGCGTGTGTACTCAGAAAATCGCATTGACCGGATTCGCAGGAGTAAAATACGACATCTGTTCCAAGTAGACGCATCTGACGGAAAATCTCACCGGAAAAACCTTCTTCCCGTATTCGAGGTCGCGGGTTTCCGCCAGTTGAAAACAGCCCTGCGTTTACAGCGAACAACGAAACCCTGAGGAAGATTTTCCTTATGTCGGTTCTGATCACATCAAGGTTTTCAGTCGCCTTGTTCTTCGACATTTTTTGTTTCCAGCTGCCGTCAGATCTCTTGAATTCAAGTATACTCAAGCAATATGATACCGGTTAAAAGTACAATAAGAACAGACTCCACTCCATATGTGAACTGCACGCTTCTGGCCTTAAACGCGCTTTTTTTCTCCTATACACTCTTTCTGGATAAAGACGCTCTTGAAATGTTCTACCGAACGTACGGTATCGTTCCCAGCGAAGCAACATCCCTCGGCGCTTACGGATTCCTCAAGCAGACGACCAAGTTCTTCAGTTCCATGTTCGTACATGAAGGTTGGCTGCATATAGCGGGAAATCTGATTTTCCTGTACATCTTCGGAAAAGGGGTCGAATGCATGACGGGACACGCCAGGTATCTGCTTCTGTATCTGTTCTGCGGCCTTTCGGCGCTTCTCGTGCAATCAGCGGTCGATTCCGGTTCGCAGATTCCGGTGGTAGGCGCAAGCGGTGCGATTTCCGGAGTATTGGGAGCTTACTCTCTTTTTTTCATGAGATCGGATATCCTTGTGCTTCTTCTAATTCCGCCCGTACCCTTGCGGTTCGTGAAAATAAAGGCTTACGTGTTTATAGCAATCTGGTTCATTACCCAGTTCTCGATGTACATAGGTTATATCGGCGAAGTCGGTACAGACACGGTCTGGGCTCATATAAGCGGATTCGCGTGCGGGCTCGTATCCGTGGCCGGTTATACGAAGACCAGAGAGTATAGAAACAAGAAATACAGGATGGAAAGGCTGGCATGAAAAGTATAAACAACACGGAGAAACGACTATGAACAGGGTGGGACTCATAACGGCGGGAGGACCAGCGCCGGGTATAAACGGAGTGATAAGTTCAGTCACCATTGAAGCCACTAACCGAGGAAAGGAAGTAGTCGGCATTATTGACGGATTCAAGTGGATATCCCAGGGGGATATATCAAAAGTGCTCAACCTTGATGTCGGAAACACTTCAAGAATCCATACTACAGGAGGGTCCATAATAGGGATATCCAGACACAGCCCCCTCGCGACGAAGCGAACCTTCGAAAATACGGTCTCCTCCATCGAAAAACTGGGAATAGGATATCTGGTGAGCATAGGCGGCGACGGAACGATGTTTCTCGCCGACGCTCTTGATAAGCATTTCGGGGGGAGTGTGAGAATAGCCCATCTTCCGAAAACCATAGACAATAACATTGCCCTGCCCGACTACATACCCACATTCGGATTCGAGACTGCGAGAGATGTCGGGGCCAAGTTGATGAATCACATAATGGAGGAGGCTCGGACCACATGCAGATGGTTTCTGATCATAACGATGGGAAGAAGGACCGGTCACCTCGCGCTCGGCATCGGACAGTCATCAGGTGCTACTCTGACAATAATTCCCGAGGACTTCACAGAACGGAAAGTTCAGCTTGACGGTCTTCTCACCATCCTTGAAGGCGCAATAATAAAAAGACTCTCCATGGGAAAAGCCTACGGAGTGGCAATACTCGCGGAAGGCATGATTGATAAGATAGACCCGGTGGACCTGGGAATAATGGATAGAGACAATATGGGAAGAATAAAGTACGCGGACATCAATTTCGGCCAACTCCTGAAAAGCGGTCTCGGAGAAAAACTTTCATCAAAAGGAATTGATGTCGACCTTGTGCACAAAAGACTCGGCTACGAACTCCGCTGCGCCCAGCCAATTCCCTTCGATGTCGATTACACTCGCAAGCTCGGATACTGCGCGACCAAATACCTGCTCGGAAAAGAGTACGCAGGCGGCGCGCTTGTGTACGTAAGACGCGGGAAAATGCAGGCGACGCCGTTCTCGGATCTCATAGACAAGGAAACGAACATCATAAAAGTCAGATACATGGATACCAACACCGAGGCTTACGAAGTGGCCCAGAAACACATGGTCAAGATGAAACCGGACGATCTTGAAAATCCTGAAATGTTACAAAAGATCTCTTCGTGCACAAACCTCTCGCCTGAGGAATTCAGTAGATACTTCATGAAGTTGTTCCGGCAAGAAGGTGTTAAAGCCGACGAGGGGATTTGAACCCCTGACCTGCTCATTACGAGTGAGCTGCTCTACCACTGAGCTACATCGGCAGTAATCTCCAACACAACCTTAAATTATTACACAGGAAGAAATTTTTGTGAATACCGCCTCACTCGTACATCACACCTTGACCGAACGGAACTTACTGAATATAAGTTGTTCCTTTCGGGGAAACAACTTCACCGGAACCGATTGAACTCAGTCTGTAAATTCATATAGGGCCGGCGTAGTACGGATTGTATTTGCCGTGGCGTCATCCTGCACGTCAAATAAATCGTCTGTCCCTATCCTGATAGTGCGACCCGACCCCGTCAACGTAGACCCTTTCGGAAAACCCCGGAACCGGATTATATCCTTCTGCGATGCGTTGAAGTCCGTAACAGTATCCTTGGTGCTTCTGTTCGAGTGCCTCATTACAAAGGTGTCGGCACCGGCGCCGCCTGTAAGATTATCGGTACCGGCACCTCCTTCAATGAAGTCGTTTCCGCCTTTTCCGTTAATAGTATCATTTCCGTTTATCCCGTCTAAACAATTTCCCAGGTTGTCTCCGTTGATAGTATCAGCTCCATATCCGCCGTAAACGTTCTCGATACCTGTAAATGTAATCGACCCTCCTCCCCGGGCACTGCGGTCAAGAGACCCCGTGGCAAGGTCGATGGTTGCAGCTTCCGAAGTTATTGTGAAAGTGATAAGACCCTTCTTCAAGCCCGAGATTGTAGCTCCTGAAGAACCGACTCCGCCGAAAATTATAGAATCGGCAGCTCGACAACCATTACCATTACTGAGAGCAGTCCCTGTCGGGGCGCCGCCGTTATAGGTGTCGGTACCGCTGTTGAGGAGCCAGAATATATCTGCCCCGTCTCCACCGTTGAGCGTGTCATTACCGCCATCACCGTGAAGTGCGTCCTGCCCCGCATCGCCGTTGATGGTATCATCGCCGACTGCTCCCCGGATGTAATCGACGCCGTCTCCGCCGTGGATGGTGTTGGCGCCGTCGGTGGCCCAGATTGTATCATCTCCGTCTCCGCCATGGATGACGTCGTCGGTAGTTCCCGAGAGGTCGCCGTCAAAATGAGCATCAATGTGGTCATCTCCGTCTTCACCATGTATCGTATCCGTGCCGGCGCCGCCGACTATCTTGTCGTTTCCGGCACCGGCGTAGACAGTATCATCGCCGTCTCCGGCATTAATCGTGTTTTTGTACTGATTTCCGCATATGACATCGTCGTCATCAGTCCCCGTGATATCATTGGAGACACCGGGCAGCGCATTTATACCGTTGCTCACGTCGCATCTGGGGTCGCCGAAGGACTTTCCCGGATCTCCTTTATCCCCTTTATCTCCCACTCCCGGATCCCCCTTCGGACCTTGCGGACCTGCCGGTCCGGCCACTCCCGGGTCTCCTTTCTGACCTTGCGGACCCATCTCTCCTTCACAGGCAGCAAAGAAAACCGCTCCGCCGAACAGAAACAACAACACTAAGAAATTACGTGACTTCATAATACAACCTCCTTCGACAATGTAGGATCTTTCATGACTTTGATTCTACCCCCCCTAACTAAGTCAAGGACAGATGCCCGACCCGCGTATCCGACCGAGTTGAAGTTTAATGGGCGTTTGATTTCGGCCGGATGATCTCCGGTGATCGCAGGTACGGTATGAGGCGGGGAGTTTTATAAGGCACAGTTTCTATGGGGCCAGTCCCGCGGAATGAACCCCGTGATCAGGTGAAGAGCATCCGTCGTACAGATAAGGCTCGGGAAGCCTCGGAAGCCGAGAAACTTAACTCAAGTTCACTATACCGCCTACAAAAAAATAATCGCTAAATATCAGTGTGTTAAGCACCTGTTCTAGTGTTTTCTCACGCAACAATTTTTTCGGGGGGGGGGGTACTGTATTTCAAGATGGATGCATCTGGCATAAAGAAAAAGGAACTATGAAGAGAGTACATTGCGGAACATGAACCGAAAAATTACAGTCGCTGATGTCCGCTACAAACTCAAGTTGTCTACTCATAAATCGTCATATGACGAAAGACCGGAAGATTTTCAACCTTTTCCTTCAGAAAAACAGATGCATTCCTGACAGTCGATTTATTCTGACGACCTTCCTCTCAATACTCTCACGGTCTTAACTTCCTCTCTACGACTGCGATAAATCCGGTCAGACAGAGAGAATATCATCAACAATACTGCGGGCGGCAAGGTTGCCCGAGCGCACACAGTCGGAAATTCCCACTCCCATATAAGACCCGCAGAGACCTAATCCGCTGTGATGCGAAGATTTCTCTGAAATCTCCGAAACGGTATCTTTGTGTCCTGGAGAAAAGTGCGGCATGGACTTCGGGTACTTTCTTATCCAGGTTTTCACGGGGCGATTGTCCGCGCCGAATACAGTCAGGAGCTCATCTCTTAGAACCATCTCTATTTTTTCCTCGCTCCATGATACTGTCTCGGGATTTTTCTGCCCGCCGAGAAAACACCTGACCACTACCTTCGCGCCGGCGCACTTGCAGGGAAACTTCTTACTGTAAAGCGAACACGCGACAAGATTCATACCTTCCGTATCGGGGATTATTATCCCGAGTCCGTCGGGAAGACCGGAAAATTCTTTCTCCTCAAAAACGCAGACCGCGACAACGGAAGATATGTAGTTTATACCGCGGAGAGTTTCCGCAAGTTGAGGATCAACATCCAGAAGCAGCGAGCCAGCCGCATACGCGGGAACGGACAGAACAACCGCATCAAACACATCCTCTCCGTATTCCGTTCTGACAACCCAGCCGTCATCCGATTTTCCAAGAGAAGTGACGGGGCTTCGGAAACGTACATCCGAAAACTCCGCGCTTTCAAGCAATCTTTCCGCAACAACGGACATTCCGTTTTTAAGCGTAAGGAAAAGTCCGTATCTCGCCCCGCCTTCTCCCCGAGACCCCGGAGGGTTGCGGAGAAGACTTAGGAAAACGCTTCTGTTCTTATTCTCCATCTCGAGAAACTGCGGCGCCGCGGACGCGAGGCTCAGATTTTCAGGGTCGGACATATATATTCCGCCCAGAAGAGGTTGCGCCGCTTTCTCAAGGATTTCGTCTCCGAGTCTTCTCCTTACAAACGAGGCTACACTTTGATCTTCGCCGGAGCCGCGGGGAATCAGCGGCTCGAGAAAAAACCTGAGTTTCGCACGCGTGCTGAACAACTTCGAGCGTAAAAAAGGGGAAAGCCTTGACGGAGCCATCAGAAAAAAGCCTTCGGGAAGCGCATGGAGTTCACCCCCCGTGTAGACAAATACTCCCTTTCCGCTTCCTTCCCCGACACCCAGAAGCGAATCTTCAAGACCTATATCCCTTACCAGATCAACAGCCCAAGGCTTGGACGTTATGAAGGAATCAGGTCCGAGTTCAACGGTCATCCCGTCTTCTCTTACCGTGTCGAAGACTCCGCCGGGACGAACAGCGGATTCGAAAAGAACGAGGTCGAGTCCGATACCTTCTTCGCTGCAGAATTTCCTCAGATAATACGCGCTCGCGAGACCTGAAATACCCGCGCCCGCAACCGCGACTCTGATTGCAGGACCCCGAGTCATCTCCCCTCTGTTTCGGGTTCCAGCAGTTTCAGCACCTCGTCTCCCAAAGCGGCGATATAAAGGTCGTCGTCGTTCACGGTTTCCGCTCTGCGCAGATTCACCCCGCATTTCCGGGCCGCATCGGTCGCCTCAACTCCTATGTCGAAAAGCACCTCTATATGGTCGCAGACGAATCCTATGGGTTGAACGACAATATCGGTAAAACCCTGTGCGGCAAGATCCTCTATAACATCGCAGACATCAGGCTCAAGCCACTTTTCTTCCGGCGGTCCGCTTCTGCTCTGATAGGCCGTCATCCATTTTTGGAACCCCGCCTTTTCCGCTACAAGCCTTGAAGAAGTTTCAAACTGCATGACATAAGGCGAGCGATCGGACATTTTCTGCGGGATGCTGTGTGCGGTAAAAACAAGCATTGTGGACAAAAGTCTTTCCTCGGCAATCGCGTTCAGACATTCCGTGACCTTACTAGCGGAACTTTCTATGAAAAGAGGGTGGTCGAAAAGCGGAGGAGGATACTCCACCTGAATATCCATTCTCAGTTCCCGTGAAAATTCATCTAGCTCCCTAATGTATCTCTCCCAACTCGCGTCCGACTGATAAATCGCCATTATGAGTCCTATGAGGTTCTCAACTCCCCTTCCGCGCAACTGCATAAGAGAGTCTTTTATGAACGGATGCCAGTTTCTCATCCCGACACAGACAGGGATGTCGTATCCCTTCTGCGAAAGGAGTTTCTCAAGTTTCCCTGCCTGCCTGTAGGTAAACTCATTGAGCGGCGAGCGGCCGTCAAAAATTTCATAATGATGCGCGACTTCCAGAAGCCTTTCTTCCGGTATGGGTCTTCCACCCGCCACGTTTCGCAGAAAAGGCATTATATCTTCTTTTTTCTCGGGAGCACCGTATCCGATCATCATTATCGCATCGAAATTTTTCCGCATAATCAGCACCTCTGGAACTGTTTCCGTACAGAGTATCGGTGAACCTCATCCACGACCCTCAGAACATTATCAACCGGAGTTCCCGGCAGAATTCCATGGCCGAGATTGAATATATGGCCGGGTCTTTCACCGACCTTATCAAGTATTTTTCTGGTCTCGCCGACCGCATGAGAAGGTAAGGCGAGAAGCGATACCGGATCAAGGTTGCCCTGGACCGCAAGCGATGTACCTACCCTGCGCCAGGCGTCGAGAATATCAACCCGCCAGTCAAGCGCTATCACGCCCGCCCCCGTGTTTCCCATAAACTCGAGAAGAGACGAAGTTCCTGTCCCGAACAGTATAACCGGGACTTCCGCGGGAAGCTTCGAAATCAGCTTTTTCATGTGAGGAAAGACAAATTCTTCATAATCCGCAGGGGAAAGACAACCCGCCCAACTGTCGAAAATCTGCACAGCGTCCGCTCCCGCATCCACCTGTATGCGGAGACATTCCGAGATGGAATCGGTGAGAATTTCCATGAATCTTCGCCAAAGCGACGGGTCTGAATACATCAGTTTCTTCGTGCTGACGTAGTTTCTTGAACCTCCCCCCTCAATCGCGTAGGAAGCCACGGTGAACGGAGCTCCGGCAAAACCCAGAAGAGCTGTATCGGGGGAAAGCGCTTCTCTGGTTATAGTTACGGCGCGGCGGAGAAAATCCATGCTTTCCGGAAAAAATTCCTCAAGTGAATCCACATGTTTAGATGTCCGCACAGGCTTTTTTATAATCGGACCATCCGCGCTCGAGTACTCGAGGGAAAGCCCCAAAGACTGGAGAACAAGCAGTATGTCGGAAAAGATTATGGCGGCGTCGACCCCCAGCCGGTCGACCGCCATGAGCGTTGTTTCCGCGGCCGCATCGGGAGTTTTGCAAAGTTCTATAAAAGAAACGCGGGATCGGAGTTCTCTGTATTCGCGGAGAAATCGACCGGCCTGACGCATAAACCACACAGGGGTAAAACCCGGGTCTTCACGTCTGCATGCCTTCATAAACGCGCCCTGATAAGTGAGTTCTCTTCTTCTTGCCGGGCCGTTCTCCGGCCACACCATATCGGTTCGTCTCCAACTTGCCGTGTTGATTCCGTTATCAGCGGCGGTCCTTTTCCTTAAAAGGAGTGAGTCCGACACCCTGGCCGCTTCTTTCACCAGGTTTCCCATTTTGGGACTGTCGGGTTCGTAATCCACGGAAATCCCGCTTTGCTTCAACGTCTCGGTAGTTGTGGGGCCGATTGAACATACAAGAGTCTTCTTCATGCCTTCCCTGATTTCTTCACCATAACCTTCTCGGTACGCAACTTCGAAAAGGCTGGTCACCTGGCGGGAACTCGTAAACAGAAGACAGTCTTCGGTGCCTTCCGATATTGACCTCACAGCGTCGCGGAGAGGACCGAGGTCGTCAGGAAGAGCCCATTTATAAACGGGTATTCTCCTCACGTCCGCGCCTTCTTTTTCAAGCGAGCGGAGAAATTCCGCATTGGAAACTCCGTACTCCTGAACGTAGACAACCTTGTCGCGAATATCCGTACCTGATGTTTCGAGAGAAGAAAGTACGTCTTTCCAAGTGTTCGGCTCCCCAACGGTTATATCCGGTTCAAGTTTCAGTTTTCTAAGTACCGAAACGGGTTTCGGACCTCTCGCTACAATCTTCACGGAACATAAAGCGCGGAGGTATTTTTCCATGCCCTCCCGAGCGATGACAATATCCGAGAGAATCTGCGTGCCCACACCGGTCATCAAAATGAGTATGTCCACCGCGCCTGAGAAAAGATCTCCCAGAAACCTGCTCACATGAGGATTTTTCCCGGACGGGACCTCTTTCATCGACGGCGCGATTCTGGGCACGCCGCCGTGATAGCTGATGAGTTTTCCCATCTCCTCACAACGACGACTCTCAAACGATGTCACTCTAAGTCCGCTAAAACCCTGTTTCATATGTAAAAGCCGGAGATTTCCCGCACGAAGCGCAAAAACTCAAAGAAAATCTGCAATGCTCTCAGCCCTGAGAATATCATCCACGGTTTCCCGGGTTCTCACCTCGCAATATCGCTCACCGCTTACCAGAACTTCCGCCGCCCGAGGTCGAGTGTTGTAGTTTGACGACATGACGAAACCATATGCCCCGGCGCTGAAAACCGCAAGCAGTTCGCCCGGGCAAACCGCGGGAATCTTTCTGTCTGTGGCCAAAAAGTCTCCTGATTCGCATACGGGGCCCACTATATCGGCCACTATAAATTCCTCTGACGTTTTCTCGGATACAGGATCTATCCGGTGAAACGAATCGTAGAATGAGGGCCTTATGAGATCGTTCATCGCCGCATCCACTATCACGAACTTTTTCGAAATCCCTTTTTTCAGATAAAGCACCCTGGTCGCCATGATTCCCGCATTGCCCACAAGAGACCGTCCGGGTTCAAGAACCAGTCTGAAAGAAGAATCCTTTAAATGCTCCTGGAACACCTGCGCGTACTCCGATTTCGCAGGAGGTTCCTGTCCCTGCTGATAACCTATGGCGAGTCCTCCGCCTATATCTATATAGGAGATGTCTATTCCATCCGCACACAATCCGGAAGCAAGGTCAACAAGTTTCTCTACGGATTCGGAAAAAGACGAGAGATCGAATATCTGTGAACCTATGTGGGCATCGATTCCTCTTATCTCTATTCCCTCCATCCGCGCGGCGTTTCTGTAGACACCGGCGGCCTTTTCCATACTTATGCCGAATTTGCTTTTTTCAAAACCGGTCGATATGTAGGGATGCGTGTCTGGATTTATGTCGGGATTCACCCTTACGGCGACGGGTGCTTTCTTCCCGAGAGAAACCGCAATTTCGTTTATCTTGACAAGTTCCGCCTCGGATTCCACATTGAAAAACAGTATGCCTGTCTCGATCGCTTTTTTTATCTCCTCCGCAGTTTTTCCAACTCCGGAAAACACCACTTTTGAAGTATCTCCTCCGGCGGCAAGCACTCTTTGCAGTTCTCCTGACGAAACTATGTCGAAACCGGAACCCAGGGAAGAAAAAATCTTCAGTACGGATATGTTGGAATTAGCCTTTACCGAATAGCAGATAAGGGTATCCATATGGGAAAACGCCTGACGGTAATCAAAAAATTTTTCTCTGATGGAATTGCAACTATATATGTAGACCGGTGTGCCCACTTTTTCGCATATATCCCCGACAGGCACTTTCTCCACATAAAGTTCACCGTCTACATATTGAAAATCAGAAGTCATGACATGGTATCACTGAGGACTAAACTATCGAAACTCTACCCGAAAAAACCATCGGGAATCAATCCGCGGCGCTGAAGGTTTCTTTCGTATCACCCCTAAAGGGTTGTATTTCTATAGTCCGGAGGACGGGGAATCAATGGGCGGAATCCAGTGATCAAGGACGACAAATCACTAGCATCAGCCACCCAAGTCGTACAGATAAGATTTCGATGTGTTTCCCCGTACAAGTACAATCACATCCTGATTATACACAGTCCGAATTCTAAAAATCGTGTTGTGATGCAATCAGTGGTTTATCTGCTTGCTGTTGACAAAAATAAGTTTGCCTTTATCATTTTTTGTCAAATGAGTTCAATCCAACAATAAAGGCTAGAGGAAAGCAAACCATGGAAGCTGTTGCAAATCTTTTTTCCAAGGGCGGTATCTATATCTTCCCCCTGATGCTGTGTTCAATATTCGGACTTGGAATTTTTCTTCAGAAAATTTATATGTTGCGGCGCAGTAAGTTGATGCCCCCGGATTTCCTGTCAAGTTTCTACGAAACTATCGACTCCGGCGGGATTGACGAAGCGAAAACTCTCTGTATGTCAAATGATTCCATGGTATCAAAAATCGGTCTCGTGGCGACCCTAAACTCAAACAGACCAAAAACCGAGATTCAGGACTCCATAGAAGAGGTGGGCAAGGCTGAAGCTCAGGTCCTTGAAAAAAACATAGACACGCTGCTTACGATAAGCAGTGTCAGCACACTTATAGGCCTTCTGGGGACGATATCCGGTATGATCAAGGTGTTCGCCGTAATATCGGAAAAGGATATCGTTGATCCTCCTTCGCTTGCAGGCGGTATTTCCGAGGCGCTTTACACCACAGCTCTAGGACTTACCGTGGCGATTCCGGCTCTCATAGCCTATAAATACGTGAACGGGAAATTCAAAGAACTTGTATTCTCTCTTGAGGAAGAAGGCAGAAGAATGCTTGAGGAAATTCTCAGCCATAAAAACAAAGTCTGAGGAAAGCAATGCAGGTTTTTTTAATAAGGCCGAGGTTAAAATGGAAGCATGAAGTGTTATTCCTTGCAACCAGCGTACATGGAGGTAGCGTGGGGTTTTTATCAGTCGAATACTTATGAAGAATATGAACCTGTCCATACTTAAATCCTTAACCGCTTCGAGCTCTGCCGTCAGGTTGCCTTATTCGAGGCTCTTTTTTCATGTGTAGGAATGTATAACGAGGAAACCTTATGAATTTCGTTGACCACAAGATTTCAGCCAGCGCCTCATCCGCCGTAGACCTTGCTCCTGTTGTGGATGTGGTCTTCAATCTTCTTATATTCTTCGCCCTCACGCTTAATTTCGCCATATCAAGCGGCATAAAGGTCGAGATGCCCAAGGCTACAGGTGAAATAGTCGAGGCCAAGGATATAAATATTTCCATTTCCAAGGACGGAAAGATCTATTTTAACGATAAACAGATGAAATCTGCTGAAGAGGTAGAATCCGAATTCCTTAAACTACCCAACAAAGATTCCTTAGTGATAATAAGAGCGGATTCACAAAGCCTGCACGGCCCGGTGGTGGAAACCATGGATATAGCGAAAAACAACGGATTCTCAAAAATAGCGATCGGAGTTGACCCTAACTGATTCTAGAACCTCCAGTGTCCTCGTTTCTCCGTAGTTTCAGTCGTCAAAAAAGTCTTTGCTAGCGTGATGTAATCAAGAGGCATGAAAAAACTACTGATTACCTGTGTTCTGACGGTGTTGTCGGTGACCGCGACCGCGAATCCTTATATAGATTATGGAGATTATGAGGGACCCAGAGGCAGTGAGGATTGCGGTCCGATGGGGTTGATTGTACTGTGCGCGGTTGGGTATTTCATCTATCGGGTTTTTCGAGATAGACCCTAACCCCCCCCCGCAAGTTTTCGACCGCCGGTCAGACGGGTTTATTCTGGGTCATTTTTCCAGTGCCCGTTTACAGGGCTCCGACATTTCGTAACAGCAGTTTTCTTAACCATACTTCTCCCACCGCGTTGTGTTGTAATGAACATAACTCGGCTCGAACTGAACGGATAGAAAATTTTGAGATTTACCGGACGGTCAGTTGACCAAGTTGTAGTCACCGACAGTGTAAATTCCTCACCCCACGCAGGATAACAATCCGCAAACCTCATCACGAACTGAATAGTCAGTCATCAGACGCAAACGGCAATGTGAGGTCCGGCCCTTTCAGGAACACTTGTTCGGATTCCGACAACATAACTCTTTATGTCGCCCTTTTCCCCTGCCGGCGCGCTTGTACGTTTAATCAGCACCTATGTTCCAATTGCAGAATCTTCCTCATCTGTGCTCAAGATTTTGTTGCTTCAACAGCAGGAAAAAAATCAGAGACGATACTACCCTTTCTTCAGTCTTCGGTCTGCATCTTCAGTTGCAATAGCGTTTGTGATGACGATAATAGTGTCCCTGAACATGGAGTTTAACGGAGCATCAGTCCTTGCCGCAGCGGTGAAAGTAACGGGATTTTCGGAAAGCGGTTGTAAAACGATATCCGTAAAGGTCGGAATGCGGAACTCAGAAATTGCAGCAGCACTTCCACATGCGCATTTCGGCCGAGTTCTTCAGAATCCAGCACAATATATTCGGCGGGGAATAACCGCTCGAGGCATGGAGAAGAAAAAACTCTTGAAACGATTCAAAGAAACGGTTCTTGTATGAAAAATGAAAAAAAAGAAAAACTTCCGATAAAAGGCTATCTGCTTCTTGTAGCCACCGCTTTTTTTACCGCCCTATCCTATGCAATAGGAAAAGCGCTTGAGAGGAGCGATCTGCATCCGGAGACCACAACGTTTTTCTGGTTTTTCGGAGCGTTCGTGGTCGCCATGATATTATTTCCCTTTCTGCGTGCACAGAGAAAAGAACTCAAAAGAATCCGGCAGTACCGCAATATCTTTATCTGGAGTTCCCTGATAACCTCAGCCGGAGCCGCGTTGTGGATGATAGCTCTCTGGACAATCGGACCCGCCCTCACATCCTTTCTTATGAAAGCGCAGACGCTTTTTGCCCTTCTGCTCGGCATAGCGTTTCTGGGGGAGAGGCTCAACAGATGGGAGAGCATCGGAGTGTTCATGACAGTGGCGGGAGGAATAGTGGTCGCCTACCAGAAGGAGGGCTATCTGATCTTCGGAACGGTGATGGCCGTTTCAGCCGCGTTTCTCTATTCTTTCCTCTCCTTTCTAGTGAAAAAAATAGCGCAGGACCTGAACATGCTCACTGTAGCGACTCTCAGGGCGCTCGGGGTTTCAATAGTTCTTTTCATCTACCTGATTACAACAGGCTCATTCAGCCCGCCCAATTCAAGACAGGCGCTGATGATGGCTTTCGGAGGAGCGTGCGGAGCTTACATAGCGAAAGCAAGTCAGTTCCACGCCATAAAACTGCTCGACATTTCAAGAACTACGGCGGTTATGCCTATGGAATCCATCTTCGTACTGATATTCGCCCATTTTCTGTTCGACGACCTACCTTCACCGATAAAACTTGCCGGAGGAGCTTCAATAATTGTAGGAGTTGTATTCCTGGTGCTTTTCCGTGGACAGAAAAAAGAGGATATTCTCGGCAAGTAGTTCTCTACCCGGAAGAGGAAAAGTCCGTCCTGAGATTTTTTTTTGCCCGGTATCGATCCTCAGCGAGAGAAATCAGAGTGTCAATCATCTTTTCCGCGCTGAAGCCTTCGGTCTCAAGCAGTTTGGGATACATACTCGCCGGAGTAAGACCTGGGATGGTGTTCACCTCGCTCACAAACACTTCGTCACTACCGGAAACGAGAAAATCCACTCTAGCCATGCCGCCGCAACCCAGAACCGAGCAGGACTGAACAGTAAGTTTCTTGATTCTTTTCCGCAGCCCCGGAGCAAGTTCGCACGGGATGCGGAACTCCACCATATCATCCCCGTACTTTCTCGAATAATCGTAAAAATCTCCTCCCAGTAGAAGTTCCCCCGGATCAGAAACCCGCGGCGGGATGTTCCCTATGACTCCCACCTCCACTTCTCTCGGATCCACAACCGCACGCTCGACCAGAACTCTATGCGAGAACTCGAAAGCTCTGTCCACAACCTCTGAAGTAGACTCCGAGGAGTCAACCTTGTATATCCCGACGCTCGAACCCAAATTGGAACATTTAACAAAACACGGAAACCCGATTTCCTCCCGAATACGGCGGACAATCTTCTGCCTTTCATCACTCCAATCGGTTTTCATAAAGTCAAGGAAAGGAACGACAGGTAATCCTCTGGCTCTCAGAATGGTTTTTGAAACTATCTTGTCCATGCATACAGCAGACCCCAACACATCCGCTCCCACGCACGCAACTCCCATAAGATCGGCAAGACCCTGAACTGTGCCATCCTCACCGAACGTACCGTGAAGAGCGGGGAAAATAACGTCCACGGAAAAGGTTTTCCCGATTTTACCCCCGGTTATCTCAATAAAACGACCGGGTGTAGAAGATGAAAACACGGCGACAAGCTCCGAATCGGGAACCAGAGCCGGCGCTTTTCCTTCCGGCCAGTCTTCGATCAATGCCCTCCGCCATTTACCGTCTTTTGAAATGAAAACAGCAACGGCATCAAATCTGGAAGGATCAAGGTTTTCAAAGACGAACCTTGAGGAAACAAGCGATATCTCGTGTTCGACCGAGATGCCGCCGAAGAGAACTGCGATGTTTTTTTTGCTCAATTGATTTTCCTGTCATATAAGATCAAAAGTCGTATTACGCCGAAAATTCCGTAAAAACAGATGCTTGGAAGTTCTCGGAGATAAGTGGTTGACTAAACATATATTCCATAGTTAGAATATCACAACATACTGTTAAAGAAGAACAGTCATCACTTTATAAAATCGGATTACGCAATCCAGATAATCTGATTTTGCAACGCCTCCGAATGTCCGGAATTTGCCTGATGGGAAATTGTATTAAGTTACTAGTTGCTGTGATTGTGTGCAGCGCAGCGGTTTTTTCCCTGTCCTGCTCTTATACGACGAGACAACCTGTAGCAACTGAAAAACCGCAGAAGCCGTACGAGGTCACAGAAGACACGCAACCCGAGATACCGCTGCAGGAGTCTGAAACAAATCCGCAGGAACTTGAGCCGTCTCCGCGGGACCCTGGAATAACGCAGATACCACAGACACCTTCTTCCGTCCCCGAAGAAACGGAAGAGGATTTAAGTCTTCCAATTATAGAGAACGCGAAGGTAAAGCGCTTTATAACCTATTTTACAGGAAAAGGTAGAAGGAATTTCACAAGAACTCTCAACAGATCCATTCCTTTTCTTCCCGAAATAAAAGAGACCCTGCGCGAGGAAGGAGTCCCAACTGATATCGCCTACCTGCCTCTTATAGAAAGCGCGTTTAAGGTTGATGCCGTCTCAAGGCGGAAAGCCGTAGGACTCTGGCAGTTCATAAAACCTACGGGGATTCGGTACGGACTCAAGATAAACGATTGGGTGGATGAAAGAATGGACCCCGAGAAGTCAACCGTAGCTGCAGCCCGGTATCTTAAGAAAATGCACAACGACTTCGACTCCTGGGAACTTGCTCTTGCCGGCTACAACTGCGGAGAAGGAAGGGTGGAAAGAGCCATCTATAGAACCGGCTCCAGGAATTTCTGGAAACTTTCAAGAAAACTTCCTCGGGAGACCAGAAACTATCTGCCGCAGTTCTACGCGGCGCTGATAATAGCCAGAAACCCCGAACGTTACGGTTTAAGAACAGATGGAACAGTAGAAAAAAATTACGAAACCGCAACAGTTCCTTCAAGAAAAAGCCTGGCTGAAATCGCATCTCTGCTCGGAATAAACAAAAAAGAGATATATAGACTCAATCCCTCTCTTATCGGGCTTTCAACCCCTCCCGGAGGAAACTATGAGCTCAAGGTACCGAAAGGATACGGAGCCAAACTCTTTGAGATGAGAAATGAAGTGGCGAGCCTTCCGAATCTCAGAGAACCTTTCGGAATTCCGCCGGTTTACTACCGGGTAAGACCGAATGACAACCTATGGAAGATAGCAAGAAGATTCGGCACAACGGTGACGAATCTCAAACATATGAACCATCTTTCATCCAGCTCCACCATACATCCGGGACAGAGACTTCGAATCCGCCACGGAGTCAGCGGCACTTATGTAAAGCATCGAATCCGCCCAGGAGAGACAATCTCTTCAATAGCAAGAAGATACCGAACCTCCGTCAAAGCTATAAAGCAGGCGAACGGAATGACAAGTTCGCTTATAATAGCGGGAAGGACCCTTAATATTCCTCAAGGCTACGGAATCTCTTCCCCCTCGCCCAGAAAAATAAGCCATGAGATAAAACGTGGAGATACTCTCGGCGGACTGGCCCGCAGCTACAGGGTGTCGGTCTCCCAGATCAAGAAGTGGAACAACCTTTCTTCAGATCTGCTGATCGCCGGGAAAAGACTTCTTATCTATAAATAAATCTCTCGGATGTTGACAGTCAGGTTGATCAGGGAGAATTATCCGCTCAAAGTCCCGGAGATCAGAAACCGGCTGAAGAAATTTGAAAATGTTTTCCTCGACGCTTCGGAGAAAATACTTTTCGAAGAATTGGTCTTCTGCATATTCACTGCAGGAACAAGCGCGAAAATGGGGTTGAACGCCATTGCTGCCGTAAAGGACATACTCTCAGATGCAGACGATAAAGAATTAAGCAAAAGACTTCGGGGAATTTACAGATTCCCGAACATCCGGGCAAAACACGTCGTCTCCACAAGAGAATATCTCACCCGCATGCACGGAGGAGAACTCAGGCCGGTCCTTCTGTCGTTTGAAGACCCTATCGAGAGAAGAGACTTTTTCGCGCTTGAAAAAGGTATAAAGGGACTGGGATTCAAAGAGGCAAGCCATTTCCTCAGAAACATCGGGTTTCGTGGTTACGCGATACTTGATAAACACATACTCGAATGTCTTCACGAACTCGGGATAATAGAATCTCCTCGCCCTGCGCGAACAAGATCCGAATACCTCGAAATTGAAGAGAGGTTCAGGATGTTTTCAGAGAAAAACGGATTTGATTTCGACGAGATGGATCTTTTCCTCTGGAGTGAAAAAACCGGAGAGATACTGAAATGATTTTTCTGAATGACCGAATGAAAAAAGAAGTTTAAGACCTGAACCGAACTTCCGAAAAAAACACATCTGTTTTTGAATGCAACTCACACGGTTTCATCCATTTTTCAGAGTAATTTCATGTCTATGGGTGATCTTATCGGCAGTGCCACTTGACAAACCGGATAGTTCGGTTATACTATTGCAGATAATTTCTAAGGTGCCGACTCCACATTGGCACTGTGCTTGCGGTGTTATAGAAACCGCACCAAGCACCCACAACACGAGTATCTGCCGCGAAAAACCTGCTGTCTACCCAGACACGACTGAAACGTACACGGCAATGTTCTTACCCTCCTGCTGTCTTATCGACACATAGGCGGGGAGTTATATCAAATCTCTGTTTGCAATGGGCGTACCGAGAAAGGAGGTTGGATATGTTGAGCATGATGTACGAATTGGATCTGGATTCGTTCAAGTAACTGCGCTTTCTGTGATGCGTAAAGTTGTGGTGGTGGAGACGAGTAAGCTGCTGAAAAAGGAAGAAAAAACCGGCTGTTTTAAGAGAAAAAAGAAAGGGAGGGAATCACACTGATGAACGAGAAAGAATGTTGCTGCAACAGATGTTGCTGCAACGACAAAGAAAACAAGCCGACCGTGATACAGTTTGCTGTCGATTTTTTTACACTTACGATAACAGGGGTTTAGTCTGGATGTTATTTGCAATGGTATGTGCTTGAAACAAGGAGATGATTGAAGGGAAACAATAAAAGAATTGAGAAAATATAAACAACCAAGAAGTTAGTAAACATGTCCAAAGAATATAAGGCGGAAAACCGCCCTGCACAAGGAGGTGTGTCTATGAATTTAAGAGAGCAAGATGCCATTTTTGCGCTGCTGGCTGCGGACACCGTTAAACTGGTGAACTTCAAATTGGGCTATTTTGACAGACTCCACAAGAAGACGCTTAGAGCCATGGCCGAAAGTTCAACATATAAAGCCGTGATAAATGAACTTTCCGAAGTGGTCATCAGCAGAACAAAAGAACGAAAAGACATTACCGAGATCACCTGCGGACTGGTGAAGAAACTTCGGAATGAGCCGGATAATTTGCTTATGCAGATACTTGGGGATTGTGTACATGGTTTTTCGAGCGGAGGAATTGAAAATGAAAATTACCGACGAAAGAATCAATCGCATCCATAAGAAGGGAAAGAAGGGATTGCGTCATCTGAGAAAAGAAGCGGTTGCTGCCTTATCTGCCACAAAGGGTTTTGCGGACAGAACGGCGGATAATCTTCCAACCCTTCTACCTGTTCTGGCTCAAACTCAATGGCTTAACGAGCTTAAAAACGTAACAGCATCTGCAACCACGAAATTCGATAAGGCATTAGACGCTGAATATTTACGAAATGGTGTGGGTGGAGGCAATCACAGATTATTCGATGGGGGACATACCCTCGGGGGAGCTTGGTCGAACATCGCCGATATGTGCGCCAAAACCGAATGCTCAAACATAGAGAAGGTTAGCGGATTATTGGAAGCGCTGTGGAAAGATGTAACTACCCTGAAAGGGTTGCCCTTCGGGACTATGGAGAAGCAGACCTATGATTCTCTATCCGGCAGTTTGAATGAGTATGGAATTGGGAAGAACTGGACTTACGATGCTCTATCTTATGATGCTGTTGAGTTGTTCTCAGCGGGGATATCGGTAGCGGCGGTGGTGTATTTCCTCAGAACAGGACAGATTGAGAAATTGTCCAAGGCAGTCGGCGCAATAGGAATCGTAGGAATTCTTTCCGCCAATCCGATTCTTGCTTTAGTCGCAATATCCTCTGTTGGATATGCAATTGCAACCGGAACTGATCTTAATGCTCGGGCGGCGGCGGAAGGAATTGTAAAAGCTTCGGTTGTTTACGGGGCGCTTCTTTTACTTCCCGGAGCGTTTTTGATGCAAATATCAGTTGCAGTTGCACTTTCAGTTCTGCTTGAGAAGGGTATGACGAAGAAAAATTATTCGTCAGCCAAAGGCTATTTGGAAAAAATGTCGTCTACTCTCCTGAAATCATTTTCAGATAGGCTGCCCAGACGGGTTAATGCCTGCATTCAGCAATTATGAATCAGTGCGCTATGGAATTTATTCGGATTCCGCGACCGTATTCCGTGCAATCAGTGATGTGGTTGTCAAAGCATCAATCCGGATACTTCACCAAGTTGAAGATAGGGTTTTTATTTTTTGGGTGTGGTGAGTTTTCAGCTGGATGATCTATATATAACAGGCTCTTCCATTGATCTCGCCTATTAAACTCAACAGGCGCGAAAAAGTCGTTTTTGGTACAATTCAGTCTGAAACGGAGTTGGATTGAATAGAATATGAAATTCTAAAGAAAGTTTCTCAGGATAGAAAAAATACATCCCTAGATAGAATCATCGGAAGTCGTATTTTATGAAAACCTCGGCCCAAGTCGGGGCGAAGCCGTCTGCCGTATCGTTAAAAGTTCCCCTGTATCTGTTAAGACCCATTATTCCGTCAGTATAGTCCTTGTAAGCAGTCTGGCTTACGTGGGCTTCTATTGCCCTGCGTTTAAGGTCGGCAAAAGGGGTTATGTCCTCAATGCGGTCATATGAGGAAAATGGAGTCCATACTTCGTAGCACCAGCACTCACACTCGGAACCGCCTTTCTTCGTCACCGCATCCAGACAATCAAGAACAAGTCGGGAAACTGTTCTGTGAGTTCTATGCTTGTCCACCTCCGGGTGAGGAATATATATTTCGTCCGGGCGGAACTGTACCATTATATCCCGCATCCGAGTGGAAAATTCACTTTTGTTGTCATCCGATTCCATATCGCCGAAACCGAGAAAACGGAGTTCCACACCGAGTATTTCTGATGATTTTCTCGCTTCTCGTTCCCTTGCTGCTATGAGTTCATTCTGCATCAACCCCATCGGATTTGCGCACCGTCGCCCATCGGTGACTATTACGGAAAGAACTTCTACGCCTTTTTCGAGAAGCATACAGACGGTTCCACCCATACCTATCTCAAGGTCGTCAGGATGAGGTGAGATCACGACAGCTTTTCTACGGGGCATTACGAACCATCCGCTGCATAACGCTTTTTATCTTGCTGTGTATTGTTTCGCCGAAGTAGCGTTGAAATCAACCGGTATTCGTCTGCCGCATCTGATGACGGATTTCTGTAACTTGTACCCTGCTCTCTTACCCCGACCGCTGTCAGAAATATACATCACCATACAGCATTTTATCAGTCGCTCATTAAACTTCGAAGTGCAACACTGGGGACAGATGTTGCTCCGTTCTGATAAAGATTTTCAAATAACTTCACCACGCCTGTTTCTTTGTGCGGGAAACAACGAAGTAAGAACCCTGAGTGTTTTTATTTCAGGTGCAGGCAGGAAGAGCACATACGAAAGACGCTTTCGAGGTTTCGACCAATTAAAACTGCCCGTTGTCAACAACTGCAACGGGTGTTAGAAAATCCCGCCTATAGAATTCACAAGACCCGACTGAAGATACGGCTTCGCCTGCTCAAAATCCAGATTTGACTTGTTGGCTATGCTGACAACCCTGGTCCTGTATATCTTCCACTCCACGCCGTCAACACTTGATGTCTGTCTGACCCGCGTCGCAGTGCCTTGGGAAGCCTCAGTATCCTCAGTCTGCTGAACAAACTCCCCTTCACTCGTACGCGACCTTACCTGTATGTCCGTCACCATAGTGAACAGTACATCCGATACAAGAGAGTCAAAAATAAAACCCGCCGCTGCACCGACTACACCCCCGACAACAGTGCCTTTATTGAAATCGTCAACATCTCCACCGATAGCACCCCCTATTACACCTCCGAGAACAGCTCCCTCAATCACACCCTGATAGCCGTCTCCGAGCATGGAATTCGCCTCGTCAGCATCGGATTTACCAACCTGAAGAATATTGGCCTGGAGAATGAAATTCGCCTCGGCCGGATCTTCCGTGATTCTATAACCGTTGGAAACTATCTTGCCTTTGATTCCGGATTCAATTTCCGGCAGGTCTTTGTCGCTCGTATTTCTTATATCGACATACGCAACTCTTTGTTCAGGAGAAACAGGGTCGAGGAAAATCGTCTCCGACATCTTGGTTTCAACAAGGAGATTCCTTTTCTTGATCAGTGTTCTGGTAGCCGCGCAACTAGTTATAAGAAAAGCGAGACAGACAATACCCGTTAAAAATAATAGACTTTTTTTCCTCATCGATCACAACTCCCTAATATTTGAGCATCGGTCAAGAACTTATGCGCTAAAACTATATTTAAGAAGGAGAAAAAAACAAGGTAGAGAAGTAACGTTTGCGCTGCAGCGGTTTTTCGGGAACTGCATTCCACATAAAACCGAGAGACGGGTTGTCAAGGCAGCGGTCTTCATAACAGTGAAGTGAATCTTAATTTAACGAGATTAAATTCATACCACGTCATATTGAGGCAATTTGACGGCCGATTCGCTCTATTTCCGACACGTTGGCCGGACATCCTCGCCGGCGCATCTTGCCAACATAAATCAATCTAGTATTCTTAGCACCCTTCATACCGGAAACACGGTGACTTCAATGCTGCAACTTATGGGAGACTGGAAAAGGTCTTATTATTGCGGAGACCTCGGGAAAGAGCATCTCGGCTCCGTCGTCACTCTCATGGGCTGGATACAGTCGCGAAGAGACCACGGAGGAGTAATCTTCGTTGACCTGCGCGATAGATATGGGCTCTGTCAGGTGGTGTTCAACCCTCAGGGCGGAGAAAAACTTCATCAGACAGCCGAGCATCTCCGCGATGAATGGGTGATAGCCGTGAAAGGCAAAGTAACCCCGAGAACAGAAGAAACAGTGAACCCGAATCTGAAAACCGGCGAAATTGAGGTTGCGGCGGAAGAGATAAGAGTTCTCAATACCTCAAAAGTGATACCCTTTCTGATAGAAAACAAAGTGAGTTCCGACGAACTTCTGAGACTCCGCCACCGTTATCTCGACCTGAGAAGACCCGTGATGCGGGATAATATAATATTCCGTCATAAATTCGCAGCAGCCGTACGCAGATACTTTAATGAAAACGGCTTTCTGGAAATTGAAACTCCGTATTTCACAAAACCGACGCCTGAAGGCGCAAGAGATTTTCTCGTGCCGAGCAGGCTGAACGAAGGACAATTCTACGCCCTGCCCCAGTCGCCGCAGACCTTGAAGCAGACACTGATGATCTCCGGCTTTGACAAGTATTATCAAATAGCAAAGTGCTTTCGGGACGAAGACCTGAGAGCCGACCGACAACCCGAGTTCACCCAGATAGACGTTGAGATGTCGTTTGTGTCGGAAGACGATGTCATAAGTTCAACGGAAAGACTGATAAAGGCAGTGCTTTCAGAAATTATGGGGATTGAAACAAACATTCCTTTTCCCAGAATATCTTATGCGGAAGCGATGGAGAAGTACGGAACCGACTGTCCCGATACGAGATTCGGTCTTGAACTCGTCGATGTCTCTTCTGCGTTTGCGGAATCCGAGTTCAAGGTTTTCCGTTCAGCCGTGGATAAGGGCGGAACCGTAAAGGCGCTCAACCTCAAGGGCGGAGCGGAAAAACTCTCCAGAAAGGAAATAGACGACCTGACCGAATACGCGGTATCGCTCGGAGCGAAGGGGCTTGCGTGGATAAGAGTCGGAACCGGAGGATGGCAGTCCCCTATAGTAAAGTTTCTCTCCGAAAAGGAATGCGAGAAACTTTCAGGAACCCTCGGAATTCAAGAAGGAGATTTAATCTTTTTTGGAGCTGATTCTTCTGATGTCGCCAATCTCGTCATGTCGAACATCAGACTTCGCCTGGGAAAACTTCTCGGTCTTATCGACCTGAGCAGGCTTGAATTTCTATGGGTAGTCGATTTTCCACTTTTCGGTTACAGCCCGCGGGAAAAAAAATATGCGGCCGTACACCACCCCTTCACGGCACCCAGAGACGAAGATGTGGAGAAAATAACCACTTCCCCCGGCACCGTTATATCAAAAGCCTATGATATAGTGTTGAACGGCGTGGAGATCGGCGGCGGAAGCATAAGGATTCACAGAAAAGATATTCAACAGAAGGTGTTGGGCGTAATAGGGATCGAAGAAGAGGAGATGCGGAGAAAATTCGGGTTTCTGCTCGAAGCCCTTGAATTCGGAGCTCCTCCCCACGGCGGCATAGCTCTCGGGTTTGACAGGATGCTTATGCTGCTCACCGGAGCGGACTCGATAAGAGACGTGATAGCGTTTCCGAAGACCCAGAAAGGAGTCTGCCCCCTTACTGACGCGCCTTCCGAAGTCGACCCCGAACAACTCACAGAGGTAGGGATAAGCATCACGGGGCAAACGGATAACTGACCCGTAACTCGACGGCTTTTTACAACCGATTATGAATACCGGGTCTTGAAATTTCATTTTTCTTTACAATCTTTTATGATATGCTTTTTAACCGCTTGATCAGGACCGCAAGCGCGGAAGGCAGACAAGTATGTGGAACGAATTTCACGGATTGAATTCCGGCTACGTAATGGAGCTTTTCGAGCGTTATCTGGAAAACCCGTCCTCGGTCGACCCCGCGACAAAAACCATATTTGACCGGTGGAACCCTCAAGATGAAATGTTTTCGGAATCCCGTGCGAACGACTTTTTTGGACCTTCAACAAAGAATATGGAAACCGCCGTCGCCATTGCCAACATGGCCCAGGCGATCAGAAGGCACGGACATCTTGAAAGCAATATAGACCCTCTCAATCCGCCGTCGCATGCGGAAGTAACACTGCACCCCGAGACTTTCGGACTCAGGGACCGGGATCTTCTGAACTATCCGGCGTCGCTTGTCGGATGGCCTCTTTCCGAAAACTCGGCGAACGCTTTCGACGCGATAAAGAATCTGAGAAATATCTACTCGTCCACCGCCGGTTACAACTACGACCACATATACGAGGCGGAAGAGAGAGCATGGTTGAGAGAGGCTATAGAATCGGGCACTTACCGTCCCCCCATCAACCCGTTGGACGAAACGGAGATTCTCGACACGCTTATAAAGGTCGAGGCGTTTGAAAAGTTTCTTCACAGAATATTTCCCGGGAAATTCAGGTTCTCGGTAGAAGGCGTGGACATGCTGGTACCGATGCTGAACGAACTCATAGACCTGGCGTTAATCAAGGACATACACCAAATAGTGCTAGGCATGGCCCATCGCGGAAGACTGAATGTGATGCACCACGTTATGGGAAAGACCTATAAGTACACTCTGCTCAAATTCAGGGACCCGCTTCTGAAAAGAGATTTCGCAGACGACATGGGATGGACCGGAGACGTGAAATATCACGAGTCGGCAAGCAGGGATATTCCCAAGGGAGAACTTCTCGACGACACCATGCGAATTACCATGGTTCCCAACCCCAGCCATCTGGAATCCGTAAACCCGGTGGTGCAGGGAATGTCGAGAGCATGCGGGATAAACGACGGCAACCCCGGTCCTCCGAAGTTCGACCCGTCTGCCGTAATTCCGGTGCAGATACACGGAGACGCCGCGTTCATGGGACAGGGAATAAACGCGGAAACTCTGAACCTGTATGCGCTTCCGGCCTACAACACGGGCGGAACCATACATATAATCACCAACAACCAGATAGGTTATACCACGATCCCTTCCGACAGCAGAAGCACGCTTTACGCGAGCGACCTGGCTAAGGGGTTTGAAATACCGGTGGTTCACGTAAACGCGGACGACCCTGCGGCCTGTATAGAGGCCATAAGACTCGCATTCGGCTATATTTCTGAATTTGAAAAACATTTCCTCATAGACCTCGTAGGTTACAGAAGATACGGTCACAACGAAGCCGACGAGCCGGGATTTACCCAGCCGATGATCTACAAGAAAATAGACTCCCACCCCACGGTGATGAGCATATGGAAAAACAAGCTTATATCTGAAGGTAAAGTTACGGAAAACCAAGTGGACCGGATGCGGGAAAGACATATGCTCAAGATTACGGAGGAATTCGAGTCGATCGGGCCTGACGAATCTCCCGAGGAGTCGATATCTCTTTTTCCCGAGCCTCAGGCGGCAAAAAAAGCAGTCACGAAGGTGGACGCGGAGACTCTGCGCGAACTGAACCGTGCGCTGCTGCATCTGCCCGATGACTTCACGATAAACCCTAAAATCGCAAGAATACGGGACAGAAGAAAAAATATCCTCGACGACCCGAAGGCAAAAACCATCGACTGGGCGGCGGCCGAAGAACTCGCATACGCCTCGATAGTCGCCGACGGAACGCCGATAAGAATAACGGGGCAGGATTGCGAGCGGGGAACCTTCAGCCATCGTCACGCCGTGCTTCACGACCTAGAGGACGGAAAAACCCATACTCCTCTGCAGAAGATTCCTCAAGCCAAAGCGGCGTTCGAGATAAAAAACAGTCCTCTTACTGAAAACGCCTGTCTTGGTTTTGAATACGGATACAGCATACAGAAAAGAAACTGTCTTGTTATATGGGAAGCGCAGTACGGCGACTTCATAAACGGAGCGCAAACCATTATCGACGAGTACCTGGTATCGGCAAGAGCCAAATGGGGACAGACACCTTCTCTGGTTCTCCTTCTTCCGCATGCCTACGAAGGACAGGGTCCCGATCACTCAAGCGCCAGGCTTGAGAGATTTCTCATGTCCGCTGCGGAATACAATATGAGAATAGTGAACTGCACGACTTCCGCGCAGTTTTTCCATGTTCTGCGCCGCCAGTCCGCTCTACTCGAAAAAGACCCTCTTCCTCTCGTGGTGATGACGCCCAAAGGACTTCTAAGAAACCCGATGATGAACTCCTCGCTCAAGGACCTTTCTGAAGGCAGTTGGCTTCCGGTGATTGACGACCCGATGAACGCGCGGCAGGCAAAAAAAGTGAGAAGACTTATTCTCTGCAGCGGAAAGGTTTATATAGACCTCATCTCGAGCGAGCTGCGCAAGAAATCCCCTGAGGTGGCCGTAGTGCGTGTCGAGCAGCTCTACCCGAGGCCCAAGGACGAGCTTATTGAGATTGTCAACAGATACGCCGGGGTGGAGGAGGTGGCGTGGGTGCAGGAAGAGCCTCAAAACTCCGGCGCATGGAAATATATGCTTCCCTTTCTCAAAAGAAAAATCATAAAAAAACGCCATCCGGTGAGTTATATAGGAAGAAAAAGAAATTCAAGTCCTTCCGAGGGACTTTTCTCGATGCACAAATACAATCAGGACCTGCTTATAAAGCAGGCATTCAGCATAGATGAGGTAGTTGAAGGAAACGAGCAGAGCGGCATAACCTGGCACAGGGACATATAACGAAACTCAAGCGAGGAAAAATAAAGATGGACAAGAACATCGTCGTCCCCCATCTCGGGGATTCGGTAATAGAGGCTACTATAATAAAGTGGGTCAAGCAGGAAGGGGATGCCGTAAAAATCGGGGAAACCATAGTCGAACTTGAAACCGAGAAAGCCAATTTCGAGGTTGCGGCTGAAACATCCGGTGTACTGAAATCCATAGCCAGAAAGGCTGATGACGATGTCGAGGTCGGAGACCTGCTGGGAACCATAGAGACAGGAGCAGCCTCCGTAATCTCCGAGGAAAAAGAAGTTCCCGAGCAAGCAGCAGGGAAACCGGTCGATGAAGAAAAACAGCCTCATGTCCGTGCGACGCCGGTGGCGAGAAACATAGCCGAGCAGAACCGGGTCGACCTCTCCCGTATAACCCCGGAAGGAAGCAGAATCACGAAGGAAGATGTTGAAAAACATATAGAATCGGAAAAAGAGAAGGAGCAGACACGCCAAGCGACCGCTCAGCAGGAACTCCCGCCGCGGGAACCTGTACGGCACGAACCCGTACGGCAAAAAACAGCCGAAGATATCCCTACCGGTCTTTTCCCGTCTCTTTCACAACTTGTTTCAACCAGAGAACGCAGAGTGAAGATGTCGAGACGTCGCAGGACCATCGCTAAACGTCTTGTGGATGTTCAGCATACAGCCGCAATACTCTCCACCTTTAATGAAGTGGATATGTCGAAGGTAATGAATCTGCGGGCGAGAAAAAAAGAAGGCTTCAAGGAAAAACACGGAGTGAACTTAGGCTTTTCCTCCTTCTTCGTAAAGGCCTCGGTGGGAGCACTGAAGGCGTTTCCCGACATAAATGCGGAGATTCAGGACGAAGAGATAATCTACAAAGATTACTACGATATCGGTATAGCTGTCGGCGCGGAAGGGGGTCTGGTCGTTCCGGTGATACGCGAAGCCGACAGAAAGACCTTCGCGCAGATAGAAAAAGAGTTGAAGGAACTTGCGGCGAAAGCCGGTGAAAACACCCTCTCGCTTGACGAACTTCTCGGCGGCACATTCACCATAACGAACGGAGGGGTGTACGGCTCGCTTATGAGCACTCCCATAATCAATCCTCCTCAGGTCGCCATACTCGGTCTTCACAAGATAGAACAGAGACCGGTGGTTATAGACGGCGAAGTGGTTGTAAGACCGATGATGTACACGGCTCTCAGTTACGACCACAGGATAGTGGACGGCAAGGAGGCCGTGCAGTTCCTGGTGAAGATAAAGGAACTCATAGAGGACCCCGAAGACCTTCTGGTCGAAGGTTAAGAACCTCCTTTCCGGAAAAACGGGGCGTGGCGGATGCAAGTGTTCGGTCAAGGCGGTGCTCGGCCGCTGTACTTCAAAGTTCAACGGGTGCTGCAAAAAACCGGGTCCCGATCTCCTGGAACCCGGTTGATCTGAAGAAAAGCAATTCGGAATCTACTGAAGACTAAAGTTGCTCCTTTCGCGGAAACAACTTCACCGGAACCGATTAACTCAGTCCACGAATTCATATAGGGTCGATGTGGTACGAATTGAATTCGACAAGGTCTCATTTGCTGCACCGCTCACCTGTATCTCAACGACATTATCTCCTCCTACGGAAATGATACCGCCTGAGCCGGCTAATCTTCTAGCAGTGTCTCCCGCGGGAAAACCTTTGAACCGGATCTTATCATTCTGTGCTGTTGTAAAGTCCGTAATAGTATCCTTGTCGCTTCTGTGCGCGTAGTCGATGACGAAAGTATCGCTCCGTCTCCGCCGGTAAGAGTATCGGCACCCCCGTTACCTATAAGGGTGTCGTTTCCGGCGGCGCCTTTGAGCTTGTCGGCACCATTGGCGCCCGTGAGGGTATTAGCCTGAGCATCTCCTGTAAAATCAACGGTAAAGGTGGACTGTTCAGCGCCCGGATATAATGAAACCGCGGAAACACTCTCTATGCTTAAGGTAGGATCACGACTATTTCTTGTTGCGAGGTTATATGTGAATGAAGCATCATCAGGAGGAAGGACCAGAGTATCGTTGCCGGCGCCGCCCCATATGTAGACTTTGCTGTCTCCGGTAACTTCAATTGTATCGTCTCCGGCTTCACCGCGCAGGTTCTCCACATTGCTGCTCCAGATTTACCTCCAAGTCCGCTGATGACGGTATCATCGCCGTCTCCACCCCATATAGAGTCCTTTCCATCTTCTCCGTAGAGTGTATCATCGCCGTTTTGACCATAGAGCAGACCGTTGCCTCCCGCACCGTAAACAGTATCATCACCATCACCGGCTTTAATGTCGTTGATGTATTGATTTCCGCAGATGATGTCGTCATCCGCAGTCCGCATGATATTATTAGAGACACCGGGCAGCGCATTTATACCGTTACTCACGTCGCACCTGGGATCACCGAAGGACTCTCCCCGATTTCCTTTATCCCCCGCCACTCCCGGTGTTCCCGAGTCTCCTTTATCTCCTTTCACCCCGTCTTTCCCTGCCGGCCCAGCCGGACCCATATCCCCTTCACAGGCAGCAAAGAAAACCGCACCGCCGAGCAGAAACAACAAAATTAAGAAATTACGTAACTTCATAACAGACCTCCCATACAGAATATTCACAAGGACAGGTCGGTTCGACGAAATCCCGCCGTCAAATCCTATCCTTGTGTTCCCAATTCTACCCCCCCCCATACCAAGTCAATTCATGATGATTCGGCCTGTCTGTCGGAAACATTCAATGTGTAGTGAGGAATCTCTGCAGCTGCCGGTCGGAGGCGGTTTCGGGATGTTCGGACCATGGTTCGGGCTCGGAACAGGGGATATTCGGCAGGAAACCGGAGGGGGGGCTCCCCTCATCGCTCTGCCGTGTGAGACAGCCTTCGACCGCTTCGCAGGAACCGGAAGCGAATCCTCAACCGCTGAAAACGCCCGTACGTCATACCTTGACCGAACTCTTACGGTCGTATTACGAACTTGTATCCAGGGAGAGCATGTCTCTCCACTTGGCTTTTACATGCGCAAGCAGTTTTTCGTGCCCGACGAGACCGTCTTTCGCTCTTATGAATTCCCGTGCGGATTCCCGAGCCGCTTCAAGAAGTTCCGCGTCTCTGATCGGATTCGCGAAACCGAATCCCGCAGATCCCGACTGCTTGGTACCCATAAACTCTCCGGGACCCCTGCTCGCAAGGTCGTACTCCGAAATCCTGAATCCGTCTGATGTCTCTCCCATTATCCTGAGTCTCTCCGCGGATTCCTCTCCCGCCCGGGGTGAATACACTATATAGCAGACCGATTCGTGCTCTCCTCTGCCCACCCTTCCCCTCATCTGGTGAAGTTGAGACAGTCCGAAGCGCTCCGCGCTCTCTATTACCATCACAGAGGCGTTATGAACATCGACTCCTACCTCTATAACAGTGGTTGAAGCAAGGACATCGCATCGTCCTGAGACAAAATCTCCCATTACGGCATCTCTCTGCTCGCCGCTCATCTTCCCGTGAAGATAAGATACCGTGAATTCCGAAAACTCCTCTCTCAGTTCCTCCACCATACGGGTGACATCTCTTATCCTGCTGAAATCCTCGTTTTCCGATTCCTCTATGAAGGGATAGACAAAATACGCCTGACGACCCTCGGCAAGTTTTTTCCGCACCTCCTCATAAAGCCATTTCCTATGCTTCCGAGTATCGCCCAGAACTAGAGTTCCGACCCTTTTTCTTGAAGCAGGGAGTTCGTCGATCAGAGAAATGTCCAGGTCTCCGTATACGGTTATGGCCAGAGTTCTGGGGATCGGAGTGGCCGTCATAACCAGCACATCCGGAATTTCGGCCTTCTGGACAAGCCTCGCGCGCTGAAGAACCCCGAACCTGTGCTGTTCGTCTATTACCACCAGACCCAGAGATTTGAACTCCACCCCTTCCGAGATAAGGGCGTGCGTTCCCACCACGATTCCGCTCCGTCCCGTCCTTATGTTGTCGTAGACGCGCATTTTTTCCCGACTCGAGAGCCCGCTTTTCAGCAGGTCCGTCTTTATTCCCAGAGAACGGAGCATGCGGTTTAGGTTTCTGAAATGCTGTTCAGCCAGAATCTCCGTGGGAACCATTATGGCCGTCTGGTACCCGGATTCAACGGCGCGGAGCATCGAAATAAGAGCCACAAGCGTTTTTCCGCTTCCCACATCTCCCTGGAGAAGCCTGTTCATCGGATGCGGGGAGATCATATCAGCCGCGATTTCAGAAACCGCCTTCTTCTGCGCACGGCTGAGGCTGAAGGGAAGTGAACGAATCAGTTTCTCCGCATAGATGCACTCCCGGTTGAAGGATATTCCGCGGCTGCTCCCGACCTTGCGCTTTCTCGATACAAGCCCCAGCTGCAGAAGAAAGAATTCAAAGAATATTACCGTCCGGTGAGGTTTCGAACCCAAGACGGAAGGCAGGTCCTCAAAATCAACAAGCGGTGAGTCGGCATCCGGAAAATGCACCTGGACAAGCGCATCGTAAAGAGGCATAAGCCCGTGCTTTTTCTCCACTTCCACCGGAATAAGGTCCGCAAAACTGCGGCCACACACATCAAGAGCACCTTTTACTATTTCCCTGAGTTTTTTCTGCGTGAGTCCTTCAGTAAGCGGATAAACCGGCACTATCCTTCCGAACTGAAGCGGACTGCCCGTATCCCTGTCATTCTCTATCACTTCTATGTCCTGGGGCAGCGGATGAATTATCTGAATCGCGTAGGTACGCGGAGCGATGGATATCTTCCCGTGAACTATGAAATAAAGTTCCTTTTTGAAAATACCTCTCAGATATCGCGCGTTGTAGTTAAACCACGTCAGGAAAAGCCTTCCGGTTCCATCGGAAATCACGACCCGAAAAAAACTTCTCTTTCTGTTTCTTATCTCGCCGACCGAAGTGACCCGGCCGCGCAAAGTGCAGGATTCACCTTCCATCGCCTCCGATATGGTCTTTATGTTTCTTCTGTCGTCGTACTTTCTGGGTCGGTAGAAAATGAGGTCCGAGACGGTGCGGATATATCTTTTCTCCAGAAAACCGGCAATTCTGGCCGTCGCGCCCGCAACGGCCGTGACCGGCACGGAACAAGGGTGATCGGAGAAACCGTATTTTTTTTGCGAAGCAACGGGCTTCGGTGAAGCTTTTTTCCGCAACGGCCGAGGCTCCGCACTTTTTATCCTGTTTACGGCGCGCAGCGCGGAACTTATTCTCTTTTTTTTCTCCGCGGAAGAAAAACCGTCGAAACCCGAAAACGATTTTCTTATATTTTCTATTTTTATCCGGGTTTTTTCCGGAAGGTCGGAATTAAGTGTTCTTGTGCAGATTTGTTTTATGCTCTGCTCGAAAGCGGACATCTTGCCCAGAGTCGCAAAATCGTTTCTTGATGCGTACGCAAGAGGCTTCCTGAGAGTTTCCAGGATTTCTTCAAGATCCGCCCGCATGGCTCATCAGGCAGTTTTTTCAGTTTTTACGGCCCTTTTCAACACGTTTCCGTCCTGGTCAAGATTAAGCGTGCTTCTGCATCTGGGATAACCGCTGCAACCCAGGAACGGTCCGCGACGGCTTTTGCGTACTACCATGGGTTTTCCGCATTTCTCACATAGTACATCTTCGCGCAACTGAGGTTTCTCCTTCTCCTTCATCACGATTGCTCCGTCCTCCGACCTTGTGAACTCCCTGGGATTTTTACATTCCGGATATCTGGAGCAGGAAAGAAACTCTCCGTACTTTCCCCGCCTTACCTGCATGGGAGCGCCGCATTTATCGCATTCCAGATCGCATTGCGCGGAAGTCTGTTTTTCATCTATGATGATTCCCCCGTCCTCCGACCTCGTGAACTCAGCGGTGTTTCTGCATTCAGGAAACCCCGTGCACGCGAGGAACTGTCCGAACCTTCCCTCCTTTATCATCATAATCTTCCCGCACTTCCCACAGCTTATATCTGTCGGTATCTCTGTTTTTCTGCTCTCAACATCATGCTTCGCATGTTCCACGCTTTTTGAAAATTCATCGTAGAATTCCCGCAGAAGCTCGACCCAGTTGACAGCGCCTTCCTCAACCCTGTCAAGGTCGCTTTCCATCCGCGCGGTGAACTTCTGGTCCATTATCCTCGGGAACCCCTCCATCAGAAAATCATTTACGGAGAACCCCAGCGGGGTCGGGGAAAATCTCCGCTTCTCCCTCTCGACATAACCCCTGTCCTGTATGGTCGAGAGTATGGACGCGTAAGTGGACGGTCTGCCTATTCCTTTTTCCTCAAGCTCTTTTACTAGAGAACTTTCAGAGTATCTGGAAGGAGGTTGCGTGAAATGCTGCTTCGGTTCAATCTTAAGAAGATCGAGAATCTCTTTTTCAGACAGCGGAGGAAGTTTTCCGTTTTCTTTTTTCTTTGAATCTTCAGTCTGTTTGTCGGATTCGTCTTTTTCCTCCGTCTCCTGATACACGGCCGTAAAACCCGCAAATTTCATCACGTTGCCCGTGGCTCTGAAAACGGAGACACCCGCCTCGATGTCCACTTGAGTCTGGTCATACACGGCGGGATTCATCTGGGATGCGATGAATCTCTGCCATATGAGCAGATAGAGTTTGTACTGTTCATCAGTAAGAAACTTTCTGAGACCGTCAGGGTGTCTCGAGGGGAAAGTGGGTCTTATGCACTCGTGCGCGTCCTGGGCCTGTTTCTTCACCTTGAACACATTAGGTTTTTTCGGAACATAGTCCGGGGAATAGTTGGCGGATATGAATTCACGGGCCTCGGCTAAGGCGCTTTCGGAAGAGCGGAACGAGTCGGTTCTCATATAAGTTATAAGTCCTACCGGCCCCTTGCTTCCAAGATCGATTCCCTCATAGAGTTTCTGCGCGATGCCCATGGTCCTTTTTACGGAAAACCTGATTTTTTTCGACGCTTCCTGCTGCAGCGTGCTGGTTATGAAAGGCGCGACCGGTTTTCTTTTCCTCTCTTTTTTCGTGACCGATTTCACGACGAATTCCTTTCCTGAAAGCGAGTCCATGATTTCCTTCGACTGTTCTTCGTTTTCAATCTCGGCTTTTTTTCCGCGGAATGTATTAAGCATCGCGGTGAATGCATCGGTGTCGGAATCCTCCGTCTTCTTGAGGCTTGCTTCAACAGACCAGTATTCACTGGGCTTGAAATTCTGTATCTCGCGCTCTCTGTCCACGACAAACCGCAGCGCCACGCTCTGCACTCTGCCGGCGCTCAGACCCTTTCTCACTTTTTTCCATAGAACAGGGCTCACCTGGTAGCCGACTATCCTGTCCAGAATTCTTCTGGCCTGCTGGGATTCAAAACGGTCCTTGTTGATCTCGAGCGGATTTTTCATCGAATCCCTTACGCCCGATTCCGTTATCTCGCGTATAAGCACCCTCCGAGCTCTGTTCCCGAGAGCAAGTTTCTCGGCTATATGCCAGGCGATCGCCTCCCCTTCCCTGTCGGGGTCCGACGCCAGATAAACTTTTTCCGCGCCTCGTGACGCTTCTTTCAACGCGTTGAGATATTTCTGCTTGCCTTTTATAACGATATAGTCGGGTTTGAAGTCGTTTTCGATGTCGACTCCGAGTTTACTGCTCGGCAGATCAACCAGATGTCCGGAAGAGGCATCCACGCTGAAATCCGGTCCGAGGTATTTTTCTATGGTTCTCGCTTTTGAAGGAGATTCGACTATGACGAGGTATCTGGCCATCGTAAAATTCGTTCCTATTCTGAAAACAGGTCTTATAAAATCTTATAAAAAATTCCGGGGACGCTGTCAAGACCGCCGCACAGACATAATCACATTTCTATGCTGCGCGCAAACCCCCTGTTCTCCTCGTACCAAGCGACTGAGTTGCTTATTCCGGTCTCTATATCGAAACGGGGTTCCCAACCCAGGAGTCTTCCCGCCTTCTCCACGCTCGCCTGTGTGGTTTTCGGATCCGAAGGATGCGCGGCGGCGCAATTCGTCTCGGCTTTTTTCCCGGTCGCGTGTTCAATCACCTCTATGATTTCATTAAGGGAAATCGGAGCGCAACTCCCGAGATTTATTATTTCAAAACCTAGATTTTTTATAGCCGCCACTGTGCCTTCGGCAATATCATCCACATAAGTGAAATCTCTTTTCTGCTTTCCATCGCCTAATATGATCACTTCTTCCCCTTCCTCTATCCACCTTATGAATCGGAAAATGCTCATGTCGGGTCTTCCCGCAGGTCCGTAAACGGTAAAGTATCGTAGCACGGAGATGTCCGTTCCGTAAAGAGAGTTGTAAACGGAGCAGATGCTTTCCGCCGACTTTTTCGAGGAGCCGTATGGAGAGAGCTGAAAGTCGGTCCTCATATCTTCGTTGAATGGAGGGTCGTTTTCTCCGTAAACGCTTGATGTGGAAGCCAGAACAAACTTTTCTATTTCTTCCGCGCGGCAGAGTTCCAGCAGGTTCAGGGTTCCGATAACGTTTGTTGAAAAATATAACCACGGATCGTTTATACTCTCCCGAACTCCGGCGCGAGCCGCAAGATTGACCACACATGAAACAGAGCCGCCGGAACAGATTTTCCTTATCTCCGCATATACCGAGATAAGTGCCGGATTCTGAGATATGTCGCATCTGAAAAACTGAAATCTCTCACACCTGGAAAGCGGGTCGAGACGATGAAGTTTCAACTTCACGTCGTATCCGTCGGAGAGGTCGTCAATGCCGAACACACAGTCTCCGCGTCCGAGCAGAAACTGACATACCCTCGCTCCTATGAATCCGGCGCAACCCGATACAATAATATTCATACTCCAAATCCCCGCATATTCCCGGTTCCGCTCACCTGCCCACTCCGAAATAATTGAAACCCAGGTCCTCGAGTTTTTTACGATCGTAAATATTTCTTCCGTCAAACACCACGGGAGTCTTCATAATCTCCTTTATTCTCTCAAAACTGGGCTGCCTGTACTGCCTCCACTCTGTGTGTACCGCAAGAGCGTCCGCACCTCGGCACGCGTCGTAATAGGAGTCAAAATAATCCACTCTGTCCGAAAGCACGGACCTTGCGTTCTGCATGGCAACCGGGTCATGCACGGCGACCGAGCACCCTGATTCAAGCAACCTGGATATGATGTAAAGAGAAGGAGCCTCTCTTATGTCATCTGTGTTCGGTTTGAAGGAAAGCCCCCACACTGCTATACGCCTTTCGGAAAGGTCAACGAAGAAGTTCTTTATCTTCACAAAAAACACCTCTTTCTGTTCAGCATTGACCCGGTCCACTGCAGTTATCACTTTTGATTCGTAGCCCGCATCGAACGCCATCTTTTCAAGAGCCTTTACATCTTTGGGAAAACATGAACCCCCGTACCCCACTCCCGGATAAAGAAAATATTTTCCTATTCTCGAATCGGAACCCATGACCGAACGTACCTCCGATACGTTTGCACCCAGAAGTTCGCACAAATTCGCTATATCGTTCATAAACGATATTCTGGTCGCAAGCATCGCGTTGGATGCGTATTTGGACATCTCCGAAGACCTGATTGAAACAACTTCAGTCCTGTCGGAAGACCGCATGAAGGGAGAATAAAGTTCCCGCAGTACGGAGCCTACCGATTCGTTCTCAACGCCTATCACAACCCTCTCCGGCTTGAGGAAATCCCCGACCGCGGCTCCTTCTTTCAAGAACTCCGGATTGGATGCGACGCCGAACTCCACACCGCTCAATGCCTTTATCGTATCGCGCACCTTCTCGGTGGTGCCCACAGGGACGGTGCTTTTGGTTATGACTATTTTGTATCCATTGAGATTTTTTCCTATCGAGCGCGCAACATCGAGAACCGCGGAGATGTCGGCATCACCATCCGACCCCTGAGGGGTTCCGACGGCGATGAATATCAGGAAGGAGTCTTTTACCGCGGCAGCTATGTCCGTTGTAAAGAAAAGCCTCCGTTCTTCCATGTTGGCGTGCACTATCTCGTCAAGTCCCGGTTCAAAAAACGGAATCCTGGCCTGATTGAGAAAATCTATCTTATCCTTGTCTATGTCGACGCATATAACGCTGTTTCCGCTCCCCGCGAAGCATGCGCCGGTGACAAGTCCGACATAACCTGTGCCTATAACCGCTATTTTCATCCGCCGACAACTCTTTACTGAAAATATTCCTAGATAACATATCCGAATAAAGAGACGATTAAACTACAACAGGTACCGGAAAAAGAAACAGAACCTTAAAATTCGCCGACAAAGAAGTATAGTAAAAGAAAAAATCCTGAAGGAGTCGAAATGAAATCTCACACGGAATATCTATGGTTCAATACCTCGGAAAAAAAAGAGCTGGTGCACATAACCCCCGAGATAGGACAGATCGTGCAGCGCAGCGGGATAACGGAAGGATTTGTACTTGTATCCGCAATGCACATCACGGCTTCTGTATTCGTGAATGACCTTGAGGGAGGACTTTTCGAGGATATATGGGAGTGGCTTGAACGCATATGTCCTTTCAGAGAGAGTTATAAGCACCATGACACGGGTGAAGATAACGGGGACGCTCACCTGAAAAACCTTCTTATTCACCACCAAGTCGTGGTTCCGATAACGAAAAGTGAACTTGATTTAGGTCCGTGGCAGGAAATTTTCTACGGAGAATTTGATGGAAAAAGAAGGAAAAGAGTAGTCGTAAAAGCTATGGGCATATGAAATACGAACGGGCAGAGCCGAGAATATTCATAGACAGCCGAGGCAGGTGGTTTCAGGACGGCATAAGGATAACCCACAGGTGGACATACCTTGAGAACAACAGGAACTTGGACAAAGACGCCAGAGGAAGGCTTTTTGTGCGCGAGGGCGACATCAGGGTTTATGTCGAGTGCGAAGATACTCCTTTCGTGGTTACTATGGTATCGGGAACGGAAAACGGGTTTCTACTGAGACTGAACGACGAGACGGAAGAAAAACTCGACTTTTCAACACTCCGTATAGCGGGAGAAAACATTCCTTACGTAACTGTAAAAGACGGAAAATTCACGGCGCGGCTGCTTCGCTCCGCTTACTACGAACTTATGAAATATGCGGGGGTGGATAAGAAGGGGGTTTATCTTGAGACCGGCGGGGAAAAAAACTATGTGGAAACTTCCGGGGAAAGCGAAATACAGTAGCGGCATGATCTCATTGTAAGTATGGTCTGTCCTTTTAGTCTTTAGTGCATGAAATTTCAATAGGAGACATTATTGATCGAGTACTTTTCAAATTTGACAATCAATCCTGGCAGTTATATCATTCGGGATTAATTAGTTACGCCTTGATTTTTGCGAATCTTAATGGGAGCACGTAAAAAACAGCCTCACCTTATCCAAGGAAGATCAAGCAACCCTCCTTCATCGTTTCACCATCAAACCATGCAGCCGATTAATCATGATCGGGGTCCTGTCCCAATTATTGATCTATTTTCCGGCCCGGGAGGGTTAGCCGAGGGATTTGCCTCTTTACGAGGTCCTCTTGGACACCCTCATTTTAATCCCATTCTCTCAGTTGAAATGGAACCGGCAGCTCATCGTACACTGGTACTGAGGGGGTTCCTAAGAAAATTTCCTTCAGAATACCCGCCGGAATATTATGACTTCCTCAACGGAGTTCTTGTAGAGGAACCCGACTGGGGGAAACTTTATCCGTGCGAGTGGCAGGAGGCTTGTAGTGAGACTTTGTGTTTGAAGTTGGGAACACCTAAGGTCAGATCTCTCGTTCGAGACCGGGTCGCGAAGATATGTGCAGCACACGGCAATAGAACCGTTCTGCTTGGAGGGCCTCCATGCCAATCCTATTCGGTAGTCGGCAGAGCTAGAAATTCAGGTAATAACAACTATGACCCCAACAAAGATGAGCGACAAACGCTCTACTTGGAATTCGCGAAGATTCTTGAGCAGTTACAACCGGCAGTAGCGGTAATGGAGAATGTAAAAGGTATTCTTTCAGCCAAGCACAACGGCCAATCATTATTTGCTAACGTCATGGACACGCTCACACAAGGGGGGGGTATTGCCTCGTATCCCTCACACAACCCCCTACAGACTTACTACCACATGACAGCAGATTAGATCCCAAGGACTTTCTCGTTCATGCCGAAGAGTACGGCATACCGCAGAGACGACACCGAGTATTCGTCATCTGCATTCGTCGTGATGTCGCAGCCAATCTGCAAAGTGAATTCCTGCCGAAACTTGACCGAAGTACAACCCCAGTATCCGTACAGGATGTCATCGGCACAATGCCGACGCTTCGAAGTCGACTCAGCCGAGACGATAACGATTCCTCGTGGCAACAAGCCCTGAAAAAAGCATACAGTCTGGCTCTTCAGCATCTGCCCGCCATGTCATCGGACACAGAGCGGAAATTCCAAGCATCACTTAACCGCGCCCTTGAATTTACAGAAGGTGAAGTTCCACCTTACCGTGAGGTAGAAGGTGAAACCGACTTTCCGAATACATGCCCTGCATATCTGCGCGACTGGATATTTGACCCCAGACTGACGCGACTGCCCAACAATGAGTCTAGGGGACACCTTGATGAGCATCTAGGCAGATATCTCTATGCCTCGGCCTATGCTTCTGTGTTCGGCAGGTCACCTAAGGCCCGCGATTTCCCGCAAGCGCTGGCTGCTAAACATAAAAATTGGAACACGGGCAAGTTTAACGACCGTTTCAGAGTACAACTAGAAGATCACCCTTCCACAACAATTACAAGTCATATCTCAAAGGACGGTCACTATTTTATTCATCCTGACCCGGCTCAGTGCCGCAGTCTTACAGTCCGCGAGGCCGCTCGTCTTCAGACATTCCCAGACAACTATTTCTTCCACGGCACACGCACACAACAGTATGTACAGGTTGGCAATGCAGTTCCTCCCTATCTTGCGTGGCAAATCGCACAACAGATATGGAATGTATTTGAACATCAAGATAGCACCACCGAACAGAACAGGGCAGTTCAATCGGCAAACTCTCCCCAGCCGTCAGATAATGACTCAATATCAGTCCCGTTCTTGAGAGAGGTCATCTCATGACTAGGAATTTTCGACAAGGAGAGTTAGAACTTCCCCCGCGCGCATCATCCTTGGTGGAGAGTCTTCGTGACATGGGCTACTCGCTGCAGACAGCTCTCGCCGACATCATCGACAACTCAATCACTGCCGGAGCCAGAAACATTCAGTTATTTGCAGACACTCATAATGAACAGCCGGCAATCGGCATACTCGACGACGGGGTCGGTATGAGTGAGAAGGAACTACTTGAGGCGATGCGACCCGGCACCAAAAGTCCGACTGAGAACCGGACTGTAGACGACCTCGGACGGTTTGGTCTCGGTTTAAAGACAGCATCCTTTTCGCAATGTCGGCGTCTCGCCGTAGTCACAAAAAAAGACTCGATCACCTCCTGTGCAATTTGGGACTTAGACACTGTTGTGAAGCGTGATAAGTGGGTAGTTGACCTTCCAGAAAGTCCCGAAACTATTCGCTGGTCAGAAGAACTGCAAAGTGACGGCACCTTGATAGTTTGGGAAAAGATTGATCGCCTCGTTGGTTCTAACGACCAGAAAAATAGAGACGACCTACTACGGCAGTTGAATGAATCCATATCCCACATTGAATTGGTCTTCCATCGTTTTCTATCCGGTCAGGGAGGTCGGCGTCTGACGATCTCGATGAATAATCGAGAATTGCAACACTTTGACCCCTTTCACTCAAATCATCCAGCAACACAACACCATCAAAGGGAAGTTATAGGTGGTCCAGACGGCAGTGAGATTAATATCTGGCCTATAACACTTCCACATCACGACAAGGTTTCTAAAAAGAACTGGGAAAAATACGGTGGACCGGAGGGCTATGTAAGCAACCAAGGATTTTATCTGTATCGTAATCGACGTCTGATCGTTAATGGAACTTGGTTTAATCTAGCCCGTAAACTTGAACTCACAAAACTTGCTCGTGTAGGGATAGACATCCCAAACACCCTTGATGCCGAGTGGAAAATAGACATCAAGAAATCCTCTGCCCAGCCTCCGGCACCTGTTCGTAACCGTCTAAGAAAAATCATAGAGAAAATGGGTATGCCGTCACGCCGAGCCCACACAGGCAGGGGCACCAAACTTACCGAAAACAATCGTCTCCCAGTCTGGAAAAGGGTACAGGGCAAAAATTCCATCTCATATCATATTGACGAGAAGCATCCGTTAATTTCAACATTCAGGAACAATCTCGAACCCCGAAAGGCGAGTGAATTCGAACGAATTCTTCGCCTAATCGCATCAACCTTTCCGTTAGACGCCCTGCATATTGATGTTAGTGACAAACCAGAGGAAGTCGGACCACCGTATATTGGTTCGGAGGATATCCAAGAAATCACATCTTCAATGTGGCACATCCTCCGAAGTCAGGAACTGTCACCAATCGAAATCAAGGAATGGATGCGTTCCTCGGAACCATTTCAAACATATTGGACAGAGACATCTAAGACAATAGACGCTATCTGCAAGAGAAAATGGAGGCCAGAAGGTTAGTGAATGAAATAGACAAACTGAGGATACTTGTTAGAGCTCTTCTGGCTAGCGAAAAGGAAATTCCAACACAACAACGTATACGCGAAATCATCGCCGAAGTTCGACTCGCCTGCCCTAGGGTGACCGATGAGGAGGCTGAAAATCTAGCGATTGAGTTTGAAACCATTCACGGAGTTATAATGACGGACGGCGCAGCGTTAGAAGGTCAGGAAGAATTCGAACCTTGGTTAGATACATCACGTTCCGGTATCGACTTCAAAAATTATTACTGGGGACGATATCGAGATTTCATGACCGAAAAAGGACTCTCCAGTCAAGTTCTTGCAGGGCTAAGCAACGTAACGGATAGAATCCTCGGATTACTTGAAAACCCGAACAAGACCGGAAAATGGGATCGAAGAGGCATGGTCATGGGCCATGTACAATCAGGGAAAACAGCAAATTACATAGGCCTTATAACCAAGGCTGCAGATGCCGGGTATAAGGTGGTTATTATAATTGCGGGATCGCAGAACAGACTCCGCAATCAGACTCAGCAACGCGTGGATGAAGGATTCATCGGATTCAGTGCAACCACCAAATCGAAACGGTTCCTCGTCGGCGTAGGAAAATATGACCAACGGTACAGACCAAATGCCTTCACCACTTCTTACAGGGACTTTCACAAAGGTATAGCGGAGAGCCTAAACATCCCTCTGAAAAATCTTCGCGAACCGGCTGTGTTTGTGATTAAGAAAAACTCTAATACGCTCCGAAACCTAATAGACTGGTTGAAGACCCACAATGCACAACATCTTGGGACCGACACAATCCAAGAACCGATGCTGCTTATTGATGACGAAGCAGACAATGCCTCAATAAATATCAAGCGTAACGGCGATGAAGTATCGCGAATTAACAGTCAAATACGTCAACTTCTCAACCTGTTCGACCGTAGTAACTATGTTGGCTATACAGCCACCCCCTTCGCTAACATATTCATTGATCCAGACTCCGAGCACGATATGGTGGGACATGACCTCTTCCCACGTGACTTCATCGTGAGCCTTGATCCTCCTACCAATTATTTTGGCCCAACACGAGTGTTTGGAAACTCTCAGAACACAATGCTTCACGATATTAATGACTATGAAGATCTGCTACCGATGCCACATCCGAAAAATCACATTGTCACGGAGTTACCTGAGAGCCTCAAGGAATCTATTCGTGTCTTTATTCTAGCACGAGCCATCAGACTTATTCGGGGGCAGACGCACTCACACAACTCAATGCTTGTAAATGTCTCTCGCTTCATTGCAGTGCAACAACAGACCCGCAACAAAATACAGGAGTTCGTTGACCGAATCTCATCAAGTATCAAGATAAATGGCGCTAGACCCGTCAATGAAGTTTTTGGGGATCCAGAACTTGCCAAACTACATAATGCCTATAAGAAGCATTACGTTACCTACAAGGAGTCTTGGTCGGAAATTCAAAAATATATGTATAAGAGTATCAACGCTATTACTGTTGTAGAAATAAACAGTCGTGCCACCGGGTTGCTCAACTATAACGACTGTGAGACATCTGGACTCAACGTGATCGCGGTTGGAGGATTTTCACTTTCTCGCGGACTCACTCTCGAAGGATTGACTGTAAGTTACTTCCTCCGCCGCTCTATGATGTACGATACGCTGTTTCAGATGGGTCGATGGTTTGGTTATCGCGACGGATACGACGATCTTTGCCGTATCTGGATGCCGGAGGAGGCTCAAGGCTGGTACGAGCACATTACTGACTCTATAGAAGAACTTCGAGATGAATTAGTACAAATGCAAAACGCTAATGCAACACCAAGGGATTTTGGTCTCAAGATTCGCAGCCACCCAGATACCCTAGTCGTTACAGCTCGCAACAAGATGGGGTCTAGTAATACCCACACCGTACAAATCGGACTTGAGAAAAGTTTCATAGAAACTGCGATTCTGTATCGAGATGAATCTACGATAAAAGCGAATCTCCAAGCCGCCATCCGACTCGTTAACACAATGCGGGTTCAAGGCCATATACCAGAGAATGATAGAAAAGACGGCCAACGCCTCGTATATGACGTTCCGGTAGATCTAGTTGATGCATTTCTCAGAGATTTCAAGAACCATCCTGGATCCCATCTCACGAATATCGACCCCGTCCGCCAACACATCGAAAATAGGAGCAGGGACGAACTAAGCAGATGGAATATTCTGTTTGCAGGAGTTACGGGGAATCATACCCACAAATGCAAATCCCTAGTCAATTATGACCTCGGATTTAAACTCATATGTCAATATCGAACCTGCGGTAGACGTAGCAACAGACAGATGATCATGGTGACCAATAAACAAAGGGTCAGTTCCCGCGGGATTACTAGAGTTGATCTGACTCACGCGCAAAGAAAAGCCGCTGAGGAGGAATATAACAAGAAAAGATCATCACTCAGAAACCCTCAGAACTATCCAGACAAGATATACCAAAATGTCCGTACCAAACCTCTGCTCGTCATACATCTTTTGGCAATTGCTGAAAAAGATAACTTGATCTATAACATGCCTGTGACTGCGTGGAGTATCGGCTTCCCTAAAACAAAATATCAGGAGAAAAAGGTCGAATACGTTGTCAATACAACTTGGTACCAAGAACATTACGGCGAGGATGACTCAGACGAAGAGGACGACTATGATGTCAACTGACGACCCGTGGAAAAACATTGAACCACCACACAAAAACGCTGGAATTAATGCACGACGTATATCAGATGTTGGATCCTATGCTTGGGGGCTCTATTGGGCGTTAGACAGTCAGTGCCACTGCCTCCTAATTCTCCAGCATAGTTCCGAATACAGTTCCTCTCGACGTTTGCCCAAGCTACGAGGGCTCCGCGTCGAGGCACAGCCAACAGAAAATCAATCAGGAGGACGGTTAATCATTCGCCTGACAGACGGCGAACAGAGGGAGGTATTTCATCATTTCTGTAGGGACATTGTTGACTCCACCCGCATTTCCCACTCTGAAGCAGAAGCTATCGAGCGCTTTCTAGTCCGAACTTGGCGTTGGCACAGACTGTTAAGAAAAGGCAGTGACGACCGTCTGACTCAAGAAGAGCAGAAAGGTCTGACCGGCGAACTCTATGTGTTGGAACACTATCTGATTCCAACCATCGCTCCTATTGATGCCGTACTAGCATGGACAGGTCCGGTCGGCGGGAAAAAAGACTTTTTGGTGGGACGGACCGGCATTGAAGCCAAGACTAAGTCTTTCCATGTGCACAGCGTAAGGATTTCCTCGGCAGAGCAACTTGACACCTTCGAAACCACCCGTCTGTTTCTTCATGTCATTGAGGTGTCTTTAGCTCCAAGCAATTCCGGGTCGATAACGGTCGCTGATGTCGCCTCTCGCGTCCGCGAAAAAATCGCCAGTCTGGACATATCGGCAGCAATAAGATTTGAAGAATATCTGAATGCTGCAGGTTTCGACTGGAACGACGACTATTCTGATAACCCTTTACTGATAGGAAACGCATCTTTATTTGAAGTCCGCGAAGAATTTCCACGCATCACCCCAAAGATGTTTCTTGCGGGGGTAGAGAATGTACGGTATGCGATTGACCTATCCCGGTGCGATAGATTTCTCGTAGACTCTACAGTTCTGACTCAAGTTATATCTGAAAAAGACGATGAAAGTTGAACGGTTTTTCTAGGAACTTCTCTGAGAAGTAGAGTTCTATGCAAATAAATCACAGTTTGTGTCGAATGGGTTGGTTCAGGATTTCCGCGAACAATCAGTGAAAGATAATGGTCTCTATATTGCTAACCGCATTCAATGCCCCTTATTCTCCAAGAGAATTCAGGTTGACGGTTATAGGAGAGAATCTGCAGATAAACTGATCCGGCATCTTACCAGAACCAATCGACTAAATACCTCGAATTTAATGAGCAACCTGAATTATTTACTTCAAATTTCAACTGACGATTCAAAAAATTGGTGCCATATGGACACGATCTAAAATTTATACAACGACAGTCAGGAGGTTCTAATCATGGATGTTGAGGAATTTTACCGTGAATTCATCCAAGAAATACTGGCAGATTCCGATGTGGACAAACAGTTCACTGAGGATGTCTTCTTCCAGAAGGCATGCAATCTACTGGAAGAAGCTGGCGAAATCGACACTGCCGACCGTGCTCAATACCGTTTTCCAACTAAGGGAATTCAGGTTGACGGCTACGGTGGTGACCCTGCAGATACGGTAGAATCTACGAGGTCACCAATGACTCTGAATCTGATCATTCTTGATTTTAATTCAACTCCGGAAAAAATCGATAGACTTACCAAAACGGAGATGGACACAGCCTTCCGTCGTCTATCCAACTATCTAAAACATGCGCTGGAAAAGCGCTGGCGAGACTCGCTGGAAGAAACCAATCCTGCATTTCAATTAGCCGACCTTATAGCGCGGAGGTGGAAGAATATTGTCAAAATACGCTTGTTACTCGTCAGCAACCGAGAACTCAGCGAACGGATTGATGGTCGGCCGACCGCGGATATTGAAGACAAACAGATCACCTATAGCGTCTGGGACATCCATCGCCTCCACAGACAAGCAACCGTTGGTGCCGTTCAGGAAGACATTGAAGTCAACCTGGTCAAGGACTTTGGAGGAGGACTTCCCGTTCTACCAGCGCAACAGTCTGAGGCCGACCATGAATCATATCTCACCGTCATTCCCGGACAGACCCTAGCCGAAATCTACGACCGATGGGGAGCGCGTCTTCTCGAGCAGAATGTACGTGTATTTCTCCAAGCTCGCGGAAAGGTGAACCGAGGTATCAGAAAAACACTTGAAACGGAGCCGTCGATGTTCTTCGCCTATAATAACGGCATCACCGCCACCGCCGAGCAGGTTGACATCACAAATGAGGGAAATCAATTGTTGCTCCGAAGTCTCCGCAACTTCCAAATTGTAAACGGCGGGCAGACAACCGCATCCATTCATGTCTCTAAACTCAATAAGATTGATATCTCTCAGACATTCATCCAAATGAAACTTTCCGTCGTGACACCAGAAAAGGCATCGGAATTAGTACCGAAGATTTCCGAATATGCTAATAGTCAGAACCGAGTCAATGCAGCTGATTTCTTCGCCAATCACCCCTTTCATGTCCGCATTGAGAACTTTTCCCGCCGCATTCATGCACCTTCGCCAGATGGCACCTTTCGACAGAGCAAGTGGTTTTACGAACGAGCGCGTGGACAATATGCGGATGCTCGTGCTAATCTCACTCACTCCCAGCGCAAAAAATTCGATCTGGAATATCCGAAAAGACAACTTTTTACCAAGACGGACCTTGCCAAGTTTCTAAATGTATGGGAGGGAAACCCGCATGAAGTGAGTCAAGGGGCGCAGAAGAACTTCGCGCTTTTCGCCAAACGGATTGGTCAGGCTTGGGAAAAATCACCTGACGATTTCAATGAGTCTTGGTACCGTACCGCAATTGCGAAGGCAATTATCTTCAAGTCCACTGAGCGTATAGTAACCGAACAGTCTTGGTATCAGGGCGGGTATCGTGCAAACATCGTCGCCTATGCTATAGCCAAGGTAGCCTATGATGTAGAGAGTCAGTCCCGTGCCGTAGACTTCGACTCCATCTGGAGGCAGCAGTCTCAACAGGGAGTGAACTTAGACAAAGCTGTTGCAATCGCCGCCAAGAAAGCTCACGACATCCTTATTGATCCACATACCGGTATTAGCAACGTAACAGAATGGGCTAAGAAGCAGGCATGCTGGGGCCGGGTTCAAAATCTTAATATTGACTGGCCTGATACATTTTGGAAAAGGTTGATTTCCAAACAAGAACAGAAAGAAATAGCCAGAACCGCACGGCGTGAGCAACGTGAACTGAACGGTATTGAAGCACAGACTGTCGTCGTTAGTGCAGGTGGCTCTTTCTGGAATGATGCTCTCTCATGGGGAGAGAAACAACACTTGCTGACGACTAAGGAAACAGAAATTCTCCGTGTTTGCGCTAGCATACCAAGCAAAATACCTACAGAAAAACAAGCGCTTAAGGCCATTATGATTTTAGCTAAACTAAATTCCGAGGGCTATCCAGCGAAACTTGACTGGAGAAAATGACTCACTATTTTTCAGGAAATCACCACTGCTTTGTCATGTCCTACAGGACCCAACAGAATCAGTCATATTCTTCTTTTTATCGTTATACAGACCCAATCAAATCTGAGAAATATCATCTGTCTATCTGTAAAAAATACTCGGCAATTCCGGTGAAAAAGTCTACGCAGAAACTTCGGAGTCAAGACAAAAAGCCCCGGACACCCTCGCCACAATTTCATCGGTAACCATTCTCCCCTTATCCGTAATTCTGATACGATCTCCGGCGGTGACAATAAAGCCGTCCGACTCGAGATAGTCAAGAACATTCCGGTCAGGTCGGCAGCCGAAACGTTCCTCCATCTCAGACAGATCCACTCCGCAAAAAAGACGAAGCCCCATCAAAAGGTTCTCTTCCAGAGATTCTGCGCGGGAAAGATCCCTGGAAAAAGAGACAGGATTACCGCTGTTTTCCACATCTCTTATATAAAGTTCCGGGTTTCTTATGTTCGACCACCTACGGCCCCACCGAGCAAGGTCCCGCATATGAGAGTGCGCTCCGGCACCCACGCCGAGATAATCATGACATTTCCAGTAAATCAGATTGTGTCTGCACTCATGTCCGGGCATCGCAAAATTCGATATCTCGTAATTGAGATAATCAGCCTGTTCAAGGATGTTCCGCGCGGTTTCCATGTACTCCGCGAGAACTGAATCATCGGGAAGTCGGAGTTTTCCCGTACGGTGAAGCGCAGCAAATTCCGTTCCGGGTTCGATCGTGAGGCAGTAAGCCGATATGTGAGTCGGGAAAAAACCGAGCGCTGCGCGCAGGTCGCTTTCAAACTCCTGCGGGGTCTCTCCCGGACTTCCGTATATAAGATCCAGATTGAAGTCGGAAAACCCCGCATCACGCACATCGGAAACTGTACGCATGCAGTCCTCCGGAGAAACGAATCTTCGGTAGAAATCAAGTTTTCTCGCCGAAAAAGACTGTATGCCGAGACTTATTCTGTTAACCCCCGCTTCGGCGAATTTCTGCAGACGCACGACATCCGCGGTTTTGGGGTTCACCTCGAGCGTGACTTCGGCTTCGGGAAGAACGGAAACAGAAGACTCGAGAAACTTCATAACGGAAGATATGGAGTCGGGGCTGAAAAGTGACGGGGTGCCCCCACCGAAAAACACAGTGCTCACCTCTTTTCCCTCGAGCAACTCGCTCCAACTTTCAATTTCTTTGAGCAGGGCGTCCGTGTAGCGCCGTTCCGGAAAGTTGCCATTAGTCCCGTAGGAGTTAAAATCACAATAGGGACACTTGGTAAGACAGTATGGTATATGGACGTAAACGCCTAGAGACGGGTAGTTTTTACACATTTTTCGACTCATCTAAATCCGATAAGCAGACATCGGTCGCCCCGTAATGAGTATACCGAGAAAACTATTTTTTCTTGCGGTCGCGTTTTTGCTCCCGGTCCAGGTTCTACAGGCGGAACAGACGGTCACCGTAGAGCAGGCGGTGCAGACGGCTCTTCGCAACAACCCCGATCTGCGGATGTCGCGTTTCGATGTAAGCATATCGGAATCAATCCTGAGAGAGACAAAAGCCCCTCTTTACCCTCAGGTTCAGGGAAAGATGGTGGTACCGTTTGTGGGAAGAGAGTCCGGATTCTATGTTGACCAGATGATATGGGACTTCGGAAGAACCAGGTCCGCCGTAAAATCGCAGGAACTCTACCTTAAGTCCGCAGAACACTCGTTCGAGGGAACGAAAAGACTACTTGAACGGGATGTGCGTACAGCCTATTACCAAGCTCTTTCAGGAAGAAATCGACTCGCGGAAGCACACACTCAAGTAAAAAGAAGACAATGGAACCTTGAAAAAACACAGGAACTTTTCTCCGCAGGGAGCAGATCGGCTTCAGAACTTGGTCAGGCTAAAATCGATCTGCAGAACGCAAGACTTGAACTTGCATCAAGAGAAAACTCCTACCAACTCGCCAAGCTTCGTCTCCGCAATCTGATGAATGACCCGGAACTAGTACGGTTCGAGCTGGCAGAGCAGCTTGATTATGAAAAACTGATGGATACAAGAGAGGATCTTATAAGTTCCGCGCTCGCAAAAAACGCCGATATAAAAAGTTTAACTGCGAATCAAGCGGGAATAAAAGCCGAGATTTCAGGAAGCAGGAGAGAGTTTTTTCCATCCGTGTTCGGCAGAGCCGCGTACAGGTTTGAGGGTGAAGGGGCGGAGACACCCGCGTTTATAGCCGGCGTGGGAGTCAAAATCCCCATTTTTGAAGGATTTTCACGGTCTGCAAAAACAAACAGAGTAAAATCCGAACTTGAAAAAAACCAAGCCCGGATAGAATCTCTCAAAAACAAGATAGTTTTTGAAGTGGAACAGTTATATCTTCATCTCAAGCACATTGAGAAAAGAATCGACATACTTGCGGAATCAGAATCGGTGTTACGGAGCAACCTGCTGGTCGCTCAACAAAGACACGATGCGGAAAACATCTCCCAAATAGATCTAGCTCAGGCGCAGTCCCTTTACGAAAAATCCGTCGCGGACTACAAAAACTCCATATATGACTATAAAATAGCAAAGCTGCAGATACTCTCTCTCTGCGGCATAGACATACCATGATGAAAAGACCTGTTCTGAAAAAAGTTTTCTATGTCGCCGTCGCAGTAGTTGCGGTGGTGCTTGTTGCTCTGCTTGGAAGGCAAAGAGAACAGAACATAAGTTATGCAACGGAAAATATAGAAAGAGGCGATATAACTTCTGTCGTAAGAGCCTCCGGAACTCTTGCCCCCACAAAAGAAGCGAAAATATATCCCGGTACTGCCGGAACAGTGATGAAGGTTCTGACGGGAGCCGATTCTGTGGTAAAAAAGGGACAGGTTCTCGCCGTACTTTCCGAAACCGAGGAACTTTCGGCAAACCTCGCACATTTCCAGAAAATGCTTGAAAAGGCCGGAACAGATTTTGATGCCTCTACGGCATCACACGAAGCGAATAGAAATCTTTTTGAAAAAAAACTTATTTCTCGCGCGGAACTAAACGAATCCCTTTCTCTCCTGAATCTCACTTCAGCGGCGCTTGAAAAGGCTCAAGCCGAGGTGACTGTCGCCCGAAAAAAACTTTCCGCAGCAGAAATCGTATCCATACTTGACGGTGTGGTGCTTGAAAAAAACATCATAGCGGGAGAGAGAATAACTCCCGGCAACGCAGTTCCTGTTTTCGTAATTGCTGAAAACCTGTCAACGCTTCATCTTACTTCGAATGTCAGTGAATCCGATATAGCGAAAATAAGCCGGGATAATCAGGCGGTTTTCAGCGTTGATGCGTTCATCGGAGAAGAGTTTACCGCCCGCGTGTCGCAGATATCGAATTCTCCTAGAATAAGAAACGGCGTCGTGACCTATGATGTAGTCTGTCTTGTCGAGAACTCGGAACTCAGATTGAAGCCGGGCATGACCGCTGAGGTAAGAATCGTTATATCTGAAAAGAAAGATGTTCTACGAATACCAACTGCCGCGCTGCGATTCATTCCTCCCAAAGGCGCAACTAAAAAGGAGTCTCGGAATGCGGACAAAAACGTGTGGATTCTGCGCAATGGAAAACTCGTTGCCGCGAGGGTTGAAACAGGTATAAGTGATGATTTCTATACGGAAGTTGCAGGTGGTGAACTTTCCGAGGGAGACGCAGTGGTAATTGAATACAAAGTATCTAACTCTGACAAAGACGAACCGGGACTCACTCTTCCTCAGCCGAAAAGATTCTGATGAATCCTGTGGTAATAAATCTCTGCGGAATCAGAAAAACCTACTCAAACGGAAAGGTGGATGTCGAGGCGCTTCGCGGCATAAACCTTGATATCCGAAGGGGGGAGTTTGTGGCTGTAATGGGATCTTCAGGCTCAGGGAAAAGTACACTTATGAATATCTTGGGATGTCTTGATGTGCAGAGCCAAGGGAAGTACCTGCTTGACGGGATTGACGTAAGAAGTCTCAAAAACGATCAGAAAGCGGAGATACGAAGCACAAAAATAGGGTTTGTGTTTCAGAGTTTTAATCTGCTTGCAAGGACAACAGCGATTGAAAACGTGGAACTTCCTCTTGTATACTGCGGAATAGCATCGTCAGAGAGAAAAAAACTGGCTTTACAAGCTCTTACATTAGTGGGATTAGACGATAGAACCGACCACATGCCAAGCCAACTCTCAGGCGGACAACAGCAAAGAGTCGCAATAGCAAGATCCGTAGTGAATGACCCAACCATAATACTCGCAGATGAACCGACGGGTAATCTAGACACCGCAACCAGTTACGAAATAATGAAGATATTCGCAGACCTGAATGATCGGGGAAAGACTATCGTCATGATAACCCACGAAGACGACATAGCCTTGCGCACAAAAAGAATAATAAAGATAAAAGACGGGCAGATTTCCGAGGACAAAGAAAATCAACATGCCTTGTAAGGTTTAATTCGCCGCCTATAACTATAATACCGGGTTGACTAATCCGTGTTTTTAACAGGTGAAGCTCGGTTTAATGGATGTGTCATCGGCAATTCTCACCAAAAGAAGCCTTCGGTCAAGGATTTTGAGAAGGGATAGAATCTATTATCCACAGAAGAGAAACTCCGTTTTGGACTCACCTCTACTATAAAGAAAGCCTTTCTTCCAAGAATCTATACATCTCAACTGCCTCTTCAAAAAAGAGTGCTTGACTTCATTTGGGGGGGGGTAGAATCAAAACATCTGCTTAAGGAGGTTTTGTCATGAAGTTACGTAATTTCTTAGTTTTGTTGTTTCTGTTCGGCGGAGCGGTTTTCTTTATTGCCTGTGAAGGAGATATGGGTCCACAAGGTCCGAAAGGAGATCCGGGAGATGCAGGTCCGGCAGGTAAAGACGGGGCAAAAGGAGATAAGGGAGATAAAGGCGATCCGGGAGCGACGGGACTGCAGGGAGATCCGGGAAAATCCTTCGGCGACCCCAGATGCGACGTGAGCAACGGTATAAATGCGCTGACCGGTGTCTCCAATGATATCACGGGGACTGCGGATGACGATGTCATATGCGGAAATCAGTACAGAAACATAATTAAGGCCGTAGCCGGCGATGATACTGTCTACGCCGGTGCCGGAAACGACAAGATAGTCGGCGGCGCCGGCACGGATACGATATACGGCGAAGACGGAGATGACCACGTTGATGCTCATCTTGACGGCAACCTCTCGGGAACTACCGACGACATCATCTACGGTGGAGACGGAGATGATACAATCTGGGCCAGCGCCGGCGCCAACACCATCCACGGCGGAGACGGAACTGATTACATTCGGGGAGCAGCCGGCGATGATACGATCAACGGCGGTACGGGAAACGACGCACTCTATGGCGACGAAGGCAACGATACGCTCAACGGCGGAGCCGGGATGGATGTTTTTTACATCACTGAACCAGGCAATGACAGCTTTAACGGCGGCGCCCCGACAGGGACTGCTCTTAGTAATAATGGTTTTGCCGATTTTCTGGTCCTAGGTGGAATTGTCGGTGTAGGTAGTGTAGTGCCGAGAATGAAGCAAGGTAAATTACCCATCATGGGAAATGTGTCGACAGCTATAACCATTGATCTTTCCACGGGAACTTATGACGGCAATGCTCATGGTTGGGGAGTGATTACATTTGAAGGTATCGAGAACATTTATGCTGGACACGGCAACGATACTATCAGAGGAGATGCCCTGGGAAATAATCTCATCGGGGTATATGGAAATGATACGATTGACGGAAAAGCCGGAAATGATCTGCTCGATGGACAGTACGGTGCTGATACTCTTACAGGCGGTGCGGGTGCCGACACCTTTCTAATCAGACACGTGACCAGAAGCCCCAAGGATACTATTACGGACTTCAACGCATCGCAGAAAGATATAATTGAGTTCAGAGGTTTTCCGAAAGGGTCTACGGTGACAGGGACGGGTCGCACGATCACTATAGGAACAGACAATTTATTTGATGTGCAGGATGACGCCACAGCAAAAGCAATCCGTGAGACACCGGCCCTATATGAATTTACAGACTGAGTTCAATCGGTTCCGGTGAAGTTGTTTCTCTATGGGGAACAACTCCAATGTTCAGTAGGTTCTGTTTGTTTTTCTTCATATCAACCCGGGTTCCGAAAAATTGGAGCCCGGGTTTTTTACAGCGAACAGACACCAGATCCGACCCGTGGATATCCCCTATACCCTGCATACATCGCCCATAAGACTTTTACATTGCGACAAAGCATTTTTCCGTTGAGTGTCGGACGGCATAAAAGAGCGTGTTATGGGAGATCATTCAGCCGGAATCACTTCCGCAATCGATAATATCCCGTCCGAGACCAAATCCGAGTTCAACTCATGCGGAACAGATAACAAATCTGCAGTTCCGTCTTTGACGATACGGCAAATATAATTGCCGACACCATGGGAAAGTTTGATCTTACGATTGCAGGGGTCCGGACCCGGCGGATATATAGCGGCCATAAGAGCCGCGCAGATGGGAATGAAAGTCGCGGTGGTGGAGCGGGATAAACCCGAGTGTTGCACTTCGAAGTTTAATGGGCGATGCAAAACCTCAGAATGTCTTCACAGCTCAACTGCCTAATAGGGATTGAACCCGACCACTTTTCGTGGTAGTTTGATGTGTTGTGAAATCAGGGAGCTGCAAGATGTCGAAAATAAAAGATATAAAGGCAAGAGAGATACTTGATTCCAGAGGAAACCCCACGATAGAGGTGGAAGTGCACTGCCAAGACGGAGCCTTTGGACAAGCCATCGTTTCCTCAGGTGCATCAACCGGAGAACATGAGGCCCTTGAACTTCGAGACAACGACAAAAGAAGATATATGGGTAAAGGAGTGATCAAGGCTGTGCAGAATGTTCACATTGAAATAGCCCCACGCCTTGTGGGTATGAACGCAGAAGATCAAGAACTTATAGATCGAACAATGATAGAAATTGACGACACTGAAACAAAATCCCGACTCGGAGCGAACTCGATTCTCGGAGTGTCGCTTGCCTGCGCAAAGGCTTCAGCCGACTCCGCCTCGATTCCTCTCTTTAAATATCTCGGAGGTGAAAACGCCCGCACCCTTCCCGTTCCACTTATGAATATAATGAACGGCGGCGTACACGCTGACAACAACCTTGATTTCCAAGAGTTCATGATAGCCCCACATGGATTTTCCGTCTTCAGCGAAGCACTGCGGGCAGGAGTAGAGACGTTTCACACGTTAAAATCCATACTCGCCTCGAAAAATCTCCTGACCGCAGTCGGAGATGAGGGAGGTTTCGCCCCTTCTCTAGGATCAAACGAAGAGGCTCTTGAGTGCATAATGGATGCCATATGCAAGGCGGGATATGAACCGGGAAAACAGATATCCATCGCTCTTGATGTGGCATCAAGCGAGTTCTACAGTAACGGAAAATATAAAATTGAGGGCGAAGCAATCCCGTCCGCAGCGCTCATGGATATATACGCAAACTGGATAAGAAAATATCCCATAGTTTCAATAGAAGACCCTATGGACGAAAACGACTGGGATGGATGGAGCGTTCTCACACAGAAAATAGGTTCTACGGTCCAGATAGTGGGAGACGACCTTTTTGTTACGAACACAAAAAGACTTTCAAGGGGAATAAAGTCGAGTACCGCCAATTCCATCCTTGTCAAGGTAAACCAAATAGGTACTCTCACGGAAACCCTTGAAGCTATCGAGATGGCGCACGGTGCAGACTACACCTACATAATATCCCACCGCTCAGGAGAAACAGAAGACTCAACGATAGCGGATATTGCAGTGGCCACGAACTCGGGACAGATAAAAACCGGTTCAGCATCGCGGAGTGACAGAACAGCCAAATACAACCAACTTTTGCGCATAGAGGAAAAATTAGGAGAAAACGCGCGTTTTGGAAACGAGAAAACAGCGCAGTGGAGAACATGACTATGGCGGGAAAAACTCTTTTCGACAAAATCTGGGACTCTCATCTGGTACACGAGGAACAAGGAAAACCATCTCTTCTCTACATAGATCTCCACTTGGTGCATGAAGTCACCTCCCCGCAGGCGTTCGAGGGGCTGAGAATCACCGGCAGAAAGGTGAGACGCCCCGACCTTACTTACGCCACTATGGATCATAACGTTCCAACCACAGACAGAAGCAAACCGGTTTCCGACCCCATTTCAGCAAAGCAGATAGAGGTGCTTCGGGAAAACTGCAGGGATTTCGAAATAACACTTTTTGGCATAAGAATAAACAACGAATCCCAAGGAATAGTGCATGTGATCGGACCTGAACTGGGACTTACGAAACCGGGAATGACAATAGTGTGCGGAGACAGCCATACATCCACCCACGGAGCGTTCGGTTCTCTTGCCTTCGGAATAGGTACAAGCGAGGTGGAGCATGTTCTCGCGACGCAGTGTCTTCGGCAGAACAAACCGAAGGTTTATGAAATAAGAGTTAGCGGCGATAGACAGTACGGAGTAACCGCAAAAGATATAATACTTGGCATAATCGGACACATAGGAACCGCAGGGGCTACGGGAACCGTGGTTGAATACCGCGGTGAGGCTATAGAGGACCTTTCAATGGAGGAGAGAATGACTGTGTGCAACATGTCCATAGAAGGGGGAGCTAGGGCGGGAATGATACAACCTGATCACAAAACCTTCGAGTACGTAAAGAACAGAAGGTATGCGCCAACAGACGATGATTACGAAAAAGCTCTGACTCATTGGAAAACGCTTCGTACCGACGATGATGCGGTGTTTGACAAATCAACAGTTCTTGACGCATCCGCTCTCGCTCCTCAAGTAAGTTGGGGAACCAATCCAGGAATGATGACGGATATAAATTCAAAAGTTCCCGATCCGCAGAAATGCGAGGACCAGAGCCGAAGAAAATCCATGGAGCAGGCTCTTGAATACATGGGGCTTGTCGCCGGCACTCCGATAACCGACATAAGACTGGACAGGGTGTTTATAGGGTCCTGCACGAACTCGAGGATTGAGGACCTCAAGACCGCAGCGGCGCTGGTGAAAGGGAAAAAAGTCGCGAGTACCGTCAATGCCATGGTGGTTCCAGGGTCTCAAACGGTGAAAAGACAGGCGGAGGAGATGGGGCTTGACAAGATATTTACCGAGGCCGGATTCGACTGGCGTGAGTCAGGGTGCAGCATGTGTCTCGGCATGAACCCGGACATACTCTCTCCGGGAGAGAGATGCGCGAGCACTTCCAACAGGAATTTCGAGGGGCGTCAGGGCAAGGGAGGAAGAACACATCTGGTAAGCCCGATTATGGCGGCGGCGGCGGCCATAGCGGGGCACTTTGTGGATGTGCGCGAATTTGATGTAGAGAAAGAGGTCTGAGATTATATGGAGAAACTTGAAAGAATATCAGGAAAAGTGGCACCGCTCGACAGAATGAATATTGATACGGACCAGATAATCCCCAAACAGTTTCTAAAACGCGTGGAGAGAACAGGGTTCGGAGAGTTTCTGTTTTTTGACTGGAGATATAACGATGACGGAACTCCGAACGAGGAGTTCTTTCTCAACATACCCAGATACGAGGGCGCAAACATCCTGCTCACCAGAGAGAATTTCGGAAGTGGAAGTTCAAGGGAGCATGCTCCATGGGCCATAAGAGAGGCCGGATTTCGGGTAATTCTAGCTCCTTCATTTGCTGATATTTTCTACAACAACTGCTTTAAGAACTCCATACTCCCGGTGGTCCTTCCAGTGGAGGAAATCGACAGACTGTTTTATCTGACAGAAAAAACAGAAGATTACAGTCTGGAGGTTGACCTAGTTTCAAAATCTATAAAGGGGGAAGGAACAAAGCTTGATTTTGATATAGACGACTTCAAAAGAAAAGTGCTTCTGGAAGGACTTGACGATATATCGCAGACACTTGAACTCGAAAAAAGCATAGAAAATTACGAAAAACTTTTTGAGAACGAGAGGAGTTGGGTTCTCCCGTACAACAGAAAAAACGCCTGAGTTCTCTTTTTACTTTTCCCCTGAAAAAAACCGGACCGCCAGCGTGAGCATGACACTTATAATCAGACATGTCGCAAGCGGAAAGTAGAAACTCCAGTTTTCTTTCTTTACCGATATGTCTCCGGGAAGTTTTCCAAGAAAAGGAAGAGCCACTCCGAGAAGTATGAGTACCACTCCAGAGATGATAAGGATTTTTGTTGCTTCTCCCATATTGACTTCACGCCTATAAAACAAAAGATGTCGCCCGTAAAATGAAGCGTAACAAACTCGCCGGCGTTTCAAAGTATCTGTCCAGACGATGCCTGTCAATCAGGCAGGTCTGCCGACGCGGCGACCGGATGTGTACATTCCTGTCTCGACGGGGACAAACTCTCTACAAAGCCGAGTTTTAAAATCCGCCTGGAAATAAAGATTTTAACCATAAATCTTCGAGTTATGCTCTAATCTGGTGTTCGGCAGTTTTTGAAAAAAAGCGGCGTATCCGGTTAATTTGAATTCACCAAATTTGAATTAACAGGAGGATACGCCACTATGGGCAGAAAATATAAAGTCTCTGACCGTGAAGGTCAAAAAGAGTTTTTGGATTCATTGGAAAACATTTTCAGAAAATTCGTCAACAGGGAGGAGACCCGAACAGTAATCGACGGGTCCCGCACTCAGAGACGACCGGACTCCGGATTCGGCAGTCCTGAACAGGTCTGCGATGACCTCAGTGATCTGCTGAGCCGGTCGGCTCGGTTTCTTCTTGGTTATGCAATCAGAATGGAGTCGGAAGAATATCTGCGGTCCCGGGACGACAGACAACTTGAAGACGGCAGAGCCGCGGTGATCCGCAACGGATATCACCCCGAACGGGATGTGCAGACGGGTATAGGCCCCGTATCGGTACGCATACCGAAGGTGAGATCCCGGGACGGTCGGCCTGCCGTGTTCCGTTCGGCTGTCGTGCCTCCGTACGTGCGCAGGGCTGCGAAGATTGATTCGTCTCTGCCGTGGCTTTACCTGCAGGGGCTGTCCACGGGGAATATAAAGTCCGCATTGGAAGCCCTTATAGGCCCCGAGGCTCGGGGTTTTTCCGCGGCTACGGTATGCAGGCTCAAGCGCGGGTGGGCTGAGGAATACGATAAACGGCGCAGGAGAGACCTCAGCGGCCGCGACCGGGCTTATATATGGGTGGACGGTATACACAGCAGGGTGCGGGGAGATGATCCCGGGCTGTGCACGCTTGTGGTGATAGGGGTGGACGAAGCGGGCAGGAAGCACTTCCTTTCCATTGAAAACGGAGTCGGGGAATCAAAGCAGAGTCGGCGCGAAGTGCTGCCGGATCTGAGGGCCCGCGGGATGGAAGAGCCGAAGCTTGCAGTGGGCGACGGAGCTCTCGGGTTCCGGTCCGCCCTTTCGGAAGTTTACGGGGAAACGCGGGAGCAGCGCTGCCGGGTGCACAAGACTGCGAATGTTCTGAACTGTCTTCCGAAGACTTCTCGGAAAAAAGCGAAGAGGAATCTTCACGACATACGGCAGGCGGAAACGAAGGAGGAAGCGAGGAAGGCTTTCGATCTGTTCATAAGGATGTACAGGGACAAATACCCGAAGGCTGTTGAATGTCCGGAGAAGGATCATGAGCGGCTTCTGACCTTTTACGATTTTCCGGCTCAGCACTGGAGAAGCATAAGGACGACGAATCCGATAGAGTCCGCCTTCGGAACCATACGGCACAGGACAAGGAGAACCAGGGGGTGTCTGAATTCCGAGGGGATGCTGCACATGATATTCAAGCCGGGGATGTGCGCGGAGAAAAGCTGGCGGAGGCTCAACGGATTCGACTTCGTGGGGAAAGTGATAACGGGTGTGAAATTCAAAGACGGAATTGAGGAGACAGATCAGGAAAACGAAGAGGTGAATTCAAATAACTGGAGCGCCGCTTGATCACGCAAACACCAGATTTGACAATAACTCTAAATCTTCACCAATGCTGCAGTGTGATGAGAATATTGCTCTTTTCAAAGCTTCCACTCCTGTCCTCCGCCAGTTTCTACCCTGCAGATTTAATATCTTATGTTGAATTTGGTCTGAATGACTACCGGGCAATCGAGATCAAAGCCGATCATGCTCCCATAGTCGGAAAAGGTTTTCATTCGGCCTGTGAAGATCTGTCTGTAAAACGCAAGTTCGTTGCTTACGCGGGCAATGAAGTATTCCCGTTCGGAAATGAAACTACAGTTCTATCACTGTCAGATTTCATAGAAGAATTGAAACAGTGTTCGGGCTGACTTCTTCTCAAGATACGGTCGAATCTGGTTATGAGAACCATGACAGGATTATACGCGTCAGTCAAATCTACGCAGCACGATGCTCACGTTTGTTCCGCCGAAACCATATGAATTGCTTAACGCGACTTTTATCTCATCTTCTCTAGCCGTATGAGGAACGTAATCAAGGTCGCACTCGGGATCAGGTTCAAAAAGATTTATAGTAGGTGGAATCACTCCGTCTTTAAGCGCAAGTATTGAAATCGAGGCCTCAACCGCCCCCGCAGCTCCAAGCATATGGCCGGTCATAGACTTGGTTGAACTTATCGGAATACCCCCTGCATGATCTCCGAACACAGCCTTTATAGCTTTTGTTTCGTTTACATCGTTCAATGGAGTGGATGTTCCATGAGCGTTTATGTAATCAACTTCATCGGGATTTAGACCGGAATCCGAAAGGGCCGCACTCATACAACTCACCGGACCATCAAGCGACGGCGCCGTTATGTGAAACGCGTCACCGCTCATTCCAGAGCCGAGCACTTCTGCGTAAATTCTCGCCCCTCTTCTTTTCGCAGACTCAAGTTCCTCGAGGATTAGAATTCCAGCGCCTTCTGAAAGAATAAATCCGTCGCGGTCTTTTTCAAAAGGTCTCGATGCCGTCTCAGGAGAATCATTTCTGACGGAAAGCGCCTTCATGGCGTTAAATGCCGCAAACGTAAGTGGTATGAGCGGAGCCTCGGCCCCGCCTGTTATCATGATGTCCGCTTTGTCGTCCTGTATCAGCTTGGATGAAAGCGCAATCGCGTGACCGCTTGCAGAACATGCGGTTGTGGAAGAACAGTTAGGTCCTTTGGCGTTAAACGCTATAGAAACATATCCGGAAGCCATGTTGGTCACTATATTCGGTATGAAAAACGGGGAAACCCGTCCGGGACCCTTATTTTCCATGGTGATCACAGTGTCGTAGAAAGTTTTCATCCCACCTATTCCAGACCCGATAAAAGATCCCGTACGCGGGGCGACATCGTCGGTGATTTCAAGTCCGGCATCATCCAGGGCAAGTTTCGCGGCTCCGACGGATAACTGGATAAACCTGTCGTTTCTCCTCGCATCCCTCTTATCCATGTAGAGTTCGGGATCAAAGTCCGTTATCTCGCCCGCAATCTGCGTCTTAAGACCGGAGGTATCAAAAGATGTGACTGTTCTTACTCCGCACACACCTTCTTTAACGGAAGTCCAAGTAGCTTCGTTCCCAACGCCCAAGGGCGTTATAAGTCCTATGCCCGTTACTGCTACTCTTCTTTTCATAAAACTTCTATCAGGAATCCTTGATCTCTATGGACTCACGGATAAAGTTGACCGCGTCCTGAACCGTGATTATGTTCTCCGCGTCTTCATCCGAGATCTCAAGGCTGAACTCGTCCTCCATGGACATTATGAGCTCAACAAGATCAAGCGAATCAGCTCCCAGATCTTCTATGAAGGAAGAGTCAGGAGTTATTTCATCTTCGGATTTACCCAGATGATTCGCTACCATATCTTTAACCTTATCTAGAATTTCATTGCTGTCTTTTGACATGTGGGTTAAAACCTCCTAAAAATTTGTATGTGAATTCCGCCGTTAACTTTTATAATCTCACCCATTGTATATGATGCCGCGGCCGATACCGGAAAGCGGACAACACTTGATATAGTCTAAACGCATCCAAATCCATCAAGCAACATTTCTTACACATATTTCTACTGTAACAAGACCACTATATAATATCCGTCAAAACCCGAACTTACCGCAGTCACTTCGGCAAATCCAGTTATCACCCCGCCCCTTTTGACGCAGAACAGTTCGCCTGCCCCATGTCGCCCGCTATGAATGTAATCAAATATTCATGTCCGATGCGGAGTTCTAATCCAGCCCGCGCATCCTCATCATAAACCCGCCGTTTCTCGTCTCCGCGTTATTAATCAGTATCTGTATTTTCCTCCCCCCGAGTTGGTCTGAAAATTCTCTTAATTATTCCTTTAACCTTTTCAAAAGTCCGCTATGTTAAATCCCGAAACTTTACACGAAACCACTGCATTATTATTCCTCCGGTGTTTTTTCAGCCTACTCGCGGGGTTGCTTGAGTAATTCATCAAGACCCTCTTACGCAACAAGTTCCTTTCTACAGTATGTCTCTATTCCAAGCGAGTCCCTGTGTAATAAGAACTGTTTTCTCAATGAGTTCCATCTGCCCTAATATGATCCAAATCCTCAATTTTTTCAATACCTGCAATACCTGTCGTCCTACCAAGAGTTCTTTTCACAAGACCGCAGAGAACCTTAGAAGGTCCAATTTCAAAGAAACGTAAAACCCCGGCTGTTTGCATATATTCAAGCGACTCCGACCATCTCACCGGACTCGTCACCTGCTCCACCAAAAAACTCCCTACTCTTTCCGACTCTGAGTTCGGTTGCGCCAAGGTATTTGTGACCACGGGATACTCTATCGGATGAAACCGAGTCTGCTCTATTATACCTGCGAGCTTTTTCGCAGCGGGTTGCATAAGGGGACAGTGAAAAGGAGCGCTTACATCAAGTGCCACCACTTTTCTTGCGCCCTTTTTCCTAGCAAGTTCCGCAGCTCTGTCCACAGCATCCGCATCCCCTGATATAACCGTCTGTGCAGGTGCATTGAAATTGGCAGGCGATACTACACCCCCTGTTGCCGCTTCCGAGCAGATATCAACCACCTCTTGCGATGTGAGCCCCAAAACAGCAACCATCTTGCCCGCACCCGGAGAGACCGCCTCCTGCATAAACTCTCCTCTTTTTCTCACCATACGCACCGCGTCGGAAAAATCAAGGCATTGCGAAGCTACAAGAGCCGAAAATTCCCCGAGGCTGTGTCCGGCTACCATGTCCGGCCGAGTGTCCGTCTCCTGCAGAATCACTCGCAGTATGGCTATGCTTGTAGTAAGTATGGCAGGCTGAGCATTTACCGTAAGAGCAAGCGTCGCCGCGTCACTTTCAAAGCAAAGCCTTGTTATATTCTCACCTAAAACATCTCCAGCTTCTTCAAAGGTTCGCTTTGCAACAGAAAACTGACCAAAGAACTCCTTCCCCATGCCGGAATACTGTGAACCTTGTCCTGGAAACAAAAATGCGATCATTGGTGCAACGAAATCAGTCTTCTAATGATGTCTCGACATCAGGTTGTCTAAAGTAACTTCTACCCTTATAATAACCGCAATTCGGACACGCTCTGTGTGGAGGTTTCACCTCAGCGCACTCAGGGCAGAAAGAAGACCCGGGTACGGAAATGGAGTAATGAGTTCTTCTCTTTCTTGATTTTGAACTGGATGTTTTTCTCTTGGGTAATGCCATTTAAATCTCCTGAAATTCTATATTCTAAAATCCTTCAATACAGCGAACCGCGGGTCTTCGCTTGAGGACTCGCAGCAACAAGATTCCTCGTTCAGATTTTTTCCGCATCCACAGCAAAGTCCCCTGCACTTTTCTCCGCAGACCGCCTTATATGGAACCGAAAGCTTTACCTGTTCTCTGAGATAATCGTTAAGATCTATAGTCTTCCCGTCATAAGTCTCGTAATCTATTTCTCCGCCGACTAACCCTTTCTCATCTTCCCTGCGCGCGGGAGAAAGAATTAGTTTGACAGAAAGAGTTGTCGGAAGATTAACGCCGACAAGACACAGAGAACATTCGGAAACCGTAATGAACTCAATTCTGCCGGTGACTACTACTTCTGTCATTGTACGCACAAGATCAAGTTGAAACTGTATATCGGAACCGACTTTTGCGGTCTGCCACGACTCATCATCTACCCGGTCGCCGAGCCATTGCGTTTTCCTGGTCAGAACCAGACTAAGTCCGTGCTCATTAATTTCCGATATATCAAATCTCACCGCACGGAACCCCCGTTTTGAAAAATTGCTCTAATATAAACTACAATTCAGTTATTGCAAGTGGTATGAAGAAGCGAGGCAGTTACGCCGTAGCATTTTTCAATCGTAACCTCTTCCTTCAGAAAAATACATGCATTCCTGACAGTCGATTTATTCCTCTCAATATTCTCACAGTCTCAACTGCCTCGGGGGCAGCGCACCCCGGTTTTCTGCCCCCGAGTTTCCCCTGTCCCGAGCCCGAACATCCCGAAACCGCATCCGACCGACAGCTGCAGAGATTCCTCACTACAATTGAATGTTTCCGACAGACATGCCGAATCACCATGACTTGACTTGGTATAGGGGGGGGGTAGAATTGGGAACACAAGGATAGAATTCGACGACGGGATTTCGTCGAACGACCTGTCCTTGTGAATATTCTGTATGGGAGGTCTGTTATGAAGTTACGTAATTTCTTAGTTTTGTTGTTTCTGCTCGGCGGAGCGGTTTTCTTTGTTGCCTGTGAAGGGGATATGGGGCCGGCAGGGAAAGACGGAGCGAAAGGAGATAAAGGCGATAAGGGAGATAAAGGAGACCCGGGAACACCGGGAGCGACGGGGGATAAAGGGGATAAAGGAAATCAGGGAAAGTCCTTCGGTGACCCCAGATGCGACGTGAGCAACGGTATAAATGCTCTGCCCGGTATCTCCGACGATATCACGGGGACTTCGGGTGACGATGTCATATGCGGAAATCAGTACAAAAACACGATTAATGCCGAAGCCGGCGATGATACTGTTTACGCCGGTGCCGGAAACGACACGATATCCGGCGGCACCGGCACGGATACGATATATGGTGAAGACGGAGATGACAAAGTTGATGCTCAGGTTGGAGGCAGCATAGGCACGGAAACTACCGACGACGTCATCTATGGCGGAGACGGCATTGATACACTCTGGGGCAACGCCGGCGCCAATACCATCCACGGCGGAGACGGCACTGATTACATCCGGGGAGTAGCCGGCGATGATACGCTCAACGGCGGGGCGGGGCGGGATATTCTCCATGGCGGAGATGGTGATGATACGCTCAACGGTGGAGATGGGCTGGATGTTTTCTTTCTGACTGAACCGGGCAATAACAGATTTAACGGCGGCGCCCCGACAGGAACTGCTCGTCGTAGTGCTCTAAATGATACGATTGCCATAGGTAATATACCTACTCCAAATTATATAGTGTCGCCATTGAATGATAATAATAATTTGAGACTTGTCTTCAATTTTGTGAGTACAGCTGTAAACTTTGATCTTTCGACCGGGTCTTTTGACGGCAGTACTCATGGTTGGGGAGTGTCCACATTTGAAGGTATTGAGAATGTTTTCGCCACTAGCGGCAATGATACCATCAGCGGAGATGCTCTGGGGAATGATCTTTACGGGCTGGCCGGGAACGATACGCTTAACGGAAAAGCCGGAAATGACCTGCTGGGCGGAGGGGATGGTAATGATACTCTTATAGGTGGTGCCGGTGCCGACACTCTTTACGGCCAGAAAGGCGCCGACACCTTCGTCCTTGAATACGAGCACAGAAATGAGAAGGACGCTATCAGGGACTTCGATGCGGGACAGAACGACAAGATCCGCTTCAAGGGTTTCCCCCAAGGAGCCAAAACGCTCGGCGGAACCGCCGGCACCGTTAATATTTCCGTTATCGTAGGAGGAAACACTACTTTTGATGATGTCGTTCAGTTACAGTCATCCGGTGTAGCAGATACAATCCGCACTACACCGGCCCGATATGAATTCGTGGACTGAATTCAATCGGTTCCCGTGAAGTTGTTTCCGTGAAAGGAACAACTTATATTCAGTAAGTTCCGTTCGAAAAATCCGGGTCTCAAGAGATTGTTGCCCGGATTTTTGCAACGAATATGAGTGCATGTCCAACGCTGTTTCAGTTCGTATTGAGGCGATCTGACTTTCAGATTTCTTGATTTTTACAGAATACGACATTTGTTTCCGCGTAAAATCACCATCCTTTTCTCTGCTCGGTCCGAGGAATTTTTCCTCAGACGTGGTGACAGGCGACTCTGGAGTTCCGGCCTTTCTTTTTCTCCAGCGCAGGAACAACCGTCTTACACAGATCAGTCGCAATCGAACACCTAGGATGAAAACTGCAACCAGTCGGAATTTCAGCAAGGCTTTTTATTTCGACCGCTGTAGAGGTTTCTCCACTCTGTTTTCTGCTGTCTGTATCCGTTGTTATCTCAGGAATCGCTGAAATCAGCATTTTCGTGTATGGATGAAGAGGGTCCGAGTATATCTTATCGCTGGGCGCAGTTTCAACTATCTTTCCAAGGTACATTACCGCCACGATATCGCTTACATGCCTTACGATCCGCAGGTCATGCGATATGAAAAGATAGGATAGACCGTGTTTTTTCTGCAGGCCCCGAAGAAGATTCACTATCTGCGCCTGAACAGACACATCAAGAGCAGAGACCGGCTCGTCGCACACAATGAATTTAGGACGAAGAGAAATGGCTCGAGCTATGGCTATTCTTTGACGCTGTCCTCCGCTGAACTCGTGAGGATAGCGAAGGACAATATCCGCTCCGAGCCCCACTTCCTCCAGAAGCTTTACGACAAACTCACCGCGGTCCGACTTGCTCACCGTGTTATGAATACTTATTCCCTCGCTTACGAGAGAACCTACGCTCATCCTAGGATTAAGAGACCCGTAGGGGTTTTGAAATATCATCTGCATCTGTCTGCGAAGGTCTCGAAGCGTTGCCGAGTCGGCTTCGGTTATATCTTCACCGTTAAAAAATATCTTCCCCGCTGTGGGAGATATAAGACGTAAAACCGTTTTTCCAAGCGTGGTTTTTCCGCTTCCACTCTCGCCTACAAGTCCCACCGTCTGACCTTCCGCAACGCAGAATGAAATGTCGTCCACGGCGCGCACATAACCGGACACCCGAGAAAAAATCCCTTTCCTCACCGGAAAATATTTTCTGACTCCCTCTACTCTCAATATCATCCTGTCCGTAGATGACAACGATAAAATCTCCGGATTCCTCTGGGCTGTCATGTCGTCCGCTCCTTTCTTTCGGCAAATAAGGAGTAGCGGAAACACGCGGAACTATGAAACCTGGAAACGTTTTCAAGTTGAGGCTCCAACTCAAAACACTTACTTTCGGCATAATCGCAACGGCTGTTAAAACGGCATCCCTTCGGAAAATCACCGGGCGAGGGAATAATGCCCCTGATTGAGTGCAGATACTCTTGTGAGGAACATCCGGGCACCGAGTTTATAAGCCCTATCGTGTACGGATGCGCGGGAGCGGAAAAAAGTTTGCGGGTCTCACCCATTTCAACGACTTTTCCCGCATAGAGCACATACAAGTAATCCGCCACGGTCGACACGACCCCCAAATCGTGTGAAATGAGCATTACCGACATCGAGAATCTTTCTTGAAGGCTTTTTATAAGAGACAGAATTCCAGCCTGGATCGTCACATCAAGAGCGGTCGTGGGTTCGTCTGCTATAAGCAATTCAGGATTACACGCAAGCGCCATTGCTATCATCACCCTCTGGCACATCCCTCCGGAGAGTTCGTGGGGATAGTTTGAGTATCTCTGGTCAGGGGCAGGTATTCCTACTGTGTTCAACAACTCGAGCACTCTTTTTTTCTCATCCCTTGCGGATATTTTATTGTGGACCCTTATAACCTCGCCTATCTGGTCGCCTATTGTGTAAACGGGATTAAGGGAACTCACAGGTTCCTGGAATATCATTGATATTCTGTTTCCTCTGTAGTGTCTGAGTTGCCTTTCGTTGAGGGAAAGAAGGTTCTTTCCTCTGAAAAGCACCTCCCCTGATTTTATTCTAGCCGGAGGGATGGGGAGAAGACCCATGACGGAGAGAGCCGTGAGAGTTTTCCCGCAACCGCTTTCACCTACAACGCCCACAATCTGCCCTTCTTCTATATCCAGGCTCACCCCGCCCACGACCTCAATCTCATTTTCTTTTTCGGGAAAGGCAATGCCGAGGTTTTTTATTTCAAGCAGCTTTGTATCATTCATTTTTTAAGAACTATCTTTGTTTGAGTTTAGGGTCTATCGCGTTTCGAAAACCCTCCCCCATAAGATTAAGCGCCGTAACGGTGGTAAATATTGCGAGCCCGGGAAAAAGAACAAGCCACCAGGCAAAATCCACATACCTTTGCGACTGCGAGATTATTTCTCCCCAACTGGGCTCAGGCGGAGTTACTCCGAACCCGAGAAAACTGAGACTTGACTCCACGAGTATGGCTCCAGCCACTCCGAAAGTCGCGCTCACGAAAAGCGGCGCAAGAGCGTTTGGAAGCATATGTTTCAGTATTATTCTCCAGTCGCTGCTTCCAAGTGCGGAGGCGGCCTCCACATAGCTTGTTTTTCGAAGCTTTAAGAATTCTCCGCGAAGAAGCCTCGCCACGCCTGTCCACCCCGTAACGCCTATGACTATCATTATGTTGTATATGCTGGGCTCCGTAAACGCAAGAATCGTCAATATAAGAAAGAACACCGGAAAAGTTATCATCACCTCTATAAGCCTTGAGATGACAAAGTCTATCCATCCTCCGTAATACCCCGCCATCGCCCCGAGCACCGTTCCTATGATTATAGCTATTCCAACCGCCACAACCCCTATGGAAAGCGATATCCGCACTCCATGAATCATTCGGCTTAGAACATCCCTGCCCCGGTCATCCGTACCCAAGAAGTGACCGTCTCCCGGAGGTGAGAGCACCGAAAAAAAATCACTTTCAGTGGGAGAATATTTCACCGGCGGAAAAACCGCAAAGGAATGAGGGTCGTCGAGATATCGCTCCCGCATATCAACCCCGCGAAACTCAGGATGGTCCACCACTACGGGAAAGTAGTACCTGCCCTCATCCACAAGCAACAGCGGCTTATTTCCGGCGAGAAAACTTTCAAAAACGGCTATCAGAACAAGCACGGCGACAAAGAAAAGCGAACAAAGCGCCAGTAAATCCTTCTGAAACTCCACCCACACTCCGCTCCAGTATCCTCCATCCGAGTTTCGTCTCATTGTCTGCGTTCAAATCCTATTCTCGGATCCACCACGGCATAAGTAAGGTCGGATATGAGAATTCCTACAAGAGTCAGAAACGCCGATATCGTGGCAACCGCCATTATCACCGGGTAATCCCTTGAAAGCACAGACTCGAACCCGAGCCTTCCTATTCCTGGGATGGAAAAAATGGTCTCTATAATGACACTCCCGCCTATCATGGCCGGTAGAATTGAAGCTACTATGGTTATTATGGGAATAAGCGAGTTGCGAAGCGCGTGTTTGAAAAGCACTCTGCTAGAAGACAGTCCTTTCGCGCGCGCGGCGGTTATATAATCTTCTCTGAGTACTTCAAGGAGGCTCGCCTTCTGAAAACGGGAAAGAGAAGCCAGACTAGCGTATGTAAGACAGAACACGGGCAACACCAAGTGCCACAGAAAATCAAGCGCGCGCCTGAAGAACGGAAGGTCTTCATATCCCCTTGAATGAATGCCGTATATGGGAAAAAGATCAAAGAAATTCCCGCCGCCGAAAAAATAGATAAGCACCACGGCCATCCAGAAACCGGGAATGGAATAAAGAAGAAAAAGCACGAATGTTGAAGCCCGCTCGGCAAAACTCCACTGCCGAACGGCAGACCAAGCTCCGACCGGTATGGCTATCAGGTAGACCAAAAAGATTGAAAGCGCATTAAGCGTAAGAGTTATCGGAAGCCTCTCGGCTATTTTCTGAATAACGGGACGGTGGTCCCTGTAGGAATTACCGAAATCAAGTGTAATTATCTGGCGAACCCAGATGAGATATCTCTCATGGACGGGTTTATCAAGACCATACAGTTTTTTCGTCCGCTCAATTATCTCCTGCGTCATCTGATCGCTTTTCACCCCCAGATCAACAGACATCCGGCTCTCAACCGGACTTCCCGGGGCAAGTTGTATCACAAGAAAAGTGATAAGAGTGATTCCGAACATAGTCGGTATCACCAGCAGCAATCTTTTTACTATGTAATCTTTCATCCGCGGCGAAAACCTCGGGCTTTGTCGGATGTTATCGCAGATTCTGCGGAATAAACCACTCTAAGGGGTCAAGTCCAAGCTGATAAAGTCTTATATTGCTGAATTTTTTGTGGGCTGCCAAGGTCGATTTTCTCGCAAAAAGAAATGTGTAGGGTTGCTCTTCATGCAGGATCTGAGCGAACTCCCGGTATTTCTTTATCCGTTCTTTTCGGGAAAACTCCACCCGAGCCTGCTCGATCAGCGCGTCGGCCCTCGCGTTTTTAAAACCTACAAAGTTCGACCCTTTCTCCGTCTGCGATGAATGCCATATCTGGTAAGGGTCGCTTTCCACGCCCAGACTCCATCCCAAAGTTACGGCGTCGAAGTTGCGTTCATTGAGATTCTGGACAAAGACCGCCCACTCCGTCTTTCTTATACTCATATCTATACCGGATGCGGAAAGTTCTTCTTTGAGTATGGTTGCGATTTTCTCCCCGGTTTCAGAACCGTTCGGCAACAAAAACTCAAAACGGAATTCTATTCCGTCCCTGTCTCTTATGCCGTTGCCGTTCGTATCCCGCCATCCTGCCTTTTCCAGAAGATTTCGCGCCAGTTCAGGATCGTATTCATGCGGGGTCAGGTCTTTCGGGTATTCAGGGCTGTTGATATAGAAAGCGGATGAAACAATTTCCCCGAGTCCCAGCAGAATCTCTCCGAGTATAGCTTTTCGGTCAACCAGATGGGTCATAGCTCTTCTGGTTTCCCTGTCCTTGAAAAAAGGCTTTTTCAAATTCCAGCCTATATAACTGTATCCCGGAGTGATGTAGGAAATTCTGTAAAAACTGTCGCGGAACGAGTCGGAACAACTCTGCTTCGACCACTGAAGAGGGGTAAGAGACGCGAGGTCAAGTTCCTCCCTCTTCAACAACTGAAGTTTTACCGTAGGATCAAGCACTATCTTGTAAACTATCTCATCAAGCCAAGCGGGGTCTCCCCAATAATTCGGATTTCTTTTTACTCTGATTTCACTTCCGGTTTCCCACTCCTCAAACACATAAGGACCTGTACCCACGGGTTTTCTTCCTACGGGGTTTTTGTTGAAGTCGCCTTTTTCAAACAGGTGTTTCGCTACCACGGGAATCCCCCCGCAGAACTCGAACGCACGGAAATACGGTTTCGAGTATTCGCATTTAACTGTGTATGTGTCAATTTTAGAGTAAGACTTCACGTCCTGATAATAACTCTGCAGGTGGGCTGCGGCGACTTCAGGATTTTTTATTGATTCGTAGGAAAAAACCACATCGTCTGCAGTGAAAGGCGCACCGTCATGCCAATTAATTCCCTTTCTGAGATAAAAAGTATAGGAAAGATTGTCTTCAGAAACCTTCCAGGATTCCGCAAGCAGAGGCTCATCAAACTCAAGAGTTTCGTTGTTTCTTTTTACAAGAGTTTCATATATCCCGCTGTTGACCACCCCCTCGTAGACATCTGTCGCCGTTACGGGGTTAAGCGTAGCGGGCTCTGCACCCAGTTCTCTTAAAAGAGTTCCTCCGACAACAAAACTTTCTTTTTTTATCGGATTTTCTAAAACTGAGTTGTCGTTTTCCGATTGACAATCAAGCTGCTTTTTTTGTCCGCATCCCGCAAACAGACAAACGGCCATGACCAGAAAAACAACCCCGTACAACTTCCCCTCAGACGGTTTTCCGACGGTGCATGCGGGGTCAGGATTCGGTTTTTTCATTTTTGTGGCTAAACGCCTTGAGCATATCAAGCGGAAGCGGGAGGATTATGGTGGATGCTTTTTCCGAAGAGACATCGGTTATGGTCTGCAGGAACCGCAGTTGAAGAGAAACGGGGTTCGTAGACAGAATCTCGGAAGCTTCGGCAAGTTTCGTGGACGCCTGAAACTCTCCCTCCGCACTTATGATCTTGGCCCTTCTTTCTCTTTCGGCTTCCGCCTGCTTCGCCATCGCCCTCTGCATTTCCTGCGGGAGATCAACATATTTCACTTCCACCATGGTGATCTTTATCCCCCAAGGGTCCGTCTGGGCGTCAAGCACTTCTTGGAGTTTTACGTTCAGTTTTTCCCGTTCGGCTAAAAGCTCGTCAAGCTCCACCTGTCCCAATATACTCCGAAGAGTGGTCTGAGAAAGTTCCGACGTGGCATACAGATAGTTTTCAACCTGAACTATAGCCTTACTCGGCTCAACTACTCTGAAATATACAACGGCATTCACCTTTACAGAGACATTATCTTTCGTGATGACGTCCTGGGGAGGCACATCCATAGTAACGAGGCGAAGGCTTACCCTGACCATCTTCTCAATAAACGGAATGACTATGATAACGCCGGGGCCCCTGACTCCCGTCATTCTTCCCAAGTTGAATATGACACCTCTTTCGTATTCATAAAGAATCTTGATGCCCGAAAGAAGGATCAGTAAAACAACAGCGATAACTATTATCAGAATCATAGACATAATTTATAACCGACAGCGATGTTTCCCGCCAGCGGTTTTCTCTCAGTCAGTTGCAGGACCAACCTTTAAATTGAGCCCTTCTCCGCTCCGTATTATCTGCACCCTGTCCCCCGGAGCAAAGGACCTGTCGGCGGAAGCTTCCCAGTACTCTCCTTGAATGTAGATTTTCCCCTTTCCGCCATGCCAGAAAACCACCTCACCCTTCTGCCCCACCATTCCCTCAAAACCGCCCTGGACCGCAGCACCGAAAGATTTTATACCGAAGTATACAATAAAAACCGAGAGCAATCCAACGGGCACAGCAACTGCGGCTACAGCAGTACCGCTCACACCCAAGTCAGAATCCGTTGTGTCGAAAAGCAGCAATCCGCCGAACACAAAAGATATAAGTCCCGCAAGACTGAGTAGTCCATAACTGGTCACATAGACTTCGGATACAAAAAGAGCCACTGCTACGAAAAGGAGCACCAGTCCCGCATAGTTAAACGGAAGAATCTGCAGAGAGACAAAGCCTATGATAAGAGAGATAAGTCCCGCAACTCCGGGGAATATAAGCCCCGGATTGTAAAACTCGAGCAGTATTCCCAATGAACCCAGAGAAAGAAGCAAAAATGCTATGTCCGGAGTACTCAGGACATTCACCACTTTCTGCCTCAAGTTCATATCAACCCTTTTTATCACGGCGCCCGATGTAGCAAGTTGGACGCTATCTTCGCCCACTTTTATGTTCTTTCCGTCTATTGCCCTAAGAAGCGACGGGATATCAGCAGAGATAATATCTATTACTTTTTCGGAAAGAGCCTCCACAGCCGTCACAGAAACGCTTTTTCTAACGGAATCAACCGCCCACTGTGCGTTCCGGCCTCTCTCCTGAGCTATACTTTCCATAAAAGAAGCGGCGTAGTTCTCTATTTTTTTCTCCATTACATCAGAACCGCTATCGTCTTTTTCGTCCTGTTCCTTGTAATCTTTCTTTCGACCAGCCCCGAGCATAACCGGACTTGCAGCGCCTATGCTTGTTCCGGGAGACATAGCCGCCACATGTGCGGAGAGCGTGATGAATACACCTGCGGAAGTTGCGGTGGACCCCCTAGGATACACATAGGCTATCACGGGAATCTCGGAATTAAGAAACATCTTCACTATGTCTTTCGTAGAGTTGAGCAACCCTCCCGGAGTATCGAGAAGAACCAGAAGCGCATCTGCCCGCTCTTGACGCGCAAGGGACAGAGCGCCCTGAATGTAGTCAACGGTAGAAGGGTTTATGGAACCGTTTATATCAATTTCAATTATCCTCGGCGGCTCGGGAGAAGTCTCTGCCCGAATATCGTGAATCCGGCAGAACGATGCTGTGAGTAAAAGTAGAAAAAATATTCCGAAAACGGACAGAGGACGACCGTCTCCGTGAAGGATGATCCTTTTTACTCCTGGAGTTTTGTATTTGTAAATCACGAGCACTCTATCCAACTGGTTGTTCTGAAAATTATATACAATTTCACCTCACCCGGAAATAACGGGCTCGGGGTAATCCTATCCCGAGCGTGTTGCGTCGCCCGTTCAAATTCGATGCGTGGAGATTTCGAGAAAAACAAAAGCATCTACTTAATGACCTCACGGTCAAATCCGTAAGTGAAATGCGGATTTGAAAATCAGACATGGAGAAACTCAATCAAATGTTCAACGAGGAACAGGTCCGGCTGTAAAACGCCCGTCAAACCTCAAGGGTTACGAAACCAGCCGTAAATCCCGGGCCGTAGGAACCCAGAAGGAATGTTCCTTCTCGGGAACCAAGCGCTCTTTCAAGAATAAACAGAACCGTCGCCGCAGACATATTACCATATTCCCGCATTATTTCTCTTGAATAACTCAAGTCATCTTCGGAAATTTCCAAGGATTCGACAATCATCTGCAGAACTTTAGGCCCGCCCGGATGCATGAGGTAAAGGTCTACATCATCAGAGGTCATACTCTGGCTTTTCAGATAAAAATCGACCGCCTGAGCAAGATTATCCGCAACGTAATCCGGAATTCTTCTTGAAAAATACGGGCTTTGCCCCTTATCCAGAAAATTCCATCCGGCGAGGTCCAGAGAGTTAGGCCATGTATACTCACCCCATCCCGTAATAGCAGGACCATCACCCTCACAACTCACGACCGCCCCCGCGGCACCATCTCCGAACAACGCTGACGCGACAAACCTGTTTTTAGTCAGATCCCCTTTCCACATGGTGGGCATGTTCATTTCTATGACTAAAAACAACACGGACATGCCGGGTTCGGACTGAGCCATCATAGCGGCGCGCCCAAGACCCAGAGTACCACCGACGCAACCCAGACCGCATATAGGCAGGCGCGCAATATCCCTCTTAAGTTCCATGCGTTCAATCAGCAGTGCATCAAGGCTAGGTACAGCGAGAACCGTATTGTTAATAACAACGATTCCGCCGATGTCAGCGGGTTTCAGACCCGCCTGAAGAATACAGCGACGGGCAGCCTCTTCACAAAGGTCAACAGCCGCCTCAGTTGAAAAATCGTTGCGTTCCTCATAAGAAAGATTTTTTTCATACCAATTCAGAGGGACGCTCGAGTAACGCGTATCAACCTCGGCGTTCTCAAATACGGCCAGAGCCTGCCGCATGTCGGGAATAAAAGCGGAAAATGCTCCGCAGACCACATCCGCCATCTCTGACTGAACGATCTTATGCGACGGAACAGCCGTCGCTAATGAATTGAGTTGTACCGGCCTCATACGGGATACCCTACCGGACAACAGAGAAATATCAAAGTACCGCCATATCCGGTTGCGCTGCAACGATTTGCGGAATCTACATGTAAATTCCGCCGTTAACTTTTATAATCTCACCCGTTATATATGATGCCTCATCCGATACCAAGAAGCGGACAACACCCGATATATCCTCTACACATCCAAACCTGCCAAGAGGTATGGCCTGCATGTATTTGTTCCGCAACTCTTCAGGAATGTCGCTTATGATCTCGGTATCGACAAACCCCGGGCTCACCGCATTTACAGTTATCCCCCGAGAGCCGAACTCCTTTGCAGTCGCCTTGGTAAATCCTATTACCCCGGCTTTCGACGCAGAATAGTTTGTCTGCCCTGCGTTTCCCACCTCACCCGCTGTGGATGTGATATTGACTATACGTCCGTATCTGTTCTTGAACATCCATCCTGAAACCGCTTTTGTACAGTTGAATGTTCCCTTGAGATTCGTGTCCACTACGGAATCCCAATCCTGCTCGCGCATCCTCATCATAAGCCCGTCGTTTCTTATTCCGGCATTATTAATCAGTATATGTATTCCGCCGAGTTCGCCCGAAAGCTCTTTTATTGTTTCCTGAACCTTCTCAAAGTCCGATACATCAAATCCTGAAACCCTACCGGAACCTCCCGCCGCCCTTATTTCCTCCAAGGTCTTTTCAGCCGCCTCGCGGTTGCTTGAGTAATTTATAACTACATAAGCCCCCACCGAGGCAAGTTCCTTCGCCACGCATGCGCCTATTCCACGCGACCCCCCTGTAATAAGAGCCGTTTTTTCACTAAGTTCCATCTGTTTCGACATATTTCAACTCCTCAATCTTTTTCAATTACTGACAATATCCGCTATGCCGAGAGTTCTCTTCACAACAGTAACAAGAAGACCGGAATATCTAATCAATAAAGACAGTAAATCCGTTTTGAAAGATGTTCTTAACATAAACTAATATCTTGTTATTGCAAATGGCGTGAAGAAACAACAACTTCGGGACCCTGGTTTCGCACCGAGCTGAAGATCGAACGCAGTCATTTCTCAACGGTTACAAATCCAGCCGTAAATCCCGGCCCGAAGGAGGCCGCGAGAAATCGCCCGCTATGATGCCGCAACGCCCTTTCAAGAACGAATAAAACCGTCGGGGCGGACATGTTGGAATACTGGCGGAGAATCTCTTTTGAATGTATCAGATCATCTTCGGAAAGTTGCAATGACTCCATAAGCGCCTCCATTACCAGAGGACCACCGGGGTGAAGCGCATAAACATCAATATCGTCTTGAGTCATATTCTGCTTCCGCAGATAAGAATTGACCGCCGAGGCAGTCAGATTTCTCACATAGAAGGGAATCTTCCTTGAAAATACTACGCCTAGTCCTCCCTCCATGAACTTCCAGCCGGCGAGACCCAAAGAGTCGGGCCATGTGTATTCTCCCCACCCTGTAATCGCCGGGCCGTCACCTTCGCAACTTACGATAGCTCCCGCAGCGCCATCTCCGAAAAGTGCAGCTGCGATAAGGCCGTTTTTAGTCGCATCACCCTTCCATATCGTGGTGCACTCCATCTCTATTACCAAGAGCAACACATTCATGCCACCTTCCGACCGAGCCATCAGTGCCGCATGACCCAAACCCAACGTACCGCCAACACACCCCAAACCGTATACCGGCAGCCGTCGAATATCCCGTCTTAACCCCAGACGCTCTATAAGCAACGCATCAATACTGGGCACGCATATACTGGTGGTGTTCACAACAACTATTCCGTCAATATCATCGGGAGCCATTTCGGTCTGCTCAAGACAACTACGGGCTAATCTTTCTCCGATGTCGACTGAGCACTTAATGCTGAGATCATTGCGCTCTTTGAAAGAACGACTATCTGCTATATAGCGGGGGGGGGCATGAGTATAGCGCTTTTCAATCTGCGTATGCGAAAGCATCTCCATCAAAGAACTGCGATCATCTATCAGCTCCGAGAACAACTCTTCTATAACATCGGCTGTTTCTTCCCTGGTCACACAATGTTCCGGAACAGCAGTAAGTAAACAATTGAGCCGAGGCGCGTTTCCCATGTCTATCGCCCGTGTTGGTTTACCTGCAATGTTTAAATCACTCACCATTTCGCCAGGATATTGTCTGTTTCTTGAAACTCGCAAACGCCCATTAAACTCTTTTACGTAGCATACCTAATGAATTTGCCTGCAGATAATAACTCATAACTCATCTTTCCGTTCTTGTATTTCTTCTTGCTTAAAAACAGACGGAAATCGTGTTGATTGGAAAAACAGCGGTTCTGGTATACCGGAAAAAACAAGGGCAACCCGCTCGGGTTGCCCTTGTGAAATCAATAACTTTCAGGTCCCGCAGATTATGCACGTCTTCTCAAGAAAACAATAGAAAGCAGAACAGAAACCATCAGCAACATATTAGCCAGCGTGTTCTGATGCGTGTGTTCCGTTCCCGCAATCGCGCATCCGTCATCGTCATCTTTCGTAGTCGACGGTGCAGTCTTCTGGGACTCTGGATAAAATCCGGAACCGAAGATAACAGGGGCATTATCCAGATCTACATTTAATGCCTCAGTAACATCGGCCGATATCTTCGCAACTTCTATATAACTTTTTTTAAGTGAAGTGCCGGGAACTTTGTTCATTTCAAGCCAGTTGTCGACATTGTCGGTAGCAATTTGAGGGTCGTCCCACCTGTAGGTGACATTCGCGCAATTCCCTGCTTCAATCTCTTGAGTTGCTTCTCCACAGGCATTTTTCAGCAATTCCGCACGGAAGTAATTCACTACCTTTTTGTCTTCCCCTTCCAGACCCTCATCTTTCAGGTCGAAATTAAGACCGTTCAAATTGAGATTGTTTCCGTTGGCCAAGACAGTACCCTTTTCATTCGCCGACATTATAAAAGCGTATATGTTCTTATGCTTCAAGCTGTCGTCCTGCACACAGGTGGCTAAACTGTTTATGAGCGCATGGACTTTTCCGAGCAATTCAGGTCTCCTCTGGGTGTTTGTAAACAAGTTCCCGTCTTCTGTGTGCAATTTTTTAACTTCGGAAAGTACTGCACCTTGAGCTGATTTGATGAAACTTTTTACATAGGATTTAAGGTTTTCATCCGTCGGGTCGTCGTATAAATCCTTAGCGGTGAATTCAGGGTCTTCAAAAGAATCACAAGGAGGTCCGGAAAATTCGGTTTCTCCCTTATTATCATGATGAAGACCCGCCACCAAAGTCATCTTTGACAAGGCTCGTACTTTGACCCCGCAGGCATATCTTTCTTTGCTGTCGTGAATATATTTTATACACTCGATATCGTTTACATCTTCAGATGAGTTGACAATCAAATGTTTTAGAGCTTTCTCAGGGTCACTTCCACCAGGAGTTATACTTCCATCTTTATCGAATCTGTGACCGTACAACTCGGGATATGCTATGTGATTGAACACAACCCCGAAGTGGTCTTCTATCAAGATTGTGTACATATTGTTATTTTTGGGGGTGTCTTCGGGTGTTCGGTACATCGGGTTTGTCCTTAAAACTCTGGTTATTTCCGATAAATTTATTCGCACCATTTGTGGATCGGTCCCGATGTTTTTATTATAATAATCCGCTATATTTTTGAGAAAAGCCTTCACCTGCTCTTCATCTGTAGCAACTACATCCTTTGCAAACTTGGTTTGAGCTTCAGCTGCAACAGGCGAAAAAACCAGCACTAACGCAAAAAACAGACCTGAAAACCCAAAGGAAAAAACTTTCTTGAAACAACTACATCTACTGAAATTCATCCTTGCCCTCCTATAAAGATATTTTACCGCACTTGTTATATTACAGTGCCTATTTCACCTCAGTTTTTCACCTCGACGAATCCCGGAAAACGATAAATCTGTTGTATTCCGACACCTTTATCGTCATATGTATAAACCGAGTAAAAAGTTTTTGTTATGTCTCCGTTTTCATCAAAGTCTACAGGCCCCGACAACCCTTCGTAATTGATGTCGGCTGACGGGTCTTCGGAAAGAATCGCACTGCATTTTTCATAACCTAAACACTCGGTCCCCCCTGTGGAAACATCCACCATTTTTTTGACATATACGGAAGGGTCCGTGCTTTCCGCCGCAAGAGACGCGAGACCTATGAGAACAAGAGCGTCATAAGCATGGCTGGCAAATGAAACAGACGGAGTTTTCTCCCTGTCGATACGGGCTTCAAACTTAGCCAACCTATCCTCATCCGAATAAGAGGCGGGACCTACTCCCTTGAAACCCCGGTATTTCGAGAGATCATTCTCTCCCGTAGCATCTTTACTGAGCATGGCATCGGCCATTCCGTCTGACATATAGTATTTTGCATCAGATGAAATTTCCTCGGAATCCAACATGAGATTTACTAGCTTCCATCCTTCTTCAAAGGTGACCATAATTACAGAAACCACTTCTTCGAGTCCATCAAGAGATTTAATTTCGTCGAAAGTCTCTTCGGCGATCTCAGCAGCCATAGGGTCGTCATGATCATGTTCTTTATAACCTAATTTCAGAGGTGGGCGATTATCCATCTTCATCTTTTCTTCAATCAGGTCGGCGAGATTCTTTCCATAGTTGTCATCGCGGTAAATTATCAGCGTTTTTCCTTCCGCCAGATTCGTAAGCAGTTCTGCCTGAAAAACATCAGAAGGCGCCGTTCTGAAGAAAAAATTCTGCTCTTCAATCGCCATCAGACCAGCGTTGAATTTGGTAATAGAGGGAGAAGTAGATGATGGAGATACGGTGACCAAACCGTTATCAGTTACAGCGGTTAGAATCTGAACGGATCTTGAGGAAAATGTTGGTCCGACGATTCCGTCAACGCCCTTTTTTATAAAATCTTTTACCGACTTCCCGACCATATCATGATCCCCCTCGATAAGTTTTACATTTCCTCCAGCAGCATTGATGTCATCTCTTGCCAACTCAATACCCCTTGTGACCGCGTCACCGAAAAAAGTGTTCTTATTCGACAAAACACCTATGCAAAAAGCGGTTCCGCATTCACTATCACTGCCATCATCCCACCAACTGCAACCAGCTAGGCTCATAAAACCTACAACCAGCATAAAGTTGAACATTTTTCCGTAAAACTTCATTATTGTCCCATTAGTTCCAATCTATGAGGTTATCACCAGCTGCGACTGCGACCTGAGACACGTCAAGCCCCCATAACCATCGCGATTAATGCGAGCGCTGCCGACATCAGACAATGATGCGGCCCGCACTTGCTGCGGAATCCCTTCAGAACAACCGTTGAACCGAATCCATCCCGAGGGGGGGGGTAAGTGAGATCAGATCATTCACGAAACACCTTCAATATTCATGTAGCTGTCAGGAAATATCTGTACTGCTGAAGCATACCGCCGGGGGATGAGTTCGAATAACGCGAAAAAGTTCTCCGCTGAAAGCTTGTCGTAAAAAACCGGATACGCATTCACCGGCGTTGTCGGCATCATTGTAAATTCACCCTTTTGTAATTGTATCAATAAACTTACATGAAAGTCAAACTCAAAAAACGCTGCGGCGCAACCGCCTCCCAAGCGCCGGGATTTATATTTATCTGTTTTTCAGTTAAGAATTGTATCTTATGAGCAGGATAAAATACACAACCAAAGAGTTGAAACGTCCCGACAGATTCAGAAGGTTTCTGGCCGAATCTCTTGAAAGCCTGTCGGAGCAGTTCAACAAAATACTCTTGGGAACCGGTATTCTGGTTGTCGCTTTTGCAGCCCTGTTCTTCATATCTTCAAAAGATGAGAAGAAAAACATTGAAGCGAACAGACAGTTCGCTATGGCTGTTTCAAGTTCCGAAGATGTAAAGATGGCAGATGCGCTTGAGCATCTGGAGATCATACGGACGGAGCATAACAACACGGATGTGTCCGTACTGGCCCTCTATCATAAAGGTATGATTCACTACGAACTCGGGAACTTTGAAAAATCCATAGCGAATCTTGAACTTTTCCTTGCCGAAGATACAGAAGACTCTGTTTTAAGGACCGCGGCGAACTTAGTGATCGGACTTTCAAGTTTCGCCATTGAGAATTGGGAGAAAAGTAAAGAACATCTGTCCGAGGTGAACGACAACTCGAGTCCCTACTACACTCAAGCGAGAAGACACCTGGGTCTTATATACGAAAAAACAGGTGATCGGAAAACCGCAGAGAAGATATTACTGGAAACAACGCGGCAGCGGTGAAGACAGAGACGGATACCATCACCCGATTCTTTTAACTCCCGTCGGCCGAGAACCGGATTCGACAACACGAAGTTACTGAGAGACCGGTTCAATATTCATGAAAAACGAAGCGTATCTCAAGGAAACGCGACCGGTGATGGTGCCGAAGGCGGGAGTCGAACCCGCACGCCCGTAGGGCACTACCCCCTCAAGATAGCGCGTCTGCCAATTCCGCCACTTCGGCTTGAAATACGGATTATGATGCTAACACGCTGTAAAAAGATTTCAAGCGCCGAATTTACGAAGACGGTCGGCATGAGCGAGAAGAAGAGGCATTATTTCGGCAGCGTTCAGAATTCCCATATCTCCGCCGGAACAGGAAACTTCCGAGAAACCCGAAGAACGCGAAATTCTGCAGTTCTTCGAACTTATCATAAGCGGCACCGGATGCCAACTGTGAGATTTCATTGAAGCGGGAGTGCTGTGGTCTCCCGTAACGGCGAAAACCGCCGCTCCGAGTTCCTCTATTCCGGGAACAAGCGAATCAAACTCTTCTATCACCTTTACCTTGCCCTCGAAATCTCCGTCTTCCCCGTAACTGTCCGTTTTCTTCACGTGCATGTAGAAAAAGTCGTAATCCGAAAAATTCCTGTGCAGAGCATCAATCTCATCTCCTATCGTATCACCCGGCACTCCGAGCACATCCATGCCGACCAACTTCGACACTCCTCTGTACATAGGATAAGCTGCGATACACGCGGCGCGCAGTCGGTAAACCTCCTCGTACGAGGCAATGGATGGACGCACGGAAAATCCCCGAAAAAGCATGTAGTTGGCCGCGGGCTCGCTCTTTATGACGGCGCAGACGCTGTCAATAATTTCAGATGCCGCCTCGGCCGTTTTCTGAGAGGCGGCGTTTTCCCCCGCGGGTCTGACGGGAGTTGCCCCCTCTGTCTGCGGGTCCGTATCGCATACAAGAGCAGCATCCTCCGAAAGAGGCCGGGGAAATGAAAAAACGGCAACGAACCTGTGCTCAAGTCCGGGATAAAAATTCACATCTATACCCGAGAAGTTTCTAACTGAGGACGCGATCCCGGACAGAATCCTTCTGTTCTCCTCCGTGCTTATTCTCCCGGCCCTTCTGTCGATAACGACAGGTAAATTCCCTTCGTATCTGACAGTGGCAAAATTGCCCCTCACCGCAAGGTCGGTCGGACCCAGATCAATTCCGAGTCCGAGAGCTTCCAGCACCCCTCTGCCTATTCCGTCTTCAACCGGATCGTACCCGAAAAGAGCAAGATGAGCGGCGCCGCTTCCGGGAGTTATCCCTCTTGCCACCGGAATGTGAAGCCCGAGAGACGCCCGTCCTGAAATCCGGTCGAGGTTCGGGGTCGCAGCCGTTTCAAGTTCAGTTCTCCCCCCGACCGGCAATCCTCCGAGTCCGTCGAGAACGCAGAATACTATCTTCGATGAACTTCTACGGGCAAGCTTCGATATTATGTGTCGCATTTTCAGTTTCCTCCGGCAAAAAACGGATCAGGTCTCGGACAGTTCTATTTGGGCGCCGTCATACGCAGGCTCTATATGATCCGGAAGTTCAGCTTTCAGACTGTTATAGTCGATTTCGTGTCCCATATGGGTAAGAAAGGCCCTTCCGGATTTCAGTTTTTCTATCTCCGCCACCGCCTTCTCCACATTGAAATGCGCTTTATGTTCCGCATACCTGAGCGCGCCCAGAACGAGGAAATCAAGCCCCTGCAGTTTTCCCCGGGATTTTTCGGGTATGCGGCTGCAGTCCGTCAGATAGGCGAATCCACCTATTCTGTACCCCAGTATCTCCCATTCGTGATGCAGTATTTCGATCGGTTCAATTTTTATCCCCGCAAAGTCCAGCTCGCCGGTTATCTCCCTGAAATCAAGTCTGGGTTTTCCTCCTGCGGCGGGAAAGGAATCGAACAGGTATGTGAAGTTCCGCTTTATGTTGTCAAGCGTCTTCGCGTTCGCATAACACTCTATGCTCATGGCGTTCATGTAGTTAAACGCCTTGAGGTCATCTATTCCGTGGGTGTGGTCAGCGTGGGAGTGCGTATATAAAACAGCGTCGATACGGGTTATTTTTTCCCTCAACGCCTGAGCGCGCATATCCGTCGACGTGTCTATCAGAATGCCTCTTCCCTTCACCTCGATGAACACTGAACTTCTCGTGCGTTTGTTCCTTGGGTCATCCGAAGTGCACACATCACACCGACATCCGATTACAGGAACACCGGTCGATGTAGCACACCCGAGTATGGTGATTTTCATAGAATGTGCCGAATATGGTAAAATCTGTTATGCAAACTACTTAAGAAAATACATGGTAATTTCCTGAAAATAAATTTGAGTACATACGAAAACAGACCGTATTTCGCCCCTAAAGTGAAAAATCTTACAGTTCCGCTTTATCTCCTCGCCGTTCTCTCGTGTCTTATTTCTTTCTCCGAGTCCGTCGCGCAGGGAAAAAATCAACTTTTATACGAGGAAACCTTCAAACTCTACCTCGAACTTGAATCCGACTCTCAAAGGAACCGCAAAAAGGCGGAAGACTTTGATTTAGTCGGAAGAAATCTCTACAGGATATATTCAAAAAACCCCGAGTGGAAAAAGGCTCAGCTCTGTCTCCTTGCCGCATCCAGGGTGTATGAGAAAAAGTACTTCAGATTCAACTCGACCGAAGACGCTGAAACTGCGCTCAGGTACTCGCGCGAATTCGTGGAGAGATATCCCGAGAGCAATCACGTAGACAACTCCCTGTTGAGAGAAGCAAAAATACTGAAAGTTCTGGGAAAAAAAGAAGAAGCCGAAGCGGTTTACAGAAAAATAATAAAAGAGATGCCGGAATCCGGCGGTCGGAGGACCGCGGAAGAAAAACTCGCGGAACTTTACGGAAAAACTCCCGTCACGGAGAAACCGAAACCTCCGAACAGGTCATTATCCGACGGAGTCCCGAAAAGAATGTCCGCGGTAATATTCTCCATAAAAGATTCCGTCAGGAAGAAAACCGCCGCAAAAAAATCCGAATCCGTAAAAAGACGGATACCCGAGGGGTACGCGACGGTAAAGAAGATAAGGCACTGGTCGACAGATCAAGACGATTGGACAAGAGTGGTCATAGAACTGGACAAGGAAGTCGACTATTCAGAAAACCTGCTCAATCCCGATTCGAAACTCAACACCCCTCCGAGACTCTACGTCGACCTTGAAAAAACCGTTATAGACGATTCGGTGATCATCGAACCCGTAACCAAAGGGCTGCTTGAGAAAATAACCTACGGGGAAAATCGCCCGGGTGTATCCAGGATAGTGCTTTATATAAAAAGTTTCGATGACCACAATGTCTTCACGCTTCCGAAATCAGACCAGAACTCTTCATACCGAATCGTAATGGATATAGAAGGCGCAGGCGCCGACCCCGAAGAAATATTTGCGGAAGGAGCGCCGTCCTACACAGGCAGACCGAATACGACAAATACCGGGACAAGCACAATAGAGTCTGAAATTCCTGAACCGGGAAAGAAAACGAGTTTTTCCGAGTCACTTGGTCTTACTAATGTAGAGACAGTAGTAATCGATCCGGGTCACGGGGGGCATGACCCGGGAGCCGTAGGTCCCAGCGGCCTTAAGGAAAAGGATGTGGTTCTCAGAATAGCCAGAAGACTGAAGGAGAAATTACTGACTGAAGGCGGCAAATTCGGCATACGGAAAGTTCATCTCACAAGAAGCGACGACAGATACGTAGCCCTTGAGGACCGCACTGCGATAGCGAAAAAAAAAGGAGCGGACATCTTCATATCCATACACTCCAACGCGGCCAGAAGCAGCAAAGCTCACGGTATAGAAACCTACATACTGGGTTTTACCGAAGATGAGAGGTCGCTTCAGTTGGCGGCGCGGGAAAACGCAATGACAACCAGAAGAGTACGGGATAAAGAGAATATAGTCAGAAAGATTCTAGCGAAATCCGGCAAGGAGGATTCCGATAAACTGGCAAAACATGTTCATGATTCGATGATCCGAAGCGTGTCCTCCAAGTACAGCCATATAAAAGACAGAAATGTAAAACCCGCCCCGTTCCTTGTTCTGCTGGGAACGAAGCATTTCCCTAGTCTGCTTGTCGAGACGGCCTTCATAACGAACACCAGAGAGGAAAAAAGGCTTCAAAGCGCCGCTTATATAGAAAAAATAGTCGATGGAATAACGGAAGGAATAAAGGAGTATTCCATGCGTCAGAGAACACGCCCATCGTAACTCGCCGTTTCATGGAATCCTTTAATACGCAGATTGTAAATATATTCTCAAGAATAGCCGATTCGCTTGAGATTCTCGATGAGAACAGATTCAAGATAAACGCCTACAGAAAAGCTGCTCGAACGATTTCCTCAATGAACGACGACCTGCGGGAATTTGTTGAAGAAAAATCCCTCTCCGGAATCCCCGGAGTAGGCAAAGATCTCTCGGCGAAAATAACCGAATACGCCCGCACGGGAGAAATGCAGTACTACGAGGAGATAAGGTCGCGTGTTCCCGATCAGCTCGCAGATCTCCTGGAAATACGCGGAGTTGGTCCGAAATTCATCCGGACAATGACAAAGCGATTCGGGATAACGGACATAACCGACCTCAAGGAAGCGGTCGGCTCTCCCGAAATTCTTGAGATCCGGGGGATGGGAGAAAATAAAATCCGGGAGATTTCCCGAGCTATAGAGATATTTGAAGCCGGCAGACAGCGGATGAGACTTTCTGACGCTTACGATCTCGGAGAATATTTGAAAGGGCGGATAGAGCGGATTTCCGGCGTGTTGCGGGTAGAACTTGCGGGTTCGCTGCGCAGAATGCGGGAGACGGTGAAAAATATAGACATTGCCGTCACGGCCGAGGACTCGGATGAATTCATAGAAGAGCTTGCCGACCTTTTTTCCGGAGAAGATTTAAGGAGAAAAGACAAAAACGGAGTGCAGTTCGTCACGAAAACAGGCATCGCGGCGGATATCCGAGTTTGCCCGCCGCAACGCTACGGCTCTTTGCTGCAGAAAATCACCGGTTCATCCGCTCACAACGCAAGGATAGAAAATATTGCCGCCGGGAAAGGGTTTGATACGGATGACCGGGGAATCTTCCATCCTCCTGACGGCTATTTCGACTCCGAGGAAAAACTGTACCGGTCGCTCGGGCTTGACTACATAGCACCCGAACTGCGTGAAGACGGAGGAGAAATAGAAGCTGCGGTCAGCAGAAACCTTCCACCGCTTCTCCAAACAGAAGACCTGCGGGGAGACCTGCACACTCATTCCACCTGGAGCGACGGAACCGACACCGTAAGGAAAATGGCCGAGAAGGCTTTCGCTGTCGGATATGAATATATAGCTGTAACCGACCATTCTCCTTCTTCCCGGATTGCAAACGGACTCAGTATCAAGCGACTCGCGCAGAAAAAAAAAGAGGTGCAGCGCATAAACGCGGAGAGTGCGGGAGTAAGAGTTCTTATGGGTTCGGAAGTCGATATTCTTCCTGACGGTTCGCTTGATTATCCTGATGAAGTGATGAGTGAACTTGATTTCGCAGTGGCGTCGGTACACAGCCACTTCAACATGGAAGAACGGGAGATGACAGAAAGAATCTGCCGCGCCATAGAAAACCCCCATGTAGACGCGATAGGACATCCGACAGGAAGACTGATCGGTCGGAGAGAACCTTACAAAGTGGATATGGATACGGTCATATCCGCAGCGGCAAGACACGGCAAGGCGCTGGAGATAAACTCGTCTTTCAAGAGACTTGACCTCAAGGACTCACACGCAAGAAAAGCCGTAACCGCCGGAGTTAAAATAATAGTTTCCACAGACGCCCATAGAGCCCGGCATCTGGACAGGATAGTTTTCGGCGTGGCTACGGCGCGGCGCGGGTGGGTGAAAAAATCCGATGTGATAAACACTTACCCTCTTTCAGACCTTCTCATCTGGCTTGCGGACCATAACCGTTAATATGCCCCCGCTTTCAAAAGAAGACGCGGCAATGGAAGTTAACCACCTGCGCAAGGAAATACGCCGCCACGACCATCTGTACTACGTAAGAAACAATCCTGAAATTCCCGATACCGATTACGACAAACTCATGCGCAGGCTCATAGAACTTGAGCAGAAATACAGACTTGAAGACCGGTCTTCTCCTTCCCTGAGAGTCTCGGGGGAAGTGTCGAAGGAATTTACGCCGTTTATTCATAAAGTCGCCATGATGAGCATCGACAACTCCCTGGATGAAAACCAGACCCGGGAGTTCGACAGCAGAATAAAAAGATTCCTGAAAACAGATCAGGAAATTGAGTACGTATTACAACTCAAATTCGACGGAGTTTCGGCTTCACTCACCTATATCGACGGAGAACTCCGCCACGGGGCCACAAGAGGAGACGGTCAAACCGGAGAGGATATAACGCTGAACGTAAAGACCATAAGGTCTGTGCCTCTTATTCTCGCCGGGACGGGACCATGTCCCGGAATCGTAGAAGTCAGAGGCGAGGTGATATTCCCCAGAAGCCGATTTAAAGAACTTGTCGGTGAAATCATAAAACTCAATAAAAAAACCGAAAAAGAAAATGTGGAAATCAAGAAACGGAAAGGAAAGACAAAACCGCTTCATACAGTTTTTAAAAATCCCAGAAACGCGGCCTCCGGTTCGCTCCGCCAACTCAACCCATCAGTTACGGCATCGCGTCCTCTGCATTTTTTCGCTTGGGGTATAGGCGGCTGCGAGGGACACGATTTTGCGGATGAAGTCGAAATACACGAAACCCTTAGCAGCTGGGGTTTCAGCGTCGGGCAGAACATTCAGTGTGTCGGCATAGAGCAGGCCGTATTGAAAGCGAAGCAGATTGAAACCGGAAGAGACCTGATTGATTACGAAATTGACGGGGTGGTTCTCAAGGTGAAAAACAGAGAACTTCAGAAACGGCTCGGAACAACCGCCAAGTATCCCAGATGGAGCATAGCCTTGAAGTTCGCGCCGAAACAGGCAACCACCACGGTACGGGAAATAACGGTGCAGGTCGGCAAAACCGGTCATCTGACACCGGTGGCGGAACTTGAACCCGTAAGAGTGTCCGGGACCGAGATAAGAAGAGCATCTCTTCATACGGAAGATACTGTCAGGGAAAAAGACGTAAGAGTCGGCGACAGGGTTGTCATACAGAGAGCGGGAGACGTGATTCCGGAAATTGTGGAGGCCGTGGTTGGTGACAAAGATAGAAGAGGCGACCCTTTCCGCATGCCCGAACAATGTCCTGCTTGCATGACGAAGGTTGAAAAAGACGGGTCGTTTCATCTGTGTCCGAACCCTTTTTGTCCTGCTCAGGTTAAGGCTAAGATAAGTTTCTTCTCTTCAAGAAACGCATTCGATATAAGAGGACTCGGTGAAAAGAGAATCGGGCAGTTGATGGACGCGGGGATTATAGGGAATGCAGCTGATATTTTCGACCTCAGACATGAACAACTGCGGGACTTGGAAGGGTTCGGCGAACTTTCCGCAACGAACCTGATCTCCGAGATAGAAAAAAGCAGGGACATAAGTTTCGAGAAATTTATAAATTCACTCAGCATAAAGCATGTAGGCCGGAAGACGGCACAGGCAGTCGCGCACAGATTCAGAACTGTGGACGAACTGATGAGAGCGGATGCGGCGGACCTCACAACGATAGATGGAGTCGGGGAAGAGGTGGCTTGCAGCATAGTGGAATTCTTTGCAGACCCTCAAACGCTTGAGATGACGAAAAGACTCGCAGCCGTCTTGAGAATACGATGGTACACGGCGCCGTCTTCTGAAGCGAGCGAAGAAATCACAGGAAAAACATTTGTTTTTACCGGAAAGCTTTCCGTACCCCGAGAAGAGGCGGAACGATGGATTGAAGAACTCGGCGGAGTTACAGCGCAGGCGATATCATCAAAAACGAATTATCTGGTCTTCGGAGAAAGCCCCGGCTCAAAACTGGAAAAAGCGCAACAGATGGGAATAGAAACGATGGATGAGAAAAAGCTCAGGAGTTTGCTCGGGAAGTAATCCTCTGTCTGTATATCTCGTATAGGAAAATCCCCCCCGCCACCGAGGCATTTAACGATTCAACTTTTCCTCGCCGCGGAATAGAAAACAGAAAATCGCATTTCCGTCTTATCTTCGGGCCTATTCCCCTACCCTCATTTCCGATAACCACCGCGACTGGAATCTCTGAAAAATCGTATTTGAAAGCGGTATCGGGAGAATCCGCGCAGGCTCCGGCAATCCAGATTCCGTTTTTTTTCAAAAAATCAATCGTCCTGCCCAAATTGGTCTCCCTCGCGACCCTAGCGCCTGCGCAGGAGCCCGAGGAAGCTTTCACAACGGCGGAAGTCACCCCGCATGCCCTGTCTGCGGGTATCACAACTCCGTGAACCCCTAAAAAATCCGCGGTCCTTATAGCCGCCCCCAGGTTCTGCGGGTCTTCCACATGATCAAGTATAAGAATGAAAGGATGTTCACGACACCGACTCGCCTCAGCGAGTATCTGCTGCAGAGAACTGTAGGAGAAATCGGGTGTTTCCGCCGCAATACCTTGGTGGTTGGCACTTCCGCACATCTCCGTAATCGCGTCTTTGGAAAGATGCAGAACTCTTATGCGGAACCTGCGGAGCCCTTCTTTTACTACGGCATTAGAAGAGATGTCGAAACTGTCCGAAACAGACAATGTTTTTATCCGATGCGGGGAACTGCGGAAAAGTTCCGCGACGGCGTTTTTTCCGTAAACTATCAAGAAGCGGACTCCGGCACTCAGTAATTTTTTCTGACAGAATCTATCTTGCGCACGATGTTGTCCTTGATCCACTTGCTGTCCCACCATTCAAGCGGCCGCACGGCGATGCCGTGTACATAAACGCCGAAATGAAGGTGGTCTCCCACAGCAAGTCCGGTGGTGCCCGTTTTTCCTATGATATCTTTTCTCGTAACGCTCTGCCCGACCGAGACATCGATGGAACTCAAATGAGAATAAAGGGTCATAAGACCCATTCCGTGGTCGATGATCACGGTGTTTCCATATATTCCCAGAAAATCCGTGAACACCACAACCCCGGCATTGGATGCGGTGACGGGATATCTTCTTGTGACCGAAAGGTCGTATCCCAAGTGATACTGCTTATCAATCACTCGGTCATCCATCAAGTATTCCCTGCGGTCGGCAAAAGTGGCGCCCACTTTAGAGTTCGGAAGTTGGTCGAATTTTCCTTCCCACAGTATTTCACCGCGGCTCACAGTTCCGACCTCGTATATCGTGCGGTCGTTTTCCGCCCTGATATCCCTGTTGATCTTCAAAAAAGCGGTTTCAAGCGCAGACAGTCCTTCCCGAGCCTCCGGTTTCCGTCCGTATATCCTAGAGTAAAGAGGAGAGATTTTTTTCTCCATGAACCACCGGGAAACGGAAATCCTGTCATCTACGTAACTGCTCCGCAAAAGACTGTAGGATATGCCTTCCCATGATTTATTTCCGGCTGAATCAGAGGCGACAATCTTCATATCTTCACCTCGGGCAAAGTCATGCGGATAGGCGAAAAATGCAATATGTATGAGCGGGTCGGAGAAATGTCCGGGATAACCCGGAAAAAAAAGGTCCTTTATACTCACTCCGCTTACGGTTGCGTCGCTTGAAGTCCTGTATATAATCGCCCCGCTGCCGCCGTGCCTCACGTAGTTCATGGAAGACAGTTCCTCAATCGTCGGAGGGACAAAATCAAGCGTCACATCACGGCTGAAGACGGTTTTATTGCCCGGGAAAAAACCTTCTGTAAATCTGTCGGTCACTTCCACGAAAATCTTGGAAGGACCACTTTTTATACCGAGTTTCCGGTGGTCTATACTAACGCTCAGAAGGTCTTTCTTCATTCCCTTCTCATATTTTTTTTCAAGAAGAACAGACTCTCCATAGGCATCCATAAGATATATTCTCACCTTGAGAAGACCTGTACCCTCATCAGATACGGATACATTAAAAGGCTCATTACCCAGGCTTGCACCGGAACCTTGTTCTTCAAGTCTTTCAACCGATACAACCGGAGGAATTCTTTCCAGAAAAGGTAAAACCAAAAGCGCCAGAAAACCCAAGGTCACTATCAACAGCAGGACAGCGATTTTTTTTCCAGACAGGTTCAGCATACGTAAAAACCTCCGCGCTCAGTCATAAATGATTATAGTAGCCGATTCCTGAAAAAATGCTCAGGCCGATATCAGACTTTCCGACCCGATACAACCTAAATTGATGAACCATTTTCATGACGAAACCGCACCCGGTGTTTCATCATGCAATGATTATCGGGTGGATGGACTTAAGTCTGTAGCGGGCATCAGCGACTGTCATATGCCGGTCCACCCGCACCTACAGTTCAGCGCAAATAAATGTTGGAAAAACAACGACTTCCGCGACCCGTCTAATAGTTGACCTGAAAAGTCATGTCAGAAAGTCCGAGTCTTGAAACAAAGGGCATTTTGAAATGAAAGGAAGACTCGACACATCGGCATCACGATGACCGCGGTAATCTTTCCATGTCGTACTTACAAATCGTCATCGCCTTTACTCCATCCTTATGCTGCGGGATTGCCTTCCCTTTCTTCAAATAATACTCAGCGGGTATGAGTTTTTCAACACAAGCATCGGCCCCCCCCCACTACTTCACTTCCGGTAAATCTAAACCTTCTCGGTTTATTGCCTGAAACCTACTTGCAATCGTCAAACACACCTCTAACGATTTTCTTACTTCGCGGTCCATACATCCTTCCATGCAACATATTCGGATAACAGCACCTTGTAGCGTGCAAAATTTCCTTCATGCAGTTCTATGAGTTCCTCCTCGACGACTTCCACGAACGCATCGCGGTCATCAAGCCTGATTCTGTTCTCCGCCCACTGTACGATTTCAGCTGTGACTTGCGCACGCCCGGTTCCAGTTCGAATCAACTCGGCTATTATCTCACGCAATTCGGTCCGATATTTGAGACGAAAGACATCCGGTTCTCCCAGTGCCCGCTGGACAGAGATATGTTTTGCCGCTGACCGTTCATAGGCCCGCAAGAAGACATCTTTGAGCAACGCGACATCATTCAGTTCATATACCCCGAGGGCGGCTTCTGTATAAGCATCCTTCGGAACATCCGTGAAAGACAACGGCACGAAATTATTGCGAATCAGAGGAATGTTGGCCGCTAGGCACGAAACACGCTTGTTCACATCTTCGAAAGGCTGCAGATAGGGTATGTGAACCAATACGGAAAATGCCTGCTCGAACGGGTCCCCGATCCCGGCCGCTTTGGACAGTATCTGCGCAAAGCATTCTTCAATCAGTTGCAGTATCTCAAGTGGTGGAGAGCCGACTCTCCGATGCCGACGGCGATACTACGCAAGCGTCCGGATGCCGCACGATTCGCCAGCAGGTTATTTGACAGCAATGCATGCAGATTACATATCGAGTGTCTGTTGAAGTCGATTTTGTCGGCGTAGTCGACCAGAAATTCAATTGCATCCTTGTGGTTAAGGATCATCTGCGTTTCAGTATGGTTCCTTCCCGCCGCTTCTTCACCGAATTCTATCAGTCTCCCAGTGTCGATCAATGAGTATGTATTCCCTTCCAGACGACTGGAATTCCACGCAAGATCAATCAGCAACCGATTGAGTATACGCCTGGCATAAGTGCCGGCGGATTGTCCCGCAGTTTGTGTTTTCCCGATTTGAGACTGTGAAAGTATTCTGAGGTTCTGCATTGTTCAGCATAGATCTCAGAAACGAGATGTTTTTACGGTCTCTTTCGCCCTGTCTGAATCAAGGTTTTCCCTTTACTGCAGAAACCCGGACCTCAATCTCTTGAGACCCGGGTTTCTCTTGCCGAATATGGGGCGAGGCTGCTTCTTTTATGAAAACAACTTCACCTGATTCAGTCTACGAACTCATACTTGTTCCGGCTGATGATATTCCCCGCTAGTTCGTTGTTTGCCGAGTTGCTTACCTGTATCTCAACAACTTCAACTCCTCCTACGGAAATCTTGCCGGCAGCGTTGGTCAACGCTCTGGCCCCCGCTGCGAAGCCGCTGAACTGAATCTTGTCGTCCGCCAATGTGAAATCCTTAATGATATCCACACCGCCGTCGGCTTTTCCGATGAGGAAAGTGTCGTTTCCGGCTCCGCCGGTAAGGTTGTCGGCGCCTTTGCCGCCTATCAGAGTATCGTTCCCTCCTCTACCTTCAAGAGTGTCTGCGGCGTTTCCGCCCGTGAGAATATTAGCCTTGGAGTCCCCTTTGAAAGTAACAGATGAACTACGAGGAGTTCTGAAACTTCTCAGTACGGCTGAAAGGTTCTCGAAGTTGGACATAGTGGAAGTATGACTGCTGTCTTCAAGATCGAATTCGTTTCTGTGCCCGGTGCCGTCCACCGTGTAGGTGTTGCCCTGGATTACATACATACCTCCGTACACTACAAGAGTATCGTTGCCTTCACCGCCGTCTGCTGTACCTGCAAAGCCGTTATTAAATTTAAGAGGAGAGGGTTCGATCGTATCATCTCCCTTGCCGCCTATCAGAGTGTCCGTACCGTACCATCCCAGTAAAACATTGTCCCCGTCGTCTCCTGTAATATGATCGTTACCTCTACTGCCCGCAATATCCTCGATACTCTCAAATGCATCAGTCCCGAACGTGGCGTGCGTGTGGGTTTTTGAACGGAGGTCGAAAGTAAGAGCCACATTCCGCGTGGTTTCCGGTATATTACCGCCGTTATTAGGAGTAGGACCGGAAAAAATTAACATATCCGGACCGGGACCGCCGTCGAACGTATCGTCTCCCGGGTCCGCGATGAAGAAGAAATCAGTTCTTTCTCCGCCGTAGAGTTTATCATTTCCGGGGCCGCCATAGACATCGTCGTTCTCACCGTTACCGTAGAGAACATCGTTACCTTCTCCACCCCGAATAAAGTCCTGTCCGTTTTCTCCGTAGAGAGTGTCGTCACCTTTCTCACCGTATATATCATCGTCGGCTCCTGCACCGTAGACAATGTCGTCACCATCACCGGCTTTAATGTCGTTGACGGTATTATTCCCGCAGATGACATCGTCACCATCGGTTCCCTGGATCACCCGTTGGCCTTTAGTCGAATCTATGCCGTTACCTACATCGCATCTGGGATCACCGGAGACATCGCCCGAGGGTCCCGCCGGTCCTTGTGCTCCTGGAGGTCCTGCCGGTCCCGGTGTTCCCGGGTCGCCCTTATCTCCTTTCGGACCCGCCGGACCCATATCCCCTTCACAGGCAGCAAAGAAAACCGCGCCGCCGAGCAGAAACAACATCACTAAGAAATTACGTAATCTCATGACATAAACTCCTTAAAATATATTTTGTTTGTACATAGTCTCTATGAACATGTTTTTGATTTTACCCCCCCCCGACTGAAGTCAAGCACTCTGTTTCAAGATGAGGAATTGACAACTCATTTTGAGGAAGCGAATCCGCAACCGCTGAAAACATTCGTACGCCTGCACCTTGACCGAACGGTTACGGGGAAATGGGGACAAATCAGATTCTGTAAAAACATCTCGGTTCCAAGGTCTACGCTGAACAATGCAGAACCTCAGAATATTTTCACAGTCTCATCTGATTACGACCGTTTCAAAGGAATCTGAAACCTCCCAATCTGCCACACCTTGACCGAACGGTTATAAACTCGCATAATCAGTCTATCCGGGGGCCGATCTCTGACTTGTTTACGAACTCCCATGGACACCATAAAAATGGTTCATTCAAATTGTGCCGGGTCAGAAAGTCTGAATATAGAAACGCGTATCTTTTTCCGTCAAGTAGAATAGAGGGGTGCACAAAATCCACATCCCGCAACTACCGAGAGCCGAAAAAATAAAGACTCGTCCAAAGTCAAAAAACAGCAAAATGGAAAGAAAAACCGGTTTTTTTATCGTGATGACAGTAGTTTCTGTTCTTGTACTCGGAATATTCCTGTTCTCAAAAACCGAAACAAGCAGTCGTTACATGAAAAATCTACTGGAGCGCAGTCTGAGTTTTATCCCGAATTTCGAAATCAATATTGGGGACATGGAGGTTTTTCCCAAACTCAGGATGAAAGATGTTGAAGTAAAAATAGCGGGAGAACAATTTCTGACCATAGAGAGACTCACGACAACTTATTCCGTCAACTTAATTTCATCTCTTGTCTTCGGGAAAAAACTTTACCTTTCAGATACCGAAATAGACGGGTTGGATCTACTGCTTGAAAAAGACAAGGCGGGGGTCTGGAATTTCAAGAAACTGAAAAGAGCGGAGAGTGAAAAGGAGCCCGAAAAACCGGACCGCATAAGAACAACCGTTGTTTTTTCGGATACGGCAATCCGCAATTCCCGCGTTTTGCTGGCTGACCGGCAGAGAGAAAGAAAATGGGAGTTCGACCTCGTAGGAGAGTCCGTGTTCTCTTTAAGCATAGTGGAACTCAAGAAAAGAGTTGAACTTACGGCGGAGAACATAAACTTCAACTATGTTTCTCCGGAAATCAGAATAAGAAACCTGCGGGGGAAAATAGACTTCGAGTCCTGGAACTGCATGTTTTCCGACTCCGGTTTTTCTCTCGAAGGAGTACCGCTGAGGGGAGACGGCATCATCCGTAATCTGAAAAAACCGGAATTCGATATGACCGTCTACCTTGATTCCCTGCAGTTGGGATCCGCAGCGGAAATAAACATCAAGGCGGAAACCAAGGTTAATATGCACTCCCTTGACGACCTTGAGGGCGCCGTGCAGGTCTCGGCGGCAGGTTCATCTCTGTACGAAGAAGATCTTTTGGTAGAGTTTGAACCTGTGACGATCAGAGGAACAAGGGCTGTTATCAGGGGTAAGGCGCGGAGAAATTCTCTAGAATCCGAGTTCAGCGGAGAGGTAAATCTCAGAAAATGGCTCGCAAAGGAACAGAAGAATTTTTTCAATATTTCTGCGGTTCTTAGAAGTCCGGAAGCGGAAAAGAACATAAAGATGATCAACCGTTTCCCCTACCCTCTGGCACTCGGAGACGGCGCCGCGTTGAACGCGGACTTAGTGCTTGACGGCAGTTGGCAGAACAGGCGGACGTATTCGTTGCGAATTGAATCAGACCGGTTCAAGATAAGCGACGATGCGGAAGGAACACTCGAACTCAAGGGAAGTTCGACCTTCACGAACGGTCACAGAGATATAGATATTTCTTCACGCGCTAGCGGTTTTGCCTTTGAATCGGAGATCGGAGGAAAACAGTTCGGCGGCCGTCTCAATGGAGAGGGGGCTCTTTCCGTATCCCTTGCAGAAGGAACCCGTTTTATCGAAACCGCAGACATCAGAATAGATTCGGGGTTGGCTTCGGACACACTTTTCGGGATGACTGATTTCAGTTCCCGAATCAACGCGGAGATAAAAAACGGCGTGATCACAGTAAAAGAAGGTTTCGTTGCTTCACAGGAGTTTTCTTTTTCCGCCAGAAGAAGAGAAGACGCGGAAGAACCGCTTGACTGCTCTTTTGAATTTATTTCAAAAAAACCCGGTTTTCTGTCCGTGTTCGGTATTGAATCCGAGGTTTCGGGGATGATAAGATCAAGCGGCAAGTTAAGCGGAACGGTTTTTTCTCCACTCCTCGAGGCGACGGCGGAAATAGAGAACTTCTCCTACAGACAAGACATCTTCGCAAAAAAAGCGGCTGTGCGTCTACATACGCGAGTAAACGCAAAAAAAATCTCCATTGCCGTCGCAGACATTGATGTTCTGGCGGAAAAGGCGAGCGTATTCGGCAACTCCGCAGACGCTCTCAAAGCCAAATTCAGGAAGACGGACAATCTCTCGGAAATAGAAATCAATCTGACCAAAGAAGACGGTTCCTTCGTTTCAGGAGAGATCGCGGCGGAAAATCTGTTTTCCGACAAGAAAAAAATCACCGTAGCGAATCTCTCCGGCCTCGTGCATGAAAAAGAATTGAAAAGCGAGGGAGACATCACCATCTATGTATCACCTATGAAAACAATTTTTTCAGGAGAGAGGTTTGTATACGCAGGTGGGGCCGTCTCCGGTTATTCAGGTGAGGTAAACAACACAGCGGACAGGTATGTCGCTCTGCACGCGGACATTGAGAACCTGGATCCTCTTATCCTTTCAAGGTCCCTTAACTTCTCTCATGATCTCAACGGCGTCGTGAGTGGAAGAATTGAAATCAGCGGACCGCTTCGCGCCATTTCATCTGATATTGAGCTTTTTTCATATGATCTTTCTTACGGCGTGCCGGTCGCCGAGCGGGCCGTTGCGAGACTACGCGGAACAGACGGAAGGCTTTACCTTGAACTTGAGGCATTTGAAAATGACAAACGGACAATTGATGTAAAAGGAAACCTCGAGTTTTCACAGGACAAAAGTGATTTGATGGAGTGGGTCAAGAGCGCCGAGTTGGAACTTGAACTTTCCTCGGTCGGGCACAGTATCGGATTCGCGAAGATTTTTTCAGGTTCCATTAAAAAAATAGAAGGGTCGGTTTATACGGAGAACATTTCTCTCTCAGGCTCTTTTCTTGAACCGCTGATAACAGGAAAAGCAGAGATAAGAAATTTCGAGATCGGGGTTAACCAGCTAAGAAACAGTTTCTCCGCCCGCCGAGCGCAGTTTTTGTTTAACGGGAAGCAGGTGCAGCTCGGAAAAACGGAAATTATATCGGAGACCGGAAAGGCTCGGCTTGCGGGAGAACTGGATATTGCATCCTTTACTTTCTCTGCAGACGCGGACATAGAAAACATATACTTCAACCCCCACACGATAAAGACGAATATTTCCGGAAATATTCATCTTGAAAAAGAAAGCGAGTTCTTGAAAATCACGGGGGATATAGATATTGACGCTGCGAGAATCCGCCTTTATCCAAGCAGAACGAAGACTATACGGGAAATCAGATTCACCGGCAGGAATCAACTACTCTACGAAGACGAGTTCTCTCTTGAGGAACGCTCCAACACAGGTTTTTACAGGGAGAAAACCGCCCTCGACATCTCGGTCAGAATTCCTTCCGGGACATGGATAAAGACTAGAGAAGCCAACTTCAACACAAACGGAAAGGTAAGACTTTTAAAACAGCCGGGAGCCGATATGGAGATGCAGGGCAACATAGTGTCGGGAGAAGGTTATTACACGGTGTTCGGAAGGCTGTTTGACATACAGGACGCGACGCTTACTTTCAACGGAGAGACGGATAACCCGTCTCTTGACGTAAACGCTTATTATGACGCGGACGATGTAGAAATATATGTTTATGTCACGGAAGATCTCAGAACCCCTGAACTTTCTTTTTCAAGCAGTCCGCCTCTTGAGCAGATAGACATAGTTTCCTACATAGTGTTCGGCAGAGCCAGTAACGACCTCCGCACAAATCAGAGGGATTTTATGGGGAAATTTGCAACGGCGGTCGCCGCGGGCGGGATATCAGAAATTATAGGTTCGGAGATCGGACTCAGCGTGCTGAACATACATGAGGGTGAACAGGGACTTGAGGACAGCACGCTTGAGGTCGGATCCCACTTCACAAAAGACATATTCGTGAGTTATGAAAGGTCGCCGTCCGCAACTTCACTTGATCAAACATCGCAGATGCGCAACAAGGTCAATCTTGAGTGGAAGATAGACAAAAGATTTTCCCTGCAGAGTCAGATGGGTGGAGAAAACCCCGGAGTGGATTTCTTCTACAATTTCGATTTCTGAGAACGGACAAGCAGTCGGATGACCGGACATAAACCGATAGTCGCCGTAGTCGGAAGACCGAATGTGGGCAAGTCCACTCTTTTCAACAGGATAATAGGGTGGAACAAGACTATTGTCGAAGATGTACCGGGCGTTACAAGAGACAGAGTGTACGAAGATGTTCTGTGGAGGGAAAAGATATTTACGCTGGTTGACACGGGAGGACTCTCCTTAAACGAAGATGACAAAAACTACCCGCCGATCAGAGAACAGATAGAAATCGCACTTCGGGAGGCTGACCTTGTGGTGATGCTTTTCGACGGAAAAGACGGAATCATGCCTCAGGATTCGGAGATAATGCGCTACCTTCGGAGGACAGACCGCAAGGTAATCTGCGCGATAAACAAGATTGACCGCGGAAACTTATCCCAAACGCTCGGAACCTATCAATTCTACGATTCAGGAGTCGAGAACCTGATTGCGGTCTCCGCCCTTCACAACAGAAACATTTATGAACTTCTGGAACGCATAACTGAAAACATAGGAACCTATAAACCCTTATCCGAAGAATCCGATGATGAATACACCAAAGTGGCCGTTATAGGTAAACCGAATGTGGGCAAGTCCACTCTTGTGAACAAGATACTCGGAGAACAAAGGCTGATAACAAGCCCCGTTGCGGGCACCACGCGCGACTCTGTGGACTCGGTTTTTGAAAGAGAAGGGAAAAAATACATTTTTATTGATACGGCGGGAATAAGGAAAAAATCGAAAATAGAGGCGCTTGTTGAAAAACACAGCGTCTTCCGCGCGATAAGAGCGATTGAAAGAGCTCACACAGTACTTCTCGTCATAGACGGGCAGGACGGACCGACCCATCAGGACTCAAGGCTCGCGGAACTTACAAGGGATAGAAACAGGGCTCTCGTAATACTGCTCAACAAATGGGACCTGGCCCCTGAGGATATAAAAGAACCGAAGCATGTGGATGCGGCGGTAAGGGAAAAAATCAAAGGATCAGATTACGCTCCTGTCCTCACCGTCTCGGGTCTTACGGGGAAAAGGGTCGGACGGATATTTGATCTTATTGAAAAAATCGAGATCAACTTCAGAAAGAAAATCTCCACAGGAAAACTGAACAGATTTCTGCAGGAGTTGACGAAAAAACACCCTCCCCCGGTGTACAGAAAAAAGGAGATAAAGTTTTTCTACATCTCTCAACCTTTTTCCATGCCGCCCACGTTTACCGTCTTCACGAATTCGGCAAAGGGAATCCCGGAGAACTACAAAAGGTTTCTTGAGCACCGCCTCAGGGAATATGGAGGTTTCGAGGGTGTACCGCTACGGTTTTTTTTCAGAGACAGGGAAGGAAGACAGGTCTGATTCAAAAACCTGCAGTATTATGTCCTGTATGTCCGCCGTACGCTCAGAGGCGGAGTACATGCACATCACTCTCTCCCTTGCCCGCACCCCCATATCGCGTCTTTTCTTCTCATCCAGCACAAGTTCGGTGATGCTGTCTTCCATCTGGGAAAAATTATCCCTCTCACAGAGGAACCCTGTTTTTCCGTGTTCTACGGCCTCTGATATTCCCCCTGCGGCAAACCCCACTACCGGAAGACCGAACGCCATGGCCTCTATAACGGACCTCGGAAACGGGTCGGGGTAGTTAGACGGAATTACAAAAATATCAAAATCCTTAAGATACGGTCTTACGTCTTTTCTGTATCCTGTAAAAATAAAGCTGTCGTCCACTCCACATTTCTCTACGTACTCTTTTAATTCCCGGAGGTGGTTTTTAGGAAAAAACCACGGTGTGTCGCCCACTATAACGAATTTCAACCTGTCCCTGATATTCAGGTCAGAAAGCATCCTGCAGGCGATGTTCACAAAATTCATATATCCCTTTCGGGGGACTACCCTGCCCGTGTTTCCGATCAGAATGGTATCGGAAGACAAAGACAGGTCATCCCGTAAAGAGCCGTTGACTGATTCTCTGCTGAAATCAGAAGGGTCAATGCCGTTGTATACGACATGCACCCTGTTTTCCGCATCTCTGAACTGACCGGAAGCGGCGCGGGAAACACATATTATCTTTTTTACGCATTCAGACCGTGAAAGAGATTTCATCAGAAACGCAAGAAATCGATTCTCCTGAATGTTTCTTACATGCCAGATTACCGCAACACGGTTCTTTTTACCTATAAATGCGCCCAGTATTTTAGCGAGGGTTCCATTGCAGTAGACAACATCTATTTTGTTTTCGCTGAGTAATTTCCTCGAACCGAACAGAAGACGTACCATTTGCGCCGTGTTCACCACCACGGAAAGTGCCTTCACCAGTGCGGGCGGAAGCGGAAAATCGGACACCAGGGAGGACTTCTGAAGATTTTCCGGAAATCTGGGATCAATTATCACGTTTTCGAAAATTCCCTCTTCTCTGAGATTTTCAGAGAAAATATCGTGTTTAGGAATCAGAACAAACGGGGTTATCCTGTCCCTGTCAATATACTTCAGTATATATAACAGGCTTCTTCCGGGACCTCCGTCCCTTACCGAGTGATTAATGAAGAGTACGGTTTTCTTTTTCATTCCAACAGCGGTGTTCGGGCAAAATCATCAGATTGAGTGGAACGGGAAATCTTGATTGAAGTTTCAGATCAGTATACTACTTAAGATGTCTTTGAGAAATGGAGAGTTCCAAATGGGGTCCGTTGCTTTTCTGAGAACCTGCCTGATTTTTTTGACTATCCCTCTATTTACCGCGGCGGTGAGCTGTGTTGACATCAGTCTTAACAATGGAAAAAGCGGAATAGAAAAAGAAATAAGTTCCACGGAGCAGATAATAGGTTCTGTAAGCAGGGTTATACCCGAGCGGACTGACGGGGTCTCAAATCTCCTGGTAAGGGTAACAAGAAGCGAATCATCGCAGAATTATGAAGGCACCACCTCATCGAACGGCAGTTTCTCCGTAACCGGAAACCTTGACTCCGAAGATGCGGACATTGAATTTTTTGACAGTTCAAACGCGGAGACAAGACTCGGTTCTCTGAGACTCATTATTTTCCCCGGCGCGGAAATAAATATCCCCGACCTGACGCTCTCAAACGGGAATATCGACATCGACACGCTCGGAGCCGAGATAATTTTTACCGGTCAGGTATCTAAAAACGACTGCTCGGATGAGGAAAACACCGGAACCATAGAAGTTGAAATACCGTCCGGGGATAAAGCGGTGAGGGTAAGCGTCCATGTAGAAGATACAACCCGCATAGAAATACGGAACGACGACGAATTCGAGTGCGATGCGATCACCGAAGGAGACAAGGTCGAGGTGGATGGAGAAATGGTTATCGGTGGAAAAACGGTAAAAGCTACCAGAATTGATATAGAGTGAACACGGAAAAACAGCCGCTTATTTTCCCGCGACCGCAAGTTTCGCCTTTTCCCTACCCTTATCGGTGAGGGAAAACCTGTCGCCTGACATCGCCACATCCCCCCTGCCTTTCAGAGTCCTGGCGACCCTGCGCACGGAATCAGCGGAGTCAAAAATTCCCTGACCTCGGGAGTGGTCGGAAAGTGCCTGTCCTCTCTCCTGGTTGTAAAGACTCACAAGAAAAAGCGACTCGGCAAAATCTGTTTTCTGTTTTCTCCTCTCCCTCATCATTCCCAATAATCCTCTCCGGGGAGAAAAGAGAAAAACTGCGATAAAAAGCACCCCGCACATAACCGCCATGGATCCTGCTATGTTGACGTCAAGCAGTGTCGCCGCCCAGAACCCGCTCACGGCGGCAAGAACTCCAAAGACAGCACTTAGAAGAATCATCTCGGAGAGCGAATCGGTGAGAAGGTAGGCGCAGCAAGGAGGAATTACTATCAACGCCACAACCAGTATCGATCCCACGGCATCAAACGCGCCGACACATGTGATGGAGACGACCGTCATAAGGAGATAATGCATCAGACCAGGACGAAAACCCACGCTGGATGCGAAGCTCCGATCAAATGTTGATATTTTGAGTTCTTTATAAAACAGAGAGAGGAAAACAAGGTTTACGACAAGAATAAATCCCATAACCCATGCCGACTTGGGGCCGAAATCAACTCCTGCGACCGCAACTCTGTTAAACGGAGCAAAAGCTATTTCTCCCAGAAGTACCGAGTGGACATCAATATGCACATTGCGCGCGTACATTGAAATCAGTATGACCGCGACGCTGAAAAGAAAAGGGAAAACAATCCCCATGGACGCATCTTTGCGTACAAGTCTTGAACGATTTACAGTTTCTATGAGCGACACCGCAAGAACCCCGCTTGCGGCCGCCCCCATTACAAGAAAGGGCGAGGAAATATCCTGTACAAGGAAAAATGCGATGATTATTCCTAAAAGTATGGAGTGACTGATCGCGTCAGCCATCATCGACATTTTTCTCAAAACCAGAAACACACCCGGTATCGAACATGAAGCGGCAACCATCACAGCCACAATCTGTATGTCAAGTTGATGTGAACTCATTGTCGTTTACCCCCAGCGGAAGTCGTTCCGCCTCTCCGACACCTCTTTCCGTAAGACGCCAGTCGTCATTGCCGACTCTCTCCACATATCCGGCATTCTGCAGTTTGGCAAGGCTTGCGTCTACGGCAAATCCTTTCCTGTTTCCAAGTTCAAGCAATTTCCGCGGATGCGCATAACCGGGGTCGCCGTGCTCAAGTCCGAGCGAGTAAAGCGCAAAAAGCACATAATCCGTTTTTATTTCCATTTTATCTCGAGCATCTCTTAATTTTGAGACGAAAAAACCTTCGGGAGAGAAAAGAACCGAGAAAAAAACAATAACGCTTGCGCACACGACCACAGCAGGACCGGTAGGTAAATTTTCGATTCCCGTGCTGAGCCCAACCCCGCAAACGCCCGAGACGGCGGCTGTGCAGGCGGATAGAATCACCATGGAACCCATGTCAGCGGTCCACTGTCTCGCAGCGACCGCAGGAGCCACGAGCATTGAACTCATGAGCACCACACCGACGGTTTGAATGCCGACCACAATAGCGGAAACCACCACGGCTGTAATCATCAGATCAAGAAACCTTATGGAAAACCCCATGGTTCTACCGAAATCAGGATCAAAGCACAGAACCTTGAGTTCTTTCCAGAAAAGTGTTACCAGAGAAAGCGCGAAAAATCCCGTAAGAGTTATGGACAGAACATCTTTTTCTACAAGCGCCTCGGCTTGCCCGAAAAGAAACTTGTCGAGTCCCGCCTGGTTTGCTCCGGGAATTCTCTGCGCATAGGTCAGAAGCACAAGTCCAAGTCCGAAGAAAACAGAAAGAGCCATACCCATGGCGCTGTCGATTTTTATTCTGCAGTTCTGAGTAATAAGATTGATTATAAGCACAGCTGCTACCGCAGATACCGCAGCTCCGATCAAAACGGCAAATTGCTCCTTGACTCCGACTACAATAAAGGCAACTACTATTCCCGGGAGGGTTGCATGCGACATCACATCACCGACTAAACTCTGTTTTCTCAGTACCGCGTAGGAACCTACCACACCGCTTACCACTCCCAAGGAAGATGCTCCTAGAAGAATGGTCCTAGACGTATAGTCGGAAAGCAGTTCTGCCGCAAATTCAAGCATCAGACCGCTTCTGCGGCATTAGTTCTTCCGGAGAAAATTGAGGCATTGCCTCCGTAAGCGCTTTTAAGATTTTCCGAGTTGAATACATCCCTAACTTCTCCATGAGCAACGAGTCTGACATTCAGAATGATGACCCGCTGATAGTATTCAGTGACGGTACTCAGGTCGTGGTGTACTGCAAGCACGGTTTTTCCGCGTGAGGCAAGTTCTTTGAGTATTTTCACAATCGCCTTTTCAGTTGTAGCGTCCACGCCTTGGAAAGGCTCATCAAGGAGATATACGGAAGCGCTCTGCATAAGCGCTCTGGCAAGGAAAACCCTCTGTTGCTGACCGCCGGAAAGTTGGCTTATCTGTCTACGCGCAAACTCGGACATCCCCACTTTATCAAGCGCCGCAAGCGCCTTCACATGCTCCTTTTTCCCGGGTCGCCTTATCCAGCCCAAATCCCCGTAACTACCCATCTTTACTACATCAACCACCGATGTGGGGAAATCCCAGTCCACAGACCCTCTCTGAGGAACATAGCTAACTTCCCTTCTTTGCCTCGCATATGTTTTTCCGTATATGAAAATCGAGCCGACCACCCGTGGAACGAGTCCCTGTATGGACTTTATAAGCGTAGTCTTCCCAGCTCCGTTCGGTCCCACAACAGCAACCATTGACCCTGCGGGGACCTCGAGGTCTATATCCCATAGAACAGTTTTGCTTCCGTAAGCGACTGTAAGGTCATTCACACTGATTGCAGGTTTCGGCAGTTCTATGTTCTTACCGTTCATCATCCGCCTCCGGATGTCTTGGGATCGGAACCCGCAATGTCGGGACCACTTAGCGACTTGACTATCGTATTCACATTTTTTCTGAACATTCCGAGGTAAGTGCCTTCCTCTGTTCCATGAGCACCCATCGAATCAGAAAAAAGAGTCCCCCCGAGACCAACTCTAAACCCTCTCGCTTTTACTGAGGCCACAAGAGCTTTCATGTATCTGGGAGAAATGGAAGTTTCCACGAAAACTGCGGGAATTTCTCTATGAGCGATCAGTTCTGAGAGATTTTTTATATCAGATACGCTTGCTTCTGAATCTGTACTTATCCCCTGAAGACCCATCACCTCAAACCCGTAGCCTCTGCCAAAATAATTGAATGCATCGTGTGCCGTTATAAGAACCCTTTTTTCGGGCGGAAGCAAAGCGATTTTCTTCTGCACATAGTCCTGCAACGCATCAAGTTTTTTCATGTAGGACCTTGAGTTGTTTCTGTATATATGCGCATTCTGCGAATCGTACTCGCAAAATGCTTCGACTACCACCTCCACCGCATTTTTCCAGAGAGAAACATCAAACCACACATGCGGGTCGTAATATCCATCATACTCTTCGGGAGATAGAAGAAGAGACTTGTCAATTCCTTCAGCGACTGCCACCGTGAATAGTCCGTTTTTCTTCATCTCCGCAAGTACATCCGTAATTTTCCCCTCAAGGTGAAGACCGTTATAAAAAATCATGTCGGCGGAAGCAAGCCTGTATACATCTCCCGCACTTGCCTTGTAGAGGTGCGGGTCAACACCCGTTCCCATAAGAGAACTTACTTCCGCTCTGTCTCCCGCGATGTTGCGTACAAGGTCGGCTACTATAGCCGTAGTCGTAACCGCATTTATTCTACCGATGTGTTTTCCCGCACCGGCAGTGCTCTCCGTGCAAGCCGAACAAAAAAACATCATGGATGCCAGAATTAAAAATTCCACATGTTTTTTCAGTACTCTCATCCTCGTTTTACCTCTCCGTTTTTTCAACAAATATGTACTTAGCCGCGTTCTGTCCTATAGGATATTTTTTTCCGGCGAACTCAATTATTATCGGACCGGCAAAAGGCTCTTTGGAAACAATTCTTATCTTTGTCTGCGGATAGAGTCCTATTTTTCCCAAATAGCGCAGAAATTCAGAATCGTGGTCGCTTACCTCCACCACCCTGGCATCCGTGCTGGACTCCATATCTAAGAGACTTCTACACTGCCTCTCTATCATGGTTCCGTCCCGTTGCGGAATCGGAGAGCCGTGAGGGTCAGTAATCGGATGCCCCAAAAACTCATCAATCCTGTCCTCAATATCTTCTGAAAGCACATGCTCCCATTTTTCGGCTTCTTGGTGCACCCTGTCCCACGGAACGCCGAGGGCTTCTTTGAGATAGAGTTCCACAAGACGATGATGCCTGATTATCTCAAGAGCTATCTTTTCACCTGCGGAAGTGAGTCTAACCCCTTGATAACGTTTATGAGTTATGAGCCTTCTATCCGAAAGTTTTTTCACCATGGCGGTAACAGATGCTGGTGATACGCCCAATTTTTCTGAAAGCGCGTTTGTAGACACCTTATCTTCTGAGTTCTGCACCTCATAAATGGTCTTTAGGTAGTCCTCTACCGCTTTGGAGATCACTCCGGTCTTTTCATTAGTAATTTCCATTGGAAAAACCTCTGTTTCAGGCACGCAGAAAAAATATTTTAGCCATGTCTAAATTCGTTTTTAACTCTAACAAAAACAACAATCAATGTCAAGAAATCGCTACAGTACCAACCGCCTGTTCAGAAAGAGTGCTTGACTTCATATGGGGGGGGGGTAGAATCAAAACATCTGCTTAAGGAGGTTTTGTCATGAAGTCACGTAATTTCTTAGTGTTGTTGTTTCTGCTCGGCGGAGCGGTTTTCCTTGCTGCCTGTGAAGGGGATATGGGGCCGGCAGGCCCGAAGGGGGAAACAGGTCCGGCAGGTAAAGACGGGGCGAAAGGAGATAAGGGTGATAAAGGAGACTCGGGAACACAGGGAGCGGCGGGCCCGCAGGGAGATCAGGGAAAATCCTTCGGTGACCCCAGATGCGACGTGAGCAACGGTATAAATGCTCTGCCCGGTGTCTCCAATAATATCACGGGGACTGGAGATGACGACATCATCTGCGGAAATCAGTACGTGAACAACATCAGTGCCGGAGCCGGAGATGATACTGTTTACGGTGGTGCCGGAAACGACACGATAGCCGGTGGTGCCGGCACGGATACGATATACGGTGAAGACGGAGATGACAAAGTCGATGCTCAGGTTGCAGGCAGCATAGGCACGGAAACTACCGATGACGTCATCTATGGCGGAGATGGAGAGGATGTCATCTGGGCCAACGCCGGCGCTAACACCCTACATGGCGGAGACGGCATTGATTTCATCCGGGGAGTAGACGGCGATGATACGGTCAACGGCGATGCGGGGCGGGACATTCTCCATGGCGGCGAAGGCAATGATACGCTCAACGGTGGAGACGGGGCAGATATATTTTATCTCGTCAACAGTAAAGGCAACGACACCTTTAACGGCGGCCCCCCGATAGGAACTGCTGTCAGGAATGGTCGGCAAACTGGTGATGCTATAATCCTAGAGAGCATTCAAACTGATGATCCCCGCCTGGGAATACAGGCCGTGAAGGATGGTTTTATCCGTTCCGCACAAAATAATACAGCTGGAACCGTTGATCTTGCCGCGGGGACTTTTGACGCCGGTGGTCATGGAGGAGGATCGATTACATTTACAGGTATTGAGAACCTTTTCGGTGGACACGGAAATGATACTCTTAATGGAGACAACCTGGGAAATTATTTAGACGGGTTAGCCGGGAACGATACCCTTGACGGAAGAGGCGGAAATGATCTGATCGACGGACAAGCCGGTGCCGATACTCTTACGGGCGGTGCCGGTGCCGACACCTTTCAAATCAGGTACGCGCACAGAAGCAACAAGGATAATATTAAAGACTTTAACGCCTCTCAGAACGATATACTTCAGTTCAAAGGTTTTCCAAACGGGTCTACGGTGACAGGATCGGGTCGCACGATCACTATAGGATCAGACAATTTATTTGATGTGCAGGATGACGCCACAGGAAATTCAATCCGTACGTCAACCCTATATAAATTCGTGGACTGAGTTCGGGAGAAAAGACGGAAAGACGCCCGAGGAGAGCGTTTTGAGCGCCTCCGCGGTGAACGCGACTTAAACGGCAGGGCTTATTTGAGGTCACTTTTTAGCAGGATTGCCCCAATTGAGACTGTGAAAGTATTCTGAGATTCTGCATTGTTCAGCATATATCTCGGAACCGAGATGTTTTTACAGAATCTGATTTCCTCATCCCCCCCCCCTCGGCTGATACAACAGCATAATTATCTTTGCATTACATGCAGTTAGGTGTTGATATATCCTCTTTCTTAAGGTACGATTACTCCATATTCTTGATACCGAGGTGTAATACGCAATGAACCGACGCCGATACAAACCCGCACTTGACCGAGGACAAACACTGCTTCTGCCCGAGAGAGTGGAAGACTATGTCGGAGAGAACCACCAGGTTCGGGCGCTTGATGCCTACGTCGACACTCTTGATCTGTCTTCCATGGGATTCAGGCATACCGAGGCCGGCACCACAGCGGGGCAGCCTCCCTATAATCCGTGGGCGATGTTGAAGCTTGCATCTTTACGGATATCAGCATGGTATACGCAGCAGCCGCAAGCTGGAAGCGGAGACCGGAAGGAATCTCGAAGTGATTTGGCTGGTGAAAGGGATGCGGCCGTCTTACAAGAGCATTGCTGATTTCCGCAAGAACCATGCGGCGCAACTGAGGAAGGTCAACAGGGATTTTGTTCTGCTGTGCAGGGAGTTATCCCTGTTCGGCGGGGATGAGGTGGCGGTCGACGGTTCTTTCTTTTCTGCGGACGCGAGCAGGGCAAGCATACGGACCCGAGGGTATATAGACAGGGAATTGGAGAATATAGAGAGCAGGATAGAAGAGTATCAGCAGGAACTTGAGGAGGCTGACGCCGCTGATGAGAAGGCGGGAAGACAGGATGCGGGCAACGACAAGATGTTGAGGGAGAAGATAGAGAAGTTGAAGAAGCGTCAGAAGGAGAATCGGGAGACTAAGGACCGCATGGAGAGAAGTGGTGACACTCAGGTGTCAAAGGTGGACAAAGACGCGAGGCTGCTCAGGAAGCGGGGGCAGAGCGTGGCGGGTTACAACGCGCAGATAGCGGTGGATTCGAAGCACAAGCTTGTAGTTGCCGAGAATGTGGTTCAGGACGGCACGGACAACCATCAACTGGCCGGGATGCTTACGGAAGCGAAGAAAAGTCTTGATACGGAACAATTGACAGGACTGGCTGACGGAGGTTATTACGAGAGCATGGAACTGAAGCGGTGCGAGGATGAGGACATTACAGTCTATGTTCCTGTTCCCGACAACAGTTCGAGAATGAAACAACGGGGGCGTTACAGTCTTGACGAATTCACTTACGATGCCGGAGAGGATTGTTATCATTGTCCGCAGGGCAGGAGGCTGACCCCCGCGTAAAACCAAGGGTTAGAAATGGGAAGAGGTACACTATATATACAAGCAGAAGTGCGGACTGCAGGGCGTGTTCGATGCGCAGGCATTGTATCGGTGAGAAGCAAGTCAGATTGATACAAAGATGGGAACACCATGAAGTGCTTGAGAGGCACAGGCGGAGAATGGAACAGGGAGAAGAGAAGATCAGGAAGCGGGGGAGAATTGTTGAACATCTGTTCGGAACATTGAAGGTCGGAAACGGTTTTCATCAGTTTCTTATGCGGGGACTTGAGAAGTGCAGGGGAGAGTTCAGTCTGATGACGCTGACTTACAACTTGACCCGGGTTTTGAACATCCCGGGTGTGGAAAAATTCAGGGAGTATTGCGCGGGGAGGAGTGTTTACGGTCCGCAGACGGCGTGAAACGGGGGTAGAAATCTCCTGTTTCAACATTATGACACCGGATTTGGGGGTGTAGAACCTGATCCGGAAGATTTTCAACCTGTTCCTTCAAAAAAAACAGACGTATTCCTGACAATCGGTTTATTCTTTAACGATCTTTCTCTTGATACTCTCACAGTCTCAATTGCCAGATTGCAGACTGAGTCCGCCGTCTCGCGTTGTTTTTTCTTCAGCAGGCTCCGGTGATTGGTCGCCAAGGATTTCCCGCGGTTAAAAGGCTTCTTACTCGGCGGCTTTTTCGCTTTTAACCTGTATCCCATCGTTATTCGGTATTCAGCGCCGAATACGCCCGCGCCCTGATGTCGCAGGAGGCATTGAGGTCTGAGAAGTCCAGTTTCAGAGTGTCCAGATTCTCCCTGAGCTCAGCCAATATTTCCCTCCCGACCGGCGGCAGTGGGGTATATATCAGTGTGCGCAATGCGTCACGCGTCTGACCCATGTCGACTCACCCCCGCATTCGCCGACAATAACGCCGAAGAGATTATATATGCTCTGCTCCAGTCGTGTGTAAATCCACGTTATGTTCTCTGGGGTCAGGCTTCAGCCGCTGCAGTTGATAACGCACGCCGGTTTCCGTCACCGTCGAGGTCTGCCCCGAGAATATTCAGTTCTCGTGATGGAATCTTTATAACTGTCGGTTGGTAGCGGTTTCGGGACACCCAGATCGTAATTCGGACTCGGGATAAAATGCCTCAGCAAGGAAACAGGATCTGCTCGGCGTAATTTTGTCATTTAGAACAGCCTGCATCTGTACAATAGACAACAACTGAAAACTCCTGGTTCGACGGGCGATAAGATACAGGAACCAAAAACAGCACAAATCCCTTGTGCACGGAAAAAATTGTTTTATTGCTTAGAATAGATGGGCATGAAAAACATTCTGCATATGCTTCTAGTGTTTACATCTTGTATTTTTTCTCCTAGTTCTGCAGCTCCGCAAGATGATTTCAGAATAATCAACTCTTTTCCTCATGACCCAACCGCCTACACACAAGGGCTTCTCTACCATGACAACCTAATGTATGAAAGCACGGGTATTTATGGAAAATCAACCCTCCGTAAAACCGATATCAAAACCGGCGAAGTAGTTATGATGAAAAAACTTGCGGCGAAATTATTCGGCGAAGGGTTAGCGCTAGTGGAGAATAGACTCTATCAGTTAACTTGGAAATCGAAGAAAGGGTTTATATATGAAAAAGAGTCTTTGCATATGAAGGGCTCATTTTCATATCACACTGAAGGTTGGGGGCTGACTTATGACGGAAGAGAAATCATTATGAGCGACGGAAGTGACAAGTTGTATTTTGTCTCACCTGAGGATTTCAGAGTGAACAAGACGCTTTTTGTGAAGAGAAAAGACGGTACATCGGTACAATTGATCAATGAACTTGAATACGCTGGAACAAAAATATACTGTAATATCTACGGTTCCGACAGGATAATTGAGGTGAATACACAAACAGGCTTTGTGGAAAGAGAGATAAACCTTGGGGAACTTAGAAAAAGACTGACTCTTCCCTCAAGGGCCGGCGTGCTGAACGGCATTGCGTGGAGGTCTTCTTCCAACACTTTTTTTGTCACGGGGAAGTATTGGTCGGAAATATTCGAAATAGAGTTCTGATATATTTCTCTTGAAACAAAAACTCAAGCAGGTAGATTCGTCTTTTTATCCTAGAGTCCCCGTAGCTCAGCAGGATAGAGCGCAGGATTCCTAATCCTGAGGCCGCAGGTTCGAATCCTGCCGGGGACGCGCATCCGGAAAACTTACGAAAAGAGCTGTCTGAATATCATCCAGATAATTTTCACAGATGCGGCGATGCTTCCAGAAACAGTCCCGGTTATTTTGGATTTACCTGTTCTCTTTCTGTAACTTACAGGCACCTCCATACAACGCAGTCCTTTCTTTGCGGCTTTTATCTGCATTTCGACCGTCCACCCGAAGGTTTTGTCCTGCATATCAAGGGAAAGAAGTTTTTGGTATTTTATGGCTCTGAAAGGACCGAGGTCGGTGAAATCTGCGCGGTAGAACAGTCTTATGAGTCTTGTAGCCAAATAGTTGCCCGCGACGGCCTGCGGCAGAAGAGATCCACTCTCCCTCTTACCAATAGTTCTTGACCCTATAACCATATCGTAATCTCCATCGGTTATAGGAAGAAGAAGATCTTTCATCTCCTGCGGATAGTCAGAGTAGTCCGCATCCAGAAACACTATTATATCAGGTAGATAAGAAGAGTTTTTAATGTAATTTATTCCTGTAAGACAAGCTTGTCCGTAACCTCTTGTACACTCATCTACAACAGTGGCTCCACACCTCGAAGCAACATGCGCAGTGGAGTCGGTCGAACCGTTGTTCACAACCAATACCTCGGTTATGAGCTCTCGGGGAATATCATCTATCACCCGTCCTATGGAATGCTCTTCGTTAAGCGCAGGAATGATCACAACTGTTTTCTTCACAGGACTCTATATGGAAACAAGTTCCACCTTAGGTATAAGAACTAAGTGGCGGGAGAGAAGTGGTTTTGAAAATCTCCGAGCTATGGCTTCGCAGTATCCGTCCATCTGCCTTTTATAATCCTCCTGCGCGGCGGCATTCATTGATTCCATGTATTTGTAGTCAAAAAGACGCAAGCCGCATTTTTCTTCCGTAAGCAGGTCTATTCTTCCGCTTTTCGGAGTTTTACGGTTCTCCTGGTCAGCGATAACGAACTTAAGTTCCTTTCTTATCCGAACTGCGTCCGCAAGAAAAAAAAGAATCTCTGATCCGAGAAAAGCGGATGAAAGATCCTTCAGCATTTTTTTCACTTCGAGATTCGATGCTAGAAACTCCCTCAGGACAAATTCAATTTCCCTGGCCGCGGTCTTTTCCTGAAAATCCCAGATTTCAAGAAACCTGTGCATTATGCTTCCAAGCCTTGCCGCGTCCCTGCGGTCAGTTCGGGAAAAAAGGTCGGGAAGATTCGGGTGTTTCCGCCGTTCGTTATTTTTTTCGTATACGGCATCAAGATATCTGAACTCGACTGGATTTATTTGTTCTTGTTCAGAAAAAACAGAACTCTTCTCCTCAGAAACATTCTTCGCATCTTCCTCGTCCATCGGGTCATCAAAAAGAATTTCCTTCTTGGTCATCCACATAGACAGAACATTGGTCGGCGTCGATGAATCTTCGAACTTCGAACATGTGTCAGCAATAAAGCCGGCGAAACTGCCTTCCTCGATAATGAGTTCACCTTTCCGGGGAGGCGTTTTATACACTCTGGCGCAGCAGCTTATAAAAAGCCTCCGCCTAGCTCTGGTCATAGCCACATATAGGTTTCTTTTTTCCTCCTCGGCCTCTCTCTGTTCGATCCGTGATTTAAGTTCCTCCCAGACATCCGACGAGCAGGCGGGATACCTCACCACGAACCCTTTTTCCGGGTCCGCCATAACCCTTTCGGTGATAACGTTTTTCCGATAGTTGGTATCGCAGAGAAAGACGTTGTCGAATTCAAGTCCTTTGGCTGCGTGAACGGTCATGACCTTCACCACTCCCTCATCCTGTACCTCCTCAAATTCCTGGTCTTCCTCCCTGCTCCGGTGCAGAAAATCAAAATGCTCGACTATTTGATGAAGACCATATCCCTTTTCCGCAACAAGGTCTTCTGCTATCTGAAGAAATTTTTTAAGGTTAAGACATGTAGTTTTACCGTCAGGAAGAGCAAGCGCCGCTGCATAATATCCCAGACCGTTTACAACAAAATCGACCGCCCGGAAAGTTTCTCCCGTCAGATACTCTTCTCTTTTCTCATGAAGGAAACGAAGGTATCGGGCAATCGGGGAATTCTCCTTCTCGGCTTCACGGCAGAAATGCACAAACAACTCATTATCGGATGCGCCGAAGTAAGGTGACCTGAGGATCACCGCCTCCGCCAGTTCATCCAGTGGATTAAGGAAATACCTGAGCATGGACACGACATCTCTCACTTCGGCAAGTCCGTAAAAACCGTGTCCTACGCGAGACTGAAACCTCACACCTTCTTTCATAAGAGCCTTTTCATAAACAGCGACATTAGACCCCCTTCTGAACAGAAGCGCGGTTGTTCCGGAGGAAGTTTTCTGTAATTCCTTTACCCTTACCGCTACCATGTGCGCCTCCTTTTCCATTCTTCCACTGTTCTTGGATGAATACGAGCCCACGAACATCATTTCCACCGGACGGTCTGAATTGTTATTCTCTCGAACTGTGCAAGGAGACGACATCGGATCATAGGTTCCCTGCGGGAATATTTCGGTGAAAAAAGCATTGAAGAACTTCAGCAGAGCAGAACTTGACCGGTAGTTGGTGGAAATAGACGCTTTTTTATAATCCCCATCACTGAGCACCGAGGCGAACATCTCAGGTTGTGCTCCCCGGAAACCGTATATCGACTGATTGAAATCTCCGACGACAATCAGTTCGGGGCATGTGGGTCCCGAGCAAAGAATATCCATCAGTTTCAACTGAAGAGAGTCCGTGTCTTGGAATTCATCGACTATTATCAATTTCAGGGATTCTTTGTAGTGTTTTAGTATGTCGGGGTTTTCTTCAAAAATCCTGATTGTGAAGAGAATCGTATCTTCATGCTCTATTTTTTCCTCGGAAGTTTTTATATCCGAGAGAAACTCGTACGCGCACGAGGCAAGATCAAGATAAAGCGAGGTGACATCCGAATGGTAATGTCTCATAATCGAAAAGATATTCTCCATCAGCAGATGCCGCGACTTCGACCTGTCGTCCCCTACAGTCGGAGAAGCGGGCGGCGATTTCACCTGTCTGTAGATACCGTTCAGATAACGAATATTCGCATGAATTCCGAGATTCAGGTCTATTTTGCGACAGAAATTATAAAGAGCCTGTTTCTTTTTCTCCGACCTGTCGGAAAGATTCTCAATATATTTTTCGATACTTGTTTTAAGTTCCTCGTTCATCTGTCCGAGTTCAGAGGAAGTGAGTTCTGAATTCCAGTATTTCTCATGCACTTCGTGCTGATAGACTGAAAAGGGAGGCGGGATGTGGAATCTTGCGGCGTTGTCAAGTATCAAGATCAGAGTTCTGAGAACTTCGCCGAAATTCTGGGACTCAATCTCAAGCAGTCTCTTCGTCCGCTCGGAACCGCTTTCGATTTCCGAGAGCAGAAATCTGGCTATGGCGCGTCTGCGGAAATCCTGCAATTCCCTACCGACGAGAACAGACGGGTTCAGCGACAGATCAGACCTGAATATGTTCTCCCTCAATATCCTTCCGCAGAAACTGTGAATGGTTCCTATTGGAGCTGAGGCGATTTTATAGCGCCATCCGGGCGCTATGTTTCCACAGTGCCCGAAAACCTTTATATATCTTGAGATCTCGGAGCTTATCCTGGACTTAAGTTCCGCCGCGGCGTTCTCTGTAAACGTCACAGTCGCTATCTGAGCAATATCAGATTCCCCGCTTTCAAGAGTTCCAAGATATCTGGCCGTTATCGCTCTTGTTTTACCTGATCCGGCGCCGGCGCTGACCGCGATTTTTCTTTCGGGAAGAAGTATGCGGTTCTGTTCGCTGCTCAAGTTGAAGAATTCTGAAATTCTCTGCATGATCTGTTCTCGTTACTGCTCGACTTTTCTGATTACTCCTTCCTTCACCCTGCAGAGGTCCGAGTAATCGCAGTAGGAGCAGGGCGGTCCGTCAGGCATCCGAAGCTGGTGCACATTTCTGTGTCCGCCCTTCTCTCCCACATAAGGGGGGAAAAAGCCTTCCTTTATTTTCTCCAGATAATCTTCCACCATATCGATCACATCCTTTTGACTTTTCAACATGACTTTTTCAGAGGCGCCCGTGCGACTGATATTTTCCTCCGGTTTTCCTATGGAAAGGTAGCAGCCGCCAAACACATGATATTTCACTTCCGACTGAAGAACCCGCATATACAGAGGCAGTTGCAGGTTTTTGTAGTCATAGAATTTCTTGTTCCGCACGCTTCCGATTTTGTAATCAATGACCAGAGCCTTTTCCCCGTGTTCGTCCTTGATTACATCAACTCTGTCTATTTTTCCCCTGATTTCTCCGTTTCTCAGATAAAAAGCGAATTCTTTTTCAAAAAGTACCGGAAGCGCCTTGCTGCGTTTGATGTTCTCCACTTCATCTAAAATGAAATCCGGCATTACAACTTCAAAAAACCTTTTTTTCTCCACATCGGAAAGGGCTCCGGGAAGATGAGAAAAAGCGGGTTCCGAGACATATGATTTCTTTATGTTCCGGTAGATTTCGAGAATGCGGTCGGTATTTACGCCGCCGGGCCCCGTGCGAAAAATTTCTTCCATAAGTTCCCCGAGAATTTTGTGGGCGATAGAGCCTAAATCAAGTTGAGACGAGGCCAGTTCCTCCGGTTTCTGAAGGGAAGAGAGCCCGAGTATTTTTTTAGAGAAATACATGAAGGGACATGTTCCGTAGGTTTCAAACTGAGTAGCGGAGAATGTACTTTCAGTCGCTACGGGCAGACTTACCATTCCTTCAAACCGGGAGTATGTCCCGGAAACTTCAAGTCTCCGCCTTTCCGCAAGCGCACCTGTTCTGAGAGCATCCGCAAGGTCGAACCCGTAATACTGTCTTGAAACCTCGTCCGCATGCGGAACCGTCTCTGCAGACGGAACGCAGTATCGGAGAATATCTTCCCGGGAAAACATCCCGCATACCTCGGGTGTCTTGGAGAAGTCATTCTCAACGAAAAAACCTTCTGTTTCCTCAAGAAAGTCCGAACGTCTTATCTCGTCCGAATTCATACTTCGGCGAAACCAGGAAAAGAAGACTTTCTCTTCCGCCGCTTCCGCAAGAACGGAAAAAAGATGCTTTTCCCTTTCATATCGAAGACTTTCCTTCTCAAACACATCTTTCCCGAGCAGTCTGTTCACATATGTTTTTTCGCTCTGCCTCAGAACAGGGTCCGGCGACCGGGAGGAGGGAAACACGGATTCACAAAGACCGATTAAGAAAATAAACGGCGTATTCACCCCATGTGCGGAATGAAAATCTCCAACCCTTACCCTGTCGGAAAGAGAATTGCAGGGAGTTTTACGGGGAATGGTTTTTCGCCTCATCATTTCGTCAAGAAACACTATGTATTCCCCCAGACCGGAAACCTGAAAATCAAACTGTCCGTAGAAAAATGAAATGTCCCTGAGAAATGAGGAAAACTCGTCAAATGACTCCCGGGAGACATCCTCTCTTTCCATGAGAACCTCGGAACTCCTGGAAACACGAAGTTCAGAAAGAATCTTTCCTAAATCGGAAGTGAGTCCGGAAAAACTCTTCCCGGAAAAACCGGACGATATAAGACTGAGAGCTTTGCGCATCTTCTCCGTCATCTCGCACCGGTCTCCATGCTGTCCGTCAATGCAATCAAGAATTTTCATCCAGCCCGAAATGCCGTTTACCGTTCGTAACGAACCGGCAGCGGAAGACATGTTCTCTATACTCATCGCAAAGAGATCCGCCTGACTGTTTTTTCCCAAGTAAAGAGAAAAAAGAGGGCTGCGGAGCAGTCTCATGAGGTTGTTTCTGTGAAAATTACTATGCCTGAGATTCAGGATATCTTTCGTAATTCTTCCGTAAACGGTTTCAGCTAGGGTTTGTGAGCCGCGAATATCAAACGCAAGCCCGTTCTTTTCAAATACAGCAGCCACGGAATTACCCCGTTTTTGTGAAAGGTCGACAAGAATTCGGAAATCGCACGGTCTGCGTCCTTCATCAACAACAAGCGTCTTGATCCGTTTCGCTACCCATTCAATCTCATCATAGGTGTCTCGAAACTCGCGGAATTCCTTTCTAACCGCAGTCCCGCAGTCTTCGGCAAGCATGCTGCGGTCTTCATCAAAAGGAATTGACAATCCTGAAAGCGTACTGAAAAAACCGTCCCGACACTCGCGAAGGTCCCCGAAATCGCATATAAAGAAAAAAGTTTCCGAAACCGCTTCGGACAAACTCCTTATCAGACGAAGTTCAAGGGGTGTGAAAGCAGAAAAACCAAATATGACCAGTCTTTCCACAGAAGGTAGAAAAGGCGTAAGACCGACACGGTCAATTTCCCGCGAGACGTACCCCAGCGCATCCGCTTCATCAAGAAAATTTCCGCTCGTGAGAATTTTTTCGTATTGTCCGTAAACAAGCCCTATATCGGAGATTCTCTCTCGCAGCCGCGTATCTTTTATTTTCTCCGCAACGCTCAGAAACATCTCCGGAGAGACTTCGCAATGTTTGAGTCTTGATATAATCGACTCCGTGGAAAAAAGAAAATCCTGATTCTGAGAAAACTTCCCGAAAATTCCGAGTTCATCTGAAACCGAACTCGCAGCCGCTCCTGTGACTGCAAGAGATTGAGTGCCTGATACAGTCCTTTTCTTAAGGTTCGGAGATATTTCGTTTACCCTATCCGAGATCTCTTTGAAGGTGATCAGGGTTTTTCCCCAGATGCCTCTGTCGCAGTAGTAATCCTCTATTTCCTGTACAACAGAAACTCCGGGCAGCAGAAAAACAGCGGACTCGTCGCTGGGACAAAGCCCGTACCTATGAAAAATATGTTTAAAGGAAAACTTCTTGGGATGATAGATTATTCTCAATGGAAAATCATATGCTGAAAAGAGTTTTGTCTAAATTCCGAGTTTAGTTTTCACCACCGCAGGTCTGGAAAAAATCCGATTTTTTCCTGGTTCATCATGCAAAAAATTACCGCGCGCCGCCTTTGAACGGTCCATTCAAGGTCGATGTCGGCCCACTCTGTCCGCAGCCGCTTCTTACAGGTCTCTTTTTGACCATCTTGGTCAAAACTTTATAATGCTCTACCTGAAATTCCAGACCGGATTTCCGCATCGGACAAATTTTCAGTTAGATTTTATCTTATACACGGAGTTACAAAAGGTACTGTGCGGTATTTTTCAACGGGAGACATGATTCATGGCGATTAAAAAAATAATACAGATAGACAAGGGCAAATCACAGGAGAGCAAGAGTTCCATATCTTTCACCAAGTTTTCAGACAAGAAAAAGACAGAAGCTGCCGTTGAACTGACGGAAGAAATTGTCCATAGAGCACTCAAGGAAGTTTATGACCCTGAACTTCCGGTGAGCGTAGTGGACTTGGGTCTTATCTACGATACGAAAATCTCGGGACGTAATGTCCATATCAAAATGACGCTCACCACCCCCGGCTGTGCGATGGGTGCCCATATAGCGGGTCAGACGGAGGCGGCAGTAAAGAATGCAGGGGCCGACAATGTTCTTGTAGAAGTGATCTGGGACCCTCCTTGGAATCCCGACATGATATCTGAAGAAGGTAAAAAGAAACTGGGTCTTGAGTAAGGCAAATACGAATGGATATAACTAGAGAAAGGATAATTAAAGTTCTGAAAGGAGTGAACTATCCGGGTTTCAGCAGGGATATAGTGTCTTTCGGCCTGGTAAAGGATATCGAGTTGGAAGGGTCAGCCGTAACTATCAGCCTTGTACTGCCTAAACCGGATAAGAAGATTCGAACAGAAATAGAAGATGCTGTGAAAAAAGCCGTTTTCGGGTTGTCCGGAGTCGAGAACCTCTCTCTGAAGATCGGGTCACGGCCGCAGAAGCGCATGGACACAGACTCAAACGGAGAGAAGAAAAAAAAACTCCCTGATGTTCAATATTATATAGCCGTCGCAAGCGGCAAGGGAGGGGTCGGCAAATCTACGGTAGCCACCAATATATCTCTTTCTATATCAAAAAAAAGACGGAAAGTAGGACTTCTGGACGCTGACATCTGGGGTCCAAGCGCCCCTCTTATGATGGGAATAAGCGAGAAACCCCGCACAACTTCCGACGACAAGATTATCCCCATACAGAAATTCGGTCTCAAGGTGATGTCCATCGGTTTTCTAATAGATGAAGAGGAAGCGGTTATATGGAGGGGGCCGATGGTTCACGGAGCGATAAAACAGTTCGTTGAAGATGTCGAATGGACAGATACGAACTATATGGTAATCGACCTTCCTCCGGGAACCGGTGACGCTCAACTCTCCATCGCTCAGACAGCACCTATAAGCGGAGGGGTTATAGTTACGACCCCGCAGGATGTGGCTCTGGTGGATGTCAGAAGGGGAATACTCATGTTCAACAAGCTCAACATCCCTATCCTCGGAATAGTCGAGAATATGAGTTATCTCGATGTGCCGGGTCTTGAAGGAGGAAAAGTCGACATATTCGGCAGAGGTGGAGGAAGACGCATGGCGGAGAAATTCGAGGTCCCGTTTCTCGGAGAAATCCCGATTGACCCACGCATCCGAATCGGGGGCGACCAGGGAACCCCGATTGTCGAGTCGAACCCCGGAAGTGCCGCCGCTGGGGCCTTTTCGGAAATCGCGGACAGAATACTTGAATCCGTGGAGAACTGATCGGCTGATTTTTTCTCTTGAATCTCACGAATTCAGAGAACATACCAGTAAAATCCTTTGGTTTTCATCTGTGATGAGCGGATATATGATTATATTGAATGGTGGAGTCATACTGGAGGTCCGGTTCTTATGACCGCGGGAAAAAATCTTTACGATGTACTCGGCGTATCAAGAAGCGCTTCTTCTGATGATATAAAAAAGGCATACAGAGACCTTGCGAGGAAGCACCACCCCGACATGAATCAGGGGGATAAAAATTCCGAGGAGAAATTCAAAGAGATTCAGCATGCTTACGAAATCCTTTCCGACTCAGAAAAAAGAAGGTCCTATGATATGTTTGGAACGAGCGGTGCGGGCGGACAAAGATACGCGGGTGGAAACCAGAGTCAGTACTCCCGAGGATTTCCCGGAATAGATGAAATTTTCAAGGATCTTTTTTCCCAGGGCGGTATGGGCGGCAGAACCTACTCTACTGAAGGTGGGAGGGGAGGATTTGAGAATATCTTTGATTTCGGCAATATACAGCAACAGAGAAAACCCAGAGATATCCATCATGAATTAACCCTTGACTTTGAGACCGCGGTAAAGGGAGGAAAGAAGGAACTTCTGCTGAAATCCCCTGACGGCAGCACAAAAAAAATAACAGTCAGAATTCCGCAGGGAGTAAGAACCGGGTCCAAAATAAGACTTCCGGACAAGAGTCGCGGGACGGCGCCGACTGCAGGCGACATCATACTTGATATAAAAGTCCTACCCCACCCTATCTTCAGAAGAGAGAATGACGATGTGTACATAGACCTCCCTCTCACAGTCTATGAAGCCGCGCTGGGAACAGTTACGGAAGTTCCCACTATACACGGCCCCGTCAAGCTCACCATACCCCCCAGGGTCGGGAGTGGTCAGAAGATGAGACTTGAAGGCAAAGGAACAAAAAACCCGAAAACAACAAATACAGGAGACCAGTTTGTAATAGTACAGATAGCTATGCCTGAAAAACTTGACGAGCAAACAGAAACTGCAATGAAGGAAATCAGAGAAAAATCTCCCTATGATCCTAGAAAAAAACTCGGACGGTATCTATAATTTATCGGCAGTATGAGACTACCGGAAGGAGAGTGATTCACTATGACAAGCGTAGACAGAGAACTGACAATGGATTTCTCCGGGTTTATTCTTTCTCTCAACGCCTCTGCTCTTATTCATCTGGGAGAGATCCCGGACCCTCACTCAATGAAAAGAGAGGTCGATATCCCTGCTGCAAAGAATACAATCACCATACTTGAAATACTTGCAGAAAAAACGAAAGGAAATCTTTCTGAAGAGGAAAAAAAACTTCTTGATGATATGATTTACAATATCAGGATAAAATACGTGAAATCCCTCGGTTGATCCTTTGCGCTAGATCTGCAGGAGTTTTGTAAACTCCCGCGCCCGGTTCTCTATCTGTTCTTTATCAACAGAACTTATGCTCCTTACGCTGAAATCCTCAACGGTAAACGAGGCTGCAACAGACCCGTAGAGAACGCCCTTCTTCAAAGAAGAAAAATCAGGAACCTCTCGCTGCGCCGCCATATAGCCCATAAAACCTCCCGCAAAGGTATCTCCGGCTCCCGTGGGGTCAACAACTCTCTCAAGCAGGTAACTGGGAGCAAAAAACACCTCTTGGCGGGAAAAAAGAAGGGCTCCGTACTCTCCCCTTTTTATCACGAGAAATTCAGGACCCAAAGCCAGTATACGCTTTGCCGCATTCACCATTAAGGGTTCCCGTGAAAGTTGTCTGGCCTCGGAGTCGTTTATTACAAGCGCATCGACCTTTCCGAGAAGGTCTTTTAACCGCTCCGGTTTGTTTTCTATCCAGTAATTCATCGTGTCGCAGGCCACCATTTTGGGAGAACGAACCTGTTCAAGCGCTTTGATCTGTATCTCGGGGTCCGTATTCGCAAGAAATAAGTAGTCTGAATTCCGGGAACTTTCAGGCAGAACAGGGTCAAAGGACGCGAGAACGTTGAGCGCCACGGAAACCGTCTCCGGGTCCCCGAGATCATAGTCGTATCTACCTTCCCATCTGAAAGTCTCTTCGGGTTTTATGTTCAGTCCCTCGATATTTACACCCTTTGAGTGAAGCAGTTCAATATGACTTGAGGGAAAATCTTCACCCACAGCGGAAACTATACGAACATCCGTGAAATTCCGCGCCGCAAGCGAAAAATAACAGGCGGACCCTCCAAGAACATTTTCTTCTCTTCCAAAAGGCGTCTCTATGGTATCTATCGCCACCGAACCGACAACAGTTATGCTCATTTCAACCTCATTACAAGTATTTTTTCAGGATAATTTCAACTCTGTTTCCTGCTTCCGGAGTTATTCGCTCGGCAGGGGTTATAATGGAAGCGGCAAGCGCATCCCCACATCCGCAGTCTCTCTTCTCCGGAATGGAGTCGGCAGCCGCAACCAATATCTTTTTCGCCGTACCGACGTTTCTGTTCATGGTCTCTATCACATCCGAGACCGTAACGTTTTCATGGTCATCATTCCAGCAGTCGTAATCAGTTGAAAGTGCTAAAGTTGAATAGCAGATTTCAGCTTCCCGAGCAAGTTTCACTTCCGGCATGGCGGTCATTCCTATCACATCCACTCCCCATTTTCTGTACAACTCGCTCTCAGCTCTTGTAGAAAACTGCGGACCTTCAATGCAGACATAAGTCCCCCTGGGATGAACCCGAGCACCGCAGTCAACCGCAATTCGGCTCAGATAACCGCAGAGAGAGGGGCATACAGGATCCGCCATCGATACGTGAGCCACCACCCCGTCTTCAAAAAACGTTGAAGCGCGGCCGTGTGTATTATCGATGAATTGATCAGGCAGAACTACATCTTCGGGCTTTATCTCTTCCTTCATACTGCCTACGGCGCTTACGGCTATTATTCTCTCAACCCCCATATACTTCATCGCATAAATGTTCGCTCTGAAATTTATTTTCGACGGAGGTATTATATGTCCTTGCCCGTGTCTAGGAAGAAAGACCATCCGTGATGAGCCTAAAATTCCCGTGACAAGACTTGCGGAGGGAGAACCCCACGGAGTATCTACCGAAACTGTCTTTACGTTTGAAAGACCGTCTATCTCATAGAGACCGCTACCCCCTATCACGCCTATGGTCTTCAAGATTTTTCTCCATGCGCCGATGCGGCGCCACTGTTATTATCGCTCTTTCTTCACCCGAAAAAGGTAGCCGGAACTGTTCTGAACGGACAAGTTCCGCGGGGCTTTTTGTTGTTTGCACATAGTCATTCCACTCCTCTTTCCACCTAGGCCCCTTCATTATAATGATCTCGCCTTCTATATCCAGATAGGGAGTTGCGAGAGAAATAATATAACTTATACTCCCGACCGCCCTGAAGATAACCCGGTCGAAGCTTCCCGTCATTTCCGCCTCAACCCGCTCCGCTCTTGCGGAAAGAACCGCTAAGCGGGAAAACCCAAAAGATCTTTTCACGTTCCGAAGAAATGCAACCTTCTTCCCTACGGACTCAAGCAACACGACAGAAAGCGAAGGGTCGTTAAGAAAAAGCGGAATACCGGGAAGCCCGGCCCCGGAACCTACGTCAAGCAGACTTGAGCCCTTAGGAACAAACCGCGCTGCAGTGAGCGAATCGACAAGGTGCCTTATTATAATCGCTCTGTCCGTAAGTACCGAACTTAGATTGATTCGACTTCCCCATTGTTTCAGCATACTCATATAAAGAAGAAACGCATCGGTATCAAGGTTCTCTATCCCTATTTGCCGAGCGCCTTCTCTGAGAAGATTCTCGTTATTCATTTCACTCACGGCTCGTTGTCTTGAACGCAAATGTGAGAAATCCGGTATGGGCTACGGTTCTGTTATCAGGACGGGTTTTTCCTTTTTTTACCTGGAAATTTCTCATTATGATCTCCACGGTCTCTATTTTGACGAAACCGGACTGTTCAAGTGATTCCACGGCTCTTTCCACCTGATTATAAGTCGGTGATATGCTTGCCAGCCTCCCCCCGGGGCGTAACGCTTCATAGGCGGAAGGAATTCCATACCATGGAGACGGGAGATCAATTACCACGACATCAACATCCTTTTGCGCAAAACCATCCCTTGCGTCTCCGCAATGAAATTCCACGTAATCGGAAAGTCCCGCGCGTCGTACGTTATCCTCCGCATTGCCTATAAACTCCTTTCTTTTTTCATAAGTGTAAACCCTTCCCGAGGGAGCAACGGAATTCGCAAGCGCGACCGTGAGCGCTCCCGTACCGGTTGCGGCCTCAACCACTCTGGTTCCGGATCTGACGTCAGTTCTGAACAGGACAAAAGCCGCGTCTTTGGGATAGACAATCTGCGTAGTTCTTCTCAGCTTCATTATTTTCTGCTCTATCGTGGGAGGAAGAAGCACAAAATGATTTCCGAGACTTGAAACGGCAGTTCCTCCCCAATTTTTTCCGATCACGGAAGAGAAATCGAGTATCCCCATGTGGGAACTAAGGGACTTGCCTTCATGTACGGTAACCATGAAACTTTTTTCATCCGGAGAGACGACCAGAACCGTATCTCCGGATTTTATCGTAGCCAAAGACTCTACCCCCTGACCGGACTGAAAAAGTATTTATAGGTGAAAATGACGCAACCGGCAAGTACAAGCGCACCGGTCACTGAATACATGGTGGAAAAACCGTAATCCCGAGCTATAAGTCCGAGCATGAAAGCGAATAGGTTTATACCGACGCTGAAGGACATATTAAACGATCCCATGGCCGTTCCTCTTTCATCATCACGCGCCCTGTCGATAATCATCGCGCTTAAAGAAGGGTAAAGAATTCCGTAGCCCAGACTGAAAATAAAAGAAACTGCGACAGCGGTGCTCCATGATGTTACAGAAAATACGGAAAGCAACGCTGCGGCCATCACCAGCATTGAAGGCAGAGCAACTTTTCTTCTCTCGAACATATCCGGAAGTTTTCCGGCCAGGACCCTTACAAGTATCACGGTCACAGAATAAGTGGTGAAAAAACTTCCTGCGCTTATTCTGTTTTCTCTGAGAAAAACGGAGAAGAAATTGAGCATGGAGCCGAGCCCGACGGCAACTATCAAGTTTACAAGCAGGAGTGTGCGGAACCTCGGAGAAAGAACTACGCTGAAAAATCCGCTGAAGACGGACTTCGAGGAGACAATAAAATTTCCTTCCCTTGAAAAGTAACAGAGAATAAAGGCAAATACACTGAAACACGAAGCGCAGATAAAAAAAGATTCATAATTGGATTTCTCTATCAAAAACTCCCCGAGAAAAGGGCCTACTGAATAAGATGCTATGGTAAACGCGCCGAAAATACCGAGCCCGTAAGCTCTCGTCTTTTTCGGCAGGTAATCGGAAACCGCAGTAGCGACAGAAGTGAAGAAGAACGAGAACGCGATTCCCTGCATAAGCCTCAGAATGAATATTCCTACGGTTATATCAGATATGAAAATGTAGAGAAAAGATGCGATGAACATCAGGAATGAACCCGCAAGCATGAATTTTTTCCGCCCGTAGTGGTCTATCAGATAGGAGATAAAGGGAATAGTTCCTATTGAGGTTATACCGAAAGTCCCCATAACGTACCCTATGTGAGATTCATCACCCCCGATGTCCTTTATAAAAAGCGGCAACAGGAAGAATGAAGAAAAACTGCAGAAAAAGAAGAAATTACCTAGAGTTACTAGAAGAAAATCCCTGTATTCTCTGGAAATCATCTCAAAAAAACTGCCGTCGGGACAGATATGGTGGAAATTACCGGTCTCTGACTCTCCACTTCCCCGCAAGACCGGTTCCGCGACTCCGGACCAGTGATGAAAAAGAACCTTATAGACGCAGGGCGGACGGAAACCGCATCATTCGGTTATTCAAATACAGGCTCCTCTTCTTCAATGCTTATAAAATATTTGTAAATGAAGATAACGCACCCGAAAATCAAGAACATTCCCGCCGATATGTACATTACAAGGAATCCGTAATCGCGTAATATAAGTCCGAGTATTATAGCACAGGAGTTTATCCCCGTCCCGTACGCCATATTGAAGATACCCATTGCCGTTCCCCGCTCTCCCGCCGTTGTTCTGTCTATAAACATGGTACTTATAGTAGGATAGGTAAAGGAGTAACCGAGACTGAACAGAATGGAGAACAGAACAAGATGGGAAAAAGAGTCTACGGAGAATGCTATGATGATGGCGATAGCCATCAGCACTATTGAAGGAAGCGCTATTTTTCTTCTCTCCGTAATGTTCAGGATATTCCCTCCCATAATTCTGATCAGCACCGCCGTTGCGGCGAAAATAACAAAAAAAACTCCCATTTGAAGACCCTTGTCATTCAAAAACAAATGAAAAAAGTGAACCAATGCTCCCAGTGCCGCACCGGTCATCATATTCATAAAAATAAGTACGCGGAATCTTTCAGATTTAATGATGTTGAAAAATCCTGAAAACGGATTCGCATGAGTTACCAAAAACTTCACTTCATTTGAAAAAAAGCAGAATATAAACGCTACCACATTAAAAAGCGCGGCATATACAAAAAACATTTTGTAACTGATCTTGGAAATGATGATTTCACCGAAAAAAGGACCTATCGCAAAGCATGCTATGGTCGTAAGACTGAAGGTAGTGAGACACGAATGTCTTATTTTTCGTGGAACCGAGTAGGCAACCGCAGTGGAAGCCGCGGTGAAGAAGAAACCGAAGGCGATGCCCTGCACAAGTCTTAGGACAAGCAGGGAAATCCCGGTATCTGTTATGAATATATGAACTAAGTACGCTACGAACATCAGCACAGAACCTCCGAGCATGAATATTTTCTGCCCGTATCGATTTATAAGAAGACCCGCAAAAGGAGCAGTGCCGACCGATGCTACTCCGAAAATCCCCATTACATAACCAACATAAGCCATGTCGCCACCCATATCCCTTATAAAAAGAGGCAGCAGAAAGAACGAAGTGAATCCGCACTGGAAAAATAAATTTGCAACTGTGATCAGAGAAAAGTCCCTGTATTCTTTTATAAAATCAATCATGAAGATTTTCAGCAGAAGATTCCCGGTTCAAAGATGATATGCTATACGATTAATCCTGTAGTTTCCACATTCAGAACGGATGTTACCGTTTGTCTTCCTGAGTGCAGTTTTCCCGGTCATCTAATCTTGATGACCACGAAACTCCGCTCTATCCATTAGGAATTTTTGACAAATCGAACTTAATATTTTTCGGAGGCATGTGTTCCATCAGAGAGAGCAATGGTCGACTCACAGATCAGGATTCAGCAACTCGCTCTTTTCATCGGTACGACCCTCCCCGGTCGGCGCCGTCGCGTCTTCTTCCGACCGGCGTGCAGCGGTGCGAGCATCTTCTCATAGAGTAAGAACAGATGTTCCGCACGCTCATACTCGAACCTGAATCCGGTACGCCGGTAGAGCCGGTCCACCGTACGGTCAAGTTTTTGATGCGCACGGCGCAGGTTCGGCGGCATAAGGACGGGATCATACAGGCGGGCTAGTGTTGCACCTGGATGATCGGCCCGGGCATCGAGCACGGCTTGCGCCAGGGGTCGTAACTTCGACAGGTCCGCGCCTGCAGGAGGCGACGGGAAAGTGTTGTACACAAGGCCGATGGAATAGCGGTAGCGACTCTCAAGTCTCCCGCCGACATGGCGCAGCCACGTCATGTGCATCGCAGAAGTCAACAGCGCGAAATCCTCCAAGGTGGCTTCAGGAAGCACAAGCGCGGCATCGCTGGGAATAGCCGGCGGCTCCAGCCAGCCGATGGGCGCATATTCCCGCCGCTCGGAACTGACCCGAGGAATCAACAGAAACGGTTCGGTGGGAAGAAGATTGACCTGGTAGAGCATAGGAGTCTCGGCAAGATTCAGAGTCGATTTACGGTTACTCTTCCGGCGATAGGTCTGAACCGCAACGATCCGCTCGCGTACGCGCGGCAGACGCGCCAGCGCATCGGGCGGCACATCGTGCAGAGCCAGAATCCAACGCTTGCCGCCCTGTAGGTATTCTTTCGCCCCTATGAAAGGTCGAAGATAGGGTGAGGCATCCGGCTCCGCATCAAGAAACGCGGCGCGGTCCTGCTCATCGAATATGTAGTTGCCGCCGTCGATGGGTTGGGAACCGATAATCAGTCTCCGCATCCCGTTGATCGGCCGGTTTTCCTCCCGCACCGTCAGATGCGGGTCCGACAGCCCCGCGGCATCGTAAAGATAGGGAGACAGCGCAGCGTGGCGGCTTTCTTCCGGTTCGCCGTTTATGTCGGGATAACTGAACAGACGCCTATCCGACGGTACTGCCTCGCGGCGGTCAAGGCCGAGAATGACGACATGGACATGCGCTTTGCCCAGCGCGTCCGACCCCCAAGCGAAGGTCCGGTGCGCGAAGGCGATTTCCATCCGACAACGCTCGAACAGGATCGGCCAGAGCTGCGCGACCTGTTCGCCCTGGGTGATCGAATTGGTCGCGACAAAGCCGATGCGGACATTTTCACCTTTCACGTACTCGCCCGCCTTGATGAACCATGCGGAGACATAATCCAGCGTGCCGCCGCTCTTGCCCAGCATCGCGACCCCGTGCACCTGAGCGCGCTGCTCCGGTGTCTGATACTTCGCCCCGACAAAAGGCGGGTTCCCAAGTACGAAGGAGCACTCGCCCGGCGGCAACAGGTCCGACCAGTCTGCTTCCAGCGCGTCCTCGTGAAGGATGTGCGGCGACTTCTCAAGCGGGATACGAACAAAACTCTGGCCGAACTCAAGACTCAGCTGGTTGTTCATGATGTGATCCATCATCCAAAGCGCCGTTTCAGCTATGCGAACGGGGAACTCTCCGATCTCGATTCCGTAGAACTGGTCCACATCCACCACAGATTGCCAGACGACATTGAGTTCTCTATATCGGGTCGTGAAGGTGGCATTCCTGATCTCCTGGATGACCTTGATTTCCAGCAGGCGCAGTTCACGGTAGGCTATGATGAGGAAGTTGCCGCAACCGCACGCGGGGTCGAAGAACGTCAGACTGCCGAGACTTGCATGGAATTGACGAAGCAGGGCGAGACGGTTGCGTCCGCGCCGCGTCCTGATCCGCTCAAACTCGGCGCGCAGGCCGTCCATGAAAAGTGGTTCGATCACTTTGAGGATGTTCTTTTCGGTCGTGTAATGCGCACCCCGGGCGCGGCGTTCCGCCGGTTCCATCACAGACTGGAAAAGCGCTCCGAAGATTGCGGGTGAGATGTTCGACCAGTCGAAGCGACAGGCATTCAGCAGTGCAGTGCGCATCGCCGAGTCAAACGCCGGAATGCGCAGAGACCCCTTGAATAGTTCGCCGTTTACATGAGGAAAACATGCGAGGTCTTCATCGAGCGTGCTCTGACGCTCGACCTCCGGAGTGTCCAGGACCTGGAACAGTTGTGCAAGTCGCGGACCGAGATCTGCCCCGTCCTCGCCGGTACGTTCTTCAAGGAAATCAAGAAAGAGGTCGCGCGGCTCGAAGATACCCGTGTCGTCGGCAAACAGGCAGAAGACAATCCGCACCAAGAACTGCTCCAAGTCATGCCCGCTGTACCCGGTGTCTCCGAGCGCATCGTGAAGCAGCCCGACCAGTTCGGCGGCCTCGATGTTCGCCGGGTCCTGATCGCGGAAGGTCCTGCGCTGCACACCCAATATAAAACTGAACGCTTCGATACGCTTGGGCAGGTCCGCGAGTGGAAAGGAGACCTTTCCGCGCTCGTCGAGGTCGTGAAGATCGAAGGTCTGGAAGTCACTGACGAGGATGTAGCGCGGGCGTTCGTTTTCGGACAAAGCGTCGAAATACTCGCCGGCCTGTTCGTAGGCTGCCTTCAGGTCGCGCCCGGCGCTCTTTTGTTCGACGATGAGAACGCCCGGCCAGAATAAGTCGATGAATCCGGAGCTGTCATTCAACTTCGCGACATGCTCCTCGTAGCGTGCGATGCTTCGCCGACGAACTCCGAACACTTCGAAAAAATCGTTGTAGAAACTCTGTGTATCGCCCTTCTCGTAGGTCGCATCCTTCCATTCCTCGGCGAAAGAGGCAGCCCTGATGCGGACCTCATTCCACGACAGGCGCATGATTACACTTCCTTATAGAAATAGTCCGCATATCTCATAGTTGAAGAGCGGTGTTTCCAACCCGTGACCGAGGTATTGAGAGCCGGAAACATCAATGATCGAAACCAGTAACGGGCATCGGCTCCGTAGGGTTTCCAAACTTCCTTCAGGGCCATATACCGATGAATACGAATATCGGCACGCATAAGAATTTACGGAGGTTCCATCGACAGGTCAAATCGTATCAGATTCCGGTTTTTGACAACAGCAGCTTTTATGGTATCATCCCGCCGTTTACGAGCCGTTAGCTCAGCTGGTAGAGCAACTGCCTTTTAAGCAGTGGGTCACAGGTTCGAATCCTGTACGGCTCATGTCTTTTTATGTCCCCGTCGTCTAGTCAGGTCTAGGACATCGGCCTTTCACGCCGGTAACAGGGGTTCAAATCCCCTCGGGGACGCCATACGAGAAAATTCAGGCGGACCTCCGCGGTAAAAATAAATCAAGGATTCGAGTTCATCACTGCTCGGAGAAAAAGTTTTTTGCCGCGAGGTTAAAGATATTTGCGGTATTCTTTTTCAAAAAGTTCTGAAAGTTGTTCAGCTTTTCTGTCGTACTCATCCTGATCATCCCAGGAAAGTCTGGGCTGAAGAAGCTTCGAGTTAACTCCCGGACAATCTGCTGGTACTGATAAATTAAGTATCGGAACCCTGATGAATTCTCTTTTGAACAGTTCGCCCGATACGGCGGATGTGACAAGAGCCCTTGTAGACGGAAGAGGCATTCTCTTACCCACGCCGAAAGGTCCGCCTGAAATACCGGTGTTGAGAAGCCAGACTTTCACATCACTGTTGCTTTCCATTCTCCGCTTGAGCATCTGTCCGTAAAACCTGGGAGATCTCGGAAGAAAAGGAGAACCGAAACAGGAACTGAATGTGGCCTGCGGCTTACTCACCCCTCTTTCGGTACCGGCTACTTTCGCGGTATAACCCAGAAGGAAATAATACATGGCTTGATCGGAATCAAGTTTCGATATCGGCGGCAGAACTCCAAAAGCGTCATAGGTCAGCATAAAGATGTTCTTGGGAACTCCACCGACTCCATCCGCAACGATGTTGTCGAGCATATCAATCTGATAGGCGCCCCTGGTATTTTCCGTATACTTATCGCTGTCGAAATTTATTTTTGCGGTCTTCGGATCAAGTTTCACGTTTTCCAGAACCGAACCGAATTTAAGCGCCGCGCGGTATATCTCAGGCTCGGTATCGGGGTTGAGTTTTATCATCTTCGCGTAGCATCCGCCCTCGAAGTTGAAAACCCCTCCATCGAACCAACCGTGTTCATCATCTCCGATAAGAGCCCTTTCGGGGTCCGCTGAAAGGGTTGTTTTTCCGGTTCCCGACAGTCCGAAGAAAAGCGCTACATCTCCGTCCCTGCCTACGTTGGCCGAGCAGTGCATGGGAAATACGTTTTTTTCGGGTAACAGAAAATTCATTGCGGCGAAAACAGATTTCTTCATCTCTCCTGCATAGCGCGTACCGCCTATAAGAGCGATTCTCCGACCGAGGTTAAGCAGTATGAATGTCTCACTGTTGATACCGTGATCCTTAAAATCATCCGCCTTGAATCCCGGTGCGGAAATGACCGTGAAACCCACTTCTCTGTGAGGACACTCGGATGAATCGGTTCTGAGAAAAAGGTTGTTCGCAAATATATTATGCCAGGCGAATTCGTTTATAATCCTTACGTCGGTCCTGTAGTCCGGGTGGGAGCATACCTGGAGGTCCTTTACGAAAACATCCCTCCCCTTGAAATACTCCATCACTTTGCGGTAGTAATGGTCGAAGACCTCCGGAGCGACCGGCTTATTAACAACGCCCCAGTCTATGTCGTTCTCCGTCGACGGCTCCTTTACGATGAACCTGTCCTTCGGAGACCTGCCCGTGTGAGGAGATGTATAACCCACAAAGGTTCCGCCTTCACCGATCCTCCCCTCCCCTCTTCTGATCGCTTCTTCGTAAAGGGTGGGAACAGGAAGGTTGTAGTAGACTTCCGACGGAGATTCAAGATCGTGTTTTTCGGAAAGTTCCTTCTTGATTGAAAAATTCTCGGACATGGTTTTTGCCTCCAAATTCTCTGGCGCGGATATTCAATCGGAATACGCCAAAAAAGATAGACCTTTTAATCTGAAGCGGTTTAAGGTATATGAATTTTTCTTTTTTGCAATATGCTGTTGCAAAAAAACATCCTTAAGAGTAAGCGTTCACCTGTGATATCCATTCGGTTATGACCTTTATCGCTTCTTCGGGGTTCTCAACGCAGTCATGTTTCGCTCCGGGTATATACCGCAGGGTTATATGCTCGTTCCCGGCTCGATTCATTATATTTTTGAGTTCTCTGGGTTCCCAAACATCAACTATATCGTCATTTACCCCGTGTATGAAGAGTACAGGAACTCTGACATCCTTTATTATCTCGCAGGTTTTTGCGTAGTATGCATCAGGTCCTCTCATAAACCACCATGTTCTGTAGGTGAACATCTCCGCATCTACAGGGTTAAACGAATTCCCCCACGCCCTGTAGACAATAAAGATTTGATCGTTTCTCTTTTTTTCCGGATCGGGACCGAGAACTTCTTTCGCCTTTCGGTAAATAGAATCATAAGAAGGAATACTTTTATTTCTCTCGAGTCTTCTTTGCTGGGAATAGGGAAGAGAATAGGAACAGCCTTCAAGAACAAGCCCCTTTATGCCTTGAGAATCGGTTATGTGCGAATAGTAGACGGCCATGCTCGCCCCCAGACTGTAACCCAGCATGAAAATGTTCTGAAACCCTTCTCTCTGAAGAACGCTCACCGACTCCCTCATCTCCTGAATAGTCTCGGGGAATATGCCTTCCCCCATTATCTGCCCCATAAACGCCATCCGGGTATTTACCGAGAGAGTACTTATACCTTTCTCTCTGAGAAGAGGGGGAAGCGTCACAGGAGTCCCTCTTGTGAGAAAATGCCCCAACACCCCGTAAAGGTTGATGATTACAGGAGCGTTGTAGAGTTCCTCCTCTGAGGAGAACTCCGGAGTAATCAGCAGGGAATTCACATCGAACCCGTCTTCAGTCCTGTAAGTGAGCAGAGTCTTCTGTTCTTTCACCATGGCGTAATCAGACGAATCTTCTGTCAAGCCATCTTATTATAATGTCGCCGAGTTCCTCTTTTTTTCCGTCGAGCGTGTGTCCGGTGTTCAGGTAATATGCGGAAACATCGTCGTTTCCATTATCTATAGCTATTTGAGCGAGGTTGTAGGCTTCATCAGGCTTTACAAACTCGTCCTCCCAGCCTTGTATGAGCAGAATCGGCAGTTTTATGTTTTTTATCTGCTTGTAACTTTTTACCGCTTCCGCTTCCGGCCCCGCAAGAAACCACCAGGTCTTGTAAGTGTATATCTCCGTGTGTTCCGGCCGGTAGGAATCCCCTCTGGCCCTGAAAATAAGCACGGTCCTGTCTTGTTTTGATTTGTGCGGGTCATCGCCGAGTATCTCCCCAGCCTCCTGATACATTTCATCATAGGACGGCATGCTTCCCCACTTGTTCCATCTTCTCTTTACGGAATCGGGAATTGAATACGGGGTGGCAAGCGCTATGACACCCTTTACGGTACTGTCGTTCTCCAAGCCGTCCGTGAGGCTTTTGAGGGAAAGATATCTGAAAACCACGCCTCCACCGAGACTGTAGCCGGAAACGATAATATTCTCATACCCCATTTCCTTCAGATATTTCACTACACCGTCTATCTGGGGAACCGTCTCGTCCACTATTCCGAAGCCGAAAAAAAGTCCGAAATTCGCCATTCTGGTGTTAATTGAGATAGACGAATAGCCGGCCTTTGCGAGAATTGGAGGTAAAAATCTCTGACTTCCGTCAAGAAAATTGCCCAGAAAACCGTGGATGTGAATGATTACGGTCTTCCTCTTATCAGAATCGTTGTTAAGCGCTCTGTAGTAAAGAGCATTCACTCCGCTCTTGCCGACGGGTATGAAAAGCAGTTCCTGTTCTACATATTTCATCGTTGGAAACTGTTATGAAAAATTATTCGGATATTATAAATATCTGCGGTCCGAGTCAAAATCCTGAACTGAACTCAGTTCTCATGAACCGCAGATAAAACAGAATCAGGTTCCTTTTATAAGCAAGTCTGCTTTTTTCTTGGCTTCCATCCAACTCGCGGCTTCCGCGACTTTTACCAGCGCATCCGTCTTTGTGGCTTTCAGGTATAATTCCCCCGTTTTTCCACTCCAGTAAATCTGCCGGTTGTCCCCGCCCTCGGATCTTATCCACCCGAATGGAAAATACCCTGAATAATCAGCGCTCATACTCACCCCACGCTCTGCAGTAAACTCTTTTCTTCAAGCATGCATATCCTGAAAATATGAGCACATACCGGTTATCGCGCACTCAGAACAAATAGGTTTTCTCGCCTTGCATACAGTTCTTCCATGGTCTCCCAGGGAGTTTGAAAAAAATGTCCAGTCCTTCTTCGGAACAACTTCTCTGAGGTCGAACTCGATTCTGACCGGATCCGAGTTCCGGGTAATCCCTATGCGACGGCTGAGCCTAGAAATATGGGTATCGACTATAATCCCGGGTTTTCCAAAATAATTTCCGACAACCACATTGGCGGTTTTTCTTCCCACTCCGGACAGTTTCACGAGATCATCTATTGTATCGGGAACCTCTCCCGAGTGTTTGCGCACTATCTCCGCCGAACAATTTATTATAGCCCTCGCCTTGTTTCTGTAAAAACCGGTTGACCTTATGCGTTCTTGTAATTCCTGCTCCGATGCGGTGGAAAAAGCGGCTGCATCCGGGTATCTGGAAAAAAGTGCGGGGGTTATCATATTTACCCTCTTATCCGTGCATTGTGCCGACAGAATGCAACCCACAAGAAGTTCAAGCGGGTTCGAGTAGACAAGGTGACATCGTGCGTCGGGGTAGGTTTTTTTAAGAAACCGCAACAGGTTGCGCGCCTTGTTCTTTAAGTGCACAGTACTCATGGCAAGCAACGGACAGAGAACATGTAATTTCTCCGCTTTTTCTTAACCCCTTGCGGATTCAGTCGTTTCTTGCAGGCTCAAGACCCTCTTTGCCTTCAAAAAAATCTTTGTTTACATCAATGAATTCCTGCCATTTTTCGGGAAGGTCATCTTCGTGAAATATGGCGTCCACAGGACAGGGGTCAACACACGCTCCACAGTCTATGCACTCTTCCGGATGAATAACCAGCTGGTCGCCCGCATCGTATATGCAGTCGACAGGGCAAGCTTCCACACATGACTTGTCCTTAACCTTTATACATGGTTCTGCGATTATGTATGCCATCTGAAAGACCTCCGAATTGGCTTATGTGCAACATGTCTACTTATTTATCCTTAGATTGTACCTGAGCAGATGTAAATAAAAAATGGTTACTTCTCAGGCTCCTGCTCAGAATCAATGGATTGAGTCTGTTCTACAGACTCCGATTCCAGCTCCGGCCGCTCGGGCAAGACTTCCTCGAATTCTTCAATTGTCTGCGTCTGTTGGTCATCTATTACAGAGCCCGACATGGATTTTATTGAGGCGTATCCCAGGAAAAGCGAAGTCACCACGAAGATAAGCCCGAAAAACCTGGTGAGCTTGACAAGAAAAGGTATAGCCCCGCTTGAACCGAAAAGGGATTCAGATGTTCCTCCTCCAAACATGGAACCTATATCTCCCGACTTGCTCGGCTGAAGAAGTATGATCAACACCAGGAAAATGCTGACGATTATGTGAATGACTTTTACAGACGGTATCAAAAACTCCAATTTCTAACCCCCTACAGATTTTACTATTTCAGAAAAAGAGTCCGCAGAAAGGCTAGCTCCTCCTACAAGAACCCCGCTCACCTGATCAACGGACATTATACTATGAATATTACCTGCTGAAACGCTTCCTCCATATAAAATTCTGATATTGCTGCCGGAATCAGAAAACATATCAGAGAGAAATCCCCTTATCCAGAGTGAAATTTCCGTTATTTCCCGTGAAGTGGCGTTCCTCCCCGTACCTATCGCCCAGAGAGGCTCGTAAGCGATGACGATATCGGAAGTCATCTCCGGAGAAACACCCCCAAGCCCCCTCTCCAGTTGCATTCTTATCGGTTCAAAAAGAAGTCTGCGACGCAAGGCGTTGTTTTTACCGCAGCCGGCAACCGCTTTTTCTCTCTGCGCAGCGGTCTCCCCCACACATAAAATCACACTGAGTTTGCAGCGAAAACAAAGCAGTAGTTTTTTGTTTATCCGGTTGTCCGTTTCTCCCAGAATGCGTCTTCTCTCCGAATGCCCCACTATCACCCAGCGGCACCCGGCATCAGAAAGCATCTCTGGAGACACCTCTCCCGTGAACGCCCCGTAAGGTTCTTCATAAACATTCTGCGCACCCAACTCCACTGTTGAACCCTCAATGCTTCTGCGTACCGAATCAAGGCTTGTATACGGCGGCGCAAGCACAACCTGGCAACGACTGTAATCACAACCGAGCACGCTGACCACATCTGCGGAAAGTCTTTCCGCCTGCCGGCGAAGAAGATTCATTTTCCAATTTCCCGCTACGAGTTTTCTGTTCATACTCAACCTCCGAAACCGGCGGAAACTACTGAAGCGTAAAATAAGATTTTCTCGGAAAATTCAGTTGAGAAACTGCCCGAGTCTCCTTATGCCCTCTCTTATAGAGTCAACCGAAGTCGCGTAGGAAAATCTCAGGTGATCAGATCCCCTGTCGCTGAAGTCTGTTCCCGGGGTTACTCCCACAAGGCAGTTTTCAAGAATATCAAATGCGAAATTAAGTGAATCTCTGCTCCAACGCGAGCAGTCGACATAAACGTAAAACGCCCCTAGGGGTTCCATATCTATGTCGAACCCGACTGAGCGTAACCCTTTTATCATCTCCGCTCTTCTTCTGCCGAACTCAGCCACCATCTCCTTGTATCCTCCCTCTTTTTTCACTTTCTCGATAGCGGTCACTCCCGCTTTCTGGATAAATGACCCGGGAGAAATAAAAAGGTTCTGCTGAAGTTTCTGAACATATCTCACCATTTTCTTCGGAACAATCATGTAGCCCAAACGCCAACCCGTCATGGAGTAAAACTTGGAAAAACCGTTTATAACAATCGCGTTTTCAGTAAACTGCAGAACCGAATCCGCCTGCGCGCCGTATACAAGACCATGATATATCTCGTCCGAGATTACAAAAAGCCCCATATCGCACAGTTCCCGTAGAATTTCCGTTTTCATAACAGCCCCTGTGGGGTTTGCCGGAGAGTTGATCAGAATGGATTTTGTCTTAGGACCGATGTTTTTTCTCACCCGTCCGGTATCAATCTGATAGCCATCAGTTTGGTAAATCGGTATTTTTCTAGCAATTCCCCTTGCAACGCTTATTATCTGCGGATAGCAGGCGTAATACGGGTCGGTTATCAGTATCTCATCTCCCGGGTCGGCGACCGTGAGCAGCGACATCAGAAGCGCGGGTGAACTCCCCATTGTTATTATCACCCTTTCATGCCCTACATCCACCCCGTATGTGCTGCTGTAATCCTCTGCAACGGTTCTGCGAAGTTCGTCAATTCCGAGACTGTCGGTATATTTGGTGTATCCTTGTTTTATCCAGTTCGCCCCTGATGAGCATATCTCCGCAGAGGTGGCAAAATCAGGTTCTCCTACCTCAAAATGGATTACATCGCAACCCCCTTCTTCAAGACGTTTCGCCCTCTCAAGAACTTCCATTACGTAAAAGGGTTCTATATTTTTAACCAATTCGGAAGTCATGTCGTATAAAGAGCGGAAACTAGGTCCTCGCGGGTAAAAAGCGTTCGTTTATTTGTCTTGTAAGAAGTTTTTTTGATTTCTATCAGTCCGGCAAAAACAATATGCTGTTTATAATGACCTGTTTCGTGCCGCATCACCCTTTGAGGGCACTCCCCGCAGGTGCCCAAGTACAAAACACATCCTTTTCTTTCCGTCAGGCGCTTTATGAAACATCTTTTCCACAATCCGGTGAAAATCCAGATGTGCCGAGGCATCCTTCATCCTCTGTCTGCAACCCTCGGGTGAAAACTATTTCAGACGATTGCTCTTTCAACTTGGAAGCACTTAGTCCGCAATCGTCCGGCACGGGCAGTTTCCGCTATATTGTCAAGAATGCTCAAAACATCATCTAGTGTTTCATCATATGATGATTTAAGAGTAGACGGCTTGAGTTTGTAGCGGACATCATCGACTGTGATTTTTCAGTTCATGTCCCACAATGTACTCTCTTCATAGTTCCTTCTTCCTTATGCCGGATGCCTCCATCTTGAAATACATTGCACCCAAATTGTCGCGTGACAGAATACTGGTTTCTCAACACGGGCAGATACGCGCCCTAGAACAGGTCCGGATAAAAAAGAACATCAAACAACAGCATAGGAAGAGTCCCGAGAAATATCTCTTCAAATCAGCCATTGGAGCACGGCTTCACTCTTCATCAGGTTTTTCAGAAAGACTGGAAAGAAGTAATCTGCTCACCTTGAACATAGGCAGAATTTTTGCAGCGACAGATATCTTATCTCCAGTTCTAGGATTTCTTCCCTCATAAGGCATATAGGACTTGGTATAGAGACTCCCGAAACCTCTTATCTCTATTCCGCCGCCTTCACCAAGCGTGTCGCTCATGGAGTTAACTATGGTATCAACGACTTTTCTGGATTCTGAGAAATTAAGACCAAACTCTCTGGAAATTTTCTCTTCAAATTCGGATTTTTTCATAACTCTCCATGAAAACCATTTCGTATCATTGTAAATATTCCGGGACGGATTGTCAAGAAAATCATCTGTGAGCCAGTTGCGCCGTAACGTTTTCGGGCTCAATCTTCATGTAATGAGGATGTATGAGTGCGTGTCTGCCACCATAAAGCGTGTTGTCGTCAGTATTGTGTGAGCGGGTAGTGCCGGCGGAACTCAAGCACCCAGCCCGGAGCATCCTTCAGACTGCGCAACTGCAGCCCCGCCGTCAGTGCTTTGCGGGGACCCCGCCGGTGTCCGGTCCGCCTGCAGCCCCTCTCGACTCAGCACTCAGGCGGGATTACAGGTATGTGATTCTCCACGCCGAAAAAAGGGCTTGACTCAAATCGGGGGGGGGTAAAATTGAAGCCTGTTGCGTAGGGTTACAGCAAATTTAACGGGAGTGGATAACTGACTCCGACTCTATGTAAATAAACGAAGCATCTTTTTATGAGGAGGTTGTATTATGAGATTACGTAATTTCTTAGTGATGTTGTTTCTGCTCGGCGGAGCGGTTTTCCTTGCCGCCTGTGAAGGAGAGATGGGTCCGGCAGGGAAAGACGGGGCAAAAGGAGATAAGGGAGACCCTGGAGTGGCGGGACCGAAAGGAGATAAGGGGGACAAAGGTGACCCGGGCGGGGACCCGGCACCGACCGATGATCCCAGATGCGATAGAAGTGACGGTATAAATGCGGTGAGAGGCGTACGGTTAATTCAGGGAACCGCAGATGACGACGTCATCTGCGGAAATGATGACACCAACGAGATCAGAGCCGGAGACGGTGATGATGTTGTTTACGGCGAAGGCGGGGATGACTATATTCGGGGTGGAGCAGGTACCGACACTCTCTACGGCGGTGACGGGAGCGAGGATATCTATGGTGACGCCGGAAATGATGAACTCCACGGCGGCGGGGGAACTGATTTCTTCTTCATTACGGACCCGGGAGACGACACGTTCAACGGCGGCCTCGGGCGGGACATGTTATTTTTTTCCGGTCCCCCTGCTGCTTTCGGCGGGAATATATCGAGTGACACGCGGAAGGTGGCTGTTACTTTCGACCTCAGTTCAGAAACCTTCACGCACGCCACATTCGGGAATGATACATTTGAGAGTATCGAGGATGTTGCGGGCAGCAGAGGTGACGACCACATCACGGGAGACGACGGGGACAACGTTCTGATCGGATGGTACGGTGCGGATACTCTGATAGGCGGCAAGGGAGATGATACGATCGAACCCTCTCCTCTTAAATTTGCTAACGGCTCTGCAGGTACGGCAGACGGCGGTGAAGGCAACGATACTCTTATAGTGTACGGAGGTCAGTATTTCATCCAAGGCAACACCTACACGGTGGACGGCACCGGGCACAGAAACGAATTCGATCTTACAGACAGCACTCATACTTCCAATATGTCCAACTTCGAGAACCTTTCAGCCGTACTGGCAAGTTTCAGGTCCGCTCCTCGTATTTCATCTGTTACTTTCAAAGGGGACAGCAAGGCGAATACTCTCACAGGAGGAAACGCCGGCGACACTCTTGAAGGTAGGGGAGGAAACGACACCCTCAGAGGCGGTAAAGGCGAAGACAATCTCAACGGCGGAGCGGGAAATGATGTTCTCATAGGCGAAGAAGGCGCCGACAACCTTACGGGAGGAGCCGGAAACGACACTTTCCTCATCAGAAAAGCCGACGGCGGTGTGGACATCATTACGGACTTCACACTGGCGGACGACAAGATTCAGTTCAGCGGCTTCGCGGCGGGGGCCAGAGCGTTGACCAACGCTGCCGGCAAGATTTCCGTAGGAGCAGTTGAAGTTGTTGAGATACGAGTAAGCGGCTCGGCAAACAACGACCGAGCGGGGAATATAATCAGCCAGAACAAGTATGAGTTCGTAGACTGAATCAGGTGAAGTTGTTTTCGTAAAAGAAACGGCCCCGCCTTATATTCAGTAAACCCTGTTCGTTTTTTTCGAGATAAATCTGGGTCTCAAGAAATTGAGACCCAGATTTATTGCAGTGAATCTGTCTGAAGTGAAAATAGCAACCTTGGACAACGTAAAAACATCATTGTAATCTCATGTCGCCCTGCAATACATAGAACAACAGCGGGAAGATGAATTCCGACCAAACGATTCCCCGTATATCTTATAATACCGTGATGTAAAGAAACCGGTGTCCTTGATTTTATAAAACAAAAAAAGAGCGTGACATAACTCCATCAGTACCCTAAATTAGGAGAAAGCCACTTCTCTACGTAAACAGAAGTCGTTTGTTTTCTTCTCGCGTAATCAACAACTTGGTCTTTTGTTATTCTACCGAGCGTAAAATACCGCGACCGCGGATGCGCAATGTAAAAACCCGATACGGAACTTGGAGGACTCATGGCAAAACTCTCGGTAAGAGAAACCCCCGTGTGCCTCTGAGCGTCAAGAAGTTTCCACAGCGTATTTTTTTCAGTGTGATCAGGACAAGCAGGATAACCCGGAGCCGGTCTTATTCCCCTGTACTTTCCCTTTATTACGTCTGAAGGTGTCAGTTTCTCCTTTTTGCCGTAACCCCACAGGTCTCTTATTCTTTTGTGGATAATCTCAGCAAGTGCTTCCGCTATCCTATCCCCCAGAAGGCTTATCATAATGGAGTTGTAGACATCCCCCGCAGACTTGAATTCACCGGACAATTTTTCCACCTCATCTCCCGAAGTCACAACGAAGCATCCCATATAATCTTTTTTTCCGCGCTCCGCGGGAGCTACGAAATCAGACAGACAGTAGTGAATCCCCCCTTTAACTTCCTGTTGACGGAGAAAATGAAATACGGCAACCCGCTTCCCGTCCTCCGAGTACATTTCAACATCATCCACTACGCTGTTGGCACGAAACATTCCTGCAACCGCTTTGGGCGAAAATAATTTTTCCGAGACTATTCTATCCATAAGCGATTTGCCGTCGCGATAAAGTTCTCTGGCTTGCTTCCCTCTTTTCGGATGATCAAGGATTTTCGGGAAAACTCCCTTGAGTTCCCACGCCCAAAAAAACGGAGACCAGTCTATATATTCTGAGACTTCGGCAAGGTCAATTTCGTCATATACGAAAATCCCGAGTTTTTCCGGATAATCAGGTTCCGTGTTTTCCCAGTCTGTGGAAAAAGCTTTCTTCCTCGCCTCCTCAAGAGAAAGACATTCTATCTTCGACTTCGCCTGCTCAAACAACTTCTGCTGCTCAAAGTTGCTTTTTTTAAGATTTTTTTTGTAATTAGAGATTTTTTCCGGATTCGTTATCTGATTACACACCCCAACCACAAGAGACGCATCCGGTATGTAATCCACTATACCCCTGTAGAAAGGAGCTATTTTTATCGCAGTATGCGCCCTGCTGGTTGTTGCTCCGCCGATCAGAAGCGGAATTTTAAATCCCTCGCGTTCCATCTGCGCTGCGTTATGCACCATTTCGTCAAGAGACGGCGTTATGAGTCCGCTCAGACCTATAAAATCTGCACATTCCTGCTTCGCCGCATTCAGAATTCTATCGCATGGAACCATAACTCCGAGATCTATAACCTCGTAGTTATTGCAACTCAGAACTACTGACACGATGTTTTTCCCGATATCGTGAACATCTCCCTTAACCGTAGCTATGACGAACTTTCCCTTAGACGACCCGCCTGTAGTTTTTTCTTTCTCCATAAACGGCTGCAGGTAAGCGACAGCTCTTTTCATCACCCTGGCGCTTTTCACCACCTGAGGAAGAAACATTCTGCCGTCGCCGAACAAGTCCCCCACGACCTTCATGCCATCCATAAGAGGACCCTCTATGACCTCAAGAGGCCTGCCGTATTTCGCCCGAGCCTCTTCAGTGTCGCTCTCTATAAAGTCCGTTACGCCGTTTACAAGTGAGTACTCAAGGCGTTTCTCCACAGATTCCTCTCTCCACTCGGCGCCGTCCCTTTCAGAAGAACCCGTCTTTACTCCTTCAAAATGCTTTGCATACTCCACAAGTTTCTCCGTCGCGTCAGGGCGGCGGTTAAGGAGAACATCTTCCACCATGCGGAGCAGTTCGGGTTCTATATCGTCATAGACAGCCAGCATACCCGCGTTTACTATTCCCAAGTCGAGACCGCATTTTATCGAGTGGTACAGAAATGCGCTGTGCATGGCTTCACGCACCACGTTGTTTCCCCTAAAAGCAAACGATATGTTGCTCACTCCTCCGCTTGTAAGAGATTTAGGACAAGCCCGCTTTATCTCTCTTACAGCTTCCATGAAATTCACCGCGTATGGATCATGTTCCTCTATACCGGTACCCACAGTAAGGATATTGGGATCAAAAATTATGTCGCAGGGGTCCATTCCGACTTCTTCCGTGAGTATTCGGTAAGCCCTTCTGCATATGTCGACCTTTTCCTGTTTCTCAACCGCCTGTCCCTTCTCGTCGAAAGCCATCACAACAACAGCCGCACCATAGCGCATCGCAGAGCGCGCATGCCGGCAGAACGTCTCTTCACCTTCCTTGAGGCTTATGGAATTCACTATGCACTTACCCTGTATGCATTTGAGACCCTGCTCTATGACGGACCATTTAGAACTGTCTATCATTATCGGAACTTTCGTCACTTCAGGCTCCGACGCGATAAGATTTAGAAACCGCTTCATGCATTCTTCTGAATCCAGAAGTCCTTCATCGAAATTTACATCTATTATGTTTGCTCCATTCTGAACCTGCTGAAACGCAACTGAGACCGCACCTTCGAAATCTCCCTGCTTCACCAGTTCTGAAAACTTTGGAGACCCCGTGACGTTGGTTCTCTCCCCTATCAATACAAAAGGCGCTTCTGCCGAAGCCGATATATTAAGCGGCTCAAGTCCACTGAGTCTGGTAAGACTCTTAGTTGCCGGGATGTCTCTCGGAGTTATCGGGGAAAGTCTTTCGACCACCGCCCTTATATGGTCAGGAGTAGTGCCGCAGCATCCGCCGACAATATTGAGAAAACCGCTTCGGGCGAAATCAAGCAGGATTTCAGAAGTGGTTTCAGGAGTTTCATCATATCCGGTCTCACTGAGCGGATTCGGAAGCCCGGCATTAGGATAGCAACTCACCCTGCAGTCCGCGATGTTTGAAATTTCCTCTAAGTAAGGGCGCATATCCCGTGCTCCCATAGCGCAGTTAAGACCGACGCTAAGAGGCTTTGCGTGCCGTACCGAATTCCAGAACGCTTCCACCGTCTGACCTGAAAGCGTACGTCCGGAACGATCCGTTATGGTTACGGAGACCATAACCGGAAGTCTCTCTCCGTAATCGGAGAAAAAATCTTCAATCGCATATACGGCAGCTTTGAGATTCAGGGTGTCGAAGGTAGTTTCCGGAAGAAGTATGTCCGCGCCGCCCTCTACAAGAGCCTGTGTCTGTTCACGATACGCCTTCACCAATTCATCGAACGTGATGGACCTGTATGAGGGGTCGTTTACATCAGGAGACATTGAGGCGGTCTTATTCGTGGGGCCGAGAGAACCTGCGACGAAGCACTGTCTGTTAGGGTTTTCATCCATAAAGTCCCGTGCGGCTCTTTTCGCGATTCCGGCGGACTCGAAATTAAGTTTGTAAGCCCAGTCGGAGAGTCCGTAATCAGCTTGGGCTATTGAAGTGGAACTGAAGGTGTTCGTCTCCACTATATCAGCGCCCGCCTCAAAGTAGGCAGTGTGGATTTGGTATATGATTTCGGGTTGAGTAAGAGTAAGCAGATCATTGTTCCCCTTCAGGTCCACAGAGTGGTCCTCAAACAATTTCCCCCTGAAATGCTCTTCTGTAAGTTTGTGGCGCTGGATCATGGTTCCCATCGCCCCGTCCAGAAAAAGAATTCTCTCATCCAGAAGAGCATTCAGTTGCTCATATGACGAACTGGTTTTTTTATTCGTCTTCATTTCAATTTCACCTGAAAAAACGTTTTTTCGTAATTCGGAAAGGATGTTTTACCAACTGTCCCTGAGTTCTCTCAGTTTTATGAAGACATCTCTCGGATTATCACCCATAGACGGATTTTTTTCTGCAAGCGCAGAAATGAGGTCAGGATCAGATGTCCTCATAAACGGATTGTACTTTCTTTCCTCCCCTAGGGTTGATCGAGGAAATTTATTCTCGTGAAGTTCCGCAAGTTTTATTTTCGCAGCCGCGTTATCAGGAGTGAGGGAAAGCAGAAAATTTAAATTGTTTTCCGCGTAGTCGTGACCGCAGAACATGCGAAGGGTCCCGGGAAGTTCTGATATTTTTGTCTCGAAGGTCCGGCAGAGTTCTTCCGCATCGCCTCTGAACTTGACATTCCCGCATCCCGAAACAAACACGGTGTCACCCAGAAAAATGTTGTCCCCTATCAGAAGCGAGATGTGCTCCGGACAATGTCCCGGGGTGTGAATGACCCGCAATTGCTGTTTTCCAAAATCTATTGCGTCTCCCTCATCCAGTCCATCACTTCTGGGAGAAACGTAGTCGAGAGCCATTTTGTGTATGAGTATCTTCGATGAGAGAAAGACCTTGATTATTGGATCGTTTCCCTTCGTGTGATCTGAGTGTGCGTGCGTGTTCACCACATACGAGACCCTGTAATCCATTTTGCGTATTATCTCAAGTAAGGTTATCGGATCAAGGGGGTCTATGACGACGCACTCTCCTGTATGCTCGCAGGCGACAAGATAATTGTAGTTCCGAGAACTTCCGTCAACCTTAAAACCGTGTATGGAGAATCCGCTTTCTCTAAGTACATACATCTGGTATCTCCTTTTTACGCGGAAGTTTACCTGAAAGAGGCACTTAGGTTGCAATGGCCCTTAAGGTCGGCTTCCTTGTCATAATCACCGAGTCGTTGCGGAATTAACTGTACCGGTCGCAGCGTCCGCGTCCCTGCGCGGTTCCGACCCGTTCCGATTGAGGGAAGCCGTACGGTGTCCCTCGGGACTGAGTCTATGCTGTCGTGTCGCGGAACTGCCGAAACTTCCCAATCCGTCGCACCTTGACTGAACGGTTACATGTTTAACGCACTTTGGACAACTGCTTTCTGTTTTTGCGGGCAAATTCAGCGACCGTCATCACCAGCAGTGCAGCTGCCTCGAAGTCTCAATTCTTTGACTTCAAAACATGTTAAGGTAATTTTTATTTCTCTTTATATTGTTTCCGGAGGAATCATGGGGTTTGTAAAATCTCTTAAATGCAAGGAGTGCGGGGAGTTTTACCCCAAGGAACCGAAACATGTATGCGAGATGTGTTTCGGCCCTCTGGAGGTGGCCTACGATTATGAGGAGATTAAAAAGAACTTCTCCAGGGAAAAAATAACACCTCGAGCACAGAACATATGGAGATACGCCGAACTGCTGCCGATTGATTCTGAGCCGGCGATAGGTGCTCAAGTCGGATACACGCCACTTGTAAGAGCAACAAATCTTGCAGAATCTTTGGGTGTCGGTGAAATCTATATAAAGAATGACGCCGTCTGCTATCCGACTCTTTCCTTCAAGGACAGAGTCGTATCCGTCGCCCTCTCAAAAGCAAAAGAATTCGGATTTGATACGACCGGATGCGCATCCACAGGAAATCTCGCAAATTCTGTGGCATCACTTTCAGCAAGCGGAAACCTCAAAAGTTTCATACTTATCCCCCATGATCTCGAGCGCTCAAAAATACTCAATACGGTAGTCTACGGAGCGAATCTTATAGGAGTGAAAGGCGTCTATGACGACGTAAACAGACTCTGCAGCCAGATTGCTGGCGAATACAACTGGGCATTCGTGAACATAAACATGAGGCCCTACTATTCTGAGGGATCCAAGTCCTTCGGGTTTGAGGTAATGGAGCAACTCGGATGGAGAGCACCGAAACACATAGTGGTTCCGATGGCAAGCGGATCTCTTCTGACCAAGATATGGAAAGCGGTGCAGGAGTTTGAAATGATGGGAATAGTCGAACCTGAGGGCACAAGGATATACGGAGCCCAAGCGACCGGATGTTCACCCATATCAACCGCGTTTAAAAACGGCTGGGACATGTTCAAGCCCGTAAAACCCGACACCATAGCGAAATCACTAGCCATAGGAACTCCGGCAGACGGCTACTACGCCATGAACATAATAAGGGAAAGCGGCGGCGCGGCGGAGGACGTAAGCGATGCGGAAATAGTGGAAGCGATAAAACTCCTTGCGGAAACAGAAGGAATATACACTGAAACTGCAGGTGGAGTAACTCTCGGGACGACGAAAAAACTTATAGACAACGGCATTATTCCGCGTGATGAACCCATAGTGGTCTCAATAACCGGAAACGGCCTCAAAACTCAAGATGCGGTCTCAACAAGCCTTGACGAACCGGAAATAATCGAGCCGACCATTGAGGACTTTCAAGAACTCTACAATAAAAAACTGGCAAATTAGATGGTACACTGAACCGCCGCGGAAAAATTGTCGGGCAAAGATCAGAATAAAACTTTAAGGAGAGAAAAACATGGTATCGGTAAGAATCCCAACCCCTCTTAGAAAACTCTCAAAAGACAGAGGCGAAGTTGAAATAGATGCGGCCGATGTATCGGAACTCGTGGACAAACTCGAAACTGAATGCCCCGGGATTAAGAGCAGACTCTGCGATGACAGCGGGTCGCTGAGAAGGTTCATAAATGTCTACGTGAACAACGAAGACATAAGGTTCCTGGAAGGAATGGATACGAAACTCAACGACGGAGCCGTTGTGTCGATCATCCCGGCAATAGCGGGAGGATGATTTCCTTCCTCGCGCGACTATGATGTCGTGAACTGATTTCAGTTGAGCAACTCTTTTATCTTGCTCAGATATTTCTCGATGACGGGTTCTTTCTTCCGGTCGTAGTTTTCCTCAAAATCCAACAGAGTCTTTTTCTGCTTTCTGGTGAGTTTTTGAGGTACCACGACTTTTACGACGACGTACTGATCACCCAGGTCTCCCGAGTTGACATCGACGATACCGCCTCCCCTTATCCTTATAGTCTGACTCGGTTGTGTGCCCGGATGTATCTTGATTTCTCTTGCGCCCTGAAGAGCGGGAACCTCGACCTCGCATCCCAGCGCGGCTTGGGCGATGCTTATCGGAAGTTCGCATATGATGTCGTTTCCCTCCCGTCTGAAGACCGGATGTTCATCCACGGTTACCTGTATGTACAGATCCCCCGGGGGGCCTCCCCGAGTTCCGAACTCTCCTTCACCTCTTATGATAAGACTCATCCCGTTTGAGATTCCGGCCGGAATTTTCACTTTAACGGATTTGTCCGCATAGGAAACTCCGGAACCCCGGCATTCTCGGCAGGGTTCGGTTATTATTTTCCCGTTACCGCCGCATGAAGGACATCCCTGGCTGATTGAAAAAGGCCCTTGGGAATACGCTACTGTTCCGTCGCCTCCGCAACTTCTGCAAATTGATTCACCTCCCGGCTGCGCTCCCGAGCCGGAGCAGTCATCACACTGTTTTCTTTTTCTTATAACTATCTCTTTCTCAGTCCCGAACGCCGCGTCTTCAAACCCCAAAGCCAGGTCATATCGTATATCGGCGCCCTTGCGCGCCCGGTTCGCACTGCGACCTCTGCCGGAGTTGAAGACATCACCGAATATATCTCCGAAGATGTCGCTGAAACCGTTTGGAAAACCACCCATGTCCGTGCCGGACATATGCCCGAAACTGTCATAACGCGCTCTTTTATCCCTATCGCTCAGCACCTGGTAAGCTTCATTTATTTCTTTGAATCGATCCTCTGCGTTCTTGTCGCCGGGATTACGATCGGGGTGGTACTTGAACGCAAGATTCTTGTAGGAATTCTTTACATCCTGCGGTGATGCGTCTTTTTGAATATTAAGTATTTCGTAGTAATCTCTAGCCATTGTGGAATTCACGCTCGGAAAAGTTTAATGTGCGAACTGTTTTCTCATACATCTTCTTCATACCGCTGCTTCAACTCTCGGAAATCGGTGCTTCGAACTCTCTCTGCGGACCCGGGCCCTCGGAAACACAGACCATGGAGGGACGAAGAAGTCTTCCTTTGAAAAGATAGCCTCTTTGTATTTCTGATATTATAGTCCCGCTTTCGTGAGTTTCCGAATACTCTTTGAAAACCGCCTCATGACAACCGGGGTCAAACCGCGTTCCCTCGCCGGAATCTATGACAGTTATCCCGACCTTCTCAAGAGTTGCGATAAATTTCGTGTGAATACGCCTTATTCCATCAAAAAAAGCGGTGAAATCGGTTGGTCCCTCGGATTCCTCTACCGCCCTCTCAATGTCGTCAAGAACAGGAATTATCTTCTCAAGCAAAGAAGCGCTCGCCGATTCCGCATCTCTCTGCCTGTCGCGTGCGGACCTTTTCTTATAATTATCAAATTCCGCAAGAAGTCTCAACTTCTCGTCAGAAAGTTTACTTTTCTCTTCCTTCAGTTCCTGAATTTCCTGTTCTGTGCTCTTTTCCGTTTCTTCCGGCGCATCCGGATACTGTTCCGGGGTCTCTTGTTCTTTGCTGTCGGTCATTGCCTTGTTCTTCCGTTAACCCTCCTAGTCACCATTTCCGCCGTATAATTCACAAGCGGTATTATTTTCGAATAATTCATCCTTGTGGGACCGAACACTCCTAGGCTTCCGTAACTCTGTCCCTTGCTGTAAGGCGCGGCGACAAGGCTGAACCCGTCCGGCATTCCCTTCTCAGACCCTATAAAAACCTTTGAACATCCATCCCTGACAACTGATTTCAGAAGATTTGAAAGAAGTTCCCGGTCTTCCAAGATTTCGATTATAGTTTTGTAGATAGCATAGTCCGCAAAATTGAGAGACTCTATGACGCTTAACTTTCCTTCCACGAACAGTCCTGCCTTCCTCTCCTTTTCGAAAAGCTCGCTGCTTATCCGCAACACCCTCTCAAGCACTTCATTATACTCGGTAGTGGTCCTTTTTATTTTTTCAAGAACGACCTTGCGCACCTGTTCTATAGTGAGTCCCAGAATCAGATGATTAAGGTATACTCCTATTCTTTCGACCTGCACCTCGCTTATCGGCTTTGCAAGCCTGATGAAGGTTTTTTCCGTAAGACAGCCTTCGAATACCAGAATTATAAGGCATTCCCTGCCGCCTATCCTGAGAAGTTTCGCTGATTTCACCCGCAGTGTGTTTCTTTGAGGAAGCATCGCAAGTCCCGCAAGTTTTGTAAAATCGGAAAGCATGTGGCTTGTGGCACTTATTACGTGGTCAAGCGTACCGTCAACCTCCTCATACCTGCTCTCAATAAATGCAAGTCCGGTCTTGATACATTCCCCGGCACGCAGGATGTTCTCCACATAGTAGTTTATTCCCTTTTCGGTGGGATATCTACCCGATGAAATATGGCTTTGGGTCAGAAAACCCTCCTCCATAAGTTTACTCAGTCCCTTCCTTACCGTGGCCGGCGACCACTTAACTCCGTATTTATATATAAGAGTTGAAGAACCGATTGAATTTCCCGTCTCTATGAAATGTTTCACTACAAAGCCCAGAAAAGTCTCGTTCCTCGGAGATATCTTCCGTGTCATATTTTGAAAATATAATTTCGCTGCGACGCAATGTCAACGGAGACCGAGGTGAATTCCTCGCAGAGAAAAACCATCTGAGGCATAACTGAACTTGTTTTTAACTCCGCCCCTTTACAATGTGCCAGAAGTGCCGGAAACAACTTTTTTCCCGACTTCTGAGTGTCTCTGCATGGAGCAAAGGAGTGTGTTTGTTAGATCATCCAGCTAAAAATTTCACCCACGAATTATAGGGATGCATCTCCGCTGTGGTGCCGGCCTCGGTATGCTTGAATCCTAGAGAAGCCGGATCAAGGGTGTCGACATAGGTGTCAAGCGCCCGAACCCGGTGATTCTCTCCCGCACAGTCTTCCACTCTCTCGGGCAGAAGCAGTGTTTGACCGCGGTCAAGTGCGGGTTTGTATCTGCGTCAGTTCATTGCGTATTACACCTCGGTATCAAGAATAGTGTATTCATACCTCGGGAAAGAGGTGATGCCGACTCCTGACTGCCTGTAATGGGCGGGAGCAAAGATAATTATGCCGCTTCAGATAGTATCGGCCGAGGAAAGAAAAATGGATACAAATCATATTCTATAAAAACATCTCGGTTCCGAGGTCTACGCTTAACAATGCAGAACCTCAGAATATCTTCACAGTCTCGACTATCTCTTCAAAAAGATTGCTTGACTTCATATGGGGGGGGGTAGAATCAAAACATCTGCTTAAGGAGGTTTTGTCATGAAGTTACGTAATTTCTTAGTTTTGTTGTTTCTGCTCGGCGGAGCGGTTTTCTTTGTTGCTTGTGAGGGGGATAGAGGTCCTGCGGGACCAGCAGGTCCGGCAGGGAAAGACGGGGCGAAAGGAGATAAAGGAGATCCGGGAACACAGGGAGCGGGGGGCCCGCAGGGAGATCAGGGAAAGTCCTTCGGTGACCCCAGATGCGACGTGAGCAACGGTATAAATGCGCTGCCCGGTATCTCCAATGATATCACGGGGACTGATGACGACGATGTCATATGCGGAAATCAGTACAAAAACACGATTAATGCCGGAGACGGCGATGATACTGTTTACGCCGGTGCCGGAAACGACAAGATAGGCGGCGGTGCCGGCACGGATACGATATATGGTGAAGACGGAGATGACCACATTGATGCTCATCTTGACGGCAACCTCTCGGGAACTACCGACGACATCATCTACGGCGGAGACGGAGATGATACAATCTGGGCCACCGCCGGCGCCAATACCATCCACGGCGGAGACGGTGCTGATTATATCCGGGGAGCAGGCGGCGATGATACCATCAACGGCGATGCGGGACGGGACGTACTCTATGGCGGCGACGGCAATGATACGCTCAACGGTGGAGACGGTGGAGATGTTTTTTTTCTGACTGAACCAGGGAATAACAGATTTAACGGCGGCACCCCGACAGGAACTGCTCTTCGTGGTGCTGCTGCAAATGATTTGATGCTCATAGGTAATATACCTAGTGCAAGTGCCATATTGCCGGGATTGAAGGATAATTCCCAAGCTGTCTTCAATTTTGTGAATACATCTGTAACCTTTGATCTTTCCACCGGGTCTTTCGACGGCAGTACTCATGGTTGGGGAATGTCTACATTTACAGGTATTGAGAACGTTATGGCCACTAGCGCCAATGATACCATCAGCGGAGATGCTCTGGGAAATCACCTTTACGGGCTGGGTGGAAACGATACGATTAACGGAAAAGCCGGAAATGATCTGCTCGCTGGAGGGGGTGGTAATGATGTTATTACAGGTGGTGCCGGTGCCGACATTCTTTACGGCCAGGCCGGCGCCGACATCTTCGTCCTTGAATACGAGCACAGAAATGAGAAGGACGCTATCAGGGACTTTAATGCATCACAGAACGACAAGATCCGCTTCAAGGGTTTCCCCCAAGGAGCCAAAACGTTCGGCGGAACCGGCACCGTTAATATTTCCGTTATCGTAGCAGGAACCACTACTTTCGATGATGTTGTTCAGTTACAGTCATCCGGTGTAGCAGATACAATCCGCAATACAGCGGCCCGACGGGAATTCGTGGACTGAGTTCAATCGGTTCCGGTGAAGTTGTTTCTCTATAGAAAACAACTTCAATGTTCAGCAGGTTCTGTTTGTTCTTCTTCAGATCAACCCGGGTTCCGAAAGATCGGAGCCCGGGTTTTCTGCAGCGAACAGACACCATATCCGACCCGTGGATATCCCACATACCTTGCATATATCACCCGTAAGTTTTTTACATTGCGACAAAACATTTTTCCGTTGAATGTCGGACGCCATGAAAGAGCGTGTTGTGGAGATCATTCAGCCGGAATCATTTCCGCATTCGATAATATCCCGTCCGAAACCGAATCCGAGTTCAATTCATGCGGAACAGATAACAAATCTGCAATTCCGTCTTTGACGATACAGCAAATATAAATATAATTACCGTCACCATGGAAAAGTTTGATCTTACGGTTGTAGGGTCCGGACCCGGCGGATACATAGCGGCCATAAGAGCCGCGCAGATGGGAATGAAAGTCGCGGTGGTGGAGCGGGATAAACCCGGCGGAGTGTGCCTTAACTGGGGGTGCATACCATCAAAGGCGATCCTCAAATGCGCGGAAATGTACTCCTATTTCATTCACGCGGAACGGTTCGGAATCTCACATAAAGAACTTTCATTTGATTATTCAAAGGTTATAAAGAAAAGCAGAAACGCATCCTCAAGCCTCAACAGGGGAGTTGTCGGACTGCTCAAGAAAAACAAGATAGACCTTGTAAGCGGCACCGCGAGACTCACATCTCCGCACAGCGTTTCCGTTGAGGGAAAAGACACCTGTGATATCGAAAGTGAGCGCATACTTCTCGCCACGGGTTCCGTTCCGAGAACCCTTCCGGGACTTGAGATTGACGGTAAAGTGGTAATGACAAGCGATGAGGCTGTAATGCACACCGAGGTCCCGGATTCCGTTGTGATAATAGGCGGAGGATACATAGGAATGGAGTTCGCTTATGTGTACAACTCTTTCGGAAGCAAGGTGACCATAATTGAGATGGAAAAGCAGATCATGCCGGGTTCGGACGAGGAAGTGGCGCGGGAGGCGCTGAAAATATTCAAAAAACAGGGGATGACTATTCTCATCGAAACTGCCTACAAATCTCTGACTAAAAGAGCGGGGTCCGCGACCGTGACCGTTGAGGACAGGACATCCGGAAAAGAAGCGAAACTTGAAGCCGATATGGTACTTGTTTCAATAGGAAGAAAAGCTGCGGCGAACGCTGCTCCGACATCTTTTTCCTTTTACGACACGGGTGACAGTATGGGTCTTGAAGATGTGGGAATCGAGCTTGACGACGGCGGCTTTATAAAAACAGATGAAAACTATATGACGACCTGCAGCAACATATACGCCATAGGAGACGTTATAGGCGGAGCGATGCTAGCTCATAAGGCTTCGGAAGAAGGAGTTGTGGCGGTTGAAAGAATGAACGGTCTTGATTCCAGGGTTCACTACAACTCGATTCCGGGGTGCGTCTACTGTCAGCCTGAAGTATCCATGTTGGGACTTACGGAAAAACAGGCGAGGGATCAAGGTTATAAGATAGAGGTCGGAAGGTTTCCGTTCAGGGCGGTCGGCAAAGCCGTTGCAGTGGGAGAAACGGATGGTTTCGTCAAGGTTGTTTTCGATGCAGAAACAAAGGAACTTCTCGGAGGTCATATAATAGGCCACGGAGCGACGGAAATGATCGCGGAACTCGGAGTGGCGAAAACTCTTGAAACCACTGCTTTCGAGATAGCTGTCACGCAGCATGCGCACCCCACTCTATCAGAAGCCGTGATGGAAGCGGCTCTGGACGCGATGGGAAGGGTCAGAAATTTCTGATTGTGCGAAGCGTCCTCTGCTCCCGATCTGATGGGTGACCTTGACATATATGAGCTCGGGACTCTCGGTTATGAGAAGGCTCTCTCCTACCAGAAAACTCTTCTTGCCGGAAAAATAACGGGACAATCGCCTGATTCCCTGCTGATTCTGCAGCATCCGCCTACCATCACCATCGGAAGAAAAGGTGATACCCGACACCTTCTGGTAAGAAAGGACTATCTTGAAAAACATGGAATTTCATTCATTCATTCTTCAAGAGGAGGTGATATAACTTTTCACGGTCCGGGACAGATAGTCGGCTATCCGATTATGGACCTGAAAGATCACGGGACAGATATTCGCAACCATATGAGAAAGATTGAAGAGGTGATAATACGCACTCTCAGCGATTTCGGGATCCGAAGCAGACGAACAGATAATGCGACGGGGGTCTGGGTTGAAAGAAGCAAGATAGCATCCATAGGTATAGCGGTAAAAAAATGGGTGACCTACCACGGTTTCGCTCTTAACGTATGTACGGACCTTGATTATTTCGACCTCATACTTTCCTGCGGAATAACCGATGTGCGGATATCCTCCATGCGGAGCTGGCTTGGGGAAAACGGCGAAATCACGGTTGATGATGTGTCGCCTTCACTGATAAAGAATTTTACTGAAGTGTTCGGTTTTACCGGTATCTCTTCAAAAAACGAACAGGACATAACGAACAACAGACAGCATGAACAGACAACGGCAGACTGCCGGAGAAAAACTGAGTGAAAGCAGACGGGTTGAGACTCGATCAGGTGGTGAAGAATGTCCGAAGATAAAATTCTGAATTTCAAAAAACTACTCAGGAAAAATCCTGAAAACCCTTTGATTCATTACAGTCTCGCCAATGAATACTTCAAACTCGAACGCTATGAGGAAACAATAGAAACGATAAAAACATACCTTGATCTGAAAGACGACGAGGGAGCCGCTTACAGAATGCTTGCATACTGCTATGCGGAACTGGGAATGAGGCAGGACGCGAAAAACGCCTACCAAAAAGGCATCCGGGCAGCCCTCAGGCACGGCCATCCGGATATGGCCGAGGAGTTTCGCGATCTTATTGAGTTCATGGAGTCGTAGTACGCCTCAGCGCGCGTGCATGTTCCACTCGATAAGCACGGAACCGACGACTATGAAAGCTATTCCGATTATCCTCGTCGGACCCGGAGTCTCTCCTAGAAGCAGATATGCGTAAAGTGCCGTGAACATGGGAAACGTGGCTATTATCGCCACAATTTTCGATGTGTCTGAAATCTGAAGGGCTGTAAAATAGAGAAAAAGTCCTATCAATCCTCCCAGCAGACCGGAAAGCAGTATCCAGAAAAGCGTTTCACCGTCGATGTCTATTATCTGCGTGAATCTCCCGGTTGCAAGCACCACGAGAACAAGACAGAATGTCGTGAAGACAAATCTTATCGTGATCGCAGAGAGAGGAGACGCCCCCTTGAGACTGAGTTTTTCAAAAATAGGATTGAGTCCCCATATCATGGCCACAACAAAAGCGATCAGCGTAGCTTTCATTTCATTATCCTCCTTGCTAAAGAAAACCTGTCCGGTATCGGACGGTCTGAAGTTCCGGGCCGAACAAAACCCGAAGTATTGCTAAACCCCTTCAATTCTACTATGTTTAGCGGGGAGAGTTAACCGGTTCAACGATGTTACGCAAAATTGTATGTCTGGTCGCAGACGACATCTTTTTCTCATCAAAAATCCAGGCGGCTGCGGAAAAACTCGGCGCACGGACGGTAAAGGTAAAAAAACAGGGAGAACTGCACGCTAAAACCGAGAATGAGAATATCGGGCTTGTGATTATTGATCTCGCTTCGAAAAAGATCGACGCCGCGGAAATTTTTATGGAACTGAAGAACTCCGCTTACCACAGACATCTGTTCTGTATAGGCTATCTACCTCATGTGGAAAAGGAACTTGCCGGCAAATTTTTAGAAAAAGGAATCGACCTTGTTGTTCCGAGGTCAAGATTCTCCCGGGAGATGCATTCTATAATGCGGGAAATTCTTGAAAGTCCCTCGGAAGCTGAATAAAATGCCGTCTCGGCACGCTTGACAACGGGATGCGGAAGAATAATACTGTTTGCAAAATTTCTTCCCCCGGACCGCGTGTCGGATCATGTCGGACAGCAATTTATCGAAAATATGGTTTAACGGAAAACTGTTGCCGTGGAATGAAGCGAATGTGCATATTATGGTACACACGCTGCATTACGGTCTGGGAGTGTTCGAAGGCATACGGGCGTACAGACGGTCCGGCGGAAAATCGGCCGTTCTGAAACTCGCCGAACATATGAAGAGGCTTTACTCTTCGGCTCATGTGGCGGGGATGAATATTCCATACGACATGGATACGCTCTGCGATGCGGTGGTTGATGTTCTGCGGGAAAACGGACATACGGAAGCTTATATAAGGCCGATAGCCTTCATCGGCGGCGGAACATCCGGAATACTGCCCGGAGACAACGCCATAAACGTGGCCATAGCCACATGGCCGTGGGGGACCTACCTCGGGGACGGCGCCATCTCAAACGGAATCAGAGCGAAGATTTCATCCTACACGAGAATGAGCGTGAACTCATTCATGACCAAGGCGAAGATATGCGGAAACTACGTAAATTCTGTCATGGCCAGGCAGGAAGCGGCCGTTACGGGTTACGACGAAGCGATACTTCTTGATTCTGAAGGGTATGTTGCGGAAGGAAGCGGAGAAAATATTTTTATCGTAAGAGACGGAGTTCTGAAAACTCCTCCTCTTACATGCGTGCTTGAAGGGATAACCAGAAAATGCGTCCTGGATATAATCAGGGACGAAGGTCTCGAGGTAAAGGAACAACTTTTCACGAGGGATGAACTCTATATATCTGACGAGGCGTTCTTCACAGGTACGGCGGCCGAGGTTACCCCGATAAGGGAAGTTGACGGAAGGGAGATAGGGTCGGGAAAACGCGGCGAGACGACAAGAAGGATTCAGCAGAGATACTTCGCCGCGCTTAAGGGAAAAGATCCGAGGTTCAGCCACTGGCTCGACTACGACTACTCCGTTTAGCCTCTCTCCCCGGGGGAATCACAGATTCTGAAACAGAGTCCGACCGTAAAATATCTGAATGTTTCCGCCTGCGGTTTCCTTGTCCAGTAAATCCGAGACTCCTGATTTCATCTGTTCATCAGGTAATCGACTATGGTTCTCACTCCGAAACCCGAAGCGCCGTACTGATACCACTCGGATGTCTTTTCCACATAGGACGGGCCGGCTATGTCTATATGAACCCAAGGTACATCGGAAACGAAATTCTCAAGAAAAAGCGCCGCGGTGATCGCTCCTCCCCATCTGCTTCCGACGTTTTTAATGTCAGCCACATGACTTTTTATCTCTTCTTTAAGTTCTGAATCCAGTGGAAGTTCCCACATCTTCTCTCCCGCATTGCCTGCCGAATCAAGAATGGACTTCACCAGAGCGGGGTCATTGCCCATAACTCCCGCGTTATGAAGTCCGAGAGCTACTATGCAGGCTCCCGTAAGCGTCGCAAGGTCCACTATCTCCGAAACCCCGAGGCGCACAGCGTAACTGAGCGCGTCCGAAAGAGCTACTCTGCCCTCCGCGTCTGTATTTATAATCTCTATCGTCTTTCCGTTGAGAGCCGTAACCACATCATCCGGCTTGTAGGCGGAAGCGCCCGTCATATTCTCCGTAGCGGGTACGATGCCGTGAACAATTACGTTCGGTTTAAGATGTCCTACGGCCTTCATCGCACCGATAACGACTGCGGCGCCGGACATATCCATTTTCATGGTTCTCATACTGTCGGCAGGCTTGAGACACAGACCGCCCGAATCAAAGGTTATACCCTTGCCCACAATAGCAATTTTCTTTTTTGATTTTGCGGGAGGAGTATAAGTAAGGTGAATAAACACGGGAGGTTCACTACTTCCGAAAGAAACCGCAGAAAGTCCTCCCATACCCAATTCCTTTATTTCGTCTTTTTTTAATATCCTGCACTCAAGATGATCAGATTCCGCGGCAACCGAGAGCGCGTGCTCCGCCAGAATTGACGGGGTGAGCATATTGGGAGGGTCGTTCACCAAGTTTCTCGAAAAAGACACGCTCTGCGAAACGACGCTTGCGCGCGCGGAAACGGAACTGAAGTGACCTGCGGAAATTTTTCCCGAGTATATGCCGATTTTTTCAAGACGGCATTTTTCCTGATCAGAGGTCTTGAGTTTCCCATATTCATAGAGTCCGCTTCCCAAGCCTTGAAGAAAAACTTCAAGGAATTTTCTGTCCATCCTGGTGAAATCAACATTGACTGTGGTTGATAACCGTTTTAATTTCCCCGCAAGGATGTTTGCGCAACGGAAAGCCTCAAGCGGTCCGAAGTCCGATTTTCCTCCGAGACCCATGAGAACGACTCTTCGAATATTCGGGTCCCTCGGCGTATCGACAATGACCGTGCTTCCGAATGTCCCTCTGAAATCAGATAAACGAACCTTATCGGAAAGGAACCCTCCGAGTCTCTCATTAATTTTTTTTGCCCCGGAAGCAAGTTGCTGACCTTCATAACAGAAAAAAACAACCGAGTCCGACTCAGCATCGGCAATATTTTCCTTTAGGAGAAAAAACTCCACTTTTTTCACCATATATCTGGATTTTAAGATGCTTGTAAATCTTCCGCATCTTAACTGAACAGTTAATCTACACTATAAACCCGAAGCAGATCAAGGTTCACATCACCCCTCAAACTCCGGCGTACTGAATTTCCGATATAACCTCCCGCTCATAAAAAAACCTGCAGTTCCGGCCAACGCATCAACTTGATGCAGTCAAGGTCCCTCCGCAGTCTCAATCCCATCTAAACTCTGATTTGAACTTCAGGTCGAGGTATCAAACTGACAGGTGATCAGGCTCCGACAAATGAGATTCTCAAGGTTAAGAAAAACCTGAGAATAGAAAACTTCATCTCTTTACACAACGACCGCCGCCTTGAATACTTCCAATGGCACTTGATGTTACTAATCGTCCATACTGATAGAACTCTATTACATCGGAAGGAGAAGATATCCACTCTCCCAGCTGATTTATTCTAAAAGGTCCGCATGCGATTATTCCGGGCATCACATCGTATCGAAGGCACATTCGGGTTCCATCAACAATCCAGTGACCGGCAATATCAGGAGGTGAAGTTCCGATTCCGCATTGATTCCGTATTTCCCGAACTTCAGAAGGATAGTCGCCGGGACTGAGTTCGAGAAAGAAGGTCCCGTCAGAACTGATAATCTGGGTTGAACTTGAACCGTCGGAACTTTCGCAATCCCACTCTCCCACCAATGCTGCAGGATAGGTTCCCCTAGGTAAAGGTTCTATCCTGACAACCTCTTCGCAGTCGTACTCTATTTCCGCCTCTCCGTCATCGCCCCCCCCCCGCAAGCAACGGAACCAAGCAGCAGAAATCCAATAAGAAACGCATTCCTAATCATATAAAAACCTCCTTGTGCGGTCTGAAAATCCGTTTTACGACATTTTCGGAGTTATTACGAAATACAACGCCCACATCATATCGAATTTTTGTTTACTTTACAAACTCACATATTACATCGTCCATAAATTTTTCTTCTCCGAGGTGCGCGAATAGAGATTCACAGATATAATCAATACGGAGGAAGTCTGTGAACTAGGACTTAAGTGATCAGGAAGCAAACCGCACGGCAACAAAAAATCCGAGTTCCTCGTTCGTGAGAAACCCCCTCGGCGTAAAGTCATGATCGCCGGGGATACCGCAAGAAGCGGAACCGTTGCGATACTACACGACAGAGGACAAAAACAGGACGACCGCATGATACAACAGGAAAGAATGACCCGGCATCTGATGGACATAGTACGAATAGACAGTCCTTCAAGAAAAGAAAAGGATGTAGCCGCAAGACTTGAAAAAGAGATGAAGGAATTGGGCGCGGAATGTTTTTACGACAACGCAGGTGAAAAAGTCAACGGAAACACGGGCAATCTGATAGTCAATTTCCCGGGAACCAGAAAAGATGTCCCACCCTTTTTCCTCTGCTCGCACATGGACACCGTGAGCCCCGGCGAGGGAATAAACCCGAGAATCGAGGATGGGATTATGAGAAGCGACGGCACCACTATACTAGGAAGTGACGACAAAAGCGGCGTGTCGATAATAGTAGAGGTGTTGAGAGTTCTCCGCGAGAGCGAAATCCCTTATCCCGATATTGAAGTCGCCTTCACCATATGCGAGGAAATCGGACTTCTGGGGGCTAAATTCCTCGATACATCTTCATTTAAGAGCCGCTACGGAATAGTACTTGACAGCAGCACTCCCGACAGGCTTGTGCTTAGATGCCCGTGTTCGGACATCATGAACGTGAAAATACACGGAATTGAGGCGCATGCCGGACTTTGCCCCGAAAACGGAATAAGCGCCATTGAGGTGCTGAGCAATGCGGTCTCGAAGATGAATCTCGGAAGAATAGACCACGAAACAACGGCGAACATCGGAAAGATAAGAGGCGGCACGGCAATAAACATAGTTGCCGGCATGGTGGAGGCGAGCGCGGAGTCGAGAAGTCATGATGAAGCAAAACTTGACGCGCAGATAAAGCACATGCGCGACTGTTTTCTTCAGGCCGCGGCGGAGAAGGAAATCTGTATTGATGGTGAACGTCATAAGGCTGGTGCGGAAATTGATGTAAAACGCGTGTATCCGGTAATGAATGTCTCCCCTGACGCCGCTGTGAGCGAACTTGTGCTCAGGGCCGCAGAGAATCTCGACCTCGCAATAGAGTATCACACCAGTGGCGGCGGGTGCGATGCGAACTATATAAACGAAAAGGGAATCGAGTGCGTTAATCTGGGAACGGGGATGTATGAACTTCACACGGTAAACGAATATCTTGTTCTTGACGAGTTCTTCAGGTCAGCCGAGATTGTGCTTGAAACCACCAGACTCCACGCGGAAAGAAACTGAACTCTTATGAAGGCTCTTATTCTCGTTGACCATGGAAGCAAGGTAAAGGAGGCAAACGATCTTCTAGAGGAGATAGCATCCAAGATGAGAACGCGCCAGGACTCGCCATTTGATACAGTACTGCATTGTCACATGGAGTTGTGCGAACCTTCGATAAAGGACGCATTTGCAGAATGCGTTGCCTCGGGAGCAGACGACATAACCGTTTTTCCTTACTTCCTCGCGCCGGGAAGACATTCAAAATCCGATATACCGAGAATGGTGGAGGAAGCCGCCCGGGAGTTTCCCCGAGTAAATCACAGGGTGACCGAACCGCTGGGGCTTCACGACAACATAATAGAAGTGATCTTCGAAAGATCCACCTGTGTGCCCTCACAGGCGTAGCCGGATGAAAAAGTACTCGACCGTCTTTTTCGACCTGTTCGACACGCTTGTGATGTTCGAACCGTCTCTTCTGCCTGAAATCACCGTTAACGGAAAAACATGGAACACGACCGCGCAGGGTGTCTTCAACGAACTCGGGAGCAGTTTCGGCGACATGGAATTCAGTGATTTCTGCATATCTTTTCTCGAAAGTCATAAAGAGATCATGAAAATGCGGAAAAAAAACCTGCGGGAATATCCAAACAGCAAAAGGTTTGAGATACTTCTTGAAAGAACAGGCATGAAAAAAGATGAAAATCTCATAAACAACCTCGTATCCTCGCACATGGAGAGTCTATGCACCGCCGTGATATATCCGGAGAGCCACACGGATATTCTCTCTTATCTGAGAGACGGAGAGTACAGACTCTGCGTGGTTTCGAACTTTGATCACGCGCCCACCGCTTTGAAACTGCTTGAAAAATTCGGGATCTCCGAGTTCTTCGAGCAAGTGGTGGTTTCAGAAGAAGTGGGCTGGAGAAAACCACACCCCGAAATATTCAAGGCAGCCCTTGACCGTATGAATGAAGAGCCATCCAACACGGTCTTTGTAGGAGACAACCCCGAAGCGGATATCGCGGGTTCCGCAGAATGCGGAATGGATTCCGTATGGGTGAAAAGAAGAGAACAGACCATCCGAGCAAACCCCTTGTTTACGATAAACGACCTGTCGGAACTTAAGGGAATAATCTAGTACGGAGAGGGTGTTTGACACTCTTTTCAGATTCACGAACTCCAACCGTTCGAGCGCTCTCATATAAGGTGATTGCGGATGGAAGCGGCGGGTGACATCGGGATTGTTTCTACGAGGACGGAGAGCGCAGTGATTTTAAGATCTCAGGGCAATCCGTAATGGTCTTCCTTGAATTTACTTATTCGTTCCGAAACCTCGTCTTCAGATAGTCCTAGAGAGAGAAGAAGCTGCCTCGACACCAAAGACCCTAACTCCATGACTTCCGGGACCACTTCGCTGGCCCCTATGGAAAGCAAGGATTTCATGTCATCCGCGTTGTCGGCCCTGACCAGGATCGGAAGAGACTCGTAACGCTCACGTACGTACCGGATTATATTTGCAGCTCTCTCCGCGTTGTTAAAACTGATCACGAGGGCAAGCGAATTTTCAAGTGATATAGCGGAAAGAACCTCCGCGCGATTTACATCCGCGCAGAGTACATTCTCTCCGTCTTCCAACGCCAGCTTGACCTGTTCCTTATCCCTGTCAAGAGCAATAAAGTTTATATCCTGAAGACGCAGAAAATGCGCGATCACGCGCCCCACTCTTCCATAGCCGCAGATAACCACATGAGGCTTGGATGTGATTTCCTCGACTGCGGCAACGATGTCGGAAATCTCCTTTTCTTCCTGCGTCACTTCTTTAGGGGTAGGGGAGAAACGATTGGCAATAATGCCGCTGTAACGTATAAGAACAGGAGCTATCAGCATCGAAAGTCCCACGGCAATCAGTATCGCCTGACTATCGGAATTGGAAAGCAGACCTCTGTTCACCGCCAATGTTATGAGAGCAAATCCAAATTCACCGCCTTGAGACAAGACAAGACTCGTGCGCACCGCGGTTACTCTGTCAGTCCCGGTCAAGAGTACAAGCAGATATATAAGGAGACCCTTACCCAGCAAAAGCCCGACAAACACAACAATCACCCACAGCCACACATCTGAAAACGCACCGAGATTGATCTGCATACCCACTACGATGAAGAAAAGACCGAGAAGAATGTCTCGAAAGGGTCTGAGCTCTTCTTCTATCTGATGACGATATCTAGTTTCGCTCAGCATCATTCCGGCAAGGAAAGATCCCAGCGCAAGGGAAAGACCCATGAGATAAGTAAACCAAGCGGCAAAAAGAGATACCAGCAGAACAGTCAGCGTAAAAAGTTCCTTGGAATCTGCGGCGGAAACCTCACGAAAAAGCGGCTCAAGCAACCAATGTCCTACGGCGATAAGAACAACGAAAGCGAGCGTTCCTTCAATCAGAGAGTAGAACAGTTCCTGACCGGAACCCGAGAATCCCTGCACTGACAAACTGGGAATCATTGCAAGAAAAATGACGGCGGCCACATCCTGAAACAGAAGTATCCCGAGAGAAAACCGCCCGTGCGGGCTGTGAAGTTCCGCCTGTTCCGTAAGCTGTTTTACAACAATAGCCGTGGAAGAAAGCGCGAGCGCTCCGCCCACTATGAGAACTGCCGGCCAACCGATTCCCATATGCCAACCTATGAGACCGCCGAAAACCGTACCCACGAAAACCTGCACACCTCCGAGACCCAAAAGGATTCGCCGCATGTGCCAGAAACGAGTAAGGGAGAATTCAAGCCCTATCACGAACAGCATGAAGGCAATTCCTATTTCCCCGAGTATATGAACGGTCTCTCTGTCCTCAAAAACGCCGAGCGCATGAGGGCCGAACAGTATGCCCGCAAACATATATCCAAGAATAGGCGGCAGCTTTAATCGGCGGAACAGAACGATCATGAAAACCGCAACCACGAAAAGAAGCAGAATTTCTCCCAAAATATCCTTCATAGCTATCAATATTATTCAGGGGCTCCATCCGATCAAGGGCTTATCCCTCAACCGTTCCGCCCGTTAAACTTCCATCACGACAACTGAATGTTTCTGCCCGTACCATCGCACCGGACCATCCCCGCGCGTCCGGGGCCGGCTCGAAGCCGATGCCCCCCCCTCAAGACCGCATTGCTCCAGCTGCGGCCGAAGGTTCGGAGGGTCTCCAACTCTTCGCGGTACAGTGCCTCGGTCGTTTCGTCGAAGCAGACGAAGACGATGCGTGTGAAGCCGGTGCCGTGGGCCTGGGCGCCGGCGACGGCAATGCCGGCCGCACGGTCCGGCGGGAAGCCGTAAACGCCGGTGGAGATGGCGGGAAAAGCTATGGAACCCAAACCGTACTTCCGCGCGAACGCAAAGCAATCGCGGTAGCAGGCGGCCGGCAGCGTGTCTTCTTCAGTACCCACACCGCGCCGGACGGGCCCGACCGTGTGGATGACATGGCGGGCCGGCAGTCGGTAGCCGGCGGTGATGAGCGCCTCTCGTTGGCGGCGTTGACGACGGCATCGACCTCAAGCGTCGTGATATCTCCCCGGAACAGTCCGATCGTAGCAGAATATCTCCTTTTTCCTGCCGGTTCCAGAGCGGGCGCAACAGCAAGTCCGGCAGTCCCGAGTGCTGCACTTTGAAGTTTAACGGGCGTTCCGCAACCGCGAAAAGAAACAGAATTTCTCCCGAAATATCCTTTATCACTATTAATATTATTCAGAGACTCACTACGGTCAAGGACTTATCCCGCAATTACTCCGGAAAAAGAAACCAGAGTGATGCGAACCTTAGTGGTATTTTAACCGACATCAGGTTCAAACCTGAGTTCCGGAAGCACCACTTCCCACTGGTCACACTTCATGCCGTCTTGATATTGGGGTTCTGAAAACTCGCGCTTGCGGTTCACCACAGCAAACACGTTTGCGGAAACACAACGCATGCCGGACGGAGGTCTGTACGCTTTTGCCAGTTGTCCAACCACCACTCCCGAAGAACGATCCACCAGTTCCAGCCGACCGCTTCCCGCATGCCGCACATCAAGAGGGTCACCGGGCGAAAGCGCCTCAATAACGCGATGCAGGGGGTCCCGGGCATTTCTATATCCGGCAAAACTCAAAAACACATCACCGAGAGCAAGTTTTCTGAAACAGGTCCTGAGCTTTTTCAATTCCTCGGACGGCCCTGTCGATAACCGGCGGGTGAGAACGGATGAATCGTCAAACAACGTATTCTGCAGCCTGTTGGATTTGGGGAGACGCAGCAGCAACAGGGTCTTTTTAACCCGGGTCATCGCGACATAGTACAATCTGCGTTCCTCGTCTGAATCATTCCAATCGCCGCCCAGCACCGACACGTGATCAAATTCAAGTCCCTTGCTTCCGTGCGCGGTTGTAAGCAAAATCCCGTGCTGGCGTCGTCGTATCTCAAAGCCCCACTCGGCAAGCCATTCAACGACATGTTCAACAGGCGTTTCGGCACCGTCAGTCTCCAGACAATACTCCCCGACAGCCTGCAACAGCAAATCATTCCAGCAATTGGATTTTTGACTGCGCAACCACCTGTCAAGGTCCGCGCCGCTGACAAGTTCCGTCTCTTTTTCACCGAGCCAATTGAGAAATTTTCCGGTTTCGCGCAATTGCCAGAATGGAGGTTTTTCGTTCGCCATCTGTGCGGGAATCTTGTGGATTCGGCAAAAAGAACTTACAGGGTCTAAATGTTCCCATTTACGGGCGATCACCGCGCATCTGGACCAATCCCAATCAGGCGAGAGCTCGTAAAGTCGCTTGAGTTCCATCATTGCAGACCACGCTTGAGATGCCGGATCAGTACCCGCATCAAGAATCTGAACCCTTCCCTGCGCTACGGGGTCCAGTCCCCGCCATTCGCCGCCTCGAGGGTCTTTCATACGCGCCTTATTAACTCGGATGGGATTGTGAACCTTCATGCGGTTCCGTGCCGGATTAATCATCGCATTTGATGCTTCTACAATATGACGGGTGGAACGGTAATTGTCGGTCAAAAAGGCGGGTCTGGATTTATAATCTTTTTCGAAACGGCGGATGAACTCAACTGAAGTACCGTTAAAAGAGTAGATGTTCTGATCATCATCGCCTACGGCGAACAACGTAAGTTTGCTTTCCTCTTCACCGAGCGTCCTTCCAGCCAGCGCCGAGATAAGTTCATATTCATCAGGACCTATATCCTGATATTCATCAACCAGAATCCATCTGAAACCGGCCAGCAGACGTTCTCGATGTTCATCCGACTCTTCCGGCGCAACTCCCTGCCCTTTGAGCAGAGCCGACGCATCCCGCAGCACCTTGATGAAAAACTCCTTTTCCTCAACCTGCTTTGAAGCTGTATAGGAGAAATTGAACCCGACCAGACGCATGGCCAAGGAGTGACACGTAAGCACCATTACCCCGCAGGAGTCGTCACCCACAAGTTCCTTGAGACGACGGCGAATCTCCACAGCTGCGTGACGATTGTACGCAAGAGCAATGATACTGCTCGGATTCTCCCGCCTGATGCGCAGAAGATAGGCAATGCGATGAACTAATACCCTCGTCTTACCGGAACCGGGGCCTGCGAGCACAAGCACATTTGTCCGCTCCCGATTATCCTCAACAATTCGCCTCTGGTCGGGATTTCCAAGATCTTCCACAATCCTGCGCCACGATTCCGGAGTGGTCTGCATAAAGATATTCTTCCGTTTTCCCCTGTTCTGCATCATGGATTCATAAAACTTTTCCTGCAACCATCGTCTAACGAACTTCTCCTCTTCAACACTGAAATATTCATCCACCATCGCCAACGCATCGGAGATGGCCTTGATACCTCTGCGCGAATACTCATCCATTATATGTATCTGCAGGATCTGTCCGCTGTAATGCTCGGCGAGCGGTTCAAAGTCCTCTTTCGTAAACATCTGCTTTTCTCTTTTAAGACGGACCGTCATAGCAGGGCGAAACACCGTGAGTCCTCTGTGAAGACGTATGACTCTCTGTTCGTGTAACCACATAAGAGCTCTGTCCTGTAATTTTTTCCGTAATTCCTGCAGATCTCGGCTCCCCTTTCTTAATCCTATGTCAGAAGCGATTTCCCTTGACAGTTTTCCGAAAGTCGTATCAACTTTGAGGTCAACTCCGTGTGTACCTTTAGGTACGCGGCTCAGCAGGTGGCGAAGCACTGCTTCCGCCGCCCCGCGCCTGAGTTCCGCAATTTTTTCCAAATCAGACCATTCCCGGAAAAGCGTCAGACGAACTGACCTGCCGTTCAGGTTTCGCACTCCCAGACTCCCCGAGTTGTCCATCTCTCCACGGCCGTCGTAGGATATGCTGCGCAGTATGCTAAGTAATCGTTGAGGGAAAAGATTCTCATCCTTCATCTGTTCCCGCAGTGCCTGCACCGCAGCGGACAGAGACAGAGTAAACCCCTGTTCAACCAACTTGACATCATTCTTCATATCGCGCATGTAGTTGATCAGTGAACATTCCAGATCCTGCGCCTCCCGGAAGCGGCGAAGAGATGAATGCTTAACCCCGGAATGCACGAAGGCGGTCATCGTAATGTCGTTACTGACTATGTCGGAACTCTCCAGATCACTCAGGGCGGAGAGAACTCTCTGCGGACTGAGCCCCGATATGTGCATAAGTTCGTCAGTGGAAATCCCTTGATCTTTATCCGCATTCATTATTTCCCTGACTATGGATAGAAGACCGTCAAGACGGTCGGAATTTATTCCTTTACTCTGAAGCCTTCTCTTCGCCTCGTCTAAAGAGTTCACATAAAGAAAAGACGGGAAAACACTAACCAGGTTTTTTTCCCGGGTGAGCATATCTGATTCTTCAAGCCAAGAAATAGCCGTACGAACCTTGGTATCACCGGTATTATCGGTCACGGAGTCTCTTCTGTTGTTTCTAATCTCATTGTCCCTGTCTTCAAACAGAATCTCACCTGAGGTGACCACGATCTCTCCGCCCGTTCGTTTCTTTTTGTCCAGTCTGCGCAGGAATCTGAAAATGCTCTGGATCTCTTCTCGGGTCAGCCGTGAACGCGCCGAGAATCCGAATTGTCTTTCGACATCTTCCTGCGTATAGAGAAGCACGCAGTGGGCGGGTCTTTGATCTCTTCCCGCTCTTCCAGCCTCCTGCAGATAATTCTCAAGCGACCCCGGTATATCCGCATGGATCACGACGCGCACATCCTCTTTGTCAATTCCCATGCCGAATGCATTGGTGGCAGAAATAACCTGCAGGTCGCCGTTGATGAAACTTTTCTGCACATTCAGTTTTTTCTGCGGAGGAAGGCCGGCATGAAAAAAGTCAGATTCAAGACCTTTTCCTTTAAGAAAAACTGCCATTTCTTCCGTATTCGCGCGCGTCGCGCAATAAACTATGGCGCCTCCCGACGTTCCGTTCGGCAAATTGGCTTCAATTATCCGGTATATTTGGGAAAACTTTTTCGCTTCGCTCGTCAGCACAACCTGAAAAATAAGATTCGGACGGTGCGCTCCGCAGTTAAAAACAATTAAATCCACTCCCAGATGCTTTCTGAAATAAGACTTGATTTCATCTACAACTTCGGGTTTCGCTGTTGCGGTAAGACACATTACGGGCGCCACATAACCGTTCTCCGACCTGCTGCGTATAAACCTTCCCACATATCGGTAATCAGGGCGGAAATCATGACCCCATCTTGAGAGACAATGAGCTTCGTCAAGCACCCAAGCGCCTATCTCCCGTTGGTCCAGTGCTCGTATCAGTGAAATGTTGCGGAGTCCCTCCGGTGAAATTATAAGTATGCTCGCGTCTCCAAGCCTCACCCTCTCCAGAGCCGTAACACGCTCAGGCATGGATAAAAGTCCGTTTACGGTAACGCATGACCCGATCCCTCTCGACTCAAGACCTGCCACTTGGTCCGCCATAAGAGCGACCAGCGGTGAGATTACAACGGTCAATGCCCCCGTTTTGTGGTAGCGCGAAAGAGCGGGAACCTGGTAGCAAAGCGATTTGCCGGCGCCTGTGGGCATAATTCCCAGAACATGGTTTCCGACCATAGCAGTATCAACTACCGATTTCTGCCCCGGTCGAAAATCGGAATAGCCGAACCAGCGGGAAAGTTCCTTGCGGGAATCGTGGTTCTCACGACACCAGATACATCCGTCATTGACGCAGGCGGTGTCACGTAACTTACGGACTATACGCCCCGCTTCGGGAAACTGATGACGGACCCAGGGCGGCATTACGGAGTTACCTCCCGCCACTGAAAACCACGCCAAAGCATAAGCAAACGGCCACGGATTTCGTCTGGCCACGTTTGTAATGTCGCCGGCATGAGTTTGACAGACTTTGCCCTCAAGCCATCTGCTTAGCGTCTTTCGGGTTTCGACATCTGAAGGAGGAGATGAATTCCTCAGAGAAGAGAAGAACATATTAAAACCCGACATCCCGCTATCGGATGTGGCCAACCGGTGCCAAATAAGGGTCAGGTCTTTATCTGTTCTCCGCAGGGAGTTCCATTCGTCATGGAGAAGAGTTAGAGCAATCTTCGCATCCAGTTCAGGTTTGTTTATCTGCTCGCGCACCAAGTCTCCTTTCTTGTAGTGCTTCACCAGCTTATGATAAGGGTTGCGAGGAAAGGCAAGAGGGCTCAGCCAGAGAGTGTCTATTGACGGCAGTTTCAAAAGATTGAGATCGGATTTTACGGCATCCAGTTTAGGACGGTCGAATTTTATCAGGTTATGGCCGACAAGAAGAGATGCGCCGTCCGCAAAATCATCCAGTTCCTCAAGCAACTTCCGCAGGTCCCCGTTTCGAAAACTGACTGATTGTCCGGTATCTGAACGCACGGCACCGACGGCACGAATTTTTCCGCTCCTGCTGTCCACCTCAAGGTCAACAGAGAGACATCGCAGATGCAATTCATTTTCTTGACCAGAGAACGAGTGCTTCGTCACCGTCAACTCTCCATGCTCAGATTTGAATATAAATCTTCATTTCTGATACTATTTTATATAATTTCAAGCAAATACGCAGATACATCGGACGAGGACGCCGAGTCGGGTCCAAGACATGTTATGAAACAATTCGCGCTCGGTTGCTCAAGTCTGCTTGACGCATCAAAACAACCGTACGCTGCATACTGACACTCTTTTCTCCGGTCCGTTCACTGCGACAGTTGTTTGTTCGCCTGCTCGGCGAGTTACGAGAAACACAGCCCTGTCTCGCTTAGACTTTGCAAATTGAGATGAGAGGGGGGGGATAGACCAAGGTGCGTACAAAAACCGACAGAGGGCCATGGGACGGGCGCTGTAAAATAAATCGGGGTGCGGGACCGACGGGATTTGAACCCGCGACCTCTGGCTTGACAGGCCAGCGTTCTGACCAAACTGAACTACGGCCCCGTTTAAAATGGTGGGCGGTACAGGATTTGAACCTGTGACCCTCTGCTTGTAAGGCAGATGCTCTCCCGCTGAGCTAACCGCCCGGGAAAAGCCGGCAAATTCTATAACCGAATAAAAATACTTTGTCCAAAACTGTAATTCACAAAGTAACTAAAGTCCGTTTTCCTCAAGAAATCTCTCAGCGTCGATAGCCGCCATGCAACCGCTGCCCGCGGCAGTTATCGCCTGCTTATATCTTGTGTCCTGGATATCTCCTGCCGCAAATACCCCCGCAACGCTGGTTTCAGAAGTACCGCTTTTGGTTATAAGGTACCCGTTTTCATCCATTTGGAGTTGTCCTTTGAATATCTCACTGTTGGGAGTATGCCCTATGGCGACAAACATTCCCTGACACTGCCTCACATAACTCTCGCCTGTGTTGACATCCCTCAACATCACCCCCGTCACTCCAGTTTCTCTCAAGCCCAGTACTTGCTCAACGACCGCGTTCCATATGAAATCTATTTTCTCATTGTCACGGGCGCGTTGTTGCATTATCACAGACGCCTTGAGCGTGTCTCTTCTGTGAACGACCGTAACTCGAGAAGCGAATTTTGTAAGAAATATGGATTCCTCCATGGCGCTGTCTCCGCCTCCGACCACTACGAGTTCCTTGTCTTTGAAGAAAAAACCGTCGCAGGTGGCGCAGGTGGAAACCCCATAACCCAAAAGTTCCCGCTCCGTTGGAAGTCCGAGCATTTTCGCCGTAGCGCCTGAAGAAACTATAAACGCAGATGACCGCGACTCTTCTTCGTCTACGAACACGTGAAAAGGTCTTCGGGAAAAATCAACAGATGTAACTGACTTCTGCATGCATCGCGCCCCGAACCTCTGCGCTTGCTCCCTAAGAAGGTCCATAAGTTCCGGACCCATAACGCCTCGCGGAAAACCCGGAAAATTCTCCACATCAGTAGTCGTGGTAAGCTGACCGCCGGCTTCAGGTCCTTCAAGAACAAGCGGCTCAAGGTTAGCCCGCGCGGCATAAATAGCTGCCGTAAGTCCCGCGGGGCCTGACCCCATGATCACCACCTTATAACTTTTTTCTAGTTCACTCACTCTCAGCACTCCGCAATTTTTTAAGGGTGTGTATATTACTGCTGTCAAGTAGTTTTTCAAGCGGAGAAAACTCGTAAAGGAAATTACAAATATGACCGAACCTTCGAAGAGAACACCTCTTTACGAAAAACAGAAAGCGCGTGGCGCAAGGTTTTCTGGAAGTTCGGAATTTCATCTTCCGCAAAATTACGGCGACCCGTTCGCAGAATCTCGGAACGCAAGGAAAAACGTAGCAGTAGTCGATATCTCAAACAGGTCAAAAATTGTTGTTTCCGGCAGAGACCGCATAAAATTCCTGCAAGGAATGCTCACAAATGATGTGAAGGAAAAAGTCGCCGGAACAGGCGCCTACGCGACTCTTCTGACTCCCAAAGGAAAGATGATTTCAGATATGAGAATCTTCGTACGCGAGCACTCTGTCTACATGGACATAGAACCTTGCGCAGGCAGTGAAGTTGTGAGGGTACTTACCAGATTCAAGCTTTCATACAAAATTGAACTGTCTGACGTGACGGAGAAATACTGCGTACTGCATGTGTGTGGTCCCGATTCTTCAGAATTCCTCGAAAGCAGGCTAGGTGTAAAAACCGTAGAAATGGACGAGTACGACCACACATGCTCGGACGACCGCCGACTCACGGTTTTCAAAATAAACAGAACGGGTGAAACCGGTTTTGACGTGCTGCTTGAAAACCACAATTCTCTTGCGGTGTGGGATCTACTCACTTTAGATGATAGAGACTGCGCTTATCTTTTCGGCCTGGATTCTCTGGAAACTTTGAGAATAGAGGCTGGAATTCCCATTTACGGAAAAGACATGGATTCTTCGACCATACCGATTGAAGCGGGAATATGGAACGCTCTCGACTTTGAAAAAGGATGTTACGTCGGACAGGAAGTAATAGCGAGGATAAGGTGGAGAGGAAGAGTCAACTGGCATCTTGCCTGCTTTGCGGCGAAGGAAGGTACTGATATGTTTCCCGGTGATGAACTTTCCGTCGATGGGAAAAAAGTGGGGAGAATAACATCATCCGCCTATTCTCCTCTATGCGGAAAGAATATCGCGCTGGGCTATGTAAGAAAGGAGTTTCGGGATTTTACGGACGAACTTGCGGTTAGGAGAAAAACCGGCGATGAAATATCATCCGACAAGGTGAAAATACTTGGAAAACCTGTCTGGAATCATTTTAAATAGTTGGAAATCATGCTAGAATTATCATAATTGACGGTTTTGAATTCCTATCTTTTAAGTTTTCAGCATGGTTTCGGTGTCGTTGCCGAATACAACTCATTTCAGAAGAAAAGTTGAGGTATCTAAGAAGATGGATTTTTTTGAAAGCATCATAAGGTCTTTTTCAAACGACCTGGCAATTGACCTTGGAACCGCAAACACGCTTGTGTACTCAAGGGGAAAGGGAATAGTCTTAAACGAACCCTCCGTGGTCGCTCTGCAGGAAATTCCAGGACACAAACCCAAACTTATTGCTGTAGGTACAGAAGCAAGAAATATGCTGGGAAGAACCCCGGGTGCAATAAAGGCTATACGACCTCTTCGGGATGGAGTCATCGCCGATTTTTACGCCGCTCAGAAAATGATCGAACACTTCATAAAGAAGTGCAACAGCAATAAAATAGAACTCCTGCGGCCAAGAATAATAGTGTCGGTTCCTCTGCAGATCAGCGAAGTGGAAAAAAGGACTGTGAAGGAATCCGCAGAAGCGGCGGGGGCGAGAAAAGTATACATCATCGAAGAGACAATGTGCGCCGCCATAGGATGCGGGCTGAACGTAAATGAACCTGCTGGAAAAATGATAGTTGACATAGGAGGCGGCACAACCGGAATAGCGATTATCGCTCTGTCCGGAATAGTCGTAAGTGAATCCATAAAAGTCGGCGGAGATAAGATGGACGAAGCCATACATCAATGGGTGAAAAAGAAGTACGGGCTTGTGATCGGATACAGAACCGCGGAGGAATTGAAAAAAAGGTTCTCGACTCAACCTGACATAGCAAACAAAAAGGTACAGTTGAAAGTAACCGGTAGAGATAGTATTTCCGGAGTTCCAACAGTCTGCACGATTGATACAGACGAAATCCCTGAAGCCCTGCAGATCCCCACGAATCAGATAGTTGACGCTATAATGCAGACGCTTGAGAAAACTCCTCCGGAACTTGCAGCTGACGTGTTCGAGACTGGAATAATGATGGCAGGTGGCGGTTCTCTCTTGCGGGGATTGAATTTAAGCATAGAGAAAAGAACCGGTATCAAAACAAAAAGGCCGGAAAACCCGCTTGACTGCGTGGTAATGGGGTCCGGAAAAGCTTTAGAAGATTTAGACCTTCTCAGATCCGTCGCAACATAAGAATCCTGTATCCTCAATTCAGGACCCGGTTAAATAGAAACAACCCTTATATTACAGAGATCTGCATGCACATCCTCCGCTGCTCCGTACAACACAGTTTTCGACCGTCAGGAAAAGTCCAGACTCGCCCGGGGTTAAACTGTTAAGTAATACACTGTCGTCTCACTCGCAGGCGCAATCAGATTCCCGCCGTTCGACCTTGATTTATACTCTGCGCGCCATGATCTCGTTCTCCGCGACCGAATTCCGGACTATCAACAATATATTGTATTGACAAAGTTGCGTAAAAACTGTATCTAGATATATGTAGCAGCAAGGAAATATCTAAACGGAGCATCGGGATATCGGCAAGTTAATGCAGAAGATAGTTGTTGCAACGGGTTCGGAAAATATAAATGTACACTCCCGAAAATTTTCATGAAACTATGAACATCTTCGCCTTCTGAGAGAAAACGCGTGCTCGGCCGCCATGAAAAACCGCAAGCGATGTCAGTTCTGTTTCAATACTGCAGAGGCTGTATCCGCGGGAGCTGCCACGGAGATAGTTCATGTGGAAGACTGTAAATTTCGTCACAAAAAATCTTTGTTCGCACCTTGTCCGCGAGTCCTGAGTTCATTCCGCTCTTGCGTCAAGAATTGGAGTTTTGTTGAGATAATGATGTAAATCGATATGACATGAAGGGATTTTTCAGTAAAAACCAGTTTTCCTTCTACTTTGTTCTGACCGTGGTATTTGTTAATTTGCTCCCGCTGGTCTTTGATATAGCAGGCAAAGGAGATGGTTACGCCACAAGGCTTATGCTGGGAATGAACAGAAGTTCAGGTTCCTTTGTAAATCACATCAAGGATAAAACAAGTTATTACTGGAATCACTACATTCACCTTTCAGATACCAGCATAGAGAATTCCCTGCTCAAAAAGCAGCTTCAGGAAATGGAATCACAGAGTTTTCTACTTGAGGAGTTGCGGCTTGAGAACAACAGACTTAAAACCCTTCTTGACTACAAAAATTCCACCACCGCAAAAACTTCTATGGCGAAAGTCACTGGTGGAAGTCCGTCTGTTGTGGAACCCGGTTTCCTCATAATAGACAAGGGAGAATCTGACGGAATAAGCAAAGGGGCTCCGGTGATGAGCAACTCAAAGGTTATCGGAACCGTGTATTCGGTGAATGCAAAAAACTCAATGGTGATGCTTATGACAAACCCTTTCAGCGTGGTGGACGCGATTGTGCAGAGAACACGCCTACGGGGGATAGTAACCGGTGCGGGAAACAACTATATAATGAAATATATTGATCCTGAAGGAGATATTGTAGCGGGAGATAAAATCATATCTTCCGGCAAAGATGCCGTTTTCCCGAAAAGCGCGGTCATAGGAACAGTTACTAGGGTTGAAAAGATCAATGGAGGATTGAAAAAAGCTCTAATAAAGCCTGAAATTGATATCGGAGAGATTGAAGAAGTGCTTGTTGTTATGCCGACCCGCAAGGAACTGGCGAAGACTCACCCGGATATAAACATCCGGCAATGAAGAATACGCTGTCGTTTGTCTTCTACCTGTTCTGTTGTTTCGCCTTTCCCGTACTTCAGACCACAGTCGTACCCGAAAGTTCTTTAGGTAGGTTCACACCGAACCTGAATCTGATATTGGTAATCTGCCTTGCGTTTGAGGACAGCCCATACCTTTTCATACCAGCCGCTCTAAACGGCTTGCTTGTGGGTGCCTTGACAAGTACCGTTGGAATTTACATTTTCGTAAGTCTAACCGTATTTTTTATCGCGCGTATCGCCATACTTAACATCAGATGGAGCGACAACCGGTTGTTATCGCTGTCCGTTATGCTGTCCTCGGGAACCCTGCTTATGGACATCCTGTTCAAAGTGTTTGCGGAACGATTAGGACAGGCGGACTATCCATATCTCAACATTGAACTGTTCATTCATCATACTGCAGTGAATACGGTATTTGGAATTCCGGTAATAATCTTTCTGAGGAAAGTAAATGCATTTATTAAAAGGTAGGCTGTTAAAAATCTGTTTTCTGCCTCTGCTGGCCTTCCTCGTTTTTTCCGCAAGGTTCTACTACTTCCAGATACACAAGGGAGAACAGTACAGAAACTTCTCCCGTGACAACATCCTCAGGACAATCCGACTTCCCGCTCCGAGGGGACGTATTCTGGACAGAAACGGGAAAAGAATCGTCTACAACAAACCGCTGTTCAACATCTACGCAGCTCCGAATGAAATAAACAACCCCCGTGAACTCTCGGAAAAACTTTCCAGGATAGTAAACGTCGAACAGGAGAAACTTACGGAAAAACTCACGAAATCTGCTGCCGGAAGAAGCTTTTATCCGGTTCTCGTAACATCTGACATAAGTTGGGAAGAACTTCTTCGGTTTGAAAGAAATAAATCAGAACTTAGTGGTCTGATTCTGGAACTCGGATATAAAAGGCACTACCCCGGCGGAGATTTGGCCGCTCCGCTTCTAGGCTACTCGGGATTTGCCACTGAAGATGAGATGAAATCTGACAAAATGGTCGACCCGCAAACCCTGTTGGGCAAAACAGGAGTGGAAAAAGTCTTCGACGATGAGATCCGAGGCGTCAGGGGGCTGAAAAGCGTAACTGTGGACGCACATGGAAAAATAGTCTCCGACTCCTTTTTTTCTACCGTTGCGAGAAAACAGGCAAGGGAGATGATTCCCGGTAAGGACATCCATCTCACCATTGATTTGGATGTCCAAAAAGTCGCCGAAGAAACTCTCGGAGAGGAAAGCGGATCGATAATAGTAATGGACGTAAGAAACGGGGAAATCCTGGCCATGGTAAGTCATCCTAACTATTCCCTGGAAGAAGTATCAGGCCGTATTCCGCAGGACATGTGGAAAAAATTTGAACAGGAAAAGTCCTCTCCTTTCCTTAACCGCGCAACGCAGGGCACCTACCCTCCGGGGTCAATCATGAAAATAGTCACCGCATTCGCTCTGCTTAAGGAAAAAACAGCTGATCCGGCGGATACAGTACAATGTCCCGGCTATTTCGTACTTAACCAGAAAAGGTTCAACTGCTGGCGCAAAGAAGGACATGGACCCTCGGACCTGAAAAAGGCCATTGCCGAATCCTGCGACGTCTACTTTTATAAACGTTCTCTTCAACTCGGAGCCGGAAAACTTCATGAATACATTGAAAAATTCGGGTTCGGGAAAAAAACCGGCATAATCCTGCCGGAAAAAACGGGAATCAATCCGTCACCCTACTGGAAGAGAAAAAATCTCAAAGAACCTTGGTATCCGGGTGAAACGCTGATCATGTCCATAGGTCAGGGATACATAACCGCAACCCCTATTCAGATAAGCGTTATGACGGCGGCGGTGGCGAACGGAGGTAAACTTGTAAAACCCGTCTTGAGGAAAGAACTTCAGACGGAATCGACAACAAGACCGGTCGAAGGTCTTGATGAGGAATCCCTTTCTTTTCTGAGAGATTCCCTACACAAAGCGGTGAACGGAGACAGGGGGACGGGGGTTCTGGCCGGTTCAGCCGAAGTTTCCGTTTCCGGCAAAACCGGAACGGCGCAGGTGGTGTCCTCCAGTGTCAAATCAAAGGAAAAACGCTTTATGGACCACGCGCTGTTCACGTCGTATGCGCCTTCGGATTCCCCTGAAATTTCCGTTACCATCGTGGTTGAAAACGGCGGCAGCGGGGGATTGGTTGCAGCGCCGATGGCGAAAAAAATCTTTGAAGCCTACTTCGAGTTGAAGGAAAGCCGTAATGAAATTTGAACTGTCGAACCTGAAAAGATCAAATTGGATGCTGATTCTCCTGGGTCTGCTCTGCGCTATGGGACTGCTCAATATGTACAGTATATCACTGGATGCGGAACTCGGCATATTCAAAAAGCAGATGATCTGGATGATTATCGGAATCGTCGTGGCGACGATCATAAGTTTTATTAAACCCGCCAATATAAAAAGACTGTCCACGATCTTCTACATAGGTTCTTTCATCTTTCTGACGCTGACCCTTGTTTTCGGAAAAACAGTGGCCGGTTCTCAGAGTTGGTTTCAACTGGGACCCATATCCGTACAACCATCCGAATTCATGAAAATCGCTATAATAGCGGCAATTGCAAACCACTACGACGATCATCTGGTTCCACCGGGCGGTTACGGTCTAAAAAATATAGTAAAACCCCTTTTACTTCTACTTCTTCCGGTCGGCGTTGTGCTTATGCAGCCGGACGCGGGAACCGCACTGATCATCTGTCTCATAGGAACAAGTATGATTCTTCTTCTCGGCGTCAGCAGAGCGGCGCTGGCGAAAATAGTAATAATCGTTCTCATATCAGCCATACCAGTATGGAATCTAGGAATAAAGGAATATCAGAAACAGCGGATATATTCCTTTCTGGGAATTCATTCGGATCCGCAGGGGATAAGTTACAACCTGATTCAGTCGCGGATCGCCATAGGTTCCGGTATGGGTTACGGAAAAGGATTCTCCCTGGGGTCGCAATCCAGTCTGAGTTTTCTGCCCGCAAACCACACGGACTTCGCCTTCTCGGTAATTGCCGAGGAATGGGGGTTCCGGGGTTCGGTGTTCGTTCTCCTTCTGTATTTCTCGATTATCCTTCTCATTCTCACTACATCGATGTCCTGTGAGGAGAACTTCCCGATGATCACATGCTTCGGAATAGCTGCGATGTTCTTCTGGCACGGAGTGGTGAATATAGCCATGATAACAGGACTTCTGCCCACCATAGGCACTCCTCTTTTTCTGATAAGTTACGGGGGGTCGTCCGTGCTGACCGCGTTTATCGGAATCGGAATCGTGATGTGCCTGAGAAAGAAGTGAATCATCAGGAAGATTCTTGACAGAAAACTGACATAGTATAGAATCTAGAACGACTCGGGGAACAGAAACACCAGACAGGATTTTTTCCCAAAATATCTTTGATATATTTGAAAATAAACTCCTTAATTATGCGGAGGTTCTTTGTTTTTCTCATCGTCATGATTTCCTTAACTGCGGCTTTATCCGTCGTCCCGCTTCTTAAAAGTCGCGCCATATCAAACGTAAATGATTTAGAGGACATAGGGTTTGAGGAAAAACTGGGCCTACCGATCGACTCAGGTGTACAGTTGCTGCGGACAGACGGACGGCAGGTGAGCATGTCTTCGTTTTTCGGACAGAAGAAACCGGTGGTTCTGAACCTCGCATATTTTACGTGCCCGACAATCTGTCTTCTGGGAACCGACGGGGTGCTTGAGGCCGTAAACAGACTTGATTCTTTCAGGCCCGGAAAGGACTACACGATCCTGACCGTAAGTTTCGACCCTGAAGAATCAGTCAGCGCAATAGGGGCCAAAGCGGACCAGTACGCAAACGCGCTTGCCGGAGGCGCTGAAGAGGCAGGTGGCTGGCGGTTTTTCACCGCAACGCGGGAAAACATACTGAAACTCACCGACTCCGTAGGTTTTCGCTTCCGGGAGGATGGAGATGAGTTCGCTCATCCGTCGGGAATTGTGGTGCTGACGCCCGAAGGGAAGATTTCCCGCTACCTCTACGGCATTGAACACGACCCGCGTAATTTCAAGTTGTCTCTCATAGAAGCTTCGGCGGGAAAGATAGGATCTTCGGAACTTCTTAATAAAGTGATTATGTTCTGTTATCAATTCGACCCGATAGGAAAAAGATACGCTCTTGCGGCGCTCAACGTCGTAAAGGCGGGAGGCATGATAACTCTTACGGTTCTCGCCGCGTTTCTTTATTTCATGTGGAAAAAAGAGAAAAAACTTTTTTAATCATCTCTGGAGGTTGTAAAACATAAATGTCCACTTGGATACCGGAATCTGCATCTAATCTCGCCGCGAGCGTTGACAACATAACCCTGTTCGTAACGGCCGTATCGGTATTTTTCTTCGTTCTGATCTCGGTTGTACTCGTGGTCTTCTCAATAAAGTACAGGAGAAAAAGCGAAGACCAGCAGACCTCGTACATAACACATAACTTGGTTTTTGAAACCATCTGGACGATAATTCCAACCATACTGCTGATGATTATCTTCGCGTGGGGATGGATAGTTTTTAAGGAACTCAGGAATCCCCCCGCAGAAGCGGTTGATGTGAACTTGACGGCAAAACAGTGGATATGGGAGTTTTCGTATCTTGACGGCAGGAAATCTCTAAACGAACTTTTTGTTCAGCAGAACAAGCCTGTGCGGCTGATAATGAGGTCGGACGATGTACTGCACAGTTTTTTCGTGCCTCAGTTCCGGGTAAAACAGGACATTCTGCCGGGCAACTACACGCAACTGTGGTTTACGCCGACCAAGGTGGGCACTTTTGATCTTCTGTGCGCGGAATACTGCGGTTCGGGACACTCCCAGATGCTTGCGAAGGTGACCGTCATGAGCCCCGAAGCGTTTGCAAGATGGGAAAAAGGTGATGAACTTGCGGACAGGGGGACGGCTGTGGCCTCGACCGTAGCTCCCGCGGAACTAGGAAAGGAACTTTACTCCGGGAGAGGTTGTCTCGCATGCCACAGTATAGACGGCAAGGAAATCATCGGACCGACTTTCAAGAATCTTTACGGAAAAACTGAAACGCTCGCGGACGGTTCCACAGTGCTTGTTGATGAAAATTATCTGATGGAATCGATCTATGAACCGCAGGCGAAAATGGTCAAGGGTTATCAACCCACCATGCCTTCGTTCAAGGGAATACTGACAGAGAAAGAAGTCACGGCGATCATCGAATACATAAAAACCCTTAAATAGGAAAAATCCGCTCAAGGAGGAAAAAATGGCAAACGGAGTCATGACGCATAATCAGCATATACCGTTTCTGGCTCAACAGGGTTGGAAGTCGTGGATACTGTCGACAGACCACAAAAGGATTGGGATTCTATATCTGATATCCATATCGTTCTTCTTCCTTATCGCGGGACTGACCGCCTTGGGAATGAGATACGAGCTTATGACTCCGGAACTTGATTTCTTCAGAAACCCGACTGAATACAACGTGGCTTTCACTCTGCACGGCTCTCTGATGGTTTTCTTCTTTATAGTTCCCGGAATCGCGGCGAGTTTCGGCAATTTCCTCATACCTCTCATGATCGGGGCGAGGGACGTGGCGTTTCCGAGAATCAATCTGCTCAGTTTCTGGATATATCTCGTCGGAACGGCGGTCCTGCTTTCCGCGCTTCTCCAGCCTGCCGACACCGGATGGACATTCTATACTCCGTACAGCATACAGTCCGGAACGAAAGTGATCATGATAACTCTGGGGGTTTTCGTTCTCGGATTCTCGTCGATACTGACGGGAATGAATTTTATAGTGACCATACACAAATTGAGAGCTCCGGGAATGACCTGGGGCAGGTTGCCTCTTTTTATCTGGGCGTCCTACGCGACCGCGATACTTCAGCTGCTGGCGACCCCCGTTGTAGGAATCACTCTGCTTCTGCTTATAGCCGAGCGGATGCTGGACATAGGTTTTTTCGATCCCGCGAAGGGAGGCGACCCCATACTGTTTCAGAACTTCTTCTGGTTCTACTCTCATCCTGCGGTGTACATAATGATCATACCGGCTTTCGGAATCATATCGGAGATAATCCCCGTTTTTGCGAGAAAACCCATTTTCGGATACAAAGCCATCGCCTACTCGAGTTTCGCGATAGCCATAATAAGTTTCTTCGTCTGGCTGCACCACATGTTCGTAAGCGGAATATCGGAAACAGCGGCCGGTATTTTCTCATTCCTCACAATGCTTGTGGCCATTCCGACAGCCATAAAGGTGTTTAACTGGACGGCGACGCTGTACAAGGGATCCATAGACTTCCACTCATCAATGCTCTACGCGTTGTCGTTCATAGTGCTTTTCACCGTGGGAGGTCTTACCGGGGTCTATCTGGGTGCGCTTGCAGTTGACGTCCATCTGCATGACACCTATTTCGTGGTAGCTCACATGCACTACGTAATGATAGGAGGTACGGTAATGGGATTTTTCGGCGCCCTTCATTTCTGGTATCAGAAATGGTTCGGAAGAGCGTTCAATGAATTTACGGCGAAAGTCTCATGGTTCCTGGTGTTTGCGGGGTTCAACGTGACGTTTTTCCCTCAGTTCTTCATGGGCTTTCAGGGAATGCCGAGAAGGTACGCCACCTACCCCGTTGAATACACATCCTATCACTCGCTCTCGACATACGGGTCATGGATACTGGGACTCGGAGTTATCATAATGACCGTGAACCTGATTCTACCGCTGCTGAAAAAAGCGGAGGGTCCGCTACCGTCCAATCCATACGGTTCTCTCTCTCTTGAATGGCAGGTTCCTTCTCCGCCGCCCCACGAAAATTTTGATGAAATACCGACTGTAACCGACTGGACCTATTCTTACGGGAAAAAATAGATCGGAGGCTAATACGAAAAATGAGCAGTACTGCACAACATGCTGAAGGCCACGCGCACGGACACGGACTCGGAGACGCCGTATCACATATTTCAGCCAAGTTGGGAATGTGGCTTTTCCTTGGAACGGAGATTCTGTTGTTCGGAGGTCTGTTTGCGGCATACACCCTGTTCAGGGCGAAGTTCCCGGACCTCTTCCATGAATCGCATCTGAAACTGGATACGACCATGGGAGCGATAAACACCGTAGTACTTATATTCAGCAGTTTCACGATGGCTCTCGCGGTATCGGCATCACAGAAAAAAAACACGAAACTGCTGATAATAATGCTTGCGGTCACTTTTCTCTGCGCGGCGGTTTTCGGAGTAAATAAATACTTCGAGTACGGCGCCAAGTTCCATCACGATATCTACCCGGATACAAACATATTCTTCGCTCTCTACTTCCTGATGACGGGACTTCACATGCTTCATGTCTTTATCGGGATGGGTATAATCCTGGCCCTGATAATAATGGCTTCACGAGGAACATTCATAAGGGGAAGATATTCAGCTGTTGAGGTCGGGGGGCTTTACTGGCATCTGGTCGACCTGATCTGGATATATCTGTTTCCTCTTCTATATCTGATAGGATAACTGGAGAAGAAAATGAGCACGGAAAATCACACCGAAGAACATCACTCCGGATTCAAGACGTATGCGCTTGTGTGTCTTGCGCTGTTTGCGCTTACAGGAATTACCGTCTACTCCGCGGGATTTGATTTCGGCGACTTCAACATAGTAGTCGCCATGGTATTAGCTTCAATAAAGGCGTCGATCGTAGCCTATTACTTCATGCACCTCAAGTTTGAGGACAAACTGACCTGGATATACGCGCTTTACCCTCTGTTTCTACTGTTTCTTCTTATCGGCTCCACTCTGCTTGAGGTGTTCACGAGAGTGCCGGTTGTAAGATAGAGAATTTATAGCTGCACAGAAACAGCGATGCTCGCAAGAACAGCCATAGGACTTCTGTTCATACTGCTTATATGGGGAAATGTGGTATCCGGACTCAAAGCCGGGCTCGCCTGCCCTGATTGGCCTCTGTGTCACGGACAGATAGTTCCACCGTTCCGCTGGGACATTTACGTCGAGTTCTCACACCGCGTGGTGGGCGGCATAACCTCCATCTTTCTTTTTATTCTCTGCTACAGAAGATTGCGGGTCTACCGCGGATACTACAGATTACTTCCCGTATCCGCAGCGGTTCTCCTTGCTCTGCAGATAGTACTCGGAGGGATAGTGGTTCTTACGGGACTTCCCGTGGACCTTACCACCGTTCATTTCACAAATGCGATAATCATCTACTGTATCGTCCTTTACATGGTTTATTTTGACGGAGAGAAAAGAAAGCCGGATTTCAGATTCTCAGGAGAAGCGGGGCTCTTTTTCTTTCTGTCGCTTCTGGTGGTTCTGCAGGCTTCCCTGGGAGCTTATGTGAGGCACCTTGAAGCCGGTCTCGCATGTCCCGATTTTCCCAAATGCCTCGGCTACTGGATTCCTCCCGAACTTTCCGGAAAGGTGCTGGCTCACTTCTCCCACAGGACGGTCGCCTATCTGCTTACGCTCGGATTTGCGGGAGTGCTGCTTTTCTGCAGAAGGTCGACCTCTCTGCTCAGAGCTGAAAAAAACATGTCGTGGATAGTAGCGCTGCTTTTTCTGCAGATAGGTCTGGGAATTCTGGTTGTAACTTCAAAACTTACATTCTACATAACCGCGGTTCATCTCTCGGTCGGACTTATCATACTTTCCCTCTCTCTTCTCACGTGGTTTGATTACATAAGAGAGGAAGACGGACGCACGGAAATTTTTGAGTCATGAATGAAGAGGAAAAGAAATCCGTCGGGCAGATGGCGGTTTCCGCCGTTGTTCTATCAAAACCCGGGATAATCACGAGCGTGGCGTTTACCGGTGTCGCGGGAATGCTGATGGCGAACCGCGCCGCTCCTCCTGCGGATACGGTCATTCTATGCATAACCGCGCTTCTTTTGAGCGCCGGAGGGTCCGCGATTCTCAACAACCTGCTCGACAAGAAAATCGACAAAAAAATGTCACGTCTGGAAAAAAGAGTCGAGGCTTTGCAGATTTTAGGTGATAGAAACGCATGGGGGCTGTCCGTCATCATGATGGTCGCAGCTCTTATGATCTCCGTTCTCTGTTTTAATTACGTGAATACATCTCTTATTGTTCTCGCGATTCTCAGTTATACGCTCATCTACACGCTCTTTCTGAAAAGAACATCTCCTTTCGGCACCATACTCGGAGGGGTGCCCGGCGCGCTTCCGGTGCTTATCGGTTATACGGCTATAACTCCCGTGCTGAGACTCGACATTATAGCGCTGTTCGTATTCATGATGCTCTGGCAGCCTCCTCACTTCTGGGTACTTGCGCAGAAATACAGAAAAGATTACGAGAACGCCGGTATAAAAGTGCTTCCCGTCGTGATGGGAACCAAGTACACGAATATGCTGATACTTATATATTCTCTATCTCTTGTGCCGCTTACCTCAGTATTCTGGCTCACCGGCACAAGTTCCGTATACTTCGCCGTCTTCGCCGCCGCCGCAGGAATATATTTCAATTATCTGGTTATAATGAGCGTCAGGCGCAATCAGGGTTACGGACGAGCGTTCGGAGCCTCGATCCTTTACATGCTGCTTATAATGCTGGGAATCGTGATCGACATAGTAATTTCATCAATGTCTCCGGTAAACAGGGTCATCAGTCTCTAGCAGCTGAAGGTAAGAGCGTCTTGAGTTCCTCAAGAGGCCTTGCGAGGGTGAGTACGGCATCCCGCCAGAAATCTTTTTTGGTTATGTCGTCCCCGGTCGACCTCTTTACCGCGCCTTCCGCGTCATCAGAACCGGTAAGCGCAAGGAACTCTTCATAAACCGGGATAAACCGCTCTCCATGCTGAAGGAACTTTTCAAAAAGCGACCTGCTCAGCAGATAACCGAAAGTGTAGGGGAAATTATAGAAGGTCACCCCCGTTATGTAGAAATGAAGTTTGGATGCCCAGAAAAACGGGTCGCATTCCCCCAACACCTCCCCGAACACATCCTTCTGAGTAGCGACCATCAGTTCCTTGAGTTCACCGACGGAGAGTTGTCCTTCCAGACGACGCTCGTAAAGTTTTTTTTCAAAACGGTATCTCACGGGTATATCAAGCAGGTATATCGCCCCGTGATTCACTTCCGCATCTCTTACAAGCACCTTGTCCTCCGTGCTTGCCGACGGACTGCGCAGGATCCCCTCGGCAAGGAGCATTTCACCGAAAGTGGAAGCGGTCTCGGCAAGAGTCATCGGATAAAACTGGGCATAGGGACGAAGGTTCCTCATCACGTGGGAATGAAACGCGTGACCCGCCTCGTGGGCAAGAGTCAGTATATCGCCGAGCCCCGCATTATATGTCATAAATATTCTTGATTCGCCTGTCAGAAGAGATCCGGTGCAGAAACCGCCGGGTCTTTTACCGTCACGTATCTCCCAGTCTATCCACTGATCTTTACATACGCGGTCAAAAAAATCTCCCAGACGCGGATACGCCCCGGAAAAAGAATCATGAACCATGGATTTGGCATCACCCCAGTCAAACCGTCCCGTGTTTTTTATATCCGCGGGCGCGCCCAGATCATACCAGCCGATCTGTTCAAGCCCCATGGTCTCGGCCTTGAGTTTCAATATGTTTGTCGGAAGGTCGGTGTTCTCCAATATAGCTTCCATCATCGCCTCGAGTGTTTCCTCGGAGACCGCCGCGTCAAAAAGAGCAACATCGAGAAAATGAGAAATCTCTCTGTGTCTGTAAAGCGTGTGTCTCGTTCCGGATATGGCGTTTATAGCAGCAGCGGCTACATCCTCGAAAACCTCCCATGATTTGTTTCCACCAAAAAACGCGGCTTTTCTCACTTCCCTGTCGGGGCTCTCCATAAGCGACCTTCTCTGGGACATGGGAACCTTTTTTTTCGTTCCGTCGGGGTAGGTCATCTCAAAACTCATTTTTGAGGAAACTGTATCGTAAATTCTTCCCCACGCGCTTATCCCGTCAACTCCGAGTTCTGAAGCGAGAATTTCTTTTTCCGACGACATGGTGAAGCGGGAATTCCTGTGAAGCCGCTTCACGAAATATGCCGCGGATTCCATCTCCGGGGTGGAAACGAACTTATTCAACAGATCATCGCCTGCGTCCCGAAGCGCTCTGCGCAATTGAACTTCGAGTTTCTCCAGATCAGATCCCAAGACTGAGATAGCCGCTTCCTCGCGAAGATAGTCCTCGCGGTTTGAATCCGCGGCGCAAAGACACCCCACGTAAGAACGTATATGGGAGTATCTGCTTATAAGTTTCTCCGTCTCTAAAAAAACATCCGTCCAGAACTGAATATTGGAGTCACGGAGAGGTTCCGCGGCCGAGGCTTTCTCGTCAAGGTCTTTTATCTCTCGGGTTAAACTTCCCCTGAACTGCACGTATTCAGTTCCCGAAAACTCGGGGAAGTATGAACTCAGGTCCCAATTCATATAGACACTCTCCACATCGCTGCCGATCGAGGTAGTTCCGACAATCGGCGGGAATGATACTACAACCGCTCGGAAATTCAAAGAAACCATCCCGGGGCTGCCTGCAAGCGGTTGACATTAAAGAGCGGACGTATACCTTAACAGGGCAAATGAGCGACAAGGCGTACTTGGTTTTTGAAGGCGGCAAAGTGTTCGAGGGCAGCAGTTTCGGCGCCTGCGGCGAAGCGACGGGAGAGATGGTGTTCAACACATCCCTCACCGGTTATCAGGAAATACTTACGGACCCGTCGTACAGAAGCCAGATAATAGTGATGACCTATCCCGAGATAGGCAATTACGGAATAAACCCCGAAGACTTTGAATCGGAAAGGCCTTTTCTAAGCGGCCTTGTCGTAAAAGAGTACTGGGATCACCCGAGCAACTGGAGATCGGAAGAAACCCTTTCGGAGTTTCTCTCGAGATACGGAATACCAGGAATACAGGGAGTCGACACCAGGGAAATAACAAGAATCATACGGACGCACGGAGCTGTAAGAGGCATTATCTCCACCGTGGAGAGCGACATTGACGCCTTGGCGCGGAAAGTTGATTCTTCGCCGTCAATGGTCGGACGCAATCTGGTCGATGAAGTAACATGCTCCGATTCCTACCGATGGAAAGAGGGGACCGGAACATGGAGACGAAGTCGTGAAGACGGACCGGCACGAAGATTCAGAGTAGCCGCTTATGATTTCGGAATAAAGAGAAATATTCTCCGCGAACTCACGGATCTGGGATGCAACATCACTGTATTTCCCGCAACTACGGAACCCGAGGACATACTTGACTTCAATCCTGACGGAATCTTTCTCTCGAACGGACCCGGGGACCCCGCCGCAGTTGATTACGCCGCGAAAAACGTAAGAAAACTGATCGGGAAAAAACCCGTTTTCGGTATATGTCTCGGACACCAGATACTGGGCCTCGCGCTCGGAGGCAAAACCTTCAAACTCAAATTCGGACACCGAGGAGGCAACCAGCCGGTAAAGAATCTCTCTACGGAAAAAGTGGAGATAACGTCCCAGAACCACGGTTTTGCAGTCGACCCCGATTCCCTTGGAAATAAAATTGAGATCACGCACATAAATCTCAACGACAAAACCGTCGAGGGATTAACTCACAGGGATCATCCGCTCGCCTGCGTCCAGTACCACCCGGAAGCCTCGCCCGGGCCGCACGATTCCTCTTATCTTTTCAAAAACTTCATAAGGATGATGGAGAACTGTTCCAAATCCGGTAAATCGCCCTGACCCGACGACGGTCTCAGACGACTTAGATGCGTTCAATCCCATCGGACCAAGAAACAAACGCTTCCTTTTTAAGTGAAGCAACGTATTTATCCGCGAGTCTCGTGGGTTCCGGAATTCTTAAACCGCGCAAGCACTCAAGTACAACAGCGACCGCCGTATCAATATCGGTTCTGTTGCCGACCGATATATAAACCGGCTTCACCCCATCTCTCGTCCTCAGAACCACCCCCAATACATCCCCGCCCTCTCCTATTACGGGTGTTCTTTCGCCTCTTGCCGGACCGACCTCTTCGAAAGTTCCGTAAAGATTTTTCTTCGCAACACCGATTGCCGGAATATCGAGTAAGACGCCGACATGGCACGCGAGCCCGAACTTTCTGGGGTGGGCGAGCCCGTGACCGTCCACCATAAGCATATCGCAACGGTTCTTGAGTTTCTTAAACGTTTTTATCACGGCAGGGGCTTCTCTGAAACCCAGAAGACCCGGGACATATGGAAAAACCTCATCCGAAACAGTCCAGACTCTCTCAATCTCCTTCATCTCGGGGTAGGAAAAAAGAATGATTCCGCAGATGAGTTTTCTTTCTTTTGTCCGAATCGCTATATCCGCTCCGGCTACGGTGCCTATATCCGCAGGACCCGGAATCCTGATAACCATCCGTGAAAGTTTTCTCTGAAGATGAAAAGATTCCTTCACAGAAGGAGTAACTCCCAGCCGGAGTCTTTCAATCTCTCGATTCATGCTGTTTCCATTATGAACTTCTGCGGGTCAGAAAACGGGTTCCGTCCCCTTCTCAAGAATGTTCATATACTCCCTGTAGACGAAAAGCTTGTTGCGGTCCCTGCCGGTAATCTCCCTGACTATTTCAAGAGACTCCAGAAAACGGAGACTTCTAAGCACCGTAGTATGGGAGGTCTTGAAAGAGTTTCTTATGGAATGCGTATCGCTGACGGGAAACCGCTTCAGGTGGTCGTACACATTCAAGACACCGGAAGTCGACTTGCCCGATTCCTCGATTCGTCGCCGGTCTCTCTCGAACAGGTCAATGATAGTTCTTACCGCCTCCTCGGCCTGACCCGCTGTCTCGATAACGCCCTCGAGGAAAAAAGATACCCATGCTTCCCAATCTCCCGTTTCTCTCACGCCCTGAAGACAGTCATAGTAAGCCTGACGGTTGACCTTGAAGTAGAGACTGAGGTACAGAAGAGGCTGTTTCAGAATTCCTTCAGCGCACAGAATGAAAGTTATCAGGAGCCGTCCGACCCGCCCGTTTCCGCCGATAAACGGATGAATCGTCTCAAACTGAGCATGCGCCAGAGCAGCCTTGATGAGAACAGGCGATTTTCTCGTTTCTTCATGCAGAAACCTCTCGAAGTTATCAAGACATTCCATGAGGTTTTCCGCAGGCGGCGGAACATAACGCGCATTTGCAGGCCGGGAACCTCCCACCCAGTTCTGGGATGTCCTGAATTCACCCGCGAACATATCTCCGCCGCGAACACCCCGCATAAGTTCACCATGAATTTCTCTTATAAGACGCAGGGAGAGCGGAAAATTCTTCAATCGCTCGAGTCCATAATACATGGCGGAGACACAACGCGATGCCTGAGCAGCATCGTTATCCCTGAGCACCCCCGGAGAATCCTTAACTTCATACAGCAAAAGTTGAGACAAACTGGACTGCGTTCCTTCAATCTGAGAAGAGAGTACGGCTTCTTTTCTGACATACATATAGAGAAGAAGTGAAGAGTCGGGAAGAATCGTATGTATTCCGTCAAGACGACCCAACGCTATGTTAGCTTTCTCAAGCAGAGGGTAGAGTTCATCCATTAAAAGAGGCGGCTTCGGAGGAAGAGGCTTCGGAATATAAGACTCGTAATATTCTCCTCCCGAAACCGGACTTTTTACATGCCTGCCGATACGTTCTTTTTTTTCCATAGCAATGCTCCAGCTTCAAAAACTAACATTTTTTACTCGGTACGTTAGTTAAACAGCATTAAATAATATATCTACTTTATATGTTAACTGTTCAGAATTAAGTAACATGAACGAGCATTAAAAGTCAACAATGAATAATTAATGAGTTTTAAGTTGATTGAACAGTAATAAACAGCCTTTCTTGTAACATGTGTTAGTTATACGAGGAGAGTTATGCTCTAATCTGGTGTTCGGCAGTTTTTGAAAAAAAGTCTCTGACCGTGAAGGTCAAAAAAAGTTTTTGGATTCATTGGAAAGCATTTTCAGAAAGTTCGTCGGCAGGGAGAAGACCCGAACAGTAATCGACGGGTCTTCCCTTCAGAGACGACCTGACTCCGGATTCGGCAGTCCGGAACAGGTCTGCGACGACCTCAGTGATCTGCTGAGCCGGTCGGCTCGGTTTCTCCTTGGTTATGCAATCAGAATGGAGTCGGAAGAATACCTGCGGTCCCGGGACGACAGACGACTTGAAGACGGCAGAGCCGCGGTGATCCGCAACGGATACCACCCCGAACGGGAGGTGCAGACGGGTATAGGTCCCGTATCGGTACGCATACCGAAGGTGAGATCCCGGGACGGTCGGCCTGCCGTGTTCCGTTCGGCTGTCGTGCCTCCGTACGTGCGCAGGGCTGCGAAGATTGATTCGTCTCTGCCGCGGCTTTACCTGCAGGGGCTGTCCACGGGGAACATAAAGTCCGCATTGGAAGCCCTTATAGGCCCCGAGGCTCGGGGTTTTTCCGCGGCTACGGTATCCAGGCTCAAGCGCGGGTGGGCTGAGGAATACGATAAACGGCGCAGGAGAGACCTCAGCGGCCGCGACCGGGCTTATATATACACAGCAAGGTGCGGGGAGATGATCCCGGGTTGTGCACGCTGGTGGTGATAGGGGTGGACGAAGCGGGCAGGAAGCACTTCCTTTCCATTGAAAACGGAGTCGGGGAATCAAAGCAGAGTCGGCGCGAAGTGCTGCCGGACCTCAGGGCCCGCGGGATGGAAGAGCCGAAGATTGTAATCGGTGACGGAGTTCTGGGGGTCTGCACTTCCTGAAGTTTACGGGTAGATGTGAGGGAAGCGTTTTTGATCTGTTCACAAGGATATACGGGGACAAATATCCGAAAGCCGCCGGATGTTTGGGAGAAGGGTCGTGAGCAACTGCTAGCCTTTTACGATTTTCCGGCTCAGCGCGAGTAAAAGAACCTCGCCCATTCAACTTCGAAGTGCAACACTCGGGACAGATGTTGCTCCGTTCTGATAAGATCGATGAGCATGAAGGAATCAGGAAAAAGCGGCCGTGAGATTTCTGCTGGGAGTTGTTTCTTCGGACTCAAAGCCAACTAGGAAGCGAGATTTTTTTCGCCGTTTAGTATCTCCCCAAGGCATACTTCTATTTGCAGGCCATGTTATATAAAGCCACCGCTTGGACCTTGTGAATGCAACGTAAAGGTTATTCTTCTCCTGCAACATATCTACGCCTCCGCTTTTGACAGCACGATAATCCGGAAAGGTTTCATCATCCATTCCTATGATAAAAACGATATCAAACTCCTGCCCTTTCATCGTATGCACAGTGCTTAAAGTAACTCCTGAGTGTTGAATTGCAGGGTGAGTTTGCCCCAGCGCCATCGAGTTCTTGAATTGATGAATCGAGGTGTTGTCTACGCTCTTGGCATAGTTATACCAATGGACGAGCAACTCGTTAATCTCATTGAACAACATATTTTTATCATTATCGTCGTCAATGGAGACCATATCTCTGTAATTTTCAAGGTTTCTTTTGAAATTTTCTCCGTTTTCATCCAGAGACATAACAAGAGATATTATTTTTTTGTATTCAGTACGAACGGATGTTTTTGCAATATCCGCAAGGGATGAATTTTCATTTCCGTCAAGATCTAATATCTTCAATAATTGTTTTTTGTGCAACAAATCTTGTGAATTCAGTTTGATCCTTAAAGCGAGGTCGAATACCTGCATTACGGAGGACTCGAACTTCAAGGACCCGGGCGTCATTTTGTAATAGTAAGAAATACAGCATTGACTCAGAACTTTTTCCAGGGACTTGAACAAATACTTGTTTCTAGCAAGTACTGCTATCTTCTCCGGGCAAATATCACCTTCAATGTCACTATGTTTCTTCATACTTAATATTTCTTGAATTTTTGATGCCACCCACTCAGCCTCAGCCGTTTCATTCTCTTTTTCATGCATCTCAAATATTCCCCGCTTTACGGTTCCCTCGATATATTCCGCCTCAGGGATAATCTTTTCCGCAGCCTTCAGTACTTCGACAGATGATCGGAAATTTTCAGTCAACTCCACAGTTTTTGAAGTAAAATCCTCAACAAAAAACTTGTTCATATAATCCGGTGAGGAGCCGTTAAAGTGAAAAATGGATTGGTTGGGGTCACCCACCATCAGAATGTTGTTGAATTCGTCACCGGTTAAAGTTTTCAGAAACTGATACTGGGCTTTGTTAAGGTCTTGAGCTTCATCTACACAAATCGCGAAAAAACTGCGGCGATATAAAGCAGCAATTCTTGAATAACTGGCGAACAAATTGTAGGCTTCCAGCAATAGGTCATCGAAATCTATAGCATTCTGTACTTTCAAAAGTTCTTGATAGTTACGATATAGCAGAACGATGTTGTCATCGTTCGTGTGGTTCTCTATATCAGATTCACTGATCAGGTCTCGTTTTACTTTGGATACAAAATGTAATGCCCGATAGCAAAAGTCTCTCCGTCGCTTTCCCTCTTTTTTCCTGTAAACGCTTGCATAGGACGGAACTTGGCTGATTGCGCTTTCAACAAGTTCAAGTCTATCTGCCTCATCTTCAAATATGTGCGGCATTGTGGAGTAACCAATCAATTTCCCGTGACTTTCCAAGATTGATTGGCAAAAACTGTGGAATGTACCTATAAAAGTTCTGTTATCAATATCAGAAATATCGCTTAGTCTTTCCTTGATCTCCTGACCGGCTTTGTTGGTAAAGGTCAAGGCTAATATTTTCTTGTTGGACTGCTTGAGTAGATATCTGATGCGTTGAGTGAGCACCCGCGTTTTACCGCTGCCAGCACTGGCCTTGACACAGACCGGACCAGGACCGGCATAAACAATGGATCGTTGTTTTTCTGACAATTCGACTTGAGAAGTCATACATCAACTCCCCCTAACTTAAGGATGGACTTTACTTTTTCGAAGAGGGTTACAATCTTCGGCGGCAACTCTTTGCCGCTCTCTATGATTTTTTCTGCAACGGCGGGGCCGTACTTCGTCTTATTTTTCTTGATGGTTTCATAAAGTTCATCGTCGGTATAGCTTTCGACTTTTTGCTCTCTGTCTGCCCTATTTTGTTCGTTGTCGTAATCATAAAAACCAAGAATACTCTTTCTAATTTCATCCTGAAATCCATCAGCAATTAGTTGACGCTCAAAATTGTTGCTCCCATCTAAATAAAGAACAACTTCATTGAGATTTTTCTGTGTGTTGCATTTCTGAAATTGTTCCGAAACATTCGTTTTCGCCTTTTGTTCAGCATCTGAGAGAATCAACCAGGGAATGCCCAGATCTTCGGCGAATCTAATAAAGGGAAGATAGTTTGTATAACCGCCTACTCCAACGAAATCCAAACCGACTTCAACATGGGTTCTACTGAAATATTTCCGGAAAAATACCGGTAATGCCTGCTCCTCGGTTTCCCCTTCAAAAAACACGATCAACTTCGAGAAAAACATTTCACCCCTGCGGCTAATCACCCGACGCTCTATTTTTCTTATGTCTTCCTTATTCGAGGCATCAATCTTAATACGGCCACAATTCACCTTTTCACTTTTATAAAAATTTCGAATTTGCTTAATATCCGCAGCAGCAGCAATATACGGGGAATGGGTTGAAATGATTTTCTGACCGGCGATGTTATTTATTTGCCCGTACAACTTTTTTTGTGCATTCGGATGCAGGTGCGCCTCCGGTTCTTCTACGGCCAGCAGTGGGAAAAACACGTTGTTCTTGTTCTCTGCTTGAGAGGAAAGTTGGTTGATAAAGGACTTTAGAGTCAAAAGAGAAGACCAGCTTCTAGTGCCCATTCCATGGTACTCCATAGAAAAACTGTCCTTGTTGTCGCCGTAGTAGATACTCATCCCTTTGTTCAAATCGCGTATTTTCTTAGTGAAGGGAGTTATCTCAATACCATGGCTTTGGCTGCCCATCGCTGAATCTAAGTCTTTAAGAGTATCTTTAATATTACGGAGAACATCACTGCTACTTACGGCTTTCTCGTTCAACTGTTTGATCTGCGTTTCTATCTCGTCAATATCCGCGTCCGAATATTCAATATTGGCCAACATTTTTCCAAGATATGAACTTTTTTGTCTAGTATCCTCCATAATGTCGCGCTGGGCGTCCATATAAAAAAGGGGATTTCCTCGAAATGGAAGCGTGTTTTTTTACCATCGTCATGTTTATGCCAATCGTTATTACCATTAAATTCCGGCCAACCTGATAAGATGAATTGTTGCATTTTATAACTGCTGTTCGTTGAATCAAGAGTACAAATCGTCCTTAGAGGCAGGAAGTTTTTTATACCGTCCGTTCTAATTCTGTCGGTGGTCAGCAACACTTCCCAATCTTCGGAGAAATCGTCGACATCAGAACCATCGATGTCTACAGGCACAATAAGCAGATCAATCGTAATTCGCTCACAACTGCTATTATCACGGATGAAAAAGTCGTCGGGAGAAATAAACTGATTGCCCAATGCTATCTGTATTGCCTTTAGAAACGATGTCTTCCCTGTATTATTCATTCCAGTTAAAACAGTTGTCCGCTCCAGATCCACCTGTAGATTTTCCAGCCCGCGAAATCCTGAAACACGCACAGTTTTTATTAGAATGCTCACTCAACCCGCTCCTTGATGTAGTTGGGAATATCTTAGCAGAGTTACTCCAGCATTAATTAGAGATGTTCTGTACTTTTGTAGAAATCTAATAAATATTTCTCCACATAAGAAGCCATGCCTTTTAAATTTCGCCCGCCCATTAAACTGTTTCAGCCATTTCTTCTTGCTTTTCTGAAGGGAGATTGGCACAGAATAGCAACCGATGCCGGCACAATACAGCCCATTGGCTCAAGTTTACCTAAAACCCAGCACCCATTAAACTGTACATTGGTGTATCCATCGTCGGGGTACCCGTCGTACAAATGAGCAGGCATGGTAAAGTTATTCGACCGGATTCTATCCGGCAGAATCGGGAAAAAAGTTCGAGGTCTTTTTGAAGAACTCATTGAGAATCCTTCCGGTAAGCCCCCATATTATGTGATTTCGGTATCGAAAGACATAATCGTTCACAATTTCATCGCCCCGCACTCTTTCTCTTGTTTTCCGGTTTTCCGGAGAAAGCAGATGCCGAACGGGAACCCTGAAGTATTGAGCGACTTCATAGTTGGGAATAAAGTCAGGGTCCGCATCTATGAACGCGACGAAAGGTTTTACCGCGTACTGACGGACAGCAGGCGTAAAAGGTCGGACGAAACCCATCTCCCCTAGTATCCGCCCCTCCGTCTCAAGGGAGAATCCGAGTTCCTCCTCCACCTCCCGAAAAGCCGTATGCAACAGAGTGGAATCTTCGTTTTTTCTCTTCCCTCCGGGAAAAGCCACATGACCTGAAAAGAGATCTTTTCTGTACTCGGTTCTTCTTATGAACCATATCCAGTGCTGCTCCTCCGCACGGCACAGCATAAGTGCGACCGCGGATGCGACAAGACCTTCACCGGGGTCGGAATCCGCACCCGGAAGCGCAAGAGCCTTTCCTATCTTCTCCCGTATATCCATCGCTTCAAGCGTCTGCAGAAGCTATTATGCTTCCATATTCGTCCACACTGCATAAGAACCCGGACGGAATAAAAGCAGTTGCGGTCCTCTCAAAAACGACACTCGGACCATCAAAGGAAAAACCCGCGGACATCTCATCTCGGTCATAACACGTCGCCTGCGTTTCACCGCCTTGAAATATCACGGACCTTGAAACAGGACGCGGTCCGGGCCCCGTTTTTACCAGCTTGGGAATTTTTATCTTTCGCCCGGGCAGATAAGCCCGAAGTCTCAAGGTTACGATCTCCACCGGAGACGACTGCATATAACCGTAAGCCTTCTTGTGAGCCCGGTGAAAGTCTGAAGCAATCGAACCGCTGAACGGAATGGTGAGTTCATGGGACTGTCTTCTGTATCTCGCGTCGACATACCGTTCAAAACGCAAGTCGCCGCAACGGGTGTCGTAAACAGCTTTTTTCTGGAGCTCCGTGAACCTGTCGGATGTTTCCGCAACACAGTCCGGGTCATCCGCTTGAGAGAAGAAGGTGATGCCGTAATCCTTAAAAGAGTCGGCAAGCAGCATCCCGTAAGCGGAAAGAGCTCCGGGATTCGCCGGAAAGACCACTTCTCCTATTCCGAGAGAGGAAGCGAGCGCGCAGGCATGAAGTCCTCCCGCGCCCCCGAACGACACAAGCGAAAATTCTCTCGGGTCATGACCCCTTCCGACGGATATCACCCTCAGCGCCTTTTCCATATTTGAGTTTGAGATATTAATCACGGCTTCAGCCGTTTCACAAACCGGTCTGCCCGGATAAAGCTCTTTGAGCGCCTCGACGGACCTCTCGGGGTATATCTTCATCCGTCCGCCCAGAAAGCGTCCGGGCTCCATTCTTCCCAGAACTACATTCGCGTCCGTAACGGTCGGGAGAACCCCTTTTCCGTAACATGCGGGGCCCGGGTCGGCGCCCGCGCTTGCGGGACCGACCTTCAGTATCTGCCCCTCGGATACGCGCGCTATGGAACCTCCGCCCGACCCTATGGTCGAGATGTCTATCATAGGCACTTTGAGAGCTATACCGTCCAGGATATTTTCGGTAGTGAAACTTATCCCGCCGTCGCAAAGCGATACGTCAGTAGATGTTCCGCCCATGTCGTAGGTGATTATTTTTTTTCTTCCTGCAAGCGCGCATACTTCAAACGCCCCCACGACTCCCCCGGCAGGACCGGACAACACTATTCTTGCGGGACCCTCGGCCGCCTGTTCTGCGGATATCACCCCGCCGTTCGACTGCATCACGTGAAGAGATTTTCCTTTCAGACTTCTCAAAAGCGAGCGCATGTACCCGCTTACTTTGGGAATCAGATAGGAGTTGGCAACAGTGGTGGAAGTTCTTTCATACTCACGAAACTCGGGTGCGAGGTCGGATGAAAGAGTGACGGGTATGCCCAGATGTGAGAGCATGTGCGCCACGAGGCGCTCGTTTTCGGGATTGGCGTAAGAATGAAGAAAACAGACCGCTATCGCTTCAACATCCGAAGACAGCATGTTTTCCGCTATCCGCTCAATCTCTTTTTCCTGCGGGCTTTTGAGCACCTGTCCACGGTAATCAACCCTCTCGGAAACTCCGAACCTGAGTTGAGGCGGAACAAGAGCGGGTTGCGGACTCCAGAACAGGTCGTAGAGTTTCTCCCTGTTCTGTCTCCCTATTTGTATTACGTCTTCAAACCCTTTTGTGGTGACAAGACAGGTCCTGGCACCGTCCCGCTCAAGGAGGGAGTTTGTGGCTACCGTGGTGCCGTGGATGATTTCGGAAAGTTCCGACGAACCGGAAGTATACCCCGAAAGACCTTGCATTACCGCTTTCGAGGGGTCCTCGGGGGTGGAAAGAACCTTGTTTATCGATATTTTTTTCCCGTCGAAGAAAACAAAATCGGTGAAGGTTCCTCCGGCGTCTATGCCTGCAGAAAGCATAACGGGGCGGATGCCGCTCAGTTGATCAGTAGTTATCCCTGTCCTTGGGATATAGGACTTCCACTTTTCCTTCGGCTATCTCCCGAAGCGCTGAAACAACATGTTTGTTGTCATCATTTTCAGACGCCACTACCCTAGCTCCCTTGGATATCTGCTTTGCTCTTTTCATTGCGGCGATGGAGAGTGCGAATTTGTTTCCGACTTTCTCAAGGCAATCTTCAATAGTGATTCTAGCCATCCTTATCCACCTTCTCAGTATGAATTACCTTGGTATGATCCCTTTTCTGACAGATATGTCAAACCTCTCGGCACCCCATCGCGGTCTAAAAACAGGTCAGAACGAGCTCTCGACTTCTCCCGTCAGAATCCCGGGCGCCTATTTGCGGCTTTTTGACAACCGAAATTCCGCCATTACTATCTTAGGACGCTCGGCAAGGAAATTTCGAATGGATTTCGACAATGTAAATTTCAATGAACAGGGGCTCGTCCCGGTTATAGTGCAGGATGGAGTTTCCGGCCGAGTTCTCATGCTCGCCTGGGCCGACAGGGATGCTCTTGAAAAAACCGTGCTGACCGGAAGAACCCACTTCTGGAGCAGATCGAGAAAAAAGATCTGGAACAAGGGAAAACAATCCGGTCACTTTCAAGACGTGAAAGAAATATTCATCGACTGCGACCGTGATACCGTGCTCGTAACGGTCTCGCAAACAGGAGTCGCCTGCCACACGGGAAAGCCGTCATGTTTTTACAGGTCCCGGGACTTTACGGAAAAACTCGCGCCTGAATTCGACAGCGGATTCCTTGCCGAAGTCGCAGAAACTATAGAAAACAGAAAGCAGAACCCCGGAGAAGGGTCATACGTAAGCGGCCTTCTGGAGTCGGGGCTTGATCGTATACTGAAAAAAATCGGCGAGGAAGCGGGGGAAGTGATAATAGCCGCCAAGAACAGAGACCCGAAGGAAGTTGTATACGAGACAGCGGACCTGTGGTTTCACTCCATGGTGGTTCTGAGCGAAGCCGGTCTCGGCCCCGATGATGTGACCCGCGAACTCAAAAGACGGTTCGGAAAACGGAAAGAAGATTACGCGCGGAAAACCCCCGAACAGAAATGATTTCCGCATCCGCCGGCGCGCAGGGGCGGGGTCTATCTATTCTTTTTCGGTCTGTCCTTTTCCTCTATATATTCACCGATATGGGTTCTGTTTCTTACCGAAGGCGGTAGGTTCGAGAGGTCCGGCTTGGGCATATCGGTGGAAAGGTCCTTCGTAAAGGAAAAAGTCGAGAACACCTTTTCCACTTTTTTCCGCTCCCCACAACGACACTCCACGTTTTTTTCATCACCTTCGGCGTATATGAGCTCGGAGAATCTGTAGTTCCGCATGTTGAAAAGGGCAAGCACCGTTCCTTCATTCAGATAAAAATCCCGAAACACCGAATTTTTTCCTTTTTTTCCATGCTTCGCCAGTATCTTCTCCCCCTCGAGATCAACAACCTCTATCACGTGGATATTATCGTGTTTCTGGACCAGACCTTTCACAGTCTGTTTATCTGTTTTTTTTTCAAGCACTTTGAGGGATTTTTCAATGTTGTTTCTGCATTTTATGCACTCGAATTCGTAAAGCGGCATCTGCTCTCTCCTATCTGTTGAAATACTGACCCAGGTGATCCTGTCCCACCCAGTCACTCGCTATTTCCTCGTCTTTCTGCTGTTTGTATTCAAGGTGCCAGCGAAGATCATCTCCCGGCCTCGGCGCTCTTTTGTTCTTGTCATCAAATATGGCCTTGAATGTTGAAAAAACCCTTCTTACCGAAGCGGCATCATCACATAGGGGACATACGGCATCATCCCGGTCCTGCTCTCCGTACACAAGATGGTCGAAGCGGAAATTCTTCAATTCAAGATAAAGCACCTTGCCGCTTTCAAGGGAGTAACGAAACCTTCTCGTTCCCGCCGCATTTTTTTCTCCGAACTCGAAAACCTGTTTTCCGCTCTTTGTCCGCGTGACCGAAATATAGCAGAAGTTTTTATTTTTCCTGAATATGTCGGCAGCGTTGGTTTTTGTAAGTTTGCCGACAAGGTTGTCTATGTCCCTGTTATACCGCTCCATACAACTTTCGCATTCGTATTCGTATAAAGGCACTCTGCTCGTCTCCATAAAAAACTTTTTGAATACTTGAAGTATATATGATACGGAAGGAGTTTAAAACCCGGTCATGGTGTTTCCGTATTTATATAAGCAGACCTGAAACGAGTTATTGTCAAATCCAGTGTTTGCATGACCGAGAGGCGTTCCAGTTATTTGAATTCTCCTTTTCGTTTTTCTTATTTATCTCTCAATCCCATCTTTGAATTTCACACCCGTCATCACTTTCCCTACGAAGTCGAATCCGTTGAGCCTTCGCCGGTTGTTCTCCGCGCACATACCCGGCTTGAAGATCATGCGGAGCATTTTGGGTAATGATACTTCCCGCTCTCCGACCCACGAGACATCTTATGATAATATTCCACACACGCGCTACCAAGTGGGCGGCAAAGCAACGCCAACCTGAGCATTCGAACTTCCTCGCCAAGCTTGGAGCTTCGCACAATCCGACAAGTCCAAAAGCGGCGCATTACCTAAAGCAGACACCTCGTCACGGTCCGCCCGAACGCTTACCTCGTCGTGGCTGACATGACCGCACCGAGCTGCTCGGAAATTATAATCAATCCGCTTTCGCTTTGACTGCAGGCATCGAGCAGCAGATTTTGAAAGAACCGTAGAAAACATATATCTGAAAAAATATCAACAGAATGCAAGGATTTTCTGCCCACGAGGCAGGCCGGAATAATCATAAGGACGGTCAGTAGTGCATATCCAGTCCTTTGACGAATCGGTGGACAAGCACTAATAAAATCCCTCCCGCTTCGACCGTTTTTCATACACATATAATTGATGAATATAGTAAATACAGTTATTTTTTTGCTACTATGTCGACTGATAGTCAAAGAAAACATTCCGTGAGGCTCAATGAATTCCTAGCTCGACATGCCGTTTTCACGGTGGACGAACTGGACCGCTTCCTCTCCGAATACGGGTCCGGCAACACCCGCACCCGCAAGTCGCTGCTGGCCTACCACCGCAAGCGAGGCCGGATCGTCCATGTGCGTCGCGGCCTGTATGCAACGGTTCCCCGGGGTATGGACCCCGAAACCGCTCCGGTCGGTCCATTCCTGGTGGCGGCCAGGATGACCGGGGATGCTGTACTGGGCTACCACACTGCCCTGGAGTTCCACGGGAGAGCGTACTCTGTACACTGGAGGCTGGTCTACATCTCGGCGACCAAGTCTCTTCCGCTTACATTTCAGTCCCACGAGTTCCGGCGCGCGCCCGTGCCTCCGCCGCTTTCGGAGAAAGGAGAGGAGATGTTCGGAGTTACTCGCCATGAGCGCTCCGGCGTGAAACTCCGGGTGACCAGCCATGAAAGAACCATGGTCGATGCGCTGGATCGACCTGACCTGACCGGAACCTGAGAGGAAATATGGCGATCCTTGGAATCGGTGGAGTTCTTCGACCTGGAACAAGTCATCGCGTACACCCGCCTGCTGGAGAATGCGACCACAGCCGCGAAGGTCGGATTTTTTCTGGAACAGCACAGAGAGCCTCTGATGGTAAGGAATACACACCTGGACGCCCTGCGCAGGCTGCGTCCGAGTCAGCCCCGCCATCTGATGCAAGGCAGGCCCAGAGATTGCCGTTTGATGAAAGACTGGAACCTGATGGTCCCTAATGAAATCCTGAATCAGTCCTGGGGAGAGGTATGGTGAGATTTTCCGCCTCGGAGATCCTTCCCGTGGCCGGAGCCAACGGATTCAACGCGGAGGTGGTCGAGAAAGTTTTCTGTCTGATGAATCTGCTGAACGCTCTGAACAGGCACCCGTCGCTCAAGGGAAGATGGGTCCTTAAGGGCGGCACGGCCCTGAATCTGTTCGTCCTCCGCCATCCCCGGTTGTCCGTGGACATCGACCTGAATTACATCGCGGCGCGCTGGAGCGCGAGGAAATGCCGGAGGAGAGGCCGAGAATCGAGCATGCGGCCCAGGCGGTCTTCTCCCGTGAGGGGTTCACGGTCAGGAGGACGCCGGGCGAACACGCAGTAGGGAAGTGGCGGTTGAGTTACCCGAGCTACACCTGGCAATCCGGGAGCCTGGAGGTCGATTTGAATTTCATGTTCAGACAACCGCTTTGGGATATTCCCCAAGCCGATTCACATCCGCTCGGGGACAATCAGGCCAAAGATGTTCCCCTTCTCGACCTTCATGAACTTGCGGCCGGCAAGCTCTCGGCGCTGTTTTCCCGCAAACAGGCGAGAGATCTGTTCGATTGTCATCGCATACTTGATACGGACACGCTTCAACGCGAGCGGCTCCGCATCGCCTTCTTCGTATACGGGGCGATGAACCGCAAGGACTGGAGAACCATTGCTATTGACGATGCCGACTACGATGAATCGGAACTGGCAAGACAACTCGGTCCCACTCTCCGAGTCCGTCAGCCAGAAAAACAGGCGTCGCCCGCGGAATACGGGGCGCAAATTCTGGGGGAGACCAAGAAAGCTCTGTCCGTTCTGCTGCCGTTTACCGATGCCGAGCAGGCATTCCTCGACCTTCTGTTGGACAAAGGTGAAATCGACGCGACGATCCTGACCTCGGATTCATCCCTCCAAAAACGCATCCAGGTCCAACCGCTTCTGGAGTGGAAAGCCCTCAATGTGCGTCGGCACAAGGGGTTGTCCCGACATGAAATTGCGTATGCACCCGAACGAGAACAAGCCCAAAGGCGTGAGAATTCCTAGGATCCGCCGTATTCGGTCACCGCACTGCAATGTCTGATGCCGCTAAAGTATAAAAAATGCTGAACAGAAAAATCTTATCAGCGCGGCCGCAAGATTTTGTAGCGGTTGATGTGGAAACGGCGAACCCGGATGTCTCGAGCATCTGCCAGATAGGGATTGCGGTAGTCAGGTCATCTGAAATAACAGAGTTATGGACACAACTTGTAGACCCGGGGGATTATTTCCACCCCGGGAATATAGGGGTTCACGGCATAACATCCGGCATGGTGGCGGACTCTCCCGGCTTTGAGGATATATACGACAAAGTCGCCGAATATCTGGAAGGCACCGTTGTAAGCCACACTTTTTTTGACCGCAGGGCGATTCAGAAAGCCTGTGAACTCTACGGAAAAACTCTCAGTTATAAAGCATGGATCGACAGCGCGCAGGTTGCAAGACGCGCCTGGCCGGAGAAATACGCCTCCGGAGGGTACAACCTCGGAAATATCGCAGGCGACCTTGAAATCTCATTCAACCATCATGACGCGGGGGAAGACGCAAGAGTGTCAGCGGAAATAGTACTCAGAGCATGCTCGGAGACAGACTTCCGCTTTGAAGAACTGCTCAAGGTGCTTCAGCGAAAAAATCGCCGCAGACCCGCTCTAAAATGAAATATCCGGAACCTTCCGCTCCCGGCGCAGAATATAAAATCGGAGAAACAGTCGTTTTCACCGGCCCGCTGTCGATCAGAGGGAAGCAGGCATCTGCGATTGCAGTTATCCACGGACACGGAGTAGAAGAAAATGTGACGACAAAAACTACTGTTCCGGTATCCGGGAACTATGACGGCCGCAGTCGCAGAGAGCACAGGAAAACTTCAAAAGAAAAAAGAGCGGAAGAACTCATAGCGAAAGGACAACCGATACGAATACTGCAGGAAACGGATTTCATGGAAATGGTTTCAGGAAAGGAAGAATCTCCCGATTGAGATCAAATCGCGACTTTTTCGTAAAACCCGCTGTGTTTTATCAGACCGCCCATAACCCCGAACCACCCGGTGAATCGGAAAACATAAAGAGGACAGGTGGAAAAACTATCTGAATGCACCGATTTCCCCGAGACTTTTCTCAAGTTGCTCATTCGGGAGAGATTCAAAATCAAGCGAGAGAAACGCCTTTATACGCCCCTCCGACAAAAGATACGCCTCGGTAAAAGTTCCGCCGCTCATTGGTAGTTGCCCTCGATATCCGAGGGGTCTGCAAGCCGCCAGTGGGCCGTTACAGGTTTTCCGGGCCGGAGAGGACAGGTTTCTCCCGCAGCATCGTCGCACACAGTAAATACAAAATCCATGACGGGCACGTCTTCCGACTCGAACTCTTTCCATGACTTGGAGCGCAGATACTCCGTACCATGTCCGCGCTGCAGTAGGAGATTGAGTGCTTGGGGATTGATTTCACCCCGCGGACAACTTCCCGCACTGCAGGCGACAAACCTCCCGTCGGAATGATGGTTCAAGAATAGATTACGCCGTGATCGAACGGCAGGAGTTACCCGTACGGAGAAACAACTCCGTTCTTAGCAGGATTCATGACCGTCTAACCTGACGGTTTTCGGCGTTAAGACAGAAAGATCTTCGAGCGGCGGAGTTTAGACACGAAACAGCGATGATATATAATTTCCCCATGGCGGCGGACAAGGAAATTCTCGTAGAAATAGAGGGAGGCACAGCAACTCTCGCTATAAACCGTCCGGATACAAGAAACTCCCTCTCCGCAGGCGCTCTCAGAATGATCGCCTCGGAGTTGGAGAAACTCGGCAGCGACTCGGCCGTCAGATGCATAATCGTAACGGGGAATGGAGACGAGGCGTTCTGCTCCGGATACGACATAAAGGCTATATCGGATGAAGATATCTACAGAAGGGAGAATCACCCTCTGACGCAGGCGATGCGCGCGGTGAGAAACTGTCCTCTTCCCGTGGTGGCCATGATAAACGGTCATGCGTTCGGGGCGGGACTCGAACTTGCGGTCGCATGCGACATCAGAATATCAGCAGACGATGCGAAGTTCGCCATGCCCCCGGCAAAACTCGGAGTGACCTACTCTTACGAGGGGATAAAGAAGTTTCTCAATCTGATCGGGCCGGGACTTACAAGAGAACTTTTTCTGACCGCACGACCCATAACTGCGCGAAGGGCTCTGGAAAACGGGCTTGTAAATCATTTGGTGAAAAAAGAAAAACTTGGAGAGTTCGTCCGTTCAGCAACGGAAAGCATAATTGAAAACGCTCCTCTTTCCATGATCTCCATGAAGAAAATGATGAATATCTGGGAGGAGAAACAAACTCTTTCAGAAAGTGAACGGGCAGTTCTGGAATCCCTCATCCGGGAGGTGTGCGGAAGCAGAGACTACCGTGAGGGCAGAAAGGCGTTTATGGAAAAAAGAAAGCCTGTTTTCCGGGGAGAATAAAATAAACTCAGTTTGTCACTCCCCGTAGCCGAACTCTCTTATCAGAAAATCGTTTCCTGTCCAGTTCTTCTTTACTCTCACATAAAGATCAAGAAACAGTCTTGTACCCAGAGTGCTTTCAATCTCGGCTCTCGCCTCCGAGCCCACCCGTTTGAGTATCGCTCCGCCCTTTCCTATGACGATTCTTTTATGGCTCTTTCTCTCAACATAGATTTCCGCGTTCACGCTTATCAGGTTTTTTTTCGCGTCCTCGCTGAAACCCGTGACCAGAACCGCCACTTTGTAGGGAATCTCTTTTCGGGTGAGATTGAATATCTTCTCCCTTACAATCTCCGCTATGTAGAAAACTTCCGGCTGGTCGGTGAAAACTTCCCTAGGAAAATACATTGGTCCTTCGGGCAGATACTTTTTGAGCAGTTCCACAATCTGCACAACGCCGTCTCCGTCAAGAGCGCTGACGGGGACGAGTTCAAGGAATTTCCCGGTAAATCCGTCCGCAGCGGAAAGGACAGGAAGCAGTTTTGATTTTTTGATCCTGTCAATCTTGTTTATAACAAGAACAGGGGGCTTCGCGAGCATCTCAAGTATACCCTTGTCCGCAATACCGAGCGGTTTTTCCACATCCGTTACGAACATGATCAGGTCCGAGTCGGCGAGAGCGCTGCTGACTGCGCGGGCCATGGATTTTCCGAGTCTCGTTTTTTCCCTGTAAACCCCGGGTGTATCAAGGAAAATCAGCTGTGAATCCTCGAAGGTTTTCACGCCGACTATCTTGTTCCTGGTGGTGCTGGGCTTATCGGAAACCGCGGAGACTTTCTCTCCGACAATTGAATTTACAAGCGTGGATTTGCCTACGTTCGGTCTTCCGACCACGGAAATGAATCCTGACTTGAAACCTTGTTTCTCTGCATCCGGACGGGACATGGGACGGACCTCGCCTTCTTTAATAGCACATTAATGTCGGATGCCGGTCACGCGGCACCCGGTTCTACTTCGGTATAATCTTACCGAATCCCGAGAAATGAAGGCAGATGATGAATCATACAGGGGAAAAAGAACATCCTGTAATTCACTGGTTCCGAAAAGACCTCAGGGTTACGGATAATCCTGCGCTTTTCGCGGCCGCAGAAAAATCAAGACCTGTGATAGCGGTCTACATACTCGAAGACGGAGACTCCGACCCCTGGGCTCCGCGGGGAGCAAGCAGATGGTGGCTCCACCACAGTCTCGCGGGAATTGATGAGACTCTCGGGTCCTACGGGAATCGCCTTCTGCTCAGGTGCGGTAATCCTCCGGATGTGCTCGCGGAAATTGCCCGCGAAACCGGGGCTGCGGCTGTCCATTTCAACCGGCTTTCGGAACCTCACGCGAAAAAGACAGAAACGGAAGTGGAACGGGTTCTAACTGATACTGGAATCGGGGTCCGCGCTTTCGACGGCAGTCTTCTTTTTCCTCCCGAATCGGTAGCGACCGGAAAAGGCGACTGCTTCAGGGTCTTCACGCCTTTCTACAGAGCGTGCCTCAAAAAACTCCCTCTCCGCTCGCCACTTCCCGCACCCAGAGAGATTTCCCGCCCGGAAAAACCTTTGAGAGGTGATTCTCTCTCAGCATGGAACCTGCTTCCGCAAAAGCCCGACCGGGCTCTGGGATGGCTCGACTTATGGACGCCCGGAGAACGGGGAGCCCTTGTGCGGATTGATTCGTTTCTTGAAAATTCGGGGGCCCTCTATAAAACGCAACGCGACCGGCCGGATGTCTCCGGAACTTCCAAGCTTTCTCCTCATCTTCATTTCGGAGAGATTTCACCTAGGCTCTGCTGGCACTCGGCAAGCCGTAATCTGAAAAACCGCTCTCAAGAAGACTGTGATTCCTTTTTGCGTCAGTTGATCTGGCGGGAATTCTCCCATCATCTTCTCTATCACCGGCCGGAATTTCCCGACAAGCCGTTTCGGAAAGAATTTGAACGATTCCCCTGGAAAGATAACGAAGAGTTGCTTGACCTTTGGCAACGAGGACTTACCGGTTATCCCATAGTGGACGCGGGAATGCGCCAGCTCCTGACAACCGGATGGATGCATAACCGCGTGCGGATGGTCGCTGCGTCATTCCTGGTAAAACATCTCTTAATTCCGTGGCAGCGGGGTGCCGAGTGGTTCTTCGAAACTCTGGTGGACGCGGACCTCGCGAACAACTCAGTCAGTTGGCAGTGGGTCGCGGGATGCGGGGTGGACGCCGCTCCCTTTTTTCGTATTTTCAATCCGACTCTCCAAGGAAAGAAATTCGACCCGGAAGGTGATTATGTGCGGAGATGGATTCCGGAACTCAAGAATGTGTCGAACCTGTATACTCATGAACCGTGGAAAGGTTCAGGTCGTGGATCTTACCCAGTTCAGATAGTTGATCATTCGACAGCAAGAAAAAAAGCGTTGTTTGAATTCGAATCCCTCAAAAATCTGCAAACCGACTAAAGTCAACAGTCGAAAATCAGATAAAAAAAAGCCCCCGAGTGCGAGGGCTGGGTTCTCCGTAGAGATTACCTGCGAAACATTCGCTTCTTGTTATGAATAGCAAAAGCAAATATCATGGCAGTTTTCAGTCAGTTGTGTAACTTGCTTAATACGTTACAATATACGGCTTGAAAGTCAAGCGAACAGGAGGAATTTTTTACAATTAAAGATGAAAAAGTCGAATTTATCTGAATACGCTATAGGACTTGATATGGGGACAAACTCTATCGGATGGAGCATAATAGAAGAGAAATATGGAGAACCCAGAAAATTTATCGACTGTGGAAGTCGCATATTCATCCGCTCCGTTGAAGATAAATCCCCTACCCCGAAAAATAGAAAACGCAGAGAATCACGCCTCCAGAGAAGACAGGTGCAACGTCGCAGTAGACGTAAAAATCGCCTGAGAAACTACCTTGTCCTCAAAGGATTTCTGCCCGATTCATTGAAGAATAATTCCTCCCCCGAGCAGGAACTCAATAAGTTGGGAGACCCTTATTCAATAAGAAAAAAAGCGATGGACGAGGAACTGACTCGTCATGAGTTTGGCAGAGCGCTTCTTCATCTAGGGTCCCGCAGGGGGTTTCTAAGCAACCGCAAGACCTCATTTGGAGACTTGGCGGATGACATCAAAGCCCAAAACATTCTTGAAAAAGAAAACAACTCTTCCAATAAAGACAACGACGAAAAAAATCTGAAGGGATACATAAAAACACTCAGGAAGGAAATGGACGAGGTCGGTACTAGAACTCTCGGAGAGTACCTGTCTGGACTTCCCCGCAAACGAAACAGGGGGTCGCTACATGACCGACACACGGACAGGGCAATGTACAAAGAAGAGTTCGAAAAGATATGGGAAAAGCAGTCGGAACTCAATCCTGAAATCTACCATAAGAAGATGAAGGAGGAACTTGAGCACATCATCTTTTTCCAAAGACCTCTTAAACTGAAGCCGGATAGAGTGGGGCATTGTACATTCGAACCCAAGTTGAGCAGAACTAGGAATGCCCGCCTTGAATCTCAGCAATTTCGCTACTGGCAACAAATAAATAATCTCTCTTATGATGATCCTGAAACAGGTGAGATAGATATACCTCTATCTGACGAACAGAAAAAAAATCTTGCTTGTGAACTTGAAAAGACAAAACGGCTCTCATGGTCGTCAGTGAGAAAAGCTCTGAAACTACCCAAAGCAACGGAATTTAACCTTCAGAAGGTTCCGGGAAATACAAAAGGTCTCAAAGGAAATACAACAGCGTGCGATATAAGAAAGATTCTCGGAGATAGTTGGGATTCTTTCAGTGAAGAGAAACAGTCCCAGATTGTCGAAGATATAATCTCTTACAACTCAAAAAAAGGGCTCAAAAAGCGTTTCCTAAATCACTGGAGATTTCCTGAAGAAGAAGCTACTAGACTTGCTGTGGTGGAACTAGAGGAAGAACATTCGAACCTTTCTTTGAAAGCAACGAAAAAGATTCTTCATTATCTGCAAGAAGGGAAAAAATATCATGATGCTGTAGACATTGCAGGATACAAGTTCAGTGAAGTTGAAAAAGGAAATTCTGACCTGCTTCCGTCTCCACCTTGGATACCGAATCCAATAGTTCAAAAGGCCCTCTACGAACTCCGACATGTTATAAACGCAATTATCAAAAAATACGGTAAACCATCCGCAGTACGAATAGAAATGGCGCGAGACCTTGAAATGAACACTAAAAGGTACAAGGAAACTCTCGCAAGGTACAAAAAGAACGAAGAATCAAATGAAAGAGCTAGAGAACAATATGAAATAATCAGGGTCAATAACCAACAACTTAAACTCAAGAAGAACATAAGTTATCAGGACAGACTGAAATACCGCCTATGGGAAGAAAGCGGGGGAGTATGCATTTACAGCGGAGAAATGATATCTAAAACCACACTTTTTACCGATGAAACGGAGATTGATCATATACTTCCGTATAAGAGGTCCCTTGACGACTCGTACATGAACAAAGTTATCTGTTTTTCAAGAAAGAACAGGGAAAAAGGAGCAAGGACTCCTCGGGAAGCGTTTGAAGAAACTGAAGAATGGGATTCTATTTTGTCAATTTCAAATTCACTACCCAGACCAAAAAAAGAAAGATTACTAAAAGAAGACCTTGGTGGAATTGATGAATTTATAAGCAATCAGTTGACAGACGCACGCTACATATCAAGAGAAGCAGGAAAATATATAAGGAACTTAGGTTGTGACGTATCTTTCACCAAAGGTGGCGCGACAAGCTGGCTACGGAAACAGTGGGGACTCAATAATTTGCTCGGGGATAGTGGAGAAAAAAACAGAGAAGACCACAGGCACCATGCTGTTGACGCAACTGTAATCGCACTCACAACCCGCAGGCTTTACCAGAAGATCATTCATCAAATTACCGAGTTGCAGAAACCAGATGATGATGACATTTCTCCCGATCACAAAATCAAGGTCGACCCGCCGCTTCTAAAACTGAGAGATACTCTTTCCAACCGACTAGGAAATCTCATAGTCTCGCATGCTACCAACAGAAAATTAACTGGAGCGTTCCATGAGGAGACGGTCTACGGGATAAGAGAAGGCGAAGGCGGAAAACACGGGTTAGTGGTGCGTAAAATGCTTGAGAATATGACCGAGAAGGAAAAAGGAAACATTGTTTGCCCTGTGATCAGATCTGCAGTCGAGAGATATGTCTGGGAGGGTGGAGGAGATGTAAAAACCGCAATGAAGCAATTGTCGAAAAAGCCATTGATCCATCCGAAAACGAGAAACGAAATATGTCGCGCAAGGGTCTGGGTGTCGAAAGATTTTCCGGAAGACTCCTACTGGAACCACAAGAACGAGGAAGGCAAAACCCTACATGTTCTCAGGTACGGAAATATCCACCATGTAGAAATAACAAGAAACCGTCAAAACGGAAAATATGAAGGTGAATTCATAACAACCATGGAAGTTGCGAAAAAGGTTCGGATATTCAAGGAGCCGATTGTAAGAACTGAACATGGAGAAGATTGGGAGTACATAACCTATCTCTGCAGTAACGATACCGTAAGCCTAGAGGAGAACGGTGAAAGGGTATTTTACCGTGTGCAGAAACTTGAGGCTAGTGCCTCAAGACTAACTTTGAGACTCCTCAGTGCAGCAACGCTAAACAACAAAAAGGAATGCGTACAGAAAAGTATCTCAGTACTTATGAAAAACTTTGATATGCGGAAGGAGTCCGTGGATGTGCTCGGGGTCCTCTTGAAAAACCGAGATGGTTAAACGCATTGTCGATATCAGCACTCCTTCCTATCTTCATACTAAGAATCTTCAGATGGTAATTGAGCAGCAGAAAATCGAAGTCGGAAGGATTCCAATTGAAGATATCGGAGTACTTATAGTGTCCAATCCATCAGTGACGATCTCTTCAAACCTCATAGCATCCTGTCAGCAGAACAACTGTATTATCATTTTTTGCGACCGCAGACATATACCTGTATCTGTCCTTCTCCCTCTCTCTGGAAATTGCCTACACAGTAAAATTTTAAATATTCAGACGAGTGTGAAGAAACCTCTAAAAAAGCGTCTTTGGCAGAAGATTGTAATTGCAAAAATAGAAGCTCAAATAAAGGCATTGCTTTCTTGTGGAAAATCTTCTCCCGGTCTCAACTCAATGAAATCGCGTGTACGGAGCGGTGACCCTGAAAATATCGAATCTCAGGCATCAAGAATTTACTGGCCGCTAATGTTCGGTCAAAGTTTCAAACGAGACCAAGAAGCTGATGGGACAAACTCTCTGCTGAATTATGGGTACTCTCTAGTAAGGTCCTCCGTTGCTCGCGCTATCTGCGGGACAGGTCTGCACCCAGCTTTGGGTATCCACCACCATAATCAATACAATCCCATGTGCCTTGCGGACGACCTGATTGAACCATTCAGGCCAGCAGTTGACAGAAAGGTATATAAACTCTGGGAGCGGGGAATATTTGATATCAATAAAAAAACAAAAGCTTTTCTACTATCCATCTTGGCTGAACCGTTGTCTTTTAGAGGAAGAAACATCCCTTTCATGGTAGCTTTGCAACATACCGCCGCAAGTTTAAAAAAGTCTTTAACCGAAGGGTCCGAATTCTTAGAAATCCCAGAACTTGTAATTAAGAAACAACAAGAAATGGTTCTGATATAAAAATGATCTTCGGAGGATATAAAACTTTGTGGGTAATAGTAATGTTTGATCTACCCACAGAGAATAAAGCGGATAGGCGTTCATATACCCAATTCCGTAAATCCCTCATCCAAGATGGGTTCTCCATGCTTCAGTTTTCCGTTTACGTACGACATTGTGCCAGTGATGAAAACGCATATGTGCATGCCGGAAAAGTTCGCAATGCTTTGCCTCCAAGAGGCGAGGTGAGAGTTATTAATATTACAGATAAGCAATTTGAGCGAATGCAGGTTTTTTATGGAAAAAAACGAAGAAAAACAGAAAAGGTTCCCAAACAAATATGTCTTTTTTAATTCGTTTGGGAACCGTAACCGCCTATCCACACTTTTAATTTAGCATGAATAGTTTAACTGACTGAAAACGGCCCGCTATTCACAACAAAGAGAGCTTGCGGACAGCTTTACCGGCAAGTTTAACTGACTGAAAACGGCCCGCTATTCACAACCGCAGCTCTGATCTTCATGGCGGGCAAAAAAGTTTAACTGACTGAAAACGGCCCGCTATTCACAACCGAAGGATGCAGGGGATGGACGAGATCGAAAGTTTAACTGACTGAAAACGGCCCGCTATTCACAACTGCTGACTTTCGGACTGACCGGCAACGCCAAGTTTAACTGACTGAAAACGGCCCGCTATTCACAACCCCTGCAGGGGCACCCACACGGTAGGGCTCAGTTTAACTGACTGAAAACGGCCCGCTATTCACAACTCTGCATGCTCGTAAACCCCGCAGACGACGAGTTTAACTGACTGAAAACGGCCCGCTATTCACAACCGCTACTCCGCCGATGACTCCGCTGATCGCAGTTTAACTGACTGAAAACGGCCCGCTATTCACAACGAAAACATGGACGATGACGAAAAGCAGGCTAGTTTAACTGACTGAAAACGGCCCGCTATTCACAACCTACAGCAGAGCACAGACTTACCGGTTATGAGTTTAACTGACTGAAAACGGCCCGCTATTCACAACGACACGTTGCCGAATGTCCTGAACAGCCTGAGTTTAACTGACTGAAAACGGCCCGCTATTCACAACGTCCGGCTTTGCATTTATCTGGCGACATAAGTTTAACTGACTGAAAACGGCCCGCTATTCACAACGTACTTTTATGTATCAGTACTTTTCCTCACAGTTTAACTGACTGAAAACGGCCCGCTATTCACAACGTTCGTAGCCGTATTCCCTTGCACCAAACCAGTTTAACTGACTGAAAACGGCCCGCTATTCACAACTTATATGGAAGTCAGTTTTGATCAGTGTGGAGTTTAACTGACTGAAAACGGCCCGCTATTCACAACACTAAATAAAGAAGATCGTCATTGCTGAGAAGTTTAACTGACTGAAAACGGCCCGCTATTCACAACTGTAAGCGTGCACCACTTGCCTTTTGCTGCAGTTTAACTGACTGAAAACGGCCCGCTATTCACAACGGAATGCAGCCGGCACCATCACCACGGGTGAGTTTAACTGACTGAAAACGGCCCGCTATTCACAACAACCTACAAGGCTGGAATATAGGTTGCCGAAGTTTAACTGACTGAAAACGGCCCGCTATTCACAACCTGCAGCAGCTCTATCATATTCGGCAGCTTAGTTTAACTGACTGAAAACGGCCCGCTATTCACAACCAACCGACCGTAAGACGAAGGATTTCAGAAGTTTAACTGACTGAAAACGGCCCGCTATTCACAACGAGACTGATTGAGATCGATATACCCGGATCAGTTTAACTGACTGAAAACGGCCCGCTATTCACAACAGATCTCGCTGCCGAACGATCTGAGTTTCAAGTTTAACTGACTGAAAACGGCCCGCTATTCACAACCGTTTTCAGTAGTCATCAATCCTCCAGGTAAGTTTAACTGACTGAAAACGGCCCGCTATTCACAACCATATCGGTGAAGATGCCGCGATCACGATCAGTTTAACTGACTGAAAACGGCCCGCTATTCACAACTAATCTTCAATCTCTATTACATATCTTTTCAGTTTAACTGACTGAAAACGGCCCGCTATTCACAACTGCTTAACAAGGAGGCATCAGACATGGAATAGTTTAACTGACTGAAAACGGCCCGCTATTCACAACATAACGACAATTCTCTTGCGACCACCTATCAGTTTAACTGACTGAAAACGGCCCGCTATTCACAACTTGTCGCTATGTATGTCGTCAAACAAGGTTAGTTTAACTGACTGAAAACGGCCCGCTATTCACAACAAGCGAAGGCCTTTGCCCAGACTGAATTGTAGTTTAACTGACTGAAAACGGCCCGCTATTCACAACTCCAAAAAGAAGTTTATCAGCTCCACTTTCAGTTTAACTGACTGAAAACGGCCCGCTATTCACAACTCTCTGTGGCCGTGGAATATCTATCGTGTTAGTTTAACTGACTGAAAACGGCCCGCTATTCACAACTGCTTAAGGAGGTGATGATATGAGTTTCAAGTTTAACTGACTGAAAACGGCCCGCTATTCACAACTTAAACTATTGTCAAGTCCCTTTTTCCTGGAAGTTTAACTGACTGAAAACGGCCCGCTATTCACAACCCAGCAACGTGGATGCAAACCTTACAACAGAGTTTAACTGACTGAAAACGGCCCGCTATTCACAACCTTGTACTGCAACCGGTGCTCAGGCTGTCTAGTTTAACTGACTGAAAACGGCCCGCTATTCACAACGACGGGAATTATGCGGAGCATCCGCGCTTCAGTTTAACTGACTGAAAACGGCCCGCTATTCACAACCCAGCAACGTGGATGCAAACCTTACAACAGAGTTTAACTGACTGAAAACGGCCCGCTATTCACAACTTCGGGACGGTGATTTTCACCGTCAGACATAGTTTAACTGACTGAAAACGGCCCGCTATTCACAACCAGGCGACCACAAACGCATTCGCCGCAAAAGTTTAACTGACTGAAAACGGCCCGCTATTCACAACTCAGGTTGAGCAGCTTCGCGCCTTTATTGAAGTTTAACTGACTGAAAACGGCCCGCTATTCACAACTCTAATCATCGATCTCTCCTTGCCTTTCGGAGTTTAACTGACTGAAAACGGCCCGCTATTCACAACAACAGCCCTATTACCGAGTGGGAGGCGGCAAGTTTAACTGACTGAAAACGGCCCGCTATTCACAACTATCTGCCGCTGATGCGTGTCCTGTTCCTAGATGCATACAATGAGGCTAAACAAAACCTTGACGCTTCAATGAAGCCGGGGCAATTATACCCCGGATAGGTCTTCGTCAAGTTCAATAATGAGGCTGTCTATTCTACGCTTCAATGAAGCCGGGGCAATTATACCCCGGATAGGGACGAACTTGTTCCGAGAACAAAACAATATGGAGATGCTTCAATGAAGCCGGGGCAATTATACCCCGGATAGGTCTTCGTCAAGTTCAATAATGAGGCTGTCTATTCTACGCTTCAATGAAGCCGGGGCAATTATACCCCGGATAGGGACGAACTTGTTCCGAGAACAAAACAATATGGAGATGCTTCAATGAAGCCGGGGCAATTATACCCCGGATAGGTCCTGCCGGCACGTGGGGTTTTGCCGGCACTCCTGGGCTTCAATGAAGCCGGGGCAATTATACCCCGGATAGGCTTCCGACCGCCCGCGAAATATCGCCGGAAAGTATGCTTCAATGAAGCCGGGGCAATTATACCCCGGATAGGTTCGGCGAGGACGCTACGCGCGCGGTTGTAGATATCGCTTCAATGAAGCCGGGGCAATTATACCCCGGATAGGTTGGCAGGGGACGGTTGCCGGCCGACATATCTGACGGCTTCAATGAAGCCGGGGCAATTATACCCCGGATAGGTACGAAGGCTATGAGCAGCCAAGCGTAATCAAATATGCTTCAATGAAGCCGGGGCAATTATACCCCGGATAGGCCGCCACGTCCTGCGTCATGGGCGCCACATGCCAGACGCTTCAATGAAGCCGGGGCAATTATACCCCGGATAGGTCAATAAAGGAGGTCGCAAGATGACGAACTTAAATGGCTTCAATGAAGCCGGGGCAATTATACCCCGGATAGGATCGCTTCCGATGCAAGTTCGTTCGTTATCTGTATCGCTTCAATGAAGCCGGGGCAATTATACCCCGGATAGGCCAGTCTTCGGCCGGTTGATGCGCATCTGTACGAGGCTTCAATGAAGCCGGGGCAATTATACCCCGGATAGGTCCAGATACGGGTTGCTGGCTCCGAATATTTTCTCGCTTCAATGAAGCCGGGGCAATTATACCCCGGATAGGGCCGATGATGCGGTGGATCCGACATACAGAGCCTATGCGCTTCAATGAAGACGGGGCAATTATACCCCGGATAGGTCAGGTCGGCAAGTTCGAATCGGAATCGATAAACTAGCTTCAATGAAGCCGGGGCAATTATACCCCGGATAGGTCAGAATGTCGTAAACGACAGGGTCTTTTTCGATTCCGCTTCAATGAAGCCGGGGCAATTATACCCCGGATAGGTTACCTTTTTGCCGTCCAGATACCACTCGCATTTGACGCTTCAATGAAGCCGGGGCAATTATACCCCGGATAGGATCTCAAGCCATCTCCATGTGTTGCGCGCACGGTTCGCTTCAATGAAGCCGGGGCAATTATACCCCGGATAGGTTCGTCACTTTAGCGATATATTCGGTTTGGACGCTGGGCTTCAATGAAGCCGGGGCAATTATACCCCGGATAGGGCATCGTGCCGTATTCTTTCGATGTCATCTGCGTTTAGCTTCAATGAAGCCGGGGCAATTATACCCCGGATAGGTACGGCGAAGATACTTCCAATCCCGTCATCACGGAGATGCTTCAATGAAGCCGGGGCAATTATACCCCGGATAGGATGGGCTCTGCCCTTCTTTGTTCACCGCCCGGACTTGCTTCAATGAAGCCGGGGCAATTATACCCCGGATAGGCATTTCGAAGTTCGAAGTCGGTTATATGGAGGTCTCGCTTCAATGAAGCCGGGGCAATTATACCCCGGATAGGGACGACTCAAATCGACATTGCCGGGGAAGCAGTCGAGCTTCAATGAAGCCGGGGCAATTATACCCCGGATAGGCTTCTCTGTACTTTTTTCCTTCTTCTCCGTATATAGGCTTCAATGAAGCCGGGGCAATTATACCCCGGATAGGTCTACGTATTCGTGACGGAGCCCCACCGCATCCTTCTGCTTCAATGAAGCCGGGGCAATTATACCCCGGATAGGCACGTGACCTTCATCAGTCCGCTCGGGAATATCGTATGCTTCAATGAAGCCGGGGCAATTATACCCCGGATAGGTCAGGCAGTTTGAACTCTTCGATGAGTTCTTTCCATGCTTCAATGAAGCCGGGGCAATTATACCCCGGATAGGAATCCCCACCGGAGTGGGGGCAATGGTATACTCATATGCTTCAATGAAGCCGGGGCAATTATACCCCGGATAGGTACGTTTTCGGAAATTACCTGGAAGCGGATGAAAACGCTTCAATGAAGCCGGGGCAATTATACCCCGGATAGGCGATCACGAGCGATCGTGCCGATGACTTTTTTAGTCGCTTCAATGAAGCCGGGGCAATTATACCCCGGATAGGCTGGTCTGCGGATTGAAAGCTCTCATCGCATCTTTGGCTTCAATGAAGCCGGGGCAATTATACCCCGGATAGGTGGGTTATCTGGAGTCCACAGGTAGAAGGTTGAGACAGCTTCAATGAAGCCGGGGCAATTATACCCCGGATAGGTCCGCCGTTCTCGAAAGCGTACTCCGATGATGCGACGCGGCTTCAATGAAGCCGGGGCAATTATACCCCGGATAGGTCCGCCGTTCTCGAAAGCGTACTCCGATGATGCGACGCGGCTTCAATGAAGCCGGGGCAATTATACCCCGGATAGGCGCGGGAGCAGGCGGAGGCATATGTCAGCAATATAAGCTTCAATGAAGCCGGGGCAATTATACCCCGGATAGGCGCGGATTGAAGACGGTAGGTGCTTATGTAAGCTAGCTTCAATGAAGCCGGGGCAATTATACCCCGGATAGGGCCCTACCCCGAACTGGCAGAGCTGGTTATGGAGCTTGGCTTCAATGAAGCCGGGGCAATTATACCCCGGATAGGGGAGACGATCGCAAGAACGAAGGCGGGCAAGGAAAGGCTTCAATGAAGCCGGGGCAATTATACCCCGGATAGGGTGAGCGATCTCCTTCAGGATATTTTTGAAAAACTTTCGCTTCAATGAAGCCGGGGCAATTATACCCCGGATAGGGCTCGCGATATCGTAAGCGTCCGCTCTCACCACTTCGCTTCAATGAAGCCGGGGCAATTATACCCCGGATAGGGGGGTTCCGTCTTCGGAAATAATTTTTTGTCATGGGTGCTTCAATGAAGCCGGGGCAATTATACCCCGGATAGGGTTTCCAGCACCCGTCTCGGTTCCGTGCCGAGCTGTCGCTTCAATGAAGCCGGGGCAATTATACCCCGGATAGGCTTGCGGCGGGATGGACTGTGGTCTGGTGAGTAAAAGCTTCAATGAAGCCGGGGCAATTATACCCCGGATAGGGTATGCAGAGCTGGATGAAAAAGCCGGCATAAGCGAGCTTCAATGAAGCCGGGGCAATTATACCCCGGATAGGGCATGTAGCGCTCGAGTATGCTTATCAGCGTGAATGTGCTTCAATGAAGCCGGGGCAATTATACCCCGGATAGGTCTTCGTCCATTGGAAATTCAGAAATGATGTTTTCAAGCTTCAATGAAGCCGGGGCAATTATACCCCGGATAGGTCCCTGGCCGGGCCTGCAAAAACCACAAAACTCGACGCTTCAATGAAGCCGGGGCAATTATACCCCGGATAGGGTCCGTCACACCCTCGATCAACTCACCAGCCACATAGCTTCAATGAAGCCGGGGCAATTATACCCCGGATAGGCTTGCTCTGGTTGCCCTGTTCATTCCTTCCGACTGAGCTTCAATGAAGCCGGGGCAATTATACCCCGGATAGGGTCCTGACGATGCTGGACGGAACCGCATATTTCAAAACGCTTCAATGAAGCCGGGGCAATTATACCCCGGATAGGGACTTACAGCATAACCCTTTAAAGATTCTGGCAATTTTCGGATGTTTTCGAGCACCAGTACTTCTTTGCACCAAACAAACAAAGGTATAGCCATCAACATTGTTTTTTTAAGACCAATTGGTGTTGAAATAACTCAATATTTATAATTTCGACTGCCTCACGGGGTTTTAACAGTACCATGCCGCTCGAATTACATCGGCAATACATACTTATTGAATTTTGCAGATTTTCACTCTGCATGTTATTTCTCAGTTCAACTTCAAGATTATACAATAATGGCTTGACGTTCAATCGCGGAATATGTTTTGCCAAGACTTACCACAGCAACATCAGACTTATTTGCCGGTCCAATATCGATAATCAGAACATGGTCCTTCCCCATCTCAATCACTCTGCATAACTCCGTTTCCAATTCAGCACGCCGTCGCTTCGACAAACGACACTGAAAGACTGAAAGTTGAAGCCATTCACCAAATCCGTTCATAACTTTGAAGACACTCCGCCAGCGTTTGCTATTAGATATGTCATACATAACTATGTAAGTGCGTTCATCACTCATTTGGACTGAAATCTTCATCGCGGGAGATAATGTGGATACGCCGGTAACTCTCCCATAAAGTGACGGCATAACAACCGCGCCTGAAGTAGTAAAAGCCGCCTTGTACTGAGCCTATAACCAAACAATGGGTGCGTAGTTTCTTGAGACATTCGCCGTTCAAATGCACCGATAAAACGCTTGCGACCTGAAGTGGTAAGCGCTGTCCCTGTAGACACGCTGACGAAATCATTTGCCGATATCTCTCCAGTGTTTACAACAGACAGCACTACGGAGTCAGCAATCAGCGGGCGAAACGGCTCCATCAGATCAAGAGTTAAGGCAGGCTTTCCGTAACGTGAGGCATGAAATAAACCTCGATAAGGATCAAGCCCTACAGTAGCGAGGGATACCGTAAAATATCTAGTCAGCATAGCGTATGCAAGAGACAGCATAGCGTTTACAGGATCGGTTGGAGGCCGTCGATTTCGAGCATTAAAGTGAAATGGGCGAGTTAGTCCATTCGTATCATCCGAGGCATCTCCTTTCCTCGGTGGTGTCAGAAGACTTGAAAATGCCCTAAAGTAAGTCGCTGCAGCATCACCTTCATGCCCTAACAACTCATTCATGGTGCTCGCAACAATTGCCGACCTACGGGATGATTTGAGATGATCCAACACCATCTTACGGTTTTCTTTTTCTCCGCGCCAATTACGACGCAGTATAGTTCGCTGGTTCACAATTTTGGCCGCGATCAAATCACGAGAAAAACGCAGACAAAACTCCGTGTCGAAACTCCGTTTGTATTGAGCGGTGCGTACTTCCACATTGCGGTGACCAGTACCCTGAGTAATCCCACGAAACCATCCTCCATGACTGTGAAAAGACACTGGAATTTCCCTGTCCATAAGAGCACTTAGCGCAGGTGTGGTAATTGAGACATTCCCGTATAATGCAACATCGGAAATCTCAATCATCCTTACATTCTTACTTCCCTGATCTCCATCAATAATTTTGAGTGTCTCACCTTCTTTAGCAATACGGGCACGCTGCGACTGGACAACTAGAGGCAAGCATCCATCCGCCCCAACAGCAATCGGCCGTGGTGCAAAATTGAAACCACTGAGCAAGCCCATTTCATCTGGAAGGCAGATGGAGACAAGCGCACAACGGGGACACTTCGGACTGTCCTCTAACGGAGGTGGGATACGGCCCTGCTTAACAGTACCTCGAAGCTGTGCTAACGACTTGCATGCGTCAACGCGTAATTCTTCATCGAGCACTACACGAACACGTTCTCTGCTCTTGGCGTACCAGATCGCACCCTCTTTAACTTGATAACCGTGCTCCTCAAGTAACATAGCTTGAAGACAGACTTGTACGCGTTCCGGTTGGTAAGCCCCTTGGGCTACATGGGGTCTTTTGCCCTTTTTGTAGTCAATCGGAGTTATCATCCCACTATCCGATTCAACTATATCAATTTTTGCGATCACACCCAGTTTCTCGGATGACAACATAAGAGACCGGCTTACTATTTTAGAATCTGTGTCCAAAATCTCAGGATCTGGGAGTGGTTCATTAGGACGGTCCACACGAGCATGAACTCGTCGACCTTCTACTGTATCTCCCGTTTCCAACCACTCTGCTTGGCTCCACATTAAATAAGCAAGCCGAGGACAGTAGACAAATTCGTTGACCATTCGTGCAGGCACAAGTGGTTCATTGCTGATCATTGATGATTCCGATGCATTTTCCCCTTGTCGTGGATAATTCATTGAACAGACTCTTATAGTATAGAGTTCGGCAACCTAGATTAGTCCATCTGTCGTGTATGTTGCCAAATAACCTCTGCCGGCCCGAATGTTCCATAGCCACCTTGGTCGGTTCGACGAATTGATGACCGGAGTATAGTGAATACGCCCCAAGCACCGTACCAGCGGTGACGATTCGAAGTTGTCGTATCTGTATGATCGTAAGCATGTGCTAAGAGCGATTTGACAGCACGCAGAGAAGCCGGTTTCCACCACAGCGGCCAAGAGTAGTAGCCGCTCTTCCATTTTCCTGAGCATCCCTGTGTTTTTGTACGCTCTCGACCTGCGAAGACCGGATACAGACTCAGCCCCAACAGAGCCAATGCCTCCGGCCCAGGATTGGTGAATTTATCCTCTACACTAGGGTTACCGCTCATGAGTGCATATACACGGTCATCAGTAACATCCCATCCAAGGGAAGACTCTTTACTTTTGTAATCCCATGGACCTTCGAGCCCTCTCTTGATTTCATCGCAATTGGCAGCAGTAAGGACTTTACGAGCTACATCTAGGAATTTTTGTTGCCCTGCTGTAAAGTAGAAATCGGAGGGCTTCGCAACACCCTGGTTGTCCAAACTACCTTGAGCCAGAAGAGCAGTGGCCAAACTGCCACTCCATGCACACTGTACAGCTTGATTGAGATACGTCTCGATGTCTTCAGGAATCAACTTGAGTTCGTCACCCTTAGGCATTGGAGAGCCGTCCTCTCTTCTTGGATTGATGGCCGGACTACACTTCCAGCACTCAAACGCAGACAACGCCCGGTCCACGATTAAATCGACGGTGAAGTTCTTGTCCACGACCGCATGGGGCACAGTGTCATCGCTCCACCATAACCGCGGAGGTTGTTGTCTGTCTTCGGTTGCGAATGCCACCTGCAATCCAAGGGCAGCGAGAAAGGCCAACGGATTCGTACCTTCGAGCCCTAGTAGATGTGTACCATTCATAGTTGTCCGTCCTCCTCAGCACTCTGTCGGTGATCGGAGAGGCGCAGTATGGTCTCAAGCCAGGCTAAGCCGTGGTATCCATAACGTTCTACCAAACACCAGAAGCGATCAGCCATGTGAAGGGACAGAAAACCATTCATCAGATTGGAACTCGCGGTCAGACAGTGCCCGTTCCATTCATATGCAAGTGTCCGGGGGTCAGAGTCTTCGATAATCGGCGGCAAAGGACGCCCCCAACCATGGTGCGTCCCTACCAGGTGAAGCACCAAATCCTCGTCGTGAGCGAGACTGAGAACATCAGCGTTTGACTCAATCATCGCGACGCTCGCAAACTCATGCCTCATTCCCGCTGGATAGACCGGAACCCTGCGAGCACCGGGTAGCGATTTGGCCAGCGGCTCTCCACACCTCATAGCCAGTTCGACCGGGTCGTCACCCACCAACTGAGACTGAAAACGGCTGTCCACCTTTCCAAGATCGTGGAGTTGTCCGGCCAACTGGAGGTCACACACGATCTCACTGGGCAATCCCAATCTCTCAGCGATATGCCCAGCACGCTTACCAACACCATTCAAGTGACTACTTAAACTTATACCTGTCGCTGTGAAAGAATCTGTCTCGTCCGAACCATCCAGCGTAGCTTCATCAACCACCGGCTTTTTAGTCTTCGGATTCCGCAAGGTCAGAATGTAGTAAGCTCTGCTAGAGTCATCATTGTAGGTCCCCACCGAGTTCACTACGAAGTCACCTCCCATCTTCTCAATAACTTTGTGCATCCAGTGCGGCAGATCATTCGAGCTGGAAACGTGGGATTCTAGCCATGCGGAGACTCGACTATCGGACGATTCGTCCGATTCAGCTTCGTTCGCAGGGGTCGGTGGAGAACCCACATGGGGAAGACTTGGGTCAAGGCGCAACGTAACCCGCCGCCCGGATTCGATCTGTGCCGCGTCGCCTAGGTCAACGACTGGTTGCTGCGAGGAAGGGTCCCATGTTCCCGCAGTCAAACCACCGTGCCGGGGGTCAACAATGAGGACATCCCCGGGTCGGATGTCCTCGACTCGAACATCATTCTGCGTACCTTCTTCGAATCCGGCCCACCGTACCCAGTTCCCGATGTACGGTTTGTTTAAGGTGTGGGAATGATCCGACTCGTGCACCTGGCTTACATCGGCGATGTCTACTTCCTGACCACCTGCCAACCATGACTTAACCGCTCCGACGGGTACTTGGATGAATTCCGCCTGACGAGGAGGAACCAATCGCAGTGTTTCTGGAGATCGGTCAGAACGCCACAGTATTGAGACATCCGCCGGACGGCTACCATTTTCAATACCGTGAAGAAACCAGTCAACGGAAGGTTGTACAATAGGTTCAGGTCTGGTCTGGACCCATGCATCCAAATGCGTTCTCAAGAGGAGCGGTGCAATTGCTCTCGGCATCCTTGTATTATCAGGAAAGTCCCGCAATGCTTCAGTGCCGATATCCAAACGCCCGTCATCCTCGTCACGGCGTTTAAGTTCTTCCCATGTATATCTGACTGAACTGCCGTAAATCGGGTCGACCTTATTGGAGTCGACGACTGACTTGGGACCGATTATCCAAGCTTGGGCCGGATATCCGGTACGATCCGAATAAGTTCCGCGACGATCAAGGCGCCCGAATCGCTGTCTTAGGCTGTCAACCGCCGCGCACTCGGTGATGAGAGCGTCGAAACTGAAATCGGCTCCGACTTCAATCGCCTGAGTTGCAACCACTATGGTGAGACGGTCCTCACGCTGGTCACCATCGGGATCGACAGCCGGTCCGACCCTCTCTAGAACATCAACCCTGTCCAGCGGTCGCATGCGCCCTGTAATCAGGTGCGTTGAATAGCCGGCTCCCACCAGCAGTCGGTACGTATCGCGGGCCGTACGGACTCGATTTACGATGACACCGATGCTGCGAATCTTGGATTCCTTTCTGCGGATGGACTTTTCGATCGACCCGACGATCTTCCACACTTGGTCCGGGATCACCTTTTGATTCGGCACCGGCACGAGCTTGGCCCGTTTGTCGGCCTTCACACGCCGCCGCAATTCTGCACATCCGGAAAGGTCCGTCTCGGGATCCAACATGAAAGGTGCCGATTTCTGGTCGTTGGGCGTGGCCGACATTTCGACCGTGATAAATCTGCGAGGCATTGGGCCCGAGTGTAACTTGGATATCCGGGCGAGGGTCTGCGCAAACGGAACACTCAGATGTACTTCATCTAGGATCACGAGGCAGTCGTTGCCGGTAAGCCCTGCGTGAATCGGCCTCATACTAGGGCCGACTCCATAACCCCGGAACAAGAGGCGGGAACCGAACTGGTCCACGGTGGAGACCACAACCCAAGGCTGATCTGGGCGGTGCGTCCATTCACCGTCAATGGGGATTCCCCCACGCAGTGCGGCGATACCCAAAGGTTCGCCGTCACTCAACATTCGTAACCGGTCCCTAACATATTTTAATACAGGGGTGTCAGCATCCTTGATGCGTTTTCGAATTTGCCGCGCCCGTTTGTAGACCTGATCGACAACTATCCTTCGGTCAATAACGAAGACTACTCTCCGGGGAGTGACCTCCGGCTGTACGGCCATGGCAAAAACCGCCGTGTCAAGCACAGAGGTCTTGCCGGTACCGGTCGGGAGATCAATGACTTTCGGCCACATCCGCCGACTGACTACCTGCATAGTCAATCGCCTCTGCCAAGGAAACGGCTCGTAGCCATGAATATCCCTGAAGAATGCAGTGAAGTTTGCGGCAATCTGCTCATTGCCACAGTTGAAACTACTCATGCGTCCTACACCCGCCGGCTTCCGAAGATCTTGTCATAGCCACCGGCCGCATCAAACCCAAACCCATGAACCTACCTGCCCCAAGCATCAACGGACCAGCTACGGGATGCTCAAAGTTCACCGAGGCGTGGAGCAGTTGTCGGCGGATGGATCGTCCGTCTCGTCCATTCTGGCTAAATATCGGAAAGTGACTTGCAGGGCGAGCACCTTTGATGAAAGAACTGTGGGAGACCTCCACAGCCACCGGTTCAGACAGCCCGACATGAACACATGCAAGCGTTACGGATGACTTGGCTGAAGCCCACGCCTTAGCCCGTGCCACCACAGTACCCCCGCCGAGCCGGCCAGGATGTCTCGGCAACGCGATGGGAGTGGTGGAAACCCATCGGCAGGAAGGTTGACTCCAAGTTCTCGGACGAAGAGATGCCAGTGTGTCGGCTCCAAGACGCCGGCGAAGGCAAACCACTCCTCGTGCACCCAAGGTGATCTTCAAGACACCATTTCCAGTTGACCTCTCCCAGTTGCCAATCGCACGATAAACCGCTTGACGCGCGGCGGCGCTGATGGCACCCGGTACTGATACCGCCAGTCCCAGTAGCCGTCCATCGGCATGCTCATACTCCACGTATGGAAGCGGAATGAAGGCCACATGAGGCAGAGCGGTCGGTCTGCTGTCAGGCAAATGCCCGCTGATCTCTTCAGGTATCGGATCCTCTACGTAATGGAACACAGCCGCACGCATCGCAGATGCCAATTCCACTACTCTAGTGGCGGGAAAAGACCGGGACCCAGGCATGAACTCGAACACGACCCATTGACCCGCGGTACTCGGCTCAAGTTTCCTTTCCGGCTCCTGCATCAACTCAGTTACGGCTTGATATCGAGCATTCACATGAGGCAATGAATGGGGTTTGAGTCCTTCGTGGTGCAAAAACCGCTTCTCCAACTCGGCAAGTTGGCCGCGCTGAATGGCTCGCATGTTGTGGTCGCCTTCGCCGGTCTTGAACGTAATACCTACAGAGTTCGAGATCAACCGGCATGAGACCAGCGAGGAGGAATGACCTAGTCGAGTCACTCGTCTGAGCAAACGATCAAGGGCTTCTGCCACTCCTTCAGGCACCGGTGCGTCCCACAGAAAACTCACTCGAGGTTCGTCAGGTGTAACAGAAGGATAAAACCGCCCCTGCTTACTGCGCTGCTCCGGCAGCATCTTCACTGCGGATGACGGGGGTGTTTTTTCGACGCTTACGACTTTATTCTCGATATCCCTTGCTTCGTCCAACTTGCGCTGAACTTGTGTCACCCTCTTCGTCAACTCTCCGCCGGAATCTGCGAACTCGGCGTGGAGTTGGGAGGTCAGACCGGAGACGCTACAGGACTTTCTTCTGTACCATTCTTTGGGGATAACGAAAATGTCGTTGACGGGCACGAAGTGTGGAACGGCCTTGCGCGTTACGGCTTCGGATGCTGCGATTGCCGGCGGTGCCTGCGATTCGACCCATTCCAGAGCGGTCCGCTCCTCGGCATCCGGCTCGTCTGTATCCGCCCATGCGACAACGAGTGCCGAGAACAAGCGTGCGGGGTGGGGTGGCCATTCGGGCTGCCGACGATCATTGTAGCAGGTCGCGATGAAACGACCGGTCAGGAAATTCACCTCAATTCCGATGTTCCCTCCAGAAGACACCATTCACTCCGCCGTAGGCTCGGCAGCAGATATCTTGCGGCTACGTTTAATCAACTCCAGCAGCTTCGGTGCAGGCAGGAGCTGAATTTCATCAGTCTCCCAGCCGACCCCGACCGTTTCCGCCTGCGCTGCTGCACTTTTGAGAATTTGAGCGGAGGTAGTTCGGTCCACCTCTACTACTTCTCCGGGGGAGCCGTCGCGACGTAACAACTCAAGTTTGGGACGATGCGTCGGAAGCAGCAGACAACGCGACCGAAGGTCGAAGTCAATTTCATGTTGGTAGGCTATGGCCGCGACCCCAAGCGCCGCAACCGCCGTGTGTACAGCAACCTCCGCTTCTCTGGAATGACCCTTGCACCGTAGCCTGCGAAGGGCGGCAAAGGAAATCACGGTAGTCTGCAGAGCGCTCGAAATTGTGACACCGCCAGCTTGGGAGTCAATTGAAGGAGGGATGTTGCCGTGATTGATCTTTGATGGCTGTCCGGAATCGCCTCTATTGCTACCACGCGAAGCATATAGGGGCTTCTTCTGCCTGTCCATCTCCGCTAGATTTGGATCGTCAGTCCACACCTCGCTCTTGTCCGCGCTGTTGTAAACACGGTCTTCAGGGGTAACTTTCTCAATCTGTAATGGATCAAGACGACTACCGACCTTCTTGCCTATCTCAGCATCAAGACCAACGATCTCAGACACATAGGCACGTTGGAACTTGGACCCCAGTCCACCTTTCGGACCGGTTGAGTCCCACATGCCGAACAGCAAGGAAGTCGGGGAATAGCGAAACATGTCTGTGGCGTTGCGAGGCGTGGCATTTGTAATCGCCTGGCCGATTTCGGACAGGCGAAACAGTGTGCCGTTGAGCAAGCTATCGCGGAAAATTGCATCCCCCAACCGGTGGGGCACTTCCAACACAGTCAGTTTCTCGTAGTCCGTCATGTCCCCGTCATCGGAAAAATTGACATAGGGCACGGGAAATACCAGTTCACCTCGCTCCCATCCTTCGAGCAGTGCGAGTTCCGCACGGTTTGCCTGCGAAGCAACAGAATCAAGCAACACAGTGGTCGTCACCCTATCACCAACCCGCCTTTGCTCAACAGCGTACTTGTGTGCGGAAGAAGCATCAGTGTTGTAGGACGGCGGGAAGACCTTGTCTCCTTCGCCTCCAGCGGGTTGCAAAGTCATGCGGGAGCGCAACGCAACCGATTCGCCGACAACAGCATCGCGGAGCATTCTAAACGTAAGTTGGGTCATTTGTTTTTCCTCCTGAAAAATTTGTGGGATGGCTCAAGCAATATATCAAAGACACGACCACAGTCAATCCAAAGTACTGTCTTTCGATTCCATACCCCTGACCGTTGGGTTCTTCAGGTCTGACTGCAGGGAGATATTCGCGCTGCTCAATGAGTGTCTTACAACGCATGGTATTATGTGAGCAACAGAACCACAATAGGCAGCTTAGTTGTTTGAAATCCGACCACAGTTCTCAATTATATGACCTTCAAACTCATCTCTGAATTTCCTGACTATAGACGCAACCGGCATAGCGCAACCGTCGGCAAGAGCACATATGGTCGTCCCACTCATCTGGGAGCATGCGTCAAGTATTATGTCCAGGTATTCAAGAGAACCTCTGCCTTCATCAATATCTCTCAGCATCTTCTCAAGCCACCATGTTCCTTCTCTGCACTGAACGCACTGTCCGCATGACTCATCTCTGTAGAAATGGGCGAGGTTGCGGGCGACTTTTATCATACTCACCGTGTCGTCCATGACCGTAACGCCGGCTGTGCCCAGCATGGAGCCCGCAGCTGCGATTGAATCAAAATCCATCGAAATATCCAGTTCATCGGCACTGAAAACCGCCGACGAGGACCCGCCCGGAGAAACAGCTTTTATCTTTCTTCCGAAGAAAATCCCGCCGCCGTATTCGTCAATCAACTCACGGAGATTTATCCCCAGGGGAAGTTCATAGAGTCCGGGATTGTTAACGCATCCGCTCAGCCCGAAAATCTTGGTTCCCGTGTTTCTCGGAACCCCTATTGAAGAGAACCAGTCCGCGCCGTTGTTTATTATGTGCGGAACGCATGCAAGCGTCTCCACATTGTTGACTATGGTGGGACAACCGAAAAGACCCACCTGCGCCGGAAAAGGAGGTTTGGGCCTGGGTTCTCCCTTTTTCCCCTCTATGGACTCAAGAAGTCCTGTTTCCTCTCCGCAGATATAGGCGCCTGCGCCGATATACAACTTCAAATCAATATCGAAACCCGTGAGAAGGACATTCTTTCCCAGATAACCATAGTGGTAGGCTTCTTCAATGGCCTGCTGTATCCTCTTAGCCCCGTAGGGCATCTCCCCTCTTATATATATGTATGCCTTGTGGGAACCGATCGCGTAGCAGGCGATTATTATCCCCTCTATCATCTGATGAGGGTCTTTTTCCAGAATTTCCCTGTCCTTGAAACTCCCCGGCTCGCTTTCATCGGCATTACAGCAGAGATAAACGGGTTTTTTTGAATCGGGCGGAATAAAACTCCATTTTATACCGGCCGGAAAACCGGCCCCTCCCCTGCCCCTGAGACCCGATTTCTTGACCGCGGCGGTCACTTCTTCGGGAGCCATCGCAAAAGCTTTTCTGACGGCGGAATATCCGCCGGAGCGAAGATATGACTCGATGGTATGTGAATTCTCCCTGTTGATGTAGTTTCTCAGGATTATCCGTTCAGGCATTTTCGGTCCGATCAGTCAAAGTTGAACGCAGCCTCCAGAAGACGAAACGACCGCCTGAATATTAAACAGAATCCTTCGGATTTTTCAAGATAAGAAGCCATCAGGACATGTCATTTCCCTCTCAGCGATTCCAAGCGGTTAAAACACGGATTTATACAGACTGAACTCCGGCTATTCTTCTTCAATCAGGAAATCCACCACATGCTTTGCAAACGACATTGAGGACGTGAAGGCCGGCGATACGGCGTTCAACACATGGACGCTGTTTTTCTCCCTGCAGACGACATAATCCGTAACAAGTTTTTTCTTCTTCCAGTCCACAAGTTGGGAACGGATACCGGTTTTACCGGAAGGTTCGAGGTGTTCGGGCAGAAGCGCGGGAACAAGTTTCCGGGCTTCCTTGTAAAAATACTCCCCGAGGTATTTCTTCGCCTCCGAAAACGCATTGGCCCTGAAAGCATCATCGGTTATCAACATTGTCAAATTTCTGTAAAGAAACTGAAACGATTCAAGCCCGAGATCTTCCGCGAACCTGTAACTCTCCCTGCCGAAAACCGGTACGGCCGTGGGACCGGCGAACACTCTTCCGGATGTGCTTTTCGTAAAATGCACTCCCAGAAAAGGCATTTCGGGATCAGGAACAGGATAGATGTTGCCGCGGACCAGATGAGAACCGCTCCGCACAACTTCTCTGTAGGTCCCCATAAAGGGAATAGCTCTGTATCGGGATCCGATGCCGTAACTGCGCGCGACCGTGTCCGAATGAAGACCCGCCATGTTTACGAGTTTTCCGTATCCTATCTCCCCTCTGCTGGTAAGAACCGTGCTGTCGTCTTTTCTTCCTGTAAAAGCCGTATTGAAAAGAATGCGGACTTTACCTTTTTCAGTCACCCTTGCGCGCATGGCATGAAGAACTCCCATGGGATCGAATACGGCCGTATCGGGAGAATATATGGCCTTTTCGAACGTAGTTGCGTGAGGTTCTATTTCCGCAAGTTCCTCTTCATCGACAAGATATGATCTGACTCCGTTTTTTTCAGCTCTTTTCTGCAGCGACAGAAGCCCGTCCAGTTTCTCTTCGGATGAAGCGACTATAACCTTCCCGCAGAGACGGATATCAACACCGTTCTCCTCACAGAAACTCCTCAGAAGTCCGTTGCCTTCCACACAGTGTCCGGCTTTCAAGGAATCCGGGGGATAGTACACTCCGGCATGCAGAACACCGCTGTTGCGGCCGCTTCCGTGCATGCCCAGACTTTTTTCCTTCTCCAGTACGATTATATCCTTAAGACCGCGAGCAAGAAGTTCATTCGCTGCGGCAAGACCCAGAACCCCGGCCCCGACGATGAGAAAATCACAGGTTTTATCCGTCAAAACAGCTTTCCATGTGCGTTTTTTGGCAATCTGCCGGTTAATCGGTTATAGTTGTAGCCCATATAATTTAACTAATAATGAGCACTCAATTTGAAGTAGGACAGAATGCCGTATACCCGGTGCACGGAGTAGTTGAAGTTCAGGGGGTCGAGGAAAAAGAAATACTGGGCTCCAAGAAATTTTTCTATGTACTCAATGTTCTTCAAAGCAACGTGACACTCATGGTTCCCACCGACAACGTGGACTCGGTCGGACTGAGGCCAGTCATCGGAAAAAAGGAGGTCAAGAAAATCCTGGACATACTCCGGAAGCAGGCTCCCGACACTCCCAATCCCGGAGGACAGAGTTGGAACAAGAGATACAAGGAGTACGCAGACAAGGTGAAAAGCGGCGACATCTACGAGATAGCAACGGTGCTAAGAGACATAAACCACCTGAGAGAAGTGAAGAATCTTTCTTTCGGCGAAAAGAGGATAAGGGAAAACGCGCTTTCACATCTGGTGAAGGAAGTTTCCATAGCGCTCGGAGAGAAAGAAGACGAGGTGAATTCCAAGATAGAGGAAATCTTTTCCTGAAAACCGCATTCAGGACAGACCGCACCCGTCGATACCCTCGGGAACATCAATATCCAGATAACGCAGAATGGTCGGAAAGACATCCGCGGTACGCGCGTAATCGCGGACTGCGGGAATGCTCAAAAGTACGGGGACCAGCATATGGTCTTTATGCAGAGAGCCGTGAGAACCGCGGTGTTCGGGGTTCTCGTGCGCTGACCGGAGGTCGTAGCCGGGTCTTGCGCTCAACACCACATCTCCCGTTCTGGACGACTCGAAAAGCTGCAGAATCTGCATCGGCGCGTCGGGGTAATCCGAATTGATGGTGAGGTCTAGGGACTCAGAAGAAGTCATCTCCCGTGAGCGGAAGTCGTATCCTAGAGGGTTTCCGGAAATACAGCGATAATAAATTCGGTCTTCACCGCAGAATCCGAGAGCCGCCTCTCCGCCGGAGTTCCTCACGCTTACCTCCTGTCCGTCGCCGCCCGATGCAACGCAGACGAGGTCCGTCGCCGGAAGAGAACAGAGACTGTCCGAAATCTCCCGAGTTCTGTCAGCCGCCGCGCGTTCTGTCCACCCCTTCTCTCCCCTGAAATAGTAATGAGCCATCGAGTTTCCCGACACCATGACGGATGAATCCGCATCAAGATAATGTCTCAGCACGTTCGTATAGTAAAGAGGCCGAAACCCCCTGTTGCGTAAAAAACCCAGGGAATCAAAATGAGAGTGGGTGGCGGTAAGTCCATGATCGCTTCCGATGACAAAAAGTGTATCGTCAAGCCCCCGGGATTTCCTGATTTTCTCCGCGACCGCCCCCACAGAACGGTCGAGCCTTCTGTAGGAATCAATGACCCTGCGGTGAAAAGGGTGATACCGGTGAGAGTAGGAATCAATGCTTGTCAGAACGCAGAATATGAACTCCGGAGAACTGTCCAGAGAATCCTCGAGTATTTTTCCGGCTACTTCGTCGACACTGTCGCTTCTTTCGGTGAAATGGCTCTTCATCATCAGATAGTACTTCAGATATCTGGTCCTGTTCTTTCCCGAAGCCCCCATACCGCCGGTCATCTCATTGAGTATGCTCACGCTTTTCGGGATCAGATTGAAGAGCGAGGGAGTGGAACTCTCCAGATCCCTGTTTACGAGAAATGACTGCGGCCCCGCATAACTTCTGAACCTTCTGAGAGAAAACGGATTCCCTTCATAGTACCTTCTGTCGAACCATCTGATACCCGGGAGATTGCATCTGCCCGGAAACCTACCGAAAAGATAGGGAACATATGCGGGGCCGGTAGTGGACGGGAAAACGGTCACTCCCCTGATAAGCGCTCCGGGCTCGACCACGTACTTCTGTATATTCTCGAGGTCCCCTTTCTGAAGCAGGCGGGACATAACGTCCAATCTGGCTCCGTCGGCAAGGAAGAATACGCATCTTCTTCCCATCAGGATGTTCCGAGGAAATACTTGTCGTAAATAGCCCTGATTTCCCCGGTCACGCGAAGATATTCGGTTCTAAGCGAATCTCCTCGTCCGCCGAAATCGAATTCCTCCGCCATTCTTTCGAAGTCGGTCCGGGATATTTCATTTTTTGTTCTCTCGTTCAGCAGACTGAGAAGGTTGCCCATTCTTCTGAGAAAGATATATCCTTCGGCGAGAGTCTCGGATTCCGCGCTCTCCATGAACCCGGCATCGCCGAGAGCGCGTACGGCCTCCATGGTGTTTACGGTTCTTACGGCCGGATTTTCCCTGCCGTGCGCAAGTTGAAGCATCTGTACCAGAAACTCGATGTCTATTATCCCGCCCTTGCCGGACTTGAGATTGAACATGGATTCATTTTCGTTCGACAGTTCGTTCTCGATTCTCAGGCGCAGTCTGTATATCTCCTCGTGAAAATCCTCGGCAATAGGTCCCGAGTAAACGAAATTGTCTATGATGGTCGTCACTTTTTTACCCAACTCGCGGTTGCCCGCCACCACTCTCGCCTTGACGAGGGACTGTCTCTCCCAAGTAAGGGCGCTTGAAGCATGATAGTCCGCGAAAGCGTCCAGCGACGTGACGAGAGCGCCCGATTTCCCCGAGGGGCGCAACTCCAGATCCACCTTGTAGCAGAACCCTTTGGATGTGTAGACCGAAAGATTGGATATGAACCTCTGTCCGTATCTGGAAAAAAGTTCGTGGTCGTTCCCTTCGTAGATGAATATTATATCAAGGTCGGAAGTGTAACTCATCTCCCCGCCTCCGAGTTTTCCGAGTCCGAGCACTATCATGTTTTTGACCAGTTCCCTTTTCTCCGGGGAAACCTGGAGATTTTCCCTGGCCATCTCGAGGCTCGAGTCCATCACCACATCGGCGACCATGGACAGATACCTGCCCACATGCAGGGGATCAATATCTCCGGAAAGTTCTCTGAAGCAGAGTTTGAGCGACTCGATGTTCTTGAAACTGCGCAGAGCATCCAACCTGTCCTCGAAAAACTCCTGACTGCGCAATTCTTCGCGAAGCGCGGCATCCATGGACTCTTTCGAGTCGTAAAAGCCGGCCACATCCTTAAGAATGACCGAGTCGAGATACTCGGGATGTCTTATGAGAAAATCCGAGAGCATTCCGCTTCTTGAGAAAAGTTTCGTAAGGAGTGATATGATTCTGGAGTTTTCATTGAGAAGCGCATAGACGGACATTTTGGAGCTGATACCGGAGAGAAACCTGTCGAGGTTGAGAAGGGTCGTATCCGGACTGCTCTGCTTAAGAATCTCCGAAAGAAAAGCCGGCACCACTTTCTTTGAAAGCATCCTGCCCTTTTCGGTAAGTCCGGACCTCCTCGGATCCAGAAGTTTCAATATGATGTCGGCTGCGGTGTCAGGAGACTCGAAACCGAGATTCTGCAGTGAAACGACCGCCTCCTCGCGGTCTATGTCTCCCTCCAGCAGCAATTGGAAGACAAAGAACCGCAGTGAAACGGCCGCCTCTTCACGGTCTATGTCCTCCGTAGCCGCGAACTCCGCAACTTCCCAGAACTCCTTTCCCTTCTCCTCAACCTCCATGCTGGGCTTGAAGAACAAGTCCCTGTAGTTTTTGAGAACAAGGGAAGTGATTTCTTCGTAAGCGGACATAAAATCCGTATTGTTCGCAAAACCCATCCTGGCGGAAATTCTCGACAACGCCTCCTCATCCTCGGGAATCATGTGAGTCTGCCTCTCTTCCCACAACTGAACGGAATGCTCCACCTTCCTGAGAAAAAGATAACAGCGGGACATCTCCTGTCCCACGCTTCGAGTTATGAATCCGGATTCGGCCATAGCCTCAAGACCGTCGAGGGTGTTGAGAAGACCCTTGAACTTCTTCACCGTCCCGCCGCTTATAAGTTGAGTCACCTGCACGAAAAACTCAATCTCTCTGATGCCTCCCCGACCGAGCTTCACGTCGTTTTTTTTGCGCAGGCCCTCAAGTCTCTCCTTCATGCTCTTGAGATCCTCTATGGACTCGTAATCAAGCAGCTTACGGTATACGACCGGTTCAACCTCCCGTATGAACTCGAAACCCAGTTCCAGGTCTCCGGCTATAGGCGTGGTCTTCAGCAGCACCGCTCTTTCCCATGTTTCCGCCCAATGGAAGTAATGTTCAAGAGCGCCGTCAATCGACACCGCGACGGGACTCATGTTGCCTCCGGGACGGAGCCCCAGGTCGACCCTGTACAGAAAACCTCCGGCCGAGATGGAACTTATCGCCTTGGTTATGGAAGAAGAAAGCCTGAGTATCTCCTCCGAGTACTGCTCGTTTCTGTACAGATAGATCAAGTCTATATCGGAACTCAGATTAAGAAGGCGACCGCCCAACTTCCCCATGCCGAGCACCACGAACTCGAATTCTTCCGAGCCCCGCACCGACTGTCTGTAGAAATCAAGTACAGCCCTCACTATAGCAACGGCCAGATCGGATATCTCCTCAAGGGTATGCCGGAATTCGCACAACCCTCCGATCTCTCTGTAAATTATTCTACAGAGCTCTTTATATTTGTACTCCTTGAGTTTTTCCGACAGATGAGCGGAGTCCCTGGAGTTTTTCACGATTGTACGAAGCGGACCGCGGTGAGCGGAGAGCGTCCTTTTTTTCACAAGAGATTTCTCGTTGGCGAGCATACCAAGGGTGCGGGGATTCCGTATGATCGAGTTGCCCAGGAACCTGCTGTGGGAGGATACCATCTGCAGTATCTTCTTTTTTTCCGCATCAAGCGGGCCGTTTACTTCCTCGAATCTCCCGACGGTCCGCTCGGCGTTTTCCGCATCGACAATGATTGCTTTTTTCTCCACGGCTCTTACATGAATTCATGAGGGTCTATATCGAGCGTAAGGTTAATTCCCTCGGCATCATTTTTCAATGAATCATAAAGAACGCGTGAGTATTTTCTGAGCACGGCGATATTACGCGAAGCCAGAATCATCTGCCATCTGAATCTGTTTTTCATTTTATATATAGGCGCTTCCGAAGGACCCAGCACTCTGAGCTCTCCGGGCGGAAACGGGCGTGTGAGCTTCTCTGCGGTTCGTCTCGCTTTTTCCGTGAAAATTCTTGTCATCTCCTCTTTCATACCGCTCATTCTTATGGATACGAGCCTGGTGAAGGGAGGTTGATCAAGTGATTTTCTGAGTTCGAGCTCCTCTTCCAGAAACCCCGAACTGTTATGCGTGACGGCAAACTCCACGGAAGGATGTTCTGGATTGTAGGTCTGCAGAATAACCCTGCCCGGTTTTTTTCCCCTTCCCGTCCTTCCGGCCACCTGGGTAAGCATCTGAAACGTCCTTTCTCCCGAACGAAAATCAGGGATGGCGAGCATATGGTCGGCGGAAACCACTCCGACCAGCGTAACCCCGGGCAAGTCATGTCCCTTGGCGATCATCTGGGTTCCTATGAGAACATCTGTTTTCCCCGACTCGAGATTCCGGTAAAGGTCGAGAAGTTTCGTCTTTCCCCCGGCGGTGTCCCTGTCCATAACGGAAATATCGGCGGCGGGAAGAATCTTTCTCGTCTCTTCCTCGATTCTCTGGGTTCCGAGCCCCGCAGCCATATACACCCCGCCGCAGGCTGCGCATATATTCCTGAACTTCTCCCTGATTCCGCAGTAATGACATCTGATGGAGACATCTTTCTTATGAAAGGTAAGAGTGGTCGAGCAGTTCGGACACTTGAAAAGGTCTCCGCAGTCCGCGCATACGAGGAAATTGGAAAAACCTCTTCTGTTGATAAATAAGACCGACTGCTCGCCGCGGGCGAAATTGCTTGAAAGAGCATCTTTAAGGGCCCGGGAGAATATCTTTTCCTTTATGTTTTTCATATCCACGAGTTTCACCTCGGGCAGTCTGCTCTTTCCGACCCTGGCCGGAAGCGAAAGGTATTCATATTTTCCCCGCAGGGTGTTCGCATAAGACTCGAGCGAAGGAGTGGCGGAACCGAGAATCACTGGGCATCGGTACAAACTTCCGAGCATGACGGCGGCATCTCGAGCGTTGTAGCACGGGGAACTGCTCTGTTTGTAAGAAGAGTCGTGCTCTTCGTCCACCACCACCAGTCCGGGTGAGGGGAAAGGGGCAAAAACAGCGGAGCGCGGACCTATCACCACGCTTATGTCCCCGCTCCGAATCCTCCTCCAGACACTGAACCTGTCACCTTCGCTGAGGAGGCTGTGAAGCACGGATACGACGTCACCGAAACGGGAGCGGAACCTGCGTACAAGAAGCGGGGTAAGCGCTATTTCCGGAACCATGATCAGCACCTGTTTTTTTCTCCTGACAACCTCGCTCGCAATTCTCATGTAAACCTCGGTTTTTCCGCTTCCCGTGACCCCGTGGAGAAGAAAGCATCTATACCGCTGGTTCTCCACATACGGCGTAATGCGTTCAACGGCCATCCGCTGATCTTGAGTGAGTTCCGACGGAGCGCTTTCCTTAATATCAAAAGACCCGTAAGGGTCTCTTCTGATTTCTTTGAGATGCAGAGAAACGAACCCGTTATCGAGAAGCCATTTTATATGGGATGAGAATCCGCCGAATATTTCTTTGAGTTCTGCGGCCGCAACCGGGCCGTGCCCGCATATAAACTCCAGTACGGCGCCTTTGGCGGGAGTTTTTTTCTTCACTTCCTGAATTTTTCCGGCTTCGCAGGAAGAACTGTATATTTTTTCATACTTTTTCTTCTCGCCGCTTACTATCCTGTAATCAAACTCCACGTATTTTTTCCTCTGAACGGAGTTTATGTTCTCAATCGTTATCCCTTCGCTCAGATCCAGAACTTTCTCCAGAGGCAACGGAGATTCGAGCAGCAGCGTCTGCAGGATTTTTTTCTCGGGACCTCTTGAATCTCCGTTACTCAGCCGGTCTTTTCCCTGCTCCGTGATACGGACGGTCCTGGCAACGCTTTTACCCAGACCCAGAGGGTGCGCGAACTTCAGGACAACTCCCAGAGACGTCATGTAATACTCGGAAACGCGTCTGAAGAACTCAAGCCTCTTTTCATCGAAAAGCGGGGATTCGTCCAGAATGTCAATTATGTCCTTCAGTTTGAAACCGACTTCCTGCTCCGAATCTTCCTTCACCACGTACCCTATCGCCTTGCGATTTCCGAAGGGAACAAACACCCGTTTTCCCAGAGCGAGCCCTTCGATGAGATGGTCCGGAACCGAATATGTGAAAAGTTGCTCGGAAGAAATCGGCAGAGCCACCTGAACTGTCTTCTCTGAACCCATGGCGGTATGGAAAAATCTAAAGGACTATATTCTTGCAGCCGCCGCAACTCTTTTTAAGAGAAAGGGCTGTTGTGCCGACCGGCGTTTTTATGAAGTTAGAAATAAAGAGTCTCCGGACGCTCGCGCTTATATGAAAACTCAGGAAGAAACACAGATACAAAGCGGATGACAACTGCCGAGGACAACGCCGGCAATCCAAGAAGGACTACCGAGCGATTCTCCGTTCAGGCCAGGTCGGCGGGAAGCAGAATCATTTCGTCCATTTTCGCGCCGGGAGCTATCATCGGGTAGACCATCTCCGTCTCGTCAACTAAAACTTCCATAAGAACCACCCCGGGAGCGTTAAGTCCCTCTCTCAGCGTTGATTCAAGTTCTTCCGGTCTCTCCGCCCGAAACCCTCTCGCCCCGAACGCCTCCGCCAGCTTCACAAAATCCGGCAGAACCCCAAATCGGGACGCGGAATAGTTGCTCTCGAAAAACATCGTCTGCCATTGTCTTACCATTCCATGATGACCGTTGTTGAATACGATTATCTTGAGATCGAGATTGTTTTCAACCGCGGTGGCGAGTTCCTGGAAATTCATCTGGAAACTTCCGTCTCCCGCAACGCATATGACGCGTTCGTCCGGTCTTGCGTATTTAGCCCCCATAGCCGCGGGGAAACTGAATCCCATAGTTCCGAGTCCCCCGGACGTAAGATGCGTCCTCGGTCTCTCGAACTTGTAGAACTGAGCCACCCACATCTGGTGCTGTCCGACATCAGAAACTATTATGGAGTCTCCCTTCGTGACCTGATAAAGAGTATCTATGGCGAAAGTGGTGAGTATCCTGTCGCTTCCCTGGTGATAGGTAAGCGGATGATCTATGCTCCATTGCTTTATCCGCCTGAGCCACTGTTCTCTCCCATCAAGATCAATTTCTCCCGGAAGAGCTTCAAGTATCTGGTTCAGCACAATCTTCGCATCTCCGACTATGGGACAGTCAACCATTATGTTCTTGTCTATTGAAGAAGGGTCTATGTCTATGTGGATAATCCGCGCGTTGGGAGCGAAATCCTCGAAATTTCCTCCCGTGGCCCTGTCGTCAAACCGTCCGCCGACGGAGATCACAAGATCCGATTCGGTTATCGCCATGTTCGCGGCATAAGAGCCGTGCATGCCGAGCATGCTTATAAAAAGCGGGTCGCTTGCCGGATAACCTCCAAGCCCCATGAGGGTTGATGCAACCGGTATCTGGAGCCTGTGACAAAACTCCAGCAGTTGCTTTGTGGCATCAGACCATATGACTCCGCCTCCGGAATAAACAACAGGCCTCTTTGCCGCGAGCAACATCCCGACCGCTCTTTTTATCTGAGACGGGTTTCCCCTCACATTGGGTTTATAACCTTGAATATCTATATCTTCGGGGATAACGAGTTCGTCTTCCCCTATAAGCACATCCTTCGGCATATCCACCAAGACCGGGCTTGGTCTTCCGGTACCGGCTATATGGAAGGCTTCCTTCATGGCTTTAGGAAGGTCGCGGGTTCTGCGTACCAAGTAATTATGCTTCGTGCAGGGTCTGGTTATGCCGATATGGTCAGCCTCCTGGAAAGCGTCGCTTCCCAGATACTGGGTCGGAACCTGTCCCGTGAAAATAACTATGGGAGACGAGTCCATCTGCGCTGTCGCTATTCCGGTAACCGTGTTGGTGGCGGCAGGACCCGATGTACAGAGCACCACTCCGGGTTTGCCCGAGGCTCTGGCGTATCCGTCAGCCATATGCGTAGCTCCCTGCTCGTGTCTAGCCAGTACGTGTTTCATTCTATCCGTATAGCCGGTCATCACGTCGTACACTTTGAGAACGTAACCTCCCGGCAGTCCGAAAACCACATCAATACCTTGGTGAAGAAGCGTCTCAAAAAACATCTGTGCGCCTAGCATCTTGGCCATTTCAACTGTATCTCCCTGCTAATGATCTTAAACGAAAACCACCCTGAAAAAACAGGGTAAATGTATCACTGAAAGAAAGCAACTTCAAGATTGAGGGTGGAAATTGCTTCAATTATCAAAACATTCACTTCGGTTTTCTCACTGTATACTTCCGAGGTAAAGAGACAGAAAGATCATCAATCATGCTCAAAGGGCGAAAAAATAACCGAGTGGTATTTCTCTGTTTCCCTGAAGTTGAGACTAAGACAACTCGAGATTTTTTTTCAATCGAATACCGTTTTGGCTGAGTTGCCGGGCCTGAGGAGAATTCTTCGGTATTTTTATTCCGGCACCGCCGGCAAGCCAGATAAATCGAATATCTTTTTCGGCGCGTTCAGTTATTTTCTTGAGTTGCCGAGCCTCTTCATTCAGCCAGTCTTTCAGCCACCGCAACTTTTTGAGAACCGCCGAAACTTCCCCTGTCGTAGCCGGATGAAACTCTATCCAAATTACCCACTGCTGTTTGTTTCCCGGAGGTTTATACCCTATGCCGTAATCCCAACGCGGTGCATCGGCATGGCGAGGTTCTCTCTTAATAGCGGGGTCGAGATCGATGCTCCCGGTCAATCGTTGCGGATTCGTGCAGTGAATAGACTTGCCGTGCTTTTTACCCAATGCCTGCTTTCCGCTCCGATATGCGCAGTTGACAGGATGTCGCGCAGTCCGCACCGCATCTTCGAAACTCATTGTTTCTCGGACGGTCATCGCTCAGCGACTTCGGCCACAACATCCCCCACTTTTCCGGAAAATTCCGTCAGACCACCCCATCCTCCTTCGGTAATATTCTCCGAGCCGGAGTCGAGGCCCGATATATCACCAACCTTGCCGTCGCGTCCGAAATAGTAAGTCCTGAAGTCGCTTTTGAGTGAACAACCTGCAAGTCTTCTTGTCTTCTGCGTGGAGGGAAGGTTAAGAAGTTTCACGACATCTCCGGAATTTCCACCCTCTTTCTGCAGGAATTGAATCGCCCAAATTATATCAAGAATGTGGGATGAATGCGTGGAGAGACAAATCCTGTAGCCTCTCAGTCGTAACTCCAGAACAAGGTTTATCACGGCGCCGATGCCGTTTGGATGCAGTCCCATCTCGGGCTCCTCTATCACTACCCATTCGAGTTCGCCGCGCCTAGGCACTTTTGATGAAGGCATAAGCCAGTAGAGTCCGAGCAGCAGCGGTACAAATTCCCGCTGACCGGATGACCAGACCAAGTATGGTAGAGCAGCATGATGAGTGTCGGCTTCCGCGCGCAGCACCAAACGGCTCTGGTGTCCGGATATTTCAGTACGAAGGCGAAAACCGCCGAATACATGCTCTTCAATCGGTTTCCGTAAAACTTTGTCCAGCCGTTGGGACCGCGGAAAAACTTTCTCATTAAAACCAATTTCGTTTTGTACTATGTAGTGGAGCTTATCGCTGAAGTCCCGGAGCACAAACGGGTCGCCCGCTTTGAAGTCGGAGAACGGATACGGCACGCCGTCGCGTAAACTCATGACGCGTTGAGCGGGAATATAGAACATTTTTTCCGGGGAAGGAACTTTAGGCGTACGGACGCGGGTGTAGGTCGATATTTTGGTTTTTTTCTTTGACTTGCCCAAGAACAGATGACTTTTTCCTTCCGACCAGATCGAGGACATGCCCTCCCCGAAGTACAGGTCGAAAAAGCCTCGGGATGGGTCATCTCGATTTCTGATCACCAGACCGGATCTGCGCATAGTCTCGTGTATCGCGTATTTGTCTTCGAGAAGTTTCAGAAACTGCAGGAAAATGCTCTTTCCGGTGGCTTGTGGTCCAACAAACACGGTCAGATCACCGAATCTTATGTCCGCTTCCTTGATTGGTCCGATTCCGCACGCTCTTATCCGGTCAATCATACTAGTTTATCTCAACCTCAACCATATCCGTCGCATCATGATCTTAAATTTCACGCCGAGAAGACTCGATGATCTGTCAGCAATCAGACAACTGGAAAATATAGAATCTTTCGAGATGCGAACCACATTACATGAGCAGAAGGTAGATTCAAGGTGTTTCACGAGACCGACTAAAGCGCAACAGTCATCATCGTTGCTGCTTTCTGCAGGGGCTCGAGCGTGAACTCCAAAACCGCAATGGTGTTTCTCCTGACTGAATGTCTTCAGATCTTCCTGTCGCGAAATGCTGTCTTCAGCAGAACTGAATCTGCTCAAGCCCACACACTGTTTCACCAACAAAAAACCTTTCGGGGCAGACCGGCGGTTACGCATTGCGTTCAGCCCCGGAACGACGCAGATAAAACGGAGCAAGAGTGAGAGGGTCATCTTTTTTCCCTTGAAGAATCTTCTTTCTTCCCAACTCGGCGCAACTCGATGCCTTGGGTATATTGAGATTAGACGGAAGAAATACAGCATTCTCCCCTACCTCTTCCTTTATAATTTCTTTGTGGATTAACGCGCCGCTTCCGACAAAAACGGTTTTTTCTTTCGACTCCGCACACGCGGACCTCACGGAAGTTATTCGAGCTCCGCTCATTTCGCCGACTGCAGAGTCGTAAAAAGAGAAGTAAACTTCCTCTCTGCCCGCATCAATCATCAGACATAAGTCGCCGCCGGACCACATGGCGCAGGAAGCGAGCACTTCAAGAGAGCAGACCCCGGCAAGGTCCGTTCCCAGCGAATAACAAAGAGTTTTTGCGGTGGAAACTCCTATGCGAAGCGATGTGAACGACCCCGGACCGGTGGATACGCACACAGCATCCAGCTCATTTTTTTTTATTCCGCACTCTGAAATAATGCGGGCAAGTGTCGGAACCAGCATCTCGTTGTGTCTCGGACCGGTATTGAAGACATACTCGCAGAGGACGGTCTCGTCTCTGGATACGGACACACTCCCGGAAAAAGTAGATGTCTCAATTCCAAGAATGTTCATGATCAGCCGTCAGTCCGCAGAAGCGGAAACTCCTTCCCGCCCCAGTTCTCCCGAGTTTCAGTTGGGTTCCTGCGGAGTTTCTTCCGAAGCGAAAATCCCGCTTGCGTCCATTATCTCTTCTCTTATTTTTTTCCGGACATCCGGATTGTCGCGAAGAAAGTTCTTGGAGTTGTCCCTGCCCTGCCCTATTCTGTCCCCGCCGTACGAGTACCAGGATCCGCTTTTAGTTATCACGCCGTACTTGGTTCCCAGGTCCGCAAGTTCTCCGAGACTCGATATTCCTCTACCGAAAACAACATCAAATTCCGCTTCGCGGAAAGGAGGCGCCACCTTATTCTTCACAAGTTTCGCCCTCACCCTGTTACCCAGGATGCGGTCGCCGTCCTTAAGAGAACTTATGCGCCTTATATCGATTCTGACTGAGGAATAAAAACGCAGAGCGTTACCCCCGGTGGTGGTCTCGGGGTTCACATATGCCGGCACTCCGATCTTCATACGGAGCTGGTTGACAAAAATCACTATGGTTTTGGAGCGATTGACGTTCGCCGTTATCTTCCGCAGAGCCTGTGACATCAACCTCGCCTGAAGACCTACATGCTTATCTCCCATCTCTCCTTCAAGTTCCGCGCGGGGCGTAAGGGCCGCAACGGAATCAAGCACTATCAAATCCACGGCTCCGCTCTTTATGAGCGTATCGACTATCTCGAGCGCCTGCTCTCCGAAATCGGGCTGAGAAATCAGAAGATCGTCAACCTTGATTCCTATATTCGCCGCGTAGGTTGTGGAAAGCGCATGCTCGGCATCGACAAACGCCGTGATGCCGCCCGCCTTCTGCGCCTCGGCAATCGCGTGAAGAGCTATAGTGGTTTTGCCCGAAGATTCGGGACCGAAAACTTCGATGATCCTCCCCCTGGGAAAGCCGCCCACTCCAAGCGCTATATCAAGCCCGAGGGAACCGGAGGTGATAACCGGAATCGCCGAGGGAGAAGCGTCCTTGCCCAGCCTCATTATGGAACCTTTGCCGAACTGTTGTTCTATGGTCGCAATCGCCACATCTATGCTTTTATCCTTGTCTTCCGCTCTGGCCATCCTTGCATCATCTCCCTTAACTTTTCAATTCTACATAATCAACGCCGAACTTTCTAACAATATCAATTGCCGCAGACGCCGCGAAGTTCTTCACCTCCTCCCTTGCGCCCGCAAATCTGCGCATCTCGCACGAAGTCCCGGACCCGTGACTGAATCCGAACCACACCGTACCCACGGGCTTTTCACGGGTACCGCCGGACGGACCCGCTATCCCAGATACGGAAACCGCGATGTCGCTTCGGAAGAGATTCCTGGCTCCGACCGCCATTTCAGAAACCGTCTGCTCGCTCACCGCGCCGAACTGCGAAAGAGTTTCCCTGGAAACACCTAGCAGTTTCCGCTTCGCATCGTTTGAATAAGTGACAACCCCTCCTGAAAAACATCCGGAACTTCCCGAAACGTTAGTGATACGGTCCGCGCACAGCCCCCCTGTGCAGGATTCCGCAAAGCAGATTGTCAGTCCTTTTTCAAGAAGCAAAGACACCGTCGCGTCCTCAAGAGTCATGTCGTCCTCGGCAAAGAAAAAGCTTCCGAGTCTCCTTACCGCCTGCTTCCGCGCTCCACGTATAAGTTCATCTGTTCTCCTGCTGTGCGCCCCCGAAGCCGCAAGTCGTATGTGAACCTCCGGAGAACGTATTCTATACCCGACGCTCACACCCTTCGGGGAGAACCCCTTCAGTCTTTCCGCAACCTCGGATTCGCCGAGGCCGAACGTTTTCAAGGTCTTTACGGACAGTATCCCCGTTTTTTCCGAACCGGATACTATATCGGGAAGCACGTATTCGGAGAACATGACCCGAAATTCCCTAGGAACACCCGGAAGAAAATAGAATTTCGAGTTCCTGTAAACAAAACCGAACCCTTCCGAGGTTCCTGCGGGGTTCTTGACAATCTCCGACATCTCGGGAAACATCGCCTGTTTTCTGTGGCGACTGTTGGGCTTTCTTCCTCTCAGGGCGAGTTTATCCGTGAGAACCCGATAGGCTCTTTCGTTGAAAACGAGAGGAGACTCGAGAAATTCCGACGCGGCAGAGGCGCAGAGGTCGTCATCCGTCGGACCGAGACCGCCTGAAACCACAACGAACCTTGATCTGTCCGCTGCTACGCGAAAGCAATGAACAAGATCTTCCGCGTCGTCGTTCACAGAACAGTGGTGCTTTACAGCCACGCCGAACGAGGCGAGCTGCGCCGCAGACCAACTGAAGTTGGTATCCCGGGTGAGTCCGTTCATCAACTCATTTCCGGTAGTTATTATCTCAACGCACATAGCCGTGCAGAATCCTAACCGGAAAAAACCGCTGAAAGAAGAATAAACGCATGAAGGCAGATATTCGAATACGCTCCCGCCGCGACATCGTCCATCACAATACCGTAACCCTTCGGAAGCGCCTCAAGTTTTCTTACGGGAAAAGGTTTCGCTATATCGAAAAATCTGAAAAGGAAAAAACCGAGCGCAAGAAGAGAAGGGGTAGGGTCTATAAAAAGCATAGTCACCATATATCCGCACAGTTCGTCAATAACCACTTGGGGCGGGTCAGGCCTGTCGAGAACCGCAGACGCTCTGCCCGCAATCGGAAAAGAGAGAAAAACCACGCCGAGCGTGATTACAGGATAGAGAACCGCCGTATCCGCAGCCGCATTATGCAGAATCCACACCACCCCGACCGCGCCCAGGGTTCCCAAGGTTCCCGGAGCCCCCGGGATAAACCCGAGACCGAAGAAAGTTGATAGGATAAGACATGTTCTGTTGATCAGGGCTACTGCTCCTCCGGCGGCGCGTATCCGCGATAAATCAATTTGACTCGTATCCCCGGCAAGTTTATCATTATTTTACTTACAAATGTCAAAAGTAATATGCGTGGTAAATCAGAAGGGAGGAGTCGGAAAAACCACTACCGCGGTTAATCTTTCGGCTTCCCTTGCGGTCGCCCACCGTCGCACTCTTCTGATAGATATCGATCCGCAGGGAAACGCATCAAGCGGGCTCGGGGTCGACAAAGAGTCGGTCAACTCGAAAAACGTCTGCAACGTCATATTGGGAGATATGCGGATCTCGGACGTAACGATTGACTGCCACCCCGACACGTTGAACGGCTATCTGCACGTCTGCCCGGCGAATCAGGAGCTCATGGGAATCGAAATACTCCTCATAGACTCGGAGAACAGGGAGTATCTGCTGAAAAAAGTGGTTGACTCGGTAAGAGACTTGTATGACTATATATTCATAGACTGTCCTCCATCGCTCAGTCTGCTCACGATAAACGCGCTTGCCGCAGCCGACAGGGTACTGGTTCCCGTGCAGTGCGAATACTACGCCCTTGAAGGTATAGGAGCTTTGCAGAAGACTATCACGCTTGTAAGGCAGAGACTCAACCCGTCACTTGAGGTGGAGGGCTATCTTCTCACAATGTTCGACTCCAGAAACAACATATGCCGCTCGGTAGTCGATGAAGTGAAAAGCCACTTCGGCAACCGGACTTTCGAAACCGTTATAAACAGAAACGTGAAGCTTGCCGAATCCCCGAGTTACGGTAAACCGCTTCTGCTCTATGAAATCAAATCTACAGGAGCTCAAAACTACCTGAAACTGGCGAACGAAATAATCTGCAGAGCGGAGGGTGTCTGACGTGAAAAGAAAAAGCTTGGGAAGGGGGCTCGACTCGCTCATACCCAAAGACACTGAAAGCGCGGACGCGGAGCGCAGTTCCCTGAGTACGGAACTGCTGCAACCCAGCGCGTCGCAACCGAGAAAGCGTTTTTCGGAGAAATCCCTATCGGAACTGGCCGATTCCATAAGAGAAAACGGGATGATACAACCTATCGTCGTGAGACACGAAAACGGGCGTTATGAAATAGTGGCCGGAGAACGCAGATGGAGAGCCGCCAGAATGGCGGGTCTCAAGAAAGTTCCCGTGGTTGTGAGAACCGTTTCTGATCTCGCGGCGGCGGAAATCACGCTTGTGGAAAACATTCAGAGAGAGAATCTGACCCCTGTTGAAGAGGCTCGGGCTTACGAAAAACTGATACGGGATTTTAATCTCACCCATGAAGAAATATCGAAAAAAACAGGTAAGAACCGATCGACCGTCACAAACCGGCTGAGACTTCTTAATCTGTCGGAAAAATCAAAACAGGCGCTTGATTCGGGCGAAATAACCCCCGGACACGCAAGGGCCCTTCTTGCTGCGCGCTCCCGCGAGGCGATGGATTCCCTGCTGGCCGAGGTGCTGAGAAAAGACCTCACCGTAAGGAAAACCGAAGCGCTTGTAAAAAAACTGGAAAAAGAATCCGTGTCGCCACGCCCCGCGGATGCGCAACGGGAACGGGACATTTTCACCGAAGACCTTGTCCAGAGGCTTTCCGGGAAATTCTCGACCAAGGTGATCATAAACGGGGGAGAAAAAAAGGGGAGAATAGAGATACAGTACTATTCCCCCGAGGAACTCGACAGGATTGTTGGCATACTTCTTTCACACGGGTAATATCCCCCCGCACCGGCGTATTTGCCGCAAGATGAATCAATGAAGCGGTTTTCGGTAAAAATAGAAATTATGCTCAGACCCGTCGTGCTTGATCCCCAGGGCAAGGCTGTGCGCAACGCCCTCTGCGGCCTCGGGTTCGAGAGCGTCTCCGGCGCAAGAGTGGGAAAGATAATCGAGTTGTTCATGGAAGGAGCGTCCGAAGAAGACATACGAGAACAGGCCCGCCGGATGTGCAGCAGATTTCTCTGTAATCCGGTCATTGAAGATTCATCAATAGAGATAAGGGAGATATAAGATGCCCAGTTTCGGAATCCTCATCTTTCCGGGTTCCAACTGCAACCGGGACTGCCTTCACGCGATAAAGACGGTTCTGGGCCAGCCGTGTGAAATGGTCTGGCATGAGGAAGAATCGCTTGACGGAGCGGATTGCGTCGTCGTGCCGGGTGGATTTTCCTATGGAGACTATCTCCGCGCCGGGGCGATAGCGCGGTTCTCTCCGGTGATGACTCCCCTTCGGAAAATGATTGCGGGCGGAACTCCGGTAATAGGAATATGCAACGGTTTTCAGATACTGGTTGAATCAGGTCTTCTTCCCGGAGCATTCACCCATAACTCTTCGCTCAGGTTCGTATGCAGATGGACAAACCTCAGGGTCGAGGATACGGATACTCCGTTTACTCATCTGCTGAAAAAAAAGGAAATCTTGAAACTCCCCGTGGCCAATGCTCAGGGCAATTTCCTGCTCCCGCCGCAAGAAGACGGAAAACGGAGGAAAGTGGTTTTGCGGTACTGTGATCAGGACGGAAGGACCGTTGTCCGCGCCAATCCCAGCGGAGCGGAGGACAACATTGCGGCAATAGCGAACGACAACGGCAACATTCTTGGCATGATGCCCCATCCGGAGCGGGGAGTCGAAGACATTCTGGGCTCGCGGGACGGACGGAAGATATTCGAGTGCGTCATATCATGGATAGAATCCCGTAAAAACAGCATGAATGCGGTTTGAGTAAAACGCGGGCTGTGTTACTCTTAAGCGGGATTGCCGTGCGTCATAATGAGGACTCGTAGCGATGAGCGGTGCTGAAAACAGAGAAAGTATAGACATAACGGGCGACATATGTCCGATGACTTTCGTAAAAACAAAACTCAAACTTGAGAAGATGAAGCCCGGAGAACTGCTTGAAGTCATGCTCTGCGAAGGGGAGCCTCTTTCCAATCTGCCGAGGAGCGTGATCCAGGAAGGCCACAGGGTCGTTTCCATAACCAGACAGCAGGGCCGTCAGCACAAGATAATAATTGAGCGCTGCTGATGTACGGAACCGATGAAACGGTAGAGTCCATAACTCGGAAACACAGGGTCGAATCGGTGGTTGACCTTATAGGAAACACCCCGCTGCTTGAACTCTCCGAGATCTCGAAGGAGTTTCCTTCGCGAGTCAGGGTCTACGCGAAAGCCGAATGGTTCAACCCCGGAGGATCAATAAAGGACCGTCCCGCGCAACGGATGATTCTCGAGGCCATACGCTCGGGCGAACTTACAAAAAACAAGATCATAATGGATTCATCCTCCGGAAACACCGCAATCGCATACTCGATGCTGGGCGCGGCTCTGGGTTACGGAGTCGAAATCGTGACGCCTGAAAACATAAACACCGAGAGGAAAAAAGCCATAGAGGCATACGGAGCCAAGATACTATTTTCAAACCCGCTTGAAGGCTCGGACGGAGCGATAAGGATGGCTCGGAAACTCAAGACGGAAAATCCCGACAGATATTTCATGCCGGACCAGTACAACAACCCGGAAAACCTGCTTTCCCATTATCACACCACGGCTCCGGAGATATGGGAGCAGACCGGCGGCGCGGTGACTCATTTCTTTGCGGGCGTGGGAACATCAGGCACGTTTATGGGGACCGGCAGGAGACTGAAGGAGTATAATCCCTCCATAAAGACAGTCGCTATCCAGCCGCAGGAAAGTCTGCACGGGCTTGAGGGAATGAAGCATATGCCCTCTTCCATAGTTCCCGGCATATACGACGAGACGCAGGCGGACGAAGTGGTTTTCATCTCCACTGAAAAGGCATATGAAATGATGGAGCGTCTGATGGAAAAAGAGGGAATATTCGTCGGCCACTCAGGCGGAGCCGCCGTCTGCGTGACCGTCGAGCACGCAAGGAAACTCGAGGAGGGGGTTCTGGTAACGATTCTTCCCGACTCCGGGAAAAGATACCTGAGCGAAAATCTCTGGTGGTGAAAATAGACAGGGCAGCGTACGAAGGCATGACTCGGGATGCCGAATCAGGTTATCCCTACGAGGTATGCGGAGTTATGATCGGGGGAAAAAATATCGTGACCCATTTCCGCAAGTGCGAAAACCTGGTGGCGGATGACGGCGCGGATACGGCGTTCAAGAGAAATTCCGGCATCGACAGCGAAAGGCGGAGAGACCGTTTCGAACTTGACCCGCGTTCCTACGTAGAGGCGGACTTATGGGCAGGCGACAGAGGACTCGAGATCGTGGGTATATACCACTCGCATCCCGACCACCTTCCGATTCCGTCGGAAACCGACAGAAAAATGGCGTCCGTCGGATGGGCGTATATAATTTTTTCTGTAATCCAGGGCGACCTCGCCGGTTCAAGACTGTGGTATCTGAACGAGAGGAGCGGGCAGTTTGAGGAAAGAGTCTTTCAGGTGATCGGAACGAAGACGGGAGAAACCGACCGATGAACATCGAAACACTTGTCTCCAGCACTTTGGTGGTCGTTCCCGAGATCACGCTCATACTGGGTGCGCTGCTCGTACTCCTGTTCTCCTCTTTTCTTAAAAGAAAAAGAAGCGACGCGTTCTGCACGCTGTCCGTTCTTGCAATCGCGACGGCGTTCGTTCTTAATTTCGGAAGATTTTCTGAACCGGCTACGGCGTTTTCAGGCGCGGTGGTCGCCGATTCCTTCTCCGCCTATTTCAACTCGATTTTTCTCATCTCCGCTCTGGTGACTGTTTTTCTTTCAAGAGACTATCTCAAGGGCAAATCGCAGTGGATTGAGGAATTTTACGCGCTTGTGCTTCTTTGCGCCTGCGGAATGATGATCCTGGCGTCATCGGTTGAGTTGATGACTCTGTTCATGGGATTTGAGATCATGTCGATCGCCGTCTACATACTGTCGGGATTTATGAGAGGTTCTCCGGGTTCGATAGAATCCGGAGTCAAGTATCTGGTTCTCGGCGGATTTTCATCCGCAATACTGCTTCTGGGAATCGCTTTCCTTTACGGAGCATGCGGCTCGACTTTTCTTGCGCAGATCGGATCTCCCGCTTCGGAAAATATGCCCATGTACGTATGCGGGATCGTGCTTGCGGCCGCAGGAGTATTCTTCAAGGCAGGCGCGGTACCGCTTCACCAGTGGGTACCCGACATCTATGAAGGTGCTCCGCTCACGGTCGCGGGTCATATGTCGGTTGCGGTAAAAGCTGCGGCTTTCGTGCTGCTCTTCCGGATTTTCACCGTCATGTACGCGGACATTGAAAACCACGCGGAGACAGCAATACAGATTCTTGCCGTACTGACGATGGTTGCGGGTAACGTAGCCGCGATATACCAGAAGAGCATAAAGAGAATGCTTGCGTACTCGAGCATCGCTCATGCAGGATACGCGCTTGTGGGCGTCGCGGCGTTTGTTTCCGAACCTTCCGTCGGAGCGGATAACGTTCTCTACTACTTATTCGCTTATTCATTCATGAATCTGGGAGCTTTCGGCATACTGGCTTACGCGAGCGCAACGAGAAACGACTGCGACAATTTTGAAAGACTGTCGGGACTCTGGAAAAGACGTCCCGCGGCTGCTCTCGCGCTCGGCGTGTTTATGTTTTCACTTGCGGGAATTCCTCCCACTATAGGATTTTTCGGCAAATACAGGGTGTTTTCCGCGGCGGTCGACGCAGACCTGGTGCCTCTTGCCGTAATAGGAATACTGGCAAGCATAGTTTCCGTCTACTACTATCTCAGGGTTCTGGTCTGCGCGTTTATGAAGGAGGATAGTTATGAAGCGGGCGCAAACAAGCCCCTTTCGGGAATCACCATCGCCGCGCTTGCCGCAGCCTCTGTTTTTTTCGGCGTATTTCCTCTCCTGTCATGGGATCTTGCGGTACGGGCGTCGGGCGCGCTTACGCTATGAGTGCTTTTTTAACCGAGGTCCGTTTTTCCGACCGCAGCAACATTTGAAATGACAAACCGGAGCGACTCAAACAAAGTGCTGACCGAGGTGGTTGCGGTATTTCTGTTCGCCCTCGGGGTGTTCATCTTCGCAAGCCTCGTCATTTTCAGCAACCTTGTGGAAATTGATTCTATGGGTATGTTGGGCAAAGTCGGTGTGTTCGTATCAGAATCACTGGGAAAGTCCTTCGGCGTGAGTTCCTTCGTATTTCCGGTACTCGTGCTTTACTGCTCGTACGTGGTACTGAAAAGGCAATCCGCTTCCGGGATATACTGGAAGATCTGCTCCACCATACTGTTTCTGTTCTCCTCGGCCATCCTGCTGAAACTTGTCTTCGGGGAAAAATCCCTGCTGGGCTACTCTCCCGCAGGAGGTGGCTTATCAACTGTTTTTCTGGGACTCACGGAAAGCGTCCTGGGCACGTTCGGATCATATATAATCGCTTTTATAGGGATATTTATCTCTATGGCTATAGCGACGGAAATAAGCATCGGACGCATAGAGAACGCCTTGCGCTCCACACTCTTGAAAACCCTGAAAATCGCCGCAATCGCACGTAGAAACGTTTTAAGACTTTCCACGGGAAAAAACAAGCGGTCGCATGTGAAGACCGAGCCGCAAAGCAGCGTAAACGGAGTCACGAAACGGGAACCTCTCCGAGAAGAATCTGAAACGGAACCCGATATAGTCATAAGCCGCCCTGTATCCGAGGAAAAAATCAGCGGGCAACTGTCCGCACCCGAGAGCGGATGGCTTGATTTTTCCCTTCCTCCGATTGATCTGCTTGACCCCAAAATCGAAGAGACGGCGGAAATAGACAAGGATCTTATGTACCGCAAGGCGGAAATGATCGAGCGGAAACTGGCTGACTTCGGCGTGAGCGGGAAAGTGGTTGAGATACGTCCCGGCCCGGTCATCACGATGTTTGAGTACAAACCCGCGGCGGGCATAAAAATAAACAGAATATCTTCACTTGAAGGCGACCTTGCCATGAGCCTTTCCGCGCTCAGCATAAGAATTATAGCTCCCATACCCGGAAAGGATGTGGTAGGGATAGAGGTGCCCAACGATGTCAGGGAGGCGGTCGTGCTCCGCGAGCTTTTTGAAAACAAGGAATTCGCGGCGAAAAAATCGATGCTCACCATAGCGCTAGGAAAAGACATATCGGGAAAAGCGCATTACATGGACCTGCAGACCGCGCCCCATCTGATGATCGCGGGAACCACCGGTTCCGGCAAAAGCGTTCTTCTCAATGCCGCAATCACCAGTTTGCTTTACAGGGCGACCCCCTATGAACTGAAGATGATAATGATAGATCCCAAGATGCTGGAGTTGTCCATATACGATGAAATTCCGCATCTTCTGCACCCCGTGGTTACCGATTCGAAAAAAGCCGTCGCCGCGCTGCGGTGGCTTGTCGAGGAGATGGACTCCAGATACGCGATGTTGTCGGAACAGGGCGTAAGGAATATAGACGGATTCAACCGCAAACTCCTCGACCTTGACGACGGAGAAAAACAGTCGAGGTGGCTTCCGTATATAGTGGTCATAATAGACGAGCTTGCGGACCTGATGATGGTTTCTCCCTCTGACGTGAAGGACTCGATAATAAGACTCGCGCAGAAGGCCCGCGCGGCGGGAATACATATAATAGTGGCGACCCAGCGTCCGTCGGCGGATGTGGTGGCGGGCCTCGTAAAGGCCAATTTTCCGGCGCGCATATCCTTTCTGGTCTCTTCCAAGGTGGACTCAAGAATCATCCTTGATACCGCGGGTGCGGAAACGCTTCTGGGAAGAGGTGATATGCTGCTTCTCAGTTCGGGAGGAAGCAATCTCGTCAGGCTTCAGGGAGCTTTCATATCCGATGCGGAAAGAACGGTTGTAACCGATTTTCTCAGATCCCAGGCACAACCCACATATATAACGGAGATAACCAGAGATACCTCGGAGCAGTCGGAGGCGGACGATATGGAAAAAGACGACCTCTATGATGAGGCTCTTGAAATAATAGCGGAGTCCGGGCAGGCGTCGATATCAATGATCCAGCGCAAACTCAAGATAGGATACAACCGCGCGGCAAGGATAGTGGAAGTAATGGAAAGAGAAGGCGTTGTGGGACCTCAGGGCGCCGCGGGAAAACCGAGAGAAGTCTACACGGACGCGATAAACGCGGAAAGAAGGAGCAGGGATTGAGAAAACTCTCATTACTCGTTCCGTATGTTCTCTGTTTCTGCATTCACTTCTGCGTTTCTTTCTCCGTCGCTCAGACGACGGATGTCTCTTTGGTCGTGGACGGCATACAGAAAAAGTACGGGGCCGTAAATGACTTTCACTCCACTTTCACCCAGGAGACTACTGTCAGAAATCCCGCGAAAGAAATCATCTCATCGGGAAAGGTATGGTTTAAACGCCCTGCGATGATGAGATGGGAATACGAAACGCCCTGGAAAGACATAGTCGTTTCAGACGGGTCCACGGTCCGCTACCTCGACAGCAGGGAAAATCAGATTACGGAAACATCGCTTGAGGATACCCGAACGAACCAGTTCGACCACTATGCGTTCGTATCCGTACTCAGAGACCTCGACCGGTTATTCGATATCAGCAGAGGGTCCGCAGGACCCGACAAAAACGGAAACACGCTTCTCGTTCTCAAGCCGAAGCAGACCCTCGATCAGTCAAAAGAAGTGACGATAGCCGTAGACCCTGAAACTTTCTCTGTCGAGAAAATCATCATCACCGACATATTCGGAACCACGACGGTCATATCTCTCGGCCCCGCGCAGATAAACAAAAACCTTTCCGATTCGCTTTTCGTTCTCGCAGAACCGCAGGGAGCAAAGACAGTTACTTTTCCGTAACCTACCTGTCCACTTCCCCGAGCACTATGTCTATGCTGCCGATGGCGGCTACGACATCCGAGACAAAACCACCCTTTACCATTCCTTCAAGGGACTGCAGATTAACAAAAGACGGCCCTCTGACATGCATTCTGTAAGGCTTCGCCGTACCGTCGCTCACTATATAATAGCCGAGTTCTCCCTTGGGATTCTCAACAGCGTGATATATTTCCCCCGCAGGAGTCTCAAACCCGTTGTAAACCAGAACGAAATGTCTGATCAGCGATTCCATCTTAGTGTATACAAGATCTTTTTCAGGAAGAACTATATCGGGAAGATCGGCCACATAGGGTCCGTCGGGGAGATTGTCTATCGCCTGGGAGATTATCCTAAGACTCTGCCTCATCTCCTCCATCCTGCAAAGATACCTCGAATAGGCGTCTCCTTCACTCGCTACGGGGATGTCGAAATCATAGTCCTGGTAGTCAAGGTAGGGTATCGCTTTTCTCACATCATACGGAACCCCGCTTGCTCTCAGTATGGGACCGGTGATGCCCAGATCAACCGCCCGCTCGGCACTTATAACCGCCACTCCTTTGGTGCGGTCGACCCATATCCTGTTTCGCGTGAGAAGTCCGTCCACTTCGTCCAGTGTTTCGGGAAACAACTTCAGAAAATTCCTTACAGTGTCCGCGAACCCTTCCGGAAGATCTTTCGGCAACCCTCCCACCCTGGGGTAAGAAGTGGTGAGTCTAGCGCCGCAGACCATCTCGAGTATCTCATAAATTCTTTCTCTTTCCTTGAAGCAGAAAAGAAAGGCGCTCATAGCCCCGAGGTCCATGGCGTTGGCACCTATGCCTATCAGGTGGGATTCTATTCTTCCGAGCTCGAACATTATGACCTCGGCGACCTTGGCTCTGGGAGGAATTTCATCCTCTATTCCGAGAAGTTTCTCAACTGCGAGTATGAAACCTATGTTGTTGCATATAGATGCAAGGTAATCCATCCTGTCCGTATAAGGAATGCATTTCTGATAAGTTATATCCTCACACAGTTTCTCTATACCCCTGTGCAGATACCCCACGTGAGCAACAGCGTCCTTTACCGTCTCGCCGTCAAGATGCAGTACGACCCGCAACACACCGTGGGTCGAAGGATGCTGAGGCCCCATGTTGAGCATCATGGTCTGCACCGAGGTGCTGTCCGCCGAAGAATCTCCCTCTGTGACAATCTCTACTCTTTCCACTACTCGGACCCCTGCTCGAGAGCGCGGTGAAAGCATTTTTTGGAAGATTCTCTATTCCTCACGTCAAAATCCTTTCTCAGGGGAAACTCATCGTAATCCTCAGGCATCAATATCCTTCTCGGGTCAGGGTGGCCTCTGAAAGTAATTCCGAACATATCGTAAGCTTCTCTTTCAAGCCAGTTAGCTCCCGACCAGATAGAAGTTACCGAATCAATTACCGCCGAGTCCTGTTCAAGTGAAGCTTTGAGCCTTATTCTGAGATTTTCCTCGTAGTTCTCGCCGAACCGGTGAACCAGATAAACGACTTCATATCTGGGAAATCGAACGGTCAAGTAGTCCACAACGGTAATATCCACCAGGTACAGAAAACCGAGTTTGTGCTTGAGAATCGAGCAACATTCAACTACGGACTCAGCGTTTACGGTGAAACTGGTCTCCGCGCGAAAATCGTTTTCCGATAGGATGAAATCACCCAGTTTCTCCCTTATCAAATCTAAAGAATCGGATCTGGGCATCATACGACCGGCGGACTCTCGTTGTCTATTTTTTCCTGAATTTTCATCACGGCGTCGATAAGCGCTTCGGGTCTCGGAGGACATCCGCCCACATAAACATCCACGGGCAGAAATTCATCAATTCCCTGAACAACGGCGTAACTGTCGAAAGGGCCTCCACCGCAGGTGCAGGATCCCATGGCGATCACCCACTTCGGTTCGGACATCTGCTCGTAAATTCTCCTGCAGACCGATGCCATCTTGTAGGTTATAGTTCCGGAGACTATCATCAGGTCGGCCTGTCTCGGTGAGAATCTCACGGCTTCGGCACCGAATCTCGCGATATCGAACCTGGACGAAAAAGTCCCCATCATCTCAATCGCGCAGCATGCAGTCCCGAAAGGCATGGGCCAGAGGCTGTTTTTCCTTCCCCAGTTGGCAATCGCCGATACTTTAGTCGTCAGAAAACCATCCCCGCCAAGAAGCGACCCTGTATTTACTCCCATTCCAGAGCCCCCCTTTTGAGAACATATAAATATCCTCCCATTACTACAACCAAAAACGCAATCACTTCTATCAACGCTACAAGTCCGAGTTCTCTGAATACTACGGCCCAAGCCACGAGAAAAACGATTTCCACGTCAAACAATATGAACAGAGCCCCTATCAGGTAGTACCTGAGAGACACCTTTTCTCTGGCATCTCCCTCGGGAATCATTCCAGATTCATAGGGAATAAGTTTTCGCCAACTCTCATACCTTCTGGGACCGAGCAGATATGAGATGCCGAGCAACGCCGATGCGAGAACAATCGCTATCACGATTATAAGAAGAATGGGGATGTATTGATCAAGCACAACACTGAAAATGGTATTGCCGGAGCGAAAATTGTCAAGAGCAGCCGAGTACCGATTTATTCAGTGTCGCTGCAATAAAGACATTTGAAATGTCGAATATATACACACGCCCGTCACAATTAAAAGGTATCTGACAAATTCATCGGTCCAGGAACATTCAGTTGTCGTGACGGATGTTTTGTATCTGTCTCTTGGAAGTGGTTTCGGAGTGTTCAGGTCGTGATTCGGACTCTGGACAAGGTGTCCCGGCAGGTAAACAGGGTCTGTCCGACGTAATTCTGACTTGCATGACAGACTGCATCTGTGCAGCGGATGCAGTCTGTCATATCCTGTTGTCCGAGTTGCAGGTTTCAGTCGGTCGGTTCAGACCGGCGGCTTCAGTATCAGGTCCGAAGCATCCTGCGGCCGGGCCGCGAAGCGGCAGTCGGTTTCAGGTATACGGCGGAACCTGCTCAGGCAGAAACCGCGCCGTATTCTGCTGAATGTGCACGGCATCAAGAGTTACGATACGACCCTTGGGGTCAAGTCTGCCGGCCAAATCGCGCACGGCCTGTATCTCGTTGCTATTCCTGTCGGTCGCCACCCGACCGACCATCATCCGACTTCCTCCCGCGGTCTGCTTCGTGGCACCCCGAATCGCCTCCCGTCCACGGCCGGCGGCATCCCCGATGCGTTGTTGCGGGCCTCCTGCAGACCGAGCGCATCTTCAGGCGTGTCGGGAGGCAGCTGTGTGAAGACTGCGTGGAAGGTGCCTGTCACCGGTGCGGTGAAGCATCTTCTGCTAGGGCTGCAGAACGCGCCTACGGCCTCAAGCTGCTTCTGATCGAGCAAGCCGGGCGGGCGGCGACACCGGGCACAAGCATTGCGACTAGTGGACAGCGTCTGCCCCGAGCCTGCCGGAACTCCGGTGCCGTCATCGGCTTCCTGCGGACCCTGTCCGTCCATTCTTCCGGCAGCTCTTCTTCGCTCGGCACTTCAGCGGCATCATCAGTAAGCTCAGACATGAAGACCTCCTCGGGTTGACCAGGGTAACGCCGGTTTGAATGACCCTGCCGGCCGGCCGACGAGGGCAGCCCCTTACCGAATATGCTGTGAAACGGAAGGTAGTGATGCAGACTGACCGGATGGTTCCGGTGCCTGCGTTCAGCCTCCCCGAATGTCGGACGCACCGTGATCCTGCGCAGGTCAATCTCATTGTCCCGAGACGGCTGTCCGTCCATGATCTGCACCATACCACATCACGAACTGAATTACCGTCTAAAAACCTGCAGACAACTGAAAAGTCCTGTTCACCGGTCGGAACTCATATCTTCTCACTGCAGAAAAAACAGGGCCTCAATTTCTTGAGACCCTGATTCTTAAAACGGAACTTACCGGATACAGGTTGTTCCTTTCGGGGGAACAGCTTCACCGGAACCGACTGAACTCAGTCCACGAATCTATACAGGGCCGGTGTCTCACGGATTGCCTTCGCCGTGGCGTCATCCTGCACATCAACTACATTGTCTGATCCTATAGTGATCGTGCGACCCGACCCTGTTACCGTAGACCCGTTTGGAAAACCCTTGAAGTGTATCTTGTCATTCTGTGATGCGTTAAAGTCTTTAATATTATCCTTGTTGCTTCTGTGCGCGTACCTGATTTGAAAGGTGTCGGCACCAGCACCACCTGTAAGAGCATCAGCACCAGCTTGTCCGTCGATCAGATCATTTCCGCCTCTTCCGTCAATGGTATCGTTTCCACCGTGACCGAGAAAATAATTTCCCAGAGCGTCTCCGAGAAGGGTCTCATTGCCGTTGTTGCCGTAAACGTTCTCAATACCTGTAAATGTAGTTATTCCCCAACCATGAGTACTGCCGTCAAAAGTCCCCGTGGAAAGATCAAAGGTTGAATTCACACTCACTGGTTGGAAGAAGAATGCAATACCCTTCAACCCCTGTACTGTTGCTGCAGCACCAGGCACGGGACCTATGGTCACAGTATCAGCTAGACGATTATTACTGAGAACAGTCCCTGTCGGGGCGCCGCCGTTAAAACTGTCATTGCCTGGTCCGGCGAGATAGAAAACATCAGCTCCATCTCCACCGTTGAGCGTATCATTACCTTCGCCGCCGTCAACTGCGTCCCGCCCCGCATCGCCGTTGATCGTATCATCGCCGCCTGCTCCCCGGATGTAATCAGTGCCGTCTCCGCCATGGATGGTGTTGGCGCCGGCGGTGGCCCAGATTGTATCAGCGCCGTCTCCGCCGTAGATGATGTCGTCGGTAGTTCCCGTGAGGTCGTTTTCAATATGAGCATCAATGTGGTCATCTCCGTCTTCACCATATATCGTATCCGTGCCGGCTCCGCCGACTATCTTGTCGTTTCCGGCACCGGCGTAGACAGTATCATCGCCGTCTCCGGCACTGATCGTGTTTTTGTACTGATTTCCGCATATGACATCGTCGTCCGCAGTCCCCGTGATGTCGTTGGAGACACCGGGCAGCGCATTTATACCGTTGCTCACGTCGCATCTGGGGTCACCGAAGGACTTTCCCTGATCTCCCTGCGGGCCCGCCGCTCCCGGTGTTCCCGAGTCTCCTTTATCCCCCTTATCTCCTTTCGCCCCGTCTTTACCTGCCGGCCCTGTTTCCCCCTTCGGGCCTGCCGGCCCCATATCCCCTTCACAGGCAGCAAGGAAAACCGCTCCGCCGAGCAGAAACAACAAAACTAAGAAATTACATAACTTCATAACACAACCTCCTTATGATATGCCTCTACTGCAATGCAAATCCAATTCTACCCCCCCCCCTACCTGTGTCAAGGACAGATACCCGACCCGCTTATCCGACCGGGTTGAATATAAGGCATGATTTCGGATGTTCCCTAATGTGGAGAAGGATTTCCGGCCGGATGGTCTCCCGTAGGTGCAGGTACGGTATGAGGCGGAGAATTTTATAAAGCAGCGGTTTCGACGGGATCAGGTCCGGCGGAATGAGCACCGTGATGAGGTGAGCAGCATCCGTCTTACAGACAAGGCTCCGGAAGCCGAGGCGCGGGCATGGGACCAGAGCCGAGCACATCCGCGGTCACAGCCGTACATATCGCCTGATGACGGATTGATATGTTCTGATCAAGAGAATCCGTACACTGTCACGTAGAACTGAGACTGTGCTGTCGGGTCACAAGGGCTGAAACTTTCCGATCCATCACACCTTGACCGAACGGTTTTATATCCAGCCCGACAACAACCACATCTGTTAAACCTTATAGATGTCGGCAATGAGAAGAGACTATTCAGACCGATGTAAAAAAGGAGCCTAATGGTTAGAATATGTCCGACCATGGAAAAAGATATGGCTAAGGCTTACGAACTTATAGGTAAAGCCGAGGACATAGTTGTTCTCACCGGAGCAGGGATATCGGCTGAAAGCGGGATCCCGACCTATCGGGGAGAAGAAGGTCTCTGGAAAAATTACAGCCCTCAGGAACTTGCCACTCCGGCCGCATTCGCCAGAAACCCTGAACTGGTATGGGAGTGGTATGAATCAAGACGCAAGATAATGAAAAACGCAAGACCTAATCCGGGACATTTTGCCATAACCGCACTTGAAAGAGAAAAACGGGATTTTATTCTGATCACACAGAATGTAGACGGTCTACATTTCTCTGCCGGAACACGAAATGTAATAGAACTACACGGAAGCATCTGGGAAATAAAATGCGTTGAGTGTGAAAAAACGGAAAGAAACTATCAGGTACCTCTTCCCGAGAGTCCTCCGAGATGCAGTATATGCGAAGCGGTAATGAGGCCGAACACGGTCTGGTTCGGAGAAATCATTCCCATGGAAAGGATAGACAAATGCCTGTTCGCGATAGAACAGTGCGACCTGCTACTCATAGTGGGCACCTCAGGGGTGGTCGAGCCGGCAGCTTCAATGGGACTTATCGCGAAAAAGAGCGAAAAACCTGTAGTTGAAATAAACATGGAAATAACCCCGGGCACCGGACTGTACGACGCGACCGTGATGGGAAAATCAGGAGAAGTGCTTCCTTTGCTGGTTGAGGACCGGACTCCGGACAACCGGATGTAATGTCAGGTCGCAACATCGCATATCTCCATTGCGACCTTTACGGCCTGGACCATGCTCTCGGGACGCGCGGCACCCCTCCACGCTATATCAAAAGCTGTCCCGTGGTCAGGAGATGTTCTCAGTATCGGAAGTCCGAGCGTCACGTTAACCCCCGTATCAAATGAAAGCATCTTGAAAGGAGCGAAGCCTTGATCGTGGTACATGGAAACAACAAGGTCCCATTTGCCGCGAAGAGCATCGTAAAAAAGAGTGTCGGCGGGAAGAGGTCCTTCAACCGATATGCCTTCTGCTCTCACTCTTTCGAGAGCAGGGATGATAAACTCTTCCTCCTCAGTCCCGAAGGCTCCAGATTCCCCGGCATGGGGGTTGAGCCCGCAAACCACTATCTTGGGATTTTCTATGCCGAATCTTTTTCTCAGTTCCAGCGCCGAGATCAAAACCGTGGAATAGACATTTTCTTCCGTTATCAAATCCGGAACCTCGCGGAGAGGAACATGTATGGTAACAGGCACCACACGGAACCTTGTTCCTTCAAAAAGCATGACAACTTTCTCAGCTCCGGTAAGGTCCATAATCATTTCCGTGTGTCCCGGATACCGAGAACCGGCGAGATGTGTGGATTTCTTACTGATGGGACCGGTAACTACAACGTCAACCTCACCCGCAAGAGCCATACCTACAGCCTTTTCTATGCAGAGTACGGAGGCCCGACCGGCTTCCGCTGAAATCACTCCGGGCTGAAGATTTTCAAGAGTAAAGTCCGTGGGGTCAACTATTGAAAGATGACTGTTTTTTCCGAACTCTTCATTGGCTTTGACAAATACTGATTCACTCCCGATAAATACTACGTCGCATATTTCCTCAAAGAAACCGTCGTAAAAAGCTTTTATGCAGACCTCAGGACCTATCCCGTTCGGGTCTCCCATAGTCACAGCTATTTTCGGCCTTCTGCTCAATTGAACACCTCTGAATTTTTTCAACTAATTTTGCTCTTCACAGAAACGCTTCAGGAAAACTGTTGAGATTTTACCCGTTTTTAGTGCTGTTAAATTCATTTATTTATGCCGCAATTATCTTCAAGTAGGATTTTCAAAAGAGGAACCACAGGTTTAGTCCCGGAAAAATGCTCCGGAAAGAAAAAAGAGGGGAGGTTTTACCATGAAAATAGTTCTATTATTTATTTGCCTGTTCTCTCTCGGTTGTGGAGGCTCAGACGACGATTACAGATATAATGGCGGTTATAGAGACGATGACGATTATTTTGATTGTTCGGGGATTCGTACGCCTCAATCTTTCCCGTCCGGGGTTGCAGGTTCATCCGCGGACCTTATCGGTGACTGGGAGTGTAGAAACTCAAGGGGCAACATATCCAAGCAATCAATAAACAGTGAAGGAACCTATAGTGTGGAATCAAATTTCAACGACTATCCCAAATATCAAAACCACATAGAAGTCTGGAGAAAGTGCAGACACGGAACACGGCCACCGGACTTTCGAGGAACTTGGCGTGTCTATGCCGATTCACCCAACCGCAAAATATGTTTTAGAACCGACCTGTTTCCCAATCAGGTCGCTTGCCGGCCTCTTCGTATAATTTAAGGGGAACGGATAACATTGCCGACCGATATAGTAGAGATAACGGAAAGAGGGAACCCGAGGTCGAGGAGGGCGGGTTCTGATTCGGTGGAAACATGTACGAAAGTGGACGGTTAAATCCTTCGGCCTTATAAATCCTTCGGGCGTTGCTCCGGTGCTTCACACAGCACTTGTCCGCAGGCAATTTTTCAGGGATCAGCAACCAGGAACTTTCAGTTGTAGTAATATCAGTTTTCTTGGAAAATACCTTGTAATTTCGGAGTCCACCTCTTAAAATACAAGCATGTTTAAGAGGTGGATTGAGAAGAAACTCGAAAAAGGAATAAACAGCGTTCCTGCAGTCGTGCTTATAGGACCACGACAGGTCGGCAAAACCACATTGGCGCAGGAAGATTGCCTGGAAGGAGAACTCAGTCTATCTAGACTTGGAGTCGCCGGAAGACCTGCTTAAACTGCGCGACCCTGTTTCCTTTCTATCCGCAAACAGCGAAAAATTGATTATTCTTGATGAGATATATCGCGTGGCCGGCCTGTTTATGATTCTGCGCGGGGTGATCGACGAGAATCGCAGAAGGACAGAAGGACCAGGCAGTTCCTTCTGCTCGGTTCCGCGACGATGGACCTGCTTTTTCAGTCTTCGCAAAGCCTGGCAGGTCGCATCCGCCATGTCTTCATGAGCGGATTCAACGTCCTTGAAACGCCTCACGCCGACTCCGATGCCCTCAATCAATTATGGCTGAGAGGAGGCTTCCCCGACAGTTATCTTGCTTCATCAGACTCGGAGAGCATGGAATGGCTTGAAATGCTTATCCGCACGTATCTGGAGCAGGATATTCCGCAGGTAGGATTCCGGGTGCCTTCCGGTCGCCTGAGAAGGTTATGGACTATGATTGCTCATCTTCAGGGAGAAACTCTGAATTATTCAAAACTGGGCAACAATCTGGAGGTTGACGGGAAAACCGTTACACACTATCTGGACATTCTCGTCGACCTACTGCTTGTAAGGCGATTGAATCCATGGTACGGAAACATCAGGAAACGATTGGTCAAGTCACCTCGTTTCTATGTCAGAGACAGCGGTATCCTGCACAGACTGCTCGGAATAGGGAATTACGATTCGTTGCTCTCCAATCCCGTTCTCGGAAAAAGTTGGGAAGGATTCGTAATTGAAAATATAGTCTCAATTCTGCCGAACAGCGTGGAATCTTATTATTACCGAACATCTGCAGTATCGGAGATTGATCTCGTTCTCAAGATATCAAGCAAAGAGTTATGGGCGATTGAAATCAAATACGGAGTCGCGCCCGGGATAAAACCCGGTCTTCATCATGCGTCGGAAGACATAAAAGCAACTAGAAAATTCGTTGTTTACGGGGGTCATGATGAATTTGCAATTGAAAAGAACACCTCTGTAATTTCCCTTCCGAAATTGATGGAGAAACTGACGCTCGAGTTATACTGATCGAGCGGCAGGGAGAAGTAACTCGAATTCAAACAAACCCTTTTCCATAATTAGACATTTTTCCAAAAAGTTCCGTGACGTTTTCCGAAACAATCTTTGAAAACTCCTCGAAGGAGAGTCCTCTGAGTTCCGAAATCAGTCTGACCACATAAACTACATTCCGCGGTTCATTCGGCTTTCCTCTGTACGGAACGGGGGTCAGGTATGGAGAATCCGTTTCGCATAAGATTCTTTCGAGGGGGATTTTCGATGCGGCATCTCTCAATTCCGCCGACCGGTTGAAAGTCACCATACCGGAGAACGATATGAAAAAACCCAGACAAAGGTATTCTTTCGCCGTATGGTAATCACCGGAAAAACAGTGTATCACCCCGGGTTTTTCAACCGGTTCCATACCTCGCAGCATATCAATGAGTTCTCTGTGCGCATCCCTTACGTGCACGACAAGGGGTAGTGAATATTTCCTGGCGAGCTCCGCGTGAGCCTCAAATGATTTTATCTGATCTTCTTTGGGCGAGTTCATGTAGTGGTAATCAAGCCCCGTTTCTCCGACCGCGACGACCTTAGGGTCTTCAAGCATTTTCTCCATCTCAATCATCGCTTCCGCGCTGAAATCAGAAGCGGAATGGGGGTGAATTCCTACAGATACGTATACGCCGCCGTGCTCTTTAGAAAACTCTATGGTATCAAGAGATGACTGAACACCTGTTCCGATGGATATTATCCTGCCCACCCCCTCTGCCTCGGCTCTCAGCACCGCGTCATCAGGACTCTCGAGACTCAGCAGATGCGCGTGTGAATCGATAAGCATAAATCCTATTTCTTCTCCTTGAGCAGATCACTCACCTCATCAAGAAACTCGTTTATGTCCTTAAAGGATCTGTATACGGAAGCGAATCTCACATAGGCGACTTCATCAATCTCGTACAACTTGGCCATCAACCTCTCCCCTATCCTGCGACTGTCTATCTCCCTGTCCCCTCCCTCGAGAAACTCCCTTTCAAGCGAGGATGCGAAATCCTCTATTGTTTCAATACTTATCGGTCTTTTCTCACAAGCCCTGCGCATCCCGTTTATTATCTTGTTGCGGTCAAATTCTTCGCGGCGGCCGTCTTTCTTCACCACCACAAATTCCGAGTGTTGTATTCTCTCATAGGTGGTGAATCTATCCTGACACTCCATACATTCACGCCGGCGTCTGACAAAAAGACCGCCCTTGCCCTCACGCGAGTCAACTACTCTTGTATCATCCGCCTTGCAGTAGGGACACTTCATTTTCTGTTCTCAGAGTCTATGCCCGTAAACGGGAAATCGCAGGCAAAGTTCTTTTACTTCCCGCCGTATTCCGGAAAGAATTTTTTCGTTTTCGTGGTTTTCAAGAGCTTTGATTATAAAACCGGATATCGAATCAATCTCCGCCTCCCTCATTCCCCGCGTGGTGATAGCCGGAGTTCCCAGTCTCATACCGCTTGTAACCATAGGGGGTCGCGGGTCAAACGGAATGGCGTTTTTATTGACCGTTATTCCCGCTTCTTCAAGCGTCTGCTCGGCAAGTTGTCCGGTAAAATCAGTCCCGGTAAGATCAACCAGCACCAGGTGGGTATCCGTTCCCCCCGAAACAAGTTTAAGACCTGCACCGGTCAGATTCTCTCCCAGACGCCTCGCGTTTGCAACCGTCCGGCGCTGATACTCCGCAAACTCGGGACGCATAGCCTCCCCGAACGCTACAGCCTTGGCCGCTATCACATGCATCAGAGGACCCCCCTGTGTTCCCGGGAACACTCTGCTGTTTACTTTCCTGCTGTGCTCCTGCTTCATCATCACCATTCCGCCGCGCGGTCCTCGAAGCGTTTTGTGAGTCGTTGTCGTAACGAAATCACAGTGCGGTACGGGATCAGAGTACAGTCCCGCTACTACAAGCCCCGCGGGATGGGCTATGTCGGCCATCAGCAGCGCCCCGCATTGATCGGCTATATTTCTGAATTCAGCGTAATCGGTATCTCTAGGATAAGCGCTCCAGCCCGCTATTATAAGTGCCGGTGAATGCTTCCGCGCAAGTTTTCTCACTTCATCGTAATCAATTATTCCCGTTTCCCTGCAAACCCCGTAAGTGACGCTGTTGTAGAGCCGTCCGGAAAAATTGACAGGGCTTCCATGGGTAAGATGTCCGCCGTGGTCAAGACTCATTCCCAGAACCGTCATTCCTGGCTCTACTGCGGAAAAAAACACCGCCATGTTCGCCTGGGCTCCGGAGTGAGGTTGTACATTCACAGCATCCGCGCCGAAAAGTTTCCGAGCTCGGTCCCGCGCAAGATTCTCCGCTGTGTCGACGAACTCGCATCCCCCGTAATAACGCCTTCCCGGAAGACCTTCCGCGTACTTGTTGGTAAGCACGGACCCCGTCGCCTCCATTACAGCTTCACTCACATAGTTCTCTGAAGCTATCATTTCAAGCTTCCATTCCTGTCTCTGCGTTTCCATGCGGATCGCATCGGATATCTGCTCGTCAACTCTGCTAAGACGCATTAATCATCCACCTCGAAAAAGAGCATTGAAAAACCGCTCGGACAGGACGGGTTCCAAGATGTTGTCCGTCCATAGAAAAAAGAAATCATGTAAAATTCAACGGGCGTGAGAATTCCCGCTACCCGGCACAACAGAATACTGAATGCTCCGGTGAAACTCAATTTCTGCACATGTAGAGCTCAAGGTGAAATGAGTACTGAAGGGCGAGACGAAACAGTAAACATGACAACAGATCGAAAATGTCGAAAAACTCTTCTGAAAACGACTATATAGAAATAAGAAACGCCGGGGAGAACAATCTCAAGGGCATAGATGTTCTTATCCCGAGAAACAAGTTCACGGTGGTGACGGGACTGAGCGGGTCCGGTAAATCGTCTCTCATTCTCGACACTGTTTACAAGGAGGGACTCAGAAGATATATAGACTGTCTTTCCACCTATGCGAGGCAGTTCATCGAAAAAGTGGAAAAACCCTCCGTGGACGATATAGAGCGTCTCCCCACCCCGATTGCGATCGAGAGCCGTAACAACGTTGTAAATTCCCGATCAACCGTAGGAACCGCAACGGAAATTTACGACTATATGAGGCTTCTGTTCGCGAAGGTCGGAAAAATCTTTTGTCCTGAATGCGGTGATCAGGTGCTCAGCCATTCCGCTCAATCCCTGGCTTCTCTACTTGTAAAAAAATATACGGGGAAAAAGGCGCTCATCTGTTTTGAGCCGGCGGAAGGGGAAACCCTGTCCGTTTACATGAAAAAAGGCTATTTCCATGCCTGGAGCGACGGAAGAATTTCAGAGATGGAGCAGATCGTAGAACGTACGGACGGCAAAACCCATATAATTACCGCAAGAGTCGTTTTGGATGAAAAACATCTCTCAAGGATAACCGAAGGGCTTGAATCCGCTTTTTCCGAAGGTATAACCGCAATTGTTCATACAGACTGCGGAACCGACCTCCGGTTCTCGAAGGAATTTCGTTGCGGTCATTGCGGCGCGGCGTTCGAAAAACCGACTCCGAACAGTTTTTCATTCAACAGCCCCCACGGAGCATGCGGGAAGTGCGAAGGGTTCGGAAGAAATCTCGAGGCCGACCCCGAACTGCTGGTTCCCGACCCAGGGCTGAGCCTTGCAAAAGGCGCGATAGATCCTTTCGCCGGGAGTTACTACCTGGAAGAAGAGACAGAAAAGTTGATCGCTTTTGCAAAAGGTGCGGGGATAGATACCGAAAAACCTTTTGAAGAACTTTCCGCACGGGAAAAAAAACTGATCTTCGACGGCGACCGGAACTATTACGGAGTACGAGGATATTTCAAGACGCTTGAGAGGAAAAGATACAAGACACATATACGCGTTTTTCTCGCAAGGTATCGCTCTGCGGTGGTCTGCGAGGAATGCGGGGGAAGCAGGTTGAAAGAAGAAGCCCTCTGGGTTCGCGTGGGGAAGAGGAATATTTTCGAACTCGCGGAGATGTCCGTAAAGAACCTGAAATCCTTTTTCAGCGACCTCTCGCTCAAGAGCAGCGAACAGGAGGTCGCATCCGACATAATAAGGGAAATAGATTCCCGACTTGATTTTCTCATACATGTCGGGCTTGACTACCTCACCCCGTCAAGACTTACTCGCACCCTTTCCGGGGGAGAAGCCCAGAGAATAAATCTCGCCTGCCAAATGAGTTCCCGTCTGACGGAAACTCTGTACATACTTGATGAACCCTCGATAGGACTTCATCCGAGAGACATAAACCGTCTCAACTCCCTCATAGTGGAACTTCGCAGCAGGAACAACACCGTTATAATGATAGAGCACGACCTGGACACTGTAAGATGCGCCGACTATGTGGTGGAACTCGGCCCCGAGGCCGGCGCAGGGGGAGGAGAAGTGGTATATCAGGGAACCGTCGAGAATTTTCTGCGCACTGCAGAAAACTCAGCCACGAGAAAATATCTTGTCGGTGAAGAGAAAATAGAAGTGCCCGAGAAGAGAAGAACCGGTAACGGACGCTTTATAAACATCAAAGGAGCTTCCGAAAACAATCTTAGAAACATAGACATTCTATTTCCCTTGAGAACCATCATCTGCGTCACAGGCGTATCGGGTTCCGGAAAAAGTTCTCTCGTAAACGATATTCTATACAACGGGCTTTTGCGGAAGTTCAGAAGAAAAACGGAACGGGTCGGAAAGCATGGAAGCATTGAAGGCGCAGAAGAAATAAATGATGTGGTGATCCTTGATCAGGGAAGTGTAGGAAAAAGCTCCAGATCAAACCCGGTCACATACATAAAGGTCTATGACGATATAAGGAAAATTCTCGCAAGTCACTACCAGGCGAAACTCCGCGGTCTTTCTCCTTCTGATTTTTCGTTCAACGTGAGCGGAGGAAGATGCGAAAAATGCCTGGGAGAGGGTGCGTACAGGGTAGAGATGCATTTTCTTGCGGATGTCATGGTCACATGCGAGCAGTGCGGGGGGAGAAGGTTCGGGAAAAAGGTTCTGGAATACAAATACAAGGGAAAAAGTGTAGATGAAATATTAAGTCTCACAGTTGATGAGGCCGTGGATTTCTTTTCAGAAAGTTCTTCCGTCACGAAGAAACTCAAAGTTCTGCAGGATGTGGGGTGCGGCTACCTGAAACTCGGTCAGCCTGCCACCACGCTCTCCGGCGGGGAAGCGCAGAGAATGAAAATAGCGAGAGAACTTTCAAGAAAGGAAAAAGATAACGTACTCTACATTCTCGATGAACCGACTGTGGGTCTTCACATGGACGACACCAAAAAGCTTATCGATGTTCTCAACAGACTTGTAGAAGCAGGAAACAGCGTGGTAATAATAGAGCATAACCTTGAGGTGATAAAATGCGCTGACTACATAATCGACCTCGGGCCCGAAGGTGGAGAGAAAGGCGGAGAAATAGTGGCTGTGGGAACTCCGGAAGAAGTGGTTTCTGTAGAAAGTTCTCACACGGCAACTTACCTCAGACAGCTTCTGTAAGCGTTCGGTCAAGGTGTGGCGGATGAGCGTCTTCAGCGGTTGAGGATTCATTTCCGGTTCTTTGCCGCACGCCGAAGCACGGCAGTCGGCTGAACGGTGCCGAGTGCGAACTGAGTCGTCTGACACGCCGGCGCCTGAAGAGTCAGCGTATCGGGGATCTGGACGAATTGAGGACGGAGACGACGGTGTGGTTCATGAGCGTCAACGCGGGTCAGCGCGGTGTGAACCGGCAGATGACGGCCGCCGATGCACGTTGTAGACTCGGCCTGGTCCATCCGGAACGTTGTATGACGGAACATCTGAAGCAGTGGCAGCGAGCAGTGAACGGATTGTTGAGTCCGGAGGCTTGTAGTTGTGCGGAAAACGTTATAGACGACCGCTTGTCGTCGACGGTTTACGGGTGCTTTTGCTTTCCGATCGGGTAGAATAGCAGTAAAACTGTTTTTGGAGAAACACTCATGCTTGCAGACAGGAAAATACCTTTCAGTGAATCAAAAAAAGATGAATGGGAAGTTCTTAAGCAGAAAACCGAAGGCGGTATAGAACTTATGCTTGAAGATTCGCAGAGATGGTTTTTGGCCTCAACGGAAGGCGACGGAATAAGAATAACTTCGGCTGTGAAAAATGTACGGCCTCTTGCAGTCCGCGAACCGCCTATTATTGAATTTGAAGAATTCCAGAGAGTAGCATCAGTTTACAACGACTCTTTTTTCGGGGGTATCGGAGATCTATCAGCCAGACTCGAGACACACAACTCAAGTCCCAATATGCGGTATATCTTCATGCTGATCTACTACCTTATCTGAAAAAGCGCAGACAGTTGAGTTCAACCGAAAAAAAAGTGTGCTTTATTATACCTACTTATAATGAAGCGCTCAACATAACACCGCTCCTCGAACGGCTTGCCGAAACTTATCCGCACCCTGATGTTTTGTTTCTTGTGGTTGACGACTCGAGTCCGGACGGTACTGCGGATCTGGTGCGCGGGTTCTCCGCCCGAGCAAACGGACGCGTGCATTTGCTTGAGGGAAAACGGCGTGGTCTGGGAGATGCTTATATACGCGGAATGACCTATGCTATGGATGTTCTTAACGCCGATATCGTGGTGCAGATGGATGCGGATTTCTCCCATAATCCGGATGATGCGGAAAGACTGCTTCTGCGCATATCCGAGGGGGCGGATGTAGTTATCGGAAGCCGCTATGTTGTCGGAGGGTCGCTTGATGAACGCTGGCGGTTATGGAGGCGGCTGCTTTCGCGGTGGGGGAATCATCTGGCCAGATGGATCGCCGGATTGAAGGGAGTTTCCGACTGCACGGCGGGGTTCAAGGCGATAAGAACGGAGAAACTCAGAGATGTGAGGCCGGCGAATATCCGGTCGCGGGGCTATGTATTTCAAGTTGAACTTCTGCACAGATTAATGCTTTGCGGCGCAAGGGTGGTCGAAGAGCCGATCCATTTTCGCGAACGCGAACACGGAAAAACGAAACTTGGAATGGCGAACATGGTAGAGTTTTTACTCAATGTTCTATGGATTCGGCTTAAGAATCATATTGCACTGGTAAAGTTCTGCATAACCGGTTTTTGCGGAGCGGTAATCAACCTGGTTTCTTTTTATCTGATGATCATGTTCGGTTTTCACAAGTTTCTCGCCTCTCCCGCGGCCATAATAATTTCAATTTTTTCAAACTTCGTGATGAATAACTACTGGACTTTCGGCAACCGAACAATGAACGGGACCAAGTCCTTGAGAGGTTTGAAGTTCACCGCAGTATCTCTTGCTACTCTTCTGCTCAGCTACTCTGTCTTCGTCGCCCTCTCGAACTTTTTTCCCGAAGTTTTTCCCGTGCTGTTCCAAGCGTGCGCGATTATTCCAAGCGCCCTGCTTAATTATCGCCTGAATTCTCGCTGGACATTCCGCCAGGCAAGTCCGGATGGTTAGCAACAGGGTCGAAATTCAGACTGATTCTTGTTAAAATACAGATTGTTGTAATTTCAGTTCTCTAAGGTGTCAATCACACTCTATAGAACAGAGGCAATTTAACAGTATCTATGAAAATTCAGATTAACTGCTCAAAAAAACCGAGAAAATGAAAATCTGTGCGATATCGTTAGGATGTTTTTTGATTTTAAATCCGTATTGGCAAGCATATTCCGAGCCTGTGAATACAGTTCCACAAGATGGTGGATTTCTTTCACAAGTATCTGAAGGTGTTCAGTCCGGCCTCAGTTTTATGCGGGTCGAGGCAAAGAATATATTGAGCCGTATGACGGACCTAAAAGAAAAAACGGCTCCTGTTCTGTCTGCTGCAAAAGATTCTGCAGCCGAAACGGCGAATACTCTACCGACTGTCCTGCCTCTTCTTTCTCAAACTCAATGGCTTAAATATCTTGAAGGTATGACAGCATCAGCCGCCACGAAATTCGATAAGGCATTGGATGCCAGATACCTGCAGACCGCTGTGGGTGGAGGCAACCACAGAATGTTCGACGGAGGGCACACCATCGGAGGTGCATGGTCGAATGTCGCCCGTATGTGTGCCGAAACCAGATGCTCGAACAAAGAGCAGATCGACGGGTATTTTAAAGCCTTGTGGAAAGATGCGACTACACCCAAAGGGTTACCTTTTATGACCATGGAGAAGCAGACTTATGATTCTATAGCTCAAAGATTAAACAAGTACGGAATCAGCAAAAACTGGACTTATGATGCTCTTTCTTATGATGCTCTGGAGGTTCTCGCAGCGGGAATATCAGCAGCGGCGGTAGTGTATTTTCTTAAAACGGAGCAGATTGAAGAATTGTCCGAGGCGCTAGGCGCAATGGGGGTTGTAAGTATTCTTTCCGCCAATCCGATCCTTGCTCTGGTCATGATATCCGCCGTCGCATACGCAATTGCGACTGGGACCGACCTGAATGCAGGGGCAGCTACGGGAGGAATTGTAAAAACTTCGATTATTTCCGGGGCGCTTGTCTTACTTCCGGGAGTGTTCTTGGTGCAGATATCAGCTGCAGTTGCGCTTTCAATCCTGCTTGAGAAGGGTATGACGGAGAAAAATTATTCATTCGCCAAAGAGTACTTACTGGAGAAAACGCCGACTCTGAAATCTTGGAGTTATCGTTTAGTATTTCCTGAAACAACCGAAGTTGACCCGACATAGAAATTGACCAACTTGAAGGAAAGAAAAAAACAGAGGGCGGAGTTGTCGGCCGAAGTAGAGAGAAAAGCTCCAAAATTTCACAACACTTCGTACGCTTTACCCGGTAATCTCAGTCCTCGGAGACAGCACGCTTTCGCGCTGCTGTCTCTCTTCCTGCTCACATGCGTTGTCTACTTTCCCGCCGTCAATGCGGGTTTCGTCTGGGATGACTCTATAATGAGAGAGTTGAAAGCCGTTTCCTCCTGGGAAGGAATATGGCAGTTCTGGTTCGACCCCGAAACCGCCTACACTCAGGAGGGAAGATGGAGAGAGGGACATTACTGGCCGCTTTTCTATACTACCTTCTGGATAGAACACAAACTCTGGGGGTTTTCCCCCGCAGGCTATCATACAGTCAATATACTGATTCATTTCGCGAACACCGCCCTGGTATGGCGTCTGCTCAGACGCCTGTCAGTCCCGGGCGCATGGTTCGCCGCAGCCGTCTTCACCGTTCATCCGCTGCACGCGGAGTCCGTCGCTTGGATAATGGCGAGAAAAGATACGCTGTCCACACTGTTCTGCCTCTCCTCCCTGGCGGTATGGCTCCGCTATCTCGATTCCCGCAGCTATATGCACTACGCAGGGTCGCTCCTGCTGTTCGCGGCGGCCATGCTCTGCAAGCCGGTTGCGGTTGTCTTCCCCGCAACCATGATGATCATCCGGTGGTGGCAGGAAGGTTTCATCACCCGGACATACCTGCTGCGGGTACTCCCGTTCTTCCTCTTGGGATTCTCCATAGCCGTTGCGGACATGCTGTTCTACAAAAACATACAACCCGTCTCTTTTGATCATTCAGTCATAGAGAGGGTGCTTATAGCGGCGCAGTCTCTCTGCTTTTATGCGGGCAAGCTGTTCTGGCCCGCGGAACTGGCCGTAATATATCCTCGCTGGGATGTAAGCGCCTCGGACCCGGTCGACTGGTTGTACTTCGTCGCAGTGGTCGCTTCTGTTTCCGCCTTATGGCTTCTCCGTCACAGATCAGGACGGGGGCCGCTTGCGTGCGCGCTCTTTTTCGGGATTACTCTCCTGCCCGTGCTCGGTTTCATTGATTACGGCTATATGACCTACTCTTTTGTCGCCGACCGCTATCAGTACTTGGCGGGCACCGGCGTGATCGTGCTTTTCGCCGCAGCATTGCAGTCCTTCAGACCGGCGGGCATTCAAAGCGCAGTGAAGAAATTCTTCTGTCTGGCGCTGCTTGCCGTTCTGGGTGCGGCGGCATGGAATCATACGAACAACTTCAAGAATGAAATCACTCTGTTCAGACATATCATCTCTCTTAACCCGCAGGCTCACACCGCTCATCTCAACCTCGCATACGCTTTACTTCGCAGCGACGGAGGGCAGCGGGAAGCTCTCCCGATAGCCCGTGAGGCGGTGAGACAGCAACCGAACTATTACAGCTCTCATAACGTTCTGGGGGCGGTCCTGTCCGTACTGGGCGAGCACGAAGAAGCGGAAAAACACCTTAAGAGATCTATTAAATTGAAACCGGAGTACGCACCGGCGTATCTGAATCTTGCCGAAAACTTTAGAGGGCGCAAGTATTATGAAGAAGCGCTTGAACTTTATGATGAGGCTATAAGAATAAATCCGGATTACCCGCTTCCTTATGTCGGTAAGGGGTATATGCTTTTTGAGCTTAAGCGATATGAGGAGGCTGTCTCAAACCTTAAGCATGCATTTTCGTTGAATCCTTATCTGGAGATGGCTCCCAGGATGCATAATCTTATCGGAAGAGCACTTCTGAATATGGGAGGACGAGACAAGGAAGCGGAATGGCACCTGCGTCGTGCGAAGAAACTTACCGCTTCGAAAAAACGATGAACTAGGTCTTTGCTCTAACCGTTACAATCCTGATGTAGAAAAATACTATTGCAAAACGATCGGCCCATAACCTAACATTCATAGTATTACCAAATTGAATTGAGTTTGATTTTGGGTGCCGCCGTGTCTTCCAGGATGTTTTCGACATAATGCAGAGGGTTAAAGAAACAGGTTATCGGTCATAACTACTCCGTGAGTGCAAAATTTCAGTTTAATTCGATAGATTAAACCTCGGCACAGTAAGTAATGTGTATATGATTATAATACTGATCACTGGCTAAAAATGTGTGAATATTTTTCAATCGCCCCTGAAAGTTTCGGGCTTAGACTATTCTCGGTTTTCATTGTAAGGATGTCTTAAAAAGTTCTGAGTTACGATTATGCAACCAAGGAAAAGATGGCAATACAGGTTTGATAACTTTAGTCTCAACTTCCAGAGCAGAATCGACTTAAAGTACTGGTATTATTGACAAAGTAAAAAATAGACATGTTCGTTACTGGACAGGTTTCAGTTTGACCCCCAATAATTCGAAAACTTTCTGCTGCAGCTCAGTGGGTTTAGTCATGACTTCAAACGGCTCGGCGTTGTCCAAGGGTGCTACCATACGATTCCTGCAGATCGTGGCCAGGTCTTCAAGCAGTGTGCGGAAACTGTGCACAGGTTCTCCCGTAACCGTGCGTTTGCTCCGGGATTTCTCTTCGGCTGAAGACGAAACCTTCGCCTTATCCACTACAGATGATCGTGCTTCCTGCGCCTCTTCAGGCTTTTCGTCATCAAACAGCAACGGCTTGAGGCTCCGACGCATGTGCCATTCTACGTAATAGGCCGGCATGCACAACAATACGTGTGCACGTACTCGGTCGGCTTTGTAGTGATATACAGGTCTCACTTTAAGATCCACAGTCTTGAAACTGCGGAATGCACGCTCCACCGCACTCAGATTCTTATAGGCGCGCACAGCCTGCTCGGCATCAAGTTCATCGGCAGGCATACCGGTGCGCACTATGTATATACCGTCAAGGGCTGATTCAGCTGCTGTGGAATCGCTTTTACGCCGATATTCAAATGTATTGTCCGTGATCTCAAACTCAAAGTGCTTCGCCGTCTTGTATCTGCCTATCGCCTTCCCCACCCGAAGCGCAATCTTTTCCTTGCCTTTGAGTTTACGTTTGTCCCGCCTGGTCGCATCAACAATGGAATCAAGCAGCTTTTCGGTAGACTTCAATAAAATCTCACGTTTGTTCTTCCGCTCAAACGCCAGATGTTTGTTGTGACACACCACCAGACGCTCCCCGGGATAGTCATCGCTTCTGATCTCGGCCGGGTCCGTCCTGCTGGTCAGCGGAAGCTGCACGGCACCCGATACAACCAGATCACTGATAGCCGTTGTTCGCAATGCACTGATCCAGTCAAGCCCCGCAGGCTCGACCTCATTGCGGATGCGAGCCTCCGTCAGCATGCCTCGGTCGCCTACAAGTACAATACGGGACAGTCCGAAGCGATTACGTATCTTGTCGATCTGTACACTCAACGTTCCCGGGTCAGCTGTGTTTCCTTCAAAGACCTCGACAGCAACAGGACATCCCTCGTCATTGCACAGCAGACCGAATACTATCTGCATCTTCCCCTTCCTGCGGTCTCTCGAGTATCCGAACTGCGCAGGAGAACAGCACTTCCCCTCAAGGTATGCGGACGTGAGATCGTAGAGTATCAGCGACCCGTCGCGCAGATGACGTTCGGCCAAACGCCGTTCAATGGTACCTCGGCGCTGCAACAACCAGTCCACAGCATCGTAAAGTTCGTTCTCGTCGACATTCTCTATGTCGAGCATCTCTGCAAGGGAACTGCCTGCAGTCTTGGAAGATAATCCTCGTGCAGTTGCCGGTTTTGACCCCGGAGCGAGTATACGGGCGACAATGAGGGCAACAGCGCGTTCACGTTGAGCGGAGGCGGAAGAGTCGATTATGCGGTCAAGCTTTAATTTACGTAATGTTCCGAGAACGGCGGCGACATGTCCGTGTGGAAGGGACCGAATTATATCAAAGGCTTCGCAGGGGTCGGAAACAGCACGACCGCCCTTGAGCAGCACGCGCAATCCTTCAATTATTTCCGGCGGCCATTTGGATAAGTTGGCGAGTGTACGTTTATGTGCTCTTCCGTCTTTCCAATAGGATTCACGCAGCAGGACAGCGGGTGGGGAGTTTCTGTTGGGTACGCGTTCTATGTACATGATTAGGATAGTAAACAAAGAAATAAACAATGTCAAGTAATAATAACAGGAATATTATAATATACATGAACAGGCTGTCAGCTGAAAAACAGGTAAAAGTAAAGTATTATGAGCAGGTTATGTTCAAAAACAGATGTTTTTTCTCTGGAAGTTCAGTTTAGTAGAGCCTACTATTTTCTACGAGAAGCCGTGCGGAGAGATGAGGATGGAGAACTGGACCAATTAGGAAAGGATGGGATGATTCAGAGGTTTGAGATTTGCATAGAATTGGCTTGGAAAACAATGAAAGACTACTTAGAAAGCCAAAATGTTATATTTTCTCAGATTACTCCAAGGATGGTGCTAAAAGAATCAATCGCGACTAAACTGGTATCTGATGGAGAAGGCTGGATGAGCGCACTTGACGCACGCAATAAAATGAGTCATACGTATGACCTCAGAAAATTTGAAGATATAGTGGGGAAGATACATGATATGTATCTTAGCTATCTCGACGAGTTATATGAAAAACTATCAAAAGAGAATGAAAGTTTGGACTATGATTGATCACGGCCTGAATGAAAGACATCTGAAACTTATCAGAGAAATCATAAAGAAATTCGGTCCCGATGTTGAAACCGTATCTTTATTCGGTTCAAGAGCAATGGGTTCCCACAAAAGTTATTCAGACATAGATATGGTCCTTTATGGAGATGTCCAGGAACATACCGTTGACCGTTTGTGGACATGCTTCAACGAAAGTAGTCTACCTTACAAGGTAGATCTTGTGGCATACAACTTGGTGAACTCCGCCTCTTTGAAAACTCATATTGACCAATTCGCAAAGCCTTTGTTATTATGAGTGCAACTATAAGAACTAACCGGGTGAAAATTCCAAAATCTGATTCCGACCGCAAAGACATTGTTCTGCATCCGATCCGAGAAATTCTTTTTTACACATCAGGAAAACTCATGCAGAAGAACCGAGGAAGACAAAACGGATACTGTCCTGAAATGGAGTCTTTCTCAGATATGTTGAGTTAACTCAAGTTTACCCAAAATCCGCTGAAATCGGACCGAATTCGGCTTTTCTCGTACATATGAGATCTCATCATTGATATACAATCATTTTTGAATTCTGAACACGGAATGTAGTGCCATAGCATACTCTCTGTCTGTTGACAATAGTTTTTCCGCCGTTTATTTTTCCTTTCCATGTTCATTCGCCGTACCAAAACACGAAAGAACTACTACTCCACCTGATGTGACGCAGTAAAATAGTTCCCGAGTTATTGTCAAATCTGGTGTTTGCGTGATCAAGCGGCGCTCCAGTTATTTGAATTCACCTCTTCGTTTTCCTGATCCGTCTCCTCAATCCCGTCTTTGAATTTCACACCCGTTATCACTTTCCCCACGAAGTCGAATCCGTTGAGCCTCCGCCAGCTTTTCTCCGCGCACATCCCCAGCTTGAATATCATGTGCAGCATCCCCTCGGAATTCAGACACCCCCTGGTTCTACTTGTCCTGTGCCGTATGGTTCCGAAGGCGGACTCTATCGGATTCGTCGTCCTTATGCTTCTCCAGAGCTGAGCCGGAAAGTCGTAAAAGGTCAGAAGCCGTTCATGATCCTTCTCCGGACATTCAACAGCCTTCGGGTATTTGTCCCTGTACATCCTTATGAACAGATCGAAAGCCTTCCTCGCTTCCTCCTTCGTTTCCGCCTGCCGTATGTCGTGAAGATTCCTCTTCGCTTTTTTCCGAGAAGTCTTCGGAAGACAGTTCAGAACATTCGCAGTCTTGTGCACCCGGCAGCGCTGCTCCCGCGTTTCCCCGTAAACTTCCGAAAGGGCGGACCGGAACCCGAGAGCTCCGTCGCCCACTGCAAGCTTCGGCTCTTCCATCCCGCGGGCCCTGAGGTCCGGCAGCACTTCGCGCCGACTCTGCTTTGATTCCCTGACTCCGTTTTCAATGGAAAGGAAGTGCTTCCTGCCCGCTTCGTCCACCCCTATCACCACCAGCGTGCACAACCCGGGATCATCCCCGCGCACCCTGCTGTGTATACCGTCCACCCATATGTAAGCCCGGTCATGGCCTCCGAGGTCTCTCCTGCGCCGTTTATCATATTCCTCAGCCCACCCGCGCTTGAGCCTGCATACCGTAGCCGCGGAAAAACCCCGAGCCTCGGGGCCTGTAAGGGCTTCCAATGCGGACTTTATATTCCCCGTGGACAGCCCCTGCAGGTAAAGCCGCGGCAGAGACGAATCAATCTTCGCAGCCCTGCGCACATAAGGAGGCACGACAGCCGAACGGAACACGGCAGGCCGACCGTCCCGGGATCTCACCTTCGGTATGCGTACCGATACGGGGCCTATACCCGTCTGCACATCCCGTTCGGGGTGGTATCCGTTGCGGATCACCGCGGCTCTGCCGTCTTCAAGCTGTCTGTCGTCCCGGGACCGCAGATATTCTTCCGACTCCATTCTGATTGCATAACCAAGAAGAAACCGAGCCGACCGGCTCAGCAGATCACCGAGGTCGTCGCAGACCTGTTCAGGACTGCCGAATCCGGAGTCCGGTCGTCTCTGAGTGCGGGACCCGTCGATTACTGTTCGAGTCTCCTCCCTGTTGACGAATTTTCTGAAAATGTTTTCCAATGAATCCAAAAACTCTTTTTGACCTTCACGGTCAGAGACTTTATATTTTCTGCCCATAGCGGCGTATCCTCCTGTTAATTCAAATTTGGTGAATTCAAATTAACCGGATACGCCGCTTTTTTTCAAAAACTGCCGAACACCAGATTAGAGCATAACTCATAGTTCCCGTGACAAAATGTAGCGCCGTACGATTTTTTTATGACATCTAACTCTCTGATATTTTGCAATTATTTTTTTGGTATGGTAAACTTGGGTTAAGAAAACACCTCGCTCTTCATAAAATCATGACTGCTCTGCTTTCTCCCGAATGGATTTTTCAGATTTTCCAATCTGGAAGATTCTTACAGCATCCTCAATCTGATGTAGAAGAAAAATTGTGAGAACAAAAGAAGTGGAATAGAGAACAAGGGAATTCCCGCCTGCTATCGCTATAAGGACAAGTATGGCGGAGTAATAATTCCTTCTTCCCAAAAACCGGAATCGCACGATGAACTTCCTGAAACTGGAAAGTTCGTCGGGATTGATATGTTTATCAATCTCAAAGTATGCGACCAAACTTCCCGAATCCGTATACCTCAAGAGAAAATAGACCGACCAGACGAGAAAAAGAAGAAATATCAGAAAATTGTAGATTCCCAGCATTACGGCCACAACGCTTCCGGTCTGGAGATAATACCCAAGAGGGACTCCTATCAGGAAAGAAAGCACAGTGAACTGGTCGCTTGCAGTATCAACCCACTGACCTTTTTTTGTCTCCATAAGCTTGATTCTCGCAACTTCTCCGTCACACCTGTCGAGAACGGTAGCTATCTGCATGAAAACGGCGCCGAGCACAGGATAACCTAGCGCGTAGAACGGTCCGCAGAGTATTCCGACCAGATTTATCAAAACGCTTACCGAATTCGGAGTGAGTGATGTTTTTATAAGAAGTTTGCTGAGAGGCAAAGACATTCTGCCGTTTATGTTTCTGGCTATCCATCCTGTGGCGGTCTTTCCCACATGTGAAAAAACAACCGCTTCAGCTTCTTCTTCAGACTCTTCGGAATTTAAGAGACGGTGGCAGAATCCGCTTCCAGCACCGAATGTTCTCAATCGTCCGGATTGAATCTTCTCATCCAACCAGACATTGAATCCTGGAGATTCAATTACTCCTGAAACTTCAGAAGAACTTACAGAAAAGACACCTGAAATGTTTTTCGCGTTTCCGAAGAAACTTGTCGCATATCCGCTCTCCGCGTCCGTCCCGACAACAGGTCCTGAATTTTCGCGGACCAGAGCGGATACTTCATCATCCCGGCACTGCATCGAGTCTACAATAAATTTCCTGAAAACCTCGGAGTTGGCCGAGACGAAACAAGATTCGACAACAAGGACCCTTCCCCGGTCAAGATGGACCGAATCTCCAGAGCCGAGCCAAGTTATCTTTGAAGTGATTCTCGGGTCATTCTCCAGAATACCCTTAAGGAAATCCGCATCATCTGTAACTATGTGGAGCTGTTCTATTCCGGCTCTCTGAGAATTTATTATTATTCTTTTAACCTGCGGGACCTGCGCTATAGGCCTGTGCGCAAATCCGGACAGGGCTTCACCGTTCGCTCCCACGCCGGAACAGAATACGAGAGCATGCTTCATGATAACTTATTCTGAGGATTCAGCAATTCTCAAAAATTTGGGCGCGGAGTATTCCCTTTGCAGAAACTGATCGACATGTTTTCTGACCCGAAAAAGATCTAACGGGCAGTCGACATCCATCCAGTAGAGGTCCCCTATATCCAAGGGCTTTATATTGCATCCCTTGCTTATAAGCCTGTGTATCGATGAAATGTACCATTTTCCCTCGGCTCCCCGACTCCTCATCTCCTCTTCAACAGCCCTTTTGAGTAACTCGACCCCCGTGTCTCTGAAAACTCTTATTCCCACAGATTCAGCCGACGCTTCGGTGTTTGATATCTCCTTGCTGATGCTGGTGATCATGCCGTTTTCTACAACAACTTTCATATCTTCTTTTTCATACCGCGCCCGCTTCTTGACAGGAAGACAAATCTTTTCGTTCCTCTCCGAAAGAACCTTATCCAGAACACCCATCTCATAGACATCATCCCCATTCATAACCACCATGTCCTCGTCAAACTCCCCGCGCGCTATCCACAGGGAAACAAGGCTGTTTGTAGCCTGATAAAAAGGGTTGTAAAGAGTATTGATTCTCATACCCAGACCATCATAGCTTCTCAGGAAGTTCTCCACCCTTTCAAAACCAAAACCCACGACGATTGTAATTTCGTTTATACCGCAATTTCTTATGAGGTTTATCTGGTGTTCGAGTATGGATATATTACCGATGTCAAGAAGACACTTCGGTTTATCATGAGTGTAAGGATGCATTCTGGTGCCGCTGCCTGCGGCAAGAATTATTGCTTTCATAATGTCAGATTTCCTGAAAAACCTATATTTTTCCGCTCAAAACTTTGAAACGCAGGATTATTGAGGAAAACGCAACACACCCTTCATTTCAGAAGATTATCGGTTCAATATAACCAAGAGGCATTTTATGTCAAACAGGCATCGCAGATCGTCCCCCGACGCGAAATGCAAACCGACACCATATCCGTACACAACCCAACTGCATGCCCCGGAGTGCGGTCTGAAAGACGGCTGAGAAGGCATTCGCCGTTCCAAGATATCGTATCAGTCTTCTGCGGCTAACTTGAGGTCGGCAACTCCGGATCTTACGCTGATTATATTGTTCTTTTCATCAACGTATACAAGTTTGGGTTTGTGCATCCTGCTCTGTTCTTCACCGTAAATGGCAAAATCCGCTATTATCAGACAATCGCACTTTCTTGCAAGGTGCGCCGCAGCACCGTTAACGCACACGGTATTTGAACCTCGAGCCCCTTCTATTACGTAAGTTGAGAAGCGATGGCCGTTGGTAAGATTAAAAATGTCAACTTTCTCATATGGGAACAGGTCCGCCGCATCCATCAGATTCTTGTCAAGAGTAAGACTTCCCTCGTAATCAAGGTCGGCGGCGGTAACCGTAGCCCTGTGTATTTTGGATTTCAGAAGAACTCTCTGCATCTTAGACCTCTCAAAGCAGAATATTATCAATAACCCTGGTGGAGCCTATCCTTACAGCCGCGGCCAACAGGTCCCCCTGTGCAGCCACGCGGCGCAACTCAAGGGTTTGCGGGTCTCTTATCTCAATATAATCAATATCATTAATTTGCTCTGTTTTCAATATCTTTTGCGCTTCGGCAATCAAAATCCCGCTGTTGTCACAGCCATCTCTAAATTTTCTTGCGACTTGGTCTAAAGCTTTTTTCAGAGCAGCAGCTCTTATACGCTCCCCGGAATCCAGATAAGCGTTTCTGGAACTCATCGCAAGTCCATCAGGTTCGCGCACTACAGGCACTTCCACTATTTCCACATCCAGATCAAAGTCCCTCACCATTCTCTGAATGATCCTAAGTTGCTGAAAGTCCTTTCTTCCAAATACAACAAAATCAGGACATACTATATTGAGCAGTTTCAGCACAACTGTGGCTACACCGTTGAAGTGCCCGGGTCTTTGGAGACCGCAGAGGCAATCGGCGAGATTTCCTACCTGAACCGTGGTCTGATAACCATCCGGATACATGTCTTTTGTCTCGGGATAGAAAAGATAGTTGACGCCGCTGCTTCCGAGTTTCTCCACATCCCCCGCGTAGTCTCTTTCGTAACGGTCAAAATCCTCACCGGGTCCGAACTGCATCGGATTGACAAAAATACTCACGACCGTTTCATCGGCTCTTCTGATCGATTCCCTGATAAGGCTTATGTGTCCCTCATGCAGACTCCCCATGGTAGGAACAAAGCCGAGTTTCTTGCCGGCCCGTCTGCAGTACCTGGAAACTTTCTTCATCTCCGAAGCAGTTCTGAAAATGTAAGGTTGCACGGAACTATTCATAGGAATGTTCCTTTGAGGGGAAGACTCCGTTTTTCACCTCTTCCGTGTATTTTCTGACTGAATCAGAGATTGCGTTACCGACTCGAGCGTATTTTTTTACAAACTTCGGAAGAGGGTCCGGCGTAAGACCTATAAGATCATTTACGACAAGAACTTGTCCGTCGCAGTCGGCACCGCAGCCTATGCCCACTACGGGCACAAGAAGACTTCGAGTGACTTCACTCGCCACCCTATGCACAACGCTTTCCATAAGCACCATAAAAGCACCCGCCTGTTCACATTCTTCGGCGAGTTTTATAATCTCATCACGATTTTCCGAAGTGCGCCCCTGAACTCTATAACCTCCCGTGACGTGAATCGACTGCGGACAGAGCCCCAAGTGGGCGACAACAGGAATTCCAGCCTTGCGTATGCGGTATACCGTTTCAACATAGGCATCGTTGACCTCAATCTTGATTGATTCCGCCATCCCTTCTTTCATCAACCTCCCGGCACTCCTAACAGCGTCTTCAACGGAAGCATGATAGGAGAGAAACGGCATGTCGGAGCACAGGTGAGCCCTCTTTACCCCTCTTGAGACGATTTTCGTGTGATAAATCATTTCTTCAAGCGTGACGGAAAGCGTGTTGTGAAGACCCTGCACAACATTGCCGAGAGAATCTCCCACCAGGACCACATCCACGCCCGCGCCGTCTACTATAGACGCGACAGCGGCGTCATACGCCGTGACCATGGCGATTTTCTCACCCAGGTCTTTCATCTTCTGAAAATCCGTCGTTCTTACCTTCTTCACAACACCTGATCGTCCCTGTCCACTGAAATTACTCAACGTATATCGTGGACGAGTATCCCCGTCTTTTCAGATTCGAGCGAAGTTTTTCCGCATCTTTTCTTTCTTTGAACATTCCCACCCTCACCCTGTAATAAGTACCCCCTCTGAAATCAAAAGGCTCCACTCTGACGCTCTCGTCCGTGACCCGTAAAAGTTTTCTCTTCAGTTCGTATGCCTTGGCGCGGCTGCTGAAAGAACCCGCCTGAACGGTGTGCAGGGAAACAAAAAGACTTTCCGACCTCTGCGAGGGAGTCGACAGAACCTCAATTCTGACATCCGAAACACCGCTTCCGATAAGTCCGATTTTCTTCGCTGCGGCGTAGGAAAGGTCTATAACCCTACCCTCAACAAACGGTCCCCTGTCGTTTATTCTGACATCAACTTTCTTTCCGTTCTCAAGATTCGTAACCCGCACAACGCTTTGAAAAGGAATCTCCTTATGCGCGGCAGTGAGCGAATATCTGTTGAATATCTCTCCATTTGCAGTCTTGTTGCCGTGTTCTTTGTCCCCATACCAGGAAGCCTTCCCGTACTGAACATTATCTGTCGTCGGTTGCCGCGAGGGCGGTCCACCGCCTCTCCTCTTCGGACGTTCCACATCGGGAAATCCCACATAAGGAATGCAGCCCGACATTAAAAACGCCGTTAGTGTGAAAAAGCCTATCCATCTCATCAGAATTTATTCTACCATAAGCATACATGCAAGGGGGTGCGTGAGAAGACGACCCGGATCAAGAGGCTTGAGATTACAGGCGGTTATAATACAATAGTGGCACCAAGAGACAGGCGGACAAAATGAATCGTCCCGATTACAGATTTTCCCTGATAGAGAGACTTCCACCCTATGTGCTCGGCACCGTAAATGAACTCAAACGCGAATCTCGCGCAAGAGGAGAAGACATAATAGATCTGGGTATGGGAAATCCGGATCAGCCCACCCCTGAACACATAGTGGAAAAACTCAGAGAGGCCGTACGGGACCCCAGAAACCACAGATACTCTACTTCCGCCGGACTCCCGAAACTCCGTCTGGCCATAACCGACTGGTACAGAAGAAAATACGATGTTGATCTCGACCCCGATTCTGAAGCGGTGGTGACAATAGGCTCCAAGGAAGGCATATCACATCTTATGCTCTCGATACTTTCCCCCGGAGATATGGTGATAGTCCCCGATCCCGCCTATCCTATACACACTTACTCGGTGATCATAGCCAGAGGGGATACGCAGAGCTGTCCTATGGGAGAGAAAGACGAACTTATAGCGTCAATCGAGAAGTCGATAAGGGAAGTGTGGCCGAAACCCAAAGTTCTTATATTGTCCTTTCCCAACAACCCGACTACGGAAGTCGTGGACATCGAATTCTTCGAAAAAATTTGCGATCTGGCGAGAGAAACAGGACTTGTCGTGGTACATGACCTTGTCTACGCAGAGTTGTGTTACGACGGATATGCCGCTCCGAGCATACTACAGGTAAAGGGTGCGAAGGATTTCGCCGTGGAGTTTTATTCTCTTTCCAAGACCTACAGCATGCCCGGCTGGCGGGTCGGTTTCATGGTGGGGAACCCGGAAGTGGTCGCCGCGCTCGGAAAGATAAAAAGTTACCTCGACTACGGCATATTTCAGCCGGTACAGATAGCCGCCATCGCTGCATTGAACGGCCCCGATCAACACATAAACCGGATAAGGGAGATCTACAGGTCAAGAAGAGACAAATTGATCGAATCCTTCGCGAGGGCGGGCTGGAAAATTCCAAAACCCAAAGCTACGATGTTTGTCTGGGCGCGGATACCCGAGGAATTTCAGGATATGGGGTCGCTTGAATTCTCAAAGATACTCATAGAGAAAGCCAAAGTGGCCGTGTCTCCGGGCGTCGGTTTCGGGAACTACGGAGAAGGCTACGTGAGGCTTGCGCTTGTGGAAAACGAAAACAGGATAACTCAAGCGGCCAGAGGGGTAAGAAAACTTCTGCGGGGTTATACAGGACGCTAGAAAGCCTGACCTATGCTTATAAAAACCCTGAATCTGTCGTCTTTGTGCGCATCGTCGGGATTGAGCAGATATGCGAAATCCGCTCTTACGGGACCGATCGCCGTATCGTATCTGATGCCTGCGCCTGCAGCGTATCTTATGTCGTTCAAGTCAAAACCGAAGCTTCCCGGATATACATTTCCGTAATCAAGAAAAACTACTCCGCCGAACTTATAGAAAAGACCGAAGCGGGACTCCGCATTGCCTACAATCATGGAATTTCCCCCGAGAGGATCGCCGTTTGAGTTGAGCGGACTCAGTTGCTGAAACATATATCCTCTCATAGTCGCTCCGCCGCCCGAAAAAAACTTCTCGAAGATAGGCACATCGGACGATGTGGTTCCTCCCATCGTGCTTATGGTTCCGACAGTAATTCTTTTTGCGAGGACAGTTCCGAAAACCTTCTTGTAATAACTCGTTTCGCCGAAAAACTTGAGGTAGTCGACATTCTCGGAACTTGCGAATTGGATCGGTCTCTGCGCGGAGAAAAATATTCTGGAGCCTCTGGTGGGATCGATGAAACTGTCGGTGCGGTCATATTCAACTCCGGCATCCAGAACGGTCAGAAGAACACTGTCGCGCGCACTCTCAAGAGGCGTTCTGACGACCTGGGATTTTATATCCGCATATATGAGATCAAGGGAAGTGAAGAGCGTGAGATTATCTGAGAAATCCCTAGATGCAGTGATGGAGGAGTCGATGCTCCGACCTTCATAACTTGGAAACTGGTCTCTTCTCGCATTCAGCAGAACAGTGAGATTCGAGTTCCTTCCGATCAGGTGGGGCTGATCGAGTTCAACCTTGATATCCCTGGTAAGAGAAGAGTAACCTGACGCAAGCCTCAGAGTTCTGCCTCCGCCGACGAAGTTCTTCTGAGTCCACGAAAACTGTCCCCTCATTTTATCCTCCGTCGCGTACCCGACCCCGAATCTCAAGGTTCCGAGTTTTGACTCCGTAACGCTGTAGGTGGTTCTCACTTCAAGGTTCCGCTCATCGTAGTCGGTATTGACTATCACGGAATCAAGAAGTCCCGTCTCGAAAATATTCGCTCGGGACTTCTTGATTTTTGAGAGGGAAAAGAGTTCACCCTCTCTATGCTCCACTTCCCTTCGGATAAGATTATCTCTGATGTCCTTGTTCCCTCTAATGACCGTCTTTGCGAAACGAAACCTGTCACCCGGATCAATGATGAATTCAACCTCGGCCTCTTTTTCCTTAAGGTTCACAATCGCTTCGGATTTTATATCGGCGAGAACATATCCTGTTTCGGAAAACACTTCCGCAATCAGAAGTTTTGATCTCTGGTAGGCGATCTGAGAAAAAGGCCCGCCGTTGCGAAGTGGAATAGTCCTTGTGACCTTATATTCAAGATCGTCCGTGTTTTCTCCTGAAATCCCGACATTGAGGCTTTTTACGGTCACCCTATCACCCTGATCAACAGTTATTTCTATGTCCAACTTACTGTCGTTGTCCCGGAAATTCAGGGAGTAAGCGACTCTGGAATCATAATAGCCGTGCTCATGCATAAGCTGTTCTATTCTTTTTATATCGTCTTCGAAAAGCGCGGAATTAAACTCAGGACGTTTTCTCCAGAATCTTCTTGACGGAAAAGGTGTGATCATCGATCTCCTGATCTCGCTTGTTTTCACATCCTCGAGCCCTTTTATCTCAAGTGATGTGATCACGGCTTTTTTCTCCTGCTCAGGTGGAGCGGATTCCAAAGCCGATGCGGTGGAAAAAACCAGAAGGAAACAGAGAAAAAAGACAACCGCCGTGCGGCCGCGCGGAAATTTACTCACGGAATTCGGAGCGCCTCTTGGATAGTAGCGAGAAGATACAAGAAAAACTTTTCGTTTAATTTCAGAGTATATCACAGAAATGAAAAACATCCGCTCATGCAGGGATAATAACCTGATTTGATCCGAAAAACAGTACTGAGCAAGGTACTTTTCTTTATACCTGACCGGAGATGTGGTAGTGTTTTCAGCGAGGCGTTAAAATGGAAATGGTACTTCTGATGTTTTTTGTCGTGGGCGGTTTTTTCACTGGAACAATCATGATAGGGGAATTTCTCGCGCTTGTCTTCATGGAGATTCCCAAGGTGTTCAGATCAAGTCTCGGCGCAAGTTCCCGGAATTCCCTGAAGGTGCTTCTACCTCTGATTCTTAAAGCCATAGGGTGTTTTCTGCTTCTCCTCCTGTTGATTCTTCTGGTAGGAAAATATCTTTTCGGTTATCTGAAGGTTTTTTTATGCGGAGTATTCATAGCGTCTGCCTTTCACGCAGGCACTTTATTAAGTCTTTACGGAAAACGTTCCTGAAAGAAGGGTGTTGTTCGGCAGGAAGTCGAAATATGTAGAAGGTCCGGGAAAATCACTGGGCGGAGAAATCGTTGTCGATGAACATTTCTTTTGCAGGATCTCCGGGGTCTCCTCTGCGTTTTCGCTCAAGGTCCTTCTCCGTTTTTTTAGCCAGCACTTCTTTGTGAATGTACTCAATCTCTATGATTCTCTTTTCGGGATTGAGGTTGGCGAGTACGACCGTTTCCGGAAGATCCCATGAAAGCACTTCTATGGAGAATACTTTCTCTCGGCTGAAGGATGTTCCGAACATATCAGCAAGACTTGACACCACGCTTTTTCCGGCTGACGCAAAACCGCTGCTGTCCTCGAAGTTAAAGAGAACTGAACTCGACATGAGATTGTCCTTGTAGAACTCAAGCATGGTCTCATGATCGGGAAGAGGAACAAGAACAACTCCACCTGAAGCCGCCGAACCGCCGACAACAATCTTTGTAATGCTGTTTGAGTACTTCTGGTTAGATCTGACTCCAAGACCCAAAGTTTCTATCCGGTTGAGCGCATCCTTTTTCGACATGCCGAAAAGAAAACCGTGAGGGGCGGTTACGTCTATCTGCTTTGTTTCAGCGCGGAAGGGTAAAAACACGGAAACCGAGAAGACGAGCGCAAAAAGAATTTTTACAGAAAACATCAGATTTTCCTTGAAATACGAACTGTATAAGCCTGTGGTATAATTTCCAAGTCGGTATTTTAACCGTTTTAACGGCACTTGTTAAATAAAAGTGAAGACAGTGATAGCAGTAATAGGAACGGCGTGCGCTTCTGAAAAGCAGAAAAAGGTCGCCGAGAAAGTCGGTATTCTCATAGCCAGGAGAGAAGGCATTGTTCTGTGCGGCGGCATGGGCGGGGTGATGGAGTCTGTCTGCAGGGGTGCGAAATCGGCAGGGGGAATCACTGTCGGGATAATACCCGGCAACGACACATCTTCGACAAACAGGTTCGTCGACATACCTATAGTTACAGGGATGGGGGAAGCGAGAAATGTAATAGTAGCAAAATCAGGTGACTGCGTAATCGCTATCGGGGGTGGTCTGGGAACCCTGTCGGAAATATCGTTTGCTCTCAAGTCGAAGATTCCCGTGGTCGGGCTTGACACATGGAATGTCTCTGATGAAATTATCAGATATCGGAAACCGGAGAAAGCGGTGGAGACCGCATTCCTGCTCTCCCGCAGAACGGCAATCTAGGCACGGCAATCCCGCAAAACCTTCATGAAAAAAATAGCAGATCATATAAGAGTCGTTCCTGATTTTCCGAAAAAAGGAATAAACTTTTTCGACATAACCACTCTGGTGAAAAACCCCGATGCATTCAGACAGTCCGTAGATATGATGGCGGAGATGCTTGATGGAATCGATGCTGATTCTCTTGTTGCTCCCGAGGCGCGCGGATTCATCTTTGCTTCCGCACTTGCAGTCAAACTTGAAAAAGGGCTTGTGGTGGCCAGAAAACCCGGAAAACTTCCTTACACTACAGCAAGCGTCTCATACAGTCTCGAGTACGGCCGGAACGAATTAGAGATTCACAAAGGCGATGTGGACAGGACAAGCAAGGTTGTAATTGTCGATGATGTCCTGGCAACCGGCGGGACCGCGCGCGCGGCGGGGGACCTTGTGGAAAAAATGGGTGGACATATCGCCGGATATCTTTTTCTTGTGGAACTCACAGGTCTCGGAGGATCAGAAGCACTCTCACCTCATCCGGTGTGGTCTCTGCTGAAGATGTCGAAATGAAATTCAGGAAAGTCAAAGTCGACCCGGACGGAAACAACTGCTATGAAATCTTGATCGGTCCCGGGGTTCTGAGCCGGGTCGCAGTTGATCTGGCAGAGAACGGAATCGCGCATTGGTACACGCTGATAACCGACTCCAATGTGGTGGACCTCTACGGAAAAACCCTTCTTAAAGACCTTGAATCCGCGCTCGGAAACACAAAGATGATAGTCTTTCCCGCAGGTGAGAAAAATAAGAACCGGAAAAACAAAGTTCTTATAGAAGACAGGATGCTTGATTTCGGATTCGGCAGAGACTGCGCGGTCATAGCGCTCGGCGGAGGAGTGGTGGGAGACCTGGCGGGATTCGTGGCCGCCACGTATATGAGGGGTATTCCCTGCATTCAGGTGCCTACAAGTCTTGTGGCATGCGTGGACAGTTCCGTGGGAGGAAAAACCGCAGTGGATACTCCCCACGGAAAAAACCTCATAGGATCATTTCACCATCCGTGGCGCGTGTACGCGGACACGGACACTCTGAAAACTCTGGAACCGAAGCATATATCTGAAGGACTTGCGGAGGTAATCAAATACGGAGTAATAATGAGTTCGGGCTTTTTCAGTTATCTGGAAGAAAATATTGAAAAAATCTTTAAACTTGATGACTCCGCGCTGCTTGATATAACCGAGATCAGTTGTCGGATAAAAGCGGAAGTGGTCGGAGAGGACGAAAAAGAACGGAATCTCAGAAAAATTCTCAACTTCGGACACACTGTCGGACACGCGATAGAGCAGTTGTCCGAATACACGATTTCCCATGGAGAGGCTGTCTCTTTGGGGATGGTGATTGAAGGAGAGATCGCTCTTGAGAAAACCGGGTGGACCGAAGAAGACCAGCAGAGACTTCTTCAGCTTTTAAAGAAAGCGAGACTCCCTGTGGAAATGCCCGAGGAGATCAGTACGGCGGAAATAACAGAAGTCATGAAGATCGATAAAAAAGCGAGGCGGGGCATGATGGAACTTTCGCTTCCCGAACGCATCGGGAAAATGCGGAAAATAGACGGGAGTTACGGAATAAGAGTAGATGAACGTGCAGTGGGGACCGCTTTTAATTCCCTGAACACAAGATGAAATCCGAAGATTACGTTCTTGACGTATCGTCGTTCATCTTCCCGGTGCGGAAAAGGGAGATCTTCAGGAGAGAAAAACCTCTGATACTTGAAATCGGTTTCGGTGAAGGAGAATTTTTAATAAATACCGCCCGCAGCGACATAGAAAGAAATTATCTGGGCATAGAGATTAAGGCGGGAAGGTTCCGCAAGGCGGTACGAGATGCCGCGAGGCTTCCCCTGAACAACATAAAATTCGTTCACATAGAAGCGTCGATTGCCCTCAGGCAGGTGTTTGAAAAAAATATATTTGATTCAATAGTGATAAATTTTCCTGATCCATGGCCCAAGAAAAAACATTCAAAACACCGTGTTTTCAACAGTGAGTTCATCGACTGCATGGCAAACGCGCTCGCTGCGGGTGGAAGAGCAGCGATAAAGACCGACCGGATCGAGTATATCGAGCAGATAGCGTGCGAATTCGAGAAAAGCGGACTGTTCCGCTCTTTATATCCTCCTCCGAGATTTGTTGAGGCGGATAGAGGTGAGTTGGAAACAAAGTTTGAAAAACAGTTCCGGAAAGATTCGCAGAAAATATTCAGCGCGGTTTTTCTTAATTCTTCCGTCCGGAAGATCTGAAAACCCGCTTGATTCAATGCAATGAATTGACATTAGAGATATGCTATTTAACTTGTTTGATTCTGAAGAAGGCATTGGAGGGTTTCTAAAATGATAGTTGTAATGAAAACCAGCGCGACCAAAGAAGAAATAGATAAGGTCAGGTCCGCAGTCAGTGATCTCGGTTATTCTCCGCATCCGATTGAAGGAATTCTACGGACCGTTATTGCGGTTGTCGGGGATGAAAGGGGGAAACCGCATGATCTCGATGTACTGAAACAACTGCAGGGAGTCGACAAGGTAGTTCCCGTAGTACAACCGTACAAGCTCACCAGTCGTGAGATAAATGATGAAACATCCGTTATTGATATAGAAGGCGTAACGGTGGGAAGCAGTTCAATTCCCATTGTTGCAGGACCCTGTTCGGTTGAAAATGAAGAGCAGATAATGACTATTGCGACATCAATAAGGGAGTCGGGTGCTTCAATGATAAGGGGAGGCGCATTCAAACCCAGAACCTCTCCCTACTCATTCCAAGGCCTGGGAAAGAGCGGCCTCGAACTTCTAAGGAAAGCGAAGGAAACGACCGGGCTGCCGATAGTAACCGAGATAGTGAGTCCGGATGATCTGGAATTGGTTGAGGAATATGCGGATGTACTTCAGATCGGAGCCAGAAACTCTCAGAACTACGCTCTCCTTAAATACGTGGGGCGTTCAGACAAGGCTGTTCTACTAAAACGCGGAATGTCGACCACCATCAATGAATTTCTCATGTGCGCCGAGTACATACTGTCTGAAGGGAACAGCAGGGTAATGCTCTGCGAGAGGGGAATAAGAACTTTTGAAACCGCAACCAGAAACACTTTTGATCTCAATGCGATTCCTGTTCTCAAGGAAAAAACCCATCTCCCTGTTTTTGCTGACCCGAGCCATGGGACGGGGTATTGGCAGTACGTGACTCCCGTAACCCTGGCCGCGATAGCCGCCGGCGCCGACGGCGTGATTCTTGAAGTTCACAATAATCCTGAAATTGCCGTGAGCGACGGAGCACAGTCTCTCAAACCGAAAACTTTCAAAACACTCATGGAGAAAGCGTCTAATGTAGCCCTGGCCGTCGGAAGAACTGTTTAATATTGCTTCTTCACCTTCTTCGGAAGGATCAAAACCTTTCTTCCCTCAAGAACAAGTCTCCGTTCGCAGAAAAGCCTCACAGCATCCGGCAGGATTCTATGTTCTTCGGTATGAATTTTTTCAAGTAGAGTGTCCTCCGTATCATCCTGGTCGACATCAACAGCGGCTTGAAGAATAACGGGTCCGGAATCAATGTTTTCTTCGACGAAATGAACCGTGCAGCCGGTCTGCTTGACTCCGTAAGCAATTGCCTGTTTTACAGCGTGACTGCCCGGGAAAGAAGGCAGAAGAGAAGGGTGGATGTTGATAATGCGGCCCATAAATCTATTTATGAAATACGGGCTGAATATTCTCATAAAGCCCGCAAGCACCACAAGTTCCACATCATAAGGCTCAATTCTCGCTACTATCCTTCTTTCAAATTCTTCTCTTGATGAAAAGTCCCTGCTATTTACCAGTTCCACCGGAATGCCGTGTCTTCGAGCTCTGTCGACTGCAGCCGCCCGAGGAGTATCGGATACAACCACCGCTATATTGACGGATTCTATCCCGGAATCTATTAAAGCCTGAAGATTGGTTCCACTTCCCGAAACAAAAACCGCCAAGTTGGTTTTTAAGGGAGCAGTATCCATCTAATACCCGAGAACATACATTGAAATGCAGAAACAGCGAGGAAAGAAAAAAAGGGCAGCTACCTACTTTCCCACTCCTGAAAGGAGCAGTATCATCGGCCTATAAGGACTTAACTTCCGGGTTCGGGATGGGACCGGGTGCTTCCCCTTCAGCGTTGCCACCCTAGAGTGAAGAATATAGCACCTTGAAGAATAATGTCAAGAGAAGAAATCGGTCAGTTCAGGAACAGATATTTCAACCCTAACGGGCGAATACAAAAACACATCTGCGTTCGGGACGGAAGCATCCAGTTCTCGTGACGGAAGCTTTGCAACTGTCGGTCGCTGGGTTGGTTTCGGGATGTTCAGACCGTGATTCGGACTCGGGATAAGGTGCTTCGGCAGGAAAACCGGGTCTGCTCGGCGTAATTCTGCCGTGTAGAACAGCCTGCTGCATCTGTCCGATAGACAACGACTGAAAATTCTCGGCGCTTAGGATGCGACAAATCTTTTTCGACTAACTGAATGGGTGGGGGACAGATAGTGATTATTGGTCGGGGCGAAGGATCATACAGTGCTTACCGGTTATCCCGAACAGACTCGACCTTCGTTTAATCCGGCGCGGTGAAAGAATGAGGAAGAAGGCCGTCTGCGCCGCTCACGGGAGAGTTGCTGTCGTCTTCCAGGACGAAAAAAGCCCGGGCCTCGATCTCTCGGGACCCGGGCTTTTCTTTTCGAACAAAAAAGAAATTTTTCGACTCTTTCTACTATTCTCCCGCTACGAACTGATATTTAGTACTTGCGAGAATATTCGCCGCGGCCAAGGCATCCGCAGATGCGTTCGCCGTGGACGTCGCCATTATCATCGCAACAACTTCGGCCCCTACATAAAGCTTATTGTCGGTTTTACGAGTTAATGTAGATCCTGCGGGAAAACCTTTGAGCTGGAGCGTATCGTCCGACAATACGAAACCCTCGATAGTATCCGCTCCTTCTCCTTTCATGATGACGAACACATCTTTTCCGGCCTCACCCTTAAGCGTATCCGTACCCTTGCCGCCCATCAGAGTGTCGTTCCCGGCACCGGCAGCAAGAGTATCGTTTCCGTCTCCGCCGCTGAGCATGTCGTTTCCGTCTCCGCCGTTAAGAGTATCGTTTCCGGCTTCACCCATCAGGTCGTCGTTGCCTGCTCCGCCGTTGAGCTCGTCGTTTCCGGCTCCGCCCTTCAGCATGTCATTCCCCGCATCGCCGTTGAGCGTGTCGTCTCCGGCTCCGCCCATCAAATGATCGTTACCTTCCTTACCGGTAAGAGTATCGCCACCTTTGGCGCCTGTGATCATATTCGCACCCTTGTCTCCCGTCCACGCAAGAGCCCCAGCGTGCTCTTTTGTTTTGTCCAGCACCGAAACAGCAGAAAGGTTTTCAACTTTCAGACTTTGTTTCGCTGAGTCACTAAGATCAAAGGTGGCATTACTGTCCAGAAGTATAAGAGTGTCGTTACCATCGCCGCCGATGTCGGTAGCGGGAACGGTTCCCATATGCTCGATAGTATCATCTCCGGCTCCTCCGCTGACGGTATTCGTTCCGGCTCCTCCGCTGATGACGTCGTTTCCGGCTCCGCCCGTAAGATTGTCGTTTCCGGCTTCACCCATCAGAGTGTCGTCGCCGTCTCCGCCCGTCAACTTGTCGTTTCCGGCTCCGCCCTTCAGAGTGTTGGCCATAGCATCTCCGGTAAGCGTGTCGTTTCCGGATCCGCCGGTGATATTCTCGATATTCAGGAGAGTATCCTCATCACCGTGACCGTCGTCCACACCGGCTCCGCCGGAAAGGTCAATGTTTATCATGGTCGCGGTGTCGGTTATGTCAGAGTAGTCCGCAGTGTCACTACCTTCACCGCCGTCCAGCGTATCATCCCCTTCTCCGCCCATAAGATTGTCGTTTCCGGCTCCGCCCATCAACATATCTCCGTCTTCACCACCTTTCAGCGTGTCGTTCCCTGCATCACCGTAGAGCATGTCAGCGCCGTCCTGGCCGTCTATAGTATCGTTTCCGGCTCCGCCCCTGACAGTATCATCTCCATCTCCGGCCATGATATTATTGTTCTTGTTATCCCCGCAATAAAAATCGTCCCCGCTGCTGCCCGTGAACGCTTTGGTGGTGGTTACCACTTGGTCCGCATCCTCGCATCCGGGAGGCACATCCATGTCACCACCGCCACCACTAGGTCCTGCCGGTCCTGCCGGTCCTGGAGGTCCCGCCGGGCCTGGCTCACCTTTGTCTCCCTTATCCCCCTCACAAGCCGCGAAGAGAACCGCTCCGCTAAGTAAAAACAACAACACTAAAAAATTACGTAATTTCATAATACAACCTCCTCTGTAAAATAATTTCGTCAGTATGATGTAAAATTGCTAATCCGCACTGATAATAGAAACCCTCCGGCTCCATCGCATATAACCTTATCACAGTAAGTTTCCATTTGTCAAGAATTTTCTAGAAAAACTAAACCCGACCTCGCGACCGAAGCCGAACGGTCAGTCAGGATTGAAACTCTTGGCAGACACGGGTAAAGATCTACTGAATCTTCTGAGTTTGTCAAGTGCTTTCACTTCTATCTGCCTTACCCTTTCCCGCGTAACATTCAATTTGTTCCCTATCTCTTCAAGCGTATATTCCTTGTCTTCATCTATACCGAACCGCATTTTTAAAACTCCTTCCTCTCCGACGCTGAGGTTGGTGCACAGGGCATTCCGCATGATGCGGTTAAGTTCCTTGGTTTCATGCATTTCAAGAGGGGATGCAGTGCTGGGGTCGGAAAGGATATCCATAAGCCTGCGGTCATCTTCACCAACCGGAGTTTCAAGAGAAATCGGGTCACGAGAAATTTTCATGATTTTCAGTACTTTCTCGACCGGCAGTTCCATCGCCTCGGCTATCTCTTCCGGTCCAGGTTCGGTTCCCAGTTTCTGCATAAGAGATCTTGTGACCTTGTTGAGTTTGTTTATGTTCTCGGTCATGTGAACCGGAATTCTTATAAGGTTCGACTGGTCGGCTATGGCGCGCGTGATCGCCTGCTTTATCCACCAAGTGGCGCAGGTTGAAAATTTGTAACCCATGCCGTGCTCGAATTTATCAACCGCCTTGATAAGCCCCATATTACCCTCCTGAACCAGATCGAGAAAAGGGAGTCCTCGGTTGATGTATTTTCTCGCTATGCTGACCACTAACCTCAAGTTGCACTCGACAAGTCGTTTCCTCGCTCTCTTAGTGGCCTTCTTGGCTTTCTTGAACCTTCTGAGCACTCTTTTCTGCAGAACTATCCACTCTTCCAGGTATTCACAACGGCGGACATTTTCTCCATGTTCCGAAGATGGATTGTTCATTGCGCTTCCGCATTCAGGACAACCGAATTCTCCTCTCTCCATTCTGTCCACGTATTCAACAGCAAGTCCGTATATTTTTTCTGCTTGTGCAGAGGAAAAATCTATCCTGTCGAGAAATTCAACCGTTTTTTCGTCGTTTTTCTTTATCTTTCCTCTAATTCTTGCTTTAGAACTTTCAGAAACCGACGGGTCATCAAGTTTTTCTCTGAGTTCCTGATTCTTGGCGAAAAGCTCTTTTACGGGACGGAAATCTTTTGTTGCCGACTGCCGCTGGAATTCTCCGTCCGATGTGATGTTCTCAGCACGCTCACTGCACGTCAAGGTGGAATCACCCAAATCTACCATCTCTTCTTCAAGTTTGAGGACCTTTTTCATCATGAAGGGGCTCTCTATTATCATTCTTGCGATTATTTTTTCGCCCTTTTCAATTCGTTTTGCGATTTCAATTTCTTCTTTCTTGGAAAGCAGGGAGTGCTCCTTGATGGAGAGGATATACGACTTTACGAGATCGTGGTCCGAATTGCGACTGAGAGAACTTCCATCCTTGGATTTAGGAAGAACTCCATTTGCAGAATCCTTATGAGAAATTACAGAATCTTCACATTGTCCGTCCATACCGCACATGTACCCGGACAACCGGCTCTCCAAATCACTGCTCTCGTAGTTCGAGCTCAATGTGCAACCCCCTTGAGATGTTCTTCCTTCTTCAGAAGGTCGCCGTACTGCCTGACGAGTTCTCTCTCAACGGCTTTATCCGACGCCCCTCGTTGTTTGCGTATACTTTCAATCACCTCGTTGCGTCTGAACTCTATCTCTCTGAGTTCAAGTTTCTGCAGACAACCGCGCAGCGTCTCCCCTGATGTATCCTCATCTAACAAGTCGTCCGATGAAATAACCAGCTCGCTCAGCAACTGCTGCATCTCAGTACTTTCAAAAGAACCCATTAAAGATGAAACCCCCGTAAAATCATCCTCCCCCACCGACTCAACGATAGTTCTCAGATCAACATCTCTGAAAAGATTACTGACGCTTCTGATTTTCTCAAGACTCATCAGGTCAGGGTATCTAAGCAGTATTCTGACAATTTCCCTTTCGTGAATATCCTTTTCGGGAAAGGCAGAGGAAGACGCAAGCGACCCGCGGTTTTTCCCGGGGTTTGAATTATTCACCATGGAAAGAAAATCGGACTCCCTTATCCCGAAGATCTCCGTTGTCCTAGTGACGGATTCAGCTCTCCGGACCGGGTCCGTTATCAAGGAGATCGTATCCGCAAGAAGTTTCATCGCTTCGCCGGAAGAGACCTTTTTTCCTCTGTATTTTGCAAACGTATCGTCAATTATGAAACGAGATGCGCTATGGGCGTTGTCCACAAGTTCTTTTAGTCCTTCGGGTCCGTGTTTCTCTATGTAGTCATCCGGGTCCAGTCCCTCCGGAATCCTGCAGATTTGAGGAAAAAGCCCCTGCTGCAGAAAAATTTTTCCCGCGCGCGCGGCGGAACTTATTCCCGCATCGTCTCCGTCGTAAACAATCACCACTTCCTGGCAGAAACGACGCAGAAGGGTTGCGTGCTCTCTGGTAAATGCCGTCCCCAGAGTGGCTACGACATTCCGTATCCCGCTCGAGTAAAGTCTTATAAAGTCCATGTAGCCCTCAACCAAGACAGCTTTCTGTTCTCTTCTGATCTCGCTCTTTGAGTGGAAAAGACCGTAAAGAACATTCTTTTTGTCAAAAACCGCAGAGTCGGGCGAGTTTATATATTTGACCTGTTTCGGACCGTCTCCGGAGATTGTTCTGCCCCCGAAACCACAGATCTTTCCGCTTATTTCGCGTATGGGGAAAATCACCCTGTTTCGGAACCGGTCATAGTGCCCGCCCGATTTTTCTCTTGATATGACAAGTCCCAGCTTTTCAATGTCCTCAACGTCAATCCGGTTTTCTCCGGCAAATCTTAAAAGAGAATCCCAACTGTCAGGTGCGTATCCCAGGCCGAACAGTTCCGCTGTCTCCCGAGTGATTCCTCTTGACCTCAAGTAGTTCTCCGCAGTTGGATGTGCATGGAGAGTTTCACTGTAAAAGGAAGAAACCCGAGAATTTATCTCGAAAAATTTTTCAGCGGCAGATGATTTTTTGCCCCTGACTATGGATTTTCCATATGAGGGAAGTTTAACTCCTGCTTTTGTCGCAAGTTCTCTAAGCGCCTCGCCGAAACCGACATTGTTGTACTTCATGAGGAAACCGAACATGTCTCCTCCGGCTCCGCAGCTGAAACAATAGAAGAACCCCTTCTCATCGTTTACCCGCATAGAAGGGTTTTTATCGTCGTGAAAGGGGCAAAGACCCACATAGTCTTTGCCGGATTTACTGAGGGAGACAAAACCCTGTACAACTTCAACTATACCGAGCCTCGCCTTTACTTCGTCTATAGCCAATCTAGAAGAAGAGTTCTTCATTCAAAGCAATTAGAACAGGGGGAGGGGTATTGAGAGAGAAAACACGGTTACAGAATCCGTAAACCCGGCAAGCGCGAACAAACTACCTTCTTCTTCCTCTTGAACTGCGCTTTTTTGCGGCGAAAAGTTTCTTTTTTTTCCTTTCGCTCGGCTTTTCGTAATATTCCCTCTTCCTCAGTTCAGAAAGAACTCCACCCTTCTCAACCTGTTTCTTGAACCTTTTTAAAGCGCTATCGATGCCTTCGCTACTGCCTACAGTTATTCCTGGCAAAAAACCAAAACCTCCGTCTTCGTGGGGATTTTCACTTTACAGGACTAAAAAAACGTTGTCAAATCACGCTGCACGCACAGTCACTCGGATGACTTCTCCTTAATTGGAAAATTTCCCACCATTTCGCGGTTCTTCTTTATCCGCTCTTCTATCTTTTCGGCGTTTTCCTTCTCGAACTCATGGTCGTACGGTTCCGTAAAAACCCTCTGCTCCTCAAACCTGCGCATCCATGAATCGCGCCTGTTCCTGATTTCATCTACAAGTCCCATCAGTGTTTTCCTCTCAATCTCTTTTGAAATTACATTTTAAGAATAAGATCACTCACCCCTTATTCTCCCGCGGGTCCTAATCCGCATCCTCCATCCCTCCGATTTCTACAATCCAGATCATAATCTTGACCGGAGCGCGGACTATACAATTAAACCGAGTTCTTTGATCATTTCCACAAAATCAATGCATTCAACATTCTGATCTTTGCACACCAGAGGGATTTTGAACTTGTACTTCTCTTTCGGTTTCTGCACTTGCTTCTTTTCAAAAGTCACCACTGTTTTGTTGTTTCTCTTTGCGTATGCGATCAATGTAAGGTCTTTCTGACTCACCCCTTTTGATTGAGTGCGTATTTTTTTCCCAACGCAATGAAAGTTCTTCTGTTCCACCATCAACAGAAACAACGGAAAAAAGATTTTCCTTCAACCAATCACGCAGTGAATCGTCTTTGATTTCATCATATATGGGCCTGAGTAAAATAATACTGTTTCCGTGGTCGGCAATTTGTTTCCACAAAGATGGAAAAACATCTGAAGGGTAGGACTCTTTCCAAGAATCTATAAAGACATTGGAATCCAGGCAATACCTTTCGTTCATCCGATTCTCTGTTCCAGTTCAAAGGCGTCCGATACTTTTTTCAGACTGAACATCATGCACAATCCGTTAAGTCCGATCTCCTGATTCCGATAAGCCTGAATTACCGCCCTTGAGTAAATATGACCGTATTGATCAAGAACTTCCTTAGAACGAACTCTTTTGATTCTGGTGTTTTTCTTTTTGAATTCTGCGGCGTACTGTTCATAGGAATATTTCAATCGTGCCTCAAGATGTTTGTATGTCTTGAAATTGATTATCCGCAATTGTTTCATTCGAACAAGGCACGCGTATTCGCTGACCTTAAATTCGGCGGCCGTTTTTCGGACATTCTCGAGATCCTCGGCATCGTGTCGCCGGACAACATCCAGGAATTCCTTGTCGGGCATCAGTACGCAGGCGGCAAATTCATCACACCACTGCTCATCGTCTTCCCATTCATCAATTCCGCTTTGCTTTTTCAGTAAATGACCCAATTCGTGAAATAGAGAAAAAGTGAGAGCTTTCCTGTAGTCTGAACTGTTGATTACGATAACGGGAAGTGTCGAATGGTATATGGCAAGACCTCGAAACTGTTTTTGTTCGACAAAAGACCATCCAAGGTATTTACTTGTGGTAAAAACGAATATGTTCCTTTCTTCAAGTTTTTCTCTCCACTGTCCGAAATCAAGACTTCGTTTCCCGCACTCAAGCCAACACCGCACCTGTCCTGCGAATCTCGATACCGAAGCATCTGGTTCCAATTCAGGCGGTTTAAATGGTTCAACCGGATCATCCATGTCTTCCCGCAGATCAAGAACAAGATTGCGAAGTCTTTCCACCTCGACCGTCATACGGCGAATTTTCGGATGGCTGAAAGTTTTTTCACGGTCGCTTGAGAATTTTCGAAAAGAAGTATCTTGATCAAACTGGTATTGTTCCGGCAGAGACCCACATGCAAGCACCCAACGAGGCAAGCTGTAAAGACCTGCCAGTTTCGTCAGTTGTCCGAATGTCGGTTTCCATTCTCCTTTTTCCATATCCGCGATTTTCGGAATCTTCTTCCCTACATCGTGAAGAGTAAGGCCGGTCTGCTCGCGGCACTTACGAAGGATTTCAGGACTGATGTTTTCTACTCTCTGCGGAGACATCTACCCGTTCCGGTGAATCTTGAAAATGCGTTCTGCGAAACCCGACAAGGTATCTTGATGTAGCAGGAAAGTCTTTCGGATGTTGAGATTAACCAAGTTCGGGCTTTCCTTACGGGTCAGCAGCGCCGGGCACCAACGCCTATTTTTCCCGGACTGTCTGTACAGCGGGTTCTGACCGGTGCTCTCCCGGTAAGCCTCATACATAATCCGCACTAGGCAATGTAGTCTGCTCGGTGACATCTTCAACTTATCCACATTACCGATTCGAAGCTGGAATATGCGGAGCAAGCAGGCAGCAATTTCCATAGGCAAGTTCTTCAGTTCCTCCGTGACGCCTGCGGCGCTGATCATGAGTTGTTTGTTTTTCCCCGCCGTTATTTCTTTCACGCCCATCCCGAACCCGCAATCAAAAAGATGATCTCTGATGTCGCCGAGGGTGTCGTCACTTCAGTCCCGCGCGTCTGGTAGTTCCGAACCCGCAGCAGGGAAATGCACGGAAGTGCAGATCCTTGTCCTCCGCGCAGGATATTTAAGCGACCATCAAGGCAGTGCTCGACATACTCCGCATATTGTCTTTTGATTGAAGTCCTGTGAACTTCAATCAAAAGCGCCTGAAGATATTTTCACAAAATCCACCTGTTTGGCAATCTTCGGGGCATATCGCTCCAAAGCGTCTATGGTCTTCGGGTACGGGTGTCCTATACCGACGGCAAGCCCTTTTTTCTCCGCAATCTCCACCAGTTTATCAAGTTGTTGTTTAGTGTACTTGACATCGCTCGGGCTCCGGTCAATAAAAACATCTCTTACAAGCACCCTTACTCCTAATTTCGTCGCGACCTCGCGACCTAGAGAATCCTTCGTGGTAAGGCTGTCAACGAAATAAAGTCCCCGGTTTCTCAGTTCCGCCATCACCACTTTCATGGGCTGTTCATTTTCCATGAACTTCGAACCCATGTGGTTGTTAACCCCTGCTATGTTGGGAACCGCCAGAATATTTCTCTCGACATCCTGTCTTATCTGATCCAGGGAGCGTCCAAGAAGCAGCACACCCTCTCCCGAGTCGTCCGCTGTATAACCGGTGGATACCTTGGGTTCCATGGGAAGATGCAGAAGAACATCCATACCCTTGCGGTGGGATGCTTCCGCGGAGTACTTGGAGTAAGGAAGATGCGGAAGTACGGACATATTGATCGGTTGACCGATCCGAAGGAGCCTGTCCACATATTCCTTATTAAAACCCAGATCGTCTATTATGAGCACAACCTTGGGACGGGCGGAAATTGTTTCCCGCTTTTCTGCAGTAACGGGTTTTTCCGGCTGACTAGGAGGCCATCCGCCAAGAAATCTTTCGATATGACGCAGACCGAAAATGGAAAAAGCGAGAAAGAAAAGCAGTACAAAAACCGCGTGGGAAAGTCCGGCGGGCTTCCTTGCTCCCGATGTTTTTCCTGCTGAAGAAGAACTCTTTTTCGTCTGTTTTTTCCTGGGCATTTATTTTCCCCTACATGCTCTTTATCGTCTCAACGGCTTTTGCAAGTTGTGCATCCTCGGAACCGTCTTCAACTTCAATGTCGGGCTCTATACCGTTTCCGTCTATCAGTTTCCCCTTCGGAGTGTATAGTTTCGCCGTCGTTATTTTGATTCCCGTATCCGGGGAAAGTTCCATTACCCGCTGAAGAGACCCTTTGCCGAAAGTCCTGGTACCTACTATTTTGGCTCTTCCGTTTTCTTTGAGCGCGCCGGCCAGAATCTCCGCGGCGCTGGCGCTGCCGCCGTTTACCATAACAACCACCGGATGAGATGATACTTCCGTTTCCTCCCTCGCGAAATGCTCCTTCGAGGTGTTAGGGGACTTGCCCCGTACATTGAGAATGGTTCCGCTGTCAATGAACATATCGCAAAGCAGAAGCGCCTGCTCCAGCAGCCCTCCGGGATTGTTTCTGAGATCAAGAATCAGTCCCGTGAGTTCCGCCCCGTTTTCTTTTTCAAGTTCTCTGTAGGAATTCAGGAATTCCTCGGCCGAGTTGGCATGAAACTGCGAAAGTTTTACATATCCCATGTCTTTTTCCACAAGCTTCGACACAACGCTGCTGATCTTCACAACCTGCCTTGTGATTGAAAAACCGAGTTCCTCTGCCTCCCCTTTTCTCCTGACCAGTATATCCACCTTGGTTCCGCTCCTTCCCCTTACCCGCTCCATGGCGTCGGCTATGCTGGTTTTCGCGGTTTCACTCCCGTCTATGGAAACGATCACATCGCCGGATTTTATTCCCGCTCTTTCCGCCGGACTTCCCTCTATAGGAGATATGACGGTCAGCATCCCGTCCTTAACTGTAATCTCAACCCCTATTCCCTCAAATTCCCCCATGGTCCCTATCTCAAGGTCTCTGAGTCTGTCGGAGGACAGGTATGCGGAATAAGGGTCAAGAGAATTAAACATTCCCTTTATGGCGCTTCTGACGAGTTGCTCAGAGAGAATATCTTCTACATAGTTCTCCTCTATAATGCTGAGCGCCTTCGCAAAATCGGAAAGTTCTCTGTACGTGTCATCCTTTGCGGAAAGCGCACCCGGAAAAAGCATGAACACCAGAAATAAGCATATTAAGGACAATTTCTTCATAGTGGTTCAGAAATGAATATTTTACCTGAAAGAAATCTCTTCAGGATAATGCAGGAGACCTGCGAAACCGGATGCGGGTACGAGGCCGGGAGGACCGGGAAAATCAGACCAACTGCTTCAGTGTGTCGCACTGGAGACGGACAGGGTTTTCCCATCGCCATTAAACCGTAATTCAGGCAGGGAATTCAGTGCGACAACAGCGAAGGAACTGTTACTCCAAAAGCCCATAATTTATCCGGTAATCGGTTCTTTATGGCCTCAAACAGTAGACATTAAAGACCGCTTTATCCGACCTGACTCGGTCGGGGCGCCATAAAGAAGTCGAAATTGAATCCATTGACGGCAGTATCCAACTTGACTAGGAGGAGTAAAACCGTACGAGTCGACTTTCGTTTTAATAACAGGGTGGCAGTAAATCCAATACCTGCAAACCAAATGAATGCCACAGGACTATTTCTGATTTGCCTCAAAACTTTTCAGTAATTCGGATAAATCATGAAACCCGACTATATCCCCGGCGCTGCGGGATTGACGAAAAGACCCGCCGTAAACAACGGTCTTGGAGAAAATCTCCGGAACGAGTTCTGCAACACGATTAAGCGAGTTGAAGTAATCTCCCGCAATCGTCTGGCCGGATTTGACTTCAATTGCGCCTATTCCATGACCGGTTTCAAAAAACAGGTCACATTCAAGACCTCGACTATCTCTAAAAAAAGACAGATTAAACCTGCCACCGCGATTGAAACGATATTTGAGGACCTCGGCCAGAACTAGGTTCTCGAACAACGCGCCCCGCAAAGGGTGAGTAACAACTTGTTCTGCTCGCTCAATACCAAGGAGATAGCAAACAAGCCCTACATCGTAAAAGTATATCTTCGGAGACCTGACCAGACGCTTTCGAATATTGGCATGAAAGGGCGGCAACTGAAAAACTATATAACCTGCTTCCAGCAAGGTGACCCAGTTCCTCGCCGTGGCGTGGGATATTCCGGCGTCCGAGCCCAAAGAACTGAGGTTGACAAGTTGTCCGACTCGCCCTGCGCATAGACGTGCAAAACGTTGGAAATTCGACAGATTGCGAATTTCACCAAGACGACGCACATCCCGCTCAACATAGGTTTCAAAGTAATCACCCAGAACCTGCCGGGGTTCAATTCTCTGGTCATAAATACGAGGATAAAATCCGGAGTAGAGAATGTCGTCTAAAGAATCGCCGGCTCCCGTTTCCGCACGTTCTGCGAGAGAAAAAGGCAGCAGGTGGAGCAAAGCTGTCCGCCCCGCCAAAGACTGTGTGATAGCCTGAGAAAGTTGAAAGTTCTCACTGCCGGTAAGAACAAAAAGACTGTTGCATTTTTTCTCATCGGCCAGAACTTGAAGATAGGACAGCAGTTCAGGTACACGCTGAATTTCATCAAGAATCGCACCTTCTTCAAGTTCTGAAAGAAATCGATTGGGGTCGGTGCGAGCGAACTCCCTTTGATCGGGAAGTTCCAGATTCACATATCGAAGATGGGGAAAGGTCTCTCGGCAAAGAGTGGTTTTGCCGGACTGACGCGGTCCTGTCACAGTCACAAACGGGTACTGGTTAAAAAGTTCGACTAGGCGCGGCGCGATCTCACGTTCAATCATAATCATGAATTTAACACATTTCGCACAAATTGAAAACGCCATCTTCGATTTGTGCGAAATAATTCTTTAAATCGTTCTATTCAATTTCCACATCACTTCAAACCTCTTTCTCAAATAACTTGCCCAGTGGAGTTGTTATCCCGAAGCAGTTTGCGGGGAAGTATTCCCGTTAAGATTTTCTGTCTCCTTGATGAAAAAAGGAAAATAGGATAGATTGTAGCAGGACCGGTTCAACGATATGTCTGTACTAATAACGGGAATATTATCAGGATTTCTTAAAAGTTGCGTTCTCGACCTGCCGGAGGTTTCCAAGGAATGGTTGCCGATCAAAAGAGCGCTTCTCTACACAGGTGCGCTCTTCATATACCCGATCGCTATAATCGTCGCCGCGGCGGTAGTAATGACGGTCGCAATAGTAGTCTATCCCGTTTCCTATCTCTACAGGAACGGAAACTGAGAGACTACAGTCCTCCGGACTTATAACCGCACTACCTTGACTATGAAGGAAAAACGCAACGATTCCATCCGGACTTCCGTACCCAGGCATGTGGTCATAATAATGGACGGCAACGGCAGATGGGCGCAACAGAAAGACTTGGAGAGAATAGACGGCCACAGAGAGGGAATGAAGTCGACGAGGTCTGTGGTGAGCGAGGCGATTGAAATCGGCATAAAGTACCTGACTCTCTACGCTTTTTCAGCTCAGAACTGGAAAAGACCTGAAGATGAAGTGTTCTCTCTGATGGACCTGTTGAGAAACTATCTTGAAAACGAGGCTGAAAATCTGCTGTCGCGGGATATAAGACTAAACGCTATCGGAAACCTCTCGAACCTGCCTTCGGACATAGGCGATCTTCTTGAGAGCGTGATGAAGATGACGGAGCATTGTAATTCGTTGACACTTACCCTCGCGCTGAGTTACGGAAGCAGAGAAGAAATAGTGGCCGCCGTGAACCGCATAATCCGTTCCGGCAGAAAACAGCCGGTGACTGAACAGGATTTCCAGCAGCACCTCTATACTTCCGGCCTTCCCGAGCCCGACCTGTTGATAAGAACCGGTGGAGAAATGAGGCTTTCCAACTTTCTTCTTTGGCAACTCGCCTACTCTGAGATGTACGTAACCAGGACACCTTGGCCGAATTTCAGAAAAAGACATCTGCGCAAAGCAATAGGAAATTACCGCGACAGGGAAAGAAGATTCGGACTTACGGGGGAACAGATACAATCTCGGGGACTCAAGAGTTGAAGAGAATATCCATACTGGGGTCAACCGGGCTGATCGGAGTTCAGACGCTTGAAATAGTAAGAAAATTCCCTCAACGGTTCGAAATCACGGGACTTTGCGCAGGAAAAAACATTGATCTTCTGGCGGAACAGATAACCGAGTTCTCACCGAAGATAGTATCAGTTGCGACCAAAGTGGACTCGGAACGCCTGAGTAACGTCGCGGGTCCGCAAACCCGGATATGTTACGGAGAACAGGGAAGCGTCGCGGTCGCAACGGAAACGGATTGTGATCTTGTGGTATCTTCCATCGTGGGTTTTTCCGGACTCATTCCGACGCTTTCCGCGATAAGAGCCGGCAAGAATGTGGCTATAGCCAATAAGGAATCTCTTGTGGTTGCGGGAAGTATTTTGATGTCCGAAGCACGAAGAAGAAACGTCACTCTACTTCCTATCGACAGCGAACACAGCGCTATCTTTCAGACCCTTGAAGAAAAAAACCGCGAGTTTCTCGAAAAGGTTATTATAACGGGCTCTGGCGGGCCTTTCCGAAAAACACCCGAAAGCGAACTCGACAAAGTTACCGTAGCCGATGCGCTTTGCCACCCCACATGGAAAATGGGAAAAAAAATAACCATTGACTCCGCAACGCTTATGAACAAGGGTTTTGAAATCATCGAAGCGAGATGGTTCTTCGACATTCCCGCGGAAAAAATATCGGTTTGGATACATCCTCAAAGCGTAGTGCACTCGATCCTTGAGTATATTGACGGTTCATTTGTAACTCACCTCTCCGAAGCTGATATGAAAATCCCCATAGCCTGGGCGCTGGCCTATCCCCGCAGGCTTGATCTTCCCGGAAAATCGTCTTTCCCGCGGGACCTGCCTGAAATCACTTTTGAGGAACTTGACTCGAAGAAATTCGAGGCTCCGGCAATAGCAATCAGGTGTCTTGAGATGGGAGGCACCTACCCCGCGGTTCTGAATGCCGCAAATGAAGTGGCGGTCGGGGCATTTCTGGGCGGAGAGATAAGATTTACGGATATAATCCCGATCGTGAAAGAGACTCTTGACCGTCACGAAAAACTTGACTCGAAATGTCTTGACAATATATTAGAGGCTGACAGGTGGTCTAGGAGCGTTGCCGTTTCACTCGCCGGCAGTCTGCCTTCCTCGTAAATCTCAATGACTTCAATTCTCGCTTTCATCTTCGTAATAGGAATCTTGGTTTTCTTTCACGAGCTTGGACACTTCGCGCTCGCGAAAAGAAACAACATAAGAGTCGAAAAGTTTTCCCTGGGATTCGGACCCAGAATATTTTCCTTCACCAGAGGTGAAACCGAGTACATGATTTCACTCTTTCCTCTCGGCGGATACGTAAAGATGTACGGAGAGGGCACGGAGAGAAACATAATCGTTGAAAACGTCTCTATTCCGGGGTCACCTCTTGTATCGGGGGACAGAATAACGGGGATAAGCGGATACGAACTCGAAAAATACCCGAACTGGAAAAAACTCCTCTCCGATATGAAGTCCGAGCCGGAAACGAAAAAGGAAATAGAGGTGGAGAGAGACGGGAAAATGCTGGAACTGACCGTGGATGTTTCCTCTTTCGAAGATGTGGAAGTTTATCACGAAAAGGAATACAAAAGAGGTTTTTCCGCCAAATCCGTCATGCAGAGATTTATGGTGGTCGTCGCGGGACCGGCGATGAATTTCGCAATCGTGTTTATCCTGATGCCGATTGCGTTTATGCTCGGAATAAACGTCTCCGACAACTCGGAAAAAACACCGTACGTCACCCATGTGCAGAAAGACTCTCCAGCCGAGAAGTCGGGATTTGTCCCGGGCGATACGATATTGAGGGTAAACGGAAAAGAAGTCGAAACTTGGCGGGACTTGAATATCGCCGTTCATACAAACCCCGATTCATTGCTGAAAATCGATGTGGAAAGAGGTGGAGAAGTAAAAACTCTTTCTCTGTTCGCAGAAGCGGGTCCTGACGGCAGAGTGAAAACAGGACTTTCAATGCCCATGGGAACCACAGTGGATCAGGTGGATGCGGCAATGCCGGCGTATGCTGCGGGCATACGTTCCGGAGATACGATAAAATCCGTGAACGGAACGGTTGTAAGTGATTGGAACAGGATGTCGGAAATGATATCCGGAAGCGGCGGCGCGCCGCTTGACTTCACAGTCGAACGGGAGAAGAGCGAAGTGAGTTTCCGGGTGACGCCCCGAATGGATGAAACGCTCGACCGCTATGTAATCGGCATTACTCCACATGGAGATTACACGGTGAAGAAGTACGGATTTTTCGAAGCGGTAGTAAAAGGGGTTTTAGAGGCCGCGCGCATGACAGTCGAGATAACCGTTCTTTTCTTCGGTTTTCTCTTTAAACTTCTGACCGGGAAAATAGCGCTTGCGACCGCGGGAAAGACTGTTGCGGGACCGCTTCTCATAGCCAAGATTTCGGGGTCTGCGGCCCAGGGGGGCATATCGAATCTTCTACAGTTCACTTCTCTTATAAGCGTAAATCTAGCGCTTATAAATCTTCTCCCGATACCAATGCTCGACGGAGGACATATTCTTTACCTAGCGATTGAGAAGTTAAGGGGGAAATCCCTCAGTTTTAAAACCTTGGAGATAACGCAACGGGTAGGCTTTTCATTTTTGATAGTTCTTATGGCGGCGGCGCTTTACAACGATGTTCTGAAAATGCGGGGGGATATACTTATGCAGTTTTCAAAAATCGTCGACCTCTTCCGGTAAAACCAGTCGGGGAGAGCAAATGACTGAAAAAGCGGACAACAAGGAAATACTGAGAATAAACAGCCTGTTTTATGAAGCTCTGGGAACAAGAAACCTTGAACTCATGGCGGAAGTCTGGATTCAGGACTCAAGGTCAGGATGCGTGCATCCCGGATGGACGGCTCTTCGTAATTGGGAAGCGATCAGGCAGAGTTGGGAAAGCGTGTTCGATCCTCAGGACCAAGTGGACATCAGCATTTCCAACGTGACCGTTGACGTAAATGAAGATATAGCCTGGGTCACCTGCCTTCAGGAGATGGTGTACATAAAAAGAGACCCTGTAATGTTCAACCTATCTCAGTCGACCAACATATTCGAGAAGAAAGACGGCAGATGGCTTCTGGTCTTTCACCACGCTTCTCCTGTTCCGGTCCGCGGCTACGAGCCCGGCAAAAGAACCATCCAGTAAACCGTCAAAAATCTTTATAACGTGACTGCATCAAATTATCATTCTACTACCTACGGAGAGTTAGGTCTGCAGTAGAGTCAGAGACAGTTGAGACTGTGAAGATATTCTGAGGTTTCGCATTGTTCAGCGTAGACATCAGAGCCGAGATGTTTTTACAGAATCTGATTTCCCCCTCCCCTCTCGTAACCATTCGGTCAAGGCGTGTTGAATGAGCGTTTTCAGCGGTCGAGAACTTGTCTCCAGTTCCTGCGAAGCGGTTTCAGCCGGATGTCCTTTTCGGATTTCCTGTACCGGTCGTAACGTCCGCGTCCTTTGGTGGTTCCTGCATGTATCCACCCCGAGGCACGGTAGACCGTGCCCTTTTATGTCGGAATCTCGACAAACGTTTCCATCAGCACCGGCTATGTTGTATCGTCGACTCCGCTCGTCAGGCAGACGCCGACAGACGAGCGGAGAGGATATGAGACCCGAGGTCGGGTATTTGTATCCATGGAAGAACAAGAAATCTCGGGTTGTCCATGACAAGCGGAAGATTCCGCTCCCGCTTTCGGGATGTCCATCCGATGAAGGTGCTCCCTGTTCCTCAACCACGACAACCATGGTACCGGACCATCCGGAGGTTTCCGACCGTTTTCCGCACATGCGGTCAACCATGCCTCCAACCATCGAAGCACATCAATACCGTTATCCCTGACCGTTCCAGCACCGAGCGGATCACTGCAGTTATTTCAGCTCCTTCCATGCTGTCTGAACCGAAGCTCAGTTGCGTCCTATGACAGCCCTGCGCAGAGACCTCTCCGCCGTGTTGTTGTCCATAGGCACCCGAGGTTGATCAATGAACATGCTCAGCCCCCTCGTGATGCTGAATCAGCGGGCGCGGCGACTTCATCTTCTGCCGGTCCTTCCAACTCACTCTCGGCTTCGGTGAACAGACCGCCGACCGCATCTTCCAGTTTGCTCTGCACCCGTTCAAAGTCCGAGGACCTGCACCCCGCAACATAGTACTTGAGCCTCTCTCTGTACAGTCGATAAATACCTCCGATGAGATCAGGATATTTTTCACGCCACGGTTCAAGATGCGGATGACTCGCCGCGCAATCTATGAAATATCTTCCTACATGCGCCCGGCAGAAGCACAGTATCACTTTGCCGGCAGACTCTCCGGCCATCTTCATTTATATGCGCTGGAACGGGCGAGAATCGCGTCATAGATCGGCTTGAACAGGAGCAGCATCCGCTTCATACTCTCCATCAGGGTTCCCGGTGAAAAATCCAAACCCTGGTCTCCGAGCCGTTGTCCAACCCGGCGGCCGGTGCGTTTGTCGAAGTAACACTCTTACAGTACATGAACCCGAAAACTCCCGTACGCTTGAACAGCCGCAACCTCGCCTATGACGGGTCTGATTGATCCTGCCCTTGTATCCCTTGACTTAGTAAGGGGGGGGGTAGAATCAAAGTTATGAAAGATTCTACATTGTCGAAGGAGGTTGTGTTATGAAGTTACGTAATTTCTTAGTTTTATTGTTTCTGTTCAGCGGAGCGGTTTTCTTTGCTGCCTGTGAAGGTGATACGGGTCCGGCTGGACCGGCAGGTCCTCAAGGTCCGAAAGGAGATCCGGGAACACCAGGAAAAGATGGGGCAAAAGGAGATCAAGGAAACCCGGGCCAGCAAGGGGGTCAGGGAAAGTCCTTCGGTGACCCCAGATGCGACGTGAGCAACGGTATAAATGCGCTGCCCGGTATCTCCAATGATATCACGGGGACTGATGACGACGATGTCATATGCGGAAATCAGTACAAAAACACGATTAATGCCGGAGACGGCGATGATACTGTTTACGCCGGTGCCGGAAACGACAAGATAGGCGGCGGTGACGGCACGGATACGATATATGGTGAAGACGGAGATGACCACATTGATGCTCATCTTGACGGCAACCTCTCGGGAACTACCGACGACATCATCTACGGTGGAGACGGAGATGATACAATCTGGGCCACCGCCGGCGCCAACACCATCTACGGCGGAGACGGAACTGATTACATCCGGGGAGCAGGCGGCGATGATACGATCAACGGCGATGCGGGAAACGACGCACTCTATGGCGACGAAGGCAATGATACGCTCAACGGCGGAGCCGGGATGGATATTTTTTACATCAATGAACCAGGCAATGACAGCTTTAACGGCGGCGCCCCGACAGGGACTGCTGTTAGTAATAATAGTAATGGTGATTTTCTGGTCCTAGGTGGAATTGTCGGTGTAGGTAGTGTAGTGCCGAGAATGAAGCAATTTTTGTTGCCCATTTTCGGAAATGTGGGGACAGCTATAACCATTGATCTTTCCACGGGGTCTTTTGACGGCACTGCTCATGGTTGGGGAGTGATTACATTTGAAGGTATCGAGAACATTTATGCTGGACACGGCAACGATACCATCAGCGGAGATGCCCTGGGAAATCATCTCATCGGGGTAAATGGAAATGATACGATTGACGGAAAAGCCGGAAATGATCTGCTCGATGGACAGTACGGTGCTGATAATCTTACAGGTGGTGCCGGTGCCGACACCTTTCTAATCAGACACGTGACCAGAAGCTCCAAGGATACTATTACGGACTTCAACGCATCGCAGAAAGATATAATTGAGTTCAGAGGTTTTCCGAAAGGGTCTACGTTGACAGGGTCGGGTCGCACGATCACCATAGGATCAGACAATGTAGTTGATGTGCAGGATGACGCCACAGCAAAAGCAATCCGTGAGACACCGACCCTGTATAAATTTACAGACTGAGTTCAATCGGTTCCGGTGAAGTTGTTTCCCCGAAAGGAACAACCTATATTCAGTAAGTTTCGTTCGAAGAATCCGGGTCTCAGGAAATTGAGGCCCGGATTTTTGCAGTGAAAGTGTTTGCGGAAAAGCTATAGAACTCCGCTTTGCAATCTTTCAAAGAGGTGCAGATCCTCAACCGCTGAAAATGTTCATTCACCACGCCTTGACCGAACGCTGAGTTATGCTCTAATCTGGTGTTCAGCAGGTTTTGAAAAAAAGCGGCGTATCCGGTTAATTTGAATTCACCAAAATTCCAATTACAGGAGGATACGCCGCTATGGGCAGAAAATATAAAGTTTTTGACCGTGAAGGTCAAAAAGAGCTTTTTGATTCATTGGAAAACATTTTTACAAAGTTCTTCGGGAAGAACTCTCAAACAGTAATTGACGGGTCCCGCACTCAGAGACGACCGGACTCCGGATTCGGCAGTCCTGAACAGTGTTGCGATGACCTCAGTGATCTGTTGAGGAAGTCAGCTCGGCTTCTCTTGGTTTCCGCAATCGAAATGGAGTCGGAAGCATACCTGCAGTCCCGGAACGACAGACAACTCGAAGACGGCAGGGCCGCGGTGATTCGTAACGGATACCACCCGGAACGGGATGTGCAGACGGGTATAGGTCCTGTATCGGTACGCATACCCGAAGTGAGATCAAGAGACGGTCAGCCTGCCGTGTTCCGTTCGGCTATTGTGCCTCCGTACGTACGCAAGGCTGCGAAACTTGAATCGTCTCTGTCTTGGCTTTACCTGCAGGGATTGTCCACGGGGAACATAAAGTCCGCATTGGAAGCCCTTATAGGCCCCGAGGCTCGGGGTTTTTCCGCGGCTACGGTATCCAGGCTCAAGCGCAAGTGGGCTGAGGAATACGATAAACGGCGCAGGAGAGACCTCAGCGGCCACGACCGGGCTTACATCCGGGTGGACGGTATACACAGCAAGGTGCGGGGAGATGATCCCGGGTTGTGCACGCTGGTGGTGATAGGGGTGGATCAGAGCGGGAAGAAGCACTTCCTTTCCATTGAAAACGGAGTCGGGGAATCAAAGCAGAGTCGGCGCGAAGTGTTGTCGGACCTGAAGGCTCGCGGGATGGAAGAGCCGAAGCTTGCAATCGGTGACGGAGCTCCAGGGTTTTGGTCTGCGCTTCCTGAAGTTTACGGGGAGACGCGGGAGCAGCGTTGCCGGGTACATAAGACGGCGAATGTGCTGAACTGTCTTCCGAAGACTTCCCGGAGAAAAGCGAAGAGGTGCCTGCATGACATCCGGCAGGCTGAGACGAAGGAGGAAGCGCGGAAGGCTTTTGATCTGTTCATAAGGATGTACGGGGACAAATATCCGAAGGCTGCCGGATGTTTGGAGAGGGACCGTGAGCAACTTCCGGCCTTTTACGATTTTCCAGCTCGGCACTGGAGAAGCATAAGGACGACGAATCCGATAGAGTCCTCCTTCGGAACCATACGGCACAGAACCAGGAGAGCTGAAGGGTGTCTGAATTCCGAGGGAATGCTGCACATGATCTTCAAGTTGGGGATGTGTGCGGAGAACAACTGGCGAAGGCTCAACGGATTCGACTTCGTAGGAAAAGTGATAACAGGTGTGAAATCCAAAGATGGAATTGAGGATATAAATCAGGAAAACGAAGAGGAGAATTCAAATAACTGGAGCGCCGCTTGATCACGCAAACACCAGATTTGACAATAACTCCCGAACGCTTACGATTCAGGTTTGGGTTCGCCCATTATACAACGCCCATTCACAAAATGATGGTATGAATCAATTTCGTGGTCCTTTCACAACGCTTAATTTGACGCCTAATTCTACGGTTGACTAACAACAGCAATTGTTTCTTCCAATTTACTGGAATCAACCAAATCCGCATGATCTATCCGAGGACCAATCTTCGGCTTGTATATGAACTCCCAGGGTAGTTTTGCCGCTCCCATAAAAACGGTTCATTTAAATCTCGGGTCAGGAAGTCTGAATTTGCGGTGTTTGGCCAGAACCAGCTGATTTTGCAGGTTTTAAGGACGGAGTTTCTCGGTGGGAATCTTGAGGTAAAAAAATTTACCCTTTCCCAAACTTCTTGATATCTCTACATTTTTTAGAAAGCCTGGTTGCCTCAAACAAAATAACATCTTGACATGTCGGATTCCGGCGTTATACTGTTATTACCATGAATGATGATCGACTCACAATCGAAGAGCTCAGCAGACGTACCGGCGTCGAGGTCCGTACTCTGCGTTCGTGGATCAGCGAGGGACTGCTGGCTCCGCCCTTCAGGCCCGGCCGGGGAGCGCGCTATCCGAGCAGCAACGCGGACCGCGCGGCGGCGGTCAGGGCGCTCAAAAAACATCGGGGGTTGTCGTTGTCCGAAATCGGGCAGTTGTTCATCAGGGCGACCGAAGAACAGATCAGGGAGTGGGCGACCGGAATCGGTCTGACTTCAGCGCCGCCCGGGTCTGCCCGCGATTATCTGAGCAGGATTCGGGCGGGAGGCACTTCTACCGGGTCGACCCGGTCCGCAACGGATTCCACCACCCGGCGGGAGCCGTACGGAGATGTATCGGAAGCACCGTTTTCGGAACGGGGTCTGAACCGGAGGTCGATAAAGTTCCGCAGAACCGGGCGGTCCGAACCGGGCGGGAACGAATTGACGAGCATTGAATGGTTGATTTTTCAGTTGGAGAAGATACTGGGAGACTCTGCGCCCCGGCACTCGCGGGGTGAAGTCTGGACGAGAATATCCGTAACATCCGCCTTCGAGATCTCTGTTCGAGGGGAACTCGAGCCTCGGGAGCGGATTCTTTTTGAACAACTTGCGGACCAGTTCCGCGCCATTCTAACAGGAGGTGGAAAGAATGACTGATGTGAATTTTACTGCGGAAGCCGGCTTCGACCGGCAATTCTACTGGCAGGGTGGAGATTCCGTGCGTTATCTCGTTGCGAGACTCGAGGCGCGGAGCGGGGAAGACGGCGTTTCCGGAGAGGAGATGCCCGTCAACATAGCTCTTGTGATGGATGCGAGCGGGTCGATGGGCGGTGGAAAGCTTGAAGCGGCCAAGGAAGCGGCGGTCGGTCTGACCGGGCATCTGACGGACAGGGACCGGATCACCCTGGTCTCTTTCGCATCCGATGTTCGGATACATCTCGACGCGGTGCAGGCGAGCGGGGAAAATGCGGACCGGATACGCGAAGAGATTTTACGGCTGCGAACCCGAGGTTCGACCGCACTGTCCGAGGGGTGGTTTGCCGGGGTCGAGTGCACGGCTCGGGTGGCGGAAGAGGATGCCCGCATGACGCCGCGCGTGATCATACTGAGCGACGGCCACGCCAATGCAGGTATAACGGACCCTGCGGAACTCAGAGAGCATGCCGGTGAATTCAGAAAGCGGGGAGTATTCACTTCCGCTCTCGGTATAGGTGCCGGATACGACGAGCATCTGTTGAGGGGCATGGCCGAGAACGGAGGAGGGCGTCTGCACGATGTGGAGCACGCCGGTGAAATTTCAACCGTTCTTCTGGGTGAACTCGGAGACATCTACAACACGGTGGTCGAGGATGCGGAGGTGACTCTGACATTTCCTGCGGGTGTACGGGTCGATGCGCTGGGCAGAGAGAACTCCGTTCTTCGCGACGACTCCGTTCTCGTCCGGCTCGGGCCGATTCAGAACGGCATAGAGCGGGTCGCCGTCTTCAAAGTAACCTGTCCGGGCGGAAAGGCCAAAGACGTGTTGGAGTTTGAACTGTCGACAAGAGCGAGTTCCGTCGGGGATCGACGCATTCTTGAGGCCGGTCCGAAGACGGTCGGTCTGGTTGCCGCCGACAGCAGGGTCAACAACTATCAGCCGCGCGACATGAAGACTGCCGAAGTAGTGGCGAGGATGTGGAGCGCGGATGTCGTTCTCACTGCGTCTCGGATGAATCGGGACGGAGCATATTCCGAGGCGAAGGAATATGTTCAGCGGGAGCTGCATTATTTCCGTCGTTACGCGAGGGGTCTTGACCGGGGGAATGATATGGTGCGTGAACTCGAGATGCTCGCGCGCCGTGTCGACCGCAGGTTTTCACCGCGGATGCACAAGGAGATGGTGAATCAGTCGTATCAGAGCAGGAACAGTCGGGCAGACCACAGGGGTATGAGAGACAGCTGGAGTACTCGAATGGAACGCGGTGAATGACGACCGGCTGTTAAGATGCCCTGGAGTTCCTAAGGACCGAACGGGATTGCAGCAAAGGGAATCGGATACATTCTTGCGCAGTCCGCCTGGCGATAGTTGAGCAGTTATGAAATGTCCGGATGGACCCGACCTGATCAATCCATTCAGGCATTTCCAATCGCGATTAGCTGTCATGTCTGATGCTCTATACGGTCAGACATAAAGATCAGAAGTAAAACCAATACAAGTAAAAATTACACATTTAAGGAGGAAGTGAAATTGGATCAAATCAAAACCACGATTTCCAGTCTGGAGTCAGAGGAACCGACAACATACGGTGAGTTGTCCGTCTTTCCGCTGACTTCGAAACATACCAGTTCTCTTCGCTACCTGCTCTTGGGTGACGGTCTGCAGAAAAATCTCGTCAAAATTGAGGAAGTGTCCGAGAGCGGTAGCGTGCCGGAACTTGTCGTTAAGAACTACGCCGATTTACCGGTACTTATAGTTGATGGAGAGGAACTTGCCGGCGCCAAGCAGAACCGAATTGCAAACCTCACCATGCTCATTGCGGCAAACCAAGAAACAAAAATTCCCGTCTCATGCGTAGAATCCGGCCGGTGGCATTATAGAAGAGAGACCGTCTCCAGCATGGATGACCACGGCGGCTCGGAGGAGCGGCGACAGGCACAGTCTCGCAGAAAAACCGATTTCGACACAACTGACTACATCTCAACCGTGCGGGGTCGGTCGGAAAACCTGGCCGATGTTCGAGAATCAATGCGCCGCGGGCACCGTCGGTCCAACCAAGGGCGAGTCTGGGATTCACTGGCTGAAGAGATGAGGAATCTGGACGCGTCATCTCCAACCGGGGCTATGCACGCGATGTTCGACAGACACAGGAAAACCCTCAATGACTATGTCGAATCGGTGCAGGCCGTTCCAACCCAAGTCGGGGCTGTTTTCGTTGTGAAGAACAGATGCTGCGGACTGGACCTTTTCGACCAGCCTGAAACATTCGCCGCACTACTTCCGAAGTTGGTGCGGAGTTACGCTATCGACGCGTTGAGAAACAGCCCCCGAGACCAGGAGAAATCACTGGAATATGATTCCCAGGCATTCCTTGACCGTATCCTCGACGGTTCATTCGACGACCATCCTGCCGTCGGGCTCGGCCGTGATGTGGGTATAACAGGAGAGAAACTGGTCGGCGGCGCACTTGTGGCCGACGATACCGTCGTTCATCTGACGGCCTTCGCTGCCCCGCAAGGCTAGTAGCGGACCGGTAATTGATGACGGACCGGGTCGTTTTCAGCCCCGTTGACGGTTCGCTTCCGGTTCATCCGAAGCGGAAGCGAACGGATGTCCTTTTCGGACTTGCCGAATTGTTCGTGCCTGTCACAGCGGCCGAGCTCCCGGTCATGATGACCTGACCTGAAGCAAGCGGTTATGCCCGAACAGGACGAACAAAAATGCTTCTGCGGTTACTTGCCCTTACCGCTTGGAATCTGAAGCGTCGCTTCTGCCCGTCTGTTCAAGGTAGTCCGAAGTTCCGAGTTCCTCAAGCCTCACGGCTTTTTCTGTTATGTCGGAGCGGAGATTTTCTTTGTACTCTATAATCGCCCTCAGAAACTCCGGTTCTGAGGCGGAGAGTATCTGTACGGCCAGTATTCCAGCATTTCTCGCCGCTCCTAAAGCCACGGTGGCGACCGGAACGCCTGGAGGCATCTGAAGAATGGAAAGTACAGAGTCCCAGCCGTCGATGGAGTTGGACGATTTTATCGGAACTCCTATGACCGGCAGTGGTGAAAGCGACGCCACCATTCCCGGCAGGTGCGCAGCTCCTCCGGCGCCCGCTATTATCACCCGCACCCCTCTTTTATGCGTTTTCGCCGAGAAATTGAAAAGACGCTCGGGGGTCCTGTGCGCAGACACTATGGTAGTCTCATAACTGACGCCGAACTGCTCAAGAATATCGACCGCATCCGCCATTACCGGCAGGTCGGAATCAGAACCCATAATAACGCTGACTAAAGGCGATTTCATGATACCACCTTTAAATTGTCCTTTATGAATCTGGCCTTTTCAAGCGCGGCTGAAACATTGTCGTCGATAACCGTGACATGACCCATTTTTCTGTAGGGTTTGGTCAGAGTTTTGCCGTATATATGAAATTTAGCTCCCGGAACATTCATACACTCGGAAATTCCCCGGTATTTCGCCTCACCTTCATAACCGGGCTGTCCGAGCATATTGATCATGACGGAGGGAATTTTCACTCCGGTATCACCGGGAGAAAGATCAAGGATTGATCTCAGACACTGCTCGTACTGAGAAGTGAAAGCTGCTTCTATGGTGTGGTGTCCGCTGTTATGCGGTCTCGGAGCCGATTCATTGATAAGAATTTCCCCTTTTTTCGAAATAAACATCTCCACGGCGAGTATTCCGCACATGTCCAGAGATTCTATGGTGCGCTCGGCAAGAGTGACGGACTCTCCGGCAAGTTCCTGGGGGATGTCGCACGGACTTATCAGAAACTCCACAAGATTGGCATGACTGTTGAACAACATCTCGACCGGAGGAAAACTTCTTGTTTCTTTACGGGAATTACGGGAGACTATTACGGAGATCTCCTTTTCCATCGGAACCAGGTCCTCCACCACGGATTCACCTTCAAGCAGATTTTCCAGTTGTTTTTTCTCCTTTACAACCAGCACCCCCCTTCCGTCGTAACCTGTTCTTGCAAGTTTCTGGACAAAAGGAATCTCAATCTTCCCGAGGGATACGGCATCCGTTATCGCATCTTTCCCTGGAAAAACCGAAAAATCCGCTGTCGGAAGTCCGTTCGAGGAGTAGAATCTTTTCTGCTCGGATTTGTCCTGTATGATTTTAAGTACACGGGGCTCGGGTCTTACAATAATTCCGAGGTTTTCCAGACGCACGAGCGCATCCAAGTTCACATGCTCAATTTCTATAGTTAGAACATCCACATTTTTTCCGAACTGCAGAACATCTTCGTAGTTTCTGAAATCACCATGGTGAAACTCCGTGCACACGGACGCAGCGGGACAATCCGGGGAAGGGTCAAGTACACAGGTGTTCAGATTCCAAGGCGCCGCGGCGAGACAGAGCATCTTTCCGAGTTGTCCGCCTCCCAAAATTCCGAGTTTCATATCCTGAAAGTTCATGGATGCCACATGCAGAAAACACTACGAGTCTATGATTGAAAACAAATCCATCGGAGTCTCTATAAGATGCCGCGCACCGTTTCTGCGAAGCTCGTCTCCGGTGCGGAAACCCCATAGAACCCCTACGGGAAGCATACCGGCTCCCACGGCGGTAAGCATATCCACACCGGAATCTCCCAGATAAACCGTCTGGGAAGACTCAATGCCGAGCTCTTCCAGTATTCTGATAGCTCCCGAAGGGTCAGGCTTCCTGGGAATCTCATCCCTCTGACCCAGAACCACCTCGAAACTCCAGCTGGAAAGCAGATTCCTCACGTATTTTTCCGTAAATTCCTGAGGTTTGTTGGTCAGGATGGCGATTTTCATATTTCTTCTTAAAAGCTCGTCGAGAAGTTCCGGTATTCCTTCATACAGGGTGGTCTTCGTATCGAAGCTGCGGCTGTAAATGGAGTTGAAATCGTCAAGGCATTTGCCGACGGTGATCTCATCTCTGTTTCTTTCCGGAAGAGCCCTTTTTACCATCACAAATGCTCCGCTTCCTATGAAATGACGGAAGCATCCGGTTTCATGAGTCGGGAAGCCGTTTACTAAAAGCGCCTGGTTGACAGCATCGGCAAGGTCCTCGAGAGAGTCAATCAGGGTCCCGTCAAGGTCAAATACAACTGCTCTATATCTCATTATCCTTCGGGAATTAAATAACTAATCTCAGAGCAGAAAACAATTCCGACGACGGACGGAAATAATGTATTTTTCTCCGGATGCTCGCCGGCTCGGGGATGCGGTGGAGAATTCTCACCGGAACCGGGTGAATATCAGGGGATCTCGCAGTGAACGCGGAACAAACTTCCATAACGGTGATAGGCGGCAGTCTTGCCGGCGGCGAGGCGGCGAATCAGGTCACGAAATTCGGAGTGAGTGTGAAACTCTATGAAATGAGACCCGTACGAAATACGGAAGCTCACAGAACTTCAGGTCTTGCCGAACTTGTGTGCAGCAATTCCCTTAAATCGTCATCCACGGAAAACGCATCGGGAATATTGAAAGAGGAAATGAAACATCTCGGTTCGCTGGTTATTGAAGCGGCGGAGGCTTCAAGGGTTCCCGCGGGAAAGGCGCTGGCTGTGGACAGAGATATGTTTTCAAACTACATAACGCGGAGAACGGAAGAGAACGAACTCGTCGATATAATAAGGGAAGAGGCGAAAGAAATACCGAAGCGGGATGAACGCATAACCATAATAGCTACGGGGCCTCTTACGTCGGATGATATGTGCGCAAGCATCTCCTCGCTTACGGAATCCGACCGCCTTTATTTCTACGACGCCATATCTCCGATAATCGACGCGGACACGATTGACCAATTGAAAACCTTCAGAGCTTCCAGATATGACCGGAGGGATTCACTGCATGGGGACTATCTCAACTGCCCTATATCCGAGCGGCGGTATTACGAACTTGTGGACGGATTGCTTTCGGCGGAGAAAGTGAAAACCAGAGAGTTTGAAAAGGCGATATATTTTCAAAGCTGCATGCCGGTTGAAGTAATGTGCGAGAGGGGAAGAGATACCCTGCGTTTCGGTCCGTTAAGACCCGTGGGACTTACGGACCCGAGAACCGGAAAAACTCCTTTTGCGGTTCTGCAGCTCCGGACGGAGAACTCGGAGCAGAGCATGTATAATATGGTCGGCTTCCAGACGAAACTGCGATATCCGGAGCAGAGAAGTGTGTTCAGAAAGATTCCCGGTCTGGAGAAAGCGGAATTCCTCAGGTACGGAAGCGTGCACAGAAACACCTACATAAATTCCCCGAAACTGCTCAAGAACGACCTTTCGCTCAGAAATCGCGGCGACGTTTTCTTTGCGGGGCAGATAACCGGAGTTGAAGGATACGTGGAGTCCGCAGCCACCGGAATGGTGTGCGGTATAAACGCTGCGAGAAAAGCTCTGGGACTGCCTCCGACAACTGTTCCGAGAGAAACATCCATAGGTTCTCTGCCGGAGTATATCTGCTCCGGAGAAAAAACGGACTTTCAGCCGATGAACATGAATTTCGGGCTTTCTCCGAAAGCGGAGCAGAAAACGGGAAAAACGAAAGCCCGCGCGTTTGCGGCACGGCGTGCTCTTTGTGGTATCAGACGATATAATCCTTACGCGCTGTAGGCGGCATCCGAAATTATCTCTTTTACAATTTCGGGCATCGGACAATAAAATTACTGAACCGGCTGATTTCCCCAAATGTTCTGTTCTGATGTTTGATTCTTCTGTTTTAATGGTAGTATCTTGCCGCTGATGACGTATCAGAAACTCATTTTATCTCTGCAGAACTATTGGTCTTCCAAGGGATGTCTTATAGTTCAACCCTACGATACGGAGAAAGGAGCAGGGACTTTCAATCCGGCCACTTTTCTGCGGTGTCTGGGCCCCGAGCCGTGGCATGCGGCTTATGTTGAGCCGTCGAGGAGACCCACTGACGGCCGATACGGAGATAACCCCAACAGGCTTCAGCACTACTACCAGTTCCAGGTGATCATAAAGCCGTCTCCCGACAACATCCAGCAATTGTTTCTCGACAGTCTGAAGTCCTTCGGAATAAACCCGCTTGAGCACGATATAAGATTTGTCGAGGATGACTGGGAATCTCCCACTCTCGGAGCCTGGGGGCTGGGCTGGGAAGTGTGGCTCGACGGCATGGAGATAACCCAATTCACATATTTTCAGCAGGCCGGAGGAATAGACCTTAACCCCATATCCGCGGAAATCACCTACGGAACGGAAAGAATAGCCATGTATCTGCAGGAAGTTCAAAGCGTTTATGATCTTCAATGGACAGAAGGAATAACCTACGGGGAAATACATCATCAGGACGAATTTCAGTTTTCAACATACAACTTTGAAGAATCGGACCCGGATATGCTTCGTCAAATGTTCAATATGTACGAACAGGAGTGCCGGTCTCTTATAGAAAAAAAACTTCCGCTGCCCGCTTACCAGTACTGCCTTAAGAGTTCGCATGCATTCAATCTGCTTGACGCGAGAGGAGCCATCGGAGTAGCGCAGAGAGCGTCCTACATAGCAAGAGTACGGTCTCTTGCCAATCTGTGCGCCGCAGGCTACTTGGAAACCAGAGAGAAACTCGGATTTCCTCTTTTGAAAAACAGCCCATGGAAAAAGAACTGATACTGGAAATCGGAACAGAGGAGATACCGGCACTGTTTCTTGAAAATGCGAGAAATCAATTGCGCAGTATCCTTGACGCGGAGTTTCGCGGGCAGGGTATCGGGTTCGGCTCAATAGAAGTTTTCCACACTCCCAGAAGACTTTCAGTGAGGGTAAGTGAACTGGAAGAGATGCAACGGGACCGCACAACAGAAAACTTCGGACCACCCGTACGCATGGCGTTTGACGAAAGCGGAGAACCGACAAAAGCGGCTTTGGGTTTTGCCAGGGCACAGGGGGTGGGCGTGTCGGAACTCACAGTGACGAAACGGCAGAACGGTGAATTCCTGTGCGCGAAAAAAACCGTCAAGGGAACTCCGACATCTTCTGCACTCAAGGATATTCTTCCCAGAGCGATTCTTTCAATTCCGTTCAGGAAATCGATGAAATGGGGGGTGGGAAAAACCACTTTCGCAAGACCCATCAGATGGATAGCCGCCGTCTATGACGCGAAGATAATTGATTTCAGTATTGAAAACGTAAAAAACTGCGGTCTGAGTTTCGGACACAGATTTACTTCCCCGAAACCTTTCCGAATCTCATCCTGGGAAAGTTATATGAACGCCCTCAGGAAAAGGGACGTCATACTCGACCCGGAGAGAAGAAAAGAAATTATAAAAAAACAGTCTGATGCGGCTGCGGAAAAAACAGGGGGCAGAATAGACCGGGATCAGGAGTTGCTCGAGATCGTTGCGAACCTGGTGGAGCACCCGACCGTACTCGTCGGGAAATTCGAGAAAAAATACCTCGACCTTCCCGAAGAAGTGCTTGTAAGCGTTATGAAAGGCCACCAGAAATATTTTCCCGTCCGTTCAGCGGAAACCGGCAACCTGGTTTCAAATTTCGTCTTTGTCTGCGGAACCCCGATCAGTGACGAAAGCGTTGTCATAAGAGGAAATGAGAAAGTCATAAGAGCGAGACTGAATGACGCGGAATTTTTCTTCTCGGAAGATACGAAAAACAAATTGGAACACTACACAAAAGCCCTCGACAGCATGGTGTTTCTCTCGGAAATAGGAAGTTACAGAACTAAAGTGAAGAGGATGAAGGCACTTGCCGAGGAGATGTTCACAGATCCCGATCTCGGGAGGGCCGCTGAACTCTCGAAATCAGATCTGGCAACCCAGATGGTTTTTGAATTCCCTGAACTTCAGGGCGTAATGGGAAAATACTATTCCCTTATCTCCGGGGAGAAAGAGTCCGTTGCTGCCGCATTGGAAGAACACTACATGCCCCTATCGAGAACGGATAAGCTCCCCGAGACTAAAACCGGAGCCCTCCTGAGCATAGTGGACAAGATGGACAGCATCTGTTCCTGCTTTATCGCAAACCTCGCTCCCACAGGGTCGTCGGACCCTTATGCGCTCAGAAGACAGACTCTCGGAATACTGAGAATAGCGATAGAGAAAAACCTCGATATCTCCCTCACGGAAATTATAAATCGCAGCACCAAACTCGTTCTTGACTCGATTGACGTGGAAAAAGCCGGTTCAACACGTAAGCCCCGCTGCGAACTTGAACGGACCATTCTCGGTTTTTTCTCTGAAAGGTTTCGGAACCTCATGACCGAAACTGCCCATGAGAGAAACATTGTCGAATCCGTGGTCGAAGCGGGATTCGACAATCCGCTTGACGCGCTGCGAAGAATAAAAGCGGTTGAAGAATTTGCCGGGCGCTCAGATTTCGACATGCTGTCCACCGGTTTCAAAAGGGTCTTCAACATCGCGAAAACCAGACCATCCGCGGAATTCAATGAAAAACTTCTTGCGCAGAAAGAGGAAAAAGAATTGCGGGAGATTTTCTGCGAAGTCAGAAGCGCAGTATCTGAAAAACTCTGCGGATCAGGAAAAGCACCTTCGGAAAATGATTACGCAGATTGCCTTGCGGCGATAAGGACGCTCGCAGAACCCATAGATAGTTTCTTTGACGCCGTAATGGTTATGGACAAGGATGAGAAGATAAGAAACAACCGACTTCTTCTTCTCAGCGATATAAAGAACCTTTTTTTCAGAATCGCCGACTTTTCAAAAGTCTGAGACTCTGCGCCGTCCGCCGAAATATTTGAGATAAAAAGGAATTCGGGTAGTTTTTTAAGACTATGTCATGGACGCCCGGCATATGGGAACTTATCGTAATACTGCTGATTCTGCTGCTCGTCTTCGGTCCGCGAAGACTCGCTGATCTTGGGTCTTCTCTCGGAAAGGGAATAAGAGGGTTCCGCAGATCTCTCAAGGAAGAAGACTCCGCGGATACAGGGGGGAAACAGAACGGACCGGATTCCGGGAACTGAAATCAGTCCTTTTTTATCTCGGCAAGTTCCACCAGCACCCCGTTCATAGCCTTGGGATGTATAAAGGCGACTCTCGAGTTGTAAGACCCGTCTCTGGGATGCTCGTCGATGAGTTTCACTTCCTGCTCTTTGAGTTTTTCAAGAGAAGCCTCTATGTCATCCACCATGAAGCATATGTGATGAATGCCTTCACCCCTCCTTTCAAGAAATTTCGTTATAGGCGAATTTTCATCAAGGGGCTCGACAAGTTCAATCGCGGTTCCCTTCCCATCCCGAGACCTGAGCATTGAGGTGCTGACCCCCTGTTCTTCCACAACCTCTCTGTGGACAACTTCAAGTCCTATAAGTTTTGAGTACAACTGCTCCGCCTCGGCAATGTCCCTGACAGCAATCGATACGTGATAAAGAGATGCGCCTTCTTCCAATTCCTACCCTCCTGACCTGTTTCTCAAACAGCACTCATCTAACGCCGAAACTTCATGGAAATCTTATTATAGCACAGCAAGTAGTCGATAACGAATATTTGTTTTCTGTTCCACGGCTCATTCATAACCAGTAGGATTGCGGGTTTCTTGTCGGTTGTCACAGAGATTTTGAGATGCTCCTGATTTGAACATACATCTCTTATAGGTGTAAAATTCCATTGAACTTGTCCGGACTTTTGAAGTATAGATCAGGAAAATCGAATGATAAACAAACTGCAACTCTCAAATTTCAAGGCGTGGAAGGAAGCGGACATACGATTCGGAAAAGTAACCGGATTTTTCGGCACAAACAGTGCGGGCAAGAGCAGTCTTCTACAATTTCTACTCCTGCTTAAACAGACCAAGAATGCGACAGACCGCCGGTTGGTGCTCCATTTCGGAGGTCCTTCCGACTTAGTAAGCCTCAGGTCCTTTCGTGATATAGTGCACCTTCATGATGAAAAAAAGCGGATCGGCTGGCTCCTTGACTGGTCGTTATCCGATACTCTCGAACTCTCAGACATGATGAGAGAGATGAACATGCAGACCGGACCTTCCATCCCTCAACTGAAAGGTAACTCTCTTCAGACTCGATGCCAGGTCGGCATGAAGAACGACCTTCCTTGGACATATGAGTTAGCCTACAGGTTCGCCGGGGCGGATTTCCGGTTGAAATCCAAGCCTAGGTCGGATAATGAATTCGACCTGAAGACAACTGCTGACGATTTTGAATTCGTACGCAACAAAGGTCAAGCAAACACTATTCCCCGCCCGATCAAGACACACCTGTTTCCGGACATGCGTTTTCACTATCAGAACGCCGAGTTTCTGAATCTTTTCGAGTGGGAATACGAAAATTTGATGGACTCCATCTACTACCTCGGTCCTCTGCGGGAATATCCGCAACGACAATATAATTGGGCCGGTTCCGGCCCCTGCGATGTCGGACAACGAGGTGAACGCACGGTCGAAGCGATTCTCGCCGCTACCCGCAATAAAGAAATGAAACGTATCAAATATTATCCAGAAAAAACATTTCAGGAAGTGATCGCACACTGGCTCAAAAAACTGGGGCTTATTCACGAATTCAGCATCGAGGAGATCTCCGAGGGAACTAATCTGTACAGGGCAATCGTGAAGACATCCAGGTCAAGTCCGCAAACCGCATTAACCGATGTTGGATTCGGCGTATCGCAAGTTCTGCCGGCGTTGGTACTTCTTTACTATGTCCCGGAAGGCTCCACTGTGCTGATGGAACAACCCGAGATACATCTCCATCCTGCAGTGCAGAGCGGACTTGCAGATCTGATGTTGGAAGTTTCCAATGTCCGAGATGTGCAAATCATCGTGGAAAGCCATAGCGAATATCTGTTGCGCCGCCTGCAGCGCAGGGTGGCAGAGGGAAAGGAATCTCCGGAGAACATCAAATTGTATTTTGTATCGACTAGAGGACATAAAGCGCAGATTTCCGATCTGTCCCTCAATGAGTGGGGAGAGGTGGAGAACTGGCCGAAGAATTTCTTCGGCGATGAAATGGGAGAAGTAGCAGCTATAGCCAAAGCTTCTTTGAAAAGAAGAATAGGACATTCCTGATGAATGTATTTGTCGTTGATACCAATGTTGCCGTCGTGGCTAACGGCGGCAACGAAAATATTGACTTTAAATGTCAACTGAGCTGCGTGGAAAAATTGCAGGAAGTGGTCGAGAGAGAAACTGTAGCGGTCGATGAAAGAGGGTTGATCATCGAAGAATATAGAAATCACCTGTCTCTCTCCGGCAAACCGGGAGTAGGTGACATGTTTTTCAAATATCTATGGGATAACCAACACTTGCCGAATGGCCGCGTACGGAGAGTTGTCATTACTCCGTCGGAGGATGACCGGAGAAGTTTTGAAGAGTTGCCCCGAAACAACTTTGACCCGAGCGACCGGAAATTTCTTGCGGTAGCAGTGAAAGCGAATGCGGTTGTGCTGAACGCGACGGACAGCGACTGGCGGCAACAAGATTCTTTAATGAAACGTCTGTGCTTGAAGATCAGCCAGCTTTGTCCTCACTACGCAAGCAAATGATATGACTTGGGCTAGAGCGGATACAGAGGACAACAGATTTGAACCGTAAATATCCCAGAACGCCGTATTGGCCACACTCTCCGGCTATTGGTCGGGATGAAAGAATCCACCCCGACCCGTCTCATTTTGCGGGTGTACCTGTAGTGGTTACCGAGAAATTAGACGGCAGCAACATTCTTCTGCATGACGGCAGGGTTTATGAACGCAGCGTGTCCGCCCCATCTGAAGGGAAATGGACGGCGATGGTGAAAAAGCACCATGCTTGGAAAGTGACCGGATTCGATATCTATCTCTACGGAGAGGATATATATGGTGTGCACAGTATTGCGTACGGACCGGTTCCCGAGGACCGAACATTCTACGCCTTCGCTCTTGGGAACAAGACCGGAGCATTCGCCCCGTTCGCCGATATGGAGAGTTATGCGAACCGGAACGGAATCCCGACAGTTCCTGTCCTGTTCAGAGGAGTCTTCAGATCGGTCAAGGAAGCGCAGACGTTTTTGAACCATGCTCACGCTGAGCCTTCCGTACTCGGAGGCGAGCGGGAAGGCGTTGTAATGCGAGTGGCGTCGGGCTTTTCCGAATCGGAATTTCCGATCAATATCTGCAAGAGTGTTCGCGACGGACATGTACAAAGTGACGAACACTGGACGGAAAATTGGAAGCCCTGCAGACTTACCCGCGACTTTGCTTAGCAGCCGATTATCCCGATGGAATTTTGTTGCGCAGTAGAGAGAAGGTAAATCGGAACGCTTCCCTCTACTGCATGTAGCGTCAGTACAATATAACTTCGCTGTCAAGCAGTCGTCCGTCAACTGTTGTGATGACGCTTTCGGCAACAAACAATTCTCAATTTCCCGCCGCCTCCGGACCATGTATCCGAGAATCGGGTCTCGGGTGTGCCGTCATCCAGGCGGTCAAACAGAGCAATGCTCTTAAGTTCCACATCGGATACACCGGCATTTTCATCTCTGGACAACCGCTCGTCTCCAGCCTCTCATACTACGGTCTGCGCGGAAAATCAATCTACGGAGGATCAAGAACGGCTGAAACAAAACCTTATTGTTCGCGGTACGAAACGCAAGTCGAGGTCGATTACAGAACAATTCTCGTTCAGGGACAGTCAAAACCGAAAAATCAACAGAAATATCGGCAGAGATAAACCATAGTCGGATCCGGCGCAAGCAGAGGTTCAGTTTGAATATGACTCTTATTGTGTTTTAATAACCTGCATTCCGTATACTTTCCACGGCGGATATGCACACATGAGAAAAAATAAATTCTACGTAACAACGCCCATATATTACGTGAACGATGTGCCGCACATAGGGCATGCTTATACAACAATAGCCGCAGACACGGTCGCAAGGTACAAAGCGGCCGCCGGATATGACGTATACTTCCTTACGGGGACAGACGAGCACGGTCGCAAAATAGAACAAACGGCAAAAGCAACCGGGGAAACCCCGATACATCTTGCCAACAGAGTATTCAGTAAATTTATTGATCTCTGGAAACTTCTCGGCATCTCAAACACCGATTTTATAAGAACCACCGAACCCCGCCATTATAAGGCGGTCTCCGAGATATGGAGACTCGTCGAGAAGAACGAAGACATATATCTCGATGAGTACGAGGGATGGTACGACGTAAGAAACGAGCTGTTTCTAACCGACACCCAACTTGATGAAATCATGAAACTTCCGGAGGCGAACCGCCCGAAACTTGAAAAAATAAAGGAGCAAAGCTTCTTCTTCCGACTTTCGAGATACCAGGAGCCGCTGCTCCGCCATTATCGCGAACACCCCGAATTCATAAAACCCGATTATCGAAGGAATGAAGTGATAAGTTTCGTTGAAGGAGGTCTCAGAGACCTAAGCGTAAGCAGAACGAACTTCTCGTGGGGAATTCCCGCCCCGGGGGCTCCCGTACATATTATATATGTCTGGTTCGATGCCCTCACAAATTATCTCACGTCTCTGGGCTTTCCGGAAAAATCAGAGAATTTCGACAAATTCTGGCCGGCGGACATACATCTGGTCGGAAAAGACATACTGAGGTTTCATGCAGTCTACTGGCCCGCATTTCTGATGTCGGCGGGGCTACCTCTTCCGAAAACCGTTTTCGCTCACGGATGGTGGACGGTGGAGGGTGAGAAGATGTCGAAGTCGCTTGGAAACGTAGTGGACCCTTATCAGGTGGTGGAGGAGTTTGGTTCGGAGGTGTTTCGTTATTTCCTTCTCCGGGAAATTCCTTTCGGACAGGACGGAGACTACTCCAGAAAATCGCTCATAGGCAGGGTGAACGGAGAACTGGTGAACGGGCTCGGCAACCTTGTAAGCAGATCACTCGGAATGGTGGAGAAGTACTTCGGAGGAGTAGTTCCGGAACCGTCGGAACTCACTAGCCGTGAAGAGGAAATAAAGGAGTTTTACGGGAAAACGGCAAGTTGGGTATCTTCAGAACTGGATGAACTCGCCTTCAACAAGGCCCTTTCCCGCATATGGGAGTTTATAGCTTTCGTTAACAGATATGTCGACAGCGAGTCTCCCTGGACACTTGCAAAGCGGGATGACCAGCACGCACGGCTGAGAACCGTACTGTGGGCCTTAACTGAGAGCATAAGGGCAACTTCTATTCTCATCTACCCCTTTCTTCCCGAAACATCCTTGGAGATCCGGAGAAGAATCGGAGTCCTGTCGGACATCAACACCGATGAAAGGGAGTGGGGATGCATGCAGGCGGGGACAAGAGTAAGCAAAGGAAGAAACCTGTTTTCAAGAATAGATGAGTAGAGACTGACGGATTTACATTATGAAGGGCCGGAAAACATCTGTTCGTTTTCTGATCCGTAAAATTACGGACAAGGGAAAACCAGTGCTCCGTCATACAACGTTTTTCGGATAGATGTACTTGAGTTTACAACGGGCATCAGCGACTGTCATATGCCGGCTCACACCGCGCTGACCCGCATTCACGCTCGTGAACCACGCAGTCACCTCTTTCCTCAATTCTTCCGAATCCCCGATACGCCGCTCCTGCAGGCACTGCCGTGTCATACAACTTAATTCACACTCGGCCGTATTCAGCCGACTGCCGTGCTTCGGCGTATAACAGAACTTGATGCGCCTCATCAATCGTTCCGCCCTCTCCGGACTGAAGGTCTCGTAGAACGCCCCCGGCTTGTGCGTGTTGAGGTTGTCCGGCACCGACGTTATCCTCTCACAATCCGCATAGCGACCTTCCAGCAGGTCCGCCACCTCCTGCGCCCGGTCCCGCTTCGTACGTCTCGGGCGGACATTCACCGCTCTCCAACCCGCCGGCGGTTCGCAGAACAGAAACAGCGTCGCCGTGCCGGCCCGCTCGTACTCGTAGTCGACCCGCTGCGGATATTCCGCCGTCTCCGGCAGAGGATTACGGGTCTCCTGAACTTCCAGAAAAATCCACCTGTTTTTGAAGTTTAATGGGCGAGTTGTTTTGACCGTCCGGCCGAAAACTCACCTCCACGCTCAAGAACATCCGAAATCAAGTCTGATTCTCAACTCGGTCAGATATGTGGTCAGGCATCTGTCCTTGACTTAGTTAGGGGGGGGGTAGAATCAAATCCATAAAATAAAAGTCTTATGACAAGACTTTGCTTATTAATAAAAAACATCTTATCAAAGGAGGTTGTATTATGAAATTACGTAATTTCTTAGTTTTGTTGTTTCTGCTCGGCGGAGCGGTTTTCTTTGCCGCCTGTGAAGGAGACATGGGGCCTGCGGGACCGGCAGGGAAAGACGGGGCGAAAGGAGATAAGGGGGATAAGGGAGATAAAGGAGACTCGGGAGCACCGGGAGCGACGGGTCTGCAGGGAGATCCGGGAAAGTCCTTCGGTGATCCCAGATGCGACGTCAGCAACGGTATAAATGCGCTTCCCGGTGTCTCCGATGATGTCACGGGAACTGCGGATGACGATGTCATCTGCGGAAATCAATACATCAACGACATTAAAGCCGGTGATGGTGATGATACTGTTTACGGCGGAGGAGGTAATGATCTGCTCTACGGTGAGAACGGCGATGACACTCTCTACGGCGAAGACGGGAACGACCATTTCCGGGGTGGAGACGGAAATGACACTCTCTACGGTGGAAAGGGGAGGGGGTTTTTCTACGGCGGACCCGGTAATGATACGATCTACGGCGGACCCGGTAATGATGAATTTCTCATTACCGACCCGGGTGACGATACGTTTATCGGTGGTGCCGGAGACCATGACAGGCTGGTTTTTGCTCCTCCTCTTGCACCCGGGACCACCAGTCGCCCACCCACAAGTTTCATTACAGCGGGTCATACTGTAGACCTCAGCCTAGGCTCTTCGACGCATGCTACATATGGGAGTGATAAAATTACGGGTATTGAGGATGTTGTCGGCGGTATCGGTAACGACACTATTATCGGAGACGATAAAGACAATATTATAGATGGATGGTTCGGTATCGACACTATAAAGGGTGGAGCCGGAGATGACACAATCGACCCCTCTCCACCCACCGGGAACGCCGGAGCAGGTACAACAGATGGCGGGCCGGGAAATGATACCCTTGTAGTGTATGGAGGTACATATCTCATTGCTGGTGGGAGTACTGCCGCTTCATGGGGCAGTAACGCGCTTAGTACCTTCGATCTTGCGAATCCTCCCAGTTTTGCTTCCAACTTCGAGAACCTTACTGCTGTGTCAAGGTTCGGTCCTCGTACTACCGCCGTTACTTTTAAAGGGGACGGCAAGGCGAATACTCTCAGAGGAGGAAACGCCGACGACACTCTTGAAGGCAGAGGAGGGAACGACACCCTCAGAGGCGGTAAAGGTACCGACACTCTTGACGGAGGAGCAGGGAATGATGTTCTCATAGGTGAAGAAGGCGCCGACAACCTTACCGGCGGAGCCGGAAACGACACTTTCCTCATCAGAAAAGCCGACGGCGGTGTGGACATCATTACGGACTTCACATTGGCGGACGACAGGATTCAGTTCAGGGGCTTCGCGGCTGGGGCCGGAGCGTTGACCAACGCTGCCGGCAAGATTTCCGTGGGAGGAACTGAAGTTGTTCAGATAGGCAGCACGGCGGACAACGACAAGGCGGGAAACATCATCAGTCAGAACAAGTATGAGTTTGTAGACTGAGTTCACTGTCTTTTCGGTGAAGTTGTTTCCGCAGAAGGAACAACCTTGATATCAGGTGGATTCTGTTTGTTTTTTCAGATGAACCCGGGCTTCGAAAGATCGGAACCCGGGTTTTCTGCAGTGAGTAGATACGAAGTCCGACCGATGAATTTCCCCGATACCTTTTATATTGTGATGGAGAATACCGTATTCCCGTAAGCGCAATGTCTCATTTGCCCTGCGGAAATCACACCAGTGCCGATAGAAACACTTGTCGAGATTCCGACCTGCGCGGGCACCGTCCACCTTGACTCGGGATGGATACATGTCGGAACCACGCAGGGACTCGGATGCTGCAGCCGGTTCAGTCAATCGGGCAAACCCGAAAAGGACATCCGGCTGTGAAAACGTCATCCACGCCTTGACCGAACGGTTGCCACTGAATCCGCCTGTCCCTTCGTTCATATCGCACTGAAAGGGTTTTTAAGTTACAATTTTCCCAGAAACGGAACCTGTTCAAAGAACCGCGCGATTCATATTAAAGGAGGAATGTTCATTTGGTAACGAAAAAGAAAACATCCAGAAAATACTCTTCCATCTATGTGGAAGGAGCCCACCGGGCACCCAGCCGCTCTATGCTGAGAGCAGTAGGCTTTACGGACGGTGATTTCGGAAAACCCGTTGTTGGGATAGCCTCAACTTGGAGTATGGTCACGCCGTGCAACATGCATATAGACCAGCTGGCGAAGTACGGAGCGGAGGGAACCGACAGGGCCGGAGGCAAATCCGTAATTTTCAACACCATCACGGTATCCGACGGAATATCAATGGGAACTCCCGGCATGAGATATTCGCTTGTATCAAGAGAGGTGATCGCCGATTCAATAGAGACTGTAGCTGCGGCGGAAGGATTTGACGGCATGGTTGCAATAGGGGGATGCGACAAGAATATGCCGGGGTGTCTGATGGCCATGGCGAGACTCAACAGACCTTCTGTTTTCGTGTACGGAGGAACTATACTTCCCGGCAACTATAACGGAACCGATATAGATGTGGTGTCGGTATTCGAAGCTGTGGGCGCACACTCGAATAACGACATCAACGATTCCCAACTCAGGGAAATCGAATCCCGCGCCATACCGGGACCCGGATCATGCGGCGGAATGTATACGGCGAACACCATGGCTTCCGCCATAGAGGCTATGGGTATGAGCCTTCCGAACAGTTCCGCGCAGGCGGCCGTGTCAAAAGACAAAATCGAAGACTGCAAAAACGCCGGCGCGGCAACAGTGAATCTGCTCAGAGAGGAGATAACGCCGAGAGACATAATGACGAAAAAAGCTTTTGAAAACGCCATCACCGTGGTTGCAGCTCTCGGAGGTTCCACAAACTCCGTTCTACATCTGCTCGCAATGGCGAATGCCGCCAAGGTTAAACTCTCAATAGACGACTTTAACAGGATAGGAAAAAAAGTTCCCGTAATCACTGATCTAAGACCCAGTGGAAAATACATGATGTCGGATTTCTGCAAGATCGGGGGAATCACTCCGCTACTGAAGATTCTGCTCGACGAAGGACTTCTTCACGGAGACTGCATGACTGTGACCGGAAAAACGATGAAACAGAACCTGAAAGGGGTGAAAAGATACCCGAAAGGCCAGAAAATTGTCTGGCCGGTAAAAAAGCCCATAAAGAAATCTTCTCACATTGTGATTCTCAAGGGAAACATAGCTTCCGAGGGAGCAGTGGCCAAGATAACCGGTAAGGAGGGAACATCTTTTACCGGAAAGGCCGTAGTTTTTAATTCCGAGGAACAGAGTCTCAAGGCGATTCTGAGCGGTAAAGTGAAAAAAGGTCATGTGATCGTGGTCAGATATGAGGGACCTAAGGGCGGTCCGGGCATGAGAGAGATGCTCGCGCCCACAGCCGCCGTGATGGGCAAGGGTCTCGGAGGTGACGTAGCGCTTATAACGGATGGACGTTTTTCAGGAGGAACCCACGGGTTTGTCGTCGGACATATAACCCCGGAGGCAGCATCGGGGGGAACCCTCGCGCTTATAAAAAACGGAGACGAGATAACGATCGACGCTACAGCGAAAAAAATAACGCTTAACGTAGAGGAAAAAGAGATTGAAAAAAGAAGGCGGGCGTGGAAAAAACCGCCTGTAAAGGAAAAAAACGGAGTGCTCGCTAAATACTCAAGACTTGTTTCCTCGGCATCCCGCGGGGCTATAACCGACACGGTGTAGGAATCTCCGATGGAAGCTCTTTCGGGAAAAAACATCGTAGTTGGGATAACAGGAGGCATCGCATCCTACAAATCCTGTGAACTTATAAGGTCACTTGTAAAAAAAGGTGCTCAAGTTCACTGCGCAATTACGAAAAACGCCTCGCGGTTTATAACCTCCCTCACGCTACAGACCCTATCGGGAAACAAAGTCGCTTCCGACCCGTTTGACCTCGCCTACGAATCCGAGATAGGACACATAAAGACGGCGGATGATGCGGATGCCGTAGTAATCGCGCCCGCAAGCGCATCCTTTATAGGAAAGATAGCGGCCGGTATAGCGGACAGTATGCCCGCGGCGGTCATACTGGCAACCCGAGCGCCGGTGGTCATCTGCCCGGCCATGAACTCGAATATGTACTCTAACTCCATAGTGCGCGAGAACATGGAGAAACTCAGAAGACACGGATTCATCATCGTAGAACCCGATGACGGCCGTCTTGCCTGCGGATGGACGGGCACAGGCAGACTTCCGGAAACCGAGATTATCGTTCTTGAGGTCGCCAAGGCGGTAACCCGGCAAGACTTCGCAGGAAAAAACATACTCGTCAGCGCGGGCGCTACGAGAGAGCATATAGATCCCGTGAGATTCATCTCCAACCCGTCCACAGGTAAGATGGGCTGTTCCGCAGCATGCGCGGCACGGCTCCGCGGCGCAAATGTAACCCTGGTTTCAGGATATTCCGCTGTACCGTATCCCTACGGAGTTAAAGTGGTGACGGCAACAGACTCCGCCAGTATGTACGAAGAGATGCACAGATTCTTCCCCTCGACGGATATAGTCATAAAAGCGGCGGCGGTAAGCGATTACTCCTCAAACAGTCAATCTGACCAGAAAATAAAGAAATCAGAGAAAAAAATTCATATCTGTCTGGAAAAAACCCGAGATATTCTCGCGGCGCTCGGGAAAAACAAGGGAGAGAAATTTTTAGTGGGATTTGCGGCTGAGACGGAAAATATTATTTTGAACGCAAGGAAAAAGCTTGAAGAAAAAAATCTTGACCTGGTGGTCGCAAACGACATAACCGATCCGGATTCCGGATTCGCAAAAGATACAAACGCCGCATGGTTGATAGACTCGGAAAAGACAGAACAACTTCCTCTTATGAGCAAGTTCGAGCTTGCAAACAGAATCCTCGACAGAATAAAGCAGGTGTCCGGAGAGAAATCCCGACATCAATGAACGCAAATCCGAACAAGCAGTCAGAACTGCTGTTGATCATTCCTCCATAGACCTACACCAGCCGGTATCGGATATATAATAACTCTTATTACATACACACTTACGGAAAACGGGTGTCGCCGAAAAATCATTTCACAGCAAATATTTTTTGCGGGGTTTATTGAGCCTCGATGATTATCTTGAGACTTTCCCCCGGATTTCGTGCAAGAGCAAATCCTTTTGCGGCATCCGTGAGAGAAAACCTATGGGTAATCATGTTCTTTACGTCCACACAGCCTTTTTCTATCAGAGAAAGAGCATTTCCCATATCTCTAGGAGCTGCGGCATACGAACTAGTGACTCTCAATCCCGACCACCAATACTCGTTGAAGGGAATGTCGAGAGTAAAATTCGGATCCGAGGGAGCGAAGAAAAGTACCTTCCCGGCCGGAGAAACAAGATTGAATGCGCTTTTTACCGCAGAGCACGCTCCCGTGCAGACTATTACCGCATCGGGCCGATAACCCGAGTTGCACTCTGTCAGAAGAGAAACCAGGTCTTCTTTCGGATCAAAGATCTCCGCGGCGCCGAACTGTTTCGCAAGACCGAGTCTGAACCGGCTTGAATCCGTTACAAACACCGGACCTGATCCCAGATAAAGCAGATACTGAAGACACAGAAGCCCCGCGGTACCGGCGCCGAGAATCGCAACGCTTTCTCCGGGACTGACACCCATAGCCTGAACAGCTCTTATAACGCAACCCAAAGGTTCGGCGAACGCCCCTTCCTCGAAAGAGACATGGTCGGGAAGACGAAAAACCCCCCGCTCGACATTGGGAGAAGCTATACCCAGATACTCGGAAAAACCGCCCGGGGTAAATCCGGATTTTTTTATCATGGGGCAGTTCGTGTGTTTACCGGTGCGACAGTAACGGCACGCATCGCAGGGAACGTGATGAGTAGCCACTACTCTGTCTCCCTTGGAAAACATTCTTACTCCTTCCCCCGTCTCGACTACTTCTCCGGAAACTTCATGACCGAGAACAACAGGAGCCTTCGGCAGTCTGTACCACTCCATAAGGTCGCTTCCACAGATACCGCTTGCGCGAACTCTGATGAGAATTTCCCCTTCTTCGGGCTCCGGCAAGGGAAATTCCTCAATTCTTATATCGTCGTTACTGTGGTAAACGGCTGCGAGCATGAACTGTGTCGGCAGAAAACATACGGAAGGCGGTCAGGAATCCTTTCGGCTGAGTTCCGTAAAAAGATCATGCGCTTCCCGTGGAGACATGTTCTGGTGGACTATCCCACGAATCGCCCTTATTATAGCGACCGGGTTTTCTCGTTGCCATATATTTCTTCCCATATCAACTCCCGCGGCGCCTTGGGATACTGCCTTGTGGGTCATGTTGAAGACATCCATCTCGGTTTCAAGTTTCGGACCGCCTGCTATCACTACGGGGACAGGACAACTTCGGGTGATTCTCTCAAAATCTTCACAGTAATATGTCTTTACGACGCGCGCCCCGAGCTCTGCGCATATCCTGGAGCAGAGCGCAAGATATCTGGCATCTCTTTTTTCAAGTTCCTTGCCGACAGCCGTTATCCCGAGAACAGGAATTCCATATCTCTCACCTTTGTTAACAAGTTCGGAAAGTCCTAAAAGCGTCTGTCTCTCAAATTCGGTTCCGACGAAAACAGAGATACCAACTCCAGCAACATTAAGCCTTACAGCCTCCTCGAAATCGGTGGTCAGTCCCTCGTTTTCCAGATGCGGACCCGCAATGCTGGTTCCCCCGGAAACCCTCAGGACCACATTTGCTCCGGAGTCGGGATCAACCGAGGTCCTGAGCACACCCCTGGTCAGCATTATTGTATCCGCATAGGGAATAAGCGGGGTTATGGTCTCGGCAGGAACTTCAAGACGGTGCGTGGGGCCAAGGAAATAGCCATGGTCAAGGGCAAGCATAACCGCCCTTCCCGTATCCGGCCTTATGATGCGCGCCATTCTGTTCTGCATTCCCCAGTCCATTACAAGAACCAATCCTCCTGCCTGCCTGTTCCTCCAAGAATTTAGAGTACTCTTCACCTTGTGTCAAACCTTACGGGAATGTCTCGCGCTTCAATAATTTTGAGAAACAGGAAAGAAATTAAATACTGCTTCTCTTGAGTTGGTCTCACCTCGACTGTAAAATCCCAATACAACTTCACTTCTTAAACTTCCTCAAAAACGGTTGCGTAGTGTCCTTTCTGAAGGCGGGTATCCTGCAGTATAAGTGCATTGACTCTCTGAAAGTATGAAGACTGAGAACTTTCATCTCTTCCCCGAAACTCTTAATTTGTATATAGTCGACATCCTAAATACCTTAATGTTGACTATTGTCGCGAGGTTTCTATTATTTTCCGTGATATTTTGTGTAAATATGTTTTCTGCGCGGCAGAACAATGTGGACTGATCCATGAAAAATGAAAAAATAAAGCATCGGAAGACAGATATTCCCGAGAAAGATACTTCCTTCCTTGATCTGCCTTCACGACCCAGAAGAAATCGCAAGTCGCCTTCCGTGAGAAATCTCACTAGAGAGACACTGATCTCGGCGGGTGACTTGATCTATCCACTTTTTATCCACGCCGAAAACACAGACCGGGAAATAGAGTCGATGCCGGGATGCAAGAGATGGAGCATCAGTGGGCTTGTAAAGGAAGCGCGGGATGCGTTTAGTATCGGTATCGGGGCGTTGCTGCTGTTTCCCGCAATTGAGAATCGCCTCAAATCTCCCTTGGCCGAAGAGTGTTATAATCCAAACGGACTTGTTCCACAAGCAGTTTCCGCACTGAAAAAAGAGATTCCTGAAATAACTGTAATAACAGATGCGGCGCTTGATCCCTATTCAAGTGAAGGTCACGACGGAGTGGTGTCTCCATGTGGAGAGATACTCAATGACGTCACAGTGGAGGTGCTCTGCAAACAGGCTCTGTGCCATGCGGCGGCGGGCGCAGACATTATAGCTCCGAGCGATATGATGGACGGTCGCGTCGGTGCTCTGAGAGAAGTTCTTGATGAAGACGGGTACACGGATGTTTCGATTATGTCTTATACGGCCAAGTACGCATCGGCTTTTTACGGACCTTTCCGAGGAGCACTCGACTCAGAACCTAGAGGAGGGGACAAGATGACGTATCAGATGAATCCGGCAAACTCCAGAGAAGCTCTCCGGGAACTGTTGGCGGACGAGGAGGAAGGCGCGGATATAGTCATGGTAAAGCCTGCCGGGTATTACCTGGACCTGGTTCACATGTTCCGTGAAAACAGTGACCTTCCCGTGGCAGTGTATCAGGTAAGCGGAGAGTATCTCATGATAAAGGCGGCCGCAGAATCGGGATGGCTTGACGAGGATAAAGTGATTATCGAAAGCCTGCTGGGAATAAAAAGGGCGGGAGCCGATATCATAATCACCTATTTTGCGAAAAAAGCGGCATCTCTTCTGACAGAAACGGGTCGCACTTTACAAAATCCTTAGACAGGATACAGTTTTACGGTCAAAAAACACTCGGCGGACAGATAAAATGAAAAAAGACATTCATCCTGATTACAATTATGTAATTTTCAAAGATTCTTTTACCGGGCACATGTTCCTCACGAGATCTACAAGAACATCTCAGGAGGTAGCGACCTGGGAAGACGGAAATGAATACCCATTGATAACTGTGGAAATCTCAAGCGACTCCCACCCTTTTTTCACCGGAAAGGAAAAACATTACAAAAAAGAAGGCAGAGTCGAGAAATTCCGCCGCAAGTACCAGAAAGACTCCTCTCAATCAAAAGAGCAGTAACCACTCCAAACCCAGGGAGTATTCGGCTGTTCTGATGGATGCTTTACGGTTGTCGGTCGGGAGTTGTTCTCAACTCTTAGTGTCTGCATTATCAAGCAGCGTTCCGGTTATCTGAATTCACCTTTTCGTTTTCTTCGTTCATCTTCTCAATCCCGTCTTTGAATTTCACATCCGTCATCACTTTCCCTGCGGAGTCGAACCGTATCAGCCTTAACTCCTGAGGAAAAACTTCGTGATGTCGAACAGTCTCAGATGGCTGTTGATGTGATAAGATTCCTAACAAGTATAATCTGAGGTTGGTACTGACGTAAAAACGGACGGTTCCGTCTGGAATGTATGAGGAAACAGAACTAAATCTTTCCCTGTCGCCGCAGGCGGCGCGGAAAATTCTGCGCGGCAGGCGTTTTCAGTCATCAGGAGAAGAGATCCATCATTATAAAGAATGTCGGCTCGTGAGTACGTATTTTGATACCCCTCGTCACGCGTTGAGAAAATCAGGCGCAGCTCTTCGCGTCCGGGACAACGGAACTTTGCGGGAACAGACTTTAAAGGTTCCGATTCAAGGACCTGCGGGACTTCAGAATTTCAGGGAGTGGACGGTTTCCACAAACGAATCCGTGCCCGACCTCGGCCGTTATTTTTCCCGCAGACGTTATCAGAAGAATCTTCGTCCTGTTTTCACCACGGACTTTGAGCGCCGGGCCGTACGGATAAGAAGCCGCGGAACGGAGTTTGAACTTGCCGTTGACCGAGGGTTTATTCGAGCGGAGACCAGCAAGGGTCATGTAGAAGAACCAATATGCGAGGCGGAACTTGAACTTCTCTCAGGAGACCCGGCACAGATGTTCGATATGGCATTACAACTCTGCGAGACTTGCGATATCCGTCCGTCCCACAGAACAAAGGCTCAAAGAGGTTACGCTATTGCGATGCCCTCACTGCGCCCGAAACCTATTAAAGCTCCCAGGGTGCTTCTTGCTGACAACGCAAGCGTCGGAGATGCGTTTAAATCCATCATATCAGGCGCTCTTGGTCATATGTTCGCAAATGAAATCCCCGCGCTCGAGGGAAAACCGGAAGGCGTGCATCAAATGAGAGTTGCGATGAGGCGGGTGCGCTCTGCGCTGCGAGCGTTTAAGAAAGTACTTCCCTATGATAAGCGCAAGGCATTCAACGGAGAATTCAGATGGTTTCAGCAGAAGCTCGCTCCCGCGCGTGACTGGGAAGTTTTTCTAAGCGGAACATTGCCCAGAATAGAGTCGTTTCACAGGGGAGACGGCAGGATGATTGAGCGTCTGCGCAGCACAGCGCGCAGACACCGCCGCAGAGCGATAAAAGATGTGAAAGAGTGTCTTGCGAGCCGACGCTATGCCCGTCTTGTGCTTCAATTCGGACGATGGATAGCCTCTCTGTCGGAATGTGGTTCTTTTTCCCGGCCGGTAAAACCGTTTGCGCGGGATGTGCTTTGCAGAACTTGGCGTTATTTTCTTGAAGATACGCGTCCTCTTTCCCGTCTTACTGGGGATGATCTTCACGAGGTGAGAAAGCGGGGAAAGAAAACTCGTTACGCAACTCAGTTCTTCGGCTCTCTGTGGGAAGGGTCGGAGACAGTAAGGCCTTTTATGAAATCCATGTCGAATTTTCAAGATAGTTTAGGACAGGCCAATGACGCCGCTGCCGCCCGTCAGGTAATCGCCACTGTAAAACCGGGCGTGCTTGATTCTTCCACCGTCCGTCTTGTTCACGACTGGTCGCAGGCCAGAGTGACGAAATGTCTCGGTCCCGCCCAACCGAGGTGGAGGGACCTGCGTAAGTTCGAACTTTTCTGGCAAATTTGAGTTCAGGCAAATTCGGAAGTATTTTTCCGTGACCGACAACAATTTCGACGGAGCAGACTGATTTCTCCCGATACGGTATAATTAAGAGCGGCGGTTAGTAATGTCTTTTTTTTCTACAGATTCCGCACTCGGGATTGCGGGCGAGAATTCTTTACCTGATCTGCCTAAGAGATTTCTCAACAGAGAACTTTCATGGCTGGATTTTAATCTCAGGGTTCTCGAAACGGCCTCGAACCAGGAAATTCCTCTTCTTGAAAGAGTCAGGTTTCTTTCCATTTCCGCAAGCAATCTTGATGAGTTCTACATGGTGCGCGTTGCGGGCCTTGTGGGGCAGGTAATGGCGGGAGTCACGGACAGAAGCATTGATGGACTTACTCCATCCGAGCAACTTAAAGCCATAAGGGAAAAGGTCAAATCCCTGATTGACCGGCAGTACGAATGCGAAAAAAAACTGCTTTCTCTGTGTCAAAACACGGGTATAAGCATAGTTGACCCGGAGAAACTCAACTCTATGGATTCCCGATGGCTTTCATCGTGGTTCTCCACACAACTTTTTCCCGTTCTGACCCCGCTTGCCATAGACCCGGCTCATCCGTTTCCCTTCATACATAACGGAAGCCTCGTGTACGCAGTAACTCTTAATAGGGCTGAGGATGAAAAACAAATGAAAGGTCTTATCCTGCTCCCGCCGCAGGTTAATCGTTTTGTCAGAATTCCCGGGGAAAACACCCAGTTTATTCCTATTGAAAAAGCGATCGCGCATCACATGGGTTCTCTATTTCCAGGTTTTGAAGTGGAATCTCACGGAATTTTTCAGATAACCAAGGACAGTCAGATTGAAATAGATGAGGAAGCGGAAGATCTGGTCAAGACTTTCGAGACCGCGCTTAAACAGCGCAGGGGAGGTTATATCATCAGGGTGGATGTGGACACCGATATGCCTGAGGACTTGGTCAATTTCATAATGACTCAGGTTAACGCCGATTACGCTCATTTTTTCAGAATAGAAGGGATGTTGGGACTTAGAAATATAAGCGAGATAGTACTCGGCGAAAGAAGCGACCTTCTTTACAGGCGGATGAAAATACGCTACCCGGAAAGAGTGAGGGAGTTCGGCGGCGACGTAATCGCCGCAATAAGGCAGAAGGATTTCGTCGTCCATCATCCGTACGAGAGTTTTGATGTGGTAGTGGAATTTCTCAAGCAGGCGGCACAAGATGCCGCAGTTGTCGCCATAAAACAGACCCTTTATCGCACATCGGATGATTCCCCGATAGTGAAGACGCTTATAGAGGCGGCGGAAGCCGGGAAATCGGTCACGGCGCTTGTAGAACTTAAGGCGCGTTTCGATGAGGAAGCGAATATACGTTGGGCGCGGGATCTTGAAAACGCAGGGGTCCAAGTGGTTTACGGATTCATTGAACTTAAAACCCATGCCAAGGTTTCTCTTGTCGTAAGAAGAGAGGGTGGCGATACCCGCACCTACACGCATTTCGGCACTGGAAATTACCATCCGATTACCGCGAAGATTTATACAGATCTCAGTTACTTCACCTCGGATGACGCTCTGGGCCGCGATGCGGCAAAGCTTTTTAACTACATGACAGGCTATGCGACTCCGGAGAAAATGGAGAAGATTTTCTATTCTCCCGAAACTCTGAGGCCCTGTATTCTCGAACTTATAAATCAGGAGATCTCCCATGCGGAAAATGGACTTCCGGCCGTTATATGGGCCAAGATGAACGCTCTTGTGGACAGAGAAATCATAGACGCTCTTTATTGCGCAAGTTGTGCGGGAGTACGAATTGAACTTTTTGTGAGAGGCATATGTTGCCTGCGGCCGGGGGTAGCGGATCTTTCAGAAAATATACGGATGAAGAGCATGGTCGGACGTTTTCTCGAGCACAGCAGGGTCGTATGCTTTGGAGCGGGACAAGGACTCCCTTCCGAAGGATGCAGGGTGTTTATATCCTCCGCCGACTGGATGCCGCGCAATCTTAACCGCAGGGTTGAATCCTTTATCCCTATAGAAAACGCCACAGTTAAAAAGCATATTGTCGAGCAGGTGATGGTCGCCAACCTCAACGATGTGGCGGGAAGTTGGGAAATGCAGCCTGACGGTTCATTTACCAAACTTCAAAACGGCTCCGGGGGTTTCTCAGCCCACGAGTATTTTATGACCAACCCCAGCCTCTCGGGGAGAGGGAAAGCTATTGCCGAATCAAGGCCGATGATGCCGGCCGAACTTGTCCGGAAATAAATTCATGAGCACCATTCTCTCTCGGAATTCTCCCCCGTCGCACGACATGACAGCCGTGATCGATGTGGGCTCAAACTCCATCCGTCTTGTGGTCTATAAAGGTCCGCGTCGGGCTCCTCTTCCAGTGCTTGATGAAAAAGTTCAATGCGGACTGGGAAGAGGGATGGATTCCCGTGGAACGATGTCGCCGCAAAGCGTCGACCTTGCTATGCGAACCATAAGTCGTTTTGTAGATATTGCGCACTCAATGAAGGTTTCCAGTATAAAGGCTGTTGCAACAGCTGCAGTCAGAGCGGCTCTGAACGGCGAAGAGTTCAAGAAGGCAGTTGAGAATGAGTGCGGAATTCCGCTTCGGGTGCTCACAGGTGAAGAGGAAGCGAGGCTCTCCGCAAATGGTGTGCTGTACTCAATCCCGTATGCGGACGGTATAGTGGGAGACCTGGGAGGAGGAAGTCTTGAACTTGTCGAGGTCCACGGGGGAAGGATAGAAAACCTTGTAACTCTTCCTCTTGGTACTATTGCTCTTTCTGAAAGCGGATTTAATCCGCAAAAGGCTCAAAGAAAACTCGCATCCCCGTTGCTTGACGAAATCTCCTGGCTGGAAAAGGCCGCCGGCAAAACTTTTTACGCAGTCGGCGGCTCATGGCGGTCTCTCGCTAAAAACCATATGGAGACTGAAGACTACCCGCTTCGTATAGTTCACGCTTACAGTCTATCCAGCGAGGAAGCAATTGAGATGCTTTCCGATGTTTCAGAAATCCCGCCGGATTCGGCGAAAGCGTTTGAGATTTTCGGTCGAGCAAGATCTGAGCATGCTCCTTACGCCGCGGCGGTTATGGAAAGCATAATTCGAAAGACTGCAGTAAGTCAGGTTGTCTTTTCCACTTACGGACTGAGGGAAGGATGCATACATGGTGATCTCTCGGTGGAACAGCGCAGACTCGACCCGCTTGTAGTTATGTGTGAGGAGGTTGTGCGTCGGGCGGGAAGAACAAGTGAGTCCGGAGAGGCTCTTTACCGCTGGATTTCTGCAGTTCTCCCTGATATAAGCACCGCAAACCCGAGGCTTATGCTTGCCATCTGTCATCTTTCCGATATAGGTATTTCAGAGCATCCCGAGTACAGAGCGGAGCAAGTGTTTCTAAGGATATCTAGGATGCCTCTTGTGGGTATCGGTCATTCCGAGAGGATAAAGATTGCACTCTCCGTAGCATCGCGTCATGCTGCGGTTGCAGATCTTGTCCGCCGCTGGGAGGAGACCGGTCTTCTTGATAAGGACGGTATTGCGAGATCCAAGGTTATCGGGCTTGCTCTTCGTCTCGCGTACACAGTTTCCGGCGGTGTCGCGCGAATTCTTGAAAACACTAAGGTTGAGTATTTGCCGGGAAAGATGGTTCTTCATATGCCGGATCAGCTGCCTCACTGTGAAACCGTCAGGCGACGACTAGGATCACTTGCCAGGGCTTTGGGATGTGATTACGAGACTGTTCCGCGTGGACAATCGGAGATTACACCGCTTGGCGAACAAGCAGGTCAATTTTAAATAGAACTTACGAATAAAACTTCTTCGAATAGTAGCGATATAACCAAAAAATCTTGTAGCACAGCACCCCCCCTGTTTAAATCCCGTTCTACAAAAAAAGAGGAGGGAGAACCTTTCTGCATCCCTCCTCTCCGTTTCTTCAGTGTCCGCAACTCCGAGCTGCAGACCTCACGCCTTTATCCCTGGCTGTACTGCGGCAGCAGGAACCTGTGACGCATCGTATACTCGAACGGCGTGGAATACACAACATGACTCATGTCGTCCGTACTCCTCTCCACCGTCCTGCTCCAGATCGTCAACGCAGGCGGTATTATCAGATTGAATGTAAAACTTATCAGCCCTACAACTTCCGTCGCAGGTATCTGACCTCCCATATAGTCGAACGGCGTCCCAGACATATACCACGAACGCACATCCTCCCCCACCGCCGTCCTCACACTCTCGGGATTCAACTGGAACCTGTGACCCGTCCCGAATCCCGGCGGAAGATCCGACGGAAGATACGTCACCTCGTGGATGCTGTTCGATACGTCGGGCCTCGTCGTTATCCTGTAATTCATCCTGCCCCAGTCCGTCTTGCCGTAAAACGTCGGCCTCGCGGACAAAGGCTTGTCCGAATAACGCCCGTTCGCCGTATGCAGTATGTATCCCCTGCGCTCCATCAGATGATTGAAATAATTGTTGTTGGTTCCGTGCTCGAATCCCGCTATGTACGCAGCCTTCTTCGGAAACCCGAACGGCTCCTTACCCGCGAATATCGGCGAATCGTTCGACAGATACATATACGGATAGTACCCCGCCTTGTATATCTGCCCGTCCCCCGAATCCACTGTAGCGGAAAACGTCACTCCCATCTCCATGTACGGTCCCAGCATAGTGTTCTTATGTATCACGTACCAGAACTCTATCACGTCATCCGTAACCTCTATCGGCTCCGGCACCACCGCCTTCATCGCATTGATGTCAGCCCTTATCACATAGGCCATCCATCTGCTCTCCGTATACGTCAACGGTACGATGTCGTAGTCGAACACGGGATCCGCCACTCCCTGACTTATTATGTGTATCCTGTCCCTGTCCAACGGCAGCGGCGGCACCTCTCCCTCGTCCAACCACGGATAACTGTACTCATTCGCTTGTAATCCCATTATTTCTTACCTCCTTGAAAATTCCTTTCTTTTTATGACCCCTGACTTATCGGGAACTGCTGCCTCAACCCGTACTTGTACGGCGTCGCATAACCCCTGTAACTGGCCGGCCTCTCATACGTCTCCGTCCACAGCACCTGCGCAGGCGGTATCACAAGATCGAACACGAACGATATCAATCCCGTAACCTCCTGTATCTTCAACTCGGCCCCCATGTTGTCGAACGGCGTAGCCTGCATGAACCAGTTCACCGCATCCCCCGACGCAGTCCTCGTGTGCTCGGGCTTTATCTTGAACCTGTGCCCCTGTATCATCGTGTCGAACGGCGGCGGCAGCGCCGACGGCAGATACGTCAACTGCCACTCCGAACTCGATACGTCGGGCCTCGTTATAACCTTCATGTTGAACTTGCCCCAATCCGTCTTCCCGTAGAAAAACGGCGGCGTAACCTGCTTGTCGTCGAACTGACCCGTCGCACTGTGCATCAGATACCCGTTACGACTCATCGCAAATCCGAAAAAGTCCGTCCCCTTCTCCCCGCCGTGCACCGTACATCTGATGTACGACATCTTCTTCGGAAATCCAAGCACCCTGCCAGCATCCACCGGCGCATCACCCGTCAGATACATATACGGATAGTACCCCGCCTTCCACACATTGCCCTGAGGATCCTTGTATGTCGCCGATATCGTCACTCCGAACTCGAGATACGGACCCAGCATCGTGTTCTTATGATCCACATACCAGAACTCCACCAGATCGGCATTCTCCCCGTCCCACACCTCCAACGGAGGATTCGGGCACAGACGACTCCTCGTCGCCTCGTCGCACCTCACCACGAACGCCGACCACCTGCTGTCCGTATACGTCAACGGCAGCACATCTATGTCCCACAGCGGATCCGACGGATTCGCTATGATCCACGACTTTATATCCCGCTCTATCGGAGGGGGCGGGACCTCTTTCGTCAACTCCCAGTACTTCAACGGGACGTTTAAATGACTATGGCTCATATTGCAGCCTCCTTACAATTAGATTTCAGGCCGGACCGCAAGTAATCCGGAACCCGCACACTCCAGAACCTCAACCCCCGTCTCCCTAACCCTCTCCCCTCTGTATACGTGATCAAGCCTCACAATCCGACGGTCGCCGCGGGGGCGACCTCACCCGTTATTTATTTAATCAAACCTCACCGCATGTTGTCAAGCAGTTTTTTTCAAACCGAACTGTTTTTTCCGCACCCAGCTACTCCGCATACTGCTAATTCACCAATATTATGTTGTGAATTCCGCGTAAAATTACGTACACTCGGTATGGTTTAGAACTGAGAGGACAATTGAAATTTGATAGCGGTGCAGATGTTGCCGCTTGTTCTCCTCCGTTCAGGTCAGTTATGACACGTCTGATTCATTCTGGACTTTACGAAGAGTTGATCACCTCTGCTCTGGAGGCGGAAATCAATGCCCGAAAAACGCAGGGCTGGTGGGTGGATGTCCGTTCGACCGACAGAACCGTCCGTCCCGAGATATTAGCCCGGCACATATACAAACTCCTTCGATGCGCCCTTGAAGAAATACCAGGCAATGAAAATACTCAATCCACCGAACAAATCGCCCTTGTTAACCGGCTCGTAGAGGTGCTTTTCAAACATGGCGTGACGACTGACAACCAAGTCACAGATACCGTCCGCATCATCGCTGAAGTTGTCAAATGCCTTACTCCAGACGACAATCCCACGCCTACCGCTCGTCCGGCGCTACCTCTTCGCCGAACCGGGCTTCTCGTCAACGGACGGCGCGATGTTCAGATCGCAAGCGAGATTGAGCGGGAAATACCAAGTGCCGACCGGATTGACCTGCTGTGCGCGTTTGTACGCTACTCAGGGTTGCGTCTATTTCAATCTGAGCTTGAGAAACGTGTGCAGGAGGGAACGCAGATACGCGTGATCACAAGCGTCTATACAGGGTCGACAGAGCGTCGCGCGCTAGACGCGCTTATCAATCTCGGCGCGCAAGTTAAGATTTCGTTCGAAGTCGCTCGGACTCGCCTTCATGCCAAGGCATGGATGTTCCACCGTCGCAGTGGAATGCACACCGCCTATATCGGTTCGTCTAACCTTACCCGTACAGCACAGGTTGAGGGCCTTGAATGGAACATGCGCGTGAGCGCAGTCGAGAACCCCGAAGTAATCGAAAGATTTAAGACAACCTTCGAACAGTATTGGCATGAGCCCGAATTTGAGGATTATGAACCCGAACGTGATGCTGACCGAGTAGATCAGGCACTCTCAGGACAGCGACCAGGTGATTCACCAAATGAGGTGAACACACGGCATTTACTGGTGGATGTTACGCCCAAACCGCATCAATCTACGACACTTGAAGCACTTGAAGCGGAACGGATGCGTGGACACCGCCGCAATCTCGTGGTGGCAGCCACAGGCACCGGCAAGACTTGGATTGCGGCATTCGACTTCAAGAGACTGCACAATCAAGGTTTGGATTCTCTGCTCTTTGTCGCGCACAGAGAGGAAATTCTTCGTCAGAGTCGTAGGGTTTTTAAACTGGTTCTGGGAAAACCGGAATTCGGTGAGCTGTTGGTCGGGGGTGAGCATCCACAAGTAGGTCGCCATGTTTTCGCCTCGATACAATCCCTCAGCAAATGTATTGATGATATTGACCCGGATGGATTCGCCGTGGTTATCGTGGACGAATTCCACCATGCCGCGGCTAAGAGTTACAAACGACTGCTGTCTCGTTTGAAACCGGAAGTTTTGCTTGGACTCACAGCTACGCCCGAACGCTCCGACGGCCAGTCGGTTCTCGAGTGGTTCGACGGCCGCATCGCATCAGAGTCTCGGCTTTGGGACGCACTTGACCAAGGACTGCTCTGTCCGTTTCACTATTTTGGGGTGAATAGCGCGACAGACCTTTCTACGGTCGGTTTTGAGCGCGGGAGATATATAACAAACGAACTTGACAACCTGCTTACCGGCGACCATGTTCGATCTATGCGGGTCTGCCGAGCTATAGAGGAATGGGTGACGGACCCGCACCGAATGCGCGCCCTAGGGTTCTGCGCGGGTGTCCACCATGCTCACTTTATGGCAAGCGAGTTCATCCGCTTCGGCTACCCGGCACGAGCGCTTGATTCAAAGACTCCACAAGATGACCGTCGCAATGCGCTTGAGGACCTGCGACAGGGCAAACTCCGCGCCATCTTCACCGTGGACCTGTTCAACGAGGGAGTGGACATCCCCGAAGTCGACACCGTGCTGATGCTTCGACCAACCGAAAGCGCTACGGTGTTTCTCCAGCAACTGGGAAGAGGACTTCGCTGGGCAGAAGGAAAGCAGGTTCTTACCGTCCTGGACTTCGTTGATCAAGTTCGCCGTGAGTATCGCTACGATGTACGTTATCGAGTTCTACTGGGAGGCACCCGTCATCAGGTACTGCGCTCCTTAGAAAACGACTTCCCGCTTCTACCCCCGGGATGCGCTTTCAAACTGGACCGCATTTCCAAAAACACAGTACTGCGAAATCTTAAAAAAGCCGTTCATAACTCCCGTGCGCGTCTCATCGACGATTTACGCGCCCTCGGACCAAGTGCGGGACTCCGTGCTTTCATACGTGACGCCGACGCAGCATTAGAAGATATCTACGCGCGACCTAGTTCAGGGCACTGTTTTACTGAACTCCGCAAGCGAGCGGGTTTTGATCTAAACACCGGTCTGTCAACCGACAACCCTGTTCTCAAAACTTTCGGTAGACTGGTCCACATAGACGACAACGAGAGAATTGAAGCATGGCGCGACATCTTGGAAACGAGTCGTTCTGACAGGATTTCGAGACTGCAGGGCCGCAAACATCGACTAGGACTCATGTTGTTTGCCATTCTTGGTAGCCGTGGGCAATCAATTGAAGAAGCCGACCAGACATTAGAAAAAATCTGCGAGTCATCAGAGTTGCACCGCGAGATTCTCGACCTACTGGAAATTCTCGCCGACCGCATCCGCACAGTTCCCGAACCGATTGACCCGAAAGGTGATATTCCCTTGGCGAGCCATGCAACTTATACACTCGGTGAGATCATGGCGGCATACAGACACACCGACAGACGCAACGCGATTGCCCTTCCGCAAGGTGGTGTTCTATGGAATAAGAAAACGCAAACAGATCTCTTGTTCATCACGCTGGAGAAATCTGACCAAGATTTCTCGCCCTCTACACGCTACAACGACTATCCAATATCGCCGACACTGTTTCACTGGGAATCGCAGAATACCACATCACCTGATACGCCTACCGGTCTCCGGTACGTTGAACAAGGTAATACGAATGTCATCTTGTTTGTGCGTGAACGCAAAAAGGGTAGCGGAGGCGGGACCCTTCCATACCACTGCCTCGGCCACGCCCGATACCGAAGCCACGAGTCTGAACATCCCATGAAAATACTGTGGGAACTAAAACGTCCAATGCCGGGGTGGCTTTATCAGGCCGCAAAGACAGCCGCGGGTTGAAGATGTTGTCCCCGCTTGATTGACAAGCACCGTGATTTAAGACCTCCCTACATCAAGTCGACTGTTGCAAAATACGATAAAGTGACTCCTCAAAACAACCAGGAAGGGTGCTCCTTCAAACCTTTCATTATCCTCGCCCTAAGTTCAGCTTCATTAGGAATTTCATCTTTGTCGAATTTTATGTTTCTAAAGCAGGAAAGCATGGCCCTCACAACAGTGTTCTTGGTTATTCTCTCCTTTTTATTCTCGCTGGAACGATTTTTCATTATGTCTCTCTCGAGATTGTGGAGAAACTCGAAATCCGCCCTGCTTATCCTCAGTGTGATAACATCGAAGGTTTTGTATTTAGGAAGCACATCGGTCTGAATACCTAGTGCCGTGCCCGCTATACCGGCGCTCCTTGCTCCGTTCTCTGGTTGTTTCCTCCATATATCGGCGGGTATCCCGCCGGCTGATTTTTTTTTCGCCATTTTTTATCATACCCTCCGGAATACGGTTCTCAAGTGAAATTATAACACTGAAGAAACAGAAAGTTAAGAAGTTCCGTATTTATGTTCGCCGCAATTTCAAACCTTGCGGTAAAAGAATTGCCGGCCCGGCAAGCAAACGTGTCGGCAAAAAATTTCGGTGAAATACCGAGTATCAAGTCAGGATTTTTCTGACACTGCAGGACGAATTTTTCCTGAAAACCGGAAATCTACGACAACTTAATGTGAGATTGAAAATGGGTCGTATGAGTTTCGGGGGAGCGGAGTGTTCTGTGCTGAATAATTCAGCAATACAAATGCTGTAAAGCCTTATCAGTAAACTGCCGGAATATGCGCGGAGGGCGGCAAGGCGAAAAGGATGTCGGATGTTACTGACGTTAACCGTAGAGAACAGTTTGTCGTTACGGGTGCGCAAGCGGTGTCTGATGACATCGCCCGGTATGCGTCGCTGTACGAATTCAAACTTGAGCAGAAGTCTGCTCGGTGTCCGATAATAGTCATTTGAGAGACAAAATCGAACCCGACTTGATACTTTCAGAAGATCAGAACTTAGTAAGTTATATATTTACAATAATTAATCATTTGCAATTTTTTGCTTGACATTTATGTCCGAACTGTGATAAAAGGTGTATAGAACCCCTGAGCATGGGGGCGCAGGAACTTTTATCAAACATAAGGAGGTATGGTTTCGATGGTTCCAGTAGAAGCTTTATTAGGTTATGTACTGTTGTTGGTTGGTTTTGTCTTTTTTGCGAATGGGATGACCCTTCTGGGGAAAACCGGCGCAAAGGAAGTCGGTGTGCTCAATCTGGGCGTAGGCGTGCTGATAGCGATCGCCGCCTGGAAGTTGCATACTCTAGGTTTGACGGCGGCGACGGCGCTTGTAAGTGTGTTTGCTCTTATATATCTGCTCGTGTACGCGGTGTTTGTGCATGGTCATGATGCAAAGGGGCTCGGAGTGTACTGTCTTTTCGCGACTGTGGTATTCATATGGTACGGGTTGCATTTCAACGGTCTCGGGCTTGCGGAATTTGCTTATTTCTGCTGGGCTTGGGCTCTGCTGGTGCTTCTCTGCTTCTTTGCGTTTGCCCAGGGCAAGGACCTCGGCAAGCCGATAGCGTATCTGTTCATTATAGAGTCGGTACTGACCCTTCTGCTTCCCGGAATGCTTCTTCTCACCGATAAATGGAATCCGCTCGGAGGAGTACCCGGCTGAGGTGTTAGTCTAAAAGATTCAGCGACAATGACAGGATGTTTCTCATCCTGTCATTGTTGTTTTTTTCTATTCTCCCCCCCCCCAGCAACATTTTTTCATTTCTTAAGAGAGGTTCCTTTACATTTTCTGGCAGTTCCGGCTTGATATAATCGCAGTATATCTGATAATAAAGGTGCCCGGGGTGTGAGTTAGATTGTCTCGAAAATTTTCAAATTTCCTAAGAAACGGATACATAATCCCCTTTTTGATTGGGATAGTCGGCATCCCGTCCTTTTTTCTAATAGCGGACCAGATAAGTTTTGACAGCCGCCACGACAGCCGAAGCGCCCGGTTAACCGAAAATATTCTCAATCGAGCAAACAACTTTTATGTTGATGAAAGCAAGATTGATTATCGAAAAATACTTGAGACAGCCGTCTCGAGCCTGGAAATAAAACTGGATGACGTGATGGTGGAATTTCCGGAAAACCGGGAAGATACTTTTACAGTTCAAGTAAACTCCGAAACCGAAATCTTTAAGATGGCGAGGCTTTCTTCCGTGAGGGATGTCGCGGGCATGATAGACCAGGTCATGTCGTTTGTTCTTTCCAATACCCAAGCTGAAGAAGATGCGAAGGAAGACATAGAGTATCTGATGTCGGACAGCATGCTCAAGGTGCTGGACCCTCACTCCGCGATAATTCCACCGGATATATACAAGGAATTTCTTGTAGATACCCGCGGAAGTTTCGGAGGACTCGGAATAGTCGTGGGAATAAGAGACGGGCAGTTGACTGTAATATCCCCGATAGAAGGAACTCCCGCTTACAGATCCGGGTTGAAAACAAAAGACCGAATCGTGCAGATAGAAAACGAGTCCACCGTAAACATGCCGCTTCTTGAGGCAGTCGGAAAACTCAGAGGAGAAAAAGGAACCCGAGTAAATATACTGGTTTCCAGGAAGACGGCCAGTAAACCCCTGAAATTCTCGATAATAAGAGATATCATAGAGATAGAAAGCGTTGAATCCCACGATCTTGAAAACAATATCGTCTATCTAAAGATAAAGAACTTCCAGAAAAACACCGCATCCCATTTCAAAAATGAAATAACAAAACGTCCTTATGAGATCAGAGGGATAATCCTTGACCTGAGAGGAAACCCCGGAGGACTTCTCAACCAGGCAAAAGATGTAGCTGATTTCTTTCTTTCCTCCGGAATTATAGTGTCGACAAGGTCTAAAAAAGATTCAATTCCCTATAAAGCGACGGAAAACACTCTGTACGACGGCAATCTTGTCGTGCTGGTTGACCAAGGAAGCGCAAGCGCATCGGAAATAACCGCAGGTGCCCTCAAGAACAACGGAAGGGCGTGGGTCTTGGGAAACAGATCGTATGGAAAAGGGTCCGTTCAAAAGATCTTTGAGATGGAAGACGGTTCAGCGCTGAAACTTACGGTAGCCAAGTACTATCTTCCCGGAGATGTTTCGATACAGGATGTCGGAGTAACTCCCGACATACTTCTGCAGGGGTCCATCGTAACTGAAGAAAAGGTCGTATATAACCCCTTGCCTGAGAAAAGAGAGGCTGTAGGAGAACTTGAAGACCCCGCTTTTACTATCAAATATATTGATGAATCCCTGCTGCCGCAGACTGAAGATCAAGAGGAGATCATATCAGATCAATCTCTGACAAAAGAAGAAAAACTCGAGAAAATCAAGAATGATTTCTATGTGAAATTTTCAAAAAACCTGCTTCTAACTGAAACGCGGGAACAGATGCGCGGCGTGGCGGAGGATATGGCGGAAACCCAACTCGAAGAAATACAAGAACAGATTCAGAAAACAGACACTGATTGGTCCGGTGGAAGGACGGAAGACCCTCAAGTGGAGATAACTTTAATTCCTTCCGAGACGGCACTGCAGGCAGGAGAAGAGAATGTTCTTGAGGTGAAGGTGACCAACATCGGCGAAAACTCCATATACAGGTTAAGTGCGGTCACGGACTGCGAAAACAGTATCTACGCCGATAAGGAGTTTCTTTTCGGAAAACTGTTTCCGGGACAGAGCGCAATTTCCAAAGTGAGCGTATTCGTACCTGCATGGATGACGACCCGCGAAGATAAACTCAAGTTCATTCTGTCGGGTTCGGAAAAGGAATCGTTTACGGAAAAAACTCTTCTGATAACAACCGCAGCGGCCGAATACCCCGGATACTCCCATCACTATGAAACGGTAGACGACGGAAGATTCGGAAGCGAGGGCAACTCGAACGGTCGGACTGAAATAGGGGAAACCGTTGTACTGAACTTGAAGTTAAAAAACACAGGCGAAGGAGTGTCCGGAAAAACCGTCGTATCTCTCAAGAATCTCTCAGGCGAAGATGTGTTTCTGGAAAAAGGAAGGTTTGAGTTCGAAAATTTTCGTCCCGGAGAAATTCGCGCAGCTCCGTTTCGCTTCAGGCAAAACGGGCAAGGCGGTGAGACGGAGTTTGAGTTTTCGGTAATGGACGAGGACCTGCGTGAAATAAGAACGCACAGAATAACTCTGCCCGCGTACACGGACAAAATCGAATTCGTCTCTTTTGATCCGGAAAGAAGCGCTGTGCTTCCTGATTCCGTTCCCGTCTTCGGCGGCGCCTTCGTCGAAGCGGGGACGATAGCCGTCGCGCAGGCAGATTCCAGGCTCAGGGTTCTGGGAAAATCAGGAAACTGGGTGCGGGTTGAGGGGAAAAACGGCATCTCGGGCTGGATAGATGAAAAAACGGCTGAGATCGAAACCCGTGGAGTACTTCCTGATGAAACGCGGGAAACACAGATAACGGCTCTCGCAGAAGCATTTGAAAACCCGCCCTCCATACAATTATCTGAATTTCCTCTACATACCAATGAATCCCTGGTGGTGATAGAAGGGTCGGTCATGGACTCGGACCGTATAGAAAGTATTTCTGTCTGGAGAAAAGACGATAAGATAAGACTTCTTACTCCCCGAAAAACCAACGTCTTCATCTCTTTTCCGCTTTCGCTTGAAGAGGAAATGAATCTTTTCACGATAGTGGCCAAGGACAAAAACGGAATGATGTCGAGGAAGAACTTGGCCATAAGAAGAGATCTTTCCTGAGAGCTCTCAATGCTCATGTTTTGAAAACCCGATCATGGTTAAATTTGTTTTTTTCCGTATGTTGACCGGAGTGCTTGTGGTCGTCGCAGTCGCGACTATAACGTTCTTCCTGCTGAGAGTGCTTCCGGGAGGGCCGTTCGATGCGGAGAAAAGCATTCCTCCCGAAATACTGCAGAATATAGAAAAAAAGTACCACCTCGACAAACCGCTTCTTCAACAATACCTCATCTATATGGGAAATATCGCTCAAGGGGATTTCGGACCTTCATACAAATACGACGACAGACCTGTCTCTGAAATAATAAAGCAGACTCTTCCCGTCTCAATGGGTCTTGGGTTGGTATCGCTTATTCTTGCGTTTTTCGCAGGCACCGCAGCCGGAATGATCTCCTCTCTTTTCCCGAGAAGCCTCCACGATGCGGTATCGGTACTGATTTCGACTTCACTGGTGTCGGTACCGGGATTCGTTGTCGGGGCGGCGCTTATATATTTTTTCTCCGTAAGATGGGGGGTCTTGCCGGCCGCGCTCTGGGGCGAACCTAGACACGTCGTACTGCCCGCTATCACCCTGAGCCTCGCTCCGTTTGCTTACATATCAAGACTCGTGCGCTCCAATATGCTTGATGTTTCCGGGCAGTTGTTCGTGAGAACCGCAAGAGCGAAGGGACTCGGAGAAACCAGAATATTCGTCAAGCATGTGCTGAAAAACGCCATGATACCCGTAGTAACCGTTTTGGGTCCTCTGACGGCGTACCTGATTACGGGGTCGTTCGTCGTTGAACACATATTCGCGATACCGGGAATGGGAAGATTCTTTGTGTTCGCCGTGGCCAACAGAGATTACTCGGTAGTGCTGGGAATAACGGTCGTGTACGCCGTTTTACTGGTAATCGCAAATCTTGTCGTTGATATTCTCTACGCGGTTCTTGACCCCAGAATAGAACTCAGAAAGCAGGAAGTTGCTGTTTAATGCGAAAGAAATGTCTGAAAAGAAAAAAGTCATGAAAATAGTCATCGAGTACGATGGTTCCAACTATCACGGCTGGCAATGCCAGACCGAAGGGCTTGCGACAGTGCAGAAAACGATAGAAAACGCTATCGGAAAGATCACAGGAGAAAAAGTGAAGACCCGGGGTTCCGGCAGAACAGACTCGGGAGTACACGCAATAGGGCAGGTGGCAAGTTTTACGACTGCAACGAAAATAAAACCCCGGACTTTACAGAAGGCGCTCAACGGCGTTCTGCCGGATGACATATCGATTGTCAGCGCGCAAGAAGTTGCTGAAGGATTCGATGCGCAGTTCAGTTCCCGAAGCAAAATATACCGGTACAGGATTTTCAATATGCCCTACTCCCCCGCTCTCGAGAGAAACAGGGCATGGCATGTAAGAGAAAATCTTGATGTCGGGAAAATGAAGCAGGGCGCCCGCTGTTTTGAAGGAACGCATGATTTCTCCATTTTCGCTGCGGCGGACATAACAGTGAGAACTTCCGTGCGTACAGTAAAGCGCGCAGCGGTCAGAAAAACCCGGCAAGGCATAATACTCTTTGAAATAGAAGCCGACGGATTTCTCAAAAGAATGGTTAGAATTATTACAGGAGCGCTCGTTGAAACAGGTAAAGGGAAACTTGATCCTGAAGAAATAACCCGAATGCTTGAAGGAAGACGAAGAACGAAAAACATTTTGACCGCTCCGGCTCATGGACTTTTTCTCAAAAAAGTTGTCTACTGAATATGCGGAACCGTGTTCCGTAAAGAGTGGTTCGGACAACGGATGCTGCGATGAAATTTCTGAGATTTGAAAACGCCGAACACCGCCAGGTATTCGGAACGTATTCCGAAGGTTCGGTTTTCGAGATAGAAGGCAATGCGTTCGGCGACTACTCGATAACTGAAAGAAGATATGATTTTGAAAATATAAGACCGCTTGCTCCATGCCTCCCGACGAAAATTATAGCAGTCGGTCTCAACTACGCGGACCATGCGAGAGAAATGAAAAAAACACCTCCCGAAGATCCCATGCTGTTTCTGAAACCCTCAACCTCGGTCACAGGCAGTGGTGACGAGATACGTTATCCCGGCCACATGTCGCAAAGAGTGGACTACGAGGGAGAACTGGGAGTCGTAATAGGGAAAAAAGCCCATATGGTTCCCGAAGAAAAAGCCTTTGATTATATATTCGGGTACACCTGCGTAAACGACGTAACGGCAAGAGATCTTCAGGCGAAAGACATACAGTTCACAAGAGGAAAAGGTTTTGATACGTTTGCTCCGATCGGACCCTTCATAGAAACGGAAGCCGACCCCTCTGATCTGAAAATAAAAACAATTCTGAACGGTGAGGTAAAGCAGAACTCAAGTACGAACAACCTCATATTCAACGTACCGGAACTAGTAAGCTTCATATCAAGCGTAATGACGCTTCTTCCCGGAGACGTAATAGCGACCGGGACTCCTTCCGGAGTAAGTCCCATGCGGCCCGGGGACATAGTGGAAGTACGGATTGGCGGAATCGGGAATCTCGTAAACCATGTGGTCGCGGGCGGTCTGCGGAGTTGAATTTCTCCGCGCCAGAGGTTCAGATTCTCACGGACCGCGATCAAGAACCGATGACCGTAAAAACACAGCAGCGGATCGCCCGGCAAAGCGCGCCTGCGCAATATGTGCGACCAAGTTCTTAAATGAAACGAACAAATCCTGAATCGGAACCCGGAAAACCCTCCATCCGGTTTGCATCTCACATTGAAAATCCTCTGATAGAAAAAATTTTTTCTCCACCCGAAGAAAAAACAACCGAAGCAAGCGGACTCTACGGAGATTCTCTCTGTTTTCTTCTGGCGGTTATATCGGAGATACGGGGAAAACAGGTTCTGCATGTGTGCAGAACCAGAGAGCAGTGCGTAAAAGCCGCGAAAACCCTTTCCTCTCTTAAGGGAACTGATATTCCCGTTCTTCTCTCAAGGGGTATGGAAAGAACCCGCTCGTTGTTTGAAAAAAAGGAAATCTCGGAGCCCGAGAGAGTCCACTCGCTTGTCATGTGGGAAAAAGCCGGCATTTTGTGCGCGGATGAGGTTTCGCTTGCTGAAATAACCGCCCCGCCGCGAGTTCTCGACGCTGAAACCCTCGCATTAGAGCAGGGGATGCGGATCGACAGGGACGAACTGATCGGAAGGCTTCTGGAAATCGGCTACAAAAAAACGGATTTTACCGAAAAACGCGGGGAAACCAGCGTTCGGGGCTCGATAGTGGACATCTTCTCTCCGGGGTCGCAATTTCCTCTGCGCATAGAGTTTTTCGGCGACGATATAAACTCCATGCGGGAGTTTTCTCCGTCAACCCAGAAATCCGTCGCAAAAAGGCGAAAAGCGCGGATCAGTCCCGCATCTTTCGCCATTTACCGAAACAGAAACAGAGACGACCTGGTCGAACGAATACTGAACGAGGCCGACAAGAAAGGACTTACGTCAAGCGAAGTCGAGCCGGTCACGGAGGCGCTCGGAAACGGAGAATACTTCAGAGGAATCGAGTGGTTCAACCCTTTTTTCTGGGACGAGAGATGCTCGGTTCTTGACTTTGCGGAACATGACCTGGTGGTGAGTCTTCCGCACGGGTTTTCTGAAAACGATCTGCTTGCGACGCCGGAAGAAAAACTCGAAACAAGAAGAAAATCTCTCGGCAGCATCGAAAAATCACTACCTGCATTCGGAAAACTATATCTTTCGGAAAAGGAACTCGAACAGAAACTTCTCCTGTCGAAAACTGTTCATCTCGGTCAGATAACAACCGGGGAAAACAACATAAAATTCGCGACAGAGCCCCTGCTGCTTGAGGAACCGTCGGTAGACGCGTTCGCCGACAGAGCACGTAAACTTGTGAAAGACGGTTATGGAGTGTTTGTGTTTTTCCATTCGCAATCGGAAAAGGAGAAGTTCCTCCATATTGCCGACAACCGTTTCCCCGAGGAGGTCGAATGCTGTGTCGGAGAACTTTCCCAAAGCGTTGTTCTTCACGATTTCAGGATCGCGCTTTTTTCAGAAAACCTCCTGTTCGGAAAGACGAAACCGAAAAGTTCGGAATTTCGCTCAAACGACATTCCCTCCGTATTTCTCACCTCTTTCAGTCAGCTTAAACCGGGTGATTACATAGTTCATAGAGAGTTCGGAATAGGGATCTTTGCGGGCATGAAAAGTCTTTCGTTCGGAACCCGGAACGGCGACTTCCTCGAGTGCGAATACAAAGACGGAGACAAGGTATTCGTCCCCGTGGAAAAACTGGCTCTGGTTCAAAGATATACAGGGAGCAAAAATGAACCGAAGGTTGAAAAACTCGGAAGCTCAGGCTGGAAAAAAACCGTGAACAAGGTGAAGAAAGCCGTGGAGGAAGTTGCGGCGGACCTTGTGGACCTGTGTGCGGAGCGGAAAGTAGAAGGAGGTTTCCGATTCTCTCCGAGAAACCAGATGTTCAACGAATTTGAAATGGAGTTTCCATGGAGCGAAACGACTGATCAGTCATCAGCCATAGAAGATGTAATGGCGGACATGGAGTCGGAAAGAACTATGGACAGGCTGATCTGTGGAGATGTAGGGTTCGGAAAGACCGAGGTGGCTCTACGAGCGGCGTTCAAGGCATGTCTTGACGGAAAACAGGTGATGATGATTGTCCCCACCACCCTTCTGGCAAGTCAGCATTACACCACAGCGCTTCGGAGATTCAGAAGCTATCCCGTACGGGTCGAAATGCTCTCGCGATTTACAAGTGCGAAAAAAGAGCGGGAAATTCTCGCCGGTCTCTCTCGTGGTTCCATTGACGTCGTGATCGGAACGCACAAACTCCTCGGGAAAAAAGTGACCCTGAAAAACCCGGGGCTTGCGGTGATTGATGAAGAGCAGAAATTCGGGGTCGTACACAAAAAGTCCATAAGGGCCATGAAAAAGGGTATTGACGTACTCACACTTTCCGCAACTCCCATACCGAGGACTTTACAGCTGTCACTGGCGGACGTAAGAGATATAAGTGTTATAAACACCCCTCCCGAGGGGCGCCAACCGGTAGAAGTGTATGTTCAGCAGTTCAACTCGGACGCCATAAAAAACGCAGTGGAAAAAGAAATCTCAAGAGGGGGGAATGTTTTTTTCATACACAACAGGATAAAGGATATTTTTCAGAAAGCGGATTTCCTGCAGCAACTGCTGCCGCAGGCCGAAATAGCGGTGACTCACGGCCGTTTGAATGAAGCCGTGCTCTCGAAAACCATAGAGATGTTTTCCGCAGGGGAAATAGATGTACTCGTAACAACGGCGATAGTGGAATCGGGTCTCGACATACCGAGAGCCAATACGATAATAGTGAATGATGCGCACAGGATGGGACTTGCCGATCTATATCAACTCAAGGGAAGGGTCGGAAGATCGGATAAAAAGGCGTATGCGTATTTTCTTGTACCGTCGGCGCAGTCTCTTTCGGAAGATTCCCGCAAAAAACTTGAGGTGCTTTCGCGTCTTACCGATCTTGGAAGCGGTTTCAAACTCGCCACGGCTGATCTGCAGATACGCGGAGCCGGCACTCTTTTCGGAGAGAAGCAGTCGGGGCACATAGCGGATGTAGGACTTGAGTTCTATCTGGAACTTCTGCGCGATGCGATTGAGAACAGACAGAACCGGGGAGACCGGACCGGCAGAATCATGCCGGAGATAAAGACGCAAGACGACGCCTATATCCCGGAATCTTATATGCGGAGCGGACCGGAAAGACTTTTCTACTACAAAAAGATTTCTTCAACCACAAAGCACCGTGAGATTGAAGAAATCAGACATGAAGCAGAGGACAGGTTCGGCGCCATGCCGGAACCTATGAAGCGTCTGCTGCTCGTCGCGGAACTTAAGATCAAACTTGCGGAGAAATTTATAAACAGAGTTGAAATAGGAGAAAAAACAGCAGTGATGAACTTGATGCGCAAGGATGGAAACAGCAGAAAATTGAGCCTTCCTCTTCCGAGCGGAGACAGATACCGGCATCTGATCAACATAGTGGAAAAACTGGAAAAGACCGACTATGTACGGGTATAGTATGAATTTACAGCAACATAAAGAGTTGTGTATGAAGTAAGGATTCCCAAGGAGACCCGAAATGAGAAGATTCAAATTGTTCGCCGCGCTTGCGGTTTCCGCGTTTTTCATTTTAATCCCGGTTACCGCCCTGCGGGCAGCCAAGGTGGAAAAGGTGGTGGCCGTAGTGAATGAGAGAATAATAACTCTCAGCGAACTTCAACAAGAGATAGGAGATCTGACCGTCAAACCGGAAAATCCGGTTGATCCCCAGGATGCACTCCAAGCCATGGTAGACCGCATCCTGATCGAGCAGCAGGCGGCCGCAAGAAGAATTTCGGTAAGTGACGAAGAAGTGAAAATGATAGCGGAAAGCCAGCGGGAGGCCATGGGACTCGACAAGGAGAGTTTAGCGAAAGAACTGGAAAACCAGAACATATCCGAAAAACTCTTCTACCGTCAATGGAAGCACCAGATACTCTCGGGAAGACTGATCGAGTCGATCACTCAGGGAAGTGTAGCGGTAACCGACAAGGAAGTGGAAGAATATTATAGAAGATATTACGGGGCGGAGAAAGCGGAAACGGAAATCCCCGCGAAGCAGACGAAAATCGCCCATATACTGATCTTGAAAGAAACGGAAAATGCGCTTGCAACCGCCGACGAAATTCTTGAAGAAGTTAAATCCGGAAAATCATTCGCCTGGCTCGCAGGCCGGTACTCAATGGATAAAACCACGGCGCCCAAGGGCGGAGTGTTGGGATATTTCGTCAAGGGAGACCTGGTTCCCGAGATCGAGCGGGCGGTAGAACAGACCGAGGTGAACGGCATCGCGGGACCTGTGGAAACATCGCAGGGATATCATATATTGAAGGTTCTCGACAGAATAGAAGAAACGTCTTCCGTCGTACGATATAAAGAGAACATAAGACAACAGATTTACAGGGAGAAAGTGGAGGAGTTCATAAGTAACTGGCTTCAGGAAATAAAGGAAAAAAGCTACATAGAAACGAAGTTATGATTGCCTCGCCCCACTCGGGTGAACAGACGGCGGGTATAAGCGCGACATCCAATCGATACATCAGGCGGGACCGCGAACAGGGAGGGGAGTTGAGACTGTGAAAGTATTGAGAGGAAGACTGTTAAAGAATAAATCGACTGTCTGGAATGCATCTGTTTTTCCGAAGGAAGAGGTTGAGAATCTTCTAAAACAGTGTGTAGTTGTACTTCGGGAAAGAAATGATATCAACACCTGACTGCTTGTAATGCAAGGATAATTATGCCGCTGTATCGGCCGAGGAGAGAGGAAATGGGAGACAAATCAGATTCGGTAAAAACATCCCGGTTCTGAGGTCTACGCTTGACAATGCAAAATCTCAGAATACTTTCACAGTCTCAGATGAGCCTGAACTCGCACAAAGAAACAGGCGTGGTAAAGTTATCTGAAAATCTTATCGGAACGGAACAACATCTGTCCCAAGTGTTGCACTCCGAAGTTTAATGGGCGATATCAAAAAGGAGAAGTGATTACTATGAAGTTATCTGTTGTCTTATTGCTGTTCTGTCTGGGGTGCGTATACCACTACCCAGTGTCCGCTTTTGCGGGCGAACTGACTTGGGGCGAAATTTCCTACAGCGTTGAAGTCCAAGTAATCAAAGAGTATCCGGAACCAGTAATCATAAGGCAAATTTGGGGCCCTACGGATTTAGTCATTACCTCTGTTTTTTTCGATTGCGACAGAGAGAGATACCGAGCGGGAAAGCAAAGTTTTTTTTTGAGAGACCAATATGGGGTGCCTACACCCACTCTCGACTACGACGACGGTGTAGTTCGATGGAAACCTGTCACTAGCGACCCTGCCGGATATATTTCCACCGGTTTAACTTCATCATCAGAGAGAAAGGAGTTCCTCATATCCATATTCAACCGTATCTGTCGCGAGTAAGAATCCGATATGAAGAAACTTCTAATCGTGTTCATGGTCTGTCTCTTTCCGGTGTCGGTTTTTTTTGGGGGGGGGGGAGTGGTTGGACTCTTTTGTTTGAGTCGGCTGGGTCAAGTTATTTTATCGATTTGTCTACAGCAGAAAAGAAGGGGTGGGGGACATCGTTGAGGTCCGGATGAAAAACGATCCTGAAGGGGTTGAAAAAATCGACAGAGGTTTTTCTTACTCCTCCGTCGAGTACTCTTCCGTAGCAAGACACGCACACAAAAGATTTCTGTCTCCGTAAGCGTTATCCACTCTTGATACTGAAGGCCAGAATTTGGAGACCCTGAGACCGGGAAGCGGAAAAAACGCCTGTCTCCGGGAATAAGGATGTTTCCACTCGGAAGACACGAGATTGTGCACGGTGTGAGGAGAGTTCTTCAGTACGTTGTCCGAAGGGTCCGAATTTCCGTCTATTATATCCTGTATCTCTTCGCGTATCGCCACCATCGCTTCGCAGAACCTGTCCATTTCCTCCTTCGATTCACTCTCCGTGGGCTCAATCATAAGCGTTCCCGCAACAGGCCAAGACATGGTGGGGGCGTGGAATCCGTAATCCATCAGTCTTTTCGCCACATCCTCAACCGTTATACCCGCGCTTTTCCCGAGTTCCCTGAGGTCGAGTATGAACTCGTGCGCGACTCTTCCTTTTTCTCCTTCATACAGAACATCGTAGTGTTTCTCAAGCATTGTTTTCATGTAATTGGCGTTCAGTACTGCGTACCGTGACGCGGCGCCGAGTCCATCTTTTCCAAGCAATCTCATGTATCCGTAAGAAATGAGCAGTATGCTCGCGCTTCCCCACGGCGCCGCCGATACTGCTCCGCAGGAATTTTCACCCCCTACGCCGTCGACAAGGCAATGACCGGGAAGATGCGGGGCAAGGTGGGACGCCACGCATATAGGGCCCATTCCGGGACCTCCTCCTCCGTGGGGGATGCTGAACGTCTTGTGCAGGTTGATATGACATACATCAACGCCGAACAGCGCCGGTGTACAGAGTCCCACCTGGGCGTTGAGATTGGCTCCGTCCATGTATACCTGTCCGCCGGCTGAGTGAACAATGTCGCATATGCGTCTTATCTCGGGTTCAAAAACACCGTGAGTGGAAGGATAGGTGATCATAAGAGATGAAACTCTTCCCGAATACTTGGTGCAGCATTCGGCAAGATTCTCTATATCCACATCCCCGTTTTTTCGGCATTTTACCACCACTACTTCCATACCGGCCATCCGGGCGCTTGCGGGGTTGGTGCCGTGAGCGGAAGATGGAATAAGAACTACGTTTCTTTCTGTCTCACCCTGCGACCGGAAGTAACTACGTATGACCATGAGTCCGGCATATTCCCCCTGAGCTCCCGAATTGGGCTGAAGAGAGCAGGCGGAAAGCCCTGTTATCTGACAGAGATATCGCTCCATATCTACAATCACCCGCGCGTAGCCGGCAGTCTGACTTCGGGGAGCAAACGGATGGATATCGGAAAACTCCTTCCAACCTGCAGGGATCATCTCCGTCGTGCCGTTGAGTTTCATAGTGCAGGAGCCGAGAGGTATCATCGAATGGGCGAGAGAGAGGTCCTTGTTCTCAAGACTTTTCATGTATCGTAACATCAAGGTTTCCGAGTGATAACGGTTAAAAACCGGCTGGGCGAGAAAATCCTGTTCCCTCATCAGCTTTTCGGGGACGGAAAAAACGGATGAGGCCATGTCGGCAGATACACGCGGAACCGCCCCTGTTTTAAGAGAATCAACGAAAAGCGACAGGATATCGTCTATATCGTCCGCAGTTACAGTTTCATCGAGCGATACGCATATCTTGTTGTCCAGAAAATATCTGAAGTTGATCTTCCTCTCAAGAGCCGATGCGCGAACCTTGGTTACGGCATCTTCTCCGAATCGGGAAAGATCTATGTGCAGGGTATCGAAAAATGCGCCGTTATGCTGAACCGCTCCAATTTCCTTAAGTCCCGAGTCGAGCATTTTCGCAAACATATTTATTCTGCGCGCAATCCGTCTGAGTCCCCGAGGACCGTGGTAGATCGCATACATGGACGACATTACGGCCGGCAGCGACTGCGCGGTGCAGATGTTGGATGTGGCTCTCTCCCTTCTTATATGCTGCTCTCTGGTCTGAAGAGCCATTCTGTAAGCCGGGTCTCCGTCCTTGTCAAAGGAAATCCCTATTATTCTTCCGGGAATCTGTCTGCGGAATTTGTCTCTGGTAGCGAAATATCCCGCGTGCGGACCTCCGTATCCCACAGGCACCCCCAATCTCTGCGAAGTTCCAACCACGGCGTCAGCCCCGAATCTACCGGGAGGCACAAGGAGGGTCAGACTCATAAGATCCGCCGCCACTGCAACCATAACACCGGCCCGGTGGGCATTCTCAACAAATTCCCGCAGGTCCCTCACCTCACCGGAAGCGTCCGGATACTGAAGAAGCGCTCCGAAGAAACTTTCGTCAGGAACAAATTCAAGCTCATCCTCCTGCACTATCGTTATTCCCAGAGGTTCAGCGCGGGTTCTGAGAACATCTACAGTCTGAGGAAAACATCCTTTGGAGACAAAAAACCGGTCGGGACAGTCCGTTTTCCTTTCCCCGCTGCGAATACGATGAAACATGGCCATGGCTTCTGCCGTCGCCGTCGCCTCATCAAGAAGAGAAGCGTTCGCAATTTCCATTTCAGTAAGTTCGGTTATCACCGTCTGGAAATTCAGAAGCGCTTCAAGCCGCCCTTGGGATATTTCGGCCTGATAGGGAGTGTACTGCGTATACCAGCAGGGATTTTCAAATATATTTCTCGCTATCACTGTGGGAACCGCGCAGGCGTAATAACCAAGTCCTATGTATGAGCGGAACACGCTGTTTTTACGCGCGACGCTCCTCATGTGGTCAAGATAGGAACTCTCGGTTACAGCTTCCGGAAAATTCTTCAAAGACGCTGAAAGCAGGTCGGGCGGGATAGCCTGTTCCACAAGTTCTTCAAGGCTGCGCACACCCATGCCGACAAGCATCTTATGCGTTTCTTCAGAAGATGGACCTATGTGCCTCGCAGCGAAAAAATCCTCTTTTTCATAAACTCCATCGTTCATTAATCAGTGGGACGCTTCGGTGAAAAACGCTTGCGGCAGTAAACCCCGCCGGGAAAAATCAGCCATCCAGTTCTTCTTCAATCAGCCGCTCGTAATCTGAAGGGTCAAGAAGTTTTTCAATCTCTGCTTCGTCAATCTCGTCGATAAGTATCTTCACTATCCATCCATCTCCGTAGGGGTCCGCGTTGAGAAGTTCGGGAGAGTCCATCAGGAGATCATTTATTTCAGCTACTTCTCCGGACAGCGGAGCGAAAAGTTCAGATACCGCCTTTGTCGACTCCGCTCCTCCGAAGGAGTCTCCCTGCACCAACTCATCCCCCTCGGCAGGAAGCTCAACGTAAACTATCTCTCCCAACGACTCCTGAGCGTAGTCCGTGATTCCTATAATAGCCACATCACCTTGCAGCCTTATCCATTCATGCTCTTCCGTGTATTTTAAGTCCTCAGGCACACTCATCACATAAACACTCCCTAATTTCTTAAGTTTTTATGAATAGGGAACCTGCAACATACAGCCTTCCTCATGCTCCCTCTAATATCGATTTCTATCTCGTCTCCGTATTGTACAGCAGTTGCCGGCACAGAAGCCATGCCCACTCCTTCTCCTAAAACGGGAGACATAGTGCCGCTTGTAACCTTTCCTGTTTTTTTTCCGTTTTTCATCACCGCATAACCGCTTCTCGGAATTCCTCTGTCAACCATCCGAAAACCCACGGTTTTTTTCACCTCATCACTCTCCATCCGCTCTGAAAGAGCTCTGCGGCCGATAAACTCCCCCTTATCGATTTTCACGTATCTCCCCAATCCGGCATCTATCGGTGTTGTCCTCTCATCAATCTCGTTTCCGTAAAGAGGATAACCCGCCTCTATTCGAAGCGTATCCCGCACACCCAGACCGCATAGTCTCGTCCCTAGATCTCTGCCGTTTTCATACAATTTTTTCCATAGGATTTCGGCATCTGTTGAAGGTACAAAAAGTTCAAAACCATCCTCTCCCGTGTATCCCGTTCTGGCAGCTATCACTCCAGTTTCCTCACCCTCAAGGATCTTGAAGGAAAACCTAGGGAAATCTCTCATGATATTCCCGCCCACTGTTTTTTTTACAAGAGCAACCGAATTCGGTCCCTGGACCGCTATCTGCGAGTAGAAAGAACTTACGTCTCTCACTTTCACTTCAAACCCGGCACTGTTGTCCGTAATCCAGCGGAGCATCTTATTCGTGTTTGACGCGTTTGCGCAAACAAGAAAACGTTCTGAGGAGAATTTGTAGGTTATCAGGTCATCAACCACTCCGCCGTCGGGATAGCAGAAAAAACCGTACCTGGCCCTTCCGTCTGCAAGCCCCGCAATGTCGTTGGTATTAAGCATCTCGCAGAGGTTTTCCGCATCAGCGCCACTGATATCTATTTCACCCATGTGGCTTACATCGAAAAGACCGCAGAAGCGCCTGACCGCCATATGCTCCTGCTTTATCCCTTCGAACTGCAGAGGAAGATTCCATCCGGCAAAATCAATCATTCGCGCCCCATAACTCTTGTGCACTTCGTGCAATGCGGTGTGATTCATATCAGCCAATGATTAAACATTCTAAAAAAGATACTGTCAAAACAGGATTTCGGTTAAATGTTCTCTGAAGAACATCATAATCGTCCTGTAAAAATCCTCAGGTGAATTATGTGATTAACTGAAATATATCTAAATCTGACGTACAAAGTGCGGATAGAAAGCGTAAAAAATTCTGTACGTTTGACTTGGCAAATTTTTTGACCCGCTGTTAATCTTAGACAATAAAAGCAAACGAAATGAAAGTCCGGAAGCGAAAATGATCGATACAAGAACTTTCGAGGTAGCGCTATCATATGTTTACGAACAACGCGCAGTCGCTAAGAAACTAACACAAAAACTGTACAGTTTGGGCATATCCGTATTCTGCGACTACTTTGAAAATACGGAACTAGCGGAGTGCCGTATCGCGGTTCAAGAGGCGTACGAGGGTTTTGAGCGAGCAGACTTCATCGTGTTGTTATTGTCCGAAGATTACCTGGACCGTGCATGGGGACAAGACGAAAGAGGCTCAACTCTAAGAGAGATATCTAAAAAGAAAACTGTCGTGCTTCTGTGCTTTGATGATGTTTCCGTTCCGGAAGGACTGCACATGGGGATGGATTTTCAGAATGCGGGCGACTATGAAGTGGAGAAACTGACTGAAGACATAAGCGAGAAACTGTTTGGACACAGGGAGATAAAGAGTACAAACACAGACTCAAACCCAACTCCCCAGGCTACATCGCTTACGGGCGAAGTCGCATTGTCATGCTATGACGGCCTCGTATTTGTGATTGGAAGAGATGAACTGAAATTCAGGATAAGGTTGAGCAGAAGTAACGCCGGAAGTGTCTGTATCTACGCCGACTCGTTATCGATTCGAGGTGTAGCATTGGCCAAGGGATATACCTCAATAGAACAGATTATTGGTGCAGAGTTTCTCGACTACAGGGCCAGAGCACGCGAGCCTAGTGAGAAAGAGGTTGTTGTATTCCGAGATGCCAACGGCTTCTACGCAGCAGTGCAGGTACTAGAAGTAAGAGACAGTTTTCAGGGGGACGATTTTGACCAATTGCACTTCAGGTATGTTATCCAACCTGACGGCTCGGACGACTTCTCTGGAGGATGTCAAGTAGAATCCGTCAGGATAAAAGGGTTCCGGTCTTTCAAAGATGTACATTTGAGTGATCTAGGTCCTCTAGTGGTCATGATCGGACCTAATGGGTGCGGCAAGTCGAATCTCATTCGGTTCTTCGAGATGATGCGGAACATGGTCGGAACTAGGCGGCTGGCAAGTTTCGTGGGCGAACATGGCGGTGGTGACGATCAACTGTTTAACGGCAGCAAGGAGACACCTGGAATTGATGTAGAAGTGACCCTGAGAATCGGACCGACTGATCTCTACGATTATCGGTTTGGACTTATGTATGGAAACGACGACCGGCTGTTGATGGCTCGCGAATCGTACAGATTGAGAAAAGGAGTACGGGGAGAAACCGACTGGAACCATATTGAAAGCAGTATGGGGGACACCGAAGCCGGGTTAATTGAGGCTGGCTGTAAGCCCTATCCGGAAACCATCAACTCGCGTGTGGCTGCCAACATATTGCAGGTGCTCGGGAGAATTGGAGTATATCAGTTCCATGATACATCAAGAGACTCCGGGTTTAAGAAGCCGTGCGATTTCCAAGACTGCTACGGTTTGTCGGCTGACGGACGCAATCTAGCCGCAGTTCTGTTTCACCTGCAAAGAGAAGACCGTCGTCGATATGAGGTGATCTGCCACCATATCGGACGAGTGCTGCAGGAATTTGACCGGTTTGATCTTCAAGCAGTCCAAGGTAAAGTCGCATTGCGATGGATACCAAAAAACGCACACAAGACCTTAGGGTCTCATCTGACATCAGATGGGTCGCTTAGATTATTCGCTCTAATCACTTTATTGAACCTTCCGTCTGATATGCTGCCGACCATTGTGTTTCTGGACGAGCCTGAACTTGGACTTCACCCTACAGGAGTTGCGCTGATCGGAGGAATGATCAAGTCTTTGTCTTCTAAAAAACAGGTTGTGGTTGCCACGCAGTCACCGCTTCTAATTAATTCTTTCGAGCTTGATGAAGTGATAGTTTTAGAGGTGGACAGAAACGGATCACAGATTCAGACACTTAATTCGGAGGAATATAAAGAGTGGCTTGATGAAGGTTTTCTACCCGGTGAATTATGGCAAAAGGACTTGTTTGGAGGACTGTCTTGATCCGGGTCGCTATTGTTGTGGAGGGACATACGGAATTAGATTTCGTAAAACGAGTCTTAGTCGACCGTCTTTTCAGGAAAGGCGTAGCAGTGCAAGCACATAACCTTGGGGGTGGAGTGAGCATAAATAAGATTGTTAAGGAAATGCGGCAACTCTGTAATTCGTTCCAAGTAGTCACTTCTCTGGTTGACTACTACGGCTTTAAGAAGAAAAAGGACGCGACGGTCGAACAACTACAGGATCAGATACTCGAAGAAGCCAATACAATCATACCAACCGCAAGCAACTGCAAAATACACCTTATGTACAGCAGTACGAATTCGAGGGGTTGTTATTTTCAAGCATAGAAGCATTTAAGCAGGCACCTGATGTTTCTACCCGAGTCTTAAAAAGACTGAAAAACATTAGGAAACGATTTCAAACGCCGGAGGACATCAACGACAACTACCCGCCCAGCAGGAGAATCCAGACACTTATTCCTCAATATGAAAAAGTGTTGAACGGAGTGGACATAGCTGAACGAATCGAATTGACCAAGATACGCAAGGAGTGTAAGAGGTTTGACTGCTGGGTGACCTTTTTGGAGTCGCTCGGTGTATGAGGCACGGTCTCACTAAGCACGACGCTCGGTGACGGCTCTATACCGCCGACTTTAGAGCTGTGCAATTAACCTTTTCGGACTTTAGCGAAACCCATCACTTCCGCAACTGAAATGAGAACACATAAAGCACTTTGTCTAAACAAGGAGCATAATTTACCGCGGAAAAATCAAGTCCACGGTACTAAAACAGCCGTATTTTTGTAGCGGATCATTTATTTGCCGATAGGAAGGTAGGATGAATTTACAAAATCCAGAAATTTATAGAGACCGAATACAGAATTTCTATACCGCCCTCTACAGAAAATACGGACCGCAGCACTGGTGGCCGGCACAGACAAGGTTTGAATGCGCTGTGGGCGCCATACTTACTCAGAACACCTCGTGGAAAAACGCAGAGAAGGCGATATCAGCGCTTAGGGAGAACTCTCTACTTTCTGCGCGCAGACTCCGGTCAATCTCCGCAGAGCATCTCTCCATCCTTATACGCCCCTGCGGATATCACAACCTCAAAGCAGAAAGACTCCGAAATTTCGTCGAGTTCCTCTTCGCTCACTACGGAGGGAATATGAAGAACATGATTGGGGAAGACAAGAACATCCTGAGAAAGAAACTGATTTCTGTAAACGGCATCGGGGAAGAAACAGCTGATTCCATTCTTCTGTACGCCCTTGGAAAACCGGTGTTCGTGGTTGACGCCTACTCACGCAGGATTCTTTACCGTCACCACCTGATTCCCCAAAGCGCAGATTACGCGCAGGTACAAGAACTGTTTACGGAAAGTCTTCGGGAGGACACGGAGATTTTCGGAGAGTACCACGCGCTTATAGTAAAGACGGGAAAACTTCACTGCAGAAAAAAGAAGGCTGAGTGTGACGACTGCCCGCTTAAATATGATCCTCACGACCCTGAGAAAAACCCCGTCCGAGCAGATTCGGACGCGAATGCTTTCTCCTAGGCCGGATGTTTCTTGTCAGTCGTTTGATGCTGCCAGTTCTACTACGGCCTTGAAACTCTCGGGTTTCCTGACCGCAAGTTCCGAAAGAGATTTTCTGTCAATGTCTATGTTTGCCTTTTTAAGCGCGCCCATGAACTTGCTGTAAGAAAGACCGAGGGGCCTTACCCCCGCGTTTATTCTCATTATCCACAGCGCCCTGAAATCCCTCTTCCTCGTACGCCTGTCCCTGTAGGCATAGGCAAGAGCCCTCAGTATGGTCTCCTTAGCCCTTCTGAAATTGCTTTTTCTTCTCCCCCAGTACCCCTTGGCAAGTTTGAGAACTCTTTTCTTCCTTCTTCTCGAAGTAACTCCTCTTTTTATTCGCATCTGTCTTCTCCGTTTGCCCCGGTATCAAGTTTAAAGGTAGGGAACATATGTCCGTATTCTTTTAGCCGCGGAACCCTCGATAAAGTCCGGTTCCAAGAGCCGCCTCATTCTCCTCGAACTTTTCTTCACGTTTATATGGCTCTTGCCGCCCTTGTTTCTTCTTACTTTTCCACCTCCCGTAACGGAAAATCTTTTTGCAGCGCTACGGTTCGTTTTCATCTTAGGCATATTGTTAAAACCTCACTTTTTCTTTGCCGGGGCAAGTACCGCGATAAGGTTCTTACCTTCTATTTTGGGTTCCATATCCACTGAAGCGACATCGGAGAGCTGCTCGCACACATCCTTCGCCAGCAAGCGCCCCAACTCCGAGTGAACTATTTCCCTGCCCCGAAAAAATATCCTCATTTTGGTCTTATGACCCGCCTCAAGAAAACTTCTCATGCGGTTTATCTTGACTTCAAGGTCGTGCTCCCCTATGTTGGGACGGAATTTTATCTCCTTTATCGTCTGGTCTTTCTGTCTCTTGGCACTTTTCTGTTTCTTAAGTTCATACTTGAACTTACCGTAATCCATCAACCTGCACACGGGCGGGCTGGCATTGGATGCGACTTCGACTAGGTCAACTTCTTTCGCTTCGGATATCCGCAACGCCTCTTCAATATCTACAACCCCGAGTTGTTCCCCATTAACATCTATAAGTCTAACCTCTTTTGCGGTTATTCTTTTGTTGATCCGGGTTTCCGGCGTACGCGGTCTGAAATTGGATTTCCTCCTAGCTATGCCCTTGCCTCCATCCGGTTGTACGGATTGTTTTCCCTTGACGCGGTCTCAATGAAATCATCTAATGACAGCGCATCCATGGCGCCGGCACCGTATTTTCTGGGAGCAACAGTTCCGGTCTGAACCTCTTTTTCTCCAGCAACAAGGAGATAAGGAATTTTCATCGTCTGCGCCTCTCTGACCTTATAGCCGAGTTTTTCGTTTCTCAAATCAGCCTCGGCGCGCAGTCCCGCCGCACAAAGTTTTCTGCATATATCCTCACAATATTCAGTCTGATTCCGCCCAACGGAAGCCACCCTTATCTGTTCAGGACTCAGCCAGAACGGAAAGGCTCCGCCGTAATGTTCTATGAGAATCCCGAAAAACCTCTCTATAGAACCGAATATGGCTCTGTGTATCATTATAGGGGTGTGTCTTGCGTTATCCTCTCCCACAAACTCCATATCAAATCGTTCAGGAAGGTTAAAATCTACTTGAATAGTTGAACATTGCCAAGCCCTGCCCAAAACATCTTTTATCTTAAGGTCTATCTTGGGACCATAAAAAGCTCCACCACCCGGGTCAACTCTGTATTCAAGACCGGATTCAACAAGAGATTGCTCTATGGACTCTACAGCCCTGTCCCAATTCTCCTCGCTCCCGACAAATTTCTCCGGTCGTGTGGAAAGGAAAATCTCATAATCGGAAAACCCGAAAGTCCGAAGGAAATTCAGAGTGAGATCAAGCACTCCTGAAACTTCCTGTCGTATCTGATCCGGACGACAGAAAATATGGGCGTCGTCCTGGGAAAAGCCTCTCACGCGAAGAAGCCCGTGAAGCACTCCGGACCTTTCATACCTGTACACGGTCCCGATCTCCGCCCATCTTACCGGAAGATCTCTGTAACTTCTAGTTTTGGACTTGTAGATCAGTATGTGAAAGGGACAATTCATCGGTTTTATCTGGTAATCAGAGTTTTCCACTTCCATTGAAGAGAACATATTATCTCTGTAAAAATCAACATGGCCGCTTGAGCGCCACAAATCAAGCTTGGCAATGTGAGGGGTGTAAAGTATCTCATATCCTCTCAGGACATGCTCTTTTCTCCAGAAATCCTCTATTATACCCCTTATTCTGGCTCCTCTCGGATGCCAGAGAACAAGACCGGGACCCGATTCGTCGTTTATGCTGAAAAGATCAAGTTCTTTGCCGAGCTTGCGGTGGTCTCTTTTTTTCGCCTCCTCCAGACCGTCGAGGTATCTGCGCATTTCTTTTTTATTCCAGAACGCGGTCCCGTAAATCCTCTGAAGCATGGGGTTTTTCTCGTTGCCTCTCCAGTAAGCTCCGGCAGAGCCCGTAAGCCGAAACGCTTTTACAAGACCGGTCGCGGGAAGATGAGGCCCCCTGCAGAGGTCATACCAGTCGACTTGGTCATAAATGGTTATCTCCTGGTCTTCCGGAAGATCGTTTATTATCTCAACTTTGTAGGTTTCTCCGAGTTTTGAAAAAATTTCTACGGCTTGTTCTCTGGAGACCGATTTTCTGGTGATCGGGTGGTTTTTTCCTATTATCTTCGCCATCTCGGACTCAATTTTTTCAAGGTCCTCGGGCGTAAAACCTCTGGTGAAATCAAAATCGTAGTAAAATCCGTTTTCTATAACCGGACCTATGGTTACCCTCGCCTCCGGGAAAAGAGACTGAACAGCTTCTGCGAGAATATGGGCGACGGTATGTCTCAGGAGCCCCAAACCGGCATCTGTATTGGATTTTACCGGAGTGACATCGCAACTTTGCTCAAGGCTGTGCCAGAAATCAACAACCTGACCGTCAACAACGGCACCTATCGTCTGTTCGTCACCGTCAAGCCTTGCAAGGACCTCTCCGACAACAACGCCTGAAGGAAACCTGTCCATCCTGCCTGAAATGCTTACTTCTATCATCCGATTATTCATCCTCCGGATCAATGGTGAGCACGGCAGGAATTGAACCTGCGACCCCTTGCACGTCAAGCAAGTGCTCTGCCCCTGAGCTACGTGCTCAGCAAAAAAGGGGTATTGTCTTTAATTATCGCGTATTGTCAAGAGATTTCGGCTGACGCGAACTTCATCAGTTTTCAAAACCCGAACATGGAAGAGACAGGGTTTGCAGCACGCACCGGAATCAATCTCCGCAGAGAGAGGCTTTACCTTCATGTTGCAGGTTTTACCGGCTTGAGAATGAAGAAGTATTCGGGTAATTTCCCAATTCGACAGTCGCCGTTGCTGCAAACCTGCAACTCAGGTGAAAACCATAAGTAGAATAATACTTGACACGGACTTCATCGGATTTTCAAAACCCTCAAAGGGAAAGGTGCGGGATGTCTACGATCTGGACAACCGTCTTCTGATCGTAGTCACAGACCGTATCTCCGCTTTTGATGTCGTACTTCCAAACGGCATACCGGGAAAAGGAGAAGTGCTTAACCGAATTTCCGAGTACTGGTTCCAAAAAACCCGAGATGTAATCCGCAATCACATGATCTCCACTGATCCCGAACAGTTCCCCGAGCCTTTTGCTCAGTTCGCGGATACGCTTCGCGGCCGTTCAATGCTCGTAGAAAAGACCAAGCCTCTCCCTGTAGAATGCATCGTAAGGGGATACATAAGCGGTTCAGGATGGGAAGATTACCTCAAAACAGGAAATATATGTTCCATACCGATGGAAAAAGGAATTGTTGAGTCGCAGAAACTTTCAGAGCCGCTGTTTACCCCCTCAACGAAAGCCGAGAGAGGATTTCATGATGAAAACATGACGTTTGCGCAGATGAGTGAAATTATCGGAAGGGATCTCGCGGACAGAGTAAGAAGCACGAGCATTGAGATATATTGCCTTGCGGCGAAGACAGCGGAACAAAAGGGCATAATAATCGCCGACACGAAATTCGAGTTCGGACTGTGTTCTGAAACCGGAGAACTTCTCCTTATAGACGAAGCACTCACTCCCGATTCCTCAAGATTCTGGCCCCTTGCCGACTACAGCCCCGGACATTCTCAGAAGAGTTTTGACAAACAGTCCGTAAGAGATTATCTGAAGCAGACAGGGTGGGATAAAATTCCGCCTGCACCGGAACTTCCGCCGGAAATAGTGGAGAAAACCGCAGAAAAATACATGGAGATTTTAAAACTTTTTTGCGGAGAATAGTTCTATGGAAAAAATCAGTTCTCCCTGCAACGGAATATGTATAATTGATGAAGATACCGGTCTCTGTATCGGATGCCTTCGGACAAACGACGAGATAGCGAACTGGGGTTCATACTCTCCCGAACAACGGGATGAAATTTTAGAAAAGATCAACCTTCGCGAGGAGCAACAGAACCGGTGAAAACGGTAAGCGTTCTGGGCTGCGGTTGGCTCGGGTTACCTCTCGCTCTACGCCTGCAGAAAAAAGGGTTTTCCGTGAAAGGGTCTGTAAGAACTCCTGAAAAACTCCCGGAACTTTCCAGAAACGGAATAGAACCGTACCTTGTCGATATCAATCCCGAGATAACAGGGGAAAATACAGGTGAGTTTTTCTCCTCGGATGTATTGTTCATAAACTTTCCGCCCGAGCGGAGAGACGATATTGAAACCTATCATGAAAAACAGATAAAGAACCTGCTTGAGGCAATACCGAACCCGTCGGGAAAGGTGGTGATTTTTGCAAGTTCAACCTCCGTTTATCCCGACACGAACAATACAGTAACAGAAGATGATTCCATCTCTCCGGGGAAACCGTCTGGAAAGGCTCTTCTTCGCGCGGAAAGAATTCTGCTTGACCACCCCGAAACCGATGCCACCGTGCTACGCTTTTCGGGACTTGTCGGCTACGACAGAGCTCCGATAAAATCAATAAGAAGAAAAAAACTCGTGCTGAATCCCGACTGCCCTCTTAACCTCATTCACCGCGACGACTGTATAGAGATAGTGCTCAGGGTAATAGCACTTGATATAAGAAACGCAGTGCTTAACGCAACCTGCGACGAGCACCCTACCAGAAGGGAATACTACCTACGCGAAGCCCGCAAATACAATATCGATCCTCCGGTCTTCGAGTCGGAACAAGCGCCGCAATACAAAATAGTTTCCAATAAAAGACTCAAAGAAACGCTTAACTACAATTTTATATACCCCGACCCGCTGAGCATGCCGTAAAAAGAGTCTTGGTATCTTCAAAAACTCATGGTAAATCCGACTCAGCGTGATCTGCAGCCGGAAAAATCGCGTGGGGCTCTCGGAGTAGGGAGACAAGGTCCTCAAGATAAGATTACAATGGAAACTTGACCTGCTCTCGAAAAAGAGACAGATCAGAAAAAGTATTTCAGGGTGACCGCCGCCACATGGGAAGTGCTGTCTTTCCCATCCTTAAATGTCTTGTAGTAGTTCCAACCCGCGGAAACATCCACCGAATCAAGAGGTATATTCACTCCGGCTCGAAGACTCATCTGATAATCCGTCAATGTCTTGTCTATATCCCCGGGAATTTCGGGAATGGCCGGGTTCTGCATGCCCGCACCCGCAAGAGCGGTTACAATCCCTTTGGTCCGCTGATTCGCATCAATTTCCAAATCACTCCTTACAATACCGACGCCTCCTCCTACATAAGGCTCTACGAACCCGCCCGGAACCGGGTAGAGAAGGACGGACATCTCGGATTGAAGCGCAACCAGTCTTCCGTCGTCATAGACGAGTTTAAGATTCTGCGGGTCACCGAGAACAGCGCCGAGAGCAGGATTAGCCGTCGCCAGAGCCGCTAACGGCTGAAGAAGAGCAGGAGGAGGAGATGCGGAAAGTTCGGCTGACTGCCTAGACCAGGAACCTGTGAGTTCAACCGCAAAGTAATCTGAAATCCTGTTTCCAATCGTAACAGCGAGACCTATTCCATAATCAACCGAGAACTCGGCCGGAATATTCTGATCATTACCCATAACGGAAACTGTAATCCGCTCCGACAGGTCCTGCGCGAACGGTACGCCGATCAAGGCTCCCGCGTAAAATCCTTTTTTGACTTCGGAAGTCTGTGAAAATCCGGTTTCAGGCAACACAAGGCAAAACGCAAAGAAAACTGCCAAGAAAAAAGGTGAAGCAACCCCTGAATTCTTCATAAATACATCCTCCTCAACAATTAGAGAGCGTCCGACCTAACACAATTCGATAGAAAACTGTACAGACGACCGGGCGCACTACGGTACGTAATTTCCGGAAAGGCTACATAATTCCAGAGACATTTCAACCCCTCACGAGAAACGGGAGTAAACGATTATGCTGCAAAACTATGGTATCTCTTTTCTCAGAGGAAGTTTATGAACCGAAAGGAATCATTTCAGAAAATGCTGAGAGTCCTTTGTTGTACAATCCCCAAGTTTTTACCTTCTCCACACCCGTATCTACCACCTGTTCTCCTATACCAAACCCTAGAGTTGTCAGAGCTGATATTTTCTCAAGAACATATTCTTTAGCGAGTAGATAATTTCCCTCGGTCATACCCTTCTCCAGCAGGATTGAAACCGCAACTGCAACTGGCGCCTGCACCAAAAACGCTCCGGGAAGTAAAACAAGCGCCCCGGAAATAAGCGAAGTTTTTACAATTCCTTCTACCGTCGCCCACGCATTCAGATCAGTTCCGGCAGTAAGCGCATATAAGACGGAGGATGTCGTGGCTAAAGCAAGAGCAGGGTTGGCGGAAAGAATGCTTACAACCCCCATTGCGCCGAGTACCTCGGACAGTTCTTCAGGCTGCTCCGTTTTGAGAAAATAGACCACTGCCCCCGCTGATATTCCCGTCGTGAAAACCTCCAGAGCATCATAAGAAAGAGCATCGTAAGTCCAGTTTCTGCTGATTCCGTACTTGTTCAACCTTCCGGCTATAGAATCATAAGTCTGCTTCTCCATGGTCATAAAGGGTAATCCCTTGGGTGTGGTTGCGTCTTTCAACAAGGCTTTAAAATACCCGTCAATCTGTTCTCTTCTTGAACATCCGGTTTCAGCACACATGCGGGCGATATTCGACCAAGCTCCCCAGATCGTATGCCCCCCGTCGAGCAGCCTGTGAATGCTTCCGCCCAAATTAGTCTGAAGGTATCTAGCATCTAACGCTTTATCGAATTTCGTGGCAGCTGATGCTGTCATGCCTTCAAGATATTTAAGCCACTGAGTTTGGGAAAGAACAGGCAGGATAGTCGGTAGATTATCCGCCGCTCTGTCTGCAGGACCTCCTGAGGCAGAAAGAAAGTGGTTGATAATAGTCTGAGTGTATTTTAATACTCGCGAACCCAGTTGTTCTTTCTTTGAATAGTGACTTACTTCTTTTTGTGGCTGTGTTATCGGCTCGGAATGCGCATCCCAATACGGGTTTAAAACCAGGAACAGAAAACATCCCAGAAATATTGCACAGATTCTCATTTTGACACCTCAACTCAAATTGGCACGTCCGCTAAATCTGAATATAATTCCTGTCTTATTGAACACAAGGACAAAACGCTGACCGGGAGAAATCCCACGAGCATACATGCGGCCTACCGGTTGAAACACAACCTGTCTATACGCAGTATAACTCGACAGACAATGTCAAGTTTAATGGACACACTATGCAGGCAGTTCTCGGTTCTGTTCAACTATACGGAACTTAAGATTCTTGTTCGGCTTCATTGACGGAAACGGGCTGATTTTGAGTTTGTAGTTCTCAGGATTCAATCGAAGAGTGAAGTAATGCGCCACAACCATCAGGTTGATGGCCATGTGCAAGGCCACCCATCTGATGCTGAGGCATGTGTGCGGGCCGAGCCCGTACGGCGCGTATCCGGGGCCTCTATGCTCGTTGCGCGGCGACAGGTAGCGGTCGATATCAAATGAAAGCGGGTCCGGAAAGGCTTCTTCCATATAGTGCGAGGCGCCCTGGGCAATGTTTATCCTGGATCCCGTCGGTATTTCGTAACCTTCAATCACACATGTATTCAGAACATCACGAATGGCTACCGGAACAATCGGATACATCCGAATGGATTCAATTATGAAGCGAGTGGTGACATCCATATTGGCAGGTGAGAAGTCTTCGACAGTCGGATCACCGTTTGAGAACAGCAACTCGGCTTCACCTCGAATTTTGTCATAAAGCGCAGGTTGCGACACCATGGAATAAAGAGCGAAACTGAAGGCGTCACCCAGATACATGCTGGCGAGCACCGCTGCCGACAGAGCGAAGCGCAGATTGGCTTCGGGCACCAAGATAGGATCGCTTTCGTGAACGCTCAGCAGATCATCCACCAAGTCCCTCGGACAACCGGCTCTTTGGGCTGAGGTATGAACGTTCCGTACCCGATTGAGCAGTTCGTCTATTGCCTTGCTTTTGCTTTTCATCCCCGGAGTTTTCAACATGAATTTCGGCATGACGCCGAAAAGATGGGTGTTGAGCGCCCGTTCCTCGAAGGCGACTATGTCATTAATAATATCCCGCGAGTCGACGCTCATGGATAAAGGCGATGTCTGAACACTGATCATTCCTCGGCACAGGTCTCTTGCCGTATAACTTTTACCCACTTTCCAATTAGCCATGTATTCGCGCGCCTTGCGGTAGACCGTGTCCAACCGTTCTTCCAGTCTCTTGCGCGAATATGTCGGCGACATTGATTTGCGAAGCCGGAAATGGTCCGCGCCGTCCAGAGAAGGCAATGATCCCGTCGCTCCGTAGATTTTTTCAAACGGGGCGAAGTAGTTCCTAGATGTAAAGTGTTTCCGTCCGTGTCTATGTACCCAGCGGTTCACTTCTGGGCCGGCAATAAAGATACGCGGCTTCGAAAAAGGAACGGCGACCTCAAAAACCGGACCGTACTCCTTTGTCAGATCTGCCAGAAATGCCGGAAGGTTCCCGGAGAGAACATGTTTATTGAAAAGCATCCGACGAAGCGCGACGCGCGGGATCTTTTTACCCAGATGGGACTTCGCGAACAGAGGATTGTTGATGTTCTGTTCGACCGCATCAGCTATTGAGCGACCGATAAGGTCCATCCTGCATATAAGTTTGATCCGTTCTTCCGCCTTTTCATCAAGTTTGAACATGATGGGGAAGATGTCGCATGTTTCGATAAGGCAGACAATGATGATATCTCTCGGGTGCGGAATGTCGTCTGAAAAAATATTCTTGCCGATTCTGTTTCTAATGAACTGACCCGCAGTTTCATCAACGGAGTTGCTGTCCGCATCCGCGTATGATTTGCCGGCCGCAAGTGACCAGAAATCACCCTCGTGATATTCCAGCATTCCCAGATTAACCAGGTTGTCTAAAGTCAAATCGGTGATCGTTTCCGCATGATGGATGAGTTTTTCAATCCAGTACTGGGCGTTGTGTTTAACCGGCTCACCGACAACCTCCTTCAGAATCAGGTCCAGACTGGGATTATCCGTCTCCGTTGAATCCAGAACTATAAGTGAATCCACATCAGTGTCGATACGAGAGAGGAGGGAAAGTTCCGCCAGTACCGCCCCGATAATAGCGCAGTTCATTTTCCTAGCGGGTATCTGGTAAAAGTAACCACTCTCCTCATTGAGAAGCATCAACATGAATTCGTCGAGCAGACTGAGTGTCTGGTTTATAGAACCATCAGTAGAATTACTCATCATCGGCCGCCTTTTCTGAATCCATAATACGATTTGGACTTCGGAACACTCACGTAAACCAACCTGTCGAATATAATCCGGATTATATGACCCTGAAAGTCATAACTCTTTTCCCGATTACTCGGAATTAATCTCCGCAGGGTATTTTTCGATTGCAGATACTTGTACTTGTTCATCCGTTCGATTGATCATATCAGATCCTTCAAAACTCTCCTGCTTCAATGCCTCTGCAGCCTCCTGCAGCGGTTCTTTGAAAGCCTGCTCTAATTTGATCATATGGTCGAGGTGCCAGTTGACATATTCGGGCCAATCTTGTTTTCGATAATTGCCAGGTTGCCGGATCTATCAAGCGCCAGCAGGTCAAGACGTTCATTGGTATCGTCAAAGCCTTGAAATTCCTTTTGAATAATAAGGAGTTCTTCCCCCAGGGCATCAGGCTAATTCGCCAACCATTCCTGAAGATGTTCACGCTCTTGGAAATTCAACCCACCGAAGGTTTTGGTCTTGACCGGGCTAATACGGTTGGTTTCACGATTCACTATGAACATAACTCAACTCCTGACCACCCTTGACAACGCGACAACCGCCGAACACTATTTTACTACGACGCCCGATAAACAAACGATGCGAAACGGTTGACGGCCGTGTGCAAACTCGATGGTAAGGATACTTGGTTATTCCCGCTAACGCAATTTTTCAGGTCGGGGTTGTATTCCCCGAATTATTCATGTATCATTTACTTTGTTTAACACATGAATCCTATTTAAATTTCCACACTATAAACTAAGGTGGTGCTATGAGTGATCAAAACAGTCAGGTTCAGTTGCAGGCGGACCAGGTCGAAGGCGCACTGGTGATAAGCGTGGTCGGCAGAATTGACGGCCTGAACGCGCAGGAATTCCACAAGAACATAGATGAGGAAATTACAGGGTCCGACAACCCCGTAGTTCTCGACCTTGAAAAGTTGTCCTACATAAGCAGCGCGGGATTACGTTCAATTCTGCTTATTGCGAAGGCGCTGAAAAGTAAAAACACCAGATTCATGCTGTGTTCTCTGCCCGGCCCCATAAGAGAAATCTTCAAGATCGCAGGTTTTGATAAAATCATCGATGTGATCGAATCCCGTTCCGAGGCGATAACGGCAATAACGGGTTAACCCGTATCGCTGTCCGTCGCCGAATCTTCGCCTTCCTGCTCTTCTTGTAAATCATCATCAATTACTTGATGAGCCTTGGGGTTGATGGGCAGGACGACAATCATGTCCGTATATTCTCCTTCCTCCGTTTCCACGCGGAACTCGCCGCCGTGCTTCCGCACGATGTCGTTAGACAACGATAATCCCAGACCTGTACCCTGATCCGGGGGCTTGGTTGTATAGAACGGATTAAAAATACGCTCCAACGCGGATTCGGGTATACCTGTTCCGTTGTCGCGAATATGTACTTCAACATGGTCGTCAACCAGCCTGGTACTCAACTTGAGCGTCGGTTTATAATCTTTATTCGATGTGCCGTCATCTGTACTTGCATCAGCCAGCATTTTTCGTTTTTCGTCGGTCGCATAGCAGGCGTTAGTCACCAGATTCAGGAAAACTCTGCCTAGGTCCTGCGGTTGCACCGTGATCTTACCCATTTCCTGAGAGTAGTCTTCCTGAATCTCCAGTTGGAAATCACTATCGGTGGCGCGAGCGCTATGAAATGCGATCCACACATTATCGTTAAGCAATACATTGAGGTCGGTCGGTTGCCATTCCCCGCCGTCACGACCCATCTTGAGCATGTCCGTTATAATTCGGTTCGCGCGGGCTCCATGCTCATTAATTCGTTTCATATTCCCCGTCAGATCTTCAGCCAGTTCTTCGACCAACTCGGAGTCGTATTCTTCTTTTACCTCTCCGCCGTCCTTGTTCTTAGCCAGTTCCTCCATCAATTCCTCAATCAACTCCTGCGAAACCTCCGAGAAATTCATGATGAAGTTCATCGGATTTTTGATTTCGTGGGCGACTCCGGCAGTCAATTGACCGAGAGCGGCAAGTTTCTCCCGCATGACCATCTGGTCCTGCATCCGTTTCAATTCTTCATTAGCGTACGCCAATTCCTGATTCTTTCCCTGCAGTTCGCCGGCAAGTTTTTCTACAAGATTCAGTCGCTGCACTTCCTGGGCGTTTGCCCGGAAAACCTCGAGCGCCTTGGCTAATTTCGCGATTTCATCATTGCCTTCGGTGTTGATATCCAGTTCCAGATTGCCGTCAGCCATTTGCTGCATCTGGTTCGATATCCTCCCCAGACGCCGAATCAAGCGATGCTGCACCAAGAACCATCCGATCAATATTGCGCCGCCTATGCTGAAGATATTGAATACCAACAACACCTTGGCGCTGGTAGCGGTTATACTGGCGGCCTTACCCGCCATCTCTCCTGCGGCCAGACTTGAATTACTTACGACATTTTCCACCCGTGCTACGACCTCGATTCCTAAAGCCTGATTCTTCCGGAGCAGAGTGGATAATTCGTCATCAACCGCAAGTTCCCGACTGCGCAGGTCAAATCCGTTATTCTCCCTCTCGCCGAATAGAATCAAGTCCTGAAAAATCCCGTACAGTCGGTCGTAAAAGGGTGTGTTCTTGAGCGCATCAAGCGACCGGTTTATACTGCCGGCCGCGTTCTCAAACCGTTCCCGCAAAGGCTCCAATAAAGCCGCATCGTTAACTGTAGAAGCAGTTATGAGCAGCTGCTCGGCAATCGTGGCCGCTTCACGGAGTTCGAACAAACGACGATAGATCAGGAATTCCGATTCAGAAAAATGGTCTGAATAAGGTGACTGAGCCTCATTTAGAGAACGATAACCCGTCATCATATAGAATATCTGGTCGTCGATTTCGTTGATTACAATCGGAGTTATTTCACTCTGGATACCTTGAAGTTCTTTTCCGAGATCAAGACTGCTCTGACGAAGATGAAACCGTTCCTCGACAAGCAGTTCGGTCCGCTCTATGTTCCGGATTATTGCGACCCCGTCGGACTGAATCCGCCGAGTCTGCTCACTTTCTCCCTGGTTCCGCATCATATCCGAGAGCAGTGTTTCAAATTTGTCAGTTTGCCGGCTGATGGCCGCAACCACGGTTTCAAACTGCTCCGGTGTACTCACAGTCAGTCTTGGGGCTGCGGCGACAAGCATGGCCGTCTGCTGGGCAATAGCAAACGCCGATGTCATCTCGGGTATATTCTCTTCATTAACGCTTTGCTGGACTTTACCGATGTAGTTAAGAAAGAAAAGAGCCAACAGACTGACGATGATGATGAGTATTACCGCGCCTCCGAAAGCTATATAGAGTTGCGTGGAAATTTGATTCCAAGGCTTTGAAGAAAGTTTCTTCATCTTAATTTTTCAGCGGAGGGGAAGGTTCAGTCGGTATCGTCACGGATGTCAAAGACGTTAATGGTTTATATAGTCCGTCCGGACCGATAATCGTCAAAAACACTCTGTCCGAACCTTGATTATCGTTCTTACCATACCGCAACTTAAACCCGTCCAAGTCAATACTTCTATCAGTCCTGAGCACCTTATCAATACAACTGCGGTCAACCCGCTTGCCGCAATTGTCCACTATATAAGTGGCCAGGCGCCCCGCCAAATATCCCTCAAACGATATGAACCCCGGTTTTGCCTCCGGATCATACGACTTCAATGCAGCGCGATAGGAAGCAGAGGCGGACACCGTATCGCCGGTCGGAAAAGGAACTACCTGGGTGACCAGAACTCCGGACCCCTGCTCACCCAGTTCGTTTGCAAGCGCGTTGCTGCCTACGAAAGAAAGCGTCATAAAAATGGAATTCATACCGACACGACGAGCCCACTTGATGAATGTCGCAGTCGGTTTGTAGGGACCGACAATAATTACGGCCTCCGGTCTGGCGGCAGCCAGATCAATAAGCGCCGTTTTTACCGCGACAGTATTGCGGGGGAATATTCCTGTCCCCACAGCAGAAATCCTGCGGCGCTCAAGAGCGAGAAGAACTCCCTGCAACCCGGCGCGACCGAATGAATCATCCTGATAGAGGATGGCGATGCGGCTAATTCCGAGATCAACAGTCAATCGTTCTATCATTTCCTCGGTTTCCTGATAATACGAGGCCCGAAGATTGATGACCGTCCGGCGCGAACTGCCGCGCAGGTATTCCGCGCCGGTCATGGGCGCCATGTACGGTACGTCCTGCTCCTCGGCCACAGGGACAGCAGACTTGGAGGTGGGAGTGCCGACTGCGCCGATAAGCGCGAAAACCCCCTCCGCAATCAGTCGTTGCGTATTTGCAATTGCATCTTCCGGCTCGTATCCGTCATCCAGCGACAGCAGTTCCAGACGACGTCCGTCAACTCCACCCCTGTCATTAATCTCTTTGAACGCGGAAAGAATACCGATTCGCATGCCCTTACCGAGTTCACCGGCAGGACCACTCAAGGCGGCGGATTGCCCGAATACGATACGGTCATCGTACACGCCAGGCACGGCGGACATCTCTTCTTCGGCTTCACCCGATACCGCGATTACCAGTACCGCAACTACCGAGGCGATGAACATTTTTTTGAGAGGTAGTCCGATCAACACCAAATTCTCACTAGAGTTTTTTGATCATAGTCAGATGATTACGAGCACCGTTGCGCTGATAACACAATTCCGTCATCAGCTGCTTTACAAGCCTTATGCCCGCTCCACCGACGCCGCGCTCTTCAAGAGAACTTTCGACATTAAGTTCCGGCGCATCCTGCAGAGGATCGAAGGAAACTCCATCATCCAGTATTTCAACAGTAATGGTTCCGTCCTCTCTCGAAAATATAATTTCCACTCCATGCTCATGATCATCATTGTGCGCATAGTTGACCACATTGGTGAAGATTTCTTCTATGCAGAGTTGTATTTGAAACAAGGGCTCGGGTGGAACATTCTGCTGCTCGGAAAATTCCTCAAGTGCAAGATTAATCGTTCGGATCTCTTCAATCCGATTTGGAACGATCAACTTACGTGAAGATTGCATCCTACCGTCTTTGACCATCAGGTGGTTCGCAGAACAAGACAGGTTATGTCGTCAGATTGCGGATTCTCACCGGCAAACTCTCTGACCGTCTTGAATATACCAAGCGTAACTTCCCTGGCATCGTTGAAAGCGCCGTTCTGGAAGATTTTGCAGAACCTGTCCATTTCAAACAACTCCTTATCTTCGTTTTCCGCTTCCACTACCCCGTCAGTGTAAAACACGACCGTGGACCCCGGCCCAAGCGTGACGGTGTTTTCCTGATATTTGAAATCCTCCACCACTCCCAGAGCAACTCCGCCGGTCAACTCCAACAGTTCAGTTGTCATGTCCGGTCTGACGACAATCGGCGAATTGTGTCCGCCGTTGGCATACACGAACTCTCCGGTCTCGGGGTTGTAGATGCCGTATAACAGAGTTACGAATGTCATGCTGTCGTTGTCTTCGGACAATAAAGTATTTACATGCTCCAGCACGGCGCCGGGAGAAGGAGAAGTTGCCGCGCATGCCTTAAGTAATGTACGGCTCGCCATCATGAACATCGCAGCGGGCACCCCCTTGTCCGACACATCAGCTATCACAATGCCGATCCGACCATCGCCGAGTTCATAAACATCGAAGAAGTCGCCTCCCACTGACCGAGCCGGAACCATGCTTGCATACAGATCAAACGCTTCGGAAGCAGGAAAGGACCTTGGAAGAATGTTCTGCTGCATCTTCCGCGCGACATCAAGCTCGTTGTTGAGAGCTACAAGCTTGTCGCGGGTGCTCAGCGCTTTACGCCAGAGAATAAGATTTTCAATAGTACGTTCGATCGTAATCTTCAGGTCCGTGAAGTCTATCGGTTTGGTAACGAAGTCGAATGCCCCTTTATTCATAGCGGTCCGTATGTTTTCCATATCACCGTACGCGGAAACCATTACGGCGCGGACATCGGGGTCCACTTGGGGAATCTGACCCAGTAAGGTCAATCCATCCATAACTGGCATGTTTATATCGGACAGTACGATATCGAACCGGCCGTCTTCGCGTAGACATTCGAGGGCTTCCACACCGTTGTGCGCAAATTCGAATTCGTAACGACCGCGACGAACTTCACGCCGCATTCTCTGCAGCATGAGCTGTTCCAAGTCTACTTCATCATCAACAACCAGAATGCGGATTTTTTTATCGTCCATTTATAATTCACGTTGATTGTTAATTACAATTTGCATATTTAGTATATCTGAATTATAAAGAATACACATATCAGACTTAAGGCATCTGGAAATTTAAAACCATCGTCTCAAAATGTTGTTATCCGTTAATTGCGGCGCGGCTGCATTATGACGGAACACTAGAAACATCTCCACCTGGAAAAACTTCCTCAAAACGGAGGAGCTGCCGGCACGGGAATTTGCGGTTCACGGCAAAGTGTTATTGTTATTCTATGGCCCTGCCATTACTTCAACCGTACTTGTAACCGTTCGGTCAAGGCGTGGTGAATGAGCGTTTTCAGCGGTTGAGGATTCGTTTCCAGTTCCTGCGAAGCGGTTTCAGCCGGATGTCCTTTTCGGGTTTATCGGATTTTTGTACCGGTCGTAACGTCCGCGTCCTTCGGTGGTTCCTGCATGTATCCATCTGATGAAGGTGTCGCGCGACGCAAGTCTCCATGCGGCGGTGGAAAAGCCGAGAACGGCGAGCGGTGAACCGCGGCGGTCGTGAACAGCATAGCGCATCTGTGCTCCTACCGGGGTCTTACAGCCGAGATAGTGATGACGGGCAATATACTCGTTCCAAGAAACAGTTGAGACTGTGGTCAGGCAGGAGAGGATTCTCCGGCAGGTGCCGTGCCGAGACACGACAGCGGTATTCATCGTATGTGAAGTCGCGCACATAATGCAGACGATTCTCTATATGCCGGTGGTCGCGAACCAGAGCAGGCAGTTTCTCAGGTCCTGCCTGTTCCGGGCCGAGCGAGGTCAGTCCATACACAGTTTCGTAACTGCTTCTGCCGGTCTTTCTGACCGTGCGCCCGCGGATGATGCCCACGGCTCGGCATCACCCGAGTATGTAGGCATGTCCATCCACTTGGAGTCGGAGAGGTCAACCACAGCACAACTCCGCTTTTCAATCCGCCCATGACCGTGATCAATGGTCGTACATTCGGGTAAAGCATCGAAGTCCAATACTCCGATGTCATCGGCAACGGCTTTCTGATTGTTCCTGACGGCAGTGAATACATAGTCGGCACCCTTTTCGATCAGGCAGTGCGCCCTATTCTGCTGGATGTGCATCGCATCAAGGGTGACTGTACGACCTTTGAGGTCAAGCTTACCGGTCGGGTCTCGCCCGGCCGGTATCTCATTCGGGACTGATCCCATAGAAACCGCGCTATATAAAATTCTCCGCCGCATACCGTACCTAACGCTTACTGGAGATCATCCGGCTGAAAACTCACCTCCGCGCTCAGGATCCGAAATCAGACATTATCTTCAACTCGGTCGGATAAGCGGGTCGGGTATCTGTCCTTGACTTAGGTAGGGGGGGGGTAGAATCAAAGATGTGAAAGACCCTACAAAAATCCCACATTGTCAAAGGAGGTTGTGTTATGAAGTCACGTAATTTCTTAGTTTTGTTGTTTCTGCTCGGCGGAGCGGTTTTCTTCGCCGCCTGTGAAGGTGATATGGGGCCGGCAGGGCCGAAAGGAGATAAAGGCGATCCGGGAACGCCGGGAGGTGCAGGGCCGGCAGGGAAAGACGGGTCAAAAGGAGATAAAGGAGACCCGGGAGCAGCAGGCCCGCAGGGAGATCAGGGAAAGTCCTTCGGTGACCCCAGATGCGACGTGAGCAACGGTATAAATGCGCTGCCCGGTATCTCCGACGACATCACGGGGACTGCGGATGACGATGTCATATGCGGAAATCAGTACAAAAACACGATTAATGCCGGAGACGGCGATGATACTGTTTACGCCGGTGCCGGAAACGACAAGATAGGCGGCGGTGACGGCACGGATACGATATATGGTGAAGACGGAGATGACCACATTGATGCTCATATTGAAGGAGACCTCACGGGAACTACCGACGACATCATCTACGGTGGAGACGGAAATGATACAATCTGGGCCACCGCCGGCGCCAACACCATCCACGGCGGAGACGGCATTGATTACATCCGGGGAGCAGACGGCGATGATACGCTCAACGGCGATGCGGGACGGGACGCAATCCACGGTGATGCCGGCAATGATACGCTCAACGGTGGAGATGGAGGAGATATATTTTTTCTCATTGACTCCGGCAATGACACCTATAACGGCGGCGCCCCGATAGGAACTGCTGTTATTAATGATCTCTGGGCTGATGCTATAATCTTAGGCGGAGTTGCTGATGCAATGGATACAGTGCGGAACTTGAAGGGGAATTTTGTCACTTTCCTTATAACTACGACACCTGGAACCATTGATCTTTCCACGGGGTCTTTTGACGCCGGTACTCATGGAGGGGGACCGAAAACATTTACAGGTATTGAGAATGTTTTCGGCGGTGACGGAGCTGACACCATTAGTGGAGATGTCCTGGGAAATTATCTCAGCGGGCAAGACGGAAACGATACTATTAACGGAAAAGCCGGAAATGATCTACTTGATGGAAACGGTGGTGCTGATACTCTTACGGGTGGCGCTGGTGCCGACACCTTTGTAATTAAACACTCGCACAAAACCGACAAGGATAAGATTACGGACTTTAACACATCGCAGAACGATATAATTCGGTTCCAAGGTTTTCCAGACGGGTCTACGTTAACAGGGTCGGGTAGTACGATCAGGATAGGATCAGACGATTTAGTTGATGTACAGGATGGCGCCACAGCAAATTCAATCCGTACTACACCGGCCCTATATAAATTTACAGACTGAGTTCAATCGGCTCCGGTGAAGTTGTTTCCACGAAAGGAACAACTTATGTTCAGTAAGTCCCGTTCGAAGAATCCGGGTCTCAAGAAATTGAGTCCCGGATTTTATTTCTGCAGTGAAATGTTTGAGGAAAACCAAAGAATTCCGCTTTGCAATCTTTTAACGAAGTCTAAATCCTCAACCGATGAAAACTCTCATTCACCACGCTTTGACCGAACGCTTACATGTATTTTACAAAGCAGTTGGTGAAATTAGTAAAGAACTTCTCTGCGCGCATGTCGCAAACCGAAGAGTGTAAATTCTGTTGAGAAAGAACCAGAAAAAAGGGAAAATAGAGTCCGTGCTTCTTTTGAATTCTACAATGCCATCTTCCGGCAGAAACAGAATGCGTTATCAATTGCAGTTATAGGGTAGAGTTTGTTCTGACTGTAGCAATCCGAATATATGGAACAGACCAGAGAGTTTGAACTTGAAAACATAGAGGCTGCAAAAGTTCTTTTCGGAGAGTTGAACTCGAATCTCAAGGAGATAGAAAACGAATTCGATATAAGTGTCCACACCCGCGGCAATAAGGTCATCCTCAAGGGAGACCGGCAGAAAACCGAAGAAGCGGAAATTCTGGTGGGGCAGATATATTCTCTTATAGAAAAAGGCTATGTTCTGCAGCCTTCGGACATAAGAATAGCCAAGAGGCTTCTGAGTGAAGGGAACAACAGGTCGCTTGAGGAAATATTCCTTGATACAGTATGCATCTCCGTAGGGAAAAAAATAGTAAGCCCGAAAAGCATCAACCAGAAACTGTATATCGACTCCATAAGGAGAAACGACATGGTTTTCGGCATAGGTCCTGCGGGAACAGGAAAAACCTATCTGGCTATGGCTATGGCTGTTTCCGCTTTTACCGGCAGAAAGGTGAACAGGATAGTGCTTGCGCGACCCGCCGTGGAGGCAGGAGAAAAATTGGGGTTTCTCCCGGGTGACCTGCAGGAAAAGGTAAATCCTTACCTAAGACCTCTTTTCGACGCGCTCTACGACATGATGGAGTTCGAGAAGGCGAACAGGCTTCTTGAGAAAAACATGATAGAAATCGTCCCTATAGCTTATATGAGAGGAAGAACGCTCAATGACGCGTTCATAATTCTTGACGAGGCTCAGAACACAACAACGGTTCAGATGAAAATGTTTCTGACCAGACTCGGATTCAACTCGAAAGCCGTCATAACGGGAGACATAACACAGATAGACCTTTCAAGAGAACAGAACTCCGGACTGATCGAGGCTGGGAAAATACTCTACGGAATCAAAGGAGTTGAGTTCATAAACTTCTCGAAAACAGACGTCATAAGACATCCCCTGGTGATGAAAATAATAGACGCATACGAAAAAATTAAAGATAATGTCAGATAGAGAGATGACTCTCACAGGAGAGAAACAATGAAAATCATTGCCGTTTTTTTTCTGGCGTGCGCGCTTTGCGCCCCGTCGTGCAGAAAGTGGGAAAATCCCGCGACTTCAATAGTATCCACCGACAAGTCGGTCGCGCTTCTTGTTATGAACCCTTCGGTTTACACCATGCAGGAGGTGCGCGTCAGGGGAAAGGTATGGGAGTTATCCGAAGGACTCGACGGAATTACAACTTTCAAACTCGCCGACAGCGACGGAAACCACATAATGGTGAACTGGGAACAGGAAGTAATCTTCTCAGAACAGAACCTGATCGAGGCCGAGGGTCTTTTCGACAGTAACTACATGTCTTCTGAAAGCAGATTCGCACCGGTGCTTTCAGCCAAAAGGATAAGGATTGTAAAAACCAAGTGATTCTTACGGACGAGAAGACCGCCCGTCAGCCCGGTGTTCCGTCATGCGGAAATTTTCGGGCGCAATGCATTTTCCATGATTCCTTCTTCCCTGACCGGATACCCGCAATGCCGAAACATATCACCCGCGACTTGTTGCGGTTGACGAAACGCTAGAAAGAGCACTGACATTCGGTAAATTCAAAATAACTGTCACGCTGCGGACCTACGGAAATAAGCCATACGGACACCCCCGTCAGTTCTTCGATTTTTTTTATAAAGAAAAGCGCGGCGGCGGGAAATTCCTCTATCCCTTTTAACCCGGCGAGGTCTTCGCTCCACCCCTGAAATTCTTCATACACAGGCTCGCAGTTCTCAAGAACGGACAGGCTTGAGGGAAACTCTCTGATTGTCTGTTCTTTGTATCTGTAGGCCGTACATATCCTGACTTTTTCAAAGCCTGAGAGAACATCAAGTTTCGTAAGCGCAAGCGCTGTGACACCGTTCACTGCAAGGGAATACTTAACAGCCACGGCATCAAGCCATCCGCATCTTCTGCTTCTACCGGTGGTAGCTCCGTATTCTTTTCCTTTGTCTCTCAGGATTTCCTGAACCCGGCCTGATTCCTCGGTCGGAAAAGGTCCTTCCCCCACCCTTGTGGTGTACGCCTTCAGAACCCCCACCACGGAGTTGACGGATGCGGGAGCGATACCCGTACCGGAGAAAACGCCTCCGGCCCCCGCATTAGACGAAGTAACGTACGGATAAGTTCCGAAATCCACATCAAGAAGAGACCCTTGGGCTCCTTCGAAAAGAATGTTTTTCCCCTCTTCTAAGCTTCTGCGGATAATTTTTGAAACATCGCAGATGAAGGGTTTGAGAATCTCCCCGTATTCTGCGTATTCTGCGCATATGCTCCGGGGGGCAAGAGGCTCTCCGCCGAGCACATTCTCAATGTAGGAATTTCTATCCTCCATAATCACACCGACTCTCTCTGCGAGCGTCTCGGGTTCTGTGAGATCAAACATTCTCACACCCCTTCTCGCGTACTTATCTTCGTATACAGGACCGATGCCCCTTCCTGTAGTGCCTATTTTCTTTCCACAGGCATGCCGTTCTCTCAGTGTGTCTATAACCCTGTGATAAGGCATTATCACGTGGGCGCGGTCGCTTATAAGGAAATTTGCGGGATTAACCGGATAACCCGCCGCTTGAAGCATCTCCATCTCTCCTATAAGAACTTCGGGGTCCACCACCACCCCGTTTCCGATAAGCGAAAGAGTCCGCCGGCGCAGTATCCCCGACGGCATGTGGTGAAGTATGATTTTTTTTCCATCCGCAACAATAGTGTGTCCTGCGTTGTTGCCGCCCTGATATCTTGCCACCAGGTCCGCCTTCTCGGCCAGAAGGTCCACCACCCTGCCCTTGCCCTCGTCCCCCCACTGAGTACCCAGAACAACTACTGAAGCCGAAGACAAATCAGACATCTCCACCGGTGAGAAACTCCTGCAGATTGGGAAATTCCTTCATGGACCCGCTTCTAGTCTCGACCAGTTTTATCTCAGATGCGGATTCAAGTTTTATAAACCCGTAGGTGGCAAATGAACCTTCACCTCCGGAAAAATCCCCTGAATCCAGCATGTCGGAGTAACTCCTGTTGAGATCAACTATCACTTTGAAACTACTCGAACGAAGCCACTCGGCAAGCCTTATGGCATCCTTGCGCAGATCGGGGGTTTTGGGAATCACTACAAAATGCACCTGGTTCTCCTCAGAACCCAAGTCCATTTTAAGACAGGACATAAGCGCCTCCGCATCCATGGCGAAACCCGCGGCGGGAACATCTTGGCCGTATTTACTGACAAGCTCATCGTACCTGCCTCCGGTAGCCAGAAACACGGGGGTTGTCGAGGATATTATCTCAAAAGTTACCCCGGTGTAATAGTTAAGCCCTTTAACCTCGACCAGGTCAACCGATATATCGCACTCGACTTTGTACTCCTCAAGTATTTCTATCACGGAAATGATTTCTTCGATGTAGGGAGCAAATCTCTTGTTTTTCGCGGTCCGGCGTAAAATTTCCGTCCCGCCGTAGTAATCGGAAAGAGAAAAAAGCATGTCCTTGACATCAGAAGGAATCTTTGACGGCTCCACTATTTTTCTCGTCAGTTCCTGGTCTTTTTTCGCAAGCGCGCTGACAAGTTCGTCCTTTATGTCGCCCGCGTCCTTCAAACAGGATTCCAGGATGCCGGCGTGTCCGAGATTGAGAGTCACTTTCTTCAGTCCCATACGGTTAACCGATCTCAGAGCAAGGGCTACTATCTCCGAGTCACCTTCGGTGGAGTCGAGTCCCAGCAGTTCACACCCTAACTGAAATATCTCTCTTTCCTTTCCGCTTCCCTTCTCCTCATACCTGACCACTCTTCCGGAATAACAAAGTCTGACGGGATAATTATAGTCCCTGAGACGGGTAGCTGACATACGGCCGATCTGAGGAGTGATGTCCGGACGCAACACCACGACTTCACCCGTGTGCGGGTCGACGAACTTCATCAGTTTACGGCTGAAGTTCTCGCCGATACCAACGGACATTGTGTCAAGATACTCGAAAAGAGGGGTTATGACTCTTCTGTATCCCCAGTAGGAGAACTCTTCAAGAAATCCGGTTTCTATCCGCCTGAGGTTTTCAGCTTTTGCGGGTCCGAAATCCTTTACTCCCTGGGGTAAAGTCAGAAGTTTATTCATCCGGAAAACTGACCTGGGTTACGGAAATGATGTTCTCTATCGAGGAAATTTCCTCGATCACCTCATCCACCACTCTGGCGTCCACGTTCGTAAACACCATGGCCTCTCCACCTACGGATTTTCTTCCCAGATGCAGGCGACCGATATTCACTCCGTTTTTTCCGAGAACGGAACACATCGACCCTATAAATCCCGGGCGGTCGTAGTTGCGGCTCACGAGCAGAAATCCCTGCGGAATAACATCGATATCCACACCGTTGACCATCACTATTCTTTCATGGTTCTCACCGAACACGCTGCCCGATATCTCGCTTGTTTCCTGCCTTGTTCCGACCGCAACAGTGATCAGGTTCGTGTACTGGCCTGTGGATGCGGATTTCGACTCCACGACTTTTATCTCTCTGTCTTCGGCTATGGAAGGAGCGTTGACATACGTCACCGATACATCCATCATGTGCTTGAGAAAGCCTTTGAGTACTGAGACCGTAAGATATTCGGTATCCATCTCCGTCACTTCGCCTTCGTAAGTAACCTCTATCGAGCGCACGGCTCCTTTGCATAGTTGTCCGTGCAGACTGCCGATCTTTTCGCAAAGGGACATATAAGGCTTCATCACCGAAAGCTGCTCTGTGGTGAGCGACGGCATGTTCACCGCGTTTTTCACCACGCCTTTCTGCGCAAAATCTATAAGTTGCTCCGCCATGGTGGTGCCTACCTTTATCTGCGCCTCTTCCGTAGAAGCGCCCAGATGCGGTGTGAGAACTATGTTTTCCCGTACTGCTAAAAGAGGATTGTCAGAATCAATCGGCTCCGACATGTATACATCAAAAGCGGCGCCCCCGACCTTTCCTTCTTCGAGCGCCTGCGCCATATCCGCTTCGTTCACTATACCTCCTCGGGCGCAGTTGATCACTATCACTCCCTTTTTTGTCTTGGAGAAAGATTCCGAGTTTATGAGATTTCTTGTCTCATCCGTAAGCGGGGTGTGGATGGTTATTATATCGGAGCGACTGAGAAGCTCGTCAAGACTCACAAGTTCTATGCTCATTTTTTTCGCCGCGTCCCGGCTCAGATAAGGGTCGTATGCGACTGCCTTCATCTTCAAGCCTATCGCGCGTTCCGCCACCAGCTTTCCTATGTTTCCAAGGCCTACGAGCCCTATGGTTTTCCCGTAGATCTCAACCCCTTTGTACTTGTTCCGCTCCCACTCGCCGGACTTTATGGAAGCGTGTGCCTGGGGAATTTTTCTTGCCAAAGAGAGTAGAAGGGCTATCGTGTGCTCGGCCGTGGTTATGGAATTGGATTCCGGAGTGTTCATCACAGCAACCCCGTTCTTTGTTGCGGCGTCAATGTCTATGTTGTCAATCCCTATACCCGCCCGGCCTATTATCCTGAGGTTTCCTCCGGCGGCCTCTATGATGTCTTTTGTAACCTTGGTAGCGCTTCTCACGACAAGACCTTCGTAATCGGCGATGATTTCGAGAAGTTGATCATGGGAAACGCCTTTGCGGTCGTCAACTTCAACCCCTTCAGCGGCCCTGAGAAGTTCGATTCCCTGCTTTGCAAGTCCATCAGTTATCAATATTTTCAAGAGATTCCTCCGGGAGGTGCGGTATAAAATTCAGAGTTTTACCGGCAAGATAATAGTTAACCCGGAAACAATGTCAATTCACCCACCGCAATGCTCCGTAGATGATGCTGAAATTGTTAACGACAATGATTTGGGATAATCTTTGTTGCCGGAATGGAAGAAAAAGGCGGGATGAAATTTCTTGAGCACGCAGAGGAGTTGAGAAGAAGAATCATCTTTTCCATCATCCCGGTAGTTGTTTTCCTTGTTCCATGCTACACCTTCTCGGAACAACTGTTTGAACTTCTGATGAGACCCGTGATACAAAGCCTGCCCGGTGGAAGTTCTCTTATATTCACAAGGCCGGCGGAAGGATTTCTGACCTATCTGAAGGTGTCGCTGTTTTTCTCCTTTCTGCTCTCCGTTCCTTTTATTGTTTACAACATCTGGAAGTTCGTCTCTCCCGCTCTCTATAAAGAGGAAAAAAGAATAGTCGTGCCCGTTGTCGTTTCGGCGACTCTGTGTTTCGCCGCGGGAGTGCTTTTCTGCTATATGGTCGCAGCCCCCGAAGGACTCGGGTTTTTACTCGGGGAATACAGTACGGAGCACGTAAGGGCGCTTCCGAGCATAAAAGACGCTCTCTCCTTTCTTACCGCTCTTATGGTCGGCTTCGGAGTTGTGTTCGAGTTTCCTCTCATAATTTTCATTCTTGCAAGATTGGGAATCGTCACATCAGAATTTCTCGCAAGACAGAGGAAGTACGCACTTCTTGTAAACGCCGTAATCGCGGCGTTCATCACCCCGACGACGGACGCGATATCAATGATGTTCATGCTTGTCCCGCTTTTTATTTTTTATGAACTGGGAATAGTTATCGCCAAGTTTTTCGGCAAGGAAAGGCAGAAAGAAGAAGAATCGGAGGAACGGAGTTCTGAATAGAGCAGCCTTATTTCATAATCTCAGTAGAGGATTTCGTCGAGGAGAAGGAAATGACGCATAAAAAAGAACCTAGGGACCTTATACATCCCGTGACCTACAAACGCGAAAACGGGGACTTTGATGTCGACTGGTATCTGAAGGAGGACAGAACGGGCTGGGTGCTTCCTCATGTGCTCAGAGAACAGGCGAAGAGGTTCGGGAAAAAACCGTTTCTTCAGTTCGGCTACAGAAAGCCTCTGAGTTTCCATCAGACAAACCGGCTTGCGAACCGCATCGCAAATGCACTTGCGGGTATAGGAGTGAAAAAAACGGAAAAAGTCGCGGTCTATATGCCCAACTCCGAGGACTATGTGATAACGTGGTTCGGAATCCTCAAGACAGGAGCGGTGATGGTGCCGATCAACACCGCCTACAAAATGAACTTCCTTGAATACATAATCGACAGTTCAGACGCCGAGGTACTGTTCATCGCCGAGGAATACCTGGACAGAATGCCCCCGATAGCGAAAAACCTCTCGAAACTTCGCCAGGTGATGGTCTGGACTCGCAGCGGAGATAAAAGTTTCAATAGGCACGGATACCGATTCCGCAACATGACATCCTACAGTGAGTTCATGGAATCGGGTTCGCAGAAAGAACCGGAAGCAGAAATCACTTTTATGGATTACGCAAGGCTCATGTACACATCGGGAACCACCGGAAGGTCAAAAGGCGTGATGAGGCCGAGCGCCGCCGACTACAGCAGTGCAAGAAACTACGCCGAGATAATGGATGTCGGAGAAAACGATGTGTGCTTTACGTGCCTTCCGCTTTTTCATTCAAACGCGATGGTGATGACCGTATACCCCGCGCTCATAAAAGGGGCGAAAGCCGTGATCGAGGAGAGATACAGTTCGAGCCGTTTCTGGAAATGGATGGTGGACCACGGCGTAACCAAGTTCAACACTGTGGGAACGATGTCCTATTTTCTCTGGAATACTCCCGCCGTACCGGAAGAAAAACAGCACAGGATAAAACTTGTCCTGGGCTCGCCCGCTCCTCACGACATGATAGAAGAATTTATGGACCGGTTCGGCATAAAGTTCATGGAAGGCTACGGTCTTACGGAGATAGGTCAGTGCACCTGGATGAGACCGGGTGAACCTTTCCGCGTGGGCTCCTGCGGGAAAGAAGCTCCCAATTACGAGATAAAGATCGCAGATCCTGAAACCGATGAGGAAGTTCCCAGGGGAGAAATAGGACAGATAATAGTGCGTCCCAGAATACCGAACGTGATGCTTCATTACTATCACAAGATGCCGGAGAAAACGGTTGAGGATTTCAGGAATTTCTGGTTTCACACCGGAGATGCGGGAAGAATGGACGAGGATGGATATATATATTTTGTCGACAGGGTAAAGGACTATATAAGAAGAAGGGGAGAAAACATCAGTTCCTTCGAGGTGGAAAAGGTGGTGAACTCTCATCCCTCCGTTGAGGAATCGGCCGCTGTAGCAATAAAATCTGAAGCGGGGAAATACGCAGAGGATGAACTCATGATACTGGTGATACTGAAGCAGGGAAAGAGCGTTTCTCCGGAACAACTCATGGACTATCTGCAACCGAGAATGCCGTATTTTATGATTCCGAGGTTTATAAGATTCGTTGATTCCTTTCCGAAAACCGGAACACAGAGAACCCAGAAAAACAAACTTCGTGAACAGGGAATTACAGATGATACTTGGGATATGACAGAAGAAAATTACAAGATAACCAAATAATTCTCGGCACCGATAATTCTAAAAAAATGAAAACTCGATTCGATATGGTTCACGAAAGATTTCAGGAGATTCTTGGTGATTACGCGGATTGAGCTGAGGCACTTTAAATGTTTTGAAATCTTGGAACTGCCTGTGCGTCCGCTAACGCTGTTGTCCGGCACCAACGCATCCGGGAAATCGTCTGTAATGCAGGCTGTAGTCCTTTTGCATCAAACTATGCGTGAACACGAGTGGTCGCCGCGCCTGATGCTCAATGGCTCTACCATTCGTCTCGGAACTGCTGCGGATGTGATTGACCAGATCCATGGGAGGCAAACATACAAAGTTGCCTTGCTCGACAGAGATTTAGACCATTTTCAGTGGAAATTCAAGGGCGAACACAATGAGTTGTCAATGGCTGTACAGAGAACTTGGGGAAACACTGAATCCGCCGGCGATTGGGATGTCGGTGGGTCTGATGAAACGCTTCATTACTTGCTGCCCAGAACATTGAGTGATCATTCGCTGCCAGACCGATTACGCAGTCTCACATATCTAACCTCAGCAAGGTTGGAACCTCGAGAACATTATCCGTACGACGACCCTGAGTTGACTTCAGTTGTAGGTTCGCAAGGAGAATACGCTGTGAATATTCTTCATTCCAATCGCGACAACCGCATACTACCCGGATTGGTTTATGAAGAATTACCTCCCAAACTATTCCAGCAAGTGGAAGCTCGAATGGCTCTGTTCTTTCCGGGTTGCGTGTTGACAGTTAACCAAGTACCGCGTGCCAACACAGTTACTCTCGGGATCCGGTTGTCAAGTAGTACGAATTTTCATAGACCCATTCATACCGGATTCGGAATTATACAAGTGCTTCCCATAGTCGTAGCGGCTTTATCTGCAAGCGAGAACAGTCTGCTGCTGATTGAGAACCCAGAAATTCACCTGCATCCGGCTGGTCAATCGGCAATGGGAGAATTCCTAGCAACAGTTGCGGCAGCGGGTGTGCAAACCATGATTGAAACTCACAGCGATCATGTGCTCAACGGGATTAGGAGAGCCGTCAAGAGCAACGTACTACCTTGTGGAAATGTCGCACTTCATTTCTTTAAGCCAAGGCGCGAGGGTCAACACACTGTGGAATCACAGGTCCAGAGCCCTGATATTGACCCCAACGGCAACATAGATGACTGGCCTGTTGGTTTCTTTGATCAGTTCGATAACGACATGAACTACTTTGCCGGATGGAGTTGAAATGGATCTTTTAGGCGGAACGTAAGCGTTCGGTCAAGAAATGGTCAGTCTAAAAGCGGAAGATTAAGGTGCGACGGTTAACTCCTGCTTTCGCCAAAGTGAAAAGCCTTGTATTTGTCCGTTTGTTTAATTCTGTCTATCAACACTTTTTCCTGCTTCGAGTTTGATACGTTTCCAATGAGAAACTTCGCATCCGCGTCACTCGAGCGGAAAATACAGACACATCGAAGTCCCGCGCTTCATGGGATGCCAATACCAGAGATATTCCGTATTTCCTGCACTCCTTAGCCATTGTTGGAATGAGTCTAAGTCGAGTGGCGTTCTGTGCGCTTCGTCGAAAACCAGCGCATGAGTGATACGGTCGCGCATTCCCCGGCGGAACATATCCCTATACAATCCGTAAAAGACAAGGTATGCGAATGCTCGTTGCAGGTTGTCGTTTTGTGTGGTGTGAATACGGATAATAATCGGCTTCTCGTCTTCCCACAGACTACACCTTGATTCGTCATCTGTATTGAAGAATCCGTAGTCATCAAGTTTGTTCAACCGGGCAAGTAGGGAATACAGTCCGCGGTTTGATTTTCCGCAAGCGTTTAATATCTCCACGAAACGACTGAATTCCGGCGCCGAGGCATCCCCGTCCGAGGACCATCCTGCTTCATCGAAACTCTTCTTGATAACTCGCCGAATATTTTCCGCCTGCATGTCTCCGAGGTCCGGATAGATGGCCGTGAAAATGTCTCGGACAGCTCCGGCGACATCCACATATTCCATTCACACACTTCGGTCAATCACCTGCAGCGGGTTTAACCCGAGGTCGTCAAAGTCAACATACCGAATGTCTCCAATCGATTCCTCAAGTTTCTCGTCAATGTCCTAGTCTGAACTTGCAGAGCAGAATTATATTAACCTGTTGATATTATTGATAAAACAAAAAACAGACATGTTCGTTACCGGGTACGTTTCAGTTTGACCCCCAGTAATTTAAAAGCTTTCTGCTGCAGCTCGGTGGGTTGAGTTATGATTTCGAACGGCTCGGCATTGTCCGACGGCACCACCACCTGGTTCCTGGAGATCGTGGCCAGATCATCAAGCAGTGTGCGGAAACTGTGCACAGGTTCTCCTGAAGTTGTGCGTTTACGCCGGGCTTTGTTTCGGGCTGATGAAGAAACCTCCGCACGCTCCACTACTGATGATCGCGCTCTCTGCGCCTCTTCAGGGTTCTCGTCGTCAAACAGCAGCGGTCTGAGACTCCGGCGCATGTGCCACTCAACGTAATAGGCCGGCATGCACAACAATACGTGTGCACGCACCCGGTCGGCTCTGTAGTGATAGACAGGTCTAACCTTCAGATCCACAGTCTTGAAACTGCGGAATGCACGCTCCACCGCGCTCAGACTCTTATAGGCCCGCACAGTCTGCTCGGCATCAAGTTCATCTGCAGGCACACCGGTACGCACTATGTATATACCGTCAAGAGCTGATTCAGCCGCTATGGAATCGCTTTTACGCCGATATTCAAATGTATTGTCCGTGATCTTCAGTTCAAAGTGCTTGCCCATCTTATATCTGCCGATAACCCTTCCAACCCGAAGCGCAATCTTTTCCCTGCCTTCGAGTCTGCGCTTGTCCCGCCTGGTCGCATCAACAATGGAATCAAGCACCTCTTCGGTGGATTTCAATAAATCCTCGCGTTTACGCTTCCGCCTGAACGCCGACTGTTTGTTGCGGCACACTATCAGACGTTCCCCGGGATAGTCATCGCTTCTGATCTCGGCCAGGTCGGTATCATCGAACAACGAAAGTTGTACAGCACCGGATACGACCAGACTGCTGACGGCCGTTGTACGCAGCGCGCTGATCCAGTCCAGCCCCGCGGGCTCGACCTCATCACGGATGCGCGCCTCGGTCAGCATGCCCCTGTCACCGACAAGTACAATACGGGACAGTCCGAAGCGATTACGTATCTTGTCGATCTGTACACTCAATGTTCCGGGGTCGGCGGTGTTTCCTTCGAAGACTTCCACGGCAACAGGACATCCCTCATCACTGCACAGAAGACCGAACACTATCTGCATCTTCCCCTTCCTGCCGTCCCGTGAGTATCCGTGCCGCGCCGGGGAACAGCACTTCTCCTCAACGTATGCGGACGTGAGATCGTAGAGTACCAGCGACCCGTCCTGTAAGTGGCGTTCGGCCAGGCGCCGTTCAATGGTGCTCCGACGCTGCAGCAACCAGTCCACGGCATCGTAGAGGTCGTCTTTGTCCGCACCTTCTATGTCGAGCACCTCGGCAAGAGAACTGTTTGCGGTGTCGGAAGCCGATCCTCGTGCAGCGGCCAGCTTTGATCCCGGAGCAAGTATACGGGCGACTATGAGGGCGACAGCGAGTTCACGTCGGGCGGAAGCGGAAAAGCCGATTATGCGGTCAAGTTTCAGTTTACGTAATGTTCCGAGAACAGCTGCGACATGTCCGTGCGGAAGAGACCGGATTATATCGAAGGCTTCGCAGGGGTCTGAAACAGCACGACCGCCCTTGAGCAGGACGCGCAGTCCTTCGATAATCTCCGGCGGCCATTTGGACAGGTTGGCGAGTGTGCGTTTACGGACTTTGCCGCCTTCACGATAAGATTCCCGCAGCAGTATGGCGGGAGGAGAATTTCTGTTCGGGACGCTTTCTATTTACATGGCTACTAAGTGTAATGTATATAAAAGGATTGTCAAGGAAGAAAAGCGAGAAAAAACAATAAATACATGGGTACAAAATTACTTCAGAAAACGGTGATAAATAAAATAATATGAGGAAGTTACAGCCGAAAACAGGTGGTTTTTTTCCGGAAGTTCAGCCTAGTGTTCCCATCTTTCTATCAACCTGACCTGCGTCTTCTCACCGATACAATACCTGCGCATCAGACACGTCCTGCATTCCATGTTTCTGCCTGCATATGTAATGTACTTTTTCTCGGCTCCAACCCTCGGATTTACACCAGGGATCAGCCGCCCAGATACGTTACGACATCATCCTGAATAGACCGGTCCACAAGTTCTCTCCATTCATCATTTCCTTCCGCTACCGATTCGCGTATCTTCGTTGCGGATATAAAACCTATGTCGGCAGGAGGAAAAAATTCATTCATTTCATATCCTACTCCCCTGCCCCAGTTTACCGACTCAATATCAGGAATCGCCATCACGACTACATCATCACCCTTGCTTTCATGATACTTTCTTATCATGGCGACCGTCTGTTCCGTGGTAAAAGGGTTTTTGGAATCGGGCGGAATGTCTCTCACCATTATCAAGCAGGGAACCCCCTTGTCCAGTTTCTGTCTGACAAGACTTATGTGTCCTGCGTGATAGGGCTGGTATCTGCCTATGAAAACGGCCCTTCTTGAAGCAGAAGGTCTTATGTCGGGATGACCGTGATTTTTGGATTGCCACTCGCTCATTATTCACCTCGTTGTATGGATTATGAAAAGGGTTCGGAGTATAAATAAAGTGCGATGAATTGTACACAAACCGCCTTTTTTTTTCAACCGCTTGACATCCGGAGAGCAGAATCATACCGAAGGCATATGCGCCCTTTTCGCCGAAGGTCTGCTGAAAAGCGAGATGAAGCCGCCGAAAGCCATTCTGCTCAGTTCTGAAAGTTCTTCTATATACAGGGGAGTCTGCGACCTTATTTCCTCAGGACTTATCTCGCCTCCCATATCTTCAATCTCCTGTCTGTTAACGGGAGTCAGGAGCCATCGCTCTATCATCGGCGCGTCCACCTCAAGATGGAATTGAAACCCGTATACCTTGTCTCCGTATCGAAACGCCTGGTTCGCGCATGCGGGGGAAGACGCAAGTCGAACAGCACCCTGCGGAATTTCAAAAGTGTCGCCGTGCCACTGAAATACTTTCTCAGTGGAATTAAAAGCGCGGAGAAGCGGGTCGTTTTTTCCTTCTTCCGTAATATGAACATCATACCAGCCGATTTCCTTTTTCGGATTTTTATAAACAGATGCGCCAAGAGCCTTGGCGATTAACTGTGAACCCAGGCATATTCCCAGCACAGGGGCATCCATCTCTATAAATTCTCTTACAGACTCCACTTCCGGCACCAGATACGGATGCTCATCCCTCTGATCAACATTCATCGGGCCGCCGAGAATGACAAGGCCGTCGTAATTACGGAGCTTCGGTATAGAGTAATTGGAACGGCTGAAATTCACGTAACGTATCCTGAAACCGGCGGTTTTCAGCATCGGATGAAACGTTCCAAGGATTTCGTGGGGGACATGCTGAAACACAAGAAGTTTTGGCATGACGTGAGATTTTAACCAGTTGGACGACCGATGTCATGAAAAACGCTTCAGAAACTTCTTAAAAACTGTTCCTCTTCAGCAAACTTTTTTCATAACAGCATAAACGGCGCGGAGAGGAAATTTCCGCACAGCAAGACAATTATATTTGCCACCTGCCTCGAAGCGATTCCTTTTCAAGAGAGACTTCAAGCATAAGAAGAAACTCCTTTCTGCTTATCTCCCTTCCTCCCAGACTCTTCATATGATCAGTAGGAACTTGAGAATCTATGAAATCAAAACCAATCTCCGCGCACTTGCGCGCAAGGTGAAAAAAGGCCACTTTAGATGCGTCAGTCTCGGTATGGAACATCGATTCCCCGAAAAACGCGCGACCGAGCGATACGCCGTAAAGACCACCGACAAGATTCCCGTCCGAGTAAGTCTCGAAGGAGTGAGCGTAACCCAACTCATGCAGTCTGCAGTACGCAGCTTTCATACCTTCCGTTATCCATGTCCCCTCCTGCCCTTCTCTCGAAACCCGAGCGCAGTTTTCGATAACCGAACGGAAATCCGTGTCCACGCTTACAGAAAATCTGCCGGAAGATACCGTCTTTCTCAGAGTCCTCGAGAACCTGAAATCTCCCGGAAGAAAAATCATTCTCGGATCAGGAGAAAACCAAAGAATCGGGTCTCCTTCGCAATACCAAGGGAAAACGCCCGACGCGTAGGCGCAGAGAAGCCGCTGCACGGACAGGTCGCCTCCAACTGCGACCAGCCCCTGGGCATCTGCCTGGCGAGGGTCGGGAAAACCCGGTTCGGAACCCAGAAGGTAAACGGCCATCGCTTCGGTGGTGAAATCCTATTTCCCCCAGGTTCTTCTTATGAAATCCTCTCTTCCCGAGCCTTTTTTGTAGTTGTAGTAGTGGACAGGGTTCTTTTCATAATACTTCTGGTGGTATTCTTCGGCTCTGTAGAAGGATCTGAATTTCTCTACCGAAGTAACTACTGGGTTTTTGAATTTCCCGGATTCTTCAAGTTTTTTCCTTGACAGAAGAGCTTTTCGCTTCTGCGCTTCGTCGTGATAGAAGACGGCGGTCCTGTAATGCCTCCCCCTATCGGCAAACTGCCCGTCTTCCCGGGTGGGGTCAATGTTCATCCAGAAAGTTTCAAGAAGTGTTTCGTAACTTACCCGGGCAGGGTCGAAAACCACTCTTATCGCTTCCGCATGCCCCGTCCTTCCCCGCCATACCTGCTCGTATGTGGGATTTTCCTCCGAACCTCCCGAATAGCCGACAACCGTATCCACGACCCCTGAAATACTGTCGAAAGGAGGCTGCATGCACCAGAAACACCCGCCCGCGAAAGTCGCTTCCTCATAACCGCCGTTTTTCTCTCTTTCCATATCCTCCGCCTTCCCGGCATCCGTCGAACCGTATCCGAAAAAAACCGCACTCACAACCGCAATAAAAACCGCGGCGGCGAAAACCGCTATACGAAAACCGGACGGCATCTCCTTCTCCATGCAGAGCGCAACTCAGCCATACACTCGTATCTCATTGTAGAGGGCATCCCTTTCAACCGGGATATATCCCGAGTCCCGGATCATTTTTATCATGAAATCTCTGCTGTGCCCCACTTCCGAAGGAGCGCCGGCATCGTGGATTATCTTCTCTCTCATTATAGTTCCGTCCGCGTCGCTTGCTCCGTAACGCAGAGCCACCTGGGCGGCTTTCTCACCGAGAGTTATCCAGTAGGACTTTATATGCGGAAAATTGTCCAAGTACAGCCTTGCAAGCGCATGAATCTTCATGTCGTATGAAGCGGGAAACGGCCTTACGTCTTTAAGCCCCGTGTTTTCCGGCTGAAAAAGCACCGGGATAAACGCGAAAAAACCCGGGGAATCATCTTCTATTCTTCTGAGCCTGTCCATGTGGTCGACCACATGATGGTGTTTTTCCAAGTGTCCGTAAAGAATGGTGGCATTTGTGGGAATATCAAGGCTGTGGGCAAGGCGGTGGATTTCCTCCCATCTGGTGGCGACCGTCTTAGGAGCGCAGATTTTCTTTCTCACCTCTTCATGAAGTATCTCCGCCCCGCCGCCTGTAAGCGCATCCACTCCCGCATCTTTAAGCGTAAGCAGCACATCTTTCAGCGAAAGGCCGCTTATTTCCGAAAACCAGTCGATCTCGACCGCAGTGAACGCCTTAACGTGAATTTCAGGGTAGCGGTCCTTTATCATCCTGACGATGTCCAGATAACGGTCGAATCCCCAGTCGGGGTGAAGTCCGCCAACTATATGTACTTCTCTCATTTCATCGCTGAGCATGGAAAGCATCTGCTCGTCCGACAGTTCGTAGGCGTTCGCCGATTTTTTCGTCGTTCCGAACGCGCAGAACCTACAGGATATGGCACAGATGTTTGAAGGGTTCACGTGGCGGTTAACCACAAAATACACTTTTTCTCCCGATTTTTTTCTTTTGACATGGTCCGCCATAGCACCTACCGTGTTCACATCACGGGTACGCAGTATGGAGAGTCCGTCATCAAAGGAGATTCTTTCGCCCGCGGCTACTTTCTCCATTAACGGAAACAGTTCCGGATCAGTGCAGAACTCCATCAGTTCCAGTAATCGTTCCATCTCTCGTTCACTCTGTCCTTAATCTCCGCGGACATCTCTATAACCGGAGGATACCAATGCTTGACCGTGGCGTCTATTCCCATTCTGCCGTCGTATATGACCGCGCTGCCGCGAAGTTCAACATGTTCGAAGACGACATCGAGATACGGATCGAACCTTGTAAAAATACCCCATATCACCTCGGTATCATCCTCAATATCTATGTCGGGGCTCACAAGCGCCATTATACGCACATGCTCGAGGCCGGGAGTCTCAAACAACTTGCGCAGCATACGTTTGGGGTCGGTGGCGGATTCATCTATACGGATAACGCAGAAACCTCCTTCAAGAAGTCTGAAACCCGTTATTTCGGGATGTTTTTCCCTAGGGTCCGCAATCTCCTTTGCGTAGTTTTTTCTGTGCTCGGTGTTTTTCCTTACGGCATTGATTCCCATCTTGCTTCCCACATTGAATTTTCTGCTGGTGAAATCAAGGGTGTCGAGCGGCGCCCACTGTATCATGAGGAAATCCTCTCTGGGATCGAAATTCTCTCCTATTTCCCTCAGTACCGCGGAGAAATCTCTAGGATCGACTCCCTCTGAAACGCAGATCATGCATTTAGTGAGAAGAAGCTGACCCGTGCCCCAGAGTGCAAGCATCGCCTTTATACCGCCCTTGGGATATCTTTCGTCAACGGCGACCGCGAGCAGGTTGTGGAATCCCGCTTCGTGGTAGGCCCACATATCCTTCACTTCCGGCTGTATTATCCTTATGAGAGGAGAGAACATCTCGCCCGCGGCGATTCCGAGGGGAATATCCTCCTTCGGAGGCTTGCCGACCACGATAGCCGGATAGACCGGATTCTGCCTGTGAGTTATTTCGCTTATATTGAAAATCGGAAAATCAGCTTCCATCGAGTAGTGACCGAAATGGTCCCCGAACGGCCCCTCGCGCCTCAGCACATCTTTCGGCACCGACCCCTCGAGTACGAACTCCGCGTCCGCCGGAACGTAGAGGGAAATACTCTTGCCTCTGACCATCGGGATCGGACTTCCGCGCAGATAACTCGCGAACGCAAGTTCGTCCATACCGTCAGGAAGAGGCGCGACTGCGGAGAATATCATGCGCGGATCTCCACCCAGAATCACCGCGGCTTCCAGATCCTTTCCTAATTTCTTCGCCTCGTGATAGTGAGCGGCTCCTCCCTTGTGAGCATGCCAATGCATCCCCGTGGTGCTGCCGTCATACACCTGCAACCTGTATATCCCCAAGTTTCTCCCCCCTGTCTCGGGACTGGTGGTAAGCACAAGACCGAAAGTGATGAACCTGCCTCCGTCCTGCGGCCAGCACTTAAGCGCAGGCAATCTCGAGAGATCAGGTTCAGTCTCCACCTGCTGGACATCACCTCGTCTGGTCTTCTTGGTCCTCATGGAAAGAAGCCCGACGGCTTTCGGAAGGACCGACACTATTCCGCCTATCGTGGGCGGGGTTACTTTGTGAAATATCTCAACAAGTTCCTGCCCCACCTCGACAGGTTTTCTACCGAGTGCGAGTTCAACCCTGCGCTCCGTGCCGAACAGGTTTATCACCAGAGGAAAATCCGACCCCCTGACATTCTCAAACAGCAGGGCAGGTCCTTCTTCCTTGATCGCGCGGGAAGCTATCTCCGTTATCTCAAGTTCGGGGTCAACCTCGGATTTTATTCTCCTGAGGTCTCCCTCGTCATGAAGATGGTTTATAAAACTTGTGAGATCAGGAAAACCTTTTGAAGGCATGGGAAAATCCTACTCCAGCTCCTCTCTCTTCCATCCCCTGCCCGTATCAACCCCGACCAGATTAAGAAGTTTGTCCACATAGCCTCCCACTACATCGGAGACCGAATCCGAACCCAGATAGTCGGTGGGGGAAACAGGCGCTATGATGACGCCTTCACGGGACAACCTGAGAGCGTTTTCAAGAGTGACGGTGCTCAGGGGAGTTTCTCTGAGCCCTATCACGAGTCTTCTTTTTTCCTTTAAGGCCACCGCTGCTATCCTGGTTATCAGGGTGTCCGCTATCCCGTTTGCGATCTTGGCGAGCGTGGATACCGAACACGGAACTATCACCATGGAATCAAAAGGGTTGCTTCCCGAGGAAAAAGGCGCCGCCATATCGGAGTCGCTGTAAATATCGGTCACCCACGGCCTCATTTCCTCAACTTTGAGACCGAGTTCCTCGTGCAGGACTCTCCTGCCCCACTTGCTCGCTACGAGAAATTTCTCTTCGGGACACCTTCTCACGAAATCAACCCCGTAGGCGACCCCCGAGGCTCCGGTAATTCCGACTATGGTTCGCATGATTCAGGGTAAATATATACCCGCGAGAATGAAAAACAAAACCATAAATCCCACCAGAACATTGGTTCTGAAAAAAGCGGGGGTCACGCCCCCGAAGTTTCTATGCTCTAGATAGAGAAGATATCCGCAGGCCGCGAGAGGAAAAAGCGCGCATACTGTACGAAACGACAGAAAGTAGAGGAAAACAAGGGATACAACCGCAAGCACATGACAGACACGGGATATCTCGAGTGCTTTTTTTCTTCCGTAACTGCAGACGAGAGAAAAAAGTCCGTAGTTGCGGTCAAACTCCTCGTCCGCAGTCGCGTAGATCACATCAAATCCCGAAATCCAGAAAAAAGTGAAAAGTCCTACCGCAACCGCAGGCATCATCGATGAGAACGAGCAGGTGACCGCAAGCCATCCGGCAACGGGGGCAAGGGCAAGGGCAAACCCGACTCCGAAATGACAGAGGCTTGTAAATCTCTTCATCAGGGGATATACGATAAAAACTGCAAGCGGAAGCGGGGACAGATAAAAAACAAAGGGACATATAAGCCAAGCGCACAGAAGATACGCAAGCAACCCAGATACGGCGACAGCAACCGCTGAAACGAGAGTGACCTTACCCGAGGGAAGCGCCCTCTGCTCGGTTCTGGGGTTGCTACCGTCTATCTCCCGGTCGAAAATCCTATTCACCGCAAGAGCAAAAGTTCGCGCTCCGGTGCCCGCAACCACCATCAGCAGAAACAGACGGCCGCCGAACAGTCCTCCGGCCGCCAGGAAAGCTCCGGAAAAAACAACAGGAAGAGAAAAAAGGGCGTGGTCTATTTTCAGAAACTCTGAAAGACTTCTCAGAAACATCATGGATGGAGAGAGATTTTACCGGATGTCCGCAACAAACAAACTGCGCGCGGAAGAAATGGTCGTTTCGCCTCTTTACTTAACCTTCAGTTTAGGATACCAGTAATTTTCATGCGGACATATCAGTCACTCGTTCTCAAAAAATCAGATTACGGGGAAGCGGACCTCCTCATAACCCTCTTCTCCAGGGAAGCGGGGAAGTTCCGGGCGGTTGCACGAAACGCGAAGAAAAGCCGCAAGCGCTTCGGAGGATTGCTTGATTTCTTCAACCATCTTACGATTGACATAACGGAAAAAGGCGGAAGATTCAGCATTTCCGATGTCACCCTGAGAAAAAGTTACAGAGAAGTATCAGGTTCCGTCGACCTGTTTCTCGCCGCAACCCGAGTTCTTGAGATGGTGGATTACCTGACGCCGGAAAGAGAGCCCGACGGCGAACTTTTCGACCTCGCTCTGACGACTCTGGGACTTCTGGCGAAAGAGGAAGAACCTCGGCCGGTCTTTTTCCTTTTCATGCTGCACGCTCTCAAACTCTGCGGATACGCTCCGGACCTCAGATACGACGGACCCGGGAACATAGCGGGCTTCGACATCGCGAGCGGCAAGCTGTGCGATCGGAAAAAAAATACCGTCTACAACTTTTATACGGACGTATTGGAAGACTCAAAGACTATGGAAGCGCAACCGGACAAGGTGAAAAACAACATCCAAGTGCTTATCAGGTACGCGGAGTATCAGACGGGAAACCGGTTCAGAAAAAGATGGTCTGCATGATCCTTTTCTATGTTCTGTAGTCGGAATTTATCGACACGTATTTGTGACTCAGATCGCTTGTCAGTATAGAGTATCGCTCTTTTCCCTGCCCGAGACTCAACGTGATCGAAAAAGACGGTTCAGTGAACACATGAGCAAATGTCGATTCAGATTCTGACCTGACTCCTCCGGAAAAAACTTCACGGTCATCGAAATAAAGTTTTATCTTTTCCGCAGAGATATCCACCCCCGCCCTTCCCGCAGCCGCGATTATTCTTCCCCAGTTCGCATCCTCTCCGTAAAAAGCGGTCTTCACCAGTTGCGAATTCGCTATGGTTCTTGCTATCTTACGCGCGTCTTCCGTGGTTGCGGCTTCCGTCACATTGATTCTTACAACCTTTGTAGCACCCTCCCCGTCGCGCACTATCATCCCGGCGATTTCCTCACATAAAGCACAGAGAGTTTCCGTAAATCCAGGGTAATACCGACTCCGCTCCGTGATTTCAGGATTACCGAGAACTCCGTTCGCAAGAACAAACACGGAATCATTCGTGGAAGTATCACCGTCAACCGTTATCGAGTTAAAAGAAATGTCAGCCGCACAACGAATAGCTTTGGAGAGAGCCGAGTTATCGATGCTGGCATCTGTAATAACGAAGCAGAGCATGGTGGCCATGTCAGGGCATATCATTCCGGCTCCCTTTCCGATAGCCGCAAAAGAAGCGGTCTTTTCACCTATATTAAACTTTTTGGCCGCATATTTGGGAAAAGCGTCTGTAGTCATAATCGCTTCCGCCACATCCGTGACATTTTCCTCACCGAGGCTTCTTACAAGCCCTGCAGTCGCTGTTCTGATCTTTTCCACAGACAACCTCTCTCCTATCACCCCGGTTGACGAGGGGATTACAAGAGAGCGATCTATTTCAAGCTCATCCGCAACCGTATCGGCCACCGCCATAGCGTCTTCATAACCCTCCTCGCCGGTGCACGAATTCGCATTGACGCTGTTTATCACTATCGCCTGGCAGAGTCCTTCAGCCGCCCTCTGTTGTCCTATGATCACAGGAGCAGCCTTTATGAAGTTTTTCGTAAATAGGGCTGCGATGCGCGCGGGGACAGTCGAGAATATGAGCGCAAGGTCTTTTTTTCCGCTTTTTCCGAGTCCCGCCGATACTCCGCTCAGAAGAAAACCCGATGGATTTTTCATGTCAGTAATTCCACAGAACTCCCGCTTATTGTCATTGTTCTCAAAACAACTTTACGGTATGCACGTTTCAGCATATCAAAATACCGAACACGATTTTTATACGGGAGGAGCAAAAACTCACCTCAGTTTTCAGGTGAAAATCCTCACCTCAAAAACCTGTGATTCTCAAAAGAGTCCGCAGATTTCATCCCAAGTGAAAATCAACTGCCGGGGTCAATATATATTCTCAGTTCAGACAAGTGATGAACCGGAGAATGAGTAACTGTAAAACAACCTGTCCGTCACGCAAACCGATACCTGAGAACCGCTGCAAGGCAGGCAATCCGGCGCGGAACCTCGAAGATTATTCATTACGGTAACGCCCATTAAACTTCGAAGTGCAACACTCGGGGCTTTTTAAATTATCTTCTATCTCACCGACACTGCACTGCCGCAATGTCTTCCGGTTGTCGCTGAATGTAAGTGTTGAACTACTCGCTTCTTTCCGGGTGAGCCGGTTATCTTCAAACATCTCTTCGCCCATACCGCAAAGAAAACCATCCACACAATATTCCGCAGTGTCGACCTCGCTGCTCTTCACCAGTATCAGAGGTTCATCGCCGTCACCTTTGTCCAGCGTCACTTTTATCGGAAACTCAAAGTAGCGGCGGTTTACCGCCCTTTTTTTGTTTTACGGTCTGTTTCAGCTCTCATCCCTGAGTTTCCGGGTAGATTTTCAGAATCGTATTGAAAAGAATATAGTCGACCTGTTTCCGTTTCGGTTCGGGAATGTTCAAATCGGTCAGATTCATTTGTCCTCCTTGAGTTTTTTCCAGATCGCCATAGTTTTCTTTTTTGTTCCGTCAACTGCTCCGTCCACGATTTCTCTTGTCGTCTCCTGGACTTTTTCCGTGACCTCGTAAATTTCAGATTCCGAAGGTAATGCCTCTACAATTTCTTCGGTCACCTGTTTTACAGGTTCGACCAGATTCTTCGTAATACAGGTTGTCTTCGCATACGCCTTTCTTGTTTTCTTCCAGTCATCGGGAATCGTCATGTAACGGATATTTTTCAATCTGTAATCCTCTCCGGAAAGTACGGTGTCGCATTCACTTTCGGAAAGTCCGTCCTTCATATCCACCGTCGGTTTCGAATAGTAGGCAATCGCTCCGAAGAGAATTATTATCAACACTACCGCACAAACACCTCCAATCCACTTTTTCATTTCCACCTCCCTTAGAACGGGACATCGTCATCCCATTCTTCATCTCTCTTTTCGGACACTCTCCGGCGACTACCTGGTCAGCCTATTCTCCTGGTATCTCTTTCTCTTCTGGAGCATATCTTAAAATTTCCTATGGGTCTTAGTTCGCAAGTAAATAATCCCCTTCGTTTTATTTCTAATCCAAAATAAAGCACCTTTCGTGCTTGACCAGTTTACCAAATTGGCAGAAGCATAAATGCCGGCCTCTTCCGCCGAACCGGGAGTGTAATATCCGAGATCATTCGGTATAGGTATCGCCCCGGTCAGGAATTCAGGGACAAAAGAATTAGCCTTCGTTGCTCTGTCAAGAGCTTCAACGTCACGGGCGGAATCTCCATCTTTTCTGAAAAGTAAAAGGTCCTTGTTCCAGCACCAATCTCCGAGATGCTGGTCCTCGTAAGCATCTAGGACTTTCTCAACACCGGAAAGATCATTAAGACTGAACAATCTGGACACCAACCAGAACCGCATACCCTGGTTATCACCGGGGTTCACCTCAAGCATCCGTGGTCTGAAATCTCAAGTGCTTCTTTAGCCACATGAACTTTCTCCTGTTTGTCGACGGTTTCCCATGTGTCGTAAATGATACCCTGCGCCTGCCGGAGTCGGGAAAGCCTTACGGAATCCGACTCGGAACAATGTTGACCATCAGAACTCGAATTCCCCATTATCCGAGATATTATGGATTCCGTGGAAATCATGTCCTGAAGATCATGATCAGGGTTGAAGTCAGGCTTTGAAGGACTTGAACCCGCGGCAGTGCTTTTCCCAGGCTTTCTTTTCGCCGTCTGCTTTTTTCGAGGTCCTTCTCTACTGCTTTTCCCAGTTGTCAATACAGATTCTCCTAATTATCCGCGGCTGAAAAACGCAACAGACCCTATCTTCACTTTTGTTCCTCGCCAAGTCAGTTATCGCCGCACTGTCCGGACTTTTTTCTGTTCTTGTACTTTTCCTTTTTGTAGCTTTTTACTTCTTCCTCGGTGAGGCTGCCGTTACCGTCCGCATCCATCTTCGAGAATTTTCCCTCCGAATAAGTCACAAACTCGGTCTTGGAGATGACACCATCGGAGTTCACATCTTTTTTCTCGAACATCTTATCATGTTTCCCGTGGTGGCCCCCATACTTGCCCTCCGCTGTAGCGAAAGTCGCCATGCCGAACAACAAAAACGCCAGCACACCGAATGAAAATACTTTTCTCATCTTGCACCTCCGTGCAGGTTGTATATGGTTAATCTAATAAACACTCGACTAATCTACAACAAACAAAAAATGAAATCTAGAAAAAAAACATCTACCAAGAAAAAAGCGCGCCCGACTTATACTTGCATGCAAGGGGTCAGGTCTTTCCAACAAGAAACCTGCTCTGTAGAATAAATGTGCGGTGTTTTTATCAGCAGAACTACCTGCAGGGACTTTTTCACGACGCCAGTCAATCCGGATCCAGCCTATCCACCCGCATGAGCATTCGGTCCGCAAGACCGTGCGCGGAACAGAAACCGAACATTCATATTAATTCCCCCTCGCCTACTCCGATAATATCTTTTACATTTCCGATTCCGTTTCTATCCATGAACCGCAGAAGTCCTCTGTTTATGGAGTTTGCTACTGAAAGACCCTCACCGCGAAGACCCGTGACCACCTGAAGAACCTTCGCCCCCGCCCGCAATTTTTCGAGAGCGGATGCAGCGTCGCATATCCCTCCCGACCCCATTATGTCGACCAGACCTCCGGTACTGCGGTAGATATGAGAAACGACCGAAGTTGAAAGCGATGCGTATTCAAAATCGTTTCCACTGATTCCGCCGGGAGTGGAACCCCATTTTTTTCCGTATTTTCTCTTCAGACAGGGATTATTGCTGGTATTGGTCGCGATTACCCCTGAAATTCTGAAATCGACAACCACTCTTAAAACATCATCCAATGCTTCTCCGGAAAGATCGGGCGATATCTTTACAAACAGCGGCCGAGAGTTACCCGAAGAATCACGGACAGTTTCCGTCACGGCCTGTATTATGTCTTCAAGTCGGCCTCTGTTCTGTAGTTTTCTCAACCCTTTAGTGTTGGGAGAACTTACATTGACTGCAAAATAGGAAGCGATGTCGCGAAATTTCCCGCAGACCGCCGCGTAGGAACCAGGGGCATCTTCATGTTTCGTATCCGAGTTTATACCCAGATTCACCCCGACGGGAAAATCCAGCACCCCGTACCCTTTCAGGTTTTCAAACACGGCATCCATCCCCTGACTGTTAAACCCGAGGGAATTCACGCACACATCGGGGGTTATCATGAACTGCCTCGGACGGGGATTCCCCTTCTGCGGCCTTGGAACAACCGAGCCTACTTCAACTCCGGCAAAACCCAGAGAGTAAAGCGCTTTTACCGACCTTGCATTCTTATCCCATCCCGCTCCCACAACAAGAGGATTTTCAAAATCCATGCCGGCAATGCTGACGGAGAGTCTCGAATCTCTGACCCTGCTTCCACCGCTCGAAACAAACTCAAGTAATTTCAGTGTCGTGCTGGAGAACTCGCAAAGATGCATAAGTTCTTTTACGTTGTTGTGCCATGTTTCGGAATCAAGACGGTTGAAAACAGGTCTTATAAGAGATTTATAACCCATAGCGAAACAAGAATTCTACCCGCGCGGAAAGATACCCGGTAAAACTGCACCAAGCGCAGGTGAATCAGACATTGAACCTGAAAAACATGACATCGCCGTCAGAAACCCGGTACTCCTTTCCCTCAAGCCTCATCTTTCCCGCTTCCCTGGCAAGATGTTCCGAGCCTTCTCTGACGTAATCTTCGTAGGATATGGTCTCGGCCCTGATGAAGCCCCTCTCGAAATCAGTGTGAATCACTCCCGCCGCCTGCGGCGCAAGCGTCCCCCGCCGTATCGTCCACGCACGCACATCCTTGGGTCCGGCTGTGAAATACGTGATGAGCCCGAGGTTCGAGTATGCGCAGTTGACAAGTCTGTCAAGGCCGGAAGCGCTGAGCCCCAGATCCCTGAGAAAACCTTCTTTCTCCTCTCCCTCAAGTTCCGATATTTCCGACTCTATCTTCGCGGAAACCACTATCAGATCATCACCTGATGCCGCCGCATGATCTCTTACCTGTTCCACCTGAGCGTTCGACCCCGTTTCAGCCAGGTCCTGCTCCGCGACATTACACACGTATATGACGGGTTTTGAGCTCAGAAGAAAAAGTTCTTCCACAGCAGACGAATGAACTTCGGGAAAATCCCTTGCGCGACGGCCGGACTCGAGAAACTCCCGCAGGTCTTTTACGACATCATAAATTTTGAGAGTTTCCCTGTCTCCGCTTTTGGCCCTGCTGGCGGTTCTTTGTTCTTTTTTTTCGACAGTTTCGATATCCTTCAGAATAAGTTCATCCTCTATCATCCGAATGTCGCGAAGTGAGTCCACTCCGGTCTCAACATGGACGACGTTTTCATCTTCAAAGCATCTCACCACATGCAGTATCAGGTCCACATCCCTTATATGCGATAAAAAAGCGTTTCCTCTTCCTTTTCCCTCGGAAGCACCCTTTACCAGACCTGCAATATCAACTATCTCTATGCTTGTCGGAGTGGTTTTTTCCGGATTCACAATGCTTGAGAGAACAGAAAGCCTCGGGTCGGGAACCCCCACAACTCCTATGTTGGGATCTATAGTGCAGAAAGGAAAATTGGAAGCAGCCGCCTGCGCATCGGTGAGAGCGTTAAAAAGGGTGGACTTGCCGACATTAGGGAGTCCTACTATTCCGCACCTGAGTCCCATATTTAGATTCCGATGAAAAGATTGTAAAACAGGGTGGATGACCGGATTTGAACCGGCGACCTCTTGGGCCACAACCAAGTGCTCTAACCGGGCTGAGCTACACCCACCTTCGAATTCCAGGACTGCCCGCAGTCGAAGAAAACAGAAATTTCAATCGTACGGACAATCACTACTCGAAACAAATAACCGTCTTCACTTCTTTCGTGTCGGGTATGCCCGTCTCATACATTTGATTTAATAAGAATTTTACTTTATCTTAAAGGTTTTTTCCTTAATCTCAAGAGATTTTTCGGGAGCGCATTGAATATGAACACTTCACTTCACATAAGAGACAACATCGGTCAGTCCTACGGGGACGTATACACGGAACAGGCTTTGCGGGCGCTTGAATTCATGGCTCGGTTCAACGCAGAACAGAAAGCGCTCATGGACAGAAGGTCACGGAGAAGAAAAAACCGATATGAGAACAAAGAGAGAATTACTTTTCTTGACCCGGATTCCGTGATACCGGGTACGCAGATCAAGGTTCAAGACGCAAGAGACGGAAAATTCGAGGGCGGAATAATTCCCCACGACCTGCAGAGACAGTGGATACAGGGCACGGGTCCGGCGGCAAAGCCGAATTCTCCGATTGAAAAAAGCATAAGAAACGTCGCATACGCCCTTCTTTCCGGTGCTGACGGGTGGATGTTCGACGGAGAAGACGCGTTGGGGCAGATCTCGACGATGTCGCTTGACAACCAGCGTAATCTCAAGCTCGCGATCGCAAGAGACGGGGTGTTTTTAAGAACCGCGGAAGGAGTCGCAGCAGAGATGAACAGATGGAGCAGGGACTTTTTCGGGCATGATGTAATCATTGACTGGAAAAAGCAGCTTGATTTCACCACCGTGATTTTCAGGGCCAGAGGTCTTCACCTCGACGACCGTCATATACGGGATGAGACCGGAGTCGCCCTGTCGGCTTCCATAGCGGATATAACTCTGTATGTGGTGAACAACTATAAAGAGCTTGCCGAAAGAAATTCCTCGTCGGTTCTCTACCTTCCGAAAATCCAGACTGCCGAGGAAGCGGCTTTTTGGAATAAACTGCTCTGCGCTCTGGAAAACCATCTCGGAATCGAGGAAGGGTCGATAAAAGTGTATGTGCTGATAGAGCAACTTGAGGAAACCTTTCAACTCATGGAGATAAGGGCGGCTCTGGGAAAACATTTCGTCGGATTCAACACGGGCAGATGGGATTATATAAACAGCGTCTCCGACGCCATGGCGTGGGATGGGGAGTTTGTCAATCCCAACATAGAATCGATTACAATGACCTACGGCTACATGAGAAACTATGAAGACAGGGTGAGAAGAGCTGTCAACACTCCGGATATAAACGGACATTTCGCGCTCTGGCAGGGAGGGATGGAGCCCAATATTCCCGTCGGGTCAAAAGAAGGGGTCGAAAGCAGTATGAAGAAGGCATACGCCGGCGCCGTGCGCGAACAACAGGAGGGGGCAAGCGGAAAATGGGTCGCTCATTGGAAAATGGTGCACATAATAAGGCCCGTATGGGAAAAAGCGGGAAAGGAAAACCAGATGGGAAGGAAGTTTCCTCCTCTCACCTACACTGAAGAAGACTCGGACGGCCTCATTCTTCTTGAACCCGCGCCCAGGACTATCAGAGGGGCGAGAAACCTTCTGAGCGTAGGACTTCAGTACGGAAACGCGTTCGGCCAGGGATTTCAGGCGGCGGCGCTCAAACCCGCGGACTTCTTCGGAAACGATGATATCCTCTATCTTATGGAAGACGCCGCAACCGGAGAAATAAGGCTGAGCATACTCTGGGAATGGGTACACAAAGGAGCGAAACTGACCGAAGATGATCCTGAGACCGGACTCAAAGCGGGAGATGTCTTCACCGAGGAGGTCTTTGAGAGACTGCTCGAGGAGGAATACGGGAAACTCCAGAACGCGAAAGACAAGGATGTTCACGACATATCGAAGCCCACAACTCTCCCGATCGCAAGAGATATAGTGAGAAGATATGTTCTTGATTATGTGAAGGTTCCTTGGTACATAGACCTTCTCAACATAAATCTCAACAATCATGACATCGACACGGCGGCAGAGAGAATAGATCTCTACATGTCGGAATTTTCAAACAAAACCAGAAGAATCACGGAGAATCTGGATTTCGTTATCTGACAATCCGGGTTCTGCAAAAAACCATTTTTTCAGGAGAATGCAGTTATGAGTCATTTTGAAGCCGAGATAAGGAAGACCAAGAAGTACTTCTCAAGCACCCGTTTTAAGGAAATAATCCGTCTTTATTCCGCACGTCAGGTGGTGGAGCAGAGAGGTACCATAAAAAACGATTATTCAATCGCGAAAAATGCGGCGGAGGCATTCTACAAGAGGCTTCGCGAACTTTTTGAACAGAAAAAGCAGATAACCTCTTTCGGCCCTTATTCTCCCAGCCAGGCCGTAATGATGAAAAGAAAGGGTATAGAAGGCATCTATCTGGGCGGATGGGCAACATCGGCCAAGGGCTCCATAGGTGAAGACCAGGGGGCGGATCTCGCAAGTTATCCTCTGAGCCAAGTACCCGATGAAGCGGCTCCGATAGTAAGAGCCCTTCTCTCGGCCGACAAGAACCAGAAATACAATCGTTCAAGAATGACTGAAAAAGAAAGAGTCAGGACTCCCGAAATTGACTACAGCCCTTTCATAATAGCCGATGCCGACACGGGCCACGGAGGAGATGCCCACGTAAGGAATCTGATACGAAGGTTCGTAGAAGTCGGAGTGACCGGATACCACATCGAGGACCAGAAACCGGGAACCAAGAAATGCGGACACCAGGGAGGCAAGGTGCTTGTGCCTTCAGATGAGCAGATAAAAAGGTTGAATGCCGCAAGATTTCAACTCGACATAATGGAAGTGCCGGGAATCATAGTTTCGAGAACCGATGCGGAAGCGGCAACTCTCCTTGACGGAAACGGAGACGAGCGGGATCAGCCGTTTATTCTCGGAGTTACAAAACCGGATACTCCCACTTATAAGAACTGCTATCTTACGATCCTCAAAAAGATTCATGAAAGCGGCGTCAAGGATATAAACGGACACAAGTTGTACAAGATAGACAGGAATACCTACAACAAAACCGAGCAGTGGCTCGAGCAGACGGGAATCAGCACCCTTATTCAAGATAACGCGGAAAAGATGAAATCCGCGGATACGCATGAATTCGAAACTGTCCTTGATTCCATCGTCACCAAGTTCGTGGAGATATGGGAAGAGGAGTCGGGACTCACCACTTTCGGTGAAGCCATAGAGAAGCTGATGCAGTTCAATACAGAGCAGGGAATAAATCTCGGTATGACCGTCCAGGAATGGAAGAAATTCGCCAATACCGCATCCACCAAGGAAGCAATGGCGAAAGCCGACTCCATGGGAATTGATTACTACTGGGACGCCGAGGTCTCCAGAACCCCCGAGGGGTATTATCAGGTTAAGGGCGGAATCGAGTACGCGATAGCGAAGTCGCTTGCCGTGGCTCCTTTTGCCGACCTGCTGTGGATGGAAACAAAAACTGCGGACCTGGAAGACGCAAGGAGATTTTCTGAAGCCGTTCACGAAGTTTATCCCACCAAGATGCTGGCCTACAACCTGTCTCCTTCATTCAACTGGGACACGACCGGGATGACTGACGAGGAGATGAGGAAATTCCCGGAGGAAATAGGAAAACTCGGATTCGTGTTCGACTTCATAACTTACGGAGGCCACCAGATCGACGGTATGGCATCGGAAGAGTTCTCGGCGGCCCTACAGGAAGATGGAATGCTGGCGCTTGCTCGAGTACAGAGAAGACTGAGACTAATAGACTCTCCCTATAAAACTCCGCAGACCCATGTCGGCGGACCGCGTATGGACGGAGCTCTCGTCGCGAGTTCAGGAAGGACCGCCACCACCAAGGCCATGGGCAAAGGTTCTACCCAGTTCCAGCATCTCGTGCAGACGGAAGTCTCCATAAAGCTGCTTGAGGACTGGCTTAATATCTGGGCTCTGCATTACAAAATGGAAGACAGTTTCTCCGTAGAACTCAAACCCCATACGGTGGGAACTTTCGTTCTTGAACTCAATATCATTAACGGTAGCGGCGAAAAAGTGGCGGACGTCATATTCGAGGTGCTTCAGGACAGAAAAGGAAAGAAAATCCTCACCGTCAGGGATGAAAACAACTTTGATCCCAATCTTCGCCAGAAACGTCTTGCGACGCTGCTTCATCTGTTCCTCATTCATCGTTATAAGACGGACTTCGTGCACTATGTGAGTCCGACGGATGACAACATGATGCAGACCGAGGGAATGAAGAGACTTGGAATTTACGAGTCGGTAAACACCGAAGTCGGTCATATAATAGTGACTCAGGTGAACACCAAATACGTAGAAGAACTTCTGAGTCCTGACCGCACGGAACTGAAAAAACTTATCACTAAGAAAAACCGGGCCAAAGGCGGAAAGAAAAAGAAGTAGGAAGACTCGGAGGCCGTGCAGCGGCAGGAAGAAAAGCGAATTCAGCCTGATTTTACCGAAGTTTTAGCTGAACTTGCGGGAAAAATTCTCCTGTTTTTAACATAACCTGCTCATAACACTTCATTTTTACCTGTTTTTCAGCTGACGGCCTGTCCATGTATAGTATAATGTTTCTGTTATTTCTTGCTTGACATCACTTATTTATCAGTTTATAATCCTAATCATGTACATAGAAAGCGTACCGAACAGAAACTCTCCCCCCGCCATCCTGCTGCGGGAATCGTATTGGAAAGACGGAAGAGCTCACAAACGCACACTCGCCAACCTGTCCAAACTGCCGCCTGAAGTGATTGAAGGACTGCGCGTGCTGCTCAAAGGCGGTCGTGCTGTCTCCGACCCCTGCGAAGTCTTCGATATAATCCGGTCTCTTCCGCACGGACATGTCGCAGCTGTTCTCGGAACATTACGTAAACTGAAACTTGACCGCATAATCGGCTCTTCCGCTTCCGCCCGACGTGAACTCGCTGTCGCCCTCATAGTCGCCCGCATACTCTTTCCGGGCTCAAAGCTGGCCGCTGCACGAGGATTGGCCTCCGACACCGCAAACAGTTCTCTTGCCGAGATGCTGGACATAGAAGGTGCGGACAAAGACGGTCTCTACGATGCTGTGGACTGGTTGCTGCAGCGTCAGAACACCATTGAACGGCGCCTGGCTGAACGTCATCTGCGGGACGGAGCGCTGGTACTCTACGATCTCACATCCGCATACCTTGAAGGAAAGTGCTGTTCTCTTGCGCAGTTCGGATACTCGAGAGACGGCAGGAAAGGGAAGATGCAGATAGTATTCGGCCTGCTGTGCAGTGATGAGGGATGTCCTGTTGCCGTGGAAGTCTTCGAAGGAAACACCGCCGACCCCGGGACGTTGAGTGTACAGATCGACAAGATACGTAATCGCTTCGGGCTGTCCCGTATTGTACTTGTCGGTGACAGAGGCATGCTGACCGAGGCACGCATCCGTGATGAGGTGGAGCCTGCGGGGTTGGACTGGATAAGTGCGCTGCGTACAACGGCCGTCAGCAGTCTGGTCGTATCCGGTGCTGTACAACTTTCGTTGTTCGATGATACCGACCTGGCCGAGATCAGAAGCGATGACTATCCCGGGGAACGTCTGGTGGTGTGTCGCAACAAACAGTTGGCGTTCAGGCGGAAGCGTAGACGTGAGGATTTATTGAAATCCACCGAAGAGGCGCTTGATTCCATTGTTGATGCGACCAGGCGGGACAAGCGCAGACTCGAAGGCAGGGAAAAGATTGCGCTTCGGGTGGGAAAGGTGATCGGCAGATATAAGATGGGCAAGCACTTTGAACTGAAGATCACGGACAATACATTTGAATATCGGCGTAAAAGCGATTCCATAGCGGCTGAATCAGCTCTTGACGGTATATACATAGTGCGCACCGGCGTGCCTGCAGATGAACTTGATGCCGAGCAGACTGTGCGGGCCTATAAGAGTCTGAGCGCGGTGGAGCGTGCATTCCGCAGTTTCAAGACTGTGGATCTGAAGGTTAGACCTGTCTATCACTACAGAGCAGACCGGGTGCGTGCACACGTATTGTTGTGCATGCTGGCCTATTACGTTGAGTGGCACATGCGCCGGAGTCTCAGACCGCTGCTGTTTGACGACGAGAACCCTGAAGAAGCACAGAGAGAGCGGTCATCGGTAGTGGAGCGTGCGGAGGTTTCGTCTTCAGCCCGAAACAAAGCCCGGAGCAGACGCGCAACTTCAGGAGAACCTGTGCACAGTTTCCGCACACTGCTTGATGACCTGGCCACTATCTGCAGGAATAAAGTGGTGGCGCCGTCGGACAATGCCGAGCCGTTTGAAATCATGACTCAACCCACCGAGCTGCAGCAGAAAGCTTTCGAATTACTGGGGGTCAAACTCAAACCTGTCCAGTAACTAACATGGTTGTTTTTTACTTTATTAATAATATCAGATAGTTATGTCAAAATTGTTCTGCAAGTTCAGTTTTAGGTAAACTCGTGCAAAAGCAACCGGAGGAATTTCAGGACCTTGCACGGACCTGTTCGGTGACGACACCGGCACTGAATCTTGGCTGGTCGGAGATCAACCCGTCGATCCTCAGTGTCTCAATTCGCCGAGCAGAAGACATGCGACGGGAGATGTTCAGATTCCTGAATCGAGAAATTCCCGAATACACAAGACAACTTCCTCAAGATCCCTCAGACCTCATTCCCACAGCGTCAATACCCGCCAGCCACTAGATTCCAACACCGCAACATGCTCCAAGTCCCGGCTGCGGGTCCTTTCCAGCTTAGGTATCCAGTAGTCGAGATTGGATTTCGGCAATCCGGCTATGGGACAGTCGGGACCCGGGTGCCAATGCCGGAAGCAGCCTTGAACGAAAATCACCGCTCTGCGTTTTGGAAAAACGAGATCCGGTTTCCCCTGCAGGTCTCTCCGATGCAGTCGAAACCGATAACCGAGACGGTGCACAAGAGAACGGACGACACGTTCCGGTTTCATACCTTCAGACCGAATCCGAGACATTCACCGCGACCGGTCTTCCGGGCTGAGATTATCAACCATGCGACGTCAACGCGTTCGCAACGGCGCGCTCCGCCTCTTCGTTCACAAGTTGTGCCAGCTCATTATTCGGCAGTGCGTCCAACAGTATAACGCCACCCCTTCTGTTCAGGGCGACCATCCAACTTCGAAATGCTTTCCGTTTAAAAAGCGCACTGTTCTCCGGGCCGTCCGGGGCATGCTTACGCATGGTCCGATAGATTACCTGTAAAACCCCTTGGTTCATGGATATCGCCGGCCGTTCTATCAACGCGGACCGGACATCCTGACGATAAAGCAGCAGATCGAGGAATCGGCGCGGGTCGTCCGGGTCCACATCGTGCGCAATCTTACCCAGCCACCATAAGCGAGAAATACCGTTATCGCGGATCAGGGTCCTGTTGCCACGGACGAAGAAATGGTTCGCTACTTTACGGACGGCGTTGTCAGGGTCGTCAGGCCGATTGCTCAGCCACCGCCAAGCGACATACTGAGGGCAGTCGCAATGGCACAACCATGTCCATACCCGTTCCATTGACGCTTGATGAGGAGTCAGACTGCTCAACGCTTCGTAGACAACGGCCGCATTTTCGGGGTCAGTGGAGGAAGGAACGGCATCGTCGTTCATCGCCAACCGATCTGCCAAATCCGGCGCTTCCACTAAGCGCGATTCCCTGAATCCACCGGGCGGCTCCGGAGATTCGCCAGAGGGTTTGTAGTACCAATCCAAGCGTTCCTCTATGCTGCGCCGTAACTCATCCAATGCCCTAACAGTATAATACCGAAGTTTCGCCATCTGCTATCGCTCGCTCTTTTCGGTGAGAAGGGGCATTTTAAGAAATGGAGACTCGAAAATCTTTTGAGCGTCTTCGATGCGGTCTGCTCCTTCACTCCCGAGAGGCCGACAACCAACCTCCTTGAGACGCCGGTCAAGCGACGCAAACCACTTGGAATCCTGATACTCGTCCCGATCACAGTCAATGTCTTTCAGCGATACTGCTAAAGCAGGAAGATACAGTCCGTTGATCAAATAATAACCTTCTGTTCCGGTTCTGCATTTCTGTCTTACATCATTGAAAATTCGTTCGTCTCGTTGTGACATGGAGATCCAAATATGGTCCTGCTCAATATGATGGGTCCATCTTCCATCGGACAAATTGGCTTGCACCCGGATCTTGAATATTGATCCGATAGAATTCTCATATTCAGGATCAATGAAGTAACGTTTCGGTTCATCTTCAGCCAATACGGACCCGGCGAATATATAGAAAGTCTGTCCTTCGAAGTCCGGATGCCACTCGGAAGTACAGAAACCTGGCAACTTACGAGCGCAAATCAGGAAAGGTTGGATTTCTACCCACCCCGCCAGCAAACCTGCGACAAACTGCTTTTCAATTTTGACTGTTTTGGTTCGAAACAATTCTCTGAAGCGGGTTTGAGGCGCAGTTATGAGAATCGTATAGTGAGCATCCTTTTCTTCTACCAATCTGAGAAGTTTTTGACTGCTTAAAATAAACTCGACGGTCAAATGGACAGATGTGCTCCCTGACGCGACGCGGAGGTCGATTTCAACCTCGAATTCCGCTTCGGGATAGTCATCGCCGTATTTCGGTGGACGCAAGACCGGGTGCGGCCAAGCTTTTCCTGGGTCGAACTTCATTATGAACCCTCCGAAGCAGTTACAGCGGACAGTCGCCATGCACGGTCTGTCACTGGTTGCTGGGCGGTAATCTCAATGACATTCCTCTTACTTCGGACTACTGGCATCCGTTCGAGCGAACAGGCGCTATTCATTGCCTTCACATCGCTTCTCGGTATGGGGGTAGAGTCGCCGGCTTCTTCAAGAGTTAAGCGGACAATCCCGTCGAAATCAGCTGCAAAGCTGAGCCGGTAGCAATTCTCACGACTTCGGATAGGCAGAAGCCTTACACGCGATACGGGAATACTTTGTCCTCTTGTTCCCCCGCCACTCCCGCCCGTTCCCCCGATGCCCTCCCCCCTCTCCCATTCCAGCATTTCCACTACCGTCGCCATTTTCTCCGGTTGCACCGCCACCTTCATTTCCTGTATCCGGCCCATCTCCGTCTTCACCGCCTTCTGGTGTCTCGGTAGGCGATGATGAATGCACCGACCGTCGGACGGGATTGAGTTTGACCGTAATCCGTTCCCCAAACCCCTTCTCCCTGTGGTCTTGGTTCTCGTCTTCGTCCCGCTCGTTGTCGAAGACATCTTCTTGGTCGTCGAACAGCGGGAGGTACACGGCTAACTCATTTAGCGCCGTTTGATGTCCTTCGATAGACGCGCCGGCTCGCTCCCGAATCATATCTCTGATCCATTTGGTTATAGTCTTCAATACCTTAATGCCGTAGCTACGCTCCGCTTGTGGAAGATGGTCCGGTTCGAATTGGTCGTGCCTGGGATTTTCCATACGACGCAACAGTCTATTTCCCTCTTCTCCTTCAAACACGCAGAGCGCCGTAAAATCTCGAAAGCCGGGAAACTGAATAAGATTTTTTTGCTTCTCTGTGATTAGCATTCCTGTCCGACGCACAAGACCGACAGTCTTAGTGAGGTCTTCTGCAACCCGAATCCAAAGGCGACAATAACCCAAATTTTGATCTTGCTTTTCTTCGGTCGGTTTTTCTTTCACCATACTCGAATAGATTCGAGCACGTTTTATCGATTCTTTTACCGATTCTTCAATGTCTCTAGTGTTTTCAAGATAAGAAAACCACTTGTCCATCGTATTCTTATTGATTTCTACCTCCTGAAATTCATTATCGGCGTCGTAATTGCTGGAATCCAAGATGACCGACAAATTACCTTGCCCAATGGCATAAAAGAAATTTGCCAAGATGCTAACGGCGATTTGTTGCCTCCAATTTTCAGTATCCTGAAATCCGGCAATTATCAGATTTGTTCCTTGAACAACTTCTCCCTCTTCAATCACTTGAAAATGCCTCGGTATATCCGTTGTCATCTCGCTACATTGTTCTTTTTCTCCATAAAATCCAGTTCCCTGTGTTTCATTACCAGTAGCACTTTTATGCGACCTGAGGATCGACTTTCCTTGAAATTTTTCATATGTAGCACCTTCAGAATCTCGGAAGCATGTCCAGTAAAACACTGTGCGCAGCGCTGAAACAGCAAAAGGTGCATATTTGCCAATACAATGCGACCCGCCGGCATCTTTCTTGTCCTTACGACTGATACCCTGCGATTTAACGAGTGCCTGCCAGTGGTCGCCTATCAGTCCGGTCGTGTTTTTATCATAAATGCGCAAGCAGGACACTTGATCAGAATTCAAGATTTTTACAGCTTCCTCCAAAGTTGGACGCGCATATGAGTCCTCATCGTCTTTGACTTCTAAGCATGCTCTGACCGCAGAGGCAAGCTCAGAACCACCAATTTCATTCGTAGGAATATCAATCAATTCAAAGACCACAACAACCGGCTTTTCTGAATCTTTAATGGCATCCAGTGAGTTTTGTATTGTCTCGCGCGCAAGACTCTCGAACAACTCGCCTCTGAAATGAGCGATGCCTGGATTATTGAATCCGTCCACGACCCCGCCACCGGTCGGCGGGAATTTCCAGCCTTTCTCTGTTATGTTGTCCATGCTAAGTACTCTTCTGATTTAAGATTTCTGTGCAAAGCCGCCCCACCACACAGGCAAGACCAACGCAAACAGCATTGCCCAACAACCTGTATTGTTCGGCAGATTGAATATCAGGGAATAATTCATCACCGGCCTCAAAGCCTTGGAGTTTGGCGACTTCGCTAACACTCAGGCGACGAATACCCCATTTGTCTCGGATGAATGGCACATTGTGTCCGCCCATCCCCATATTCGCTGTCAAAGTCGGACAGAGACCGTTCTTCTTTTCTCTGACATAGGATCGGCGCAACTGATAGATGTTTGCCGAGTTGCCTTTCGACATGGCGACATCAATCATCTTATAGTAACGGTTGTCAGGCGGCAGATAAGCATCATCCCCACCATGTCGCGACCTGTCGATGAAATCGCTAAGCGGTCTTAGAGGCAAAGAATCGGGGGTTTCATTCGGAGGGGAGAACGGGTTGTGGGTGAAGTGCGCCTTGGACGCGGCGACCATAAACAGTCGTTCGCGGTCTTGCGGCAGACCGGTCGCGTCCTTTACGTTCACCGTCCAACAAGAGGTATCCCGGAACCAATATCCCGCACGGCGCAAGGCCCGGCGAATTTGATCGAACCAGCCTCCTGCTGCCCCGTAAAGCAGGTAAGGCACATTTTCGAGGACAACTAGGGTTGGACGGCGGGGGGGGGGAATTCTCCAACCAGTCTCGGAATCTCGAAGAACAGTGTTCCGCGCGGGTCTTCGAAACCAAGCCTTTCTCCAGCCAGCGAAAACGGTTGGCAAGGAAATCCTGCCGCCAGCACATCTACCTCAAGAAGGTCATCCCTTACTACCGACAATTCACGTACATCCTTTTGTAACACGGTCACACTCGGAAAACGATGCCGAAAAACCGCGCAAGCGGACTGGTTGTTGTCGCTGGCCCATCGAAGCGAGAAACCTGCTTGAACAAGCCCGGAGGCAAAGCCACCCATGCCACTGAACAGGCATCCCGCCGTCAGGGGACGCCTCACCGTTCTAAATCTAAACTTGCCACTATCTACCCTCACGGGGGCAGTCGACACTTCCATACTGAACCTTACAGAACAATTTTGACATAATTATCCAGTATTACTCATAACTTTTTGTTAATCCAAGTGGTTTTAGTCACACCTTTTTAACTACTCGTCTTTACGGGTCACTCCGTTATAATTGAAGTGTCACGTTTCAAAGTTTAATGAGTGCTCTGCAAAAAACAAGTAGGTTCCTCTCAAGAAAAATCTGAAGTCGGCGATGAAGAAAATAAAATCATTCTCATTTCCGCTCTGCGTGTAAAATAAAACCGTCTGAAACCGGACCGAGGTGTTGTGATGAAAGCTGATAAAAAGGCAGAAAGAATCAAAAAAGCGCTTTTCGGACGGGACCTGCGGGCTGTGAAGAATATAACCCGCTCGATGCACCCCTCGGAGATAGCATCTCTTTTAGATAGTTCCATTCAGGAAAGAAAGCATCTGCTGCTTGAGGCATTGGACGCGGAAACCGCTTCGGAGGTCTACTTTCAACTCAATCCCGAACAACGGCTGAGCATACTTAAAGATATGAACGAGGATTTCATAATCGCTATGGCCGAAGAGATGGAGTCGGATGACGCGGCCGACTTCCTGGGCGAACTGCCCCGGGATCTCGCCGATACGGTTCTTAGGAAAATGGACCCCGAAGAACGTGAGGACTTGGCTCCGCTTCTTGAATACCCCGAAGACAGCGCGGGCGGGATTATGCAGACCGAGGTCCTGAGTGCTCGACACAATGCTACCTCAAGTGAGACAGTCGAACTCATCAGGAAATTTGACGAGGATGCGGATGTGGAAGACCTGCATATGGTTTACGTGACAAATGAGCACGGACAGCTCGTCGGAAGGGTTTTTCCACTCAAACTCTCCACCGCTGCGCAGGATTCACCGCTTTGGACGATCATGGACCCGGTTGAAGTCACGCTCTCTCCGTCCATGGACCAGGAAGAAGTGGCCAATATCTTCAGTAGATACGACGAGGTGTCTCTGCCTGTAGTAGACGATTCGGGCGTGCTTCTGGGAAGAATAACCGCAGATGACATACTGGACGTAATATCTGAAGAAGCCGTGGAGGACATATACAAACTCGGGGGAATAAGCAGCGGGGGTCTTCTTCACCCCGTGCATACCTCAACCTACGATAACGTCAGACTGAGAGCCCCGTGGATACTGCTGGCGCTTGCCGGAGAACTTCTGGTTGCCCTTATAATAATGCAGAAATTTCAGACCACCCTTGAGAATTTCATCATACTCGCAGCTCTGCTGCCCCTGGTCATGGCGACAGGAGGAAATGTCGGCGTGCAGACCAATACCATCACCGTAAGAATTCTTTCCACAGGAGACTTCGTGATGAACCAGATAAAGAACCTTCTTTTCGCGGAACTCAAAGCGGGACTTGTCCTAGGGGTTATAAGCGGCATATTAGGCTCTGTTATAGGAATCTTACTTGACAGTGCGTCCACAGATTTTCTAAGGCTGTTTCTGGTGATATTCGCGGGGATAGTCGGTGCTACCCTTACAACCTCGTTTCTGGGCGTTGCGGGACCCGTTCTTCTGAACAAACTCAAAATGGATCCTGCCGTATCCTCCGGACCGTTTCTAGTCACTTTCAATGATATATTCGGCACCGCTTTTTATCTGTTTCTCGGAGCCGCCCTGCTCTGAGCGTAAACATTGCGGGAAAAAAAGCGCGCCCGAGAGGATTCGAACCTCTGACCTACGGATTAGAAGTCCGTTGCTCTATCCTGCTGAGCTACGGGCGCCAAGAAATCTGAACGGTCCAAAAAATGGTCGGGGTGAGAGGGCTCGAACCTCCGACCTCAGCATCCCAAATGCTGCGCGCTTCCAACTGCGCCACACCCCGACTCGCAGGAACGGAGAATTATATACTATCCCCGCAGAAATTTAATCGGTTCACTGATATTTTCAGCCGGCCCGCAAGGAAAGACCGAATGGCTTCACGAAGCAGTAAATCAGGAATCTGAAAGTCTCTGTTTTTTCCAGTATCGTACAAGTCCGCTCAGGTTCATGCTGTGAGAAGCGGTAATTTCGTACTTGGAAACAATTTCCCCGCTTGTGCCTTTCTTTTTGAAAAATTCCTTCGAGTACTCGGTAAACTCTTCATTTATCTCATCTTCCGACTTTCCCGCAGAAACCCTGTCCCCGACCCATCGGGTCCGGTCGTCCAGGTTTTCTACAAACTCATCAAGGAGATCATCAATATCGGAGTATTCGCCGAAATGAGTAAGATAAAATTTGTCCGGAGAGATTTCACGTATTTTTCTTATCGAATCTTTCCATTGCTCAATATGTATTTCAGGAGGAGGAGTGGCCGGGATCACAGGACCCCCGGGAACCCTGCATCCGACAACATCTCCTGTAAAGAGACAGTTGTCCGCAAGGTAGCAGTGGTGATGCCACGCATGTCCTGAAGTTTCAATCGCCTTTATTTCCAGACCTCCCACCCGGACGACTTCGTTATCTGAAACGGTAACGACTCTACTTTGATCTATGCCCCTCACTTCTCCCCACAGTTCTTCCATTCTGTCTCCGTATATTCTAGCGGCCGATTTCATCAGTTTCTCCGGATCAACAAGGTGTGGAGCGCCGACAGGATGAACGTATATCGTCGCACCCTGCTCGGCAAAAGCCCAAGCACCTCCCGAATGATCAAGGTGAATGTGGGTTACGAACACATGTTTTACATCCGAAATCTCGTATCCGAGAGCAGATATCCCGCTTTTAAGACTTTGATGACAGGTATAGGGACCGGTCTCAAAAAGTACGGGTCCCGAGTCGGTTTCCATGAGAAAAGAACCTATTGCCTCAGTAGTGAAGAAATCCACATCTATAATCTTTACGTCCATCTAACACTACCTCCAGTAAATTTTCAATCCGTACTTATACATAAGTTTCCGGAAAAAAACCAGACCCGGACGAAACCAACTGTTCCGTCATCCGCCGATTCTGACCCGACCGGAATCGACCAAAAACGTATGAACCTGGCTGCGGACGGGCACCTGCTTTTTTTCAGTTGAAGTGACAAACACCTGTCCTGAGAATTCTGAAAGCGCATTGAAAAGAAAACTCCTGCGCCCGGAATCAAGTTCGCTTGTTATGTCGTCCAGCAAAAGTATGGGATTTACGCCGGTGCGTTCCCGGAAAAGTTTTATCTCGGCTGATTTCAAAGCGAGGACAAGATTTTTTGACTGACCTTGGGAAGCGAAGCGGGAAGCGTCCCTGCCGTCAAGCAGAAAGCCTACCCTGTCCCTGTGCGGCCCCACGGTCGTGTAGCCTCTTTTTCTGTCCGAGGGGAAATTCTTTCTGAGCCCTTCCAGTATGCTTCGGACTATTTCTTCTCCTCGGTCAAAAGAAACTCCGTAGATTATGCGCGCAGAGTTGTCGGAGTCGGCACTTTCCCCGTAGACCTCATTGAGTTTACGATTGAACTCCTTTATCATCTCCACACGTCTTTTTACTATATCGGACCCTGTTTGTGCTATCTGCTCGTCCCAGAGATCCAGAACAAGAGGAGACGGGCCCCTTGCCGATATTAAAACATGGTTTCTCTGACTCACCGCCTTCTGGTAATCCCGAAGTTGCTTTATGTGTGCCGGACAGACCGCGCTTATAACGGAGTCAAGGTAGTCTCTCCTTGCCTGCGGCCCTCCTTTCACTATGTTGATGTCGGAAGGCAGGAACAGAACTACTTTAAATGTACCGAAATGCTGACTTATGCTCCGCACGGCCTTTGAATTCAGCCTCGCGCGCCTGCCGTCGTTTTTTACGGTGACATGAACCTCGTTGAGTCCGTTTTCGGCTGAGATCTCCCCCTTCGCAAGAGATGACTCACAGCCGAATCTGACAAGTTCTGAATTTTTCGTGCCCGAAAACGGTCGCAGTCCGCAGACAAGATATATGGCTTCGAGCAGATTGGTCTTCCCCTGCGCATTTCTTCCGTGGATGACATTGAATCCCGAATGGAACGGGAGGGATAACTTTTCATAATTTCTGTAATTGATGAGAGTAATATGTTTTAACTCCATGTTTGTCCGCCGAACACTTTTTTCACCCCCCCCCCAGCAACTTTCTTGACCGTAAAATCTAAAGGGTTACTATTTTTTTTCAAAGACGGAAAGCACGGAAATGATATCGCTCAGAACATCTGAAATCCACTCGCGCGACTGTTGTAAGGGTTATGCCAGAATCAGCAGCGTGGATATGAGAGAACTGGGACTTCAATCCTGGGACCTGATCTCCATAGACGGAAAGAGAAAGACCGTTGTAAGAGCGTTACCGTTTAATATTGAGGAGCAGGAAACATCCGTAATAGAAGTGGATGCAGTCACGCGTGAAAACGCCGGAGTGGAACTTAACGACTTTGTTATAGTCACCAAAACCAACCTTGAAAACGCGAGCAGCGTAACGCTTTGTCCAAGAAACAAAGAACTTCTTTACGATCCGGCGAAAAACAGAGTTCTCTATAACAGACTCGAAGGGTTGGCGGTAACGGCCGGAGACAGGATCTCTATCCGGGTGTCCGATACCAAGGTTGAGGATTTTGACGTGCTCAACACGAAGCCTGAAAATTCGGTAATCGTAAACCAGCGAACGAAAATGGAAATGGTCAAGAGACCCAAAACCATAGTGAACAACAAGAAAGTGTCCTATGAAGATATCGGTGGACTTTCGGTCCAGCTAGAAAAGGTGAAGGAAATCCTTGAGATTCCCGTGCGCTTCCCCTCGCTCTTCGAAAAACTTGGGGTGAATCCACCGCGCGGAGTATTGCTCACCGGACCGCCGGGAAGCGGGAAAACCCTGCTTGCAAGAGCCATAGCGCATGAGACCGGTTCGGACTTCCATGTGGTGAATGGTCCTGAGATAATCCATAGATTTTACGGTGAGAGCGAGGGAAAACTCCGCCGGATATTCGAGGCGGCGGCAAAAAATCAACCGTCAATAATCTTCCTTGACGAACTTGACGCCATAGCGCCGCACAGGGAGAAAGTGGTAGGAGATGTGGAAAAAAGAGTTGTTGCTCAACTGCTCTCACTCATGGACGGGCTTGCCGACAGGGGAAGCATCACAGTGATAGGGGCGACCAACCTTCCGGATATGATTGACCCCGCGCTGCGTCGTCCGGGAAGATTTGATAGAGAAATCCGCCTAGGTGTTCCGGATGCCGCCGCACGCCTTGAGATTTTCCGTATTCACTCGAGAAGCATGCCTCTCTCAAGTGATGTCGACCTACAGAGACTTTCCGAACTCTGCTACGGTTATGTGGGAGCGGATATCGAGAATCTCTGCAGGGAAGCGGCTATAAATTCTCTTACCGATATTATGCCGGACATCGAAGAAAGTTCTTCGGATATGATTGCTGGTTTCCGTATGGAAATCCGTATGGAGGATTTTCTTGAAGCGCTCAGAAACGTTCAACCGTCCGCTGCACGGGAAATAACGGCCGAAATACCGAAAACATCATGGGATGATGTAGGCGGACTCGAAGATGTAAAAAACAATCTGCTGGAATCCGTCATATGGCCCATGAAACACAGAAATCTCTACAATGCCATGGATGTATCTTCTCCCAAGGGGATACTTCTTTACGGATCGCCCGGTACTGGAAAGACCCTGCTCGCAAAAGCGCTTGCGAGCAGGGCGGAGACGAATTTCATCTCCATAAAGGGAGCGGAAATTCTGTCAAAATATGTGGGGGAATCAGAACGGGCCGTGCGGGAGATTTTCAGAAAAGCAAAGCAGGTTTCTCCCTGTATAATCTTTTTCGACGAACTTGACGCTCTGTGTCCAAAACGCTCCGAAGACAGCTCAACCAAGGTGAGCGAGAGGGTAGTGAGTCAAATTCTGGCCGAAATGGACGGAGTGGAAGAACTCGCGGATGTGCTCATACTTGCCGCGACAAACAGAATAGAGATGATCGAACCCGCATTGCTGAGACCGGGAAGAATTGATCTGGTAATCGAGATGCCTATGCCGTCAAAGAAAGAAATGGTTGAGATACTGGGTATACACACAAACAAAAAGCCTCTCGGCCCGGATGTAAATCTCCCCACCATAGCCTCGCGGATAGAGAATGGAACTGGAGCGGACGTAAAACTTGTGTGCGACAGGGCTTCTCTTTACGCCCTCAGAGAGCATCTCAGCAAGAACAGAAAAGTTCTGCGACTCCGCAGAAGGCATTTTGACCTTGCGCTTGCAGAACTGAGTAAAAGAGCGTCTTGCGTAAAAAATTAATCGAGAACCGAAAACTGTTTTGGAAAACTCTTTTTTCTTTACCGAGAGCGTACTGTTCGGAATATGGATTTTCCTTCTGGGTGCGGCGATAGGAAGTTTTGCAAATCTTTGCGCCGCAAGGATTCCCATCGGAATATCCGTTATAACTCCCCCTTCCCGTTGCGATGCCTGTAAAATTCCGATACGCACCCTACACAAAATTCCCGTGGCGAGTTGGATATATCTGCGGGGAAAATGCGCCTACTGCCACAACCGTATATCCGTCGAGTATCCACTTGTTGAACTTTTCTGCGGGACACTCGCGCTTCTTCTCTACAGAGAATTCGGAATTTCTATCGAACTGTTTTTCTATCTGATTATCTGCATGTCGCTTGTGGTCATAACCCTTATAGACGCAAAACACCTTGTAATTCCAGATGTTATAACCCTGCCCGCAACAGTGGCAGCTCTTGGGTTCAACTCGATTATGACAGATTGGGAAGCAGTGCAGGCTTTTTTTCACTCGGATTTTTATGGTTCCATAACGGACATCGCAATTCTGGATTCGATCGGGGGAATGTTAATTGGGGGAGGAATGTTTTTTCTTATAGCGACTTTTTACAAAACCCTGAGGAAAAAAGAAGGAATGGGGATGGGCGACGTGAAACTTGTTTCCATGCTGGGCGCAGCCCTGGGCATGTTGGAAGTTCTTATCGTGATACTGCTGAGTTCGGTTCTAGCTCTGCTGACCGGATTATTGATTATACTGATGCGCCGAAAAGGTATGGAATACGCGATTCCCTACGGTCCTTTTCTTTCCTTGTCAGCCGTCGTTTGTATTCTGGAAGAGAGATTTTCAACCTATTCCTTCAGAAAAACAGATGCATTTCTGAAGGTCGATTTATTCTTTAATGATCTTCCTCACAGTACTCTCGCAGTCTCAAGTGCACTTTAGCGTTTTCGGACTCAGTTTTAATGTAATGAGTGCATGTGAGTGTATGTCTGCCGCTGTTTCAGTTCGTATTGATGCAATCCGACGGTAGGACCTTCTGACTTTTTACGGAATACGGCACTTGTTCATGCTCAGTTATCAGACTTCAGACACAACAGTCCATTCACGGTCACCGTCGCCGATATATTCTGCTTGAATAAAAAGACATGGCGTGGTACAATGGCTAGTGAAGTAAGAAAGGTTGAGGAGGCTCTGACATGAAGTTCAACGGGCGGATTTACCGTGTGGGAATTCTGAATATCTTTTTCGTAGTGAGTATCATTGCTTTTCTGCCGTCTATCGAGGTGTTTGCTCATGAGGTTGAGAAGGATGGCGAGAGCGTCGGCAGTGCTGATGATAGGGCGGCTTCAGATGTAAATGTTGCAAGCGAGGAGGAAGTCAAGCAATTTCTCTCGCACGTAGCGGAGCATTATGATTTCATTATGAAATCCAACCCGTTGCAACCTTTACTGGGTCTTTCCGATATTTCCAGAGAATTAAGAACGAAAGAAGTTTATAAAGCTCCTGAGATGTATACGATTCTGATAGACTCAGGTGGGACTGTACTAAATCACCCGGGATATCCCAATTTGTTCGGGTACAGGTTTAATTTGGATTCAACTAGAGAAAACGGAACTCCCGCGAAAGCTCTGAAATCTTTGATTGAAGGATCATCAGGGGGTGATATCGTGTGCGAAGAATATGAATACGGCGGCAAAACCAGAGTGGCCTGCGGAACCCGAGGAGGTTTCGGTGACGCATCTATAGTCGGGAACGTTATAACCATCGCGGTAGGTCTTCATCATGGAGCAGATGGAGTTTTCTCTGAACCCGACTGTTCCTCTTTCCCGCGTCTACCGGTCACCGCCGAGGATGTGTATGACGACCCGACGGAAGACCGGCTTAAAGGCTTTGTAAAAAGTGCTATCGAATCAACTAAACAGGCTTTGCGCTCCAAGGTTTCCGAATTATACAATGAAACTGACCCGGACCTTACTGATGCGCGAAGCAGATTGGGATTCCTTAACAAACTTACTGAAGCGATAAACGGCATACTTGCTTGTTATACGCTCGGAGGTTTTAAACATGAAAACATATATCTCTTCGTCATGAAAGCAACTCCGGACGGTACTGTAATCATCAACGGAAACAATTCCGATTTGAACGGTCTTACATTGCAGCTGGAAGACGACCAGTTGCCGGGGGATGATAAGAAAATAACGACTCTGTTCCGAAATGCCCTGACAGAAGGCAACGGAGACCCTAAAGTAGGACAGTCCGCCACAGTCAACTACCGCTGGAGCAACCCTGAACGCACTGACGATAAAGTCGACAACTGGCTTGAAACGAACAAGGTTCCCGGCACTTCACTTAAAACGAGTTATATTGAAGTTATGAATATAATGTCCGAAGCCATTAAGGAGAATCCTGAACTCAGCAGTATATTAAGCCAGACATCACTCAATATCTTCGGTTCCGGGATTTATCCGAAAACTCCCAATAATATGCCCAAGGATAAGGATGACGATAACGGATGCGCGGTTGCTGGAAAAGACCATTCGTCTCAGAGTGCTCTGATTAACCTGCTGCTGACAGCGTCTGTTCTGTTCTCAGTTGTTCTTTTGAGAAGACGCGCATAACTTCAGACTTCCTGATGACCCGACACAATTTAAATAAACGTCCCATTAAATTGTGTCGGGTCATTTTTTATGTCGAAACTACCCTTGACACGGTTCGTACGGAAGTCGAAGATTGGTCCACGGACAGATCATGCGGATTTCATTGATAAAAAGGAGCAACTGCTTTTCTTGGCCGGCCATGGGATAAGGGTAACGGAAGGACTAGGAAAGTGGTTCATACCAAATTGTGAAATGTTGGAAAACGACGAGTTCCGTGGTCCGTCTTCTGATAGTCGGCCTGAAAATCATGTCGGGAAGTCTGAACTTACGACCTTAAGATTTATCCTGTCCCGGTCGGGACATTTCCGTTTATAGGTACACCGCGCAGAAATAGGCTCGTACGAATTAGAAGAAACGGTTTTAGAAATCTTACGGTGCCTGTGTGTAGATACCGGCGGCTTTTGTTTTGCTTCACATGACCTTCAAACTGGGAACATAAGCGGAAAAGACCCGGTAAAAGTTGAACGGATTTATCATGCAGGAAAGGCGATAACGAGTTTGCAATTCGAAAATGGGATTGAGAAGACAAGTCAATAAACCAAAAAAATGAATCGTCTCTTGATTCTCTCTCATAACCTATGTTTTACGTTTGAATACATCTCAAGAACAGTAGGTCAAACGAATATAGAGTCGTTTGAGACAAATACAATCCTAAGGTACAATGAAAGTCGTTCTTTATGAACGCGTTTTTGTAAAGGAAGCGTTTTATGAGCCGTTCCCCGACCGAGGACATGATATCGGAATTTATAGACAAGAGCAAAGAACCGGGTCTCAAGGTAACACCTCAGAGAATTGCTGTATACAGGGAACTTGCAGGAAAATGCGAGCACCCTAGCACCGAAACGATCTACAGGAGTATAAAGCGCCGCCATCCAGGTATTTCCCTCACCACTGTCTACAGAACTCTTGAAACATTCGAAAAAACGGGTCTTGTCCCGGTTGTGAACACTCTTTATCACGCAGCCGGATACGATGCCAATCTTGAGCCTCACCACCATGTGGTCTGTACAGAATGTGAAAAAATAGAAGACCTGTACGAAGATTCCATGAACCACTCGAAACTTAACGAAACCCGGATAGAAAATTACAGGATTCTCGGATACTCCGTCCTCTTCAGTGGAATCTGTGAAAAATGCCGAAACCCCGACTGCTGACCACGGACAATCACATCCCCGCCCCGCAGAGGTCCTGAAGGAAAATGTCCATCCCCGAAGGCTTCGACCGCGCCGTGAATTTCAGTCTGCTCGACTCCATATTCTCAAGAAGGTCCCGCCGGTTCGCGATGGGTATGGAAATCCCCGCAGGTAATCTCGCTTATCGTTCGACTCACAGCCCCGCACCCCTTTCGGAACTTGAAGAAGCCTTTCTGGTATGGGCGGGCACCGGAACTACAGGGCTTTCCTTGGGTGATCTTCCCAGAACGGGCATATCGTGGCTGTTCCAGTGGACGGGAAGAAGTTGGCCGTGCTCCTGCAACTCCCACTCCACAGAACTTTTCTACACGAATGACGACGGTGTCTATATGGTGAGGCTTTTCGACCTGATGCCGCAGGACATCTCCATCTTCACTTCCCTCAAAAGAGAGCAGCAACTTGAAAAAATACTTGAACTTTTCAGAACAAGCAGAGTTACGCTTGAGAACCAAAGAGCTTGTCTCCCCGAAGGAGAACCCGGACTTTTTGACTTCAACGCATGGAATACAAACAAACCGGGCACCACATTCTTCATTCCCGTGACCAATACCACAGTTGAATACATGGTACTGCTGTTCATATACTTCGGGTCTAAATACGGTTTCAACATCATAGATGAACTCAACGGAGGAAGGTCGTGCGGACTTGATAAGTGGATAAAGAAGGGCTACATCAGAGATGATGTGAAACTTTCACTTTTTGATCTTGAACTCCGGGTACTAACCACTCTTAACGTAGAGCAGGCTTTTATAAGTCAGAACATGAATCTCGCTCTGCAGGCATTGGGACTGGGGGGATGGACATTTACGGGACTCATGCCTCATCACGCTCTGGGAATCGACCCGTCCCACAAGGGACTCGGATTCCGGTTCGAAAAACCCGAAAAAACTCTCAGAAGCACAAACCAGCCCTACCCTGTAGGAAAAGACGGCGTCTTTGAATCGCTCTGCCCTCCCTATGTAAATGATATGGACGATGCGGTCGACAGGTTTTTGAGTATAAGAGGAGAGTTCTGGAAAGAAGACAACCCGTTTCCTTACAGACATCCGGAATCAGTTCTGCAGGACGAGTACCATCCGTCGGAAACGAGAATAGAAATAGTTAAGGATTTCTGCAACTACGTATACGAAAACTACGGCAGGTTCCCCGCTTTTCTTGATCCGATGTTTGTGCGGCTGGTATTCCAAGCCCACCACTTGGATCTTGATTTCTACGACAAATACTTCCGGCAAGACTCATACCATCGAATGCATAAAGACCATTTCAAACTCTGGCATCCGGAGATGGAAGATCCGTTTTCAAGCAAGACAGGAAAAAGAACGTAGAAACATCGCGTATTCCTTAGGATTTCTCCCTTTCCAGATAGGCGCCGTTTCTGGTATCAACCCTTATCATATCACCCACATTGATGAAAAGAGGCACGGAAACCACAGCACCCGTCTCAATAGTTGCGGGTTTGGTTGCGCTGGAAACGGTATCCCCCCTGATTCCGGGTTCGGTATCTATAACCTCGAAAGTTATCGAGGTGGGAATTTCCAACCCTATAACTTCCCCTTCATGCATCTGTACGACGACCTCTTGCTGTTCTTTGAGAAATTTCGCAGTATCTCCTATCACATCTGCGCCGAACGGGAACTGATCGTAGGTTTCGCAGTCCATGAAGTGAAAAGCCCCGCCGTCACTGTAAAGATACTGCATAGTTCTTTTCCTGATGTCCGGAACGTTGAAACTGTCACCGGAGCGGAATTTCATTTCCCGCACGGCCCCCGTGGCGATGTTCTTTAACCTTGCAGTCACTATAGGACTTCTCTGGGCCATCTTCGAGTGCTTGAACTCCACTATCTCCCATATCTCCCCCTCAGCCTCTATTTTCATTCCCTTGTGAAAACGACTTGTGTCAACGACAACCATTTCAGATCCTGCCTCCTTCGAGTGTTTCGGAAAAACTCCTTCTGATTCGGAATTCTACGGGCGGACGCATATTACCCGATTAACCTCTCTTGAACATCTTTTCAAGCATATTGTACGATATTTTGGTTGAAACAGGACGACCGTGAGGGCAGAAGTGCGGAGTTTCCATAGAATCCATATCCTGAAAAAGCGCTTCGACTTCCCGCTCCGAGAGAGTGCGGTTCGCTGTTATGGAAGAGTGGCACGCCATTGTTGCGCACACGGTGTCAATCCGCTGCATAAGGCTTTTCGCATCACCGATTTCATCAAGCTCATCAAGCAGGTCGGAAAAAACCATCCTGTAGTCGGACCCCCTTAAGAACTCAGGAGCGGACCTTATCCGCACAGTGTTCTCTCCGAAGACCTCAAAATCAAAACCGAGATGCTTTATCTCTTTCGTGAACCGCTCGGCCGTTGTGATTTCATCCACCCCGAGATCTAGAACTTCCGGTATAAGAAGTTCCTGTGAACAGGAGAAATGGTCATCAGTATATGTCTTTTTTATTCTCTCGAACCTCACCCTCTCGTGTGCAGCGTGCTGATCAATAAGTATAACGCCGTCCGGACTTTCACACACCAGGTAAAGTTTTCCAACCTGTCCGAGGAATTTAAGTGTCGAGTAAAAACCGCCGGAGAACATTTCTTCTTCAGGAGGAGCAGGGGAAACCCTATGCTTTTCAGAAGAAGCGGAAGGTCGTGTTGAGGACTCGGACCCGGAACTGAATGAGATTCCTTCGGTGGAGGTTCCTTTAGGAGAAGACTGACCTGCGTAACCGTGCGGTGCAGATATGTCGGATGACTTCTGCTGCTTTCGGTAGAAATCCACCAAAGCTTTTTTCGCCCTTTCAGTATGACTTTTCATCCAAGGAGCGTCTGAAAGCATGCTGTCTACGGCACGGGAAATTCCCTGCCCGACTAAATACTGATTTTGAAACATCACCTCGCTTTTGGCCGGAGAAACATTTACGTCAACAAGCCGGGGATCTCTTTCAATGAATAAAACGCCCTGAGGATATTTCCCCTTTTCAATCATTTTTCCATAACAGTTCATTATCGTCCTGTTTATGAAACGGTCCCTGACCGGTCTTCCGTTTACATATGTGTACAGCCTGCGCATTGAGGAGCGGACATCAAGCGGACTCGCGAGGAAACCGTGTACCCGAACCGTTTCATCCTCAAAGTCCAGAGAGTAGAGAGATACGCGTGGAATAATTTGACTCGCCCTCTGCTCAAGCGACTCCACGGAGCCGTAGCGATAAACTGTTTTCCCATTTGAAAAAATCTCAAAAGCCACATGGGGTTTTGCAAGTGCTTCCCGCTGTATAACCTCAAGAGATCTTGCCATTTCGGTTTCGGAGTTTTTGAGGAACTTGCGACGCGCGGGTGTATTGAAAAACAAATTCTTGACTTCGACGGATGAACCCGCCGGAGCAGCCGTTTCCTGAATTTTTCTTACAATTCCGCCCTCGATGTATATATCGGTACCGCTCTTTGAGCCTTCCGCTGCGGTTATCATCCTAAACCTTGAAACACTTGCTATACTCGGTATCGCCTCTCCCCGAAATCCTAAAGTTCCTATTGAAAACAGATCGTCGATATCCTTTATTTTGCTCGTAGCATGACGTTCTATGCTCATAAGAGCATCGTCACGAGACATTCCGCAACCGTTGTCAATCACTTTTACAAGCGTTCTGCCCCCCGATTCAAGATGGATTGATATCCTTGCAGCCCCGGCATCAATCGAGTTCTCAACAAGTTCCTTTATAACAGAAGCGGGGTTTTCTACTATTTCCCCCGCAGATATTTTGGAAACCAATAAATCCGGAAGAGTCCTGATTTTTCCCATCAGTTTCAGAAAATCTTAAACAGAACAAAAAGAATCAACACGATCAAGGGCAAAATAACGGCGGCAACGGATAGAACGGAAAAAAACGAAAGGATTTTTTTCGCATGCGTTCCGAATACGTCTCGGGATTGGTCTGCCACCGCGCCGAAATATTTTTTAAACATCGCCGCTTTCCCTAGAGGAATGCCTTGTTCTGGTCTTATTCAGGGATTCCACCAAGGATTCGACCGATACCGCAGGAAGAGTTATAAGTTCAACCGTCCCTCTGGAACATAGATCAACTGAAACCTTGCCTATGGTCTCGTTGTCGGGCGCCTGCACTATGTTCACAAAATCATATCTGCCCAGAGTCGCATACTGTTCAAGCACTTCAACTCCCATGGCTTCAAGTTCCTTGTCAACTTCTTTTATTCTCCCCGGTCTTTCCTTTATGGTTTTCCGGCCTTCCGGGGTAAGCCTGCTGAGTAATATGTAGACTGCCATAACAAACCTCTCATCCCGTCGTTCCGGGATTGTGTCGCAACTGCGGAAAACAACCGATACAAGGTGTTTATAATGTTCAGTAATTTATAACTTCTTCTGGAAATATCTCAAATAGTGCAGACCCGATCCCGGACAGGGAGGTTTTTGGAAAGCGAAATTGAATACTATCGAAAAAATGCTATGATTTACCCAAGTATTTCCTGATTTAGCAACAACGAGGACGCGGAGAAAATTAAAAATGGATTCGCAAAGAGTTCTGGTCACTCCCGACGGATGGAACAAACTCAGGGAGGAACTTCATACCCTAAAGACTATCGACAGGCAGGAAGTCATCAAGATGATAGAGTACGCAAGGTCGCTCGGGGACTTGTCTGAAAACGCCGAATATGAAACTGCTAAGCAGAAACAGTCTTTCATAGAGGGCAGAATACAGGAAATAGAAGGAAAACTCGGGCGCGCGGAGGTAATTGACCCCCGGAAAATTGCTGACAGAGACAGGGTTGTCTTCGGTCTTGCAGTAACACTTGAAGATATTGATTCAGGAGACATAAGAAAATACAAACTTGTAGGCGAAGATGAGTCCGAACCGGAAAACGGCTTTATCTCCGTCACCTCCCCGGTTGGAAGATCCCTCATAGGAAAAAGAGTTGATGATGAAATAGAGGTCAGAACCCCCGGAGGAATCAAAGAGTTTCTGGTTCTGGACATTGAATGAATTCAACGGGCGTAGAGATTACTTGATGAAACACACAACCGACAATCTGAAAAGATTCATATTAGCGTCAATAATATCCCACACAATAGTGCTTTTTCTCTGGGGGAAGATAGTGGTGCATCAAGCCATAGCTCCTCATGGAGACTACATAACCGTTTCCCTCTCACGCGAACCTCCTCCGAAAAAGAAAACTCCGAAACCGAAACCAAAAAAGAAGGTTGTAAAGAAAAAGGTTGAAAAGCCGAAACCGAAGCAGGATAAATCCATAGCGCTTGATAAAACCAAAAAACCAGTTCCGATTGAAGAAGAGGTAGAAGAAGATTCGGCTCCTACCATTGCATTTCCCAAATACGGTTCTACCCCCAGACCCGGATATCCGGCATACGCCATAAGACGGGGGATTGAAGGCAAGGTGTTGCTGGAGGTGTATGTGCTTCCCGACGGAAACCCGGGGGATATCTCGGTATTTGAATCTTCAGGACACAGGGTTCTCGACAGTGCTGCGGTAAAGGCTGTGAAGAAGTGGAAATTTGTTCCGGCTCAGAAAGGGTTTTCAGCGGTCGCAAGTTGGGTGAAGGTCCCCATAGAATTCAAACTCAGGTAAGAACCTGTTCTGCAGTTCCGGGAGGACTTTTCCGAGATGTCCTCAGTATAAACATGCTATTGTAAAAATCTGTTTACAAAGTTTAAATAACGGAAGTTTTCGTTATACTATTTTCAGTTACTTCTCGCGTCTGATGATAAACATAATCCGTACCGCAATAATACTGCCGGTTCTGCTTCTTTCTCCTGCGTTCTCCATATTGCCGCTTATGGGACATGCGACAGGGTCCGCCCAGAAGGACTTGACTGTATCCGACTATTCGTGGAAATCCTACGGTACGGGGCGCCTAGCCTCTCTTGATGAAATAACTGTCGTCAACTCCGGTGCAAAAAGTTACGACAACATAAGAATCAGAGTTGATCTGTTTGCGAGAAGCGGCAGGTTCCTGGGTTCACTTCATGGAACTATAAAAGGCGAGGTGTCGGCGGGAAGCGAAAAAACCTTTACGGATATAGGTCTGGGGCTTATGAACTCCGAGCTTGAAAAATCCGAGGTTTTTGTAGTGGATGCTTCAACATCCGACAAGCAGTCAGACGAGAACGCATCTAATTCAATTTTCATAAAGAACTGGGAATTTGAAGGAGCCAATTTCGCAACTGAGGGCTTTATACCTGAAATTACCCTTGAGAACACAGGAAAAATTCACTTCAAAAATATAAAACTGTTGATAACGGAAACAGGCAGCAGCCGTGACGGCAGTGATACCCACATGTCCCTTGTGACTATACATGATGTTCTTGCGGCGGGAGAAGAAAAAACTTTCACAGGTATAAATGTCGGCTACTCAAACCCCGAAGCACTTGAAAGATCAATCGCAGTCTCGGAAGCCCAACCGATTTCCACGAAGGAACTCAACTATATATTAGCGGGTGGCGGCAGCATAGGGCAAAGAATAAAGGAGAAGATAAGTTCCATACCTATACTTCGAAAAAAGAACCAGGAGGATGGAAAATCCGCAGTTTCTTCAACTTCAGCGAAAACTCGCACCTCAGACCTGCCGCAACCTCAGGCCACGCTCTTCAACAAAGACAGTTCTGACACAGATAAGATTGATGTCTCTCAAACAAACCGGGAAGAAGGATTGCCCCGACAGTACACCCCGACATCCCCTGAAGACCTTAGAGAGCCTTTCCCCCAAAGCGACATAGTGATAAGAAAGTTTGAATGGGGAAGCGGAATTCCAGGGTCTGTCGCTACGCTCCGTACTCTGATAATTGAAAATATAAGTAATATTCCATACGAGAAAATCGTACTTGAAATAGAGTTTTTCAAGTACGGCAACACGCCTTTCGGATCAAACCGCTTCAAGATAAAAAAGACTCTTGCTCCAAACCAAACAATTAGTCTTAAAAATGTCCAAGTCGGGTTTATAAATAAACTTCCCGACCCGAACCTGCTGAAACTCAGAGTAGTGAAAGCAGAAGCTGTTCTCTAGAAAAACATTCTGTGCGAGAATGAAGAGCACGAGGAAGTTTGATGTGAGTGTCCATTATTCTTCGGTAGAAAAAGAGAATATCTGCATTTCCAATGCGTTATCACTCCCTTCAACAATAGAAATGTCCTCAACTCTTATAAAACCCGATTTGTTTCCAGTGCAATGACAGGTTGAATTCGCCTAACTTGATACTGCATCGACCAATCCGTATTTTTAACAGGTAAAGTGTAACCGTTCGGTCAAGGTGTGGTTTAAATAATCTATCCTAGCGTACCCCCCCCCCTAGTGTTGCGTCATGTAAGGATTTCGGGGATTTGGATGAGTTGAGGAACGAGGCGACATCGTGGTCCTCAAGTGTCAATGTACACGCATACGCCGGCGCTATGTGAACCGGCAGACGAACAGTCACCGATGCCGTTTGCAGACTTAAGTCCGTCTACCCGTCAATCATTGCATGGTGGAACACTGAGTTGAACCCACAGAAAAATTTGCCGGTTTATTGAATGTCGGAGAGGCTTCAACCGTCATCCTGTGCATCCGTCGACATCCCGTCAGGCTCGGCCCGTCGCAGTCTTCTTGTCACGGCTGTCGCGTTGCACCCGTTCGCCGATTGTTTCCCGGATATCGATGAACTCTTGATAATGCTGTTGTGCAGGTTCCCGCTGAAGGTGGAACATACTTTGATGGCGCAGATCACCTGCTGATGCCCGATACGGGCATGGCTTCGGCTTTCTTCGTCATACCCCGGCCGGGTCTAATCACCATGCGTCCCCGTCGTTTTTGAGGTTCACTGAACCCTTTCTCTCCCCTGATGTAAGCCGTTCGGTCAAAGCATGGTGAATGAGCGTTTTCATCAGTTGGGATTTACACCTCTTAAAAGATTGTAAAGCAGATTTCTATGGTTTTCCTCGAACCATTTCACTGCAGAAATAAAATCCGGACCTCGATTTCTTGAGACCCGGATTTTCCGAACGGAACTTACTGAACATAACTTGTTCCTTTCGGGGAAACAACTTCACCGGAACCGATTGAACTCAGTCCACAAATTCATATAGGGCCGGCGTACTACGGATTGTACTTGCTGTGGCGGCATCCTGTAACTCGAATAAATTGTCTGATCCTACAGTGAGCGTACTACCCGACCCTGTTAAAGTAGACCCTTTCGGAAAGCCTTCGAACTGAATTATATCGTTCTGCGATGCGTTGAAGTCCGTAATATTATCCTTGGCACTTCTGTCCGAGTATCTGATTTTAAAGGTGTCGGCACCAGCGCCGCCTGTAAGAGTATCAGCACCACCCCTTCCATCGAGCAGATCATTTCCGGCTTTTCCGTTAATCGTATCGGTTCCACCTTGCGTGGTGATATAATTTCCCATGGCATCTCCGCTGATGGTATCATTGCCGGTTCCGCTGGCAACGTTCTCAATACCTTCAAATGTAAACACTCCCCAACCATGAGCAGTGCCGTCAAAAGACCCGGTGGAAAGATCAAGGGTTATACCTGTCCCCGTCGGTGAGTAGGGGGAGAAACCATCCTTCAATCGCGGCACTATCTGATTTGGATTAGGAATACTACCCATTATCAGAAAATCAGCACCGTTACGACTATTACTAAGAGCAGTCCCTGTCGGGGCGCCGCCGTTAATGTGGTTAGTGCCTTTTTCAGTGAGAAAAAAAACATCCATCCCATCTCCACCGTTGAGCGTATCATTGCCTTCACCTCCATCGAGTGCGTCATTTCCCGCATCGCCGTTGAGCGTATCATCGCCGGCTACTCCTTTGATGTAATCAGTGCCGTCTCCGCCGTGGATGGTGTTGGCGCCGGCGTTGCCCCAGAGTGTATCAACGCCGTCTCCGCCATAGATGATGTCGTCGGTAGTTTCCGTGCCTATGCTGCCTCCAACCTGAGCATCAACTTTGTCGTCTCCGTCTTCACCGTATATCGTATCCGTGCCGGTGCCGCCGGATATCGTGTCGTTTCCGGCACCGGCGTAGACAGTATCATCGCCGGCTCCGGCATTAATCGTGTTAACGTACTGATTTCCGCATATGACATCGTCGTCATCAGTCCCCGTGATATCTCTGGAGACACCGGGCAGCGCATTTATACCGTTGCTAACGTCGCATCTGGGATCACCGAAGGACTTTCCCTGATCTCCCTGCGGGCCCGCCGCTCCCGGTGTTCCCGAGTCTCCTTTATCTCCCTTATCCCCCTTATCTCCTTTCGCCCCGTCTTTACCTGCAGGACCTGCCGGTCCCATATCTCCTTCACAGGCGGCAAAGAAAACCGCTCCGCCGAACAGAAACAACAAAACTAAGAAATTACGTAACTTCATAATACAACCTCCTTCGACAATGCAGGATATTTTCCGCCTTTGATTCTACCCCCCCCCTAACTAAGTCAAGGACAGATACCCGCCCCACTTATCCGACCGAGTTGAAGATAATATTTGACTATCGGATACTCCTGAGCGTGGAGGTGAGTTTTCAGCCGGATGATATCCTGTAAGCATAGGTACGGTATGAGGCGGAGAGTTTTATAAAGCGAGGTTTCAACCGGGTCAGTCCCGGCGGAATCAACCCCGTGATGAGGTGAAGAGTATCCGTCGTACAGATAAGGCTCAGGAAGACCAGGCGCATGACCGGGACACAGGACTTTTCAGTTGTTGTTAGACAGTGAGCGACGCACATAAGGCCGAGAAATCCGAAGCAGGTGAGTCAGCGGATTGAAAGCAATTTCTCTGAAAAATTCAGTTGTTCTGTCGGCAGATTTTTTCTCGACTTCATACTTTTAGAGATGCAACATACCGATATTACTGGATTCACACCTTCAAAAAGGGCACTACCTTTTCCTCCGTTGTGTGTAGATAAATGGAGCCCGATTCCAGTTCAGCCCGAGCGTACGGTAGATCTTCCACGCATCAGACGATGATGCACAGGGAAGACCGAATTTCCTCTGTCCTGATTTTTCGTACAAAATGCTGGTCTGCAACTCATTCAGCGCACGACGGATTCGGTCGGGACTCATTCTATAACCCCGAATCGCCAAGCGGTGGCGTAAATGCTGAAGACAGCAGAAAGCCATATAGCAGACGGCTATATGTGCCCGCACCCTCTGCTCCTTCCAATGGAATACAGGACGGATGCTCAGGTCATGCTTGTCGGTTCGGAAACAACTCTCAATTTCCGATAATCTGCGGTATTGGATTACCAGATCAAGCGGGTCCATGTCATCGCATCCCCAAGCCACAATCCCTCGCAGTCCGTCCCGGCGCTCCGCCTCTGCAATCTTGTCTTCATTCAGACTGACCTGCCCGTCGGGGAAATCCAGGAATCGGGCACTGCCTCTGTTGCTGTGCGAGGCCGGTTCTCTACTCTTGTCCAAGCGGGATTGAAGTTTTTCGATCCCCAGTGCTCTGTTTCCGGCATCCTTACGAGCTCGTCGCGGTGAACAGGTGACTATCAACCTGCTATCACCGTCACCGATACTTCGGATGAAAGCGACCGAATCGGAATGTTCATCCCGACTCCATGGGTCGTAACCCCCGGGGTCAAGTATCTTCTGCTTCTCCTCCTTCGAGCAGGACTTCAAGCGGGCACCAAGAATATAAGGCGTGCCGCGCCTGCGTAACGCCTCCTCGTTTTTCTTGTTGATCATCCCGGCATCCGCCACCACTGTGAAACCTACCCCTGCATGACTACTCTCCAAAGATTCAAGCACATCCACAAGGGTATTGCCCTCATACTTGTCTCCCGGAAACAATTCATAACCGACCGGCAGTCCTTTCTGAGTTACGGGAAGGTCGAACAGAACCTGGACTCTGTGAGACTTGCCGTCCCGGCTGTATCCCTTGAGTCGTAAAGCATCTTCCTTCTCGCTCTCGAAATATAAAGTTGTCGTATCGTAGAAAATGGCCGTCAGAGGTTCCGGAAAAAGTTTCTTCGTGACATTCAACGACCGATGACAGACAGCTTCTATCTGCTCATCATCAATCAGGTCCATGCTGCGATACACATAGTCCGGATTCAGATACAGTTCACCGTTGCGGTCGAGTTCCCGGACGGTGGCTCACTTGGAGAGAGGTCGGGCGAGTCGGGCTGGCACCAACTCCTTGATTATGCGGTTGGCGCTCATGCGGCGGGAACCGAACAGACGGTCCCGGCCGAAGTAACTGTAGAGGGTGCCGAATGCCTCCCGAATCCCGACGGAAATGCGGGATTCTTCAAGACAGTCGGCCAGATCAACCCCGAACGGCTCGGGGTTCTGTTCAACTTGCCGGGATTGTTCTAGCAGGTCGGCGAACTCTTTCGGAGAAAACAGGGTCAACTGCCCGCTTTCTTCCTGTTTGATTTCCTCGATGATTATGCGCGCCAGGTGTTCGAGTTGTTCGGTCTGCACTTCACTGGTTGCAGTACCGACATGGCGTACTACACGCTGTCGTACCTTTTTGCCGTCTCTGACGGATTTGACGACTTGGACTTTGGTGCGGTTTTCCGCGAGTTTTTTCCTTCTGACGAACATAGATGGATTATAATCTGTGAGTTCTACACCGTCAGGGAGAAATATACCCGAGGGCACTACATCGGGGTTTTCGGGGTTCTGAAAAAAAAGTGAAGTAATATTACAGTGTTATGGAATCGACTTTCGCCAAAAAGTATCAAGATAAGAGGTTGGGAATCAACCTGCTCCGTCTCAGCTTCCGGTCATCTGAAGCGATTCCTTTATAGTCTCCACCAATTTGTCCCGGAACATCTCAATTCCCTCAAGAGGAACCACTATGCTTGATCTGCCTCCGCTGAGTTCGGTAATTCTCAGATACTGCCCCTTATGGTTCTCCTTTACGTCAAAGAAAAATCTTTTCGATTCAATGTCAACATGATTGCTTATATGCTCCTTTTCCGTCCTTTCTTCCATTTTATCCTGCCTCCTAGAAAATTTTTGGGAACAAACTAAGATGTTATTGTACTCTATTGAAGGGAAAAATCAACACTTCAAAAACTCGAATATATCTCTTTCCAGTTGGATTCCAGAATCCGGTGTTGTTTATAACTCCGCCCATTATTTATCGGGACGGGGATTAGCAATCTCAGGTACCGCACTTCATAGTTTAATGGGTGATTGATTCAGGCACGGGATAAGGATAGAAAAATGGCCAGAATAAGAATAGTCTCACCGCAAAAGTTCATCTTCTCAACAGATATTCAAATAAGGATAAACAACATAAACTACGGCGGGCACTTGGGACACGATTCTTTGCTCTCACTCACGCACGAAGCCCGTATAAGATTTCTTGCAAAACACGGATACTCCGAATACTCCATAGAAGGTTCGGGGGTGATTATGGCAGATGCGGCAATCACTTACGCTTCAGAGGCATTTTATGGAGACATTCTGAGAACAAGCATCGGGATTGGAGATTTCGGAACTCGTTTCTTCGAACTTATCTACCTTCTTGAGAACAAATCAAGAAACAACGAAGAAGTCGCCAAGGTGAAAACATCTCTCGTATTTTTTGACTATAAAGAAAGAAAAACAGTTCCGATGCCGGAAGACTTCCGAAAGAAAATCATCAAGACAGAAACTCGGCGGTCATGATACACACGACCGCCGAGCACTCATTTTTTCACTGGAGCGTAGGCGATGTAAATTGAATTCTTGCGTCTCTTCACTAAAAACAGATACTGTTTCTCAGGTTTCAACTGAGATGTTGCCCTATCATAATCCTCAAGGTTCAAGACGGGGGTCCTGTCAACCTCGACAACAATGTCTCCGGGACGGAAACCTGCTTCCCATGCCCCGCCGCCGCGATTGACATCCGTAATCATCACTCCCTCGGTACCGTCAAGACCGAATCTGGAAGCCAGACTCGGAGAAATATCGCTTAATTTCATTTCATCAGACGTATCTGTAGACGGAGAAGAAATCTGTTCATCCGGCATGCTACCCAGAACGACGGAAATCTTTTCGCTCTTCCCGTCACGTACCACCTCGAGTTCACAAGATGTTCCCGGTTCCTTCATTCCGACTTTTTTGGAAAGGGATGTGAACTCGGTTATCGGTTCTCCCTCGAATTTCACCACCACATCCCCTCTCTTAAGGCCGGCTTTCTCGGCGGGACTTGCGGTAAGTACGTCAGAGATAAGAGCCCCATCCGTAGTTTCAAGACCAAGGCTCTCGGAGATCTGCTGCGTCAGAGGCTGAATAGCCACTCCCAGCCACCCTCTTACCACTTTTCCGCTTTCCATAAGCTGCGATATTATTTCCCCGGCCATGTTTATAGGGATGGAAAACCCTATACCCTGACCCCGCGCCACTATAAGGGTGTTGACTCCTACCACCTGCCCGTCGAGATTAAAAAGCGGACCTCCGCTGTTTCCCGGATTAAGAGACGCGTCCGTCTGAATGAAATCGTCATAGGAACCGAGTCCGAGCGACCTTCCCTTCGCGCTGACTATTCCCACTGTGACCGTGTACCCGAGACCGAAAGGATTTCCGATAGCCATTACCCAATCTCCTATCCTGAGATCGGCGGAATTTCCGAAAGCAACAGGCTTAAGTTCGTTTTCAGGCTCTATCTTCAGGAGCGCCAGATCCGTCTTCTGGTCCTGTCCTACAATTTTCGCCTTGTACCTTGAGTTGTCGTGAAGAACCACCTCTATGTCATCGGCCTTACTGATCACGTGATTGTTTGTGACTATATAACCGTCCGCTTTGACTATAAAGCCTGAACCCAACCCCTTCTGCCTGTATTCCCTTTCCTGGTCGGGTTGAAAGAATCTCTTGAAAAACTCCTCGAAAATGTCGCCTTCACCGAAACCCGGAAATAACGGCCCCCGCTTTACAACGTTCGTGGTGCTTATGTTTACAACTGAAGGCTGCTGCATCTCGACAAGCCCGGCAAGAGAAGGGAAACCACCTTTGTTTTCAGAAGATGAAGACAACTCCGGTATCGGAAATGATGTCGAGACATCGGGCGATGATTCCACATCTTCTTCGATTTTCACGCATGACAACAGTCCGATTATCATCAGACATGCCGCAAAAAACGGAAAAACTGATTTCTTCACAAATAATTCTCTCATGATCAAAGCCTCCAAATTCACTCAAGCGTATTGATTATTCTTTCAGCAACCTCAAAAATACTCATATTATCGGTAAAAACAACATGCGGCGCCTTATCGTAAATGTTTTCTCTTTCCTTAAAAAGTTCCTTGAGTTTCAGATAAGCATCAGGAGCATCGAGAAGCGGTCTATGCTTCTTCCCTCTGACTCTTTTCCATAGAGTGTCGATATCGGCTTTCAGGTAAAAAACTTCTCCCGATGCGTCCATCGTCTCGCGGTTGCGAACATTCAGAATAACTCCTCCTCCGGTGGATACAACAGTCGGAGAAGACCTTGCGCAAATAGACTCCAGCATCTCAGTCTCCCTGAGCCTGAAGAAACTCTCCCCGTCTTCTTCAAAAATATCCCTTATAGAACGTCCCTCGGCCTTCTGCACCTCGGAGTCGAGGTCGAGGAAATCCATCCGCAACTTTTCAGAAAGCGCCCTGCCGACGCTGGTTTTGCCTGCACCCATAAACCCGGTAAGAAAAATGTGGCCGTTCACAATCAATCCGTCCCAAGTTCCGTCAGGTATTGTTTCTCCCGGCAAGCATTTTCTCCACATATTTGCCGATAATGTCACATTCAAGGTTCACTCGGGACCCCGGGACAAGTTCAGAAAAAACAGTTTCTTTCTGGGTATACGGGATTATGTTTACCGAGAACCTGTCATCCCGCACCGAATTAACGGTGAGGCTTACGCCGTCAACAGCGATAGACCCCTTTTCGACCACATATCTGGACAAAGACTCCGGAATGGAAAACCAAAAAACAAGAGATTCCCCGACTGAAGAAATTGATTCCACCATGCCGACTCCGTCCACATGACCGTTAACTACATGCCCTCCCATTCTGTCGCCCATTCTAAGCGACCTCTCAAGATTCACCCCGCTTCCGGCAGAAAGATCAAGAAGTCCGGTTCTTGAAAGCGTCTCTTGGGAAACTTCCACGGAAAACCCCAACTCATCAACGGAAACTACGGTAAGACATACACCGTTTACCGCGATGCTCTCCCCCGGCATAATTTCTCCCGAGTCTATCTTCCGCACTGATATGCCGAGGACAACTTCTTTTCCACTCTTCTCGATTACCCTTACTGTGCCGACATCCTCTATTATTCCGGTAAACATTTGCTTTCCTCCCAGCGTGGTCCTGTGAAAAGAGCAATCATCATTGAGATCGTCCCCACCGTAATAGCCGAGTCCGCTACATTGAACGGCGGCCAAAGCGCATCGGGGTTCGGCGGCCAGTAGACCGCGATAAAATCCGTTACATATCCACAAAGAAATCTGTCTATAGAGTTTCCTATCGCCCCTCCTAGTATGCAGGCCAATGCGTATCTGGGCACTTTATGCTTCTCATCAATCTTCTGAAGAAAAAAAGCAACTACAGCCGTGACGGCGACAAGGACAAAAATATAGAAATAAAACATGATCTCCGAAGGCATGTCTCTTAATATACCAAAGGCTATGCCCGGATTTCTCAGATGCGTTATGTCAAGTCCGGGAAACACCTCTGTTCTTGAAAGAAAGGGCACATTAACCTTAACAACCCACTTGGTGAACTGATCAAGCAGAATTACTGAAAAAGAAATTATGAACACGCTCAGATTTTTCTTCATTGAAAACGCCTGTACGGATTTTCCCGAGCGTCTGCGTATACACGCACAAGATATTCAAGTACGCAAATCCTTCCGCCCATCAGGCACTTCGTAGAATATACCGGATTGGAAACGGAAACCGCCCCGAAACCCGCGACCGATTAAAACTTTAGTAGTAGTCCTGCAGAGCTCTTATCTCGAGACAGTTCTCAGCAAGCGCCCCGATCGCCCTCACCCCCGCCACCGCGCCCGCAACAGTGGTGAAATAAGGAACGCCTCTCACAAGAGCTGTTCTTCTTATCGAATATGACTGCTCAATCTCTTTTTTCCCGAAAGTAGTGTTTATGACCAAGTTTATGTCCCCATTCTTCAGGTGGTCAACTATGTGAGGTCTTCCCTGCCTCACCTTTTTCACCTCATCCGCAACTATGCCGTTCCGCTTAAGAAACGCACATGTTCCGGCGGTGGCGATTATGTCAAATCCCAGGACCTCGAGAGTTTTCGCTATTTCAAGCACCTTGAATGATTTATCCTCATCCCTTACGCTTATAAGCGCTACTCCACCTGAAGGAAGAACATTTCCCGCCGCTATCTGCGATTTGGCGAACGCCTGATCAAGATCAGGAGCGATTCCCATAACCTCGCCGGTGGATTTCATCTCCGGACCGAGTATGGTGTCGACTTCAGGGAATTTGACGAATGGAAAAACCGATTCCTTCACGCAGTAATGCTTCGGGGCGGCCTGTTGCGTGTATCCAAGTTCTTCAAGTGACTTCCCCGCCATAACTTTGGTCGCTATCTTCGCCAACTGAACCCCTATGGCTTTGCTCACGAAAGGGACTGTGCGGCTCGCCCTAGGGTTGACTTCTATTATGTAAAGATTGCCGTCTTTAACGGCAAACTGGATATTCACAAGACCTATTACATTAAGTGCGAGCGCGAGTCTTCCGGTCTGAGATTTTATTTCTTCAAGAATCTTATCTTCAATTGAGAACGGTGGCAGTATGGCGGCGCTGTCGCCCGAGTGAATTCCCGCTTCCTCTATGTGCTCAAGCACCCCGCCTATAACGACCGTCCTGCCATCGCAGACGGCGTCCACATCCACTTCCTTCGCATCCTTGAGAAATTTATCCACCAGTATCGGATGATCGGGAGAGACGCTCGCCGCCTCCTTTATATACGCTCGAAGCGATCCTTCGTCGTAAACAGTCTCCATGGCCCGACCGCCGAGAACGTAAGAGGGACGGACCATAACCGGATAGCCTATCCCGGCGGCTATGGACAGCGCCTGCTTCTCGCTTCTCGCTATACCGCTTTCCGGCTGCAGAAGCCCCAGGTCGGAAACCAGGTTTCTGAATCTGTCTCTGTCCTCGGCAAGGTCTATGCTCTCGGGAGAAGTTCCCATTATTTTTACTCCGTTGCGCTCAAGCTCAAGCGCGAGGCGAAGCGGAGTCTGTCCACCCAGGTGAACTATGACTCCCTCGGGATTCTCTCTCCTTATTACGGCCAGGGTGTCCTCAAGAGTCAGAGGTTCGAAGTACAGTCTGTCGGATGTATCATAGTCAGTGCTCACGGTTTCGGGATTACAGTTGACCATTACGGCCTCGTATCCTTCCTCGCGGAGAGCGAACGACGCGTGAACGCAACAGTAGTCGAACTCTATTCCCTGACCTATGCGGTTGGGACCGCCGCCGAGTATCAGGACCTTGTTTTTCCGTGTTGCCGGCGCCTCGCTCGATTTCTCAAAAGTTGAGTACAAATAAGGAGTGTACGCCTCAAACTCGGCAGCGCAGGTATCCACCATCTTGAAGGAAGCCTCAATCCCCTCGGATATGCGGAAGTTTCTTATGTCGTCTTCCTGTTTTGAGAGAATCGAAGCTATGCGTCTATCGGAAAAACCGAGTTTCTTGGCCCGGGCGACGACATCCCGCTTGAGTCCGTCTCCGGCAATCCCGGACTCAAAATCAACAATCTGCTTTATATTGTGGAGAAACCACGGATCAATGTGAGAGATCGAGTAGATTTCCTCTATGTCCATTCCCAGGCGAAAGGCGTCCGCTATGTACCAGAGCCTTCTCGGCGAGGGAACCCGCAGATTTCCCCTTACCTGTTCGGGATCATCCGACATGCTTTCAAACCCGAAGGAATTTATTTCAAGCGACCTCATGGCTTTCTGCAGAGACTCCTTGAATGTTCTTCCTATGGACATGACTTCTCCCACGGATTTCATCTGGGTGGTGAGAGTCTGGTCAGTTCTGGGGAATTTCTCAAATGCGAATCTCGGAATCTTTACCACCACATAGTCCAATGTCGGTTCAAAGGACGCGGGGGTGTATTTCGTTATGTCATTCGGTATTTCATCAAGCGAATAACCGACTGCGAGTTTCGCAGCGATTTTAGCTATAGGGAAACCCGTGGCCTTTGAAGCGAGTGCGGAACTCCGGGAAACTCTGGGGTTCATCTCTATCACCATCATCCGTCCGTCCCGCGGATTAATCGCAAACTGTATGTTGGAACCCCCTGTTTCAACTCCGATCTCCCTTATGATGTCCACCGACGCATCACGCATCATCTGATATTCCTTATCCGTAAGGGTCTGGGCCGGAGCAACAGTTATGCTGTCCCCCGTATGAATTCCCATAGCATCGAAATTCTCGATGGAGCAGATTATCACCACATTGTCCACGCGGTCCCGCATCACTTCGTACTCGTATTCTTTCCACCCGAGTATCGATTCCTCTATGAGAATTTCACTCGAGGGGGAACTTTCAAGCCCTGCTTTTGCGAATTCTTCGAACTCCTCTCTGTTGTAAGCGACACTTCCTCCTGTTCCGCCAAGCGTGAAGGAAGGGCGGATTATCGCCGGAAAACCTATCGAGTCGACCACTTTCCATGCATCGTCCAAGTTGCGGGCGACACCGCTTTTCGGCACCTCGAGACCTATGCGGCCCATGGCTTTTTTGAAAAGCTCTCTGTTTTCCGCCTTCCGGATTGCGGGAATTTTTGCTCCTATAAGTTCTACTCCGTGACGCTTCAAGATGCCCGACTCCTCAAGTTCAACGGCGAGATTAAGCGCAGTCTGTCCTCCTATGGTGGGTAAAAGAGCGTCGGGTTTTTCTCTTTCTATGATTTTCCGCAGTTTTTCAAGTACCAGAGGCTCTACATATGTTCTGTCCGCAAAGTCGGGGTCGGTCATTATGGTGGCCGGATTGCTGTTGGCGAGCACCACCCTATAACCCTCTTCCTTCAGCACCTTGCACGCCTGGGTGCCGGAGTAGTCGAATTCACATGCCTGCCCTATCACTATCGGGCCGGACCCTATAACCAGTACTGTCTCTATATCGGTTCGTTTCGGCATGGTTCAAACGGTAAAAACCGGTGGAAAATCGCAACTACAATACTCAATAACGCACTTGAGGGAAAGAACTGCAGTCCGCCGTACTGCGGCAGCGGACTCTTCGGACAAAACACGGACCCTTCGGCTGTTTCAGAGGTAGTCTCCCGAGGAACAACCTAATGCAAACTACTCCCGCCGCTCCACATATATCTCTCTTCCACCCTCGACGAATTCTCCGGCTTTGGAATCAAGTCCCTGCTGAACAGCTTCCATATCCGAAAGCCCTCGCCGTTTCGCATAGTCCCTTATATCCTGCGTTATTTTCATCGAACAGAATTTCGGGCCGCACATGGAACAGAAATGCGCGACTTTCGCCCCTTCGGCAGGAAGTGTTTCGTCATGAAACTCGCGTGCCGTGTCGGGATCGAGCGAGAGATTGAACTGGTCGTTCCACCGGAATTCAAACCTGGCCTTGCTGAGAACGTTGTCGCGGAACTGCGCGGACGGATGTCCCTTCGCAAGGTCCGCAGCATGCGCCGCTATCTTATAGGCTATGACTCCGTCCTTCACATCTTTCTTGTCGGGAAGACCCAGATGCTCTTTCGGGGTCACATAGCAGAGCATCGCGGTTCCGTACCATCCTATCATAGCCGCTCCTATGGCGGAAGTTATGTGGTCGTAGCCCGGCGCTATATCCGTTGTGAGAGGCCCCAGAGTGTAAAAAGGAGCTTCTCCGCACATATCAAGCTGTTTGGTGACGTTCTCCCGTATCATCTGCATGGGAATATGTCCCGGACCCTCTATCATCACTTGAACGTCATGACTCCAGGCAATCCCGGTAAGCTCTCCCAAGGTCTGCAGTTCCGCGAACTGAGCCGCGTCGTTCGCATCCGCTATCGAGCCCGGGCGAAGTCCGTCACCCAGGGAAAACGCTATATCGTAACTTTTCATTATCTCGCAGATTTCCTCGAACCTCGTATACAGAAAGTTTTCCCTGTGATGAGTAAGACACCACTTGGCCATTATAGAACCGCCTCTCGATACTATTCCCGTGAACCTGTCGACGGTAAGAGGGATGTATCGAAGAAGAACTCCCGCGTGTATGGTGAAGTAATCAACGCCCTGTTCCGCCTGTTCCACAAGCGTATCCCTATATATCTCCCACGTGAGTTCTTCGGGTTTTCCCTGAACCTTCTCAAGGGCCTGGTACAATGGAACTGTGCCCACTGGAACGGGAGAATTTCTTATTATCCATTCCCTCGTTTCATGAATATTATCACCCGTGGAGAGATCCATTATCGTGTCGGCTCCCCATCTGCACGCCCATACGGCCTTTTCCACTTCTTCCTCAATGCTTGAAGTTACGGCGGAGTTTCCGATATTGGCGTTTATCTTCACAAGAAAATTCCGCCCTATTATCATGGGCTCGGTTTCGGGGTGGTTTATGTTATTCGGTATTATCGCCCGGCCGGAAGAGACTTCCTCTCTCACGAATTCCGGGGTGATCGGCCCGGTCCGTATGCGGGCGCCGAAGTCGACCCCGCGGTGAAAGGCGGCAAGGTGCCTGCAGGAATCGCCGAGTTCATCAATTCTCTGGTTCTCCCTTATGGCTATGTATTCCATTTCCGGGGTTATGATTCCCTTTTTCGCGTAGTGCATCTGGGTTACGTTCCGACCCTCGGCGGCGCGCCGGGGCTTCCTTATATTTCGAAATGTTGCACCGTCTGCATTCCCAAGTCTTTTTCTCGCGAACTCGGAGGAAAAACCGAGAAGTTCTTCAGTGTCCCCGCGCCTCCTTATCCACTTCTCGCGCAGCGGCAGAAGACCTCTGCGGACATCGATATCAGCCTCAGGATCCGTATACGGGCCGCTCGTGTCATAAAGAGTTATCTTGAATTCGTCCTCGCCGGAATCACCTGAAACAACATCACCTGTAATGACCTCTCTCATGGCGACTCTTACGTCTTCGGTTTTTCCTGAAACGTATACTTTTTTCGAGTTCGGAAAGGGATCTCTCGTTACAGCGGATACTGTCGGTACTTTTTCTTTTTTTTGAGAAAAACTCATAAACTTAGGTCCTTGGAAAGATGCTGTTTATGGTAATAGTTTAGGGGATTGCGGCCTTGTTTACAAATCAAGGCACTCCCCTGAAAAAGCGCCGGTGTCTCTCCTTTCAGCACCACCGACCCGGCCGGCAGTTTTTCCATAATTATTTCTTCGTGGGCTAGATGTAAACTCCCCCCCCCCTGCGGAACAGGCAGAACCTGTTCAACCGCATCTTTGAAATCATTCGGCACAGACCGACTCTGACGCGGAAGAAATCGCGGCGGAAGTTTACGGGGGTCATGATTAGCGTCCGTGCAGGATGCGATGCGGGTCGTTTGCTGCTCTGATTTACTTGTCGGACTTCTCGCGGTTGCAGTCTTTGCAGAGCATCTGACAGTTCTCTTCGTCTGTTTTTCCGCCTTTGGACCAAGGGATGATGTGGTCTGCCTCCATCTTGGCCAGAGCAAACCTCTTCCCGCATATCGGGCATATGCCTTTCTGCCGCTCATAGACTTTCTGCTTGATGCCATCGCTGAAGGTGCGGATGCTAAGGTGTTTTTCCTCGCGGGTGAGAATGTACGGGTAGATCCCTGGCCTATTCGTGACATCATCATCAAGGATCAGTTTTTTCGTTTCAGTTTCAATCGCCACCGGATCCAGAACCGCATCTTTGTAGTTTCTGTAGAGAGACCCCCAGTCCACACCCTTCATGAATTTCTTCCGTTTTTCGGTGAACGTCGCTTCGACCCAGTTGATCACGGACCGGAAGTGATTCCAGAGACTGACGGCCGTCGGGTCATTTTGATGATCTGACATGTATCTTTCGATATTGCCGTTGCTGACCCACTTGACGGCGGTTTCCAAATATTCCTGGCGGTTCGCCGCACCCTTAAGATAGTCTTGGGCGATTTCTTGAGCCGGACATCCACGGCGGCTGAAATACCTCTTGGCATCTGTAACCCAGGGACCGGAATAGACTGCGTTCCGCAACTCCTGCTCAGTTAACTTCACGCCGGCGATATTGACGGTTTCGAACCACTTAAGTTTTTCGCTGTCCGTCCCGCTGCAGGCATACACCATGAGTTTATAGTTGAGCAGACGTTCCTTTTCATCGTCCTGCAGATTGTGAAAAGCGCGCCGGTCTTTGAAGCCTCCGAGTTCTACCGAAAAGTCGCCCTCCACAAACTGGCATATCGAGACGGTGCGCTGCTGTCCGTCGATGACCTCGAATCTGCCGTCCCCGCGGTCGGCCCAGTACATGACATTCAGCGGGTAGCCCTTGCTGACGGTCTCAATGACCGCATCCCGCTGTTTGTCCTTGTAGACGAACTCACGCTGATAGGGTGGCCTTATATCCAGTTTGCCGTCGTAGCCGACCACTCCGCCCTCGCCGTCATCCTTGTAGCCGGCTACAAGATCTTCGACGGTGATGTCAATATGTTTTATGTCCATTACTGCGGCCTATTGTTGCGGATTAAAGTACGCGAATAAAGCCGTTTCCCCTGCACGTAGAATCTGTCCTTTTTGACGAATTCATAATCAGCCCCAATAATTTCAAACTGTTCCGGATTGTACTTGTCCAAGAAGGTGACCGGTACACCCATTGCCCCCCCCCAGTCCATGGGGATGTCCTTGGTCTTGTTCACATTGATGGCATCGTAATTGTCGTATTTCGGATATTCCTCGGGTGAATACCGCCTGTAAAGAGGCAATTCTTCATGACGTCTGTTGTGCTCCAGATTAGTAAACCAACCAACATTTCCGAACTTTTGAAACCACTTTTCTCGCTCTTGACAAAAACTCGCTTTGCCGTTTTTCTCGTCTGTGACTTCAAATTCCTTGACTCCACCTATTCCAAGCCAGATTTCGTTTGCCTTGATCAGCGGAAAAATCTCCTTGTAGGTGATGGCGTTCTTATTGCCGATAATCAGGAACTTTTTATCGTACTCCACAAGCTGTGCGACATATTCCCTAAACAGAGAGAATGGCGGGTTGGTAACGACAATGTCCGCCTGTTTCAGAAGTTCTATACTCTCTTCGCTACGAAAGTCCCCGTTGCCCCTGAAGGTGCGGATGCCGATGTCTTCGGGATCCGGCACAGGTCGTACCCCCCCCCCGTATTCGAGCCAGATAGCCCGCTCGCAATCATGCTTGCTGAACAGATCACGTTGCTGGTTCTTATAACAGGTGCTGATGAGTTTCTTCAGGCCGAGATGCGTGAAGTTGTACAAGAAGTAACGGAAGAAATTGCTCACACTAGGGTCGTCGCAATTGCAGTAGACCGTCTTGTCCTTGAAGTGGCTTTTGTAGTGTTTCAATTCGTTTTCAATATCCGCGAGTTGGGTGTAGAAATTGTCCTGCTTCGCCCGTTTTGCACTGTGAAGGTTTGTGTTGCTGGACATGTTTCCACCTCAGTTTGCACCGCGTTTATCTGTCGGATTTCACACAACTACTTTTGAAACGGGCGTGATCATCTCCGACCGATGAGTACTAAGACAATCGGAACAAGTAAATCTCGGGAGTACCATCCTACGCCTACGCAATCTCATAATCCACAACAGCGGCATCTGTTCTTACATCCCTGATGAATTGAGCCACTTTAACATGCTCGGAATGCTTCTGGTAGGCTTTGAGATCTTCTTCGGATTCAAACTCGGAGTAGAGAGAAACATCAAACGCCGCCGCAAGGCTGTTGAAGTTTTCGCCGACCTCCATCGCCTTTATCTCAGCAATTGATTCTTTGAGACCCTCAAGTTCACTTCGAACTCTGGCTATGATCTCCTCTTTGCTCATACCTCGGTATGAATCCTTGAATTTCCACATCACTATATGCTTTATCAATTCAACACACTCCTGAAGTGAAGTACGGTAAACAGAATACCATACAATGTTTCCGTAAAACAGTGCCGCAAATACCCAAGTTCCGGTACTAAATGTTAGTTCATGAAAATATGGGGATGAATATTTTATGTTGGAGGTTTGTGTTGAGGAAAAGGTATGATTTAATCCGATGAGCGATATGAAAAAAATCTTGAGCGAACTTCCCTTCATTAGGAATTTCGACAGAACCAAGACGGATTTTCTGCTTAAGATCTGCGAACTGATAGAGGTACCCGGACGTTATGTTCTTACCAAGCAGTTCGAACCCAGCCACTTCTTTTATTTTCTTGTCCGAGGGCTGATAAGTTTTTCAATCAGCGTCGAGGACAGATCTCATGAGTTCTCGGTAGGCTCCAGCGGAAAAAGATTCACTCCCGCAGGATGGTCGGGCTTCCGTTCTCCCGGACGCTACTACACGACTATCACATGCCGAGAGCCCAGTGTGCTGCTCAAGTGGAACCACGATAACCTCAACAGGTTCTTTGAACAGGAGCCCGAGTTGGGAAACGAGTTTCTTCTGTTCGTGCTCAGCGGAAGCGTAGACCTTTTAAAACAGGTCCGAGTTGAACTCGCAAGAAACAGCAGCATCAACCTCGATACGGAAATCGGAAAAACGAAAGAACCTGAAAATCGGAATGAGAACATAAAAATTCCCGGTCCTCTGGCGCTTCTGCGGCAGTCGTCCTTTTTCGAGATTTTTCCTGATGGAGTTTTACGCCGATTGGCGGCCTCAACACAGAAGAAATATTATGTGAACAACGACCGCATATTCACGCAGGGGGACAGGGCGGACGGAATGGATATGCTGGCTTACGGAAAAGCTATACTTTATTTCTCGCCGGACACCGGCGAGGAAGAAATCGAGCAGTCTTCCGCGCTTCATCTGATCGACCTTCCCGGATACCTGGTCGGCTGGAGCGGCGGGTCACCGTACGAGACGAACGATGTTACCGCGGTTGCGAGCAGAAACTCCGTCATCTACCACATAAGAACGGAGAATCTCCGCAGAATACTGAATCAGAATCCTCATCGCGCGCTTGAGTTTGCGAAGAGACTTCTTTGGCTTTTGTCCGTACGCCTCCGAAACACCCGCACAGGACTCATATCGCAGAAACATGAGCGTGAGATACTGGCCATAAGAAGCCTCATAGAGCAGAACTCCATACAACTGAGCGTAAACTCCCCGTTTCATAAAGTTCCCCATCTGCTCAGCAGTCCGCTGACCTTGGAAGACGCGTTCCGGACTCTGTTCAACTTGAAGGACAGAGGGGACAGTCTCGAAAAAAGCATGTCCCGCCTCAGTCTCGATATACTCGGCAGACTATACAAGGAATACAGTTTTTTTCAGGGGTTGAAAAACATCTACATGTCGGTTGTCACCGCCCCTGCGGAACTCGGCCATCAGGAAACAAGAACAATGACCGCAAAGCAGTTCGTCGGCGTTTTCAGAAACATCCCTTACGTAATCCGAGGATGGGAGAATCTTCCTGAAAAACCCGGTCACATATTCATATACAACCATCTTTTCAACCATCCATACAATACTCTGCCGAACCACTTTCAGATCACGCTTGACTCGCATTTCATAAGTTCAATGGTTCTTTACGCAATGTACGCGGAGGCCGGAATACGTGTCGTCCGCGTACCTCGAGCAGAAGAATACGCCCACACCTACTACTACGAAAGGCTCGGGCATATAAACGTCTACACAAAAGATTCCGGCGTGGAACAGAACATTGAGCAGAAAAAAGCCGAAAGAGAAAAATTCTTCAAGACGGCCGGCGGATTCATAGAAAACGGGTTCAACATAGTGATAAGCCCGGAAGGGAAGAGTTTCGCTACCGAGGAATCTCCCGGAGAGTTCAGACCGGGAGCGTTTCTACTCGCATCATCAGTGAAGCCGGAGCCGTTCATCGTCCCGATTGCCGTTGCGAATTTCGACAAAAGAATAAATCAGCATGTTTTTTCGCTTGTGATAAAAAAACCGTTTCGTATATCTGAACGGGTAGAGAATCCGGGAACGAACAAGGATGGACTTGAAAAATTTCTCACGGAATACAGAAACGAGTACAGAGAGTACGTAGAAGAAGCGGTCGGCGGAGCAAAAACAGCAGGGTCGGCAAGAATCAGTCTCGGAAACTTCGAGCAGGTCGACAAAAAACCTCCTGTGATCGACAAGAACCTGTTTGAGAGAGACATAAGAATTCTTGAGAAACGCATAGCAAGGAAGGGAAGTTCCGCAACGGTTTTTTACGGAAGTTCGAGTTTCCGGCTCTGGAGAACGCTTGCCGGAGATTTTCCCGATCAAACTATTCTGAACCTGGGTTTCGGGGGTGCGAGAATCGCCTACTGCATCTATTATTTCGACCGGTTGGTAAAACCCGTCAACTTGAAATCTCTAATTTTCTACGCAGGCGACAACGATATTGCGGACGGATATCTTCCCTCTCAAGTGCTGAACTTCTTTACGGATTTCTATCGTCGTTTCAGAGAATCGTTTCCGAAAACGAAAATCACTTTCGTTTCCATAAAACCGAGTCCGGCAAGGTTGTATTTTCTCGACAGGATCACAGAATCAAACGAACTTGTAATGCAGTTTCTCCGAAAAGAGCCCGATACATCCTACCTCAATGTGCACAACCGCATGCTGAACAAAACAGGAGAAATCCGCAAGGAACTTTTTCTGGAAGACGGACTTCATATGAGCAGAAAAGGATACATTGTATGGAAAGAGACTTTTCTTGAAAACGCGGAAGAAGTTTTCCCCGGGACAGCATGAAGAAACTTTTTTGAGCGTGAAGAGACAACTTCCGGTCAGTTCGGTCCGGTATTCATCCTTTTCCCCGCGTTGGGATCAGAAGCCACATTTTTCTTGCGCTGCGACGCCCCCAGCTGGGGCAAAACAATACGTAATTTCCACTAAGAAGGGGGGATTCCGGAAGCGTAAATCGAAGTTTGCTTCCTGTTTCGTAAAAAAGAGCATATATTCCCGAAACACAGAAATCCGATGCGGAAACAACCGGTATAGACCTCCGGGCGCGGCGAATTTCATCTTCTCCGAACTCAATGCCTGCGGCAGCCTTTCTTTTCTCCATCCGATGCGCGTTCGCAAAAACCCAGTGACGAAGACCGTCTCTCGTCTCAAGAGAAAGGACAAAACAGATTGTTTCCGAGACGATTTTCCTAACAGAGTATCTGGGAGTTGAGTTCATGGATCACTCTGAGACCATGCAGGGAAAGGTACTTTTCAATTCGGTCTGCGCATCGGCATTCCTCGAAGATATCCTCTGCAAACCCGCCCGTGATTATCACTTGAGGGGATGAGTTCATCTCTCTTCCGAGTCTTTCGCAGAGTCCGTCAATCATACAGGCTTGACCGTAGAAAAGTCCCGACTGAACGCATTGGACAGTAGTTTTGCCGATTGTACGACTGGGTTTTTCAGGCTCAATTTTGGGAATTTTGGAGGTTCCGTGATAAAGGGCAACGGATGAAAGTTCAATGCCCGGAACTATCACCCCGCCTAGATATTCTCCTTTCTCGGAAATGCAGTCGAAAGTGGTCGCAGTTCCTGTATCCACCACTATGATGCTTCCGCCGAACATGTGATAGGCCGCGACAGCGTTTGCGATTCTGTCAGCACCCAGTTCCTCGGGAGTATCAACAAGTATCTGCATCCCCGTTCTTGTTTCAGAACTTACAATTATCGGATCTTGACCGAAATATTTCTTCACGGAATGTACGAATCCTTTCTGCATATCAGTAACTACGCAGGAGATTATTGCTCCGCTCAGATCAGAAACAGATATGTCCTTCTCATTCATTTTGCTGAAGAAGATGATCCCGTATTCATCAGGACTCTTGGTCCTGTCCGTTTCCAATCTGAAACTGCACACAATCTTCTCTCCGGAAAATACCCCGACCATAATGCTGGTGTTACCGATATCAATTGCAAGAAGCATGTGAGTTTCCACAGGAAATTTATACGGTTGAGAGTATAACTCAAAAATTCAGCGGGATTAACAGTACGTTCAGGACTGTGTCCATAGAGAAACCCGGAGAACCGGAGGTTTTCGAAATCAATTGTTATCGGGTAGATTATCGTTCCGGAGCGAGTCAACCAGACTCGGAATCGGCAGAATTCCGCTTATCCGAAAACGGTCAGGTTCTCTTTTTGAAAAGACCTCATCCGCAACTGTTATTTCATTTCAACCTGAGGAACATACAGTGAAAATACTTGTCACCGGCGGGGCCGGATTTATAGGTTCCTGGGTATGCGACGCCTATATTTCCGAAGGACACCAAGTTCTTGTAGTAGATAATCTTTCAACCGGGTCCGAGAAAAACATTCCGAGAGAAGCAGAGTTTGATGAATGCGATATAAGAAATTCGGCCGGACTTGAAAAAGTATTCCGAAGATTCCGCCCTGAAGTGGTGAACCACCATGCCGCGCAGATAAATGTAAGAAATTCCGTGAAGGACCCGCACGCCGATGCCGAGATAAACATAACCGGATCACTCAAAGTTCTGAGACTCTGCGCAGAATACGGAATTTCAAAATTTATCTTCGCTTCCACAGGAGGTGCTCTTTATGGAAAGCCGGAGATTCTTCCCGCAACGGAATCAACTCCAATTTGCCCGCTCTCTCCCTACGGCATAGCCAAACTCTCGACGGAGAATTACGTAAGGTACTACTCCGAAAGTTTCGGATTTAATCACGTGATCTTAAGATACGCAAACGCGTACGGAGAAAGACAGAATCCGGAGGGAGAAGCCGGAGTGATAGGAATTTTCTGCGAAAACATATTGAAGAAGAAGCCCTGTATAATATTCGGAGACGGAGAACAGACAAGAGACTATGTCCATGTTTCAGATGTAACCCGGGCAAATCTTTTAGCGGTTAAGTCAAAAGAACAGGGAACCTTCAACATAGGTACATCTGTTGAAAGTTCGGTAAACTACATAGCGCGGATTCTGCAAGAGGAGACGATGTCGGAATTTGCGGTAAAACGCGGACAGCGATGTCAGGGGGAAGTAAGAAGAATAAGTCTTGATTTTTCACTGGCGGAGCAAAAGCTTGAATGGGTTCCGGAAATATTTCTGCGGGAAGGACTTATTCGGACATGGAAATGGTTTCAGCAGAATTACGAATGAAAAACAGACCGGGTCTTTTCGGTTCCGGAAAATTTTTTGCGGCCGGAATCCGTTCTTACCCGAAGTCTGTCTCAGCGGCGTTCGCTGAGAAATTTAAGATGATAGTTCTTCCGCTTCGGTTGATTATATCCACCATCGGAACGTAAAGACAAGAAACCGGGTTCTTGGACATTTCTTTTATGGAGGGCTGAGAATAAATGTCTGATAAAGAAAAATTTTTTGATGTACGAGTTTATCAAAGATATGTAAAGGAAGGAGAGATATCCAGGGAAGATTTCAAAAAGCATATGGAATCTCTACCCGACGTAAGCGATAAGTCACAACCTCTCAATATTGCAGAAAAAGAGGATGACCAGAAAGAGGGGAACTAATGGAGATATGGCAATACAAGGTTGTATCAATTGATAGTCTTGTCAAAAAAACTCATGACCACGACATAGATGTGTACAAGGAAGATGTAGATATGCGTAGAGAGAACGCCGGGAAAAATCTTGAAAAGTCTCTGGAATCGCTTGGAAATCAGGGATGGAATCTAGTCGGTCATCTCGGCGAATTCGCCGTATTCAAGAAAAAAGCCGGATAATTCCACTGAACGGTTAATAAGAGTCTTTGCCTGATTCTCAAACGGTCATGATTCCCCGTGCATCTGAATTAATCAACCCGGTCCGGTCTCGGCTTCCTGCTTCGAGCACGGCACGGGAACGTACATGCCGCATGCCTTCTCATTTTCAACAGATACGACTCAATCTGCTTGTATATCTCCGGTTATCGTATTATCGACGATAACTCCTGATGATGGACCCCAGCGCAAAAGAACAATGATTTCGGGGCGGCGGAACGGCAACGGTCAAAAAACTGCTGAACGGTCCGAATAATCAGTAGGATGCTCTGTAACCGGGTACTGGTGTTCCCGACATATCAGATTCACATCACTATCCAACAGAGGCTCCCGCGTCAGTTTGCAGAAATAACCTCCTTCGCGCTGTTGATTGAATCGGCAGGTATGACAGGTCGCAAAGGTCTTCAGACCATTGGCCTGCTGTATCGAGCGCAACAGGTGTCGCAGGATTTCTGCCATCTCGTGACGTTCACCGACAGGTAGACTCTCAATTCCATATGCAACCGACCCGGAGGGAAGAACCTGCTCAACCAGTCGCCGCCCCCGTGCGGTTAGCTTGAGATGCACGACTCGTTTATCATTCTTGTCTTCCTGCTTCAGCAACAAATCCTTTTCTTCCAGTCTCTTAAGGGTCTGTGATACTGTTCCTTTGGTTAAACCCAAGTACTCGGCAACAGCCTGCGGCGTATCGGAATAACGGTTGCATTGCGAGAGATAGTTCAGGGCCTCGAATTGCACCGGACGCACACCCTGCGCATAACACGCAACACGGATATCCGCACGCGTCAAGTTCCCCAAACGCTCAATGATGTCATGCACTGTTTTGCTGACGGCAGTCATGATTTAATAGTAGCGTGTCGATATGTTCTTGACAAACAGTTATAAAACTGTTTATATGGTTTCGTGTCGATACTTTTATATGGGTTGTGCAGCGATGAAAGCCGATATCTATGACACCTATGTCCTTACTGAGGACGGTCACCGAATGCATTTTGATGTGTTTCTGCCTGAGGATTCCGGTTCCCGTAGTGAAGAAAAAGCCGCTGATGCGGCACGCGATTGGTTGCGCGGCATCGGTATAGAACCCGAGCGGGTGCAACTGGAAAAATGCCGCTATTGCCATTCGGAGACAGTGCGTTCGGAGGTAAGAGAACAGTTGGAAACCCAGGGCTATTTCATTCTGCCGATGGAGGGTTGTCCTTCTTAAAATCTTGACGACTAAATATTTAGAGGAGGTCCACATGAAACGTTTTCTACAAATTACAATGCTGATAGGCGCTCTGGCTGTACCCTGTCTGAGTTATGCCGACGGTCTGGTCGACTACCCGGACGGTTATCGGAGTTGGACACACATCAAATCCATGGTGCTGCACACCGGTCATCCTCTGGAGAATCCGTTCAAGGGCATTCATCATGTCTACGGCAATGAAAAGGCTGTGGCCGGTGCACAAACCGGAAAATTCAAAGAAGGCAGCGTATTAGTATTCGATCTGCTGGAGTACCTTACTCAGGACAATGCCTCGACGGAAGGTGACCGTGTTCTGGTAGGCGTTATGGTCAAAGACAGCAAGCTCTATGCAAAAACCGGCGGTTGGGGCTTTGAAGGATTCAAGGGCGACAGTCATACCGAGCGTTTGGTTAAAGACGGGGGGCAATCCTGTTTTGGTTGCCATACCTCTCAGAAAGATCATGACTACGTGTTCTCGCGCTGGCGAGAATAAAGAATCGCCTGTGCCGTGATGCACATCGCCGCTCGTTGTCGGGTATAAATACTCAGAATGTTCGAGCGGAACGAGGTTGGTTTCTCCACGCGGTCTTTCAGGAGCGGCAGGAGGAAAAAGCGCATCGGAAAACGAGTTGTCGGAAAAACTACGCACAGAGTCGAAAGACCGGGACAATCGGCTTTCTGAATATGTTTTTCTGCTGAGACAACACTCGAGTTCCGGTCTGGAAAGAAAAAACTCGTAGACCCCGTGTACTTGGCAAGAAGCCACACACTGCAATGCAAACCGTCGTGCGTGAGGCGGTTGAAAACAGAAATTCAGACTTCCTTACATGACTTTTCAGGCCGACTATTAGACGGAACTCGGAACTCGGTTTTTTTCAACACGCCCATTTATTTGCACAATTTTCTCGGCATTATGCGATTTTCCGTTCACAATGTTCTTGGTCCTTACATTACCTTTATTCCATGACTGGCCAACAACAGTAATTGCTCCTTTTTATCAATGAAATCAATCGAATCCGCATGATCTGTCCGGGAACCGATCTTCGACTTCTGTACGAACTGGCAAGGGTGGTTTCTATATAAAAATGCTTCAATTTAAATTGTGTCGGATCGGGAAGTCTGAAATTACAAAGAGATGGAAAAATACTCGTTTTCAAAAAGAAACCGGATACCGAAACTATGCGAATCAGGTCCGAAGCAGCCAGAAAATTTTGCCGTAAACTGCTCGTCATGAGGGAGAAAGAAATTTCGCATTGATTTTTTTCAACCCTGCAGAAAAATTAACCGTCACAACCGCAGCATCCCCGCGAAACTCTATTTTCCTTATCACTCCGGAACCGAAAGTCTTGTGAACAACTTTCCGTCCTATTTTAAATTTGATGTCTGATTCTGCCAACGTAGGCGTTGATAAACCGTGATCCATATTTCTTCGAGTCCGTATGTGCGGAAAATTCAGTCGCTCAGCATCATCCGAGTTGTTTTCCCCGTATTCTCTGTCTTTACGATTATATGAATTCCAAGAAACCGTATCTTTCGGCAAATCATCAAGAAAAACCGACCTGGACCCAAATGGACTGTAAGATCTTCTTCCCGAGATATGCATAGGTCTGAGTCTTAACGTATAACTTATATAGAGCAATCGCTCAGCCCTGGTGACCGCAACGTAAAAAAGCCGTCTTTCCTCTTCAACAGCACCTTTTCTATTCGTAAATAACTCTTGGTTTGCACCGACCAAAAACACAACCGGAAATTCAAGTCCTTTCGACGCGTGGATGGTCATAAGTGAAACTTTTGCCTCTTCGGTATTCGTCCTGTCTTGATCAGTGGTCAGTGACACATCCGAAAGAAAATCAGAAAGTGAAAGCTCTTCGGAAATTCCGGGGCCGGCACGAAGTTCTTTTACATTTTTCAGTTTCTCTTGGTCTTTTTTAATCCACTCAAGATAGCCGGTTCGATCAAAAAGCATATCCATAACTTGAACTACAGAAACTCTCCGTGCGTGTTCTCTGAGGTGTTTTATCATGTCCCGAAACCGAAAAAGAGCATTCAGCGTGCTTTCCGAAAAAGTCCTGCTTGCAGAGCAGAGATCAATACTGCGGAAAAGGCTTACGGATGCTTCGCTTGATACGGAAGCAAGTTTTTTGAGGGTGATTTCTCCTATTTTTCTCGGCGGAACATTTATCACCCTGTTAAAACTTACGTCATCATCAGGGTTCTGCAGAAGCCTCAGGTAAGCGAGCACATCCTTTATTTCCGCTCTCTGATAAAAACCGACTCCTGAAACCACTCTATAGGGAATCCCGGTCTCCGCGAGAATATCCTCCAGTACTTTCGACTGAAAATTCGCCCTGTAAAAAACCGCGATCTGTTCTGCGGAAAAACCTTCATATTCAATAAGTCGAGTTATATTCTGTGCAACGAATTCTCCTTCACCCTCAACATCATACGCCTCGAATACCAGTGCGTTATCTCCTTTAGGCTTATCCGTCCAAAGAGTTTTATCCCTGCTCTGAACGCCTTTCCGCATCACGGCGTTGGCAACGCCGAGTATAACACCGGTGGAACGGTAATTGCGCTCAAGTTTTATTACTTTTGACCGAGGAAAATCCTTTTCAAAATTCAAAATGTTGTTTATATCAGCACCTCTCCAGCCGTAAATCGACTGATTTTCGTCACCAACTACGAAGATGTTCCCACAACGATCAGACAGCGTCTTTACAAACCTGTGCTGCAGAGAGTTGGTATCTTGATACTCGTCCACAAGAATATGTGAAAACATTTCCTGGTAGCGGGCTCTCACTTTATTATCTTCCAAGAGAAGTTTGTTTGCGTTGAGTAACAGGTCGTTAAACGTCATAGCGTTTAATTTCAGAAGTTTTTGTTTGTAAAGACGGTATAATTCTTCTTTATTAACCGGTATGCCGTTGATTTTTTTATTGGAAAAATCACCTTTAAAAGAATTCTCCTGCCCGTTTTCAATGAGGTCGATCTCCGTAAGGATATTCTTTGCAGGCTTAGCAAGCATATTTTTTGCGAACCCATCCGCAGCTCCACCATAATCAAGTTCTTTTAGGCAGTCTTTCATCAAGTTCAGTTGGTCTGTCCGGTCGTAAATGACAAAGTCTCCGGTATAGCCGGCGAGATGATCAGTTTCTCTTTTGAGTATCCGCAGACATATGGAGTGGAAAGTGCCTGCCCACATCGAACCCTCCTGCTCCCCGATAAATTCTCTCACCCTTTTTTTCATCTCCCCGGCGGCTTTGTTGGTAAAGGTGACGGCAAGTATCTGCCCGGGGAGAACTCCAAATTCTTCTACAAGCCAAGCGATGCGGTGAGCTATGACCTTGGTTTTGCCGGAGCCGGGACCGGCAAGCACGAGCAACGGACCTTCTCCGTGACTTACTGCGGCACGTTGAGCCGAGTTGAGGTTTTTTAGAAGGTCGCTTTCCATGAAAAGGAAAATAAGAAGCCGGAGAATGGCTGGGGCGGAAGGATTCGAACCCTCACTACCGGGACCAAAACCCGATGTCCTGCCATTAGACGACGCCCCAATTTCGGAAGTCTAAATCTACCATATCTGAAGCCTACATTAAAAAATTCAGTCGGCAAGAAAATGCCAGCCTATTGTTCCCTGAACGCAGAAAACCTCGAAATCACTCGAAGTATGAAGATAATCATAAATATCCTCCGCTTCTTTTTTTTCTCTGAAAACTGAAAAAACGGATGAACCGCTCCCGCAGATCTGCACCGAAATTGCCCCCATTGACCGAAGAATCTCCGTAAAATTCGAGATTTCGGGGTAAACATCGAAGACTGAGTCCGCAAGACCGTTTTCAAGAGGAAATTGTCCTGCCCGAAACTGCTCTGCAAGCACTGCCTTATCCGCTTTCTGCGGCAGCACATCCGGCAGTTTCCATCTTTTGTACACCTCCGCCGTTGATACGTGTTTTCCGGGGAAAATGATTACGTAGTGAAAAAGCGGAAAATCCGCAATCGGTGAAACCTGTTCTCCTGTTCCCTCCACAAACGATGTTGCAGCCCCTACGAAGAACGGAACGTCCGATCCCAGCAACACCGCCATCCGAGTAAGTTCCTCGCGGGAAAACCTGCGGAATATTCTGTTGAGACCCACCAGAACCGCAGCCGCGTTTCCGCTTCCGCCTCCAAGCCCCGCCCCCACAGGAATTTTCTTCCGTATTCCCACAGAGACCGCCTTCTTGAGTCCCGCGGTACTGAGATAAAGACCGGCCGCAGTGGCGGCGATGTTTCGCCCGTCTGAAGGAATCTCTCTTCCCTTGCTTTCAACGCAGATTCCACCTCCTTCGGTTATCGAAAGACTTATCTCGTCAAAAAGGCTTACGGGTTGAATCAGCGACTGAAGCGAGTGATAGCCGCTGGGCCTCTTTTCTAAAATCCGCAGAAACAGATTCACTTTGGCGGGGGAGAGAATCCGCAGGCTGTTCACCCGCTTTTCTCCCGAGCAGTGAAGTTGAACTTAAGTTTCACGCTTCTCATGGGAAGTACAAGCTTCCGAAGTTCCTCTGTTTTTTCATCGAAACTCAGAATGATCGCGAACGTGACGTATCTGCCCTCAGGGTTTTTCTCCTTGAGTCTGTATCTATAGGTAAGGACTTCACCTCGCGAATCCGCGGAGACTGAATACGGTTGGCCGAAGATTTCCCTTATCTCCTGAATTCCGGGGATTTCATCGGCCGTCATGGTGCGTACATCCGCCGTGGCTGACTTTGAAAGTTTTTTTACATCCGCCCCGCCCACCGAATCCATCGCCTTGCTTAAAATCTGGCTGTTGACATACTTGGCCATACGTTTCGGAAAGATGATCTCGGAGAGTTTGCCTTGAGTTATTCTCATCTTGAGATCGAGGTCGAAATTCCCCTTCTCGTTTCCTGCGCCCGGATATCTCTTTACGAGAGTGTATGTCCATATCTCCGTATCGTGGGATGGTAGGATTACCTCCGGCGGAGAGTAGACCATAAGCCACGATATATCGTCTGCAAGCAGCACGGGGCTCTTAAAGACCATGCTCAATCCTTCATGGTCGCTTACATTGAAATTCTTGTAGAAGTCGCCGAGTTGGTCTTTTGCCTCAAGAAACCTGAAAAGTCTGCATCCGCTTGCAGTAAGACAGATCAGCAGCAGGACAAATATCCTTATTTTTCCGCCTATCTTCTGTTTTTTCATCGGTTATCAAATTTTCTCCCTGTACTATATAGTGTGTATTATACAATTATAGAAATAATGGAGAATATCCGGAGTTATACGTAATGTTCTTGAAACTCGCAATCCTGTTCACCGCTGTTCCTGTTATGGAACTCGCTCTACTCATAAAACTTGGAAACGCGATAGGCCTTTGGCCGACTCTCCTTATAGCCTTCGGGACTGGAATCCTGGGAGCAGTCATCACCAGAAGACAGGGGATGCGTGCGATTGGAGCCGTAAGAGATGAGATGGCGCAGGGAAGACCGCCGTCGGAAAGTCTTTTGAACGGCTTTCTGATACTGGTAGGCGGCCTGATTCTCCTCACCCCGGGACTTATAACGGATTTTCTGGGGTTTTGCCTTCTTGCACCGTTTACAAGGAAGTTGTTTGTTGACATTATCAAGAAGAACCTTCGCGAATATACCAAAAAAAAATCCGCTGACGCAACCATTATAATCCGCTGACATCTATACTCGCGCCGTTTTAAGGGAAAAACGTTTCCCGGCTTATGTTGTGTATTATCGGCATTGAGAAATTCACTGAATCCATGAGTTTGCGTCCATACTCCATAACCCACTGTTCCGGAGCTGCACCATAGAAATCAGAAAGAGTCATCCAACCCCCTCCCCTCACTTCTTCACCGTAGTCGGCGCTTAACAGAAAAGCGGTCATGTCGCCGCCGTCCATGGCATTCAACACTGAGCACTCGGCATACGAGTGAATATCCTTTATTATCGGACAACCATTTCTGCCCGGCGAAGTTTTCACTTCCGCGAATTTATCCCTATCCCTTCCCGTATAGAAACCGAAATTGCGCACAAGCCCTACCTGATCTTTTTTCAGAAGGTGTACGGCAAGAGTTCTGCTTGCCATTATGAAACTATGGGTGTGGTTTCCCTTCCATATTCCGACAAGAAGCCTCGGCACTGTGTGAACAATGGACGAGGTAACCAAGGTTACGGCCACTTGGCCATTTATCTCCTTGCCTCGACGGCTTGTTATGACCACAACCGGGGAGTCGTGCCAAAAAATCCCGCAGATTGAAGACGCATCATTCATTTAAAGGTCGCCTTTTGTTGTTTAAGGTGTCCATGAGAACAAGTTATCACATCCCGAACAGACGTTCCAAAAACTCGGACCGAATCGTTCCGAGAAAAAACTTGAACTGTTGTCCGATTAAGACTCAAGGCAAGCCCCCATGATCGAATTGATGCGTCTTGTGCTCTTATATGACAGAAGAGATGGACACTTAACTACCGTATCGATTTTGAAGTCCTTATGAAGATTGCTACAGTGTTTTTTTTTGGGGGGGGGGGTATTCCAAGACAAATTACTTAGCGACCACGCCTTGACCGAATGCTTACGCAAAATCAGACCCTGTAAAAACATATCGGTTCTGAGATTCACGCTGAACAATGCAGAACCTCAGAATATCTTCACAGCCCAATTATCCAAAAACCCGCCCATTAAACTTCGAAGTGCAACACCTTGGAATAGCTGTTGTTCCGTTCGGATAAAAACGACAAAATGGTTTATCTCCGTTGCTGGTACTACCGGCGCTGTCGGGAGATGTAGCCCTGCAGGATATGAATCATAACGACAGCCATGAATACCATAACGAAATAACCGCCGCCTATGTCAATACCGCCTGTGTAATCACGGCTGTCGCAACCAACCATACAAACCGGCAACAAGACCAAAAACAATTTTTTGAGCATAAATCAGAACTCCTTCACTACTTAAGGTGGACAATAATTCCTTACCGAGAGCAGGGGAGATAGTCAAATCGACGTCTGGAAAGAGAAGAAGGTGACGGAGAGGATATGCGATCCGAAGTCGGGAATTTGAACCCGTAGGAAAAATCAGGACCTCGGGTTGTCTATGACGAACCGGATGTTCCGTTCGCACTGTTCGGCCGTTAATTCGATGAAAGAATGTCGTGCTGCGCGAGTCTCCGTGAGGCAAGTCAAGAAAACATGGCAGCGGTGAGCCTCGGCGGTCGTGGACTGCATATAAGCGCATCCGTGCGCCGACTAGGGCTCTAGAGCCGAAATAGTAATGACGGTGCAGGTATGCATAGGAGGGATGGGTATCAAGTGTTCCGGGTCCATGAGCGGAGGTGTTTCCGCGTCTGCTCCGAAGAAGACAGATTAAGGCTGTTCTGCATGTCAAAATAACGCCGAGCAGACCCGGTTTTCTTGCCGAGGCTCTTATCCCGAGCCCAAATCACGATCAGAACATCTCGAAACTACTACCGACCGACAACTGAATGTTCCTGCTCGGACCGGGGTTCGGTGGGTGACGAGTCCCTGGTCTTCGAAAAATACTTGACTTACCACGGGGGGGGGTAGAATGGGAAACCGTATATAGAACTGAAGATTACGGCAGGATTCAGCCGGATAGTCAACTTGTAGATAAAGGAGGTTGTATTATGAGATTACGTAATTTCTTAGCGATGTTGTTTCTGGTCGGGGGAACGGTTTTCTTTGCTGCCTGTGAAGGGGATATGGGTCCTGCGGGTCCTGCGGGTCCTGCGGGTCCGAAAGGAGACCCGGGGGTGGCTGGTCCGAAGGGAGACCCGGGAACACCGGGAGCGACAGGACTGCAGGGGGATCCGGGGAAGTCCTTCGGTGATCCCAGATGCGACGTGAGTAACGGTATAAATGTGGGGACCGGTGTCTCTAATGTCACAGGGTCCGCAGATGACGACATCATCTGCGGAAATCAATACATCAACGACATTAAAGCCGGGGAAGGTGACGATACTGTTTACGGTGCGGGAGGCAACGACCTGCTCCATGGTGAAAAAGGCGATGATACACTCTACGGAGAAGAGGGAAGAGACTTTATCATAGATGGAGAAGGTGACGACACTGCCTACGGCGGAGAAGGAAACGACTTATTCCAAGGCGCCGGAGAAGGGAATGATGAATTCTACGGCGGAGAAGGTAATGACGAGTTTTATTTCGGCCAAAAGGGAAACGATATGTTTAACGGCGGCCCCGGTATTGATCATATAAATCTGGCTACTTCTCCTGATCCCGGAAAAACAGGAACCCCGGCGGCGAATTTCCTGTCAGGAAATTTGACGATAGACCTTACCAGCGGCACCTTTACGCATGCTACATACGGTAATAAGAAACTCTTGAGTATTGAGTATGTTATAGGGGGTAAAGGCGATAACCGAATTATCGGAGGCGACGAAGACAATTTCTTGATCGGGTGGGAAGGTACCAACACTTTGATAGGCGGAGGCGGAGATGATACGCTTGAACCCGGTCCCGGTGGTCCCGGTGCGGCAGGCACGGCAGATGGAGGAGAGGGCAACGATACTCTGGTAGTATTCGGAGGCACCTATCACCTGCCGAGTTGGACTGGTCCTTATACACCTGGAGGCACCAACAGAAATGACACTTTTGTCTTGGGAACTACCCTCGCCGGTGACATGAGGAAGTTCGAGAACCTTTCCGCCGTTTCACTTCAATACGGTCCTCGTACGACAGCTGTTAATTTTACGGGAGACGGCAAAGCGAATATTCTCACAGGCGGCTCGGGAGCCGATACTCTTAACGGTGCGGGAGGGAACGACACTCTTATAGGTAATAAAGGAGTCGATAATCTTACCGGCGGAGCGGGGAACGACACCTTCGTTATCGTCAAAGAAGACGGAGATACGGTCGGTGTGGATGTTATTACGGACTTCACATTAGCGGACGACAAGATTCAGTTCAGAGGCTTTGCGGCCGGGGCCGGAGCGTTGACCAACGCTGCCGGGAAGATTTCCGTGGGAGGAACTGAAGTTGTTCAGATAGGCAGCACGGCGGACAACACCAAAGCCGGGAATATCATCAGCCGGACGAAATATGAGTTTGCAGACTGAATCCGAGGATGAATTCATCTGTTCCGGTGAAGTTGTTTCCGTAAAGAAACAGCCTCGCCCTGTATTCAGTAAATTCTGTTCGTTTTTCTTCGAAACAAACCCGGGGGCTCAAGGGGTCGGGCCCCGGGTTCTTTACGGTGAAACTGTCTGAAGAGATAGCAGCGATTTTGAACAGCGCAAAAGTTGTAAGCCTGTACCATCCTAATCTGACGGCGGCGAGAAAATATGAAATCCGACCTACGGATTTTCCTGTATGTCTGTAAGAGTTCCTTAAAGAGTGAACCCGACGATGCGACATCACACCGATGCTCGTAGAAACGTTCGTCGAAATTCCGACCTGCACGGGCTTCGGGATGGAGTCACATCGGAACCACCCCGAGGATATGGATACTACGACCGGTACAACCCGACAAACCCCGAAAAGAACATCTGGTACAACCGCTTCGCAGGAACCGGAAACGAATTTTCAACTCTTGACGCACAATTCGTCATTTCTTGATCGAACGCTTATCAACCGGAAATACATCTTTACGGAATTGAGTTTTCTCAATCTCCGTAGTATTGTTTGATAATTGTGGAAAAGTTAAACATCTGTATTCTCGGAGCAAGCGGCTACACCGGCGCAGAACTTGTGAGGTTGCTCAGTCGCCACCCCGGTGTTCATATTACACACCTTACGGCAGCACGGCATGCGGGCAGGCCCATTGCCGAAGTGTTTCCGCATTTGAGGGGTATTGCGGAGTATGATCTATGCGCCCCTGATACCTCGATTGTCCCGCCGGACACAGATGTCGTGTTCGCCGCTCTTCCTCATGGCGCATCAGGAAAACTGATAAAGGAACTTTACCGAAGGGACGTGAAGATAATAGACCTAGGGGCGGATTTTCGTCTGAAAGAAAACGCATATACGGAGTGGTACGGAGACCACCCATGCCCTGAACTGCTTGATGATGCTGTTTACGGAATCCCCGAACTCTTCGCGGACCGCATATCGGAAGCCAGACTCGTGGCAAATCCGGGATGTTATCCCACTTGTTCCGTGCTTCCGCTCGCCCCGCTTCTTCAAAACGGTATGGCGAAAACGGATGGAATCATAATTGATTCCAAATCCGGTGCTTCGGGAGCGGGAAGGAATCCCTCTATCGATCTTCATTTTTGCGAAGTGTCTGAAGGGGTTAAAGCTTATAAAGTCGGAAATCACCGACATATGCCGGAAATAGAACAGACGCTTTCGGAATTTCTCGCAATGACGGTTAAGGTAACCTTCACTCCCCATCTGATACCCATGAACAGGGGAATGCTGTCGACCATATATATAAAACTTTCCGACAAATATAAAACCCGAGATATTCTAGACGCTCTGGAGGAGTTCTACAGCAATTCTCCTTTTATAAGGGTCCGTCCGGAAGGAATTTTCCCGAATACTTCTGATGTCAGGGGATCAAATTTTTGCGATATCGGAGTTGCGGCCGACCCGGAGAAAAAAACAGCTGTACTGGTTTGCGCTATAGATAATCTTGTAAAGGGAGCTTCCGGACAGGCTGTGCAGAACATGAACATAATGTTTGATCTACCGCAGAACTCAGGACTAGATTTTGTCCCGCTCTATCCCTGAATGCATATCAGAAATTTCCCAGTTCTCTTATCCTCTTGACAATCGTAGGAAGGAGTTCCGCCACTCTGCGTATTTCTTTTCTTTTAGTAAAGCGACCGAAACTGAATCTGACCGAATACAACGCATCCTGCTTCTCGAGCCCCATGGCAAGTAGTACGTGGGAGGGGTCGACATTCCCTTCGGAACACGCGGACCCTGTTGAAACCGCGATGCCCGCGGCATCGAGATTCATCACCACGGCATCACCTGCGACCCCGGGAAATCCCATATTCAGAGTGTTATCCACTCTTTTTTCCGTGTGGCCGTTCAGATATGCTCCGTCTATTGTTTTACAAAGTTCTTCAAAAAGCCAATCTCTAAGCGTCGCCAGTCTTTGATTCTGCTCATCTAAATCTTCCTGTAGGATTTCGCACGCGGAACCGAATCCGGATACAGCAGCTACATTTTCCGTTCCCGACCTTTTTCCCCTTTCCTGACCTCCGCCGTGCACAAGGGGTTCTATGGAAACTCCTTTTCTAAGATAAAGAGCTCCTGCGCCCTTAGGTCCGCATATTTTATGAGAGGAAAAGGACGCAGCGTCCACCGGAAGGTCAGAAAAATTGATTCTGATCTTTCCGAGGGCCTGTACGGCATCAGTATGAAAAACAATTCCCCTTTCCCGTGCAATCTCCCCTATCTCCCTGATCGGACTTATCACGCCGGTTTCATTATTAACGTACATACACGAAAAAAGAATCGTACGGTCTGTAACGGCCTGCCGGAACTGCTCAGGGAAAACCATTCCTGAAGAGTCTACAGGGAGACGCGTGACCTCAAATCCGCTTTTTTCAAGATACCGGAATGTCTCCAGGCATGACGCATGCTCGACCGCTGTTGTCACCAGATGGTTTCCCTTATCTAAAAGAGGTCTAACAAGGCCCTTGAGCGCGAAATTATTACTTTCGCTTCCACCCGAGGTAAAAATTATTTCCGAAGGTTTTACATGCAGAAAATCAGAGATTTTCTCTCGGGCGGCGTCAATCGCCGCGCGCGCAACGCTGCCGGGAGAGTGAATACTTGACGGATTACCGCAGTTTCCGGAAAGATAAGGCATCATCCGCTCAAGAACTCGCGGGTCAAGGGGCGTTGTCGCGTTATAGTCGAGATAGATAAGGTCTTCGGATTCAGTTAACATCTGTTTTTATTGACAGCACAGAAAAAAAATAAAGTCTTCCTGGAATCAGCGTTCAAGAATATCGGGGAAATCAGTTATCAAACCTCCGACTCCCATCGCCGCAAGTTTTTCGGCCCTGCGCACATCGTTTACGGTCCAGCAGCAACTGAAAAGTCCTGTTTTTTCCGACTCTGATACTATCTCACGTCTCATGAAGAGATGGTTTGCGGCCACCGCGCGGCAACCTAAGGCAAACGCTTCTCTCACGCATCCGAGACCGAAAACCGTTATAAGCCCTGTGGCGACACCGGGGGCAATCGCTCTTACCGAACGAATACAGTTCTTTCGAAAAGAAACCACAATCACATCATCCGCAAGTCCGTGTTTTTTTATCAACTCAACGGTTTTTTCCTCGGTGCCTTCTTCTTTGAGTTCAATCACAAGCCCGCAGCGGCCCGCGAAACTCTCCAGTACTTCTTCGAGAGTCGGAATCCTTTGTCCACCGCCCGCATCAAGGGATTTGAGATCCGAAAGCGTTTTGCTTCCTACCGCTCCCCTACCATCGGTTGTCCTGTCAACCTTGGAGTCATGAATAACAACCAGTTGATCATCAAGACTTTTCCTCACATCGAATTCTATCGCGCGTGAGCCCATCTCAACAGCCCTTTCAAAGGATCTCAGCGTATTTTCCGGCTCGCAGAAACTTGCGCCTCGATGGGAAATAACAACAGGAGCGGTTCTGAAAAACCGTTTCACATCTACTCTCTGATTCATCTGAACAGATCAGCCGCAGGATCTCTGTTGAGCCTGCCCGCGCCTTGTTCCGACTGAGCATACGAAATTCCGCGAACCACCACCGCAGGTATTGACGCGGTCTTATCCATAAGTATTCCGGCGGCGCATGCTACCTGATCCGCAGTCGCCATCTCCGTCGCCGCGAGCGGAAAACCGGCAGCATCCACCTCTCCCCTGCGGTCGGAAAGAGGCTCTATGCCGCTACAACCGATCGCAATGTCGCAGAGCCCTTCCCTCCAAGGACGCCCCACCGTGTCGCTTATTATGACGGCGACAGCTGCGCCGGTTCGTTTTTTCATCTGTTTTCTTATAAGCGCGGCGGAACGGTCGGAATCAAGCGGGAGAAGCGAGGCGTGGCTTCCGCCCGAGACATTCGAGAGATCAACCCCGGCATTGGCAAGCACAAGACCTCCCTCCGTCTCAACTATGAGCCTTCCCTTTCCTTTTTCCCTCTGATCCATCCTCACAATTCTCCTGGTTTCTCCTAAAATCACCTCCACAAGCCTCGAGTCCTTCGAGACTTCACGGGAAACAGTAAGTGCAAACTCCGAAGGTGTAATTTCGCGAAGATCGACGATTCTTCCTTCTGCCTTTGAAACCACTTTCTGCGCTATGACCAATATATCTGAATCCAGAAGTTCAAGGTTTTCCTCAGCAACGGCCGCAAGAATCATCGCACCGAGATCATCTCCCTTTTTCACCTGAGGAATTGAATTCAAAGGAAAAAGTCTCACCTCGCCTGATATGTTCATTCTAAAATTTCTCTTCTCGTCAAATTCTTGCGCATCCCGGTGCAACCACCTACCCTCGGACCAGCAAATTATATACACTGTTTCAACAACAGCGGTATGCAAGCACACCTGACCGGAGATAAATTAACATGGAAAGATTCTACACGGAAAGAGAAGCGGACCTAGAAAATGAAAGGCAATTTGAGGTATCCGACGTGGCAAGAGAATCGGGTCTTGTGATCCGGGTGTTTGTAACTTCGCTGCTCAGAAAAGAGATGATGGAGCCTGATGAGCAGGCATCGGAGCGGGGTGAAGATGAAACCACAAGACTCAAAGAAATACTTTCCCCGCTCGTATCATCCATAAGGAATATCAGAAAGACGAAGAAAACCAACCTCATAGATTTTACCGCGACGGTCACCAAAAACGGAAAAGGCGCGAAGTTTCAGGTTCTTTCTTATCTGGGGCCCGTAACCAAAGACTCCCGGGAGCCGTGTATAACCATTTTTCTCCCCGAAGACCTCCCTGAAGAAAAAAACTGACCTGAAAATCGTGTATCATTACCGGTTGCAATGGGGTGTACAGAGGATATTTCACGCGAAATCTACCTTGACAACAATGCAACCACAAAACCGCTGCCCGAGGTAATCCGGGCCGTGGTGGAAGCGATGGGAGAAGGGTTCGGAAACCCTTCAAGCGACCATTGCGGAGGAGAGAGGGCGAGAGCACGTATGAAACTCGCCCGAAGCCGTGTTTGCGGTCTTCTCGGATGCGCGCCCGAAGAAATCATATTTACAAGTTCGGGAACCGAATCAAACAACCTGGTTTTCTACTCGGCCTCAAGAAAGAGGAAAAACACCCGCATAGTCACGACGCAGGTGGAGCATTCCTCTGTGAAGAAGATGTGCAGTTTTCTCCAACTCAACGGGGTGCGTATTGAAGCCCTCAGAGTGAATTCGGAGGGGATGCTTGATATTTCTGAACTTGAGGATGCACTGAGCGAAAGGACCGATCTGGTGTCCGTGCAGTGGGTAAACAATGAAACCGGGGTAATTCAGGATATAAAACGGATTTCCGAACTCTGCAGGGAAAAAGGCGTCTCTTTTCATACGGACGCTGCCCAGGCGGTCGGAAAGCTCAAGTTCAGTCTCTCGAATACCGATGTGGATTTCCTTTCTTTTACCGCCCACAAGATAAGCGGACCCCAGGGGGCGGGGGTACTTTACGTAAAGGACAAACTTTTCCTTAACCCGTTTCTTTTCGGAGGATTCCAGGAAGAGGGATTCCGTCCGGGAACTGAAAATCTTCCCGGAATAGCAGGGCTGGGAATCGCCTGCGAGGTAAGGCGCAGAGATTTCATCCGGGCGGAAACAAGAATGAGAGAACTTAGGGACCTGTTTGAAAAAACGGTCATTGAATCCGTCCCGCGGACCTCGGTAAATGCCTCCGGCAGCGCAAGAGTGTGCAACACCACCAATATCCGTTTTGACGGAATTGACGGGAGAGAACTCATTTCCATGCTTGACGAGCAGGGGATCAGATGCTCGCAGAGTTCCGCCTGCACAAATTTTGAACTTGCTCCATCATATGTGCTCTTAGCCATGGGGTTTGACGAACAGCTGGCCTACTCAAGCATAAGGTTCAGTTTCTGTCCGGAAAACACCACCGAGCAAGTAAAAACAGCTGTCGACATTATAAGACGCAACTGTGAACTTCTCAGAAACGCGGGCGGATGAGCCTTGCAAGAACTGAAAGATCAGGTCGTTCTCTCCAAAGTTTCACCGCATCGTCAAGAATCATGTACAGGCACGGAACCAGATAGAGAATAATGAATGTGGAGAGCAGAAGACCGAACCCCAGAGAAACCGCCATGGGAGCCAGAAACGAGGACTGCCCCTTATAAACGAACATAAGAGAAGAGAGTCCCAGAAAAGTCGTAATGGTGGTGAGGACTATGGGTCGGAACCGGTACTTGGCGGAAAAAACCACGGCAACCGCCTTGCCGGGCATCGTTTTTACTCTACGGTTTATAAAATCCATAAGAACCAGACTGTCGTTTACGACGATACCCAGAAGCGCAACCATTCCTATTATGGCGGGAAGAGTCATCGGTTCACCCCTGATAAGTACTCCCGTCAGCACCCCTGTGATCGTAAGAGGCAGCACGCTCATTACAATAAAGGGTTGAAAATAGGAACCCAGCACTGTCGCAAGTACAAGGTAGATCAGAATCATCGACGCGACAGCCGCTTTTATTATGTCGCCCATCGTCTGGCTGTAGTCCTCCTGCTCTCCCGCAAAACGGTACGAGTACTCCGGGTATTCTTCGATCAGTCCGTCAAGATAAGGCGTAAGGTTCGATCTGACCTCTCCGGAAGTGGTTACTCTACTGTCTATCTCGGCAGTAACGGTGGCGGTTCTTCTAAGTTTTTCTCTTTTTATCTCAAGCGGCGTCCGAGTCTGAGTTATCCGCGCCACGGTGCCGAGAGAAACCCGCTGTCCATAAGGAGTCCTTATCTGGTGAGATCTCACCATGGATAACGCATCCGCGTCGTCCGTATCGATTTCCAGGATTATCTCCGCTTCCTCTCTCCCCACTCTTGTACTTCCCACAACGATTCCATCGCCCAGAAGTCTTATTTCACGAGCTACGCGCCGGGTGTCGAGACCGAATGCCGCGGCTTTTTCCTCATCCACTTCCACTCTGACCTCAGGTTTTCCGTAGGCGAGATTGGAATTTACAGCACTTACCCCCGGCTGAGTACGGAGAAACTGTCCGATTCTGGAAGTCAGGACTATCAGGGTGTGCACATCCTCTCCGCTTATCTTGATGTCGACAGGTTTTCCGACCGGTAAGCCCACGCTCGCGACCATATCAATCTGTTTCGGTCCCACGACAGTTTCCCGCATCTTTTTTTCCGCAACGCGAGATATATCAAGCGCATTTCGCTCTCTTTCGGAGTAATCAATGTACTCGACCATGATCGAACCCAGATGATCTCCCAACGCAGGTCCTTCTTCGTTCGTCATATCAGCTCCCACCATCACAAGCACGCTTTTGAGAAGATCGGGCGGTATCGTGTTCCTTATAATCTCCTCCATGTTTTTAAGTGAATCAGATGTGTACCCCAGACTCGAATCAAGGGAGTTCTCAACTCTCATAACTACTTCCTCCACATCATGGAAATAGAACATGACATTGGGCATACGGGAAAATACTCCTACCGAGAGCAGAAAGACAATTAAAAAGCATCCGGTCACGACGTAGCGGTTTCTTATCGCAAAAACCAGTCCCTTCAGATAAAAGCGCCGGATGCGCATAAGCCCCGCGTCGGCAGGTCCGTGTCTTGCGACACTTCCCGGCTTTATCCAGTCCGCGCAGTGAGAAGGCATTATAAGAAGCGCCTCCAACAATGAAAAACAGAGCGCGAAAATTGCGACTTTAGGAATAACGGAGAGAAACTGTCCTATCAGCCCCGTGGCCAGGAGCAGGGGCAGAAACGCAAACACGTTAGTCAGTATCGTGGCGACTACAGGGAGCGCGACCTCTTTCGTCCCGACAACCGCGGCTTTTACCGGGTCCATTCCTCTCGCTATGTATCTCTGCACGTTCTCGACGACTATTATTGAATCATCAACGATAATTCCGAGCATCATCACAAGACCGAACATGGAGAGGAGATTCAGGGTAATTCCCGTGAGTTTCATCAGTATGACGGCCCCGAGAAATGAAACCGGGATGCCGAGCGCCGCTATCATCGCAGCTCTGCGATCAATAAACAGAGCCAGAACAGCAAGCACCAGTAAAAACCCCAGCAGCCCGTTTCTGACCATGGTACGGAAACGCTGCTCCACCCGAACGGACATATCGCCGGAAATCGTGACGCTCATTCCTTCGGGAAGTTCGCCTTCATACTGCGTCGCAAGTTCCCTTATACTTCTTGCGGTATCAATCACATCGACATTCTTCTGACTCTTCACCCAGAAAATCACAGCGGGACTGCCGTTTATTCTTGTTCTTGAAAACTCCCTGTTCTCACCAAGAGACACCATCGCCACATCACGCAGAAGAACATTGCCGCCTTCGGCATTTCTCCGCACCGGAATCTTCAGAAGGTCCTCGACCGACCTTATTCTTCCTTTGGTGCCCAGCAGAAACTCCTTTTCTCCCTGAACTATCTTCCCTCCCGGCACATCCATGTTCCTGGCCGCTATGGAGGAAGAAACATCATCAACATCCACACCGAACTGCATCATGCTCGCGTAATCAAGAGACACGCGAAAAGCGGGGTCGGGAAGTCCTATCGGGTCCACGCCGCCTATACCGTCAAGAAACAGCATGTCGTCCCGAAACTTTCTTGCGACACTGAAGAGAACGTTTCTCGGAACAGCACCCGAAACAGAGACGCTTGCGAGAGGAAAGACCGCTTCCACATCATCCACCGCAGGCTCTTCGGCATCTGCGGGAAGCTGGTCCCTTATCTGCGCAATTCTATTTTCAATGTCCCAAGCCACCAGACTCGTATCTTCACCCTGATAAACCTCTGCGGTAACAATTGATCTTCCTTCAGAAGAGACGGATTTTACTGTTTTTATTCCGGAAACATTATTTATCTCCTGTTCGATCGGGATGCTTACAAACTGCTCCATATCCTCGGCGGAACTGCCCGGAAAGACTGTACCGACAGTTATAATTTCAGTTTTTACCGATGGAAACATCTCAAGCGGGAGAGAAAACGAGAACAGGAACCCCATGATTATCACCGCTCCCATAAGGAGGTTCACCAAAACGGGATTCCTTACTGAAAAGTCGGCTATATGCATGAGAAATCAGTCAATGACGCTCACACGACTTCCGGGGACAAGCCCGGAGTTCCCATCCACTATGATTCTTGAGTCCGGGGGAATGGAATCAAAAGGGACATACCCGAAACTCTCGGAAGTCCATACAACATTGACGGGCACTCTGAACGCCTCCCCGTTTTTCTCAACCAGAATGTAACTCCCGACAATATCAGAAAGAACGGCCTTCTTGGGAACTGATGTCACGCCCCGGAGAATTTTCACGGGAATTTTGACGAAAACCATCTCTCCGGGCAGCCAGAGAGCATAGGAAGGATCAATCGCAATCTCCACATCGTATATGCCCACGGAAGCATCGGCACCGGGACTTACCGCTTTTATCCGAGCGGAGACGGCGTCTTCCTCATCATCGGAACTTTCATATACGGAAACGGCATCTCCCGGCTCAACGGTTCTCGCCACTCCGGCATCCACCCCGACTACCACCTTCATGGATTCAAGATTCATTACCCTGGCCACCAAGTTTCCGGCCGCCACATCCTGACCGACATCGGGCACTATCTCGACAATACGACCGTGTATCGGAGACCTCAACATAAGGCTGTCGTAATCCCACTTGGCTCTGTCGAAAAAAGCTTCAATCGCCTTCACGTCGGCAGAACCTACTTCAACCCTGTTCCGCGACGCGGAGAGTTGATCTTCTGAAACTATCCCTTTTTCAAAAAGTATTTCGTCTCTTCTGTATATCCTCCGGCTCTCCTCAAGAGTTGATCTTGCGGACCGAAGTTTATATTTCGCTTCTTCGAAGAGCGCTTCCGTGCGGTAATCGTCAAGTTCGACAATGACCTGGTCTTTCCGCACTTCAGCACCCAGCAGGCAGTTTATCCGCCTTACGGTGCCGGAGATATCTGTACGGACATCAACTTCCTGTCCGGCCTTCACTCTTCCCAGAACACGGATGTAAACATGTCCCGAAGATTTATCAGGGGTAATAACCTTCACGGGCCTTGTATCGGAATCCACTAAAGTCCGCGCAAATGAACCCCTTATCGAAAGCAGCCTCGCGTAGAGGAAAATCTCAAGAAGCAGAAACCCGAAGAATATGAAAAGAAAAACGAGCCACGGTTTTCTTTTTTTTCCTTTGAAACAGTTCACTGTGATAATATTTCACTCTGGTACAAACAGAAAGTCCGCGCGGAATAAACCCGACATTATTCTGTTTGTAGGCCACACCCGGTCAACTATGTGCCTGCAGATATACCTACACCGTTAAATATATAAATGAAAGTTCTAGAACCGGGTAAAATATTTCTTTTTTAAGGTTTCCATGCCCCGCCCCTCCGACTAAAAAAACCGGCTGATCTGCCACGGATTCACAGTTTTTACCCCAAGTCCAAATTCAATGTGTGATGCCAATTCAAAAACATAAACACGTCAACACAAAGGCACAACTCTTATGCGCCTACATCCGGAGAGTTCTGCCTGCCGTCATTTAAAGTACAGCTTCGGTTTCAGCAACTTTTTCGGTATCCGCCATCCTGAATATCCCCAGGCGCTTTACGGATTATCAATTCGTTTCATCGGATTCTTCCATGTCCGGCATCAACACGAACTCGGGGTAGGCTTCTATACCTAATTCGGCTGAATCTTGGCCCAATTCTTCTACCGTATGAGTTACACGACATCCTACGGTTTTGGAGAGAGCCAGCCAGCAAAAGTAGGAAATTACAAATACAAATGCACCTACGCTTAATATCCCCGTTAATTGAGTTAAAAGGTCGACATCTGATGTGAGACAGACGGCGACCGTTCCCCAGATGCCGGCGAAAAGATGAGCTGGAACGGCTCCGACGACATCGTCTACTCGCAACTTTTCAAGTAATTTGATACCGAATGTGCAAACCAGACCACCGATTCCGCCAATCAGAATTGCCCAGCCGTGATGTATCATGTCGGGTCCGGCGGTTATGGCAACCAAACCTCCTATCGCGCCGTTCAGCACGCTCAGAAGGTCCACTCTGCCGAAAATCGGCCGTGAAATGCTGAGAGCCACCAAGACGCCGGCGGCGGCGGCCAAGTTGGTGTTCACAAGCACAATGCTCATGGCCACGGCATCCGAGACGCTGCCGAGCGCAAGTTGAGAGCCTCCGTTGAACCCGAACCATCCCAACCAGAGAATAAACACGCCGAGGGTAACAAAAGGCACATTGGAAGGAGGCGTAGGTTTTACGGTACCGTCCTTACGATATTTATTTTTCCTCGCTCCTATAACCAAAGCGCCGGCCAGAGCGGCCCAACCACCGGTGGAGTGAACAACGGTAGAACCGGCGAAATCCTTAAAACCGATACCGTCTAACCATCCACCACCCCAAGTCCAAGCACCGACAATCGGATAAATCAGAACAGTAAGTACCAGGATGAAAGCGAAGAAAGACCATAACTTTACACGCTCGGCCAATGTTCCGGAGACTATGGAGGCCGTTGTCGCAACGAACACCATCTGGAAGAACCAGTCAGACATTGTCGAGTAGCCGGTGTCTATTACAGTTTCAGCCGATTCCTTCGAACCACCCAGCAAAGAGATTTCATTCGAGGAAGACCCGTAGAATAAGGTCGGGGTTCCGATCAGTTGACCAACGTCAACATACATGAGGTTATACCCCAAAACGAAGTACGCTATGCTCGCAATCGCATACAGACCAATATTCTTGAGACAGATAACGGATGCATTCTTGGTACGAACAGAACCGGCCTCAAGCATGGTGAAACCTGCACACATCCACATAACCAACGCGCCCCAGATAAGAAATGAGAATGTGTTGAAGACAAATACAGATTCCTCACCAACATCAGCAAACGCCTGCAACGGAAAAAGACCAATAAATAATGCCGGAACGACCGGTATCACCAGGCTTTTAAGGTAGTCACTCATTACACATCCATCTATCAGATTGCTTCATGGTGGAAATTCCCGAGACGGTTTTCGTATTGTATCAATTAGTGATGTGTTGTCAACAGATTTTTTCCGATACATCATGCTGCCGGCAAGCATATATCACCAAGTTAGACCGATCTTGATTTCAGATGTTATCAAGTGTGTAGGCGAACCTCCTACGAACTCTAGTGCTCTGTCAACTTCAACAATTCAGGTGCAATATGTTTTACAATGCGGACACACGACCCAAGGAGAAGGAATTATCAAGAGTCCGAGCGACGGTGCTCGTGCAGGTCGGGATCTCAACGAATGTTTCTATATGAACACGGGTTTGTGATGACACCTTCGCGTTGTCAGGAACCGCAGGTTTTCCCTCAGACAACTTCAATCCAGAAATCCGGGTTCACCCGAAGAAAAACAAACAGAATATGCCGGATGTGAGATTACTTCCTTTACGAAAAACAACTTCACCGAAACATAATGAATTTTTCCCCGGATTCAGTCTGCAAACTCGTATTTCGTCTGACTGATGATATTCCCGGCTTTGGTGTTGTCCGCCGTGCTGCCTATCTGAACAACTTCAGTTCCTCCCACGGAAATCTTCCCGGCAGCGTTGGTCAACGCCCTGGCCCCGGCCGCAAAGCCTCTGAACTGAATCTTGTCGTCCGCCAATGTGAAGTCCGTAATAACATCCACACCGCCGTCGGCTTTGTTGATGACGAAGGTGTCGTTCCCGGCTCCGCCGGTAAGATTATCGGCTCCTTTATTGCCTATAAGAGTGTCGTTCCCTCCCGCACCGTTAAGAGTATCGGCTCCCGAGCCGCCTGTGAGAATATTCGCCTTGCCGTCTCCTGTAAAATTAACAGCTGTCGTACGGGGACCGTAGTCATATGAAACAGCGGAAAGGTTCTCGAAGTTCCTCATGTCAGCGGCAAGGGTAGTTCCCAAGGTAAAGGTGTCCTTTGTGTTTGTACCACTAGGTGTATAAGCAGCACCCCAACTCGGCAGGTGATAGGTGCCTCCGTATACTACGAGAGTATCGTTCCCAGCCCCGCCGTCTGCCGTGCCCGCCGCACCGGGACCGGGACCGGGTTCAAGCGTATCGTCTCCGGCTCCACCGATTAAAGTGTCGGTACCGTTCCAACCAATTAGAAAGTTGGCGTTATCATCTCCGGTAATCGCGTTATCGCCGGATCCGCCTATAACCCTCTCAATATTCAAGAGTTTCTTATTACCGTATGTAGCATGAGTAAAGGTTCCGCTGGCAAGGTTCAGATTCAAGTTTCCTGCCAGAAATCTTCCAACCGAGATTATATTACTTCCGATATCAGGAGAAGTAGCCAAAGTTACAGTATCAATACCTGGGCCGCCGTCAAACGTATCATCTCCCGGTTGGCCGAGAACAAATTCATCATCTCCTTCTCCGCCGTACAATTCATCATTTCCTTCTCCGGTGCCTTGGAAGTAGTCTCGTCCTTCTCCGCCGTAGGCAGTGTCGTTACCTTCTCCATCTACGAGAAAGTCATCTCCCTCTTCTCCGTAGAGTGTATCATCGCCTTTTTCACCATGGAGCAGATCGTTCCCTCCCGCACCGTAAACAGTATCGTCACCGTCTCCGGCTTTTATATCATCTGAGACAGCGTTTCCGCAGATAATATCGTCACCATCGGTTCCTACAGGGCTCACCGCAAAATGTTTCGGTACCGCTATACCATTACTCACGTCACATCTGGGATCAATTGTCGGTGTCAGGTCCTCGCCCGCGTTACCTTTCGCCCCATCTTTACCCGCCCTACCTGCCGGACCCGGGTCTCCTTTATCCCCCTTATCCCCCTTATCTCCTTTCGGACCCGCCGGACCCATATCTCCTTCACAGGCAGCGAAGAAAACCGCTCCGCCGAGCAGAAACAACATCACTAAGAAATTACGTAATTTCATAATAAAACCTCCTTCTCTGAATTTTATCCTTAATGTTTCCGATTCTACCCCCCCCCATATAAAGTCAAGTATTTTTTTCAAGACGAGGAACTGACAACCGATTTTAAGGAAGTGGGACCCGACTGACGACCGTCTCGGATGAACTGAAAACAAATCCTCAACCGCTGAAATCACCCGGTCCGTTATCCCCTGACCGAACATTTGCTGTGGAAATAAACCTGATTGTCCGGTAGACTGGAGCAGTGGTTTTGGATGCTTCAGTTTTCCTGAAAAGCGGCTTTCAGCGATTCTGCTCTGATAAATAAGATTTTAAATTCGAACACATGTTCCGGAGGTTTTCTTGATGTCTGTTAAGGTTGGAATAAACGGATTTGGAAGAATAGGTAGGCACATACTCAGAATCGGCCTGGACAGAGATGATTTGGAGTTCGTCTGTATAAACGATATCACGGATACCGAAACCCTTGCCCACCTTTTTAAGTACGATTCAGTGTTCGGCAAATACCCCGCAACGGTCATATGCGAAGATGACGGTATGAGGATTGACGGAAAACTGATAAAGGTTTCTTCATACAGAAATCCATCGGATATTCCTTGGGCTGAGGCCGGAGCGCAGGTGGTGGCGGAAGCAAGCGGCGTATTCAGGACTCGCGACGACGCCGCGGCTCATATGGGAGATACGGTCAAAAAAGTTATAATCACCGCTCCCGCAAGAGGTGATGTGGATTTCACCACCGTTGTGGGAATAAACGACAGTCTTTACGACCCTGAAAATCATGACGTGATCTCAAACGCTTCCTGCACCACTAACTGCTTCGGCATGCTGGTCAAGGTTATTCACGAAAATCTTGGAATAAGACGCGGAGAGATGACTACTATACATTCCTACACAAACGATCAGAGAATACTCGACACTCCGCATAAGGATAAAAGAAGAGCGAGAGCAGCCGCTCTGTCGATGATTCCCACAAGCACCGGCGCCGCAAACGCCATACAGGTCGTCTTTCCCGAACTCAAGGGAAAACTGTCTGCGATTGCCGTAAGGGTTCCGACTCCGAACGTATCGCTTGTGGATTTTTCCTGCGAAGTCGAAAAAACAACTTCAGCTGAGGAAGTAAACTCAATGTTCAGGTCGGCGGCGGAAGGACATCTCAAAGGATACCTTGCATATGTTGAGGACGAAGTAGTTTCTTCCGACCTTATAGGCGATACGCACTCGTGCTCGTTCGATTCACCGCTGACCTCCGTTGTGCAGGGCAGTCTAGTTAAGGTGGTCGCATGGTATGACAACGAGTACGGATATGCTTCCAGGGTAGTTGATCTTATAGAGCGCGTGGGTAGAGGACTTTGAAGAAAAAACTTCTTATAACAGACCTTCATGATTCCGAGTATACGGGGAAAAGAGTTTTTGTAAGAGTTGATTTCAATGTTCCCGTAAGCGGCGGTGAAGTAACCGAAGACTACAGAATAAGAAGTGCTATCCGCACTATTGATCACCTTACCGCATGTGGAGCCAAGGTGGTGCTCGGGTCCCACCTTGGTAGGCCGAAGGGTGAGAAAGTAAAGGACCTTTCCTTGGCGCCCGTGGCGAAGAGGTTAGAGGAGTTTCTGGGAAACAAAGTTCGTTTCCCGGGTGCTGTTGTAGGGAAAAGAGTTGAAAGCGCTTCGAAAAAACTCCGCAACGGAGAAGTCATGTTGTTGGAGAATCTCCGTTATCATAAGGAAGAGACGGATAATGACCCGAGGTTTTCAAAGAAACTTGCATCCCTTGCGGATGTTTACGTGAACGAAGCCTTCGGCACTTCTCACAGAGCTCATTCATCCACCTTCGGAATGGTCGCTCATTTCAAAAAAAAAGTTGCAGGTTTTTCCGTGGGAAGAGAGATGGACTTTCTAGGCCGACTTTGCGAAAATCCGGAAAAACCCTATGTGGTGATTGCAGGGGGAATGAAAATAAAGGATAAGATCGGAGCACTTAAAAACGTAATCAGTAAAGCGGAAAAAATTCTTGTCGGCGGTGGTGTAGCGTACACATTCCTTGCAGCATCCGGTGTGAAAGTGGGCGGGTGCTCGGTGGAAGAAGAGATGCTCGACTGGGCGGAGGAAGCTCTTCGAACCCACAAGGACAGAATCGTTCTGCCTGTTGACCATGTAGCGGCTGAAACGGCAAGAGGGAAAAGAACGCTCTCGGTCACAAGGGAAGAGATACCCGACGGCTTAACCGCGTTCGACATAGGTCCCAGAACCATCGAGCGATTCACTTCATATATAAAGGGCGAGGGCACCGTCTTCTGGAATGGTCCGATGGGTTTTTTCGAATCAAGGGATTTTTCAAACGGAACCACAGCTATAGCCAGGGCGTTCGCACTCGCGACATGGAGAGGCGCGGTCACGGTACTCGGCGGGGGAGACAGCATCGCCGCGCTCAAAAAATCCGGGGTGAATTTTTCGGAAGTTACCCATGTATCCACCGGCGGCGGCGCATGTCTCGAGTTTATCGGCAACTCCGACCTTCCAGGCATATCGGTTCTGAATGACAATTAACGGACAACCGAATATTTGTTTTATTGATAATTTCGTGAGGATAATGAAATGGCTATAACGGAACTTCAGGGTATCGACGAAATACGCGAGGCTCTCGGCGACGATGTGGAATACCTGCTTAACCACCGATGCAGAACTATAGATAAAGGCGGTCTTTACCTTCCCGGCCCCGGATACGTAGACGATGTGTTTATCGAGAATGACCGCTCCTGCGCTGTGGCAAGGAATCTTCAAGCGATTCTTGATCACGGAAGACTAGGGGGGACCGGATATGTTTCAATTCTTCCGGTTGACCAGGGAATTGAGCATTCAGCCGGAGCGTCTTTCGCGGTAAATCCGATCTATTTCGATCCGGAGAACATCGTGAAGCTCGCAATCAAGGGAGGTTGTAACGCAGTGGCTTCCACGCTCGGAGTATTGGGTAGCGTTGCGAGAAAATACGCTCATAAAATCCCCTTCATAGCAAAAATCAATCATAACGAGCTGCTCAGTTATCCCAACAGCTATGATCAGATTCTTTTTGGAAACGTCGATCAGGCTTTCAACATGGGCGCTGTGGCTGTGGGGGCAACCGTATATTTCGGTTCGGAGCAAAGTCGTCGTCAGATTGAGGAGATATCAGAAGCATTTGCGCACGCGCATTCGCTCGGGCTTGCTGCGATACTTTGGGCATATCTTAGAAATTCCGAGTTCAAGCAGCAGGATGCCGATTACCATGTGTCGGCTGATCTCACCGGTCAGGCAAACCATCTGTCGGTGAGCATAGGCGCAGACATAGTGAAGCAGAAGATTGCCGAGAACAACGGCGGTTACACAGCTCTTTCTTTCGGAAAGACCCACGATCTGGTCTATTCCAAACTTACTTCACCACACCCTATAGACCTCGCCCGCTATCAGGTGGCGAACTGTTATATGGGAAGGATAGGACTCATAAACTCCGGCGGCGCCTCGGGCTCGGATGATCTTGCAGAGGCGGTAAGAACTGCTGTTATAAACAAAAGAGCAGGCGGAATGGGACTTATAAGCGGAAGAAAATCGTTCCAGAAGCCGATGGAGGAAGGTGCTGCGCTTCTACGCACTATTCAGAATGTCTACATGGAGACGGAAATCACTGTTGCCTGAAAACCGTTTCGAGATTTCATCTGAACTCTCCCGCCATTTTTTTAAGAGTATCGAAAGAGTATCGGGAATCAGGGCTGAAATCCCTGAATTATAAGAAGACCGCTTATTGCTCCAAGATATATTCTTTATAGTTTTTACCGTAGCAGCGGTGATTACCGACCATGCTTTCAGAGTTGTTTTCTCGGCCATAAAGAGCATGTGGTCCGGAAACCACACAGCGCGAAGTCCGCATCCTCGCAATTCGCCGCAAAATCAACGAGTTCTCCGACCGGATTGCCCGGAAGCGGGGCAGTCATCCCGAAACTGATTCTTTCACTCATTTACTCAGTACTTCTCAATTCAGTCAATGCCCGGTAATGCCCCGATCCTTCAGGAATGTCTGAAATCTGTTAATCATGTTGTAAGAACCGAGGTAAATAGGAGTCCTCTGGTGGAGTTCCGTTGGCTGGATATCAAGTATTCTTTCCCCGTCAGCGATTGCCGCTCCTCCCGCCTGCTCCACGATGAGAGCCATGGGATTGCACTCATAAAGCAGTCTCAATTTCCCATCTACAGCGTCAACTGTGCCGGGGTATAGAAATATTCCTCCACGTAAAAGGTTTCTGTGAATATCCGCGACCATGGATCCGACGTATCTGAGTGAGAAATCAGTCTCCTGGTCTCTGCAGTAGTCAAGATAGCGTTTTATGATCTCCGGAAATTTCGAGTAGTTGCAGTAATTAACCGAAAATATGTTGCCCTGGCTCGGAATCTTTATATCAGGATGGGAGAGGCAGAATTCCCCTATTGACGGGTCAAGGGTGAATCCGTTTACACCGTGACCGGTAGTGTACACAAGCATGGTGGAGGAACCGTATATTATGTATCCGGCTGCGGTCTGAACCTTCCCGGGTTGCAGAAAATCCTCTTCCGTGCAGGGAGAGAACATTTTTGACGTTCTCCTGTACACGGAGAATATAGTTCCTACCGATACGTTTACATCTATATTGGAGGACCCGTCAAGAGGGTCCATTGCGATAACGTACTTGGATGTTTTCGACTTCTCATCGGAAAACGCTATGAAATTCTCATTTTCCTCCGATGCCACTCCCGCGCACTCTCCTCCCAATTCAAGGGCGTTGAGAAACCTTTCGTTGGCATAGGTATCGAGTTTTCGTACCTCTTCCCCCTGGACGTTTATCTGACCGGTTTTTCCCAGTATATCAGCTATAAGTCCTGCCTTGTTCACTTCTCTGTGGACTATCTTCGCGGCAAGTCCTATATCCCTTAGAAGTCTCGACAACTCCCCCGTAGAGTAGGGAAATTCGTACTGATTCCTTATGATGAATTCGTCGAGAGTTGTTATAGAGACCATGATCCGGACCTTTTCACTAGTAGGTCGTCTACCCCCCCCCTAAAAAATAGTAACTGAATCGTCCGGGTTAATTAAGGGTAACGTCCAAAAAAATTCTGCTCAGTCGGAACTGTTATTCCAAGTTTCTTTCCGGAATTTCTTCAGTCTTTCCAAGGGTTTTTCAAGTTTTTCGGGCGCCTGTTCTTTAATTATTCCGTAGCCTGTAACTATTTTCGGCGCGAGAACCGACTTTGTTATCAGTTCAGAATCTTCCCCGACAACCTGCATGGTTCCTATTACGGCTGCATAACAGATAAATATGCCGATTACAGTTCCCAGTACCGCGCCCAGAAGGTTGTTGAGCCACCCGATGTTCAGGTTTTTCACTAGATTCATAAGAACCCGCGAGACCAACTGCAACAACAGGTAAGCGGAGGAGCAGATAAGAACAAAACCCACTATAGCCGCAAGGGAAACATCTGTTATATAGCCGCTTTCCAGCAGATAATTTCCGGCGTATCCGTAGAAAACATATCCGAGCACAAGCCCCCCGGCGATTGATAACGTTGAAAAAATCTGTTTTATGAGACCGGTTCTCAACCCTCCTGCAAAACAGACCAGAAGCACCGCCACCAGAACAATGTCTAAATAATTCAAGGTTCTTTTCCCAATAGTAGTTAGTTGCGTTCTGAACATTGTACGCAAACTGCAGTCCTGATAAAACCCCGCAGACCGAATTCGTCTTTGACTTTCATTCGCGTTGTTATAGTCTAACGAGTCGATGGAATTCTCTGATATAGTCGGGATTATCCAGCCTGCGCTCAAGGAAACTGAAAAAAGACTTGACGAATCCGTAAAGTCCGAATCTTCGTTGGTTTACCAGATATCGAAATATCTGCTGGGGGGTGGAGGAAAAAGAGTGAGACCTTCACTTGTTCTTCTCTCAAGCGCCGCCTGCGGACTTTCTTCAGGTCCCGAGAGGATTGCCGTCGCCGCCGCCGTGGAACTTCTTCACACGGCCACGCTTCTTCACGACGATGTCGTGGACCAGGGAAAACTCAGAAGAGGAAATCTTTCCCCGAATGAAGTCTGGGGAAACACGCCTACGGTACTTGTGGGGGATTTCATGCTCGCCAGGGCGATCAATCTTGTGCAGAGCTGCGATAATATGAGACTTATAGGGGCGGTTACCAGAGCGGCGGCGAGACTTGCCGAAGGACACATACTCGAGATAATGAGCGAGAGAAAAATGATAGAGGTTTCAGAGCAGTCCTGCCTTTCCATAATCAACCACAAGACAGCTGCGCTTATTGAGTGTTCCGCGGAAGCCGGCGCTATTCTCGCCGGAACCCCTGTCGGCACGGTAAAGGCGCTTTCACTTTACGGAAAGAACCTCGGAATGGCGTTTCAACTGATAGACGATGCGCTTGATTACTGCTGCGAAGAAAAAACATTCGGTAAAAAAACCGGTCAGGATCTGGCCGAGCGCAAGATGACTCTTCCTCTTTACTATTCTTTGGAAAAAACTCCACGGAACACAAAACGCATGGTGTTGGATGCTCTTGATGGAGACCATATAGGCAGTTCGCAAATTAAGGAGATATCCGGAATAGTCGATCATTACGGAGGGATCAGGATGACCAGACATCGTGCGGAAAAATTCTCAAATGATGCGAAAAAATCACTTGAGCCTGTTACGGACAACAAATACAGAAAGTCTCTTATCGACCTTGCCGACTATGTGGTGGAAAGAAACTTCTGATAATACGGAGCCAGATCAAGCCCCATTACGAAAGCGTCACCTCCGTCATTGCCGTAGTAGTTCTTCCGCTTTCTTATGATCCTGAATCCCATCTTTCTGTAAAGCGCGATTGCCGGGGTGTTTGCGGTGTTCACTTCCAGAACGACTCCCTCGGCTCCTATGTTTCCGTAGAAATCAAACGTATCGAACAGCAGTTCCGACGCTACGCCTTTTCTTCTGTGATCTTTTGACGTGGCGATCTTGTACACATGGATCTCATCGTAAACAAGCGTAGATATGCAGTAACCGGCAACCTCTCCCCCTTTGTCTTCATCGCTTATCGCCACGGTGCAGAAAAAACCGGATTTCCGCGTATACTCGGCGAGAATCCGAGTAGGCCAGGGAGACGTAAAAGAATAGTTCTCAATTTCCGAGATGCTGTGTATATGTTCAGGCGTGATGGTCCTTATTTTCATTTTTCACGGCTACCGCGCAGATTCTGAAAATAAATCTCGGTCAACCGCCCGGCTCCGGAATAAGGGTCGGTCACTCCTTCCGTTATCTCTCTCTCCACTTCCCGCAGCGCTTTTTGAATCACCGGATTTCTGTAGAAACCATCCTCGAGATTCCTGGCGAGTTCTTCGCGCAGTCGGTGTTTCAACTGTCTTTTTCTTTTTTCTTCAAAATATCCGCTTTCCCTGGACGATTTTTCATGCTCCGCCACGCATTCCCAGATTTTCCGTATACCGTATCCCGTCAAGGATGAGCACGTGTAAACCCTGGGAATCCATCCGGATTCCTGCGCTCCATGCAGCCGAAGCGCGTCTTCTATTGTCCGCCTGGTTCTTTCAGCTGCATCCCTGTTACTGTTGTCCGCCTTGGTTATAACCACGGAGTCCGCAAGTTCAAGAACCCCTTTTTTTATTCCCTGAATTTCGTCTCCGGCTCCCGTAATCATAAGCAACATGAAGAAATCAACCATGGAGTGACAAGTTATTTCCGACTGCCCGACCCCGACGGTTTCTATGAAGATCGTATCAAAACCGGCCGCCTCGCACAGAATCACCGCATCGCTTGTTCTTTTCGACACTCCCCCGAGCGCCCCTGAAGACGGAGAGGGCCTTATGTAAACGTTTTCCTGCCGAGAAAGTTCATGCATTCTGACCTTGTCGCCAAGTACGCTTCCTTTCGTCTCGCTGCTTGTGGGGTCGATTGCGAGCACGGCTATTTTTTTTTCGTATTCCCTCCCTAGATAAAGCCCCAGCGATTCTATGAAACTGCTTTTCCCCACCCCGGGTATACCGGTAATCCCCACGCGTACAGATCTGCCGGAGCGGGGAAGACACCACCGGATTATCTCCCCGGCAATCTCTCTGTGCTCGGGCAGAGTGCTTTCCGTAAGCGTTATAGCTTTGCTCAGAACGGGTATTTCCCCCCGTTCTATGCCTAAGCAGTAGTCCTGCGCCGGAGGGTTTCTGCGTTTGTTCATAGGTGATTTTCTATAAGGGAAGCAAGTATTGATGCGGCGGCCTCGGACAGCACCGTACCGGGTCCGAAAACATCGGCCACTCCGGCCTTGTGCAGAAATTCGTAATCCCGTTTCGGTATGACTCCTCCGGCCACCACCATTATGCCGTTCGCCCCGATTTCCTCAAGCCTGTTTACAAGCTCCGGGATAAGCGTTTTATGTCCCGCGGCCTGGCTTGATACGCCGACTATATGAACATCGTTTTCCACAGCCTGTCTTGCCGCCTCTTGAGGAGTTTGAAAAAGCGGTCCGATGTCTACGTCAAAACCAAGGTCCGCAAACCCCGTGGCTATTACCTTGGCGCCGCGGTCATGTCCGTCCTGACCCATTTTGACCACCAATATTCTAGGTCTCCTTCCTTCCAACTCGGCAAACCGGTCGGCAAGTCCGCGTGCTCTGGAGAACTGGTCGTTTCCGGAGATTTCCGATGAATACACTCCCGATATCATCTGCCATGCGGGCTGGTATCTTCCACATGCCTCCTCGCACGCATCGGAGATCTCCCCCAAAGTGGCAAGAGATTCCGCTGCCCGAACCGCAAGAGCGAGTAAATTCCCCTTTCCCGTCTTCGCGCATTCTGAAAGTTCTGCAAGCGTGCGGCCGACCGCCGCGGAATCCCTTCGTTCTCTGAGCTCCGTGAGTCTTTCCTGCTGTTTTTTTCTTACCTTCCGGTTATCCACTTCCAATGTGTCGAATTCCTCTTCATCTTCTGAAACATAGGCGTTCATGCCGATTATGATGTCTTTTCCCGTATCTATTCTAGCCTGTCTCCTGGCTGCGGCTTCCTCAATTCTCATCTTCGGCACGCCCGTCTCTATAGCCTTGGACATTCCGCCCAGTTCTTCCACTTCCGTTATCAGATCCCATGCCCTCTGCGCTATCTCCGCCGTCAGACGCTCGACATGGTACGACCCGGCCCACGGATCAACGAGTTTGCAGACATCGGTTTCCTTCTGCAGATAAAGTTGGGTGTTTCTCGCTATTCTCGCCGAAAAATCCGTGGGCAGAGCGATTGCCTCATCAAGGGCGTTTGTGTGCAGGGACTGCGTTCCGCCCAGCACGGCGCTCAGAGCTTCAACGCATGTTCTGGCCACATTATTAAACGGACTCTGCTGAGTCAGACTCCATCCCGACGTCTGGCAGTGCGTTCTCAACATAAGAGACGACGATTTTTTCGGCGAGAACCGACTCACTATTTTCGCCCACAGCATCCTCGCCGCCCTCATCTTCGCGATTTCCATGAAGTGATTCATGCCGATTCCCCAGAAAAAGGAAATCCGCGGCGCGAAATCGTCAATGCCGAGCCCCGCCGCGACTCCGGCCCTGAGATATTCAAGACCGTCGGCAAGCGTGTAGGCCAACTCTATGTCCGAAGGAGCTCCGGCTTCTTCCATATGATAACCACTTACGCTTATCGAGTTGAATTTCGGCATGTTCTTCGAGGTGTACTCGAAGATGTCCGACACTATCCTCATTGAGAATTCAGGCGGGTAGATGTAAGTGTTTCTCACCATAAATTCCTTGAGAATGTCATTCTGGATGGTACCGCTCAGTTTTTCAGGACTCACCCCGCTTCGTTTCGCCGCAACTATGTAGAAAGCCATGATCGGGAGCACCGCGCCGTTCATGGTCATGGAAACAGAAACCTCGTCAAGAGGTATGCCGTCAAGCAGGATCTGCATGTCGAGTGTCGAGTCTATAGCCACCCCGGTCTTGCCCACATCCCCCGAAACTCTCGGGTGGTCGGAGTCGTATCCCCTATGGGTCGGCAGGTCGAAGGCTATAGACAACCCCTTCTGCCCCGCAGCTAGATTCCTTCTGTAGAAAGCGTTCGATTCTTCCGCGGTGGAGAACCCTGCGTATTGTCTTATCGTCCATGGTTTCACGGTGTACATAGTGAGATAAGGTCCGCCAAGATACGGCGGGATTCCCGGGGCGAATTTAAGTTGGGGGAGTCCCGACAGGTCATCCGAGGTATAGATGGTTTTTACGTCTATTTTTTCAGGAGTTTTCCAGACGGGAGCCGTATCCCGTGCAGGATTTCTGCGCTTCTCCTTGGAACAGGAAAGATGTATTCCGGAAAAATCAGGTCTCATCGATCTTTTTCCTCCGGGCAGAGAACCATGCGGTATTTTTCGACAATCTCGCATAAATCGCAATCCGTCCGTATGAAATCATCCGCTCCGACACGGGAAAGGCTTTTCCGTACATCGGAGGATTCATCAACAACCGCGACTATTTTAAACTGCTCCGAGCTTTCTCTGAGTCTGATTATCGCAGCTTTCGCGTTTTCCCGGTAATCATGATCTGAGCCGCAGAGCACCACCATGGCGGCATCTGCCGCAAGCGCCGCGTCTGCACCCGCATCCGCCCCCGGGGTCCGCACCCCGTCAATGGCGGAAAAACCGCCGCATCCGAAAAGGTTCATCGAAAAAGCGGCTCTTGCCTTCGTTTTCGCGGAGGCGCTCAGGTGAAGCAGAAAAATCACCTCAACATTGTTTTTCTCCGCATATTTTTCAACCAGAAATCTTGTTCTCTCAAAGCGTGATGATGCTCTTTCTTCATCTCCCGCATCACCGTACCGCCCCTCTATCTTTTCCGTCGGATCGGGAAATTCGTTTATACCCACCAGTACCTTCTTCTTTTCGTGCACATCGCGAAGAGATTTTTCCCTGCTCCGCGCCGTGAGGTTCTGCAGAAACCCGCTTTTCGCGCACTCGAGATAACCTCCCTGTTTTTCTATCTCCTTGAAAAGTTCCAGGGATTTCTCCGCTGTTTCCCGTGTGAGTTTTTCAATGTGGCGGGAGCCACCTCCGGGGTCGATAACAGCGTCGAGGCGGGATTCGTTTCTCAGAAGAAGTTGGATGTTTCTCGCCACTGTTTTTGAGAATTTATCGGGTCCTCCGCAGTAAACGTCAAACGGTTCTATTGAAAGAGAATCGGTTCCTCCGATCACGCAGGCCATGGCTTCAAGCGTAGCGCGCATTATGTTCACGTGGGAATCGTATGCGGTCTTGTTGAAGGTCGTAGTTGCGCAATGAATTCTCATTTCCCCGGAACGGGGGTCTGCAGGGGAAAACGCTTCGACTACGGTCGCCCAGAGAATCCTGGCCGCCCGGAGTTTTGCTATTTCCGCAAAATAACTCGGGCCCGTTGTGAATGAAAAAATCAGATTTCTGCATGCCGAATCGACATCAATGCCGCAATCCGCGAGCATTATCAAATATTCAGCGGCCGCAGATGTCAGAAACGCGACTTCCTGGGTTATGGTCGCTCCGCTGTTCTTATACACGGAACTCTGTACGGAAAACGCCGTGCGCCTCGGAGCATTCTTTTCCAGCAGGTCAAGCAACTGCGCTGTTTTTTTCGTCTGCGTGAGCAAAAAGGATTCCGAAGCACCACGAGTAAACACGGATGAAAGAGGGTCGAAAAAAAACGTTCCACGGATATCCGCAGGATTAATTCCTCTTTTTCGGCAGGCGGAAAAAAAAGACCCGCATATTTTTTCAGGGTCCTTACTGATTGCGAAATTGACGACGGTTTTTTCAGGGTCGATTTCCCCCATCATGGTTTTTATCGCTCCGGTCGACAGTTGCCGTCCCATGTGGAATGTAACCGCGTCCGCACCGCCTATCCGCGCTTGAGCGGCGGCGGCGGCGGCCTTCACCGGGTCGGTTTCTTTTATATCCTCCGTTATCAGCCAGTTGTTGTTTTCGGTTCCTCGGGTAAACGGAAACCCTCCCGGCTGCCGGTTTCCCCCGGAAAGAAAATCCTCCGCTTCCGTTTCCGAATAAAACGGCTCGACCTCCATACCGTCGTCCGTTCTCCATACAATTTTTTCATAGGAGCCGAGAGTTGCGATGACCTTTTCGGCTTTTTCTTTCCAAGTCTTTTTCGATACGCCGGGAAACTCGTCAAAGACAAGAGGTTCCTGCGGTTTTTTCTCCCGTGTACTCATAACGCCTCACCTGAAGCGGCGGATGGTTCGTCCGGCTCGACTTTTTCAGTAAAATCCTACTCTTTATTGTACCCGTTCCGCCGACAACCGAAGATGTTTTTATGTCCACACCGGGATTTCCATGTCGCATTGCGGGAAAATTGTCAGTCCGGGTTTTTACGGATTTAATAGTAGCACTATGGCGAACAAGGCGGTCATAATGGTTTCAGGGGGAATCGACAGTACGACTCTCTGCTACAAGGCGGTGCGTGAAGGTTATGACGCGCGACCGATTACGTTCGTATACGGCCAGAGGCATAAAAAGGAAGTTGAGTTCTCCGTGCTTTTATGCGGCCGACTGGGGCTGCGTCATATGGTTGCGGATATCTCCGGAATAAGCGCTCTTTTCGGCCCGAGCGCTCTTACGGATAAAAACATCGAGATCCCCAAGGTGGGCGCATCCGAGAAGAATTACGAAACTCTTTCGGTAACTGTAGTACCTAACCGCAACGCCGTTTTTCTTTCCCTGGCCGTGGCGTACTCACAGAGCATCGGCTGCGACAAGGTTTTTTACGGAGCGCACCATTCGGATAGAGGCGTATACCCTGATTGCCGCCCGGAGTTTGTTTCAGCATTTGAGGCGGCCGAAAGAATTGCCGTCGCGAACAGCTCGCTTTCCATTGAAGCGCCGTTTGTCGATATGGACAAATCGCAAGTTGTGAGCCTCGGCGCAGACCTGGGGGTTTTTTTTGAGGAAACATGGTCGTGCTACGAAGGTCTGCATATACACTGCGGCTCCTGCAGTTCCTGCAGGGAGAGAAAACGGGCATTTTCCGGAGCGGGTATTGAAGACCCGACCGAATATGAGGACTTACGGAAGTGAAGGTAAACGAGATATTCTTCTCTATACAGGGAGAGGGAATCCATATAGGACTTCCGACAGTTTTTCTCAGGCTTTTCGCATGCGACTTGAGGTGCGTCTGGTGTGATACCATGTATGCCGTTGAGGGAACTGACTTCGAGGAAATAGAAACGGCGCAAGTTCTCAAAACGGTTCTGCGATACAACTGTCCCCGCATCTGCATCACAGGGGGTGAGCCTCTCATACAATTAACCGCAGTCGAGGAAGTGACGGAATTTCTGCTCGCGCGGGGGTTTGAAGTGGTGCTTGAGACAAGCGGGAACCGCAGGCCTCCGGAAATATTTTCCCATCCGAATTCAGTTGTGAGTATGGACTGTAAATGTCCGGGTTCGGGCATGCACGAAAAAATGCATTCATCTTTTTACGAATCTCTCGGAGAAAAAGACCAACTCAAGCTCGTAATAGCGGATCAAGCGGATTACGAGTACGCAAAACAGGTTCTGTCGGGATGCGCCATCAGAGCCTCGGTAATATTTCAGCCGGTTTACGGAACAACCGCTGATTGGATAGCCGAAAATGTTCTTCAGGACGGACTGCAGAATGTAAGGGTGCTTCCGCAACTGCACAAGATATTCTGGGGAGAGAAAAAAGGGGTGTAGTTTTCCCTGTGTCGGGCGGATTTGCCTAACGGCTTGATTTTCCACCGCTTCGCTATACTATATTGTAGTATATTCCTGTTTCAACAGGCCGTTGAGAGGCTTACCGAGGGCCGAGGAGTGGTTAAATGGAACCGAATACCGAGAATTATAATTATGAGCCCTTCGCTGATACCGACGAGTACAGAAAGGTAAACGGCGATATCATAAAAGACTGGATACGGATAATGGTTGAGCGGGGCGTGCAGAGTCTCGACAAATTCCTCGACATCGCAACAGGTGCAGGAACCATGGCGCAGCTTTTCTTCGACATGTTGCCGGCAAACCTCAAAGAATCCGCGGTGTTCTGCCTGGATCAGTCGACGGGAGCGCTTAAATTCGCCAAATCAAGGCTTGAGATGGAGATAGACAAGCTTACTTTCATCAACTCATCCATCCAGGATCTTAATTTTCCCCCTAAAAGTCTTGATGTAGCCATATGGGGAAACGGCATACACTACCTCAATGAAGAGGACCAGGTACAGAGTCTCAAATCAATCAGGAAGGTTCTTAAGTCCGGAGGATGGTTTTTTTTCAACACATCTTTTTACGAGGAAGCCAGACCTCAGGAAACTCTGCCTTTTTACAGAACTCAAGTAAAAAATGCCGTTCAATTCCTTAAAGAACGGGGAGTACATAGAATCAAAGTCGAGCAGAAGGCGGAAGCCTCAAAGTTTCACCCGCGCTCCTATTATGAGGACCTCGTCAAAAAATCGGGGTTTGATCTCGTTGATGTAAGAGAGTTCGCCGCAGACCTTACAAAGGAAGCATGGGAGCATATAAGCGGATTTCAGCAGTACGCCGCGGGAGCTCTTCACGGTTATCCGGAAGGAATTGCTTCAACCGCTATGAGGGATGCCGTCGGCCCGGCCATAGTTCTACATGGAGAAGTGAACGAGGATGGTGATTACTTCGTCACAAGAAACTGGCTTTCAGTAAGCGCCAAGACTTAATCACCCGCCTGCTCAAAGTTTTTCGTCCGCAGCATGGTTTTTTCTCAGAAAGTCAAACGTGTAGAATCCCGTGTCACACCAGTTCCGACCGATAAATCTTACAGCGTAATTGCCTACGAACTCTATCTTCTCGGGCTTTAATTCGTCTTTCCCAAGCGGTATTCGTTTCTTGAAGGGGAGTTTACCCGTTCGGCTTTTTTTTCTGAGCCTCCTGCACTTGGCGCAGGGGCAGATTTCCCTGAGCTCATCATAAAAGAATATGTTTTCCTCTCCATCATCCCAGATAATCTGAAGAGTTCTTTCAGTAAACTCGTTTATTTCTACAGGCTTTGTTTTCATAACTTATATTCTAAACTTCATTGCAGTCGGCATCAATAGAAGTTCCTCAGGATGCCGAGACTTCGGTATTACATAAAAGCCGTTTGAAACCTCCGGTTCAAGGGATGGTCATCTAGTCAGTTGTCCTTGAATACCCCCCCCCACCAGCATGTTAGGAACTGGATTTTTCTTGATTCAGATGATGCCGAAGGCATCGGCCGCCGGCCCCGTCGGTATGAATTTCGGTGACTGGAAGTGCCGGTACGAAGAGGAACGAATTCAGAAGGAAGAATCGGAGACGCGTTATCAGGAGTTGAACCGGTCGTGGCGGCGGAGTGGTATAAAGCGTGGCTTCGGCGGGCCAAGAACCAAGGAAATGTAGTCCGTGACAAGTTGAAGCGTACTCGTCTTGCAACGAAAATGCCTTGTCGTTGGAGGATTAGGAACATTCAGTTGTTGACAACCGTTCGGTCAAGGTGTGACAGATGAGTGTTTTCAGCGGTTGAGGATTTGCTTCCAGTTCCTGTGAAGCGGGTTGAATCGGATGTCCTTTTCGGGTTTATCTAATTAACTGTACCGTTTGCAGCGTCTGCATTCCTGCATGGTTCCGACATGTATCCACCCTGAGGTTCGGTACCAGCGCAGGTCGGAATCTCGACAAGTGTTTCTATCGGCACCGGTGTGATTTTCCGCAGGGCAAATGAGACATTGCGCTTACGGGAATACGGTATTTTCCATCACAATATAAAAGGTATCGGGGAAATTCATCGGTCGGACTTCGTATCTACTCACTGCGGAAAACCCGGGTTCCGATCTCTCGAAGCCCGGGTTCATCTGAAAAAACAAACAGATCCACCTGATATCAAGGTTGTTCCTTCTGCGGAAACAACTTCACCGAAAAGACAATGAACTCAGTCTACAAACTCATACTTTTTCTGACTGATGATATTTCCCGCCTTGTCGTTGTCCGCTGTGCTGCCTATCTGAACAACTTCAGTTCCTCCCACGGAAATCTTGCCGGCAGCGCTGGTCAACGCTCCGGCCCCCGCCTCGAAGCCCCTGAACTGAATCCTGTCGTCCGCCAATGTGAAGTCCGTAATGATGTCCACACCGCCGTCGGCTTTTCTGATGAGGAAAGTGTCGTTTCCGGCTCCGCCGGTAAGGTTGTCGGCGCCTTCTTCACCTCTGAGAACATCATTCCCGTCTCCGCCGTTAAGAGTGTCGTCGCCTTTACCGCCTATGAGGGTGTCGTTCCCTCCTCTGCCTTCAAGAGTGTCGCCGGCATCTCCTCCTCTGAGAGTATTCGCCTTGCCGTCCCCTTTAAAAGTAACAGATGAACTACGAGCGGCACGATAACTTATCAGTACGGCTGAAAGGTTCTCGAAGTTGGACATAGTGGCCGTATGACTGCTGTCTTGAAGATCGAAGGTGTCTCTGTGCCCGGTGCCGTTTACCGTGTAGGTGTTGCCGCCGATTACATACTTGCCTCCGTACACTATAAGAGTATCGTTGCCTTCACCGCCGTCTGCTGTACCTGCTACGCCGTTAGAAAAATTAAGAGGAGAGGGTTCGATCGTATCATCTCCGGCTCCGCCTTTCAGATTGTCACTACCGAACCCTCCCTGTATAACATTGTCCTTGTCATCTCCGGTAATAGTGTCGTTACCTTTACCGCCGACAATATACTCAATACCCGTAATTTTATCATTCCCGTACGTAGCATGCGTCGAAGAGACTTCCTTGCTGAGGTCTACAGTATGACCCGTTGTAATAAAAAGTCCGTCTGCGTGGACTTCGGTACCGGGTGTAGGAGCATCAGCAAAAACCAGCCTGTCAGATCTTCCGCTGCCGCCGATAAACGTATCGTCACCCGGGTCGGTAATGTGAAAGTTATTACTTCTATGTCCATCTTCGCCTCCGCCGTAGATCGTATCATTACCGGGTCCGCCGTAGAAAAACCCCCTCCCCTTTCCACCGTAGAGAGTGTCATCGCCGTTCTCACCGTAGAGCAGATCATTACCTCCTCCGCCGTAAACAGTATCATCACCATCACCGGCTTTAATGTCGTTGATGTATTGATTTCCGCAGATGATATCGTCATCCGCAGTCCCCGTGACATTATTGGAGACACCGGGCAGAGCATTTATACCGTTGCTGACGTCGCATCTGGGATCACCGAAGGACTTTCCCGGATCTCCCTGCAGACCCGTCGCTCCCGGTGCTCCCGAGTCTCCTTTATCTCCCTTATCCCCCTTATCTCCTTTCGCCCCGTCTTTCCCTGCCGGTCCCGCAGGCCCCATGTCTCCTTCACAGGCGGCAAAGAAAACCGCTCCGCCGAGCAGAAACAACAAAACTAAGAAATTACGTGACTTCATAATACAACCTCCTTCGACAATGTAGGATCTTTCATGACTTTGATTCTACCCCCCCCCTTACTAAGTCAAGGACAGATGCCCGACCACATATCTGACCGAGTTGGAGATAAGGACTGATTTCGGATGTTCTTGAGCGTGGAGGTGAGTTTTAGGCCGGATGATCTCCCGTAGACTTAGGTACGGTAGGAGACGGGGAATTTTATAAAGCGCGGTTTCGATGGGATCAGGCCCGACGGGAATGTGAAGAGTATCCGTCGTACAGATAAGGCTTCGGAAGCCGGGGTGCAGGCATGGGACAACAGCCGAGCACGCCCGGGGCATGGCCCGTACACATTCCGACTGCATTCGGATTTGGTGGAAAAACGGCTGTTTCCGCCCGATGACGGTTGACCTGTTCCGATTGAGGGAATCCGTACGGCGTTATGCAGGACTGAGACTACGCTGTCGGGTTGCGCAACCGCTGAAACTTCCCGGTCAGTCATACCTTGACCGAACAGTTACAGTTATTGTTAGGTCTCGCCGTAAATGACATACGCAATGTCAGAAAACTTGCGACCATAGGTAGGTAGAGGGTCGACAACCTGTTTCCAAGAAAATTCAGTTGTTTTTTCGCCCGTCCGGATCCTTTGAACCACACGCCGTCCAGGGTCTCTTTATATTTCACGGTGTTGCACTTTAATGTTAGACTGAGACGATATTAATCGGCGGAACAAAACAACACAGGAGGCATGGTTATGAAGTTATCCGTTTTTCTAGTAATGCTGTTTTTACTCAGCGGAGAGTACGTAAACGCTCAAAAGTACCCTTATACAGGCTCATACCTCTCTGAAAGAAGATTTGACGAGGCTGGCGACCCGAGATGTGACACTTCAAACGGGATAAATTTACAAGATCCTGAAGTCAAAATATCACACAACAATTACTTTACTGAAGGTGATGACATCATTTGCAGCAGTGACGCAATAATAAACGGTAAATTCATTAACGGAGGTGAGGGAAACGACACATTTTACGGAGGGAGAGGAAACGAATCTTTTAACGGCGGGCCTGGAGATGACAAAATCCACGGACACAGGGGCAGCGATGCCCTTTACGGTGGGCCGGGCGAAGATAGGCTATTCGGGGCCGGAGGAAGCGATTTCCTCAGCGGAGGCGAGGGCCTCGACACACTCAGAGGCGGACAAGGAAATGATTTCTTTTATAGTCCGAAATTCGGCGGGCCTACGGATATTATCCAAGACTTCGAACTTGAAAATGACTGGATAATATTCGACAATTCCGGTCCTGAACCGCACAGGCAAAAAGTAATCGCAAAGAACGGTTATATATTTGTGGGCGGTTACAGACTTTTCCAAATAACCAACAAGAGAGGCAAACCGGACAAGCGACTGGCAAGGCAGATAGTCCAGAACAAAAGATACGGCAGAAAAAGTAACTACGGCCACTTACTAAGCAGATATCCAGGAAATGCATACGCATTAAGATGGTATCCAGGAGACTCCGAAACCTATATAATGCGCTTTAATTAATCCGTACATAAAAGCTGGAGAAAATGATTTTTTGAGGCGTTTTTCTCAACTGATTCAGGTGCTTGGCGGAAATTTGGAGTTATGCTCTAATCTGGTGTTCAGCAGTTTTTGAAAAAAAGCGGCGTATCCGGTTAATTTGAATTCAGCAAATTTGAATTAACAGGAGGATACGCCACTATGGGCAGGAAATATAAAGTCTCTGACCGTGAAGGTCAAAAAGAGTTTTTGGATTCATTGGAAAGCATTTTCAGAAAATTCGTCAACAGGGAGGAGACTCGAACAGTAATCGACGGGTCCCGCACTCGGAGACGACCGGACTCCGGATTCGGCAGTCCGGAACAGGTCTGCGACGACCTCGGTGATCTGCTGAGGCAGACGGCTCGGCTTCTCCTGAGTTCTGCAATCAGAATGGAGTCGGAAGCATATCTGCGGTCCCGGGACGACAGACAGCTTGAAGACGGCAGAGCCGCGGTGATCCGCAACGGATACCACCCCGAACGGGAGGTGCAGACGGGCATAGGCCCCGTATCGGTACGCATACCGAAGGTGAGATCCCGGGACGGTCGGCCTGCCGTGTTCCGTTCGGCTGTCGTGCCTCCGTACGTGCGCAGGGCGGCGAAGATTGATTCCTCTCTGCCGTGGCTTTACCTTCAGGGGCTTCCACGGGGAACATAAAGTCCGCATTGGAAGCCCTTACAGGCCCCGAGGCTCGGGGTTTTTCCGCGGCTACGGTATGCAGGCTCAAGCGCGGGTGGGCGCAGGAATACGATAAATGGCGCAGGAGAGACCTCAGCGGCCACGACTGGGCTTACATATGGGTGGACGGTATACACAGCAAGGTGCGCGGAGATGATCCCGGGTTGTGCACGCTGGTGGTGATAGGGGTGGACGAAACGGGCAGTAAGCACTTCCTCGCCATTGAAAGCGGAGTCAGGGAATCAAAGCAGAGTTGGCGCGAAGTGCTGCCGGACCTGAGGGCCCGCGGCATGAGAGGGCCGAAGCTTGCAGTGGGCGACGGAGCTCTCGGGTTCTGGTCCGCCCTTTCGGAAGTTTACGGGGAAACGCGGGAGCAGCGCTGCCGGGTGCACAAGACTGCGAATGTTCTGAACTGTCTTCCGAAGACTTCTCAGAAAAAAGCGAAGAGGAATCTTCACGACATATGGCAGGCGGAGACGAAGGAGGAAGCGCAGAAGGCTTTCGATCTGTTCGTAAGGATGTACAGGGACAAATACCCGAAGGCTGTTGAATGCCTGGAGAAGGATCATGAGCGGCTTCTGACCTTTTACGATTTTCCGGCTCAGCACTGGAGAAGCATAAGGACGACGAATCCGATAGAGTCCGCCTTCGGAACCATAAGGCACAGGACAAGGAGAACCAGGGGGTGTCTGAATTCCGAGGGAATGCTGCACATGATCTTCAAGTTGGGGATGTGTGCGGAGAACAACTGGCGAAGGCTCAACGGATTCGACTTCGTAGGAAAAGTGATAACAGGTGTGAAATTCAAAGATGGAATTGAGGATATAAATCAGGAAAACGAAGAGGAGAATTCAAATAATCAGAACGCCGCTTAATGATGCAAACACTAGATTTGACAATAACTCGAAATTTGTGATTTTTGACCAAAAATCAGCCGACTCTTGGGTTTTTTATGCCTGACGGAATCTCCGGATGAAAAAATACTGTCTCTCCCCGAACCCCTTGATTTATAGGCATATATCGAACAGTGCAGATGTGTCCGTTTAATTGCGCCGAATATAAGTTATAATCAGTTTCGGTATGAGTGAACAGTACCAAGATGCTCTCTCAGCGACTGTAAACTGGATCAAGGAATCCTCTCAGGTGGTTTTTCTGACCGGAATGGAACTTTCTCTTGAGGCAGGACTGCCCGATGTCTCCGACCTGAGTTTCAATCCCGATATAGAAAAATTCAGGAATGATCAGGAAGTCAGAAAGGAGTACTGGAAGAAACTAGGAGGTTTTTATCCCAGAATTTCAGCAGCGGTTCCCTCTCCGGCCCACGAGGCTATCTACGAGATGGAGTTTCTCTGCAATGTGGACTGCGTCTTGACGCAGTCGGCCGACGGCCTGCACGGAAAAACAGGAAGCGAGAAGATATTGGAGATATATTCCACGATAAACTGGGTTCACTGCCATGAATGCGGGAACGATTATCGTACGGATGGAATAATTCTTTCCCTTGAGGACAGCAAGACCGGAGTTCCGAAGTGCAAGGAATGCCGGAGTGATCAGATGAAGCCTCCTCTATCCTTTCCGGGACAGGCTCTTCCCCACTGGGAGATAAGAGAATCATGGATGAGACTCCAGCACTGCGACCTTCTTATAATCGTGGGTGCCAATCTGGAAATCGAGCCCGTGGCATCTTTTCCGTTCCAGGTCATGAACAAAGGTGACAAAGTCGTGATCATAGGTGAGAGAAACACTCCGGCCGATGGCTATGTAAGCGCCGTCATTTCCGGAAGTCCCAGCAGGGTGATGCCCTATATAGTAGAGAAACTCAAGGAAGGTCGCACGGTTTCCTGAACCTGTCGGTGAACGGCCTTGGCTGCTGAAACAAAAACTGATAACGGAATTGGGCGCTATGTCTCAAATCTCGACAGGGATGTTTATACGATAAGCGGAATTCCCGAAGAGGTGGTTGCCGTCATTTTCGCTTATGTGAGCAGGAGTCCCAGAAGTTTCCGGGAAAATATAGAAACCGTAATAAAAGAACAGGAGATGGGGCGTGAAAGGGCGGAGAAGTTTCATGAGAAATGGGTTCTCAACTACGGTCACGCGTCGGTCGCTGAACATGCGGCCGTGCATGTCGGAGTTGAGAAAGTTTCAAGACTTTTCTCTTCATCGCTTGAATGTTCCAACGAGTTTCTCTCGTTCACGGAATATTCCCAGAGATATCAGAGGCCCGGGCGCGGGGATAATTACATTCCGGAAGAACTGGATTCTTTTCCGACTCTCAGGAAAGAATTTGAACAGTTATGCGATTTCCAGTACGAAATCTACTCCCGACTCAACGACGAACTTTTCTCTTTTCTTAAAAAAAAGTTTCCGGTTCCTGCAGGGACAGAAGAGAAATCACACTTCAGAGCGCTTGAAAAAACAGCGTTTGAAGACGCAAGATACGCGCTTAACCTGTCAACGCTTACAAACCTGGGGATGACGGCAAACGCAAGAGCCGTTGAGGATGCGCTCTCCGTGCTTCTCTCAAGCCGCTATGCCGAAGTGAGAAACCGCGCGGCAGAAATAAAAAATGAGGTGAGGTTTTCTGTTCCGACTCTCGTAAAGTACGCAGAGAGAAACAGATATATAGTCAATACGCGCAGAGAGCTTTCGGAAATCTCCCTTAACTCCGAGCATACTCAGAAGGAGAAACCGCTTGACGACTCCCGCATAACCCTGCTCAACTACTCGGGGAAAGGAAATGCGGACCCTCAGCATGAGGCGCTTTTTGAAATCTCGAGAGGGCTTATGTTCGAGTTCTCGGAACTTTCATCTGCCGACATAGAAAAACATCTGCGCTCAAAAAGTACCGAACAGCTGCAGAAAATATTCTCCGCCGCGGTAGAGTCTCTCGGAAAACATGACAACCCCTCGGGAATTTTCAGATCAGTAGATTACAGCGCGGAATTTATTCTGAGCGAGGCTGCATGGCACCAACTGCTCAGACACAGAAAAGTAAGTTGGACAGTCAAGGAGCCTTCAATCAACTACGGAATAACCATCCCCCCGCATATCCTGGAATCGGGGACAGAGCATCTTCTGCTGCAGGCCGTCTACAGAACAGAGGATCTCTACGAAAAATTGATTGAAGCCGACCTTAGGGATGTCGCCAGTTACGCGATTACGAACGCTCACAACAGAAACGTGCTCGGAAATTTTGATCTGTGGGAGTTGTATCACCTGATAAATCTCAGGATGACCGATTCGGCCCAATGGGATATAAGAAACGTGGTCGGTCAACTTGCGCGGAGCGTAGGAGAGGTACATCCGGTATTTGCAGCCTCCGCTCTCGACAGAGTGAGGTGAGCGGAGGGAAGGACCTGCCGATGTCGATTCAGCCTGTGAGAAAATGTGATGAGTGCGGTCATCAGACCACGCTTAGAACGGATGTCTGCTTCGCCTGCGGAGAAAAAATGAGAAGCAGAAGCGGGGGGCGCGTCCGGGGGATTATGAGAAGCATCATATTCATTCTGGCCGCGCTTTATGTTTTGTTGTCCGCTTTCAAGGCTTTCGGATTCTGAGTGGAGGTACGAGGCTTTGGCGAACTCGGATCACACATCAAAAATAAAACAAGGAGCGAAGATGTGGAACCGGTGGCGGAAGGACAAACCCGAGATTGAGCCGGACCTGTCTTGGGCGAACCTCAACGGACTCAGCCTTGACGGCATCATATTAGCTGATTCCGTTCTTAAACTCGCTTTCTGCAGGGGCTGCAGTTTCGTGGGAGCGGATTTCTCCGGAGCGAATCTACGCGGAACGAACCTTGAGGGATGCGACCTTCGCGGCGCTCTGTTCAGGAAAACAGACCTTGAGGGGTCTCATCTGATAGGAGCGGACCTTGCCGGAGCCGATTTTTCAGACGCGAACCTGAATCTCGCGAATTTCGACGGAGCGAACCTCGAAGATGTTGATTTTACGGGAGCAAAAAAACTCACAGCTTTTCAACTTCTACGGCTCGGCCGCATGGAGAATCTGATAGGAGTTTCGGACCAGATCATGGAGAAGGTAAAACCTCCTTCGGACAGCAGGAAATGAGCAGAAAAATCTACAGCGTATCGGAAATCAGTTCTATTGTAAAAGATATCTTTCAAGATAAGTTCGGGGGGAAGATTCTGTGGGTTTCCGGGGAGATTTCCGGATTCAAGGGACATTACGCGAGCGGTCACTGGTATTTTTCTCTTAAGGATGGGAAGAGTCAGGTATCGGCCGTGAGTTTCAGTAGAGACAATCAACGTATAAAGTTCGAGCCGGAAAACGGAATGGAAGTTATCTGCTCCGGCTTTCTTAGGGTTTATGAAAAAACCGGTGTTTATCAGCTTTACGTAAACGGTATGGAACCCAGAGGCGTGGGCGCAGACGCGCTCGCGCTTGAGGAACTCAGAAAAAGACTTGCGCAGGAAGGACTTTTCGACGGTTCGAAGAAACGGCCGCTTCCCTTTCTATCAAGAAAAATAGGCGTTGTCACATCCCCTTCAGGGGCCGCTGTAAGAGACTTTATCAAAGTTGTCTACAGAAGGTCTCCTCATGTTGAAACAGTCATTTCTCCTGCAAGCGTACAGGGTGAGAACGCGCCGGTTGAAATAGTCAAAGCACTCGAGAGACTTTACTCGATCTCCGGACTGGATATTGTGGTTGTTACCAGAGGAGGAGGTTCCAGAGAAGATTTAATGGCTTTTAACGATGAACGGGTGGCTAGGAAGATTGCAGATTCTCCTTATCCCGTTATTTCCGCCGTGGGTCACGAAGAGGATATAAGCGTAGCGGACCTGGTGGCCGACGTAAGAGCCGGAACGCCTTCCATGGCGGCTGAACTTGCGATAAAAGAAAAAAAAGAAATTGTTTACGACCTGACGCAGTTAAAACAAAGACTCTATTCTTCCGCCGCGAACCGCGTTGATATGTTCTCCCTGCAGCTTGACGGACTCGCATCCAGTTTCAAATATCATATGAATTCACGGATCGACGGTATTGAACGCAGAATTGAGAACTGTTCGGGAAAACTCGCATCCCTCGACCCGCGTAACGTTCTCAAGAGAGGTTACGCCATTGTCTCAAAACAGAAAAGCGGTGAGGTCGTCAGAGAATCGGCGGCGCTTCGTGAAAAGGAAAAACTGATTCTGACGCTTTCAGAGGGCAGAGCGTTCTGCACAGTGGACAGCACGGAAGGTTCGCCTCAGGAATCCTGATTTTTCAGGTTGCGACAGAAAGGTCTCCGAGTTCTATTGCGGATATTCCGTTCTTTTTCAGCATCTGTTCTGTCCTGTCCCGTAATTTGCCGTCGGTGACAATGCGCTTAACCCTTCCCCCGAGATTGTTTTTCAGACTTCCTGGTTTTTTCCTGTAATGGGTTTCGGCTGCGGTTTCAATCTCCTCAGCCGGAAGAAAAACAAGTACGGGCATTATTTCCTTCGCATCCCGGAAGAAATCATCCCTGCCATCCGCTATCGCCCCCCTGTTTGCTATCTGAAGATTAAGCATGTTGGCAAACATGGAAAAAGAACCGCCTGACGGAAGAAAGGAAAATGTCTGATCTTCTTTCGACACATCCCCCAGCGCTTTGCGGGAAATGTCCAGAAGGTTCAGTATCTCTGCATGCGATAGACTGACGGTGTCCTCGCAGTTACTAGCCGCGTTGAATATCACGGCCGCAGCGTCCTGTCTTACTGAATTCCCTGCCGCATCCAGTCTGTCTGTGAGTTTTTTCCTCGCGAGAAACCCGAATTTCAAAGCGGTTGCGTAGTTTATCACTTTGTTCTCAATCGGAGTTTTCTGGTTTGTGCTTAAAAACGCTTTTTCCAACTTTCCCCCTGTATCCGGGGCATCCGTCAGGTCGCGGGCGAACTGCTCCTGCGACGAAAGCAAGAAGCATTTTTCGGTTGAATCTACGAGTATGTCTCTTGCCTCTTTTATATTCCTTACGGGCAGACAGACTCCTCCCACGGTAAACACGGCCAGTTCAAAAGACAGACACGCAAGAGTATTCGGAGAAAAAACGATTATCCTGCTTTCGGAACAAAAACCTGAATTGAGAAGAAAAGACGCTATGCTTTCCACCTCGGTTTTAAAATCAGGCCAAGTTATCTGTTTCCAACTCCATCCGTCTTTTTTCTGAAACAGAAGTCTTGAGCCGTTCTCTTCGGTTTTCAGCTTAAGAAAATTATGAAAGTTCCTCTCATTCATAATGTTGTCGCCGTATTCTCTCAGAACTCCTCATATTCGATTCGGGTAGAATTAGACCTAAATTTAACCGGTTTCATTTTTTTATTGTCGGACGATGAAAAGAAAACTTGATTTTGAGAAGAAAAATTTCACGGAAGCGCTCGAAATCATAAACGCGCTCGGGAAAAAGGGACATGATTCTTTTTTCGTGGGTGGCTGCGTACGCGATGCGCTGCTCGGAATTCAGTCCGAGGAGATTGACATAGCCACAAGCGCCACGCCTACGCAGATAAGGAATACCTTCGAGAGAACCGTGGCGGTCGGGGAGAGTTTCGGCGTTGTACTGGTGATCAGCGGAGGAACGAGTTTTGAAGTCGCTACTTTTAGAAAGGAATCCGGATACGACGATGGTCGGCATCCTGTAAGCGTTGAGTACACAATATCGCCGGAAGAGGATGTGCGAAGAAGAGATTTTACGATAAACGGCATGCTGTACGACCCTGTCTCACAGGAGCTTTACGACTATGTCGGCGGGCTTGCTGATATTGAGAAAGGAATCGTAAGACCCATAGGGGATTGCGAGAGAAGATTCAGCGAGGACAGGCTCAGGATGATCAGAGCGGTACGATTCGCATCATCTCTTGATTTTGAACTCGCCTGCGATGCGTTCTGCGCTATAGGTAGACTCGCTTCCGATATTGTATCCGTGAGCGCGGAAAGAATAAGGGAAGAACTGCTCAAGATACTCATGCGGGGGCGTCCGGGAGCCGGGATTAAACTTCTGAGCTCATCCGGCCTTCTCCAACATTTTCTTCCCGAGGTGGAAACCATGAGAGGTGTGAAACAACCTCCCGAGTTTCATCCCGAAGGCGATGTATTCGTTCATACATGTCTTGTTATGGATATACTCCGTGAAAACATGAAGAATCGCTGTTCCGCCGAACTTGCGACCGCCGCTCTTCTTCACGATGTCGGCAAGCCTCCAACTTACTCCGTGTCGGACAGGATAAGATTTAACGGACATGACAAGGTGGGGGCGCGGATGGCGGAAAAAATCTGCTCAAGACTCAGATTCTCGAAAAAGCAAATAAACAGAATATCTGAACTGATCTACTACCATCTGAGATTCAAGGATGTGTTCAGTATGAAGAAAAGTACACTCAGAAAATTTCTTTCCCTTCCATATTTTGAAGAACACATGCAGCTTCACCTCGCCGATTGTATGGGAAGTCACGGAAAGACCGACGCGTATGATTTCGTGAGATCAAAGATGGAAGAATACGGCAGCGAAGATATAAGGCCGGCTCCGCTTCTTGGAGGAAAGGACCTCATAGATCTCGGCTATTCTCCAGGACCTGTTTTTTCCGAGATTTTGAGCAGGATTGAGGAAAATCAACTGGAGGGGAGTATTTCCTCGAAAAAGGACGCGACGAAATTTGTTCTGAAGAACTACCCTCTCTCATAAGAGAGATATCCCGCCCCTTCACTGAGCGTCGATTCCAGCAATTTCGCCGGAAAAACCGTGCGGAAAATCCAGAACTGAAAATAAATGAGGTGAGAAATATTCATTGAGACTGAAGGTTCCTCACCTCTTCGTAATTAAGCGACTTCAGATTTTTCCCTGAAGCAGAAAAGCTATGAGCAGAGCGTAAATTACCAGAGACTCGATAAGTGCAAGCCCGATAATCATCGGAGTCTGGATCTTAGCGGAAGCGCCCGGGTTCCTGGCTATCCCTTCAACCGCGGAAGCCGTGGCAAGCCCCTGACCTATCCCGGCTACGCCCGCTGCTATGCCGATTCCTATGCCGGCCGCTAAACCCAGTCCCATCTTAGCGGTATCTCCCAATCCTCCTCCTTCAGCGGCGGCAAACGCTTCGGGAACGGAAGCCGCAACAAATGCGAGAACCGTCAAACCGATAAAAGAAAGCAACTTTTTCATTTTTCAACCTCCTAAATTTTGTCGAAAAGTTCGGATTTCAGTGATCATGCGCTTCGTCAAGCGCTATATATATAGTTGAAAGAACGGTGAATATAAACGCCTGCAGAAAAGATACGAAAATTCCAAGTCCCACAAAAGCCATCGGGATCAGTATATGCGTCAGGTTCGTGAATACTCCCAGCACCATGTGGTCGCCAGTGATATTCATAAAAAGCCTCAGCGAAAGCGATACGGGCCTCACAAGATAACTTATGACTTCGATTATTACCATAAGAGGGGCGAGGAAAAGCACCGGACCGAGAAAGCGCCTCAGGTAGCCGACGCCGTTTTCTCTTACTCCATAGAAGTGCTCCATGAAAAATACGAGAGCCGCTATCGCAACGGTGGTGTTCAGGTTCCCGGTAGGGGGCAGAAAGCCCGGAATCATTCCCAGCAGATTCGCAAACAGTATGAAAAAGAACAGTCCGGCAAGAAGCGGGAAGTGTTTTTTAGCTTTTTCCCTGGAACCGAACATGCTTTCAATCATACTGAAAAGAAACTCAAGTCCGAGAAGTTCAAAGAAAACATTCATTGAAGGTTTTTCCTCGGGGATTACGGACTCTTCTTTCGCGTAATGACTCCTTACCCTGAGTCCCGCAATCAAAATGAAAAGAACCACGATCCCCGCACCCAGAATGTGATCGTACTCCAGTAGACCGACAAGCGAAAACCAACTGAAACTATCCATGCAGTTATCCTCTCAAACCCTTGCCTATTATGATTATCACCAACGAAGTTAAACCTAGGAGTAAACCATAAATATCCAGTTTTGCAAACATCAACAAAACCACCACTATCGCAACCAGCACAAGCAGTTTCAAAACTACTATAAATATGGAGAATAAAAGCGAATACCTGTTTTCCGTAAGCGATTTCACGACAAATTTTATGGCTATGTAATCAAGAAGAAAAAGCACTCCGCCCGCCGCCGCGCCGATGGCTATATTCTGCTCTCCTATTGCCATATTTACGGCAAAAACAAGTGCTATGACAGCAAGGGCAAGTACCTCGACTCCCATACTAAACTTCTTCATTTCGGTTGCCGTCTTCTTTGTCTTTGAGTTTCAACGCGCGCAATAAAAAGACCATCCCCGCAACCACCCCGCATACAAGACCCAGTAATGTAAACAAAGGGAACGGAGTTTCGAATTTCTTGTCCGCATAACCTCCAAGGAGAAGACCACCTATAATGGAACATCCGAATTCAATGCCGATTACGGCAAAAAAAATCCAGTTGCGATTTTCTATCGTTTTTCTCCTGAACATGCCTTCTGCAGCGCCGAACCTACAGCTTTAAGGGTTGCGTCTATCTGCTCTTCCGTGTGAACGGCGGATAAGAAAACGGTTTCGAACTGTGAAGGCGGAAACATTACGCCGTTTTGCAGCAGCGTTCTGAAAAACTTCGCATACGCCACGGTGTCGCACCCGACAGCTCCCGCGTAGTCCGTAACCTGGTTTTCCGTAAAAAACACCGTGAACATGGATCCCACGGAATTCAAAGTGACGGGTACGGATGTTCTTTCTATGATTTCTCTTATTTCCGCTACCATGCAGGCGGTCATCTTCTCAATGCCGCGGTAGGTTTTTCTGTCCAGTTTTTCTATGGTTGCTATCCCGGCAGCCACAGCAAGCGGATTCCCCGAAAGCGTTCCCGCCTGATACATAGGACCCTCGGGGGAAACCATTTTCATTATTTCCCTACCTGCGCCGTACGCCCCCACCGGTAGTCCTCCCCCTATTATTTTTCCGAGACATGTTATGTCGGGGATTACGCCGAAAATCTCCTGTGCTCCCCCCCTTGCCAGGCGGAATCCCGTTATTACCTCGTCAAATATCAAGAGCGCACCTTCCGCGCTGCACAAAGAACGCAAATCCTCAAGAAAGTTTCTCCGCGGTAGAACAACTCCCATGTTTCCGGCCACGGGTTCAATTATAATTCCCGCAATTTTGTCCGGATACTTCTTAAACAGTTTCTTTACGGAATCAATGTCGTTATAACCGGCGATAAGAGTTCTGCTTATAAGAGATTCCGGGACTCCCGCACTGCTGGGATGCCCGAAAGTGGTCGCCCCCGAACCGCTTTTCACCAGAAGAAAATCCGAGTGTCCATGGTAGCAACCTTCGAATTTGACTATGTATTCTCGGTGCGTAAAAGCTCTTGCAAGTCTTACGGCGCTCATCGCGGCCTCGGTTCCCGAGTTCGTGAGGCGCACTTTCTCTATTGATGAAAAGCTTTGCGTAATAAGCGTCGCAAGGTCGGTTTCAAGTTCACACGGCGCGCCGAAACTTGTCCCCATAAGAATTTTTTTCTGAAGAACTTCTACAACTGAAGGATGTGCATGACCGAGAACCAAGGGTCCCCAGGAAGCGACATAGTCAATATACCGGTTCCCGTCCACATCATATACATGGGCGCCCTGCGCTCTTGATATAAAACGGGGCAGACCTCCTACCGACGCATATGACCTTACGGGACTGTTGACTCCGCCGACAAGAACATCTTTAGCTTTTCTGAAAAATTTTTCCGAATTGTCCGTATTCATTCGGGAGAGTCGGGAAATTTCCGTTATTCCGGCGCGGGCAGAGCATCTATCTGATCTTTTGCTTCTGCGGCTTCTTCGGACTCGGGATGCGATTCTATGAGAGATTCGAAGAACAGGTTCGCTTCAACAGGTTTTCCTATCCTGACAAGAGCTATCCCCTGGTTCAGCATACACAGAGGAATTCTAGGACTCTGCAACCAAGTGTCAATCATCTCCTGGCACTCAAGTATGGATTCCTCGTAAAGCCCCTGTTCGAAATATGCCTTCGCGATCATGAACTTAGCCTCTGAAACCCGGTCACTCTGAGGATTTTTTTCCATATAACTGACGAACAGGGTTCTCGCCCCCTCAAAATCCCCGTCTTTATAAGCATCCATGCCGAGGTCCCAGTCAGACCCGGGTGCTTCAGTCTCGGGGCCGGATTTTTCCTCTGTCACAGGTTGTTCCGGCTTTTTCACCGCAACGGGGGCCGGGGTTGTCCGGAACTCAGGGGCAGGCTTCTCTATCGGAGGTTGTTCTACCGGTGCAGGGACGGAAGAAGTCGGTTTTTCCTGAAGCGGGGGCGGATTGTTCTGCGCAGAGGACATCCCTTCCGCAAGTTCGCTCAGTCGCTGCTCCATGTAGGAATGAAGTTTTCCTACAATCTGCTCCGTTTCAAGGAGTTTGTTTTCAAGTTCAAAGGTTTTTTCTCTGAGTTCCGGGATCTCAACTTCTTTCACTTCCTCCACAACCTGCTGTGTTTCCTTCAGGCGTTTTTCCATAGCTCTATGTTTCGTGTAGAGATAGCTGAAGTCGCCCTGCGAAGCCGCACCCGTACATCCGTAGACCAGCATAGAGCAGATCAGTAAAATCGTTATCGGCAGCAGATGATTTAATTTCTTCATTATCTTAAGAAGAACCCCGGTTTGACAGAACTATGAAGTGACCGCGTCTGTTGGCTTTATACGCCCCCTCAAAATCCCCCTCCCCCCATATATCCGTTTCCCCCCTGCTGATCGAGTATACCAGTTCGGCAGGTATTCCTCGTCCGATCAGGTATTTTTTAATCATATCGGCTCTTTTCTTTCCAAGCGCGAGGTTGTACTCGTCTGTTCCGCGGACATCGCAGAAACCGAATACAAGCACATTTTTTATCAGGTCGATATTCTCATTCAATATCTCAATGTTGCGGTCAAGCACCTCTGTCGTCTGAAACGTCAACTCTGAAGCGTCATACTCGAAAAACACATCTGAAAGACCGATATGCCGAACATTGCCTTCGGAGAATGAATCGCTGAGCATCTGCTTGTAGAACTTCTGTGCTTCTTCATCAAAATTCTCCATATAAACGGCTTCCCTTGCGGCCCCGAGAGCTTGCGTGATTTTTATATCCGCTTGGGAAAGAGCGGATTCCGCCCCGGAAAAATCACCTTGAGATATCAGTTCGTTCGCTTCTTCAAAAAACCTTTCGGCTTCTTTATATTCCCAAGTTTCGTCGGCATCCTCGGTTCTGGCTTGATCAAGTTTCTGCGAAATTTCCACTAACTTGCTGCGAAGTTCCGGAGGAGGTGCATCAACAGCCGTTTTCCTCGCGCATCCTGAAACATTGAAGATACAGACAACCGCAAAAATGAAAAGCGAAAAAGCAACAGATTTTTTCATGAAACATCCCCTTCAGATATTTTAGAACTCACACCAGATAAAAACTACCGAACCTCAGATACAACCACATGCTCAATTATAGCATCCATCGAGGGTTTTTCAATTTTTTTCCGGAAACGGGACATAAGTTGTTCAACAATTGAGAATACAAATCTAAGGGATCTGAAAAGGAGTAAAATATTTTCGATCTCAAGATTTTCACGGACGATGATATATGCGGGTCGGCCGGCCGTTGCACGATCCTGCGGACGAACAGCAGACGCATAACGCCCGTACAGAACACGAACCCGGACGTTAATCCCGTATAAGGAATTTACTACATGAAGCGGAGACGGTCGGGGAACTGAAGAAGGTCATGAAAAGGGTGGCCTAGTCTTTCCTGCCAATCCGGACCCGTGAGTCCTTAATGCAGAACTTCGGAATATTTTCACAGTCTCAACTGCCTCTCAAATTAATAGTGATTGACTTTTTATCCGGAAAGACTGATAATTTGGGCTGACGATCTACTAAGGAGGATCTATTATGGACGGCAAGCCCTTGACAAAAACCGCTCTTGTTGACCGGCTGAGCGAAAAAGCCGGTACTGCCAAGAAGGACACAAAAGCTCTTCTGGATGCACTCATAGAAGTTGCGCATGAAGAAATCGTGGATGCGGGAGAACTTTCGATTCCCGGAATCGGGAAACTCGTTCTCCGTGATCAGAAAGCCCGCACGGCGAGAAACCCTGCAACCGGTGAAGCGATAACCATTCCCGCAAAAAAAGTAGTCAAGTTCAGAGTATCGAAAGCCTTTTCCGTTCCTCAGCCGGAGTAGTTCCGGAGCGACCGGCTGAGAATTTCCACGGGATGCGCAACCGCGACCTTTGAATCCGAGTCCGCAAGTCCCTTCGATATCTGGATCATGCATCCGGGGTTTGCGACCGCTACGCAGTCGGAGGCAGTCTGTTTTATATCACAGATTTTTTCTGAAAGGATATTCTGTGACATTTCAGGTTGTACGATGTTGTAGATTCCTGCGCTCCCGCAACAGCTGTCGGGACGAGCCGGTTCGACAAGTTCAAGCCCGGGTATGCTCCGCAGCAGTTCTCTGGGGGCGGAACTTACTCCCTGTCCGTGAACCACATGACAGGCATCTTGGTACGTGACCTTCATATCAAGTTTTCCCAGCTTCTCGCCGATTTCGGTTTCCGCGAGAAACTCCATCACGTCCAGGGTTTTTTCCGAAAGTTTCCGTGCTTTTTCCGAGTAATCAGGGTCTTCTCCCAAAATATCCGCGTAATCCTTTACAGTCGACCCGCACCCGGCGGAGTTTACCACAAGCACATCAAAATCCAGCTCCGAGAATACATCCACTAGGTTTTTAGCAAACTCTCTCCCCTCCTCAATCCTTCCCGAGTGCAGAGAGAGCGCTCCACAGCATCCCTGGTTCCTCGGAACAAGTACATCGCAGCCGCCTGCGGTAAGCGCATCCACCGTAGCTTTGTTGATTTCCGGAAAAAAAGCCGACTGTACGCATCCTGTGATCATCGCCGCTTTTTTCTTTCTCTCCCCCGAAACCGGGTAGAATTCGGAAAGTGGCCGCGAAAAGGGAGACTTGACATCGGGAAGCATATGAAACATCGAGGATAACGAAGGGTTTATCCGGTTCAGAATGCTCGGAGGCAGAAGTTTTTTCAGACGCAGTACTCCGGCAAGCCAGGCAAAAGGCACGAGCATCCTCATTCTTTCCGCGTAGGGAAAAAGCCGGAAGATAAACGAGCGAAGCATACTGTCCCCGAAACCTCTTGCGTACCTTCTCTCAATCTGCCCTCTTGCGTTTTCTATAAGACTTCTGTATCTGACACCCGAGGGACAGGCGGTCTCGCACGCAAGACAACCAAGGCAGAGGTCAAGATGCCGCACAAGCGGATCGGCCATCGCAATCCTGCCTTCGGAGGCCGCTTTTATCAGATGAATTCTTCCACGCGGGGAATCAAGTTCGTTTCCGGTTTCAAGATAAGTGGGACAGGCGGAAAGGCAGAATCCGCAGTGGACGCAGTCTTGTATTATCTTCGCGCTGGGCCGGTCTTTGTCGTCAAAAGCGGGTGACATCGTCATCTCACTGCTTTTCTCCCGAAAAAATTGAAAACTCAAGGGTGCGCCCGGGAGCGTGCAGAAACCAGTCTCCGAGTTCCCGCTGTCCCGAGAACGATCTTTTTTCAAGATCCCTGCCGGCTATGGAGAACGATAGAGAGTTCCTGGAAAAAGGATTGGGGGAAATTTCATAATTAACGCCGTCTGAAGACACAAGCGTTATTTCCCGCGTGTCTCCACTGTAATTTACGGGAACATCCTCAATTGCGACCGATTCCCATCCGTGGCAAAGAGCGAGAGATATCATATCTCCTACTTGGAGAAACTTCAGATTTACGAGAACATCCGGGGGAAGACATCCGTTGAGAGGAAGTCCGTCGTCGTATGCACCCGAGCTTATTCCGAGATTGCTCAGGACGAACCTCCTGATTTTTCGCCGAAGAGAAATGGAGCAGTCATCATTCGGGTTCCTGGAGATATTGCGCTCATTGAACTTCGCGAAGTGAAGGGCTATCAGCACGGAAGCGTATGGGTGCTGAGCGGCATGCATCCGGAAGCAGTCGGACCATATTCGAAACTGCTGTGCGGTGGTTATCTCCATGAAACTTCTCGGCAAACCGTTTTCAGGATTGAAACTCACCGTCGAGTCCGCTTCCTCCCAGCCGCAGTCATGTTCTCTTATGGCTTTGATCACCTCCTGCACAGGAACCATTGAACAGAAGTTCCCGTTTCCCCAGAAACTCATTATCGCGGAAGAAAGATGGGCATGGGCGTTCTGGTTTATAAGAAACCATCCCCGACCGTATTCCCTCCTTATCATAACCTTTCCGCGCCTCCGGAGTCGAACATTTTGCCGGGGCAGAGGAGGTTGTACGGATCAAAGCGGCTTTTGATGTTTTTCATAAGTCCGAGTGAGTCTCCGGAATTCCCCCAAGGCTTCACTTCACTTGAAAATCCGGAGGAAAACACCGAAAACATGATACCGCCGGAGAGTGAAACGACAAGATTCTGAAGATAGCGCGCCGCCAGTAACACAGAAGAACTGTCTCCGCTCACTCCCGCAAGAAGCGCGCCTCTTGCGGGTCTTAAAACACAGTTCAGTTCAACTCCGGACAGTTCCGGGGCGTCGCCGATGGTCTCCATGACCCCAATTGAATTTCTTACGGGAAGAGCAATCCTTGAAACAATATCAACATTGCGGTCAAACGGAAACTCTCCGACTGCTTTCCATATCGCGGCGCCGCGGTCCACATCCATACGTTCCACAATCTCCGCCGCATCATTCGACACGGCGTCTTTTATACGGTCCATCTGCTCCGCAGCCGCCCGCTCAATGCCGTCAAAGCGCAGAAGAACGATCCGGAACATGTTGCTTTCAGGCCATAACCTGCGGGAAAGACTCTCATCAAGGACTTCGAAGCACGTCGGAACCGTATCCGCGTCAAGTACCTTGCGCACGGCGCGTGAACAAGACGCGGCATCCGTAAACAACAGCGCCAGGGTCTGCGAAGACCGCTCCTTCGGATAAAGTCTGAAAGTCACTTCCGCAAGAACGCACAGAGTACCCAGAGAGCCCACAAGCAACTTGGCGATATCGTAACCCGCAACGTTTTTCACGACTTTTCCCCCGACATTTATTATCTCTCCGTCCGCCCGTATCGCCTTCACTCCGAGAACAAGCTCTCTGCATGTACCGTACCTCGTGCTGAGCGGTCCGCACAGATTTGACGATACAAGTCCTCCTACGGTCGCTCCCGAGTCTAAAAACGGAGGATCCACCGGCAGAATCTGCCCGCTAAGCCCGACCGTCCTCTGGAACTCGCTTATCTTCGTTCCGCACCTGACGGTCGACACCATATCGGAAACATCATGCGACAGAACCCCGGAAAAACGGTTAAGAGAGAGCCCTACCTCCGCACGGACGGGATTTCCGAGAAAAAGCTTCGTACCGCCGCAGAAAGGAAAAACTCCTATCTTGTCGGCAGACAGATATTTCATCACCCGAGAGATCTCATCCATCGTTTCAGGGTATAGAATCACCTCGGGAGCAAACGGCAGTTCAGTTTCCGCTCCACTACCTGCGACATCAAAGCGGGAAACGACTGCACACAAATCTTTGATATAACCCTTCAAATGATTTTATCCTCGGGAGACTGAGCAGCAACCTGAACGGAGATCAGAAGAACTCCCCGACATTTTTTCCGCCGGAAACAACGGATTCGTTTTTTTTCCTGTGCATTCCGGGCTCAACGCAGGTTCTGGGAGTAGGAAATAATTTTCCCGGATTACAGAGTCCCTGTTCATCAAAAGAGCATCTGACCAGATTCATGGTGTCTATCGTCTGTTCGCTGAACATAAGGGGCAGAAACCGCTTCTTGTCGTAGCCCACGCCATGCTCTCCCGTAATACTCCCTCCGACATCAACGCATACTCGAAGAATATCCGAGGAAAGTTCCTCCGCCTTTTCCGACTCTCCTTCTATGTCCGGATCATAAAGCACTAGCGGGTGCAGATTCCCGTCCCCTGCGTGAAACACGTTCGCCACCTTCAAGCCGTAGCGCAATCCGAGTTTTCCTATTTCACCGAGCACTTCCGCAAGTCTGCTTCTGGGTATCACTCCGTCCTGCACATAGTATCCGGGACTGATTTTTCCCATAGCCGCAAATGCGCTTTTACGTCCTTTCCAGAAAAGATTTCTCTCCGTATCATCAGCGGCGAGCCTGATCTCCTGCGCGCCGTTCCCGCGAAGTATTTCATCCACTACCGGAAGTTGCGCCCGGACTTCCGACCGCGGACCGTCAAGTTCTATAAGCAGAATAGCCGCGGCTTCGCGCGGATAGAGAGAACCCACGGTGGATTCCACAGCTCTTACGGCGAGATTGTCCATTATCTCCATCCCCGCGGGTATCACACCGGAAGAAATTATCCCCGACACGGAAGAACCCGCATCCTCGATCCTGTCAAACGACGCAAACAGCGTCTCTACCGAGCTGGGTTTTCTGATTATTCTCAGATAAACCTTGGTGACGACCCCGAGAAGTCCTTCGCTTCCGACGACAAGCGAAAGAAGATCATATCCGCAAAAATTCTCCTGCGTCTTGCCCCCCAAGGTAACTACAGTTCCGTCGGAAAGAACCATTTCGACTCCGAGCACATGATTTGCGGTTACTCCGTACTTGAGGCAGTGCACCCCTCCGGAGTTCTCTGCGACGTTTCCGCCTACGGTACAGACAATCTGGCTCGACGGGTCCGGAGCATAGTAAAAACCCTCGTCGCTTACCGCCTGAGTCACCGAAACGTTCACCACCCCCGGTTCCGCCACTACGACGCGGTTGGGAATATCCACCTCAAGTATTCTGTTCATGCGGGAAAGGGAAATGACTATTCCCTCCTCGTTCGGAAGAGCGCCTCCTGAAAGCCCGGTTCCCGCGCCTCTGGGAACAAACGGAATCTTCTCCCGACTGCAGAGACGCACCACTCGCGCAACCTGCTCCGAGTCCGTGGGGAGGACTACAAAAACGGGCTTTACCCTGTAACCTGTAAGGCCGTCGCTTTCATACGCTATCAACTCGTCATCCGAGGAAATGACTGCATCTCTGCCGAGAACATCTTCAAGTTCCCTGCCGACACGAAGTTTCCATCCGGCAACTCTTTTTGCGACTTCTGCATCCATGGTTAGAATATTATATACGAACCTGCACCGCCCGGAAAATTGACAAGAATAATAAAAGAAAACGACCCGAAAGTGTTCGCGTTACTGTCGGAATGTCTGCAAAACGGAGGAGTGGTCGCATATCCCACCGAGACTCTTTACGGCATAGGTTGCTCTGCATTCAATCGGGAGGCATGCCGGAAAGTAGTGGACGTAAAACACAGGTCGGCAGGCAAGGGACTTATAGTGCTTGTAAAAGATGAAGAGATGATGAATGAACATTTTCATATCCCTCAGGACCTTCTGCATAGATACTCCGGGAGCGGAAAATCTCTTACTTTAGTAGTGAAACCCGCATCCGATTTTCCCGAACAGGTATCCGGAGACAGAGATTCCGTTGCGGTCAGAATATCGCCTTCGCCGTTTGTGAGGAAGCTTTTCGATCACATAGAAAAGCCCATAACCTCCACCAGCGCCAACATAAGCGGTCGAGGCAATTCCAACCGGTTTAAGGATGTGGCGAGGGATTTCACCGGAAGAATTGATGTCATAGTGAATTCCGGTAATCTTCCCGGGTCGAGCGGTTCGACCATAGTGGATGTCACCATGTCGCCGCCCGTGATAATAAGGCAGGGCGACCTCCGGTTAAACGAGATAGAGGAGATCATCAATGGCTGAAGTACAACCTTTCAGAGGTATCAGATACAGCGAAAAAACTGTTCGAGACTTCTCACGGGTGGTAGCTCCTCCCTATGACGTAATAAGTCCCGAACAGCGTGCGGAACTGCGCTCCGCAAGCCCCTACAATGTTGTTAGGATTGAACTGCCGGAAGGAGAGGGACAGCAACGATATCAAAACGGCAGGGAAATATACAGAAAATGGATCCGAGACGGCGTGCTCGCCCAAGATGAAAGCCCTTCCATATATCCTTACTATCAGGAATTTGTGTTTGAAGAGCGGAAATATAAAAGAAAGGGATTTATAGCCGCAGTGAAGGTTGAGGATTTTCAAAACAAGGTTGTTTTCCCCCATGAGCGAACCTTCAAAAAACACAAAGATGACCGGCTTGCTCTCACGGTCGCCTGTGAATCGAATCTGAGCCAGATATTCTGTGTCTATCCGGATGCCTCGGGGGAGACCGAGGAAAATATCGACAAACACCTGTACGAGCCGATTCTTGACCTCATAGGCGAAGACGGAATAAGAAACACTATGTGGAAGATATCGGACCCCGATGTTATAAATCAGGTAAGAAGTCACATCGCCGACAGGTCACTTCTCATCGCGGACGGACACCACCGCTACGAAACTTCGATAAACTACAGAAATCTCAAAAGAGAACAGAACCGTGAAAACAACATTTCCATGCCGTATGATTACGTAATGACCTATCTCTCACGCGGAGAGGGGGAGGGGCTGATCATCAACCCAACTCACAGGATGGCTGAATCCGTAGCGGAAAACTTAGTTGAAAAACTCGGCGAGGATTTTGATGTTGAAAAAATTTCTCCGGAAGAAGCAACCGTTCTTAAATCAGATCAGATATCGGTTGTAACCAGAGACCCGGAAAGAACCTTGAGACTCTCTCCACGCGCAAAAAGCGAAAAAAATTACGAGAATCTTGCGGTAATAATTCTCCACACTCTTATATTCGGAAAATTGGCGGACGAAGAGAAGGCCGGATTAAGGTACTCGAAATCCGCGGAAGAGGTGTATGAAAAAGTTCGCAGCGGAAACTTCGAGGCCGGATTTCTACTTCCCGGGCTCAGGTCGGAAAACATATTTGAAGTGGTTCTGGACGGAAACAAGATGCCTCACAAAACCACTTATTTTTATCCCAAGATTCTCTCAGGCATGGTATTCAACCCTCTCTGGTAAAAAACAGAACTAGTGTTCTGTCACGCAACAATTCAGGGGCAATGTATTTCAGGACGGATGCATACGGCATAAGTAAGAAGGAACTATGAAGAGAGTACATTGTGAGACATGAACTGAAAAATCACAGTCTCTGATGTCCGCTACGAACTCAAGCCGTCTGCTCATAAATCGTCATATGACGGAACACCGGGAAATCTGCGGATAATAATGAACTTGTACTGCAAAGAATGCTTTCGAGCAAAAGCGGCGGGTTCGGCAGTCCCGCCGGGTCTTCCCGCTTCGACTACTGCCAGAGAAAAGAGAAAGGGACTGCGAAGAACTTATCGCCGAAAGGAACCACCTCGTCTCCCGAGTACAACACGATGTCGCAGATAAGATCATCTTTCGCTAGGTCGCAAAGGGTCTTCACACCTTTGAAATCAGCGGAAACGATCTGTTTTGAAGCTTTGACATCAATAGCGACAATCGAAGACCGTCCAGACGCTCCAAAACAAAATCCACTTAGCTGCCTTCGAATGTGCGAAAGAAAAAAAGGCTCGCATGAATATCGGAGAAAGAAAGTATTTTTAGAAGTTCATGAGCAACGAAGTTCTGAATCAGACAACCATAAAAATCACTCCATTGATGGAGCGGGGTCATCAGGAATCCGGTCGAACAAATTCAGTTGGGCGGATTTACCATGATTGTCCTCAAATCTCCGGTCAAGAAGATGACGAAGCAAAAGTGTATCTGCTATATATCCTTTAGATGACTTCACAGTCCGGCTTCTGTCGTTTCGGCGCCACGGTCTGAGCTCGAAACTGAGAAACGCAGGTCGGAAGGTAGAACGATAGATCTCGACGGTTTCGAGGTCAAGTTTCAAATGATGCGCAATGGCGGCATCGTCTTCGAGTTCACCGGTTCGACTCGCCAGCAGCCTGAGCATAAGCAGAATGCAGAACTCCTCAAATTTCGTAATCATGTGTAAATCACGGCGGAGTATGGCGGTGAGATATTCATCAAACCACTTCTCTCTTTCATGCGCAGGTTTTCCTGATATATCGGGGAATGTGGCTAATTCAATGGCTTCGGCAAGTGTCGGTCCGGTTTCTATATCAGTAAAATCAACTGAAAAAAAACTTCTGCAGAAAATCACCTTTTCCAGAGAAAATCCCGCATGTTGAAAACGGATGAAGAGTCTTGATGCTAATGCACTCGAAAAGAGAATCAAAGAGTTCTGACGAATTTTCGGTATGCAGTGAACTTAAGAAGGAACATGCCGTAACTACGTATTCTGTTCTCGAAACGAGTTTTGCGGACTGCAGTTTCAATAACTGGCAACAGGTCAAAAGGAGCTGATTGGACCTCATCAATAACCACCGGTCCCCGCTGACGGTTCATAATATCCTGCGGAGAGGAGTAAGCGTCCTCCGCGTTTGAGCCGCATCATCAAAAGATATATACTTGGCGGGATGATTATTGCGGGCAATGTGCTGCACAAGTGTGGTCTTACCCGACTGACGCGGTCCTCTGACAAGCACCACGGAGTCTTTTTTCAGAGAAGACAAAACTAATTCGGATATTCTGCGCTGCTTGTACTTCATACTCTTTTCCTGTTTTCGTTATAGTGAGCGATAGTGAGCGCAAAAAAAGAGGAGGGAGAACCTTTCTGCATCCCTCCTCTCCGTTTCTTCAGTGTCCGCAACTCCGAGCTGCAGACCTCACGCCTTTATCCCTGGCTGTACTGCGGCAGCAGGAACCTGTGACGCATCGTATACTCGAACGGCGTGGAATACACAACATGACTCATGTCGTCCGTACTCCTCTCCACCGTCCTGCTCCAGATCGTCAACGCAGGCGGTATTATCAGATTGAATGTAAAACTTATCAGCCCTACAACTTCCGTCGCAGGTATCTGACCTCCCATATAGTCGAACGGCGTCCCAGACATATACCACGAACGCACATCCTCCCCCACCGCCGTCCTCACACTCTCGGGATTCAACTGGAACCTGTGACCCGTCCCGAATCCCGGCGGAAGATCCGACGGAAGATACGTCACCTCGTGGATGCTGTTCGATACGTCGGGCCTCGTCGTTATCCTGTAATTCATCCTGCCCCAGTCCGTCTTGCCGTAAAACGTCGGCCTCGCGGACAAAGGCTTGTCCGAATAACGCCCGTTCGCCGTATGCAGTATGTATCCCCTGCGCTCCATCAGATGATTGAAATAATTGTTGTTGGTTCCGTGCTCGAATCCCGCTATGTACGCAGCCTTCTTCGGAAACCCGAACGGCTCCTTACCCGCGAATATCGGCGAATCGTTCGACAGATACATATACGGATAGTACCCCGCCTTGTATATCTGCCCGTCCCCCGAATCCACTGTAGCGGAAAACGTCACTCCCATCTCCATGTACGGTCCCAGCATAGTGTTCTTATGTATCACGTACCAGAACTCTATCACGTCATCCGTAACCTCTATCGGCTCCGGCACCACCGCCTTCATCGCATTGATGTCAGCCCTTATCACATAGGCCATCCATCTGCTCTCCGTATACGTCAACGGTACGATGTCGTAGTCGAACACGGGATCCGCCACTCCCTGACTTATTATGTGTATCCTGTCCCTGTCCAACGGCAGCGGCGGCACCTCTCCCTCGTCCAACCACGGATAACTGTACTCATTCGCTTGTAATCCCATTATTTCTTACCTCCTTGAAAATTCCTTTCTTTTTATGACCCCTGACTTATCGGGAACTGCTGCCTCAACCCGTACTTGTACGGCGTCGCATAACCCCTGTAACTGGCCGGCCTCTCATACGTCTCCGTCCACAGCACCTGCGCAGGCGGTATCACAAGATCGAACACGAACGATATCAATCCCGTAACCTCCTGTATCTTCAACTCGGCCCCCATGTTGTCGAACGGCGTAGCCTGCATGAACCAGTTCACCGCATCCCCCGACGCAGTCCTCGTGTGCTCGGGCTTTATCTTGAACCTGTGCCCCTGTATCATCGTGTCGAACGGCGGCGGCAGCGCCGACGGCAGATACGTCAACTGCCACTCCGAACTCGATACGTCGGGCCTCGTTATAACCTTCATGTTGAACTTGCCCCAATCCGTCTTCCCGTAGAAAAACGGCGGCGTAACCTGCTTGTCGTCGAACTGACCCGTCGCACTGTGCATCAGATACCCGTTACGACTCATCGCAAATCCGAAAAAGTCCGTCCCCTTCTCCCCGCCGTGCACCGTACATCTGATGTACGACATCTTCTTCGGAAATCCAAGCACCCTGCCAGCATCCACCGGCGCATCACCCGTCAGATACATATACGGATAGTACCCCGCCTTCCACACATTGCCCTGAGGATCCTTGTATGTCGCCGATATCGTCACTCCGAACTCGAGATACGGACCCAGCATCGTGTTCTTATGATCCACATACCAGAACTCCACCAGATCGGCATTCTCCCCGTCCCACACCTCCAACGGAGGATTCGGGCACAGACGACTCCTCGTCGCCTCGTCGCACCTCACCACGAACGCCGACCACCTGCTGTCCGTATACGTCAACGGCAGCACATCTATGTCCCACAGCGGATCCGACGGATTCGCTATGATCCACGACTTTATATCCCGCTCTATCGGAGGGGGCGGGACCTCTTTCGTCAACTCCCAGTACTTCAACGGGACGTTTAAATGACTATGGCTCATATTGCAGCCTCCTTACAATTAGATTTCAGGCCGGACCGCAAGTAATCCGGAACCCGCACACTCCAGAACCTCAACCCCCGTCTCCCTAACCCTCTCCCCTCTGTATACGTGATCAAGCCTCACAATCCGACGGTCGCCGCGGGGGCGACCTCACCCGTTATTTATTTAATCAAACCTCACCGCATGTTGTCAAGCAGTTTTTTTCAAACCGAACTGTTTTTTCCGCACACCCCCCCTACTCCTGCTGTGAATAACGGCAAGATAAACATCACCTTAAAATCAGTCACCCCCTCGACCGAACACTTACGCGGAATATCCGCAGCGGGTCGGTACGGCGGCGCTGTTTACGTTCTGCGAACCGCCGGCAGGTTGGCAAACGGTGAATGTACGCCCGAGGCGCACGAAGCGGGACCGGGCGCAGGAGGTGGCGGATCTGCTGGAAGGTCGATATGCGGATTGTGAGAGGATAACGTCGGTGCCGGAGAACTACGAAACCTTCAGTCCGGAGAGGGCGGAACGATTGATGAGGCGCATCGAGTTCTGTTATACGCCTAAGCACGGCAGTCGGCTGAATGCGGCCGAGTGTGAATTAAGTTGCATGACACGGCAGTGCCTGCAGGACCGGCGTATAGGGGATTCGGAAGAATCGAGGAAACAGGTGACGGCGTGGTTCACGAGCGTGAATGCGGGTCAGCACGGTGTGAGCCGGCATATGACAGTCTCTGATGCCCGTTGTAAACTCAAGTACATCTATCCGAAAATCGTTGTATGACGGAGCACTAGGAGAAGCCGAGCCGACTGCCTCAGCAGATCACTGAGGTCATCGCAAACCTGCTCCGGACTGCCGAATCCGGAGTCCGGTCGTCTTTGAGTGAGGGACCCGTCAATTACTGTTCGAGCCTCCTCATTCCTGAAGAACTTTTTGAAAATGTTTTCCAATCAATGAATCGAAAAACTTTTTTCGACCTTCACGGTCAAAAGACTTCGCCCATAAGCGGCGTATCCTCCTGTGAATTCAAATTTGGTGAATTCAAATTAACCGGATACGCCGCTTTTTTTCAAAACCTGCTGAACACCAGAGTTGAGATTTTCACTCCAGACAGGTTCACTGAATATAAGTCGAGGCTGTTTCTTTTACGAAAACAACTTCACCGGATTCAGTCTACGAACTCATATTTCGTCTGGCTGATGATGCTGCCTGCCTTGGTGTTGTCCGCGGCGGCTCGTGAATTTCCCGCCCTTATCTCGACAAGTGCGGTTCCTCCCACATAAATCTTGTTGCCCGTATCGGTAGTCGTGCCTACAGTTGCCGCAGACCCCGCCGCGAAGCCGCTGAACTGAATCTTGTCGTCCGTCAATGCGAAGTCCTTGATGATGTCCACGGTATTGCCGGGGTCGTCATCGCCTTTGTTGATAACGAAAGTGTCGTTCCCTGGTCCTCCGGTAAGGGTGTCGGAGCCTTTACCACCTATGAGAGTGTCGTTCCCTCCTTTACCTTCAAGAGTGTCCCCGGCGTTTCCGCCTGTGAGAGTATTCGCCTTGCCGTCCCCTTTAAAGGTAACAGCTGAAATACGAGGAGTTCTGAAACTTGCCAGTACGGCTGAAAGGTTCTCGAAGTTTGACATATTGGCGGTATGAGTGCTGTTTTCAAGATCGAATTCGTCTCTGTTTCCGGTGCCGTCTACCGTGTAGGTGTTGCCTTGGATGAAATACCGACCTCCGTACACTACAAGAGTATCGTTGCCTTCACCGCCGTCTGCCGTACCTGCTACGCCACCGGCAATTTTAAGAGGAGAGGGTTCGATCGTATCATCTCCCTTGCCTCCTATCAAAGTATCCGCACCGTACCATCCGATCAGAAGATTGTCCCCGTCATCTCCCGTGATATGGTCGTCACCTCTACTGCCCGCAACATCCTCGATACTCTCAAATGTATCATTCCCGAACGTGGCGTGCGTGTGGGTTTTTGAACTGAGGTCGAAAGTAAGAGCCACAGTCCGCGTGTCTTTCGATATAGCCCCGCCGGGAGTAGCAGGAGGACCGGCAAAAAACAGTATGTCCTGACCGGGGCCGCCGTTGAACATATCGTCTCCCGGGTCCGTAATGAAGAAGAAATCACCTCCTTCTCCACCGTAAAGTTTATCATTCCCGGGGCCGCCGTAGACATCGTCAATCCCACCTTCGCCGTAGAGAGTGTCGTCACCTTTCTCACCGTCTATCCTATCTTGGGCCCCTGCACCGTAAACAATGTCATCACCATCACCGGCTTTAATGTCGTTGACGGTATTATTCCCGCAGATGACATCGTCACCATCGGTTCCCTGGATCAACCGTTGGCCTTTAGTCGAATCTATACCGTTACTTACATCGCATCTGGGATCACCGGGGGTCCCGCCTGAGGGACCTGCCGGCCCCGTCGCTCCCGGTGCTCCCGAGTCTCCTTTATCTCCTTTCGGACCCGCAGGACCCGGGGGACCCGCAGGACCCATATCCCCTTCGCAGGCGGCAAAGAAAACCGCTCCTCCGAGCAGAAACAACATCACTAAGAAATTAAGTAATCTCATAATACAGCCTCCTCATACAAAGATGTTTTGTTTATTTACATCAGGATTGAAGGATCGAAATCTTCTCCAATCTTGCTGCAACCCTACGCAACAGGCTTCAATTTTACCCCCCCCCGATTTGAGTCAAGTCCTTTTTCCGGCGTGGAGAATCACATACCTGTAATCCCGCCTGAGTGCTGAGTCGAGAGGGGCTGCAGGCGGACCGGACACCGGCGGGGTCCCCGCAAAGCACTGACGGCGGGGCCGCAGTTGCGCAGTCTGAAGGATGCTCCGGGCTGGGTGCTTGAGTTCCGCCGGCACTACCCGCTCACACAATACTGACGACAACACGCTTTATGGTGGCAGACATGCGCTCATACATCCTCATTACATGAAGATTGAGTTAACGTTATGGCAAAAACCGGCTCACACGGACGAACTTATATCAAGAGATGGCTAGAGAACGTAGTGTTTCGTCTATTGCAATAAGTTGGGTGTAGTGTGTTTCCGTATGTGGGTGTACTGAAACACATTGTGATGCTTACAGATGAGGACGAAAGATATGCGGGGAGACAATCAGGAATTTGAAGGGCGGCAGTCAGAAAGCGCGCATGGCCCTTATTCTGTTGCGGATTAACCGGCGTATCAAAGTGGAAAACAACTCCACGACGAGAACCTACATTAACAGTATTGGATGAGCGGGGCAAAAAAAGCCGCCGAAGTCATCCAATTCCGTTGGGAAAAAACAACTACGGCGGCAACCGGAAGGTGGAATGTTTCTATACTACTATCTGTGCATACTCTTTGTCAACATGATTTTTCGCGCATCGTCGATTCTCTTTGCCATAAAACACTGAAACTGCTATACTGCCTTACCTGAAAAGTTTTGTAGAAAAAGCCTTGCCGTCTTCTGTCATAATCAGGCGATGTATGCACAAGGAGGATATGGAGTGCCTATTGACTTTGAATTTACAGATGAACAACAGATGTTCAAAGACATGGTGGTGGATTTCGCGCAGAACGAAATAGAACCTCTAGTCGAAGAAGCTGAAAACACGGAGACCTTCCCGAAACAATTGTTCCCCATGCTCGGGGAAATGGGACTGCTCGGAATTCCCTTCCCCGAGCAGTACGGGGGAGTCGGGCAGGATAAGATAATGGACTGCATATTCTCAGAAGAAATGGGGAAGGTGAACGCGGGTATAGCCATGTGCATAAACGCCCACACCAGTCTTTCCATGTTCCCGATATATAAGTTCGGGTCCGAAGAACATAAGCAGAAGTATCTGGTTCCCGGAATCGAGGGAAGAATGATAGGCTCTCTCGGAATCACCGAGCCCAACGCCGGTTCCGATGCGCGAAGCATAAGAGCGCAGGCCGAGAAAAACGGGAACCGCTACGTACTGAAAGGAACAAAAACCTGGATAACGAACGGTACTATGTGCGACTACGCGGTGGTCGCCGCATACACGGACAAAACCAAAAAGGGACACGGTATAAGCATATTCATAGTGGATAAAGGAACCCCGGGATTTTCGGTCAGCGGAAAGATCCACAAACTCGGACACCGCTCGGCCGACACTTCGGAACTCATATTTGAGAACTGCGAGGTTCCCGAGGAAAACGTACTCGTGGGAGAGGGAGGCTTTCAGGGGGCGATGGAAACGCTTCTCGGGGCCCGTATAACCCACGCTGCGAAAAGCGTGGGTATAGCTCAGGCCGCCTTCGATTACGCTCTTCAGTATTCAAAGGAAAGAGAGGCGTTCGGAAGACCGATATCCAAGTTCCAGGGCATAAGTTTCAAACTTGCGGACATGGCGGTGAAGATAGAGACCGCGAGACTTCTTGTTTACAAGGCCGCCTGGCTTTACAGTCAAGGAAAGAAATGTCTGAAAGAAGCATCCATGGCCAAACTCTACTCGGCTGAAACAGTCCAGTGGGTGGCCACCGAGGCACTGCAGGTTCTCGGAGGCTACGGCTACAGCGTCGAGTATACCGCGGAGAGATATTATCGCGACGCGAGACTCGCATCCATAACCGAAGGTACATCGGAGATACAACGTATAGTAATATCAAGGGAGTTGGGGATATAGCAAGCCTGTTGTGGTAATTTTCCGTAATTCGTAGTAACATTTAGAACAGAAATTGAAGTTTATGTTTTATATAAGGAGGAAGAAGTACAATGTCCAATAAATTCCCGGGTATTGAAGAAACCCGTGAACTTCTCAAAAAAAAGAAAATAGTTATCGCCGGTGTCGGAGAAACCGAACAGGGTAAAATTCCCGACAAGAGTTCTTTCCATTTCCTAAGCGAAGCTTCCAAACTCGCTATTGAAGACGCGGGTATCAGGAAATCAGATGTTGACGGTCTGGTCACAGCCTTTTCTCTGGTTGAGCACACATTCATGCACTGCACCACTTTTGCCGATTACTTCGGCATGAACCCGAGGTTTTTTTCTTCTGTAGCCGTAGGCGGGGCGACTGCCGTATGGATGGCCGCGGAGGCTTCGATGGCCATAGCTTCAGGGCAGGCGGAAGTAGTGTTGTGCGTCCGGGGCGACAACACCCTCTCGGGCATATCATCTTCGGGAATGCTGGCCCTCATACGGGAGATGTGCCACGCGGAATTCGAATTCCCGTATGGTCTTACAACCCCCGGCGGCTATGCTCTCGCCGCGCAGAGATATCTCCACGACTGGAACAACAGACCCGAACATCTGGCGGCTGTCGCGGTAACCATGAGAAAACACGCGGCAGATAAGGAAAACGCGATGAACAAGGATCCTCTTACCATAGAGGAGGTGCTTGACTCAAGAATCATCGCGGAGCCTCTCCGCAAGTATGACTGCTCTATTATTTCCGATGGAGGCGCGGCGTTTATAGTCACCACGGAAGATAAAGCCAGGGAGCTCGGCATAGAAAACGGTCTCGCTTACCTCTGGGGCATGGGACAGGGGTATTCCCATCAGTATATGACGTCTCTTGAGAATCTCGATCAGATCTACAACGCTGTCGAGCGCTCAGGGGAAAAGGCGTTCTCCACGGCCGGCATAAAGCCGTCGGATGTAGACGTAGCGTTTCTTTACGACTGTTTCACCATCACCGTGCTGCTTGAACTTGAAGGGCTCGGGTTCGTACCCAAGGGAGAAGGTGGAGCCTTCGCTCTCGAGGGCAGAATGGAAACAGGGAAGGACCTGCCTGTAAACACCCACGGCGGGTTGCTGTCTCAGGCTCACCTGGGAGCGATGCATCATGTGGTCGAGGCGACTCTGCAGTTGCGCGGAGACGCGGGCAAGAGGCAGGTCGAGAATCCGGAGGTTGCGGTCGTCCATGGAAACGGGGGCATAGTTTCCGCTCACAGCACAGTGGTTCTGGGCAACCAGCCTCTTATGTAGGCAGCTAAAAACACAAAAGAATAAGGAGAAATACAAAATGGCTGAAGAAAAAACATATAACAAGCCTTTGCCCGAGTTCCGCCCGGAAACCAAACCTTTCTGGGAAGCGGCGAAACAGCACAAACTGGTAATCCCCAGATCAAGACAGACGGGAGAATATTTCTTTTACCCGAGAGCTCTCTCTCCGGGAGACGACATGAGCGAAGATATAGAGTGGGTTGAGTCTGAAGGGAAGGGCAAGGTATGGACTTTTTCCGTACATCACATGGGACCCTCCAAGGCGTACAAGGGTGAACCACCTTATGTGGTTGCTCTGATTGAGATGCAGGAAGGTGTGAAAATGATGTCGAATGTTGTTGACGTTGACCCGAAGGAAGTGTTTATCGGCATGGATGTACAGGTGGTATTTGATGATGTCACCGACGAAGTAACGTTGCCTAAATTCAAACCCGTATAACGGAAAACGAAGGAGAACTCGAATGTCCAGGCTTTTTTACGAAGACTTGAACGAAGGAGATGAACACAGAAGTTCCGGTAGAACGGTTACCGAAGCCGATGTGGTCAACTTCGCAGGACTTTCCGCAGATTACAACAACATGCACATAGACGAGGAATTCGCCAGGAAAACCGTCTTCAAGACGAGAGTGGCGCACGGAATGCTCGTGACATCCATGGCCACGGGGCTTTGGTTCACCATGCCGAGACTTGCCACTGTAGCCTTCATGGGTCTTGAAGACTGGAGGTTCTCGGGAGCAGTTTTTCCGGGAGACACCATTCATATGACAAGGAAACTCGTCGAGAAAAAGGAACACAAGCGTCCGAACATGGGATTCTTCATCTTCGAGGTGAATGTATTCACCCATAAAGACGCGGAAAAACCCGTACAAAAGGGGAAATGGGTGATTCTGGTCAACAGAAAAGAAAAAGGATAAGTTTTGTCGTCGTTGTCGTCGCCCGTTAGACTTCGAAGTCTAACGGGCGGGGCGAGTTGTATATTCGGTAGCGCGGGGTTCAGACCGGAACTCACCGCACAGATCAAGCATCGCATTCCGCAGGAGAAGACCGGCATCCGCGGGTGTGCATTTATCGGTTCTCACTCCAAACGGGTCACACCGCCCATGCAAGTTTTCGCCACACTTTTTTCCTGCGACCCGAATAGCCGCTTTCCACAATCAGGATACTGACTGCGGCAAACAGTTCAGGCTTCAGAGAACTAATATTGTCCACCATCGTCTGATAATCGCATTCATACTCGTCCCTGATATTCATATGTCCGAGGAGCTTGCGTATCGTGTAGTGATTGTTGACCGGTTCGTTAACGAAGGAGAATTTATAACCCAGTCCCTGCTTGAGACAACCCATTATAAAAACCCGCCACACCTCGATATCCGGCCACCCCGTCTTCCCGTTGATGCCGGGAGGAATGTACTTATCAATCAACTCAAACAGACAGGTCCGCAACTTCTCGTCTTTGCAGAGATACCGAATGCCCCTCAGCAAAGCCGGAATGTCGTGCCTGGACTTACGTTCCAGATCGATGTCTTGAATGCGAAGCTCTTCAAGGCGCATCCGTGAATCGTGTATTTTTCCCATGCTTACCTCCCGAAAAATTCCGGAAACCGACCTGTTCGGAGAGCGGATAAACCGAAAAGGGTTCTTCCATCCCGGTCGAGTTATCCTCTAATCTGGTGTTCGGCAGTTTTTGAAAAAAAGCGGCGTATCCGGTTAATTTGAATTCATCCAAGTTAATCAAAAGGAGGATACGCCACTATGGGCAGAAAATATAAAGTCTCTGACCGTGAAGGTCAAAAAGAGTTTTTGGATTCATTGGAAAGCATTTTCAGAAAGTTCGTCGGCACAGAGGAGACCCGAACAGTAATCGACGGGTCCCGTACTCAGAGACGACCGGACTCCGGATTCGGCAGTCCGGAACAGGTCTGCGACGACCTCAGTGATCTGCTGAGGCAGACGGCTCGGCTTCTCCTGAGTTCTGCAATCAGAATGGAGTCGGAAGAATATCTGCGGTCTCAGGACGACAGACAACTTGAAGACGGCAGGGCCGCGGTGATCCGCAACGGATACCACCCCGAACGGGATGTGCAGACGGGTATAGGCCCCGTATCGGTACGCATACCGAAGGTGAGATCCCGGGACGGTCGGCCTGCCGTGTTCCGTTCGGCTGTCGTGCCTCCGTACGTGCGCAGGGCTGCGAAGATTGATTCCTCTCTGCCGTGGCTTTACCTTCAGGGGCTGTCCACGGGGAACATAAAGTCCGCATTGGAAGCCCTTATAGGCCCCGAGGCTCGGGGGTTTTCCGCGGCTACGGTATCCAGGCTCAAGCGCAGGTGGGCGCAGGAGTACGATAAATGGCGCAGGAGAGACATCAGCGGCCACGACTGGGCTTACATATGGGTGGACGGTATACACAGCAAGGTGCGCTGGGATGATCCCAGGCTGTGCACGCTGGTGGTGATAGGGGTGGACGAAACGGGCAGTAAGCACTTCCTCGCCATTGAAAGCGGAGTCGGGGAATCAAAGCAGAGTTGGCGCGAAGTGCTGCTGGACCTCAGGGCACGCGGCATGAGAGGGCCGAAGCTTGCAGTGGGCGACGGAGCTCTCGGGTTCTGGTCCGCGCTTTCGGAAGTTTACGGGGAAACGCGGGAGCAGCGCTGCTGGGTGCACAAGACTGCGAATGTTCTGAACTGTCTTCCGAAGACTTCCCAGAAAAAAGCGAAGAGGAATCTTCACGACATATGGCAGGCTGAGACGAAGGAGGAAGCGCGGAAGGCTTTCGATCTGTTCATAAGGATGTACAGGGACAAATACCCGAAGGCTGTTGAATGTCCGGAGAAGGATCATGAACGGCTTCTGACCTTTTACGACTTTCCGGCTCAGCACTGGAGAAGTATAAGGACGACGAATCCTATAGAGTCCGCCTTCGGAACCATACGGCACAGGACAAGGAGAACCAGGGGGTGTCTGAATTCCGAAGGGATGCTGCACATGATATTCAAGCCGGGGATGTGTGCGGAGAAAAGCTGGCGGAGGCTCAACGGATTCGACTTCGTCGGGAAAGTGATAACGGGTGTGAAATTCAAAGACGGGATTGAGGAGACGGATCAGGAAAACGAAGAGGTGAATTCAAATAACTGGAGCGCCGCTTGATCACGCAAACACCAGATTTGACAATAACTCTCCCGGTCTTCGTAAAGACATTATCCCGCCCTACTTATCAACAGGCGTTATTCCGCGGTGAGATTCCTCATCCAGGTATATAATTTCCCGAAAATTTTTCCACTCACGGAATCCTGTTCTATACACATCTTTATTTTCTTACATTGTCTTATATTATATGTTGTTCCGTCTCTTATATTTCAAAGAAAACTGCTTTCACTCATACTTGCGGGAGCGCTTTTCTTATCCGAGCACCGAAGTTCCGACACCGAGGACTGAACCGGATGCAGATAGATTTTTCAATGCCGTTTTTGATGTAGACTGAAGCGCGATAGGATTACCCGAAGGCATTGTTTCACGGAACCATCTCGAATACACTATTGAGGAGTATCGGGAATGAAATCCAACGCGGCGGAATTTATGCAGTACCGAAGACCCGCAGGCGGAGGACCGTCCCTGAAGACATGTCCGAGGTGTTCCCCGCATGTGCTTGAAACCACTTCGTAACGTCTCATCCCCGAGGAATCATCAGGCAGTATTCTTACAGAATCTTCATTCAAAGGCTGTCGGAAACTCGGCCATCCGGTCCCTGAATCGTATTTGTCCTCCGAGGAAAAAACCGGCTGTCCACAACCCGCGGTTACGTAAATCCCTTTCCGCTTGTTGTAGAGAAGGTCTCCGGTAAAAGGATGCTCCGTTCCCTTTTTCCAGAGCACCCTGTACTCAAGAGGCGGGAGCTTCTCTTTCCACTGTTTTACCGTAAGGCCCATTACGCCTTCCGGAGTATTCTCTTCAGTTTCTTCGTTTTCGGCAGGGGAAAACAACGAGGAGAAAAGAACCGCCGCAAGAATCACGAAAAGAATTGTCCCCGCGTTTTTCATAAAAACCGCCTCCTTTGTGCTAATATAGACATCGCTTGGGCGTATGTAAAGCGCCCGGAAAAGACATGGAGAGGCGAATCATGGCGAAAACCATTCAGGTTCTGACGGCTTACGATGAAAAACTGATGAGGGAAATTCCTGCGACAGGCGAAAAAGAAATGGAAAAATTTCTTGCCGCTGCAAGAGACCTCGCCGACTCCCCGTCGCTGAGGATTCCCATCCCGAAGAGAATCGATATTCTTGAGAAGACAAAGAAATTTATCGAGAAAAACTACGACCGCATCGTCCGAGACGCCGCTATGGAAGGAGGAAAACCCATTGTCGACACGAGGGTTGAAATCACAAGAGCCGTAAGCGGTATAAAAGTCGCACTGGAATCTTTCTCCGCTTTGGCGGGAAAAGAAATACCTATGGGTATAAACCCGGCCTCTCTCAACAGAATGGCGTTCACGTTCAGAGAACCGATAGGGGTGGTAGCGGCGATCTCGGCCTTTAATCATCCTTTCAATCTGGCCGTACATCAACTCATACCCGCGGTGGCTACGAGCTGTCCGGCAATAATAAAACCGGCTCTCAGCACACCTCTTTCATGTTTTAACCTGCTGCAGGCGCTTTACGAAAGCGGTCTGCCCGAGCAATGGGCCCGCGGGATCATAGTGGATGATACTCTTTCAGAGAAACTGGCCGCCGACCGCAGAGTGAACTATCTTACTTTCATAGGCTCGGCGGAAGTCGGATGGCACCTCAGATCCAGGCTCACTCCCGGCGCCAGGTGCGCGCTTGAACACGGGGGAGCGGCTCCCGTTATAGTGGAACCCGATGCGGATATAGCCGACATGCTTCCTCTTCTCGCCAAGGGCGGATTCTACCACGCAGGTCAGGTATGCGTTTCCGTCCAGAGGGTGTTCGCCCACAGTTCGGTTGTCGCGGAAGTCACGGAAGGGCTCAGAGAGATTGCGCTCGGATTAAAAGTCGGGGACCCGCTTCGCGAAGATACCGATGTGGGTCCCCTTATAAGCGCAGAGGATGCGCGAAGGGTTCACCGATGGGTGCAGGAAGCGGTGCGAAGCGGAGGAAAACTTCTGTGCGGAGGAGCAGAGGTCGGAAAGTCCTGCTACGAACCGACTGTGATTCTTGATCCGGCGCAGGACTGCAGGCTATCACGCGCGGAGATCTTCGGACCCGTGATAGCCGTTTACTCCTACGAAAAGATGGAGGACGCGATAGAGACCGCGAACAATATCCCCTACTCGTTTCAGGCGGCGGTATTCACCAAGAACATCGATGCGGCTTTATACGCGGTGAAAAACATTAAAGCAGCTTCGGTTCTCGTAAACGATCACACGGCGTTTCGGGTGGACTGGATGCCGTTTCGGGGAGCCGGACATTCGGGAATCGGAACGGGAGGCATTCCGTACACGATGCGGGAAATGACGCATGAAAAACTTATGGTGATAAGATCGTCCATGATATGAGTACCCGGAAAGAATCTTCTGCAGAGACACGCACCCTGCCGGCAGGAAAACGGAATCTAGCAGAGAGAGTTTCAGAAACTGTACTCGTAAGCCGGGTAGTAATAACCGCCGTTAAACCCGAAAGACGCTCGCCGGAAGCAGGAGAAAATCCGGGAGAACCGAACACAACTGAGCCGTCATGATCAAGCATGGTGCCGCCTCTCGACTGACCGATCTCATTTTTATCGGGCGGATTTTTACGTCGGAAAGGTCATTCGCACCGACCTTGATTTTGCCGAACTTCCCCGGTTCCATGCCGAGGTCCGCATCGGCAAGATACTTCGCGCCGAAGATCCGACTCTGCGTCAGGATACCGGATATCTCCCGTAACACCCGGTTGGAACGCTTTCTCTAACCTCCATCGCCGCATTGACAACACTCCCTCCACCAAGTGAACAATCTTTGTTCACGCTCGCCGCCAAGGTTTCTCCATCACCTTCGAAAAGCTGTCCCATGGAGATTGAAACATTACCGTCGACACCATCCTCGAGAACCATGTCTGTCACGCCCGAGACCGCGTCGGGTCCGTACTGAGCGGAAACTCCGCCTAGGAGAACCTCTATATTCCTGATCACACTCCCGGAATCACGTTCATGTCGACTTCTGCCGTACCATGTCCGACGGAGGCGTTCACATGCATGAGAGCGCTTTTATGACGACGCTTCCCGCTGACAAGAACCAGCACCTGATCCGGCCCGAGCCCCCGAAGGGTCGCGGGACGGACCGCATCCGTTCCGTCCTTTATAGTTGAACTCGAAGAATTGAAAAACGGCACCAGCTCCTGAATTATCCTTCCAACTTAGGTCCGATCGATCGACTTACTCCTTGGTTATAACGTCTATGAAAACGGGGGGGGGGGGGACTGAAACGCTCCTTTCTTCAAACCTGCTGTCGATAACCACGAGCCCCCTCCCTCCCAAAGTTCGTAAGCACGACTCTAGGGACTGAAAAAGCTGAGGACGAGAAACGCCTGTACGGCTCATCTGAACCGATTTTTAAGAATCACTTTATCCTCAACTTAGCTGAATCTTCAGATTCGCGACCTGAACTCCGACACTCGAGACGGTCTGCCGCTCCGCTGGACGGGAATCAAGGCCACCATATATCAAATCACCCGCCCGAGTTATACGCAACAGCGATATTTGAATGCTCGAAACATTCCTTATATAATTCGGGATTCGCCATGACAACCAGCCTGATCAGAAACTTCTCCATAATAGCTCACGTCGATCACGGGAAATCGACTCTTGCCGACAGAATTCTTGAATTTACCGGGACGATCAATGAACGCGAAAAAACCCAGCAGTTCCTCGACAATATGGAACTGGAAAGAGAGCGGGGAATTACAATAAAAGCCCAGGCCGTAAGGCTCGAATATAAGGCTGACGACGGCAAAACGTATCAATTCAACCTGATAGACACTCCGGGGCATGTTGATTTCAGTTATGAAGTTTCACGAAGCCTCATAGCGTGCGAAGGCGCGCTTCTTGTGGTGGACGCATCGCAGGGAGTCGAGGCTCAGACTCTCGCGCACGCCTATCTGGCGGCGGACTCCGGGCTTGAACTCATACCCGTCATCAATAAAATCGATCTGCCGTCCGCGGAGCCGGAAAGAGTGAAAAGGGAAATAGAAGACATAGTCGGAATCCCCGCGGACGATGCGGTTCTGACAAGCGCGAAAGACGGGACCGGAACCAAGGAAATACTGGAATCCATAATCAGTCTCGTGCCGCCGCCGCAAGACCCCGGCCCCGCGCCGCTCAAGGCTCTCATATTCGACAGCTGGTTTGATTCCTACCAGGGTGTCGTCATGCTGGTGAGAATATATGAAGGCGCGGTGAGTCTCGGTATGAGAATCAAGCTGATGGCGACCGGCAGCAGTTACGAGGTGAGAAAAGTGGGAGCGTTCTCTCCTCGAGCGACGGAACTCGAGCGGCTGGAGACGGGACAGGTGGGATTCATAACCGCGTCGATAAAGGAAATAAGCGAAGCCGGTGTCGGCGACACCGTAACGGACGCGGAGAATCCCACGGAGAGTCCGCTCGAAGGGTTCAAGGTAATAAAACCGATGGTTTTCAGCGGGCTCTATCCGATTGATACCGGAGACTACGACAGGCTCAAGGAAGGTCTTGAAAAACTCAAACTCAACGATTCATCGCTCGTCTACGAACCCGAGACATCGCTTGCGCTCGGATTCGGGTTCAGATGCGGATTTCTGGGGCTCCTCCACATGGAAATCGTGAGGGAAAGAGTGGAAAGAGAGTTCGAAGTCAACCTGATAAACACCGCCCCGACGGTAATCTACAAATCAATCTACCCCGGAGGAAAGGAGGTTTACGTGGACAATCCGAGCGAACTTCCCACGGCCGACCGCTCCGTAAGACTCCAGGAACCGTGTGTGTTCGTGTCCATGCACACGCCTTCCGACTACCTGGGGCAGATATTCGACCTCTGTGAAAAAAGAAGAGGAATACGCAGAAATCTCAACTATGTGACGGAAAACAGGGCGATAATCGAGTACGAACTTCCGCTCGCGGAGATCGTCTACGATTTCTACGACAAACTCAAGTCGGTTACGAAGGGTTACGCATCAATGGACTATGAACCTTCGGGGTACAGAGACTCGAATCTCATAAAACTCGATATTCTGGTGAACGGAAGCCCCGTGGACGCGCTTTCCATAATATCGCATAAGGACAAGGCTTATGAGAGAGGCAGGGAGTTGATATCGAAACTGCGGTCGCTCATCCCCCGTCAGCTCTATGAAGTGGTCATACAGGCGGCCGTAGGCAGCCGGGTGATAGCGCGCGAATCCGTAAGGGCGATGAGAAAAGACGTCACGTCAAAATGCTACGGCGGAGATGTCACACGCAAAAGGAAACTTCTTGAAAAGCAGAAAGAAGGAAAAAAGAGGATGAAGCAGGTGGGCAGAATCGAGATACCGCAGGAGGCGTTCCTGGCCGTTCTGAAAAGCGACTGACCGTTCAGTCCATCTTTCTCATCATCACGGCCGTTATCACCCGCGTCGCGATGCTGACCGCGTCGGGGTCCGTCCTGATGTTGATCACCGAGGGAAGCCCGGAGGAAAAAGAGCGTTCGAGCGCCGGCGGCAGGTCTTTTATGTCTTCCACCTTCTCTCCGTACCCGCCCACGGCCTCCGCGATTTGGTGGAAGTCCACAAAACCCAGATCCACTCCCTGAGTCGTCTTCGCGTCGGGATAAGTTATCTCAATCTGGTGCTTGGTCATTCCCCACGCGGAATCATTGCAGACGACAACGACGAACGGAAGCGAATGCCGCACCGCACTCTCCATCTCCATGAAATTCATGGCCGCGGCGCCGTCTCCGGTTATGAGAACAACCGGCTTCCCGGGAAAAGCGGTCCCGGCTCCCAGAGCGAAAGGCACCCCGACCCCCATACAGCCGAGCGGGCCTCCCTTGAGGTAATGTCCCGGTTTTTTCACTTCGCAGGAAAGGTCCGCCCACGACTGCGAGTCACCGCCGTCGACGACTATTATTCCCTCGCCGTCAAGGTGGTCCGAAACAGCGCGCGCCACCCGCGCCGGGTGTATACCCTCGGAAGATTCGACGGTTTTTTGAAAATCCGCGCGTGCGCGGACAGCAAAGGTATTCGCCTTTTTTCTCCATGAGCTGTAATTGAAAACCGCTCCGTTTCTACGGAAACAATCGAGCGACTTCCGCAGAAATGGGTGCAGGTCGCAGATGACGCCGAGTTCCACGGGACGGTTCCTCCCGATTTCCTCCGGACAGACATCCACCTGCACGGTAGCGGCGCGAGGATTCAGAGTGTTTCCGAAACCGGCGTAGATACTCAATCTTATTCCCAGAAGAACTACAAGGTCGGCGGCGGCCGATATTTTCCGAAATCCTCCGGGACCTGCCGGAGATGCCGCTCCGAAACAGAACGGATGGTCGTCGGGCAGAACGCCTCTTCCCATGTTAAGGGTGAAAAACGGCGCACCGATCAGTTCCGCAAATTCACGCAGTTTTTCATGCGCTTCCGAATACCATGCACCGCTTCCCACCATGAAGACGGGTCTTTTCGAGGCGGAAAGCAACCGGAAAAATTCACGGATGATGTGGTCCGGAGGTTCGGAGACCATATCCAGACCGCCTTCGTAGGCTCGGGTGACCTCTCTCTCCTCGCATCCGGAATAGAGCACCTCATACGACATTCCCAGGTATACGGGGCCGGGACGCCCGGAAAGAGCGGCCGACCATGCCGCAAACAGATACTCCCTGAGTCTTTTTACCTCGTAAACCGTTCTCGACCATTTGACTACGGGCCTCACCATCGCCTCCTGATCTATTTCCTGAAGAGACATCCTGTCGTTTTCCTCGATCCCCGAGCGCCCTGAAATAAGCAGCACGGGGGAATTGGCCAGCCGGGCGCCGGCCATACCCGTAAGGGTGTTGGTGAATCCGGGACCCGCGGTGACGAGGCATATTCCCGGAGTTCTGGTAAGTCTTCCGTAAGCATCCGCCGCCATTGCCGCGCCCTGTTCATGGTGGGTGTCGATGAGTCTTATGCCGAGGTCCGTGCATGCCCTGTATATGGGATTTATATGCCCTCCTCCGAGAGTGAAAATATTCCTCACGCCCAGATCATGAAGAGTTTCCGCCACCAGATGACCGCCTTGAATTCTCGACATTCGCGTTTTTCCTCCGACAAAGAGATTGCTATTCTATCACAACGGCAGATTGAATGAAAAACTTCCTTGAGCGGTCGGATATGATGATTAATATGGAAGTGAGGGAAGAGGAAGAAAATACAAAATTCATCAGGCAAGGAGGTAAAAGCAATGAAGTATCCAGTAGATTTGTGGGAGCCGGTAAATGTTTTCCGTAACCTCGGAGATGTTTTTCCACAGGTTTTTGATTCCGAGACGGCGGAAACCAGGCTGAGTCCGAAAGTGGACATTCTGGACAAGGGATCGAATCTGGTTCTGTCTGCGGAGTTTCCCGGGGTGAAGAAGGAAGATCTCAACATAGACGTAAAAGACAACCGTCTCACCGTAAAAGCGGAGAAAAAACTCGAGGAAAAAACCGAAGACGGAGGATATCTCAGGGTGGAGAGGTCCTACGGAACTTTCGAGAGAACGTTTTTCCTTGACGACTCGATAGAAAAGGAGAACATAAAAGCCGATTACAAAAACGGCGTCCTGACTCTTGTTCTGCCGAAAAGGAAAGAGGAACTCTCGAGAAAAATAGAAGTTGACTGAACATAATAAAAACATTGCGGCGCGCGGATAACGGCTATTGTTTTCCGCGCGCCCTTTCTTCCCGACCGTATTCCGTAAGCAGGCGGACCGCCGGTGACGACTTTTCCGGAGTCGACCGGACGGCGGTTCTCTATTGTTATGAAGAGAAAACCGAAGTAAATTTGTACAGCGTATGCTGGACATTGATTCTAGTAGTTATGAAATAAAAGTTTCCGGCACGGATATATATTTTGATTCGCGATGTTCCGTACCGCTCTCCTTCGTCTCGAGCGCGAACACAGGCAGGGTTCCCCCGAGCGGAAAAATCATAGCCACCGAGCAGACGGTGAGGCTTCTCGGGAACAAGATAAGAAATTCCACGGTGATCTGTCCTCCCTACAGAAAACCCTTCAGCCTGGGCAGTCATTCCATAGAGCTCATCCCTTCGGGACAGATGCTGGGCGGAGCGCAGGCGGTCGTAGAAAAAAACGGAAAGAGAATAATCTACGCGGGCTCCTTCAAGCTGCGGCACCCCGGCACCGCGGAACACACGGAACTTCGAAGATGCGACACTCTTATAATAAACTGCGCGTACGGGTCGGAGAACTTTTCTTTTCCGGAGTCGGATGCGGTCATGGAGTCCGTATATGAATTCGTAAGAAAATGCTTCTTTACAGGAAAAGTCCCGGTGATCCTCGCCAATCCGGTGGGAAAGGTACAGGACCTGATAATATTTCTGGAGAAGAAAAATATACAGATGGGATTACACCCCGCAGTGGCGAAAATCCTGCGTATCTACAGAGAACTGGGAGTAAGCATGCCCCGCGTCGGAGGGATCGGAAAAAAGAATTTCGAGAACAGAGTACTGATGGCTCCTCTTTCCTACAAAGACTCGCCCGCTCTGAAAAAACTTGAAAACAGGAAGATAGCGGTGATTACCGGGCGGGCGATGGTGAGCGGACGGACGGCAAGACTGTCCCACGGCGCGGACATAGCTTTTCCCCTGAGCAATCACCACGGGTACGACGAGGTCTCCGAGTACCTCGACATATCAAAACCGAAAAGCGTGATACTAAGAGGCAACGTCAGCGCGGACTTCACCGAAAAACTGGACAAGGACGGATGGAACGTGACGGCTCTCCGGAGCCCGAAGCAACTTACGCTTTTCTGAAAAATCAGGATGCCGGTGCGGACAAAAACATTCGAACTGACCACGAAGGGCGACTGCGACATCGTGGACATAACCCCGCAGGTGCGTACCGGACTCACCGATGCGGATATATCATCCGGCATCGTCACCGTGTTCGTGCCCGGCTCGACCTGCGGAGTTACAACTCTTGAATACGAAAGCGGAGCGGTCCGCGATCTGCGGGATGCGGTCGAGAGGATAGCGCCCCGGGACATACGCTATGCGCATAACGACAGATGGGGAGACGGAAACGGACACTCCCACATCAGAGCGGCACTGTTCGGTCCTTCACTTTCGATCCCGTTTTCAGGCGGTGCGCCCCTTCTCGGCACCTGGCAGCAGATAGTGCTTGTGGATTTCGACAACCGCCCCCGTACGAGAAAGATCGTTCTCCAGATTACGGGAGAATGATGCCGACTCAGACGAACTTCACTGAAAAATGCGCAGGCTTGTACCTTACGTTCAGATTCACGATAAGAGGAGTCAGAGACTCTATCATAGATGATATTTCAAGAGGTCCCGCGTCAAGAACTCTGAGATTCTTCATTTCCTCAGTGAGATTCTTCACAACTTCCTTCGCGCCCTCGTCATCACCGCATATGACCACATCGTAATCGAGGTCCTCACCTATATCGGCGAGTTCTTTCGCCGGGAGGTTGTGGTAAGCGGATACGAGTCTTGCGGTCTCGGGAAGAACTTCCTTTATCTCAAGAGCCGAAGAACCCTGCGCGGGAGGGTTGAAAAGGAATGTCTTGCCTTCCCTCTTCATCGAAACCACGGGGGTCACGACGATCTGGTCCGTAATTCCGTCGGCGCAGGCAGCCACCGTGGATGCGGCGTACTCGGGAGGAATGCTGATTATTATAACTTCCGAGGCGGAAGCGGCATCGGCGTTCGCCATACCTTTTATGTTTGATTCAACACCGAGACCCTTAAGCGTTTCAGCGTGTCCCGCAGCTATGCCGAGCGCTTTTTCCTCGCTTCTGGAACCTATGTATATTTCATGACCGGCTCTTGACCAGCGCAGAACCAGTCCCTCCGCTATATCTCCCGTTCCACCTAAAAGTGAAATTTTCATTTTCAGATTCTCCTTTCATAAAAAATTTTAAATTTCTATCCTATACGCAAGCGGAATTTTTACAAATCCGCAGAAACCTCACAAATTGACAGCCAGTTGTATAAGCGAGTCGACCACGGCCCGCTTGAGAAAAACGATTATGAGCAGAACCACTATCGGTCCGATATCCACTGTTCCGAGAGGAGGAATGTATCTTCTCGCAAAACCCAACACGGGTTCAGTAGCCGAATAAAGAAATCTCACGATGGGGTTGAACGGATCGGGATTGACCCAGGAAAGTATCGCGCGCGCCACTATAAGCCATATGTATACGCTCAGCACTATATCCGCTACTTCGGCAACTGCCCTGAGAACGTTTCCTCCTACTATTTCCATATTCAATCCTCCTTTCCTGAAAGTTCCGCAGAACGCCTGGTCGCGACCTCAACAGCCGACATCACCGCCGCGCGGAACCCCGCGCTCTCAAGTGAATGAATACCGCTTGCGGTAGTCCCGCCGGGAGATGCCACCATATCTTTTATTTCGGCGGGGTGCTTCTCTCCCGAAGCCACCATTTTTGAAGTGCCGCAGACAGTCTGTACCGCAAGCGCAGTCGCAAGTTCTCTGTCAAGTCCCATCTTCACCGCTCCGTCACACAGAGCCTCGATGAAAACGGCAACAAAGGCGGGACCGCTTCCGGAAAGCGCCGTAACCGCATCCATAAGTTTTTCATCCTCAAGACGGAATGCCCTGCCCATGGCTTGAAACATCCGCAGAACCAGACTTTCTTCCTTCTCGGTAAAACCTTCCCCGAAACAGACGCAGTTGGCTCCCTCAAGCACGAGACTCGGGGCGTTCGGCATCACACGGGCGAGTTTTATCCACTTGCTTCCTATCGCCGCTCTTATGGAAGAACTTCTCACTCCGGCCGCTATGGAAACATATATCTTGTCGGTAGAGACAACTCCCTTTATCTCACCGCATACGGACCCCACTATTGCCGGCTTTACACAAAGAACCACTATATCGGCCGACTCCGCCGCCCTGCAGTTATCAAGCGTGGTGAGAACTCCGTACTTAGATGCAAGAGACGCAAGCCTGTCGGCATTCACATCGGAGAGAACAACATCCTCTTTTGAGCATGTCTTGGAGACGAGAAGTCCCATAACCATCGCCTCCGCCATGTTCCCCGCTCCTATAAAACCCACTTTCTTCATCATCTCACCTCATTCAGTCCTCTCTCCGAAAATCGCGGAACCGACCCTCACGATAGTCGCGCCCTCTTCAATCGCCACATCAAAATCGTTGCTCATCCCCATTGAAAGCTCGCGCACCTTCGGATACTCGGCGGATACGGAATCCCTCATCTCCCTGAGCATCGCAAACCAGGGTCTGCTCTTCTCCGAATCCGCAAAGTAAGGAGGCATCATCATAAGTCCCTCAAACGAAACCGAGGAAAACTGCAGAGATTCTTCCAGAAACTCCCCTAACGCCTCGGGTGCTATTCCTCCTTTGGTCTTCTCTCCCGCGTTTATTTCCACAAGCGCTCGGACGCGAACTCCGGCCGCAGAAGCTCTCCTGTCAAGTTCCGCAACAAGAGTCATGCTGTCGACCGCATGCAGGAGACATGCCTCATCCGCAACATACTTTACCTTGTTTCTCTGCAAATTGCCGATAAAGTGCCACCTGATCCCCTCACCCGCAGTGACCGCGCATGCATCGCGTTGTTTGTCGCGGAGTTCCTGGGCGTAGTTCTCTCCGAAGTCCCGAAGTCCCAACCCGTAAGCCTCAAGAATGACTGAAAGCGGAAATTTTTTAGAGACCGCAACAAGAGTCACATCGTCATCGGTTCTTCCCGATTTCGCGCACGCATTCTCTATTCTCCCACGAACCGTGTTTATGTTGTCTCCTAAACTCATCCGAACTTGACTAGTGTCTGCCTTGACCTGTTGTCTGCCGAATCTGGACCGCAGTGACAATGCGGGTTCTGATCTCGTTGTAAACAGCTATATCAACACCCTCAGCCACCTCCAACGACACGACCAACCCGTACGCTACAGAATTCTTGAATTTCCCAGCGTCTTCGCGACAGTTCACTTTTATTTCGACGCCCATTAAACTTCGAAGTGCAACACTCGGGACTGGTGTTGCTCCGTTCTGATAAGATTTTCGGATAACTTTACCACGCCTGTTTCTTTGTGCGAGTTCAGGCTCATCTGCCCGTTAGATGAACCCTCGGCCTTTAGAGTCTCTATCCGGATTCGTTCTTCTCAGCCGAGGTGATTGCAGCCTGATGACATCAGATATGCCCTCCTTCAACTGATATCGGAGCATATCTTTATCCCTCGGCCCTATCAACTACTCGTCTTTACGGACCGCTTCGTTATAATTCAAGTGTTGCACTTCGAAGTTTAATGGGCGTAACACCTAATGTAAGACAATACAAGAAAAACGGAAAAATTGAAGTGAAAACGTCTGTGGAGGAAGATTCCGGAAGCGGAAAAATTTTCGGGGAGTCGGGTAATCTAAAAAGCATGAAGAAAGTAGTGATACTGAGTAAATCTGTCGGAGGAACCCATCCGTGAAAAAAATCGAAGGTACCGCCAAGGACCTGCGCTCGCTGCTCTACGGTGCCAAGTTCGCTATCGACTACTATCAGCGTGAATACAGCTGGAAAACGAAGCAGGTTGCGGAGTTGATCGAAGACCTCACGGAAAAGTTCCAAGACAGTTACGGTCCGAAAGACGGCCGCCACGCCGTCGAGGACTACGGTCATTACTTTCTGGGTTCAATCATTATCAGCGATAAAGACGGCCGAAAATTCATCATTGACGGTCAGCAGAGGCTTACCACTCTTACGCTTCTTCTCATACACATCCATAGTCTTCTCGAAAACAATGGTCAAAAAGCGTTGATTGCCGGTCTAGTATTCTCAGAGAAATATGGCAAAAGCTCATTCAACATCGATGTGGATGAACGTGAATCCTGTATGCGTGGGCTGTTAGACCACTCTACTTTCGACCCGACCGGACAACCTGAATCAGTCGTCAACATTGTCCATCGCTTTAATGATGTGAAGGAACTTTTTCCCTCTGAGCTTGCCGATCGCGCACTTCCCTGGTTTACGGATTGGTTGATCCAGAATGTCCAATTAGTGGAAATCACAACTTCTTCCGACGCCGATGCCTACACCATATTCGAGACAATGAATGACCGCGGCCTATCGCTCACGCCGACTGATATGCTCAAGGGCTATCTCCTCGCGAACATTGACGACTCTACGCGCCGCGATTCAGCCAATAAGTCTTGGTGCAAACGGGTAAAACATCTACAGGATATCGGCAAGGAAGAAGATGCCGATGCCATCAAGGCATGGCTTCGCAGTCAGCATGCGCGAACCATTCGCGAACGTAATCGAGGAGCTGAGCCGCGCGACTTCGACCTGATCGGCACGGAGTTTCACCGATGGGTTCGCAACCACAAGGATACACTTGGTTTGTCATCGGGCGATGAGTTCACACGCTTCATTGAAGAGGATTTTGCCTTCTATGGATGGTTGGTATGCCCGACTGCGCGATGTCGCCGCCAACCCGATAAATACAAACGGGTTGGCGGCCGTTCACTATTGCGCCCAGAACAACTTCACGCTTCAGTACCCAGTTTTGCTCGCACCCTTGCGGCGCGACGATGATGAACAAACCTGTAATCGCAAACTGCGTGTTGTCTCTGCATTTTTGGACATTCTGATTGCACGGCGCATATGGAATCGCCGCGCGACCAATTACTCGGCCATGCAGTACGCCATGTTCCTGATTGTACGTGACATTCGAGGGAAAGATACGCCGGCCTTGGTGAAAATACTCGAACAGCGTCTGGACAAGGAAGAAACATTCATTGATAAAGACAGATTTGGGCTTCAAGGGAACAACCGCCGGCAAATCCATCAATTGCTCGCTCGTATGACCGACTATTTGGAAACCCAATCGGGGCGTCAATCCCGCTACCGTGAATACATGCAAGGTGGTAATGAAGGATACGAAGTCGAGCATATATGGGCAAATCATCCCGAACGGCACACCCACGAGTTCGAGCACCCTTCGGATTTCACTGAGTATCGCAATCGCATCGGTGGTTTGCTGCTGTTGCCGAAGAAATTCAATGCAGCCTTCGGTGATCTGACTTATGCCAAAAAACGCAATGAATATCTGAAGCAAAATCTGCTGGCCCAGAGCCTCCATGAAGGAGCATACAAATTAGATCCGGGCTTTTCCAAATTTATCAGAATTTCCAAACTACCATTCAAAGCACACACTGACTTCCATAAGCGCGACTTGGATGAACGACAAGACCTCTACCGGCATCTCGCTGAACAGATCTGGAATCCCTGTCGGCTGACGGACGAGGCTAAGTCATAATCGAGGGTTTAATATCCTGTGCGGCCAATCACGGTGTATGTAGTTTTGAAGACGCCCATTAAACTTCGAAGTGCAACACTCGGGACTGGTGTTGCTCCGTTCTGATAAGATTTCCGGATAACTTTACCACGCCTGTTTCTTTGTGCGAATTCAGGTTCATCTGCCCGGCAGATGAGACTGTGAAAGTATTCTGAGATTTCGCATTGTTAAGCGTATATCTCGGAACCGAGATGTTTTTACAGAATCTGATTTCCTCGTTCCCCCCCCCCTCGGCCGATACAACAGCATAATTATCTTTGCATTACAGGCAGTTAGGTGTTGATATATCCTCTTTCTTAAGGTATGATTACTCCATATTCTTAATACCGAGGTGTAATACGCAATGAACCGACGCCGATACAAGCCCGCACTTGACCGAGGACAAACACTGCTTCTGCCCGAGAGAGTGGAAGACTATGTCGGAGAGAACCACCGGGTTCGGGCGCTTGATGCCTATGTCGACACTCTTGATCCGGCTTCCATGGGATTCATGCATACGGAGGCCGGCACCACGGCGGGGCAGCCTCCATATAATCCGTGGGCGATGTTGAAGCTTGCATCTTTACGGATATCAGCATGGTATACGCAGCAGCCGCAAGCTGGAAGCGGAGACCGGAAGGAATCTTGAAGTGATGCGGCTGGTGAAGGGGATGCGGCCGTCCTGCAGGAGCATTGCTGATTTCCGCAGGAATCATGCGGCGCAACTGAGGAATTTCAACAGGGATTTTGTTCTGCTGTGCAGGGATTTATCCCTGTTCGGCGGGGATAAGGCGGCGGTTGACGGTTCTTTCTTCTCTGCGGACGCGGGCAGGGCAGGTATACGTACCGGAGGGTATATAGACAGGGAATTGGAGAATATAGAGAGCAGGATAGAAGAGTATCAGCGGGAACTTGAGGAGGCTGATGCCGCTGATGAGAAGGCGGGAAGACAGGATGTAGGCAACGACTGGATGTTGAGGGAGAAGATGGAGAAGTTGAAGAAGCGTCGGAAGGAGAATCGGGAGACTAAGGACCGCATGGAGAGAAGTGGTGACACTCAGGTATCGACGGTGGACAAAGACGCGAAGTTGCTCAGGAAACGGGGACAGAGTGCGGCGGGTTACAACGCGCAGATAGCGGTGGACTCGAAGCATAAGCTTGTAGTTGTTGAGAATGTGGTTCAGGACGGCACGGACAGCCGTCAACTGTCCGGGATGCTTACGGAAGCGAAGAAAAGTCTCGGTACGGAACAATTGAGACTGTGAAAGTATTCTGAGATTCTGCATTGTTCAGCGTATATCTCGGAACCGAGATGTTTTCACAGAATCTGGTTTGTCTCCCATTTCCCCTCCATACTCGGCCGATACAGCGGCATAATTATCCTTGCATTATAGGCAGTTAAATGTTGATATCACCTCTTTCCCAAGATACAGTTACACGCTGTTCCAGAAGATTTTCAACCTCTTCCTTCAGAAAAACAGATGCATTCCAGACGGTCGATTTATTCTCTAACAGTCTTCCTCTCAATACTTTCACAGTCTCAATTGACAGGACCGGCCGACGGAGGTTATTACGAGAGCATGGAACTCAAGCGGTGCGAAGATGAGGACATTACGGTCTATGTGCCTGTTCCCGACAACAGTTCGGGAATGAAACAACGGGGGCGTTACAGTCTTGACGAATTCACTTACGACGCTGAAGAGGATTGTTATCATTGCCCGCAGGGCAGGAGGCTGATTCCCGGCGTAAATCCGAGATTCAGAGCAGGGAAGAAGTACATTGTATACAGAAGCGGAAGTGCGGACTGCAGGGCGTGTCCGATGCGCAGGCGCTGCATCGGTGGGAAGACGCAGGTCAGGTCGATACGAAGATGGGAACACCGGGAAGTACTTGAGAGGCACAAGAGGAGAATGGAACAGGGAGGAGAGAAGATGAGGAAGCGGGGGGGGGGATTGTTGAACATCCGTTCGGAACATTGAAGGTCGGAAACGGATTTCATCAGTTTCTGATGCGGGGTCTCGAGAAATGCAGGGGAGAGTTCAGTCTGATGACGCTGACTTACAATTTGACCCGGGTCTTGAACATCCCGGGGGTGGAGAAATTCAGGGAGTACTGCGCGGGAAGGAGAGTTCACGGTCCGCAGACGGCGTGAAACAGGGGGAGAAATGTCCTGTTTCAACATTATGACACCGGATTCGAGGTGTCGAACCTGATCCGGAAGATTTTCAACCTGTTCCTTCAGAAAAACAACTGCATTCCTGACAATCGGCTTATTTTTTAACGACCTTTTTCCTGATACTCTCACAGTCTCAACTACTCGTCTTTACGGACCGCTTCGTTATAATTCAAGTGTTGCACTTCGAAGTTTAATGGGCAAAATACATTCCTTTTCTTTCAGAAAATCGCTGAGAAACACACCCAGTAAGAATCAAGCAGATATGAGGAACTGAAACCTCTCTCCGCACACGAAGGGCAATCATTCCATCAGACAGAGTATAGTTTAGTATTTCCGCGACTTGAAAACAAGCCTGCCGACTATAGACTTCATCCCTGCTGAATTCAAATGGAACTAAGAGAACTTTACCTGAAAGGTCTGGACAGTCTCGGCAAAAAGGGTTTTGAGCGCCCGGGGATTGAGGCTAGAGCCCTACTCTCAGAAAGCCTTGGTGTGGAGCCTATTGAAATTTATGCTCATCCCCGGAAATTGGTGGACTCTGAACGAATAGAAGTTTTCAAAACGTTGCTTAAAAGGCGTGTAGGGGGAGAACCGCTCGGCTACATAACTGGCAAGAGAGAGTTTTTCTCCAGGTCCTTTTCCGTAAATCCCTGCACGCTGATACCGAGACCCGAGACTGAAACTCTTGCGGAACTAACCATAAAAACTGCGGAAAAGATGAAGAATCCCCGTATTCTAGATCTGGGTACGGGAAGCGGATGCCTTGCGGTAACAATTTCTCTTGAGGTTGCGGAGTGCGAAATTCTCGCATCCGACATATCTCCGGAAGCGCTCTCATCAGCGCGGAAAAACTCAATCGAACTCGGCGGCCGCGTAGTATTCGTGAATTCGGACCTTCTATCGTGTTTTGCAGAATCCACATTTGATATGATAATTTCCAATCCTCCCTACGTGTCGGAATCCGAGTATCAAGAACTTCCTGCGGAGATAAAAAATTATGAACCTCGTACCGCGCTTGTGGGCGGACCGGATGGACTTGGATGTATAAAAGCGATAGCGGAGTCCGCGGGCAGGGCTCTTCGTAGAGGCGGGGTTCTTCTACTTGAAGTGGGAGCCGGGCAGGCGGAAGCTGTTGGAGAAATCTTCTCTCACAACGGCTTCTGCGACATCAGTTACGAGAATGACATAAGCGGAATAAAAAGGGTGGTAAAAGCAAGTTGGAAAAAATAGTGATTGAAGGAAAAAAACGGCTCACTGGAGAAGTGAAGATAAACGGAGCGAAAAACGCCGTGCTTCCCATAATGGCCGCATGCGTACTGAACGATGGAATCAATACTTTCTCTAACGTTCCGGACCTTGCAGATGTCCGCACCATGGTGAAGCTCCTTGAGACTCTGGGGGCCGTGTGTGAATACGCGGACGGGAAACTTCTTATAAATTCGGGAACCATAGACAGTTATAAGGCTCCTTACGATCTTGTAAAGACCATGAGGGCATCCGTTCTGGTTCTAGGGCCGTTACTCGCCAGGTTCAACAAGGCTGAGGTTTCTCTTCCCGGGGGATGCGCAATAGGAGAAAGGCCGATAGACCAGCATATAAAAGGACTGCAGATGCTCGGGGCCGATGTGGAAATTGAACACGGATATGTGCGCGCGAAGGTGAAAAGTCTTACCGGAAACACCGTCCCGTTTGATCTTTCCACCGTTACGGGGACCGAAAACATAATGCTGCTTGCCTCCGTATCAAGGGGGAAAACCGTGATTCTTAACGCCGCATGCGAACCCGAGGTGGTAGATCTGGCAAACGCGCTCAATCTCATGGGCGCGCAGATAGAGGGAGCCGGAACAGATATAATAACAATAACGGGGACAAGCAGTCTCGGCCCGCTTGATGATTATGCGATAATGCCCGACAGAATAGAGGCCGGCACATTGATGATAGCAGGCGCTCTTAACGAAAGCGACATCACCGTAAGGGGATGCAGATTCGAGCACTTGGGAGCACTTGTGGGAAAACTTCTGCAGACGGGAACAAAAATAGAAAAACAGGCCGACTCCATAAGAGTACGGGGGACAGCGGAGATAGAAAGCATAGACTTCTCCACTCTTCCCTATCCGGGATTTCCTACGGACATGCAGGCTCAGATGATGATACCTATGTGCTTGGCCGACGGAATGAGCATGATAACTGAAAACATATTTCCTCAGAGATTCATGCATACAGCAGAACTCAGAAGAATGGGAGCGGACGTGAGGATAGTGGGAAATACGGCCGTGGTAAGGGGGGTGGGAAAGCTCAGAGGAGCACAGATAATGGCAAGCGACCTCAGGGCAAGCGCTTCACTGGTTCTGGCGGGACTCTGCGGAACCGGAAAGACGGAAGTATCGAGAATCTACCATCTTGATCGCGGATACGAAAAACTTGACGACAAACTGCGTTCCCTGGGAGCCGACATATGGAGGGAGAAAGAGTGATTACAATCGCAACGCCCAGAGGAAGACTTCTTGAGGAAATCATTGAGCTTTTCGGCAAAGCCTCGATAGACATATCAGATGTTATAAAGGACCCCAGAAAACTTATTTTTGATTTTGAGGATTCAGACCTCAGAGTGCTTATCGTAAGACCTACCGATATCGGGGCATATGTAGAGTACGGAGCTGCTGACTGCGGAATAGTCGGTAAAGACACCTTGATGGAGCAGGATTGCAATCTTTACGAACCTCTTGATCTAAGAATCGGAAAATGCAGGATGGTGGTCGCCGCCCCCCGAGGTTTTCAGAAATCCGGTACAACTTCCCTTAGAGTCGCAAGCAAGTATCCGAAAATCACAGGTGATTTCTACAACAGAAAAGGTGTGAGTGTAGAAATCATAAAGCTTTACGGCTCGGTCGAACTCGCCCCTATAATAGGTCTCTGCGATGCCATAGTCGATCTGACCGCAAGCGGAGAAACTTTGAGAAAAAACAATCTTGAAGTTGTTGAAAAAGTAGCCGATATAAGCGCAAAATTCGTTGTGAACAAGATCAGCCTGAAAATAAAATCAAAAGAAATAAAGGGGCTGCTTACAAAACTTGAAGAATCTAGGTGAACGATCGCCCATTAAACTTCCAAGTCCTGAAAAATCAGAGTTTGTTTCCAGCGTTCAGGACATTGACAGATTGTTGCAGATGCTGGCAGACAGAGATGCACTGGAAGCATCTCTGTATTGTGATATTGTCAAGTCGCGCCTTGAAGCCATAAAGGAGTTTCAGGCTATCGTAGACGAAAATGCCAAAGAGAAAGTACTTCAGAAATACCTCTTTGATCACCTGTGGTTGCTTGACGCAGCTTGGGAGCGGGCAACCGGTAGCGAATTAATGGAATCAAGACTCCTTAAAGAAAATGTTTTCACAAGTGACCTGACTGAGAAGGAAAAATTAAGTCGCGTTGACATCGCTTACCGGACTAATGCAGGCAAGCACATCATAATTGAGTTGAAAAAGGTAGGTAAAAAGATGAATCTTCTAGAACTGCAGAATCAGGGCCAAACTTATGTCGACAAACTTAAGAAGATATTATTGAGTTCCGGTGATAACACACCGAACATTGAGGTCGTTTTCGTTCTTGGCAAACCAGTAGATGAGGAAAAAAACAATCCCGAGCGTCTCAAGGCATCAATGAGAGCGGTTTCTGCAGGTAGCCGTATCGTTCACTATAACTCCCTGATTGATGGGGCGCAGAAGTCGTACCAAGATTATCTGACAAAGAGCAAGGGAATTGACCGACTCGAAAAAATCATAGATCGGATATGAGAAAATGTTTGAAGAGAGACAGTAATCAGTTATGCGGCCCACTAAAAAGTTCAAGTTGAACCGCGTTATTTCTTTGAAAGCGTGATATGTCGAAAGCCTGTTTTTCCCTTCCGAATCCGAATTTGGAATACGACACGGAAAACATCTTCTCTATCTGCTCCGCGAATATTCCTTTACCTTTCATTCTGCTTCCCCATTCGGAGGAGCTGAGGCGTCCTTCTCTCACTGATCTTATCCTGTTAAGAACCTTTTTCTCTCTCCCGGGATAGTGACGCGCAAGCCAAGCGGAAAATATCTCTTCTACCCCGTACGGGAGTCGAAGCATAACGTACCCGGCATCAGACGCCCCTCTTTCGGAAGCATCTTTCATTATCGCCGGAATCTCATGATCGGTCAGTCCGGGAATCACCGGAGCGATAAGAACCGTCACGGGGATTTTTGCCCCGGCAAGCTTTTCCATGGCCTTTAGCCTGTACAGAGGCTGTGAAGCCCGGGGTTCCATCTTTCTCGAAAGCTCGCCGTCCAGAGTGGTTACGGAGATTGCCACGCTCACGCAGTTAATCGCCGCCATGTCGGAAAGAATGTCCGTATCGCGCGTAACCAGATAATTTTTGGTTACGATACCCACAGGATTGCGGAATTCTCTGAAAACATCAAGACAGTCCCTTGTTATACGGAAATGCTTCTCCGCAGGCTGATAGCAGTCGGTAACTCCGCTTATCGCTACCGGTTGCGGAGTCCATCCGGCTGAAGATAGTTCTTTTCTCAGAAGTTCCGCGGCATTTTTCTTGACGAAGATCTTGGTTTCGAAATCAAGACCCGCAGAAAGTCCCAGATATTCGTGCGTCGGCCGTGCATAGCAGTAAGGACACCCGTGCTCGCATCCTCTATACGGGTTTATACTCGCGGAAAAAGGTACATCAGGGCTTGAATTGCGGGAAATAACAGTCTTCGAATCGTCGCTGTAGAAAACAGTCCTGGGAACTTTCAGGTCCCGGATCTCTTCTTCATTCGGGATATAATCAATCCTCTCGAATCTTCCCGAAGGATTTTCCGCAGAACCTCTTCCCTTTACCGCAGACCTCACTTTCACGCCTCTCAAAAAACTCAAAAGCCCCCGAAGCGGCAGTGCCCGCCCGGAGGCTTTCAAATCAATCTACGGGATCCGTAACCGCATCTCCCTGTCAGTTCATGTTCTTCGGCACCTGATCACTTTCCAGAGTGTACCCCTTGGAAGGGATAACGAAGTTCTTGAGCACCGGTTCATCCGAGAGAATCACCTTTTCAAGCACCTCGTCCATATGCTCCACCGTGGTTATCTTCACCTCTTTTCTGACGTTCTCCGGTATATCTTCAATATCCTTGGTGTTTTCCGCTGGAATCAACACTTCCTTAACCCTTCCCCTGTGGGCGGCAAGAATCTTTTCCTTGAGCCCTCCTATGGTGAGAACTCTGCCGCGAAGCGTGATTTCTCCCGTCATCGCAATCTCTTTGTTCACCGGTTTTTTCGTGATAGCGCTCGTTATGGCGCTCGCTATCGCTGTACCGGCGCTCGGACCGTCCTTCGGAGTAGCTCCTTCAGGGACATGAATGTGTATATCCACATTCTGGTAAAACAGCCTGTCCAGACCCAGGCGCTGCGCGCGGCTCCTCACATAGCTCATCGCCGCACGGGCGGATTCCTGCATCACCTCTCCCAGTTTTCCGGTCACGGTGAAAACACCTTTTCCCGGAACGACCGAGACCTCTATGGTAAGCAGTTCCCCACCCAACTCGGTCCATGCGAGTCCGGTGGCGGCGCCCACCTGATCGGTCTTTTCAATCTCCCCGTATTCGTACTTCGGAGTACCGAGATACTTGTTGATGTTCTTGGACGTGATGACCACCCCGCGAACCTTTTTCTTCTCGACGATCTCCCTCGCCACTTTCCTGCACAACGAAGCTATCTCCCTCTCGAGATTTCTTACGCCGCTTTCCTTCGTATACCTTCTTATGATCTGGACGACGGCCTCGTTCTTTATATTTGTCTTGTGATCCTTAAGACCGTGGTTTTCAAGCTGCTTCGCGATAAGAAAGTTTCTCGCTATCTGCAGTTTTTCCTGCTCCGTATAACCCGGAAGGCGGATTATCTCCATACGGTCCTGAAGCGCCCAGGGGATCGTGTGAAGCACATTCGCGGTCATTATGAACATAACTTTCGAGAGGTCGTAGTCGGCCTCTATGTAATGATCATTGAAACTCGAGTTCTGCTCGGGATCAAGCGCTTCGAGGAGTGCGGATGCAGGATCTCCCCTGAAGTCCATTCCCAACTTGTCGATCTCGTCTAGGAGAAAGACCGGGTTCACCGTTCCCGCTTTTTTCATGCCCTGTATGATTTTTCCGGGAAGGGCTCCTATATAGGTTCTTCTATGCCCTCTTATCTCCGCTTCGTCCCTCACTCCGCCGAGAGACATTCTCACGAACTTGCGCCCCATGGCGCGCGCTATTGATTTGGCAAGCGAAGTTTTTCCGACCCCCGGGGGTCCGACAAAGCAGATTATAGGCCCCTTGAGTTTTTCGGCAAGAACCCGCACCGCCAGACATTCGAGTATCCTGTCTTTGGGTTTTTCAAGCCCGTAATGATCCTCGTCAAGGATTTTGGCGGCCTCCGCGATGTCCAGACGGTCCTCCGTCTGCTCGCTTATCCACGGCAGGTCCAGAAGCCAATCTACGTAGTTTCTCACGACCGTGGCCTCAGCCGACATCGAGGACATCATGCGGAGTTTGTTTATCTCCCTCTTCACCCTCTGCTCCACATCCTCCGGAAGATCTTTATTCTTGAGTTTTTCCTCGAATTCCTCTATCTCTCCCTTCAGTTCATCCCCGGTTCCGAGTTCTTTCTGTATGGCCTTCATCTGTTCATTCAGATAGTACTCTCTCTGGGCCTTTTCCATCTGCTTCTTGACCCTCTTGCCTATCTTCTTCTCCATCTGGAGTATTTCCAACTCGGACTGCATCTTCTCGCAGAGTTTCTCTATTCTCTCAAGCGGATTGATCGCCTCGAGAATTTCCTGCTTGTCCGCAAGTTTCATATTGAGGTGGGACGCGATTGTGTCTCCCAATTTCCCGGGCTCTTCAATCGACATGAAGGTCACTAGAGTTTCCGAGGGTATCTTCGTGTTGAGTTTCACGTAATCCTCGAAGAGTTTGGTCGCCGAACGCATAAGAGCTTCGACCTCCACACTTTGTCCGGAAGGCTCTTCAATCTCCTCCACCTTAACCATGAACATGTCCTTCTGCGACACGAAACCCGATATAGCCGCCCTCTTCTTGCCCTCAACCAGAACCTTTACGGTGCCGTCAGGCAGACGCAGCATCTGCACGATAGTTCCTATGGTGCCGACCTTATACATATCGTCGTTTCCGGGCTCGTTCACTTTGGCGTCTTTCTGAGCGGAAAGAAATATCCGCTTGTCGCCCTTGGCCGCTTTTTCAAGAGCGCTGATCGATTTTTCCCTGCCCACGAAAAGCGGCGCCAGCATATAGGGATAGATGACAACATCGCGAAGCGGAAGGAGAGGAAGAACTTTTTCATTCTGTTCTGCTGTGTCCGTCATTTTCGCCTCCTGAGTACAACATATTGTTTTTAAGTATATAATACCGACAGGTCCATTTACAAGCCCCGGATTTCCGGCGCATACAAGCACCGACAGAATAGCTCGGGGAAACGGACTTGAATTCTTAGATGGAAATAATTACCGTTCAAGAGTAGTTTTAAACCGGGTCAGGTTACAATTCATCAGGCGGATATAAAAATCAGGTGGAAGAACCACCAAGGAGGAAATAAAAATGATTGACAGTGAAATACAGGATGCGATAAACACGCAGATAAGGAACGAGTATTACTCTTCATATCTTTATCTCTCCATGTCGGCATACTGTGAATCCAAGAATTTTTCAGGGTTCGCCGGCTGGCTGCGCAAACAGAGCGATGAAGAACTTGTCCACGCGATGAGGTTGTTCGACTATCTGGTCGACAGGGGCGGCAGAGCTCTTCTTGAGTCGATAGAACAGCCGGCTTCCGAGTTCGGAACCTTCCTTGAAATGTTCGAGGATGTGCTTGAACATGAAAGAGAGGTAACCGGTATGATAAACAATCTCTACGATCTTGCGGTCTCAAAAAACGACCATGCGACATCGGTGATGCTTCACTGGTTCATAGAGGAGCAGGTGGAGGAGGAAAAAAGTTCTGAAAATGTGGTGGAACAGATAAGAATCGCAGGTGACGACCAGGCGGCACTTCTGATTCTTGACAGGGAATTAGGAACAAGAGAGGCGGAATAAATTCAAAATTCACATATCTTAAGCCCGGGTCAGAGATACACCCCGAAGCGAAATTCGCAGAGCAGTATCAAAAGAGCGAACGAACACGAACCTCGAGAAATCGGCACGAACTGTATTCCGCAATGCGGGTAGAGAGTTTAATGGGCGAGTCTTAGGAGGAAACGCCCATTGAACCATAATCGGATTTTGCCGACTTCACCGGAACCGATTGAACTCAGTCTCTAAATTCATATAGGGCCGGTGTATTACGGATTGTATTTGCTGCGGCGTCATCCCGCACATCAAATAGTTCGTCTGATCCTACAGTGACCGTGCGGCCCGACCCTGCTAACGTAGACCCTTCTGGAAATCCTATGAAGTGAATTATATCGTTCTGCGATGCGTTAAAGTCCGTAATATTATCCTTGGCGCTTTTGCTCGAGTGCCTGATTACAAAGGTGTCAGCACCAGCGCCACCTGTAAGAGTATCAGCACCGGGACCTCCATCGAGAATGTCATTTCCGGCACCACCGTAAACAGTATCATCGCCGTCTCCGGCACTAATGTTGTTAATGTATTGATTTCCGCAGATGATATCGTCATCTGCAGTCCCCGTGATATCATTGGAGACACCGGGCAGGGCATTTATACCGTTGCTCACGTCGCATCTGGGATCACCAGGAGCCGGGTCTCCCTTATCCCCTTTATCCCCCCCCGCCGCTCCCGGTGTTCCCGGGTCTCCTTTATCTCCCTTCGGGCCTGCCGGACCCATATCCTCTTCACATTCACAGACAATCCTATCCCCTTCACAGGCAATAAAGAAAACCGCTCCGCCGAGCAGAAACAACACTGAGAAATTACGTAATTTCATAATACAACCTCCTTCGACGATGTAGGATCTTTCATGTCTTTGATTCTACCCCCCCCCTAACTGAGTCAAGGACAGATACCCGACCCACTTATCCGACCGAGTTGAAGATAATGTTCGACTTTGGATGCTCCTGAGCGTGGAGGTGAGTTTTCAGCCGGATGATCTCCGGTAAGCGTTAGGTACGGTATGAGGCGGAGAGTTTTATAAAGCAGCGGTTTCGATGGAATCAGACCCGCGGAATGAGCCCCGTGACCCCGAGTTCATCCAAAACCTGCTAAAACAGGGCTGAATTCGGCTTTCTTCGTACACATGAGATCTCTATCTCGTCGATATACAATCATTTCTGAATTCCGAACACGGAAGATACTGCCACAATATGCTTTCCGCCTGTCGGCGATGGTTTTTCCGTCGTTTATTCTTTCTTCCCATGTTCATTCGTCGTACCGAAACCCGAAAGGACCACGACTACTTCACCTGATGCGGCGCAGTAAATAGTTCCCGTGACAAAATGCAGCCTACGCGATTTTTTGCGGCATCCAATCCACTGATGTCCACCGATTTATTTTTTGGTAAAGTCGGTTCAGGGTATTAGCGCCAAAATGTTCCTGCAATAAGGCGGTGGAAGAAAATGGTAAATTGTAAGGAGATGAAGACCGCAAGTTACAGCATATAGAGTATAATGAAGAGACGAGAGAAAAACACAGGAGGGCATTAAATCGGCGCGGGATGACTTATCTTGAAGCGATGGAAAGGTGGATTGAGCATAAAGGCTACAAGAAGATAAAGAAAACAAACGAGGACGGGTCCATCGAGTTGGCCGTGGTGTCTCCTTTGTTCTCCGCGGTAGGGGTTGAAGTCTGCATATCGTACGAAACCCCCGAAGACATACTCACCGCAGCGGAGGAATTCGACATAGAAGAAGATTTCATAGACGAAGGAGTGACTTTGCATGTTCGCGGGGTTGACGAGGAGATTGCGAACGAAATTTTTACCGACATTTATGCATGACTAAGACTGGACAGTTCGAAAATGTCGAGGATGCTAGGCCACAGCAGTACGGAGGAAGAATTGATAGCTGATCTTGATATTGCCTTATACGGCGGCTGGGGTTGATGCTGCGCAGCGCGAGAATTTCCGGCACGTCACGCATATACTTGTCTTCACGCACTCACGGGTTGCGGCTCGAAATACGGCAGGAGAAACTTCCGGGTAATCTATCCTGGAAAAATAAAACAGCTCAGGAGAACGAAATTGTCCAGAATACTTGTAATCCCCGGAGACGGAATAGGCGTTGAAGTAACCGATGTCGGCGTCTCCGTCCTCAAAGCGGCAGGAGAAAAAAACGGTATTGAATTTACCCTTGATACGGAACTTTTCGGAGGATGCTCCATAGATGCCTGCGGCGTCCCCGCAACCGAAGAGGTCCTGGAGAAAGCAAGACGAAGCGATGCCGTGCTGCTGGGAGCCGTAGGGGGTCCCGAATGGGAAAATCTGCCCCATGATCTCAAGCCTGAAAAAGGACTGCTTGAACTCAGAAAACAGTTGGACACTTTCGCGAATCTCCGTCCCGCCGTGGTCTACCCTGCTCTAGCCGACGCGTCGTCCCTTAAAAAAGAGGTGGTGGAAGGCGTCGACCTGATGGTTGTAAGGGAACTTACGAGCGGAATATATTTCGGGGAGCCCAGGGGAATCGATAAAGGGGCACAGGTCGGCTTCAACACTCTGCGCTACTCGACGGCGGAGATAGAAAGGGTGGCGAGGGTGGCGTTCGAGATCGCGAGGAAAAGAAAAAAGAAAGTTACATCCGTGGACAAATCAAACGTGCTCGAGTCGATGGTGCTCTGGAGAGACACCGTGGGGGCTGTGCGGGACCGTGAATTTCCGGAGATTGAGATTGAACATCTGTATGTCGACAACGCCGCCATGCAGCTTATAAGAAGACCCCGGGATTTTGACGTGATACTTGCCGGAAACATGTTCGGAGACATCATAAGCGACGAGGCGGCTCAACTGACGGGTTCTCTGGGGATGCTGCCCTCGGCGAGCGTCGGAAACGGCGCCGCGATATATGAGCCCGTGCACGGAAGCGCGCCGGACATAGCCGGTAAAGACATCGCAAATCCCATAGCGGCGGTTCTTTCCGCATCAATGATGCTTCGTTACTCTTTCCATATGGATGCGGCCGCAGAGCGTATTGAGGATGCGGTGAGAAAGGTTCTCGATGAAGGGTACAGAACCGCGGATATATACCAGAAGGGAAAAACAAAAGTAGGAACAGCTGAAATGGGGGATCTCATCCTGGCCCGACTCTGAAAAGACGCAGATTCCCGCATATTTTTCCGTGTATAATTTCCGGTTGAATTTTTTTCACCCGAACATCGCCGAGGACATAAATTGGGAATAAAATACAACAGACCTGAAGTAAACAAGCAGATATCGAAGCAGCTTATAAATGACTACGGGGCCATAGTGTGCACTCTTGTCGGAGTCTTCGGCTGCAGCAGTCTTGAACACGTACAGAGCGTCTGCCGGAACTCCTTTGAAAAAATGAGAGAAAAATGGGCTAAGCAAGGAGTTCCTCAAGACCCCCGAGGAGCCGTATGGACCGATATAACGGAGAGTTCGAACAAGCTTTTCTGCAGGAAGGTACGCCACATGTCCGAGGAAAAAAATGCAGAGGGCGGGATCGACATCTCGGAGTTTCATCTTGATTTTCCGGAAGACCGGAAAGTGGCGAAAAGCCAGGTCGACATGCTTTTCACCATCTCGGAATCCCGGAGAGAAAGTTCTCTTCAGAAGCATCTGATACTCAACATACTCTGCGGGTTTTCCTGCTCGGAGCTTGCGCGGATTTTCGGAAAAAATGAAACCGGCCTCGAGCAGAAGCTTTCCGCGGAAAAAAAAGAACTTACGGACAGAATGAGCGCCGGGGAAAAGATCAGTACGGACGCGGTCAAGGTCATGAAAAATATCTCCGAGATTTTCAACCTCGGGCAAAACGGCGTCCGGAGGGGAGCACCGCCGGTCGACTCTCTCTGTTTTTCCGCGATAAGACTCGCCGAGACCCTTCTTGATTTTCCCGGTACGAAAAAACCCGGCGTTCACGCTCTACTTGCATTCATGCTTCTGAACGCGTCGAGACTGAAGACCATGCGGGACTCGAACGGGAAACCTCTCGGAATAAAGAGGCAGAACAGAGAACTGTGGGACGGAGATATGATCAGAAGGGGTTTCGAGCACCTGTCCCTCTCCGCGGAAGGCGCCGGAGAGATCACCGAAATGCATCTGAAAGCCGGCGTTTCCGCCGTGCACGCCCTTGCAAAAAGATACGGAGACACCAACTGGGAAAGAATGATCTCTCTTTACGACAGCTATCTGGCATGTCGTCACTGCCCGCTTGTGGAACTGCAGAGGGCAATCGCCATCGCAGAAACCCGCGGCCCCGAGCAGGGAATTGAAGCCATAAAGGAAATACGCGGGGTGGAGAGACTGTCCTCGCATAATCTTCTTTATTCAACCTTGGGGAATCTCAATTTCGAACTTCACAGATATCAGGACGCCATATCCAATTTCGACCGTGCGGTCGGTCTCACCGAAGAAACTTTCGAAAAGGCGTTCTATTCAAGAAAAATAGAGATATGCAAAGACAGAATGAACATGTCCGGGCGCTACAAATACGGAATCTCCTTTTGAATATTCTCCCCGCACGCAGACCACGTTTTTCCGCCTCCGCTCTGTGTCTGATTTTCTGCGCGCTCGTGTCCGCGGCATCCTGCGCATCACCTTCTTTCGTCCGCGAATCTCCCGTAAAAAACGGTCCGTTTCAAAACGGCGCCGCGGTGTCCGCCGAAAAACACGCTGCTCTTGCGGGAACCCGCATGCTGATGCGGGGCGGGAACGCCGTCGACGCGGCCGTAACTATGGGATTCGCGCTTGCTGTCACCCTGCCGCGCGCCGGGAATCTCGGGGGCGGAGGCTTCATGCTCATTCATATGGCGGAGAGCGGAGAGACGGTAGCCGTAGATTACAGAGAGAAGGCGCCCCTGGCGGCTTCGGAGAACATGTTTCTGGATGAAAGAGGAGAAGTCGATATCAAGCGGGCGCGTGAAAGCATCCAGTCGGCGGGGGTGCCGGGCACAGTTGCGGGCCTCGCCCTCGCCCTTGAAAAATACGGAACCGTATCGCTTGAAGAAGCGCTCCTTCCGGCCATGGAACTGGCGGAAAACGGATTCACGGTCACGCCCGAACTTCACCGCTCGCTTCTTGCCGCGAAACAAAGAATGCGGAGGTCGGAAGAAAGCATGAATGTTTTCTTCACGGACGACGGGAACCCTCCGGCGGAAGGTCGGGTTCTGAAACAGAAGAACCTCGCTTGGAGTCTGAAGAAGATAAGGGAGGGCGGAACGGATGCGTTTTACCGTGGAGAGATAGCCGAAAAGATCACGGATTACATGAAACGCGCGGGAGGTCTCCTGAGCGCGGAGGATCTCGCATCCTACAGAGCAGTAATAAGAAAGCCGGTAACGGGAGACTACAGAGGGTATAGGATCTACTCGATGCCGCCGCCGAGTTCAGGCGGACTGCATCTGGTCCAGATGCTCGAAATCCTTGAAAACCACCCTCTTTCGGAGTACGGACACAACTCCCCGGAATATATCCATCTTCTCGCGGAAACGATGAAATTAGCTTATGCCGACAGATCGGAACATCTTGGCGACCCCGACTTCTCCGAGATTCCGGCACGGTGGCTGACCTCGGAGAAGTACGCGCGGAAACTGTCGGAACGCATCCGTCCCGATGCAGCCGTTCCGAGCGAGGAGATAAGACCCGGCGACCCGGTTGCGGAAACGGGAACGGAAACCACTCACTTCACCGTCGCCGACAAATTCGGAAACGTGGTTTCCAACACATATACTCTCAATTTCTCCTACGGCTCCGGCCTCTCGGTACCCGGAACGGGAATTCTGCTCAACAACGAAATGGACGACTTCTCCGCAAAACCCGGAGCGCGGAACGCCTACGGTCTCACGGGCGGCGGAAAGAATTCAATAATGCCCGGGAAAAGAATGCTGAGCTCCATGACTCCCGCGATAGTGCTGAAGGACGGAAAATTCTTTCTCGCCACCGGAAGCCCGGGAGGAAGCAGGATAATCACCACCGTGCTCCAACTGCTGCTGAATGTGATCGACCACGGAATGAACGTACATGAGGCGACATCCGCCCCCAGGATACACCACCAGTGGCTGCCCGACACCCTCTACATGGAAAACGATGCGGCGGGGGAAGTCGAGACGACGCTTCGTGGAAAAGGCCACCGGGTGCGGAGAACCGGATATATAGGAAACACGCAGAGCATCGTGCGGCGGGGAGGACTTTTCCATGCAGCGTCCGACAGGAGAAAGGGACCCGGCGCGGCAGCGGGTTACTGAGCCGATATGTAGAGCATCCTGTCTATGGATTTTTTCGCCTTGCGCGCGATATCGGGAGGAACTCTGACTTCATACACTTCTTCTCTCAGAGAATTGAGAACTTTGTCGACCGTTATCATCTTCATGTACTCGCAGACGGCGTCTTCCCTCGCCGGATAAAACTCTTTTTCCGGACTCTCCTTCCTCAACGTGTGCAGAATTCCGGTCTCCGTAGCCACTACGAATCTTCGGGTATCGGAATTTCGCGTATAGTCGATCATCTTACCGGTCGAGAAAAACTTTATGTCCTCTGCAAGCTCCGCATCCCCGGCGGCGGCATGAAGAAATGACGTCGTGCACCCGCATTCGGGGTGAACTATCATTTCCGCATCGGGGTGGGCCCGCTTCATATCCTTTATGTCCGATGTTCTTATCCCCGCATGCACATGGCATTCCCCCGGCCAGATATAGATTTTTCTTCCCGTGGTCTTGGCGACGAAAGATCCCAGGAACATATCAGGAAGAAAAAGTATCTCCTTGTCTCTGGGAATGGATTCCACGATCTTCACGGCGTTCGAGGAGGTGACGCAGTAATCGGTTTCCGACTTCACCGCCGCCGACGTATTCACGTAGGAAACCACGACGGCCTCCGGGTTTTCGGATTTCCACTTCCGGAGCTGTTCGACGGTTATGGTTTCAGCAAGCGAGCACCCCGCCTCGGGGTCGGGAATAAGCACTTTTTTTTCAGGAGAGATGATCGAGGCCGTTTCGGCCATGAAGTGGACTCCGCAGAATATAATTATTTGCGCGTCCGTTTCCGAAGCCTTCTGGGAGAGGCCCAGCGAGTCTCCCGTGTAATCGGCAAGATCCTGAATTTCCGGTATCTGGTAGTTGTGAGCCAGAATTACGGCGTTTTTCTCCTCTCTGAGTCTTGCTATTTCTTCTTTGATGTCACGAAGGTCAGACATTGCGGCAGACGGACTCCCTCCCCCTCCTCATTCCGTCTTTTATTCTAACACATCAAAGGCTATATCTAAAGACGGAGCGGAGTGGGTCAGGGCGCCGACGGATATGAAATCAACCCCCGTCTCCGCAATCTTCCTCACAGTGTCGAGACTCACTCCTCCGGACGCCTCGACAAGAGCGCGTCCGTCTATAAAACGCACCGCTTCTTCGATCATCGGTATGTCCATATTATCAAGCATTATCGTATCAACGCCGCAGAGAAGAGCTTCCGTCACCTGCTCCATCGTCTTCGTTTCAACCTCCATCCGAACATCTTTCCCCGCGTTGCGCCTTATCAGTCTTATCGCGGCCTCCATCCCCCCGGCGGCCTTTATATGATTATCCTTTACGAGCACGGCGTCATACAGCCCGACGCGGTGATTTTTTCCTCCTCCCACAGAAACCGCATACTTGCTCGCCCATCTGAGTCCGGGAAGGGTTTTTCTCGTATCCGTTATCTTTGCGGGAAACCCTTCAGTCCCGGAAACGAAAAGAGAGGTGAGCGTAGATATTCCGCTCATTTTCTGCAGTATGTTGAGCGCCGTTCTCTCGGCGGACGCAAGAGCTCTGCTGTTTCCCCTGACGGAAGCGATCTCGTCTCCCGAGGAAACAACATCTCCGTCGCCGACCTTCCGCCGCCACAGACAATCGGCGTCGAGCATCCTGAAAACCGCTTCCGCCGCCGCGAGTCCCGAAATCACTCCCGGCTGTCTGGCCGTGAGCGTTCCCGTCATAACGGCATTTTCATCAAAAATGCTGTCGGTCGTTATGTCCCCGCTTCCTATATCCCGGCGCAGTTCCTTCTGCAGAAGATCTATTGTTTCATCCGGAACGGACGTTTCCACTTCCACCCCCTGATATTTCCTTTTTGAAGACCAGATGCTTTTCATATCCGGCGTCTTCACGCGTATAGTCGGACCTTATGTGAGCGCCGCGGGTCTCCTTTCTCTCAAGCGCCGCCAGCCCCATAAGGCGGCAGACATCCATCATGGCTCCGAGTCTGAAGTCGGACCAGCCGCCGAGTCCGCCGGACTCGGAAGAGATCCTATCAAGCAGCCGAAGAAGTTTCCTTATTCCGCTCTCTTCCCTGACTATACCCAGATACGCGCTCATCCCCTCCGCTATTTCACGTCTTGCGGAAAGGAGGAAATCCGCATCATCCCGCCCCGGGCCGTCCGCGGTAAAGCCCGTAAAGTTCCCTGCGCCGTCCGCGTCTCCGGACGCCTGAAGGGCTCCGTCCACGCATCTTTTGGCAAACACCATGCATTCAAGAAGCGAGTTGCTCGCAAGACGGTTGGCGCCGTGAACACCCGTGTTTGAAACTTCACCGCAGGCGTAAAATCCGTCTATATTGGTTTCTCCCATGAGTCCGGTCCTGACTCCCCCTATGGTATAGTGCGCGGCCGGGGCCACCGGTATGCGGTCCCTGGCGAGGTCGAACCCCGAGTTTCTGCAGAAACCGGCTATCGTAGAGAACCTTCTGTTGACGAATTCATGATCGAGGTGGGAAAGCGAGAGGTATACGCAGTTATTCCCGCAGGAGACCATCTCCCTGTGGATGGCCTCCGAGACCACATCCCTCGGCGCAAGTTCAAGAAGAGGACTGTAGCGCCCCATGAATCTCTCCCCCCGCGCGTTAAGCAGAAAAGCGCCCTCTCCCCGAAGCGCTTCGGTGAGCAGAAAGGCTTTCCCTCCGGAACCGCTGAAGACCGTCGGGTGGAACTGTACGAATTCCATATCGGAGATTTCCGCGCCGGCTCTCCACGCAAGCGCCACCCCTTCCCCCGACGCCCCCTCGGGATTCGTCGTCCTGCCGTAGAGAGCGCTTGCGCCTCCCGTGGCGAGTATAGTCGACGGACAACTTACTCTCACGTAACTCCCGTTGTTCGCGTCGTAACCCCATACCCCGCGGCACTTCGCGCCGTCGGAGATCATGTCGGTTACGGTGACAAGTTCCATCACCGTGATCAACTCGCTTCTCTGCACATAGGAAATCAGAAAATCTATCATCCGTTTTCCGGTGGAATCTCCGCCCGCATGCAGAACTCTTCGTTTGGAATGACCTCCCTCGAGTCCGAGCAGAAGTCCGCTCTCGTCCGAATCGAACTCCATTCCCAGATTGATGAGGTCCGCAACCCTGTCCCTTCCTTCCTCGACCAGGACCGAAACAGCGCGCTGGTCGCAGAGTCCCCGTCCCGCGGCGACGGTGTCCTCTTTGTGAAAAACGGGGGAATCCTCGGGATCGAACGCCGCGGCGATTCCCCCCTGCGCCCAGTATGAATTGCTCTGAACGAGGCTCTGCTTGGTGACCACCACGCAACTGCCGAAACGGGATGCGCACACAGCGGCGTAAAGTCCCGCGAGGCCGCCGCCGACAACGAGAAAATCACACCTGATGTCCGTTATCTTCCCGTTCACGAAACTTCACCATCCTCACTGTTCGCCGGTCACCGCTTCCATAAGGGAGCTTTCTATCCTCTCCAGTTCTTCCGACTCCGTCACCTTGCCTCCCCCGGCGTCACGCACGTAGAACGTATCGGCCGCCTGATCCGCTCTGGTGGAAATTTTCGCGTATTCAATCGAAAGACCCAGACCGTAAATAGTTTTCGTGATGCCGTAAAGAAGACCCTCCCTGTCGTTGGCGTAGACTTCTATTATCGTCGCGTTTTCGGAAGAGTCGTTGTCAAAAACGATTTCAGGCGGATACTGGGGGACCTCCTTCACACAGGAAGCGTAATTTCTCTTTCTCTTCTCGACAAGTTCGTCCACATCGACATCCCCTCCCAGCACGCTTTCGAGGTCTCTGCGCACCTTGTCCCATACCCTGGCGTGCTCGTCGTCAGTCAGGCGGTCGACTTTATCCACATAAAATATGTCGAGAGCCTTTTTATCGAGAGTGGTGATTATCCGAGCGCCCAGAATATTCAGTCCGTTCGCGCTCAGAACACCGCAGAACACTGAAAATATTCCCTCTCTGCTGGGAGTGCAGACGGTAAATTCGTCATGTTCCTGGTACCGTATCACTTCCGTACCGTACCGCCCTTCAACGGAGTTCAGGAATTTCACGTGGCGCAGAACGGTTTTCCTTGAAAACCGGCTGAAGTAGGAGACGGGCATATGCTTCAGTATTTTCCTCACTTTTATCGCCGGAATCTCTCCCCGCGCATCCGCTGCGATATCCTCCGTCATTTTCTCCATCCATTCCTGCGGGCTTTTCCGTCTGTACGTGGACCCCGCCATATGGCGGAGCGTCCTCACGTAGAGCTCCTGCAGGAGAGTTCCCGTCCAGTCTTTCCAGACATCGGGACCGACCGACCTTATGTCGGCGACGGTAAGCAGGTAGAGAAGCGAAAGCGTTTCCTCATCGGGCACGGCCTTGGCGAGACGTCCTATCACCACCGAATCGCTCAGATCCCTTTTCTGGGAAAACTCGACCATGGCGAGATGGTGGCGCACGAGGAATTCAAGTTGTTCTTTTTCCGAATCCGCAAGTCCGAGCCTCTCCGCTATTCCGGGAATCATCGCCGCTCCCTTCTGCGCGTGGCTTCCTCCCCGGCCTTTCCCCATATCGTGGAAAAGGCATGCGAGGAAAAGAATGTGGCGCCTCACGATGCTTTCTCCTATTTTGGTAAGCAGCGGGAACCTGTCTTCGTACTCGTAATTCAGAAGCTTTTCAATTTCCCTCACCATGAAGATGGAATGTATGTCGACCGTGTAGACGTGATAGGAGTTGAACTGCACCATGCACACTATTTTCCCGAACTCCGGTATCATCCGTCCCAGAAGCCGTATTTCGTTCATCTTGAGCAGAATCTTCGACACATTATTCGCGGAACGCAGAAGCCGGAGGAACATGCTGTTGAAGACGGGGTCGTTTCTCACCTTCTCGTCCACCCGGAAAATATTCTCCGTCATAAGCACATCTAGGTATTCGCTGAACTCGAGAGAGTAACGGTCCGCATACTCGAAGGCGCGCATGAAGTTGCGGAAATCCTCGCTGAAAACATTTCTGCTCGTGACGGAAAGATATTTTCCCAGCATGGTGAAACCGTAATCAAGGCGCGTGGTCTTCCTGCCGACGGATCTCCGGGATTGAATCCTTATGCACTTTTCCGTTATCCTGCGGGACTGCTGAACCATCATCGCCGCACGCAGATAATAGATTCTCATGAATTTTTCCACGGCGCGGGTCCTTCCGTCCCTGTATCCGAAAAACTCGGCCGCGCGCTTCTGATGCTGGAACGTCAGGTTGTCCTCTCTCTTTCCGGCCTGATAATGAAGCTGCGCCCGCACCATGAGAATGAAGTTGACGCACTTGCGCGCGGTTGAATATTCTTTTTCCGTTATAAAGCCTCCCTGCAGCAGGTCATCGAACTTTCTGACCTTGTAATTGACCTGCGCTATCCACATCGCCGTCTGAAACTCCCGCAGACCGCCGCGTCCCTCCTTTACGTTGGGTTCGAGAATGTAAAGAGTTTTTCCGTATCTCTCTCCTCTTCTGTCCGCCTCTTCCTTCTTTCTCTTTATGAAATCGCTTGCCATCGAGGGAAGCAGTTCATCATACATCTCACGATCGAGTCTGCGGTAAACATCCTCATCCCCGCAGACGAATCTCGCGTCGAGAAGAGAACTGAGGATCGTCGTGTCCGCGCGGTCCGTCGAGAGTTCCAGGCATTCCTCCACGCTGCGCGTGCAGTTGCCCACATCCATTTTCGTGTCCCAGAGCAGATAGGTCAGTTTCCGGGTTATGTCTTCCGCAATCTGCTTTGAATCCTTTCGGTGCAGGAAAAGAAGGTCTATGTCCGAGCAGGGAGAAAGCTCGCTTCTTCCGTAACCTCCGAGCGCGACCACCGCTACGCCGGAGAGGTCCGAATAGCCGTACATATCAAGCGTCCGGCTTATGAGATCATCCACGACCCCCGTTCTCCGGCGGGCAAGCTCATACCCCATAAGCGCCTTGTTCTTTCTTCTCGCTCCGTGCCTCCTGCGTATGTGTTCATACGAATCGGCGAAGAATTCAAGAAGATCCCGCTCCGTAGTCGCCTCGATCAGTTCCTTTTTCCTCATTTTCCTTTCTTGTACGCTTGAAACTCCTTATCGGTCATTTTCCCTATATCCTTATTCAATCTCTCCAGGTTTCCGACAGGTAAAGACTTGAAACGCGAAAAAACACAGAAACCCCGAGGACAGGAAGTTTCAATCTCGGTCAAGTCTCTTCAAAAGTCGTACATAAGCCTTCCTGATATTCTCCTTGACTTTTCAACGCTGCAGGCCATGACAGGTATTCGTCCAGAAGTTCTGAAATCTCATTCATTCTCCTTTTTCTCCTCCTTCTTCTTTCCTGCTCTGATCATCTCATCACCGACCATCCCGTATTATCCTCCGTAAAATCCATAAACGGACCCGGACAGTCACCAGCAGACCTGTCGATGCGAACAGTGCGTAAACTAGATGACCGACAATGAATGCTTCCGTCACTTTTCCTTCTTTTCTTTCTTCAGTTTCATATATTCCCCGTGTTTTTCCCGAGCTTGCTCACCCGGTCAGAATTCTCCGTCCGGTTATTTTCAGACTCACCGCAAGTCCGTCGCGAACGGGAAGTATGGTGGAAAAAAACCCGGGATCTGAAAAAACAGCCCTGTTGTACTCGGAAACCCCCGCTGCGGACTCGCTGCCGTCGTCCCTTACGACCCTGCCGCTCCAGAGCGCGTTGTCGGTGATGAGAAGTCCTCCGGGATTAAGTTTTTCCCGTGCGAGCTCCGGCACCTGCGGATACTCCTCCTTATCTATATCGTTGAATATGATGTCGACGCCTCCCGGAAAATCCGCAAGCGCGGAGAGCGCGTCTCCGCAGAGAAACCGAAGTTTTTTCTCCTGTCCCGCGCGGGCGAAGTACGACCGGGCGAGTTCCGAGTTCCGGGAGAGTCTGTCGGTGCACACGACCTCCCCCTCCTCACCTAGCGCAAAAGCGAACCAGAGCGCGGAATATCCGAATCCCGACCCCAGTTCGAAAACGCTCGCGGCCCCTTTCATCGCGCACAACTGAAAGAGCACCCTTCCCGCAAGCGAGCCCACTATTTTTACGTCGCTTTGTTCCGCCCGTTTCTCCATATCGGAGAAAACCTCGTGAACGGGAGGACGGAGTCCGAGGATGTAGTCCTCGATCTCCGGATCCGTTATTTTAAACTCAGTCTCCGGCATTTCCTTTTTTTCCGCTTCCCTTGAAATCAACAAGAATTTCCCTTCCGCCGGATGTCCTGTTCTCCACCCTGGCCAGTACGAACAGAAGATCCGAAAGCCTGTTCAGATAAACCAGAATATCCTTGCCGTCATCACGAGGTCCGAAAAGCGCCTCGACTTTTCTCTCCGCTCGCCGGCATACGGCGCGAGCGAGATGAAGGGATGCGGCGCCTTCAACCCCCCCGGGGAGAATGAACTCCCGGAGTTCTCCCACCTCGGGTACGAATTCATCTATGCGCTCCTCCAGTTCCCTGCACATCCGTTCGGTTATCCGCGGCGGGTTGAACTTAGAGTCTTTCGGGGCGGCGAGGTCGCTTCCTGCGATAAAAAGATCATTCTGAATATCTGTGAGAATCTTTCGGATTCGTTCATCCAGCACCAATGAACAGGCCAGACCGATAGAAGAGTTGAGTTCATCCACATCTCCGTATGCCTCTACCCTCACGGAGGATTTCCTCACCCTCGCACCGCCGATAACCGCAGTTTTTCCATCATCCCCCGACCCCGTGTACACGGTAGTTATTCTTTTTCTTCCCACAATAGGATTTTAACCGCCCCCGCCGCGGCTTCAATTCACCCCGCATATCGGAAAAGACGCGGGTGCACCCGAACCGCATCGACAATCTTGCCGGTCTCCTTAAATCATGTTAGTTTTTCTCACGACTTCGCGTTTCAAGGAGGTGGTCGGATTGCCCTTTTCCCCCGAACTGCAGACGAAGATACAGTCCATAGCGGATGAATATGAAACCAGGCTTTCGGCTCTCATTCCCGTTCTTCGGGAGGTGCAGAACGAGTTCGGCTGGCTCAGCACGGAGTCCATGGAGGAGGTGGCCTCGGCGCTCGGCATTCCACCTTCTTCGGTCCAGAACGTAGCGTCGTTCTACACCATGTTCTTCACTGAACCAGTGGGGGAACATGTGGTATGGCTCTGCAGAACGCTCTCGTGCGCCCTGCGCGGAGCGGAAAATCTTGAACACCACCTGTGCAGCCGTCTCGGGGTGAGGACAGGAGAAACCACAGCCGATGGAAAAATAACCCTGATGGAAGCGGAATGTCTCGCCTCGTGCGGAACTGCTCCCGTAATGCTGGTCGGCGATACCCTCTATGAGAACATCACCGAAGCGGAAGTCGACAGGATAATGGATGAACTCGGGAAAGACCGATGAACGAGAAACTCAAGAAGGACGCAAGGGAACTCTACGACCACGCCATCGCGCAGGCCGACCCGGGAAAATGCATCCTGGAGCATCTCGAGTTCGACGGTTCCGTTCTCAAAATCGACGGAGAGGATTTTAATCTGTCGGATTCCGAGTCCGTGTACGTGGTGGCTTTCGGAAAGGCCGCGTCAGCCATGGCAGAAGCCGTCGAGGGACTTCTCGGCGACCGCATAACGCAAGGTATAGTGGTATCCAACTCTCCCGCCGGGAGAAGTTTCAGGAAAATGGATTTTCATTTGTCCTCCCACCCGATTCCGGACGAAAAAAGCGTCGCGGCGGCGCGCAAGGTCCTGTCTCTTCTAGAAAAATCCGGAGAAAAGGACATGGTGATCTTTCTGATCTCCGGAGGCGGAAGCTCGATACTCGCGATGCCGGCCGAAGGACTCACGATAGAAGACAAAAAAGCCGTGACTGAAAGACTGATGCTCTGCGGCGCGGACACCTACGGCCTCAACACGGTAAGGAAAAAGCTGTCGCGGATAAAGGGAGGAGGACTGCTTGAAAAGGCTTTCCCCTCCCGGGTGCTCACGCTCATACTCTCCGATGTGGTCGGCGACCGCTTGGAATTCATAGCCTCGGGACCCACGGTTCCCGACACCACGACTTATGAGGACGCATGGAAAGTCATAGAGGCTCTTGATCTTGAACACAAAATTCCTCCCCGAGTCGTGGTGCATCTTGAAAACGGGAGAAAAAAACAACTTGCCGGACCGGTGGACCGCAGGCGGTACGAGCGCTCGGGCGCCCGCACCGTGGTTGTAGGAAACAACCGCAACGTGTTGTCGTCAATGGAAAGAAGGGCTTCGCAGATGGGGTACAACACGCTTTTTCTGTCTTCCCAGATATCGGGAGAAGCAAGGGAAGTGGCCAAGGTGCTTGCGGGAATAGCCTTCGATATAAAAAAATTCGGACAGCCGATAAAAACCCCCGCCTGCATACTTTTCGGAGGAGAGACCACCGTTAACGTGCTCGGCAGGGGAAGGGGAGGAAGAAACACCGAAACCGCGCTTTCATTCTGTTTCCAGATAATGGGAAGTACGGGAATCGTGGGACTTTTCGCCGGAACGGACGGTATAGACGGCCCCACCGACGCCGCGGGAGCCATATGCGACGGGCGGTCGCGGCTCCAGGCGAGGGCGATCGGAATAAGTGCGAGGGACCATCTTGCGAATAACGACTCATACTCGTTTTTCCAGACCCTGGACGACCTCATAAAAACGGGAAGTACGGGGACGAACGTCATGGATGTGGGAATAGTTTTAGTGGCGGGTCGGACCTGACGTATGGAAATTCTTTCGAAATCACCTCTTCCGAGCAACGAGGAAGCCGAGCGCGCGGTTCTGGGCGCCGTACTCCTCGACAACACATCCATAAACCAGGTTCTTGAAATTCTCATACCCGAGGATTTCTACAGCGAAAACCACTCGAAAATAATGCGGTGCATGATAGACCTCGACAAAGAAGGCAGCGCTATCGACGTACTCACCCTGTATGATTGGATGGGCACCAGGGGAATACTGGAAGATGTCGGAGGAGCGCAGTACATAGCGTATCTGGCGTCCATAGTTCCCGCGGCGGCAAACGTTTCTCACTACGCGAAAATAGTAAAGGACAAATCCGTTCTGAGAAAACTCGTACTCACCGCATCGGAGATAGCGCACAGGGGGTACGGACCAGATATCGAGGTGGACGAGTTCGTCGACAGGGCCGAGCAGTCGATTCTCGACATAGCGCAGAACAAGATAAAACCCAGTTTCTGGCACTCGAAGGACCTGGCAAGGGAAGCCATTAAGAACGTTCAGCATCTGAGCGAAAAAAAAGAGTTCATAACCGGAATAAGAACCGGGTTTGAAAGACTCGATCATATGACTTCGGGGCTTCAGAAATCGGATTTGATTATAGTCGCCGCGCGGCCCGGAGCGGGAAAAACATCTTTCTGCCTGAACGTGATAAGCAACGCCGCGCTGGGCGACGGGCTCTGCGTCGCCATGTTCTCCCTCGAGATGACCAAGGAACAACTAATGCTGAGGCTCCTGTCCATAAACTCCAAGGTGAGTTTTTCTTCCATGAGAAGCGGGTACATAAAAGACTCGGACCTGGACGAACTGTTCAACTCCGCCGAGCGGTACGCGAAATCAGACATATTCATAGACGACACTCCTGCTCTCACGGTCCTCGAGATAAGGGCGAAAGCCAGAAGACTCAGAAAGGACAACCGGCTGGACCTGGTCGTGGTCGACTATCTGCAGCTCATGCGGGGCAGTTCGAGGACGGAGACCCGCGAAAGAGAGATAGCGGAGATATCGGGGGCGCTGAAAGCGCTTGCGAAGGAACTCGACGTTCCCGTAATAGGCATCTCTCAGCTCAGCAGGCAGACCGAAACCAGAACCGACCGGCGACCCCAGCTTTCAGACCTCAGGGAAAGCGGAGCCATAGAGCAGGACGCGGATGTCGTGCTTTTCATTCACCGCCAGGACATATACAGAAAAAACCCCGAGGAAAAAGACGGAATGGCGGAACTCATAATCGGAAAGCAGAGAAACGGTCCGACCGGAGCGGTGAAGCTCGTGTTTCTCGAGAGAAACGGGGTGCCGAGTTTCGAGAACGCTTCCGATGAAATCGATGTGGAGGGATATGTTTGAACTTTTGGACGAATAATGGGCGATTATTTTGAGATATGCTGAGGAGAATTTCTATTCAAGCAGTGGTGCTGAGACCAGAGCATTTCGTTCGAGATGGGAAAAGTTTTCTAGTCGCGTTTTCCATCGTTTGATTCTCCGTACTCCTTTTCTCATATATCTCCCGAAGAATTGCTGAAATCACCCTGATCCGGGCATGAATGACCTAAAAACAGAGGGCTTTTTCTCACAATTTCGGGTGCAAGTGTTCGTCAGAAGGTGACAGTTTACGATTGTACATAACCCCAACTCGAATCCGTCCTTGAAGTTCAGTCCAGCAATGACTTCAGTAGCGCATCCGGCGTGTCCGAGTAGAACCGGACATTGATTCGCGTAGCCATGTCGTCGGAGATCTCCAACAATTGCTTCCGCGCCGAAACAGGTATCAATATGGTATCGGCCTCTTTTTCGATAGCGACCTCGACGATGCCGACGGTATTGACAAGAGGTTCAATGGAGCCTCCGAGGTTCAATGCACCTACTACGATCAAACCGCCTTTCATACTCTTTTCGAGCAAGCAGCTACACAGGGCCATCAATACAGGTAGACCGAGGGAAGTACCGTTTCGATCGTTGTCCAGCGCCCTGAGTTGTACCGAGAATTCATGGGCGCGCGGGTCACGATCACCAACAAACTCCCTGGCACGTGTGTACAGATTCTGCTCGGCATATCTGACGCTCTCTCGAAAGGCCGGCGGGACCGGAGCATTTAGGATTTTTACACCACTGCCCCTACCCACGGTTATTTCGACTCGATAGAGGCTCGGACCGGTCTCAGGTACCCCAGGACTGATACCCCAGACTTGTCCCGGCGGCAAGGGGTCAAGATCAATCGCCTCGGCGCTGTGCAGTTCCGGCGTAGAGACGAACTTCTCAATACCGTTTTCACCAATTGCATAACTGAAATGTGTATTTCGGAATTCGCTTTTGAAGACTCGCTTCTGCTGTTCCTTGACCCTGCGACGAACTTCCAAGGCAACACGAGTTATCTCCTCCAGTTTTTCATCCGGCACAGGCATTTCAGGATCCGGATATAAAAGATTCAAAAGACCATTCACGGTCTTGTTGACTGCGGTGATATCGCGGCCGCTCAGGGCGCCCCCATAGTTAACCCGTCCCTGCAGAATCGGAACTCGGTTCCCCTTTCGCAATCGGCTGAAGCACTCGGACAGAAAATCACTAACCAAGCCAAAGTGACCTGTGAAGTGTTCGTTAGGATTGAGTTTTGGGAAGTCCCAGCCGGGAACATAAGCGTGTATCCGATCCATAAACGCGGTGTCGTTCCGCATCTCCGGCGGCAAGGGACTAAAAAGGTGACCTATGCGTTGTTGTTGCTCAACTTCGCCATCAAGGTTTCCGACCATGACAATACCACCCTCAGCCCGTATGCTGTCCTTGCCCCGGGAAAATTCGCCGGATTCCATATAACCCTTGAGGATGTTGACACCGTCCTTTTGGTCGAACGACACTCCAGAGATCTCATCGAAGCAAACAACATCGTACTGGCACACCAGTCCCCGCTGGCCGGTGGCATTGTTGACAAACATCTTGGCTACAGTCGCCTTACCGCCTGAGACAAGATGCGCATACGGGGAGATTTGCTGGAACAGATGGCTCTTGCCGGTGCCTCGCGGACCCAGTTCGACCATGTTGTAATTACGCTCGACAAACGGCACCATGCGCAAGAGGCCGATTATCTGCGCACGCTCGGATAGCACGGTCGGCTCGAGGCCGACACTTCGTAGCAGAAATCCTCTCCATTCCTCGGTCGTGAAGTCGCGTCGACCTCGCTTGAAGGTGTCGAGGACATCGGCCCTAGAAAACTGTATAGGACGCAAGCTGTCGATCGCAAAGGGTCGCCCACCTCTTTCTTGGGCTATCGCTGCGTCGTAGCTCAGTGTTACTTCTCCGTAAAAACCGTCCGTAAGCATCCGCTCGTTCTGGTTGACTAGGTTATCGTCTATGCGCACATCCTTGATTCCGAGGCTCGGTAACTCGGCAACCAAGGAGTCAGTTCTGGCATCCAACCTAGCCCGAACGATGTCGATTAACTTGATTGAACCGTGGTCGCGAGCACGGGCCTTACACAACTCTTCTTCACCCGTTCTCACCGTTCGGACGGCCAGTTGTCGCTCAACAATGGTCAGACCTTCCTTGATCTCCTGTTCGTCTGTACTTGCGCAATAGCGCCCTAATAGAAACTCGACCACATATGTCGGAACCGGATACTGACGGCTGTACTTGCGCACCAAGTCTTTCCTTACCAGATAGCCGTCAAACACCTCCGCTGCAAGACAGTCGAGTTGATCCAACTCCATTTTCAGCCTAACCTCCGATGATCGTATGTTGTTTCGCGGTCACGTGGTTGTCGGCATCAAGCACAACCACCACTACCTGGAAACCTTCTTCAAACTTATCATCCGCAACTAAGATGCTCGCAGAACCGTCAGCATCCAGAACACATGGTTGGCTCACCGAAGAACCTGCATCGTTTACCTTCGTACGCAGATCCACCGACAACCCCGGTTGAGAGCTATGAACAAGGATACGACAACGCATGCCTGTCCAGCGAATCTCATCGATTTTCATTGTGCTCACTTTGCCTGCAGTCACCCGGATGATGGGGACTAGACTCTCCTGCAAGCTTAATCCACCATGGGCGTATTTGTTGCCGGCACTGAAACACGCGATACTAGGCGCCACTGCTACCCGCTCGTTTACATTCCAATACCAACATACGGTGGGTACCTTCACTCTGGACTCACCCTTAATTGATGCACATCGAGCCCAGCGACTTCTTGTCAGGTACTTGGGAAGATCAACCTTGGGTAATCCACCGGGCAACCAAAGCCAACCATGATCCGTCAACACACAGATTTCACGCCATCCAGATTTGAACAGGACTTCTATACGTTCAAGAAGATTTTCGATCTCTTCTTCAATCTGGCCAGCGAGTTCATCCTCCAGCGAATGCCCTAATTTGTCGAATTTACCGTTCTCGGTCCATCCACGACCATCGGGATCACCAGTTTCGTCTGCACCAAGACATTGATAGCCTGACAATTCCAGTAACTTGTGAAAGCGTTTTGTCGTCAACGGCTGCTCGTCATCCACTGTTATCGGAAGAAAACTCTCTCCAGGTGAAATACCTTTAATGTCTTTTCTGACAGGTGATACTGCAGGTTTGGCCGTCGCCGTCACTGTAGGTAATCCAGCCCATCGGGTAGAAAGGACCACGGTCCAACCTTTATCCCTCATTCGTGTGATCAGACGCTGCGATACGTCAAATCGAAGACCATCGACAAACAACATGATACCGCCTGGTTCAACGAGCAAATCTTCCTGAGACTTCGTGTCGTGCCTAGACAATGACTTTTTGTCCGCGAGGAACTGAAGGTGTTCCGCGGCCGATTCAAGCCAAGGACGATATACGACATCCAAAGCTTTGCTTATGGCTTGCCTATCAGCCGCTGATCTTACAGCGGCAGCGGCTAACAACGCCTCAGCATCAACCCTCCAAGCAGAATCTTTGTATGATTTTGCCATCTCCTGTATTGATGAGCCATTCAGATTGGTTTTGGCAGTTTCCACAAGCAGAGCTATGTGCCCAAGTGCGTTCGCCAGTGGAGACAGTCCTAACTTTTCCCAGACCCATTCTCGCCGCGAACCATGGATCTCCTCCAACTTAAGTACACGCTCTCGCGCTTCGGATAGAGGTAAATTCTCAAGTCCGAGTAGTTCTTGTTGCAACTCGGTCTCCTTCTCTTCGTTGTTCTGCGGCCAGGACGAGGATGATTCAATGCAGAGGTCCCCTGCAGGCTTTGCCTTACGTAGAAGTTCCGGCATATTCTGATAAAGTTTCGGGGATTCGGTAAATCGTTTCCATACTTTTCCCCAAGAATCGACCCGTTTCCCTAACAACTCCGCTCCGACCAGTTCACCATCTTTGTCGGGATCAAACTTGAAATCCGCTTTGCATCGTGATTTAAACGCATCCCAACGACTACCATCCCATTCTGACTTTACTGTCTTTGGTTCATTCAACCACAACAACAGGTCCTTTACCGGATCATCAGAGAAGAGGTTGTCGAAATCTTCCGCCTCAAGACGCTTATGCTTCAGTCGGTCGACCGAGGTGGTAGCAAGTTCGGATAGTGCGCCCATCATTGCCCGTCGGGTGGCCGCATCACGCACCACATCAAGTCCCAAGCCACCTTCCTTCGAAACGAAGAATGCTTCTACAGTCCAGTCCTTGCCGTTTTTCTGCGTCCAACAAACGCCACGATACTGAAGTTCAACCAAAGGCTTAAGATTGTCTGGACACTCTTGGGCCGCGCGCAATTCCTGCCGACTGACGCCGGGAAGGTACATGACCGGCGTGGTGTCTTGGTCTATCTCAATTTCCGGTATCGCCCGATCGACCACGCTTCGCAACCAGATGGCCGGCCCGCTACGGTGTTCAGGCATGTAGTCACCGAAAGTCAACAACTGTGGTAGTAGTTTCCTGATCTGTGCTATGATCGGTTGCCACTGAGAGTCATGGTCCGTCCATAGAACCACGCAAGGACGCACAACATCGGCGGGGTTAAATTTAGCGGCATCCTGCAGAGATCCAACAAGTGCTTCAATAACTGTGTTGTCCATGTTATCCATAGTCCTCGTTAGTTCTCTTTTTCAGGGGGAGCAGTTAAATCTCTGGAGGAATGTTTCTCGGTATTTGCAAGATGCACATCATTGATACGGTCACCAGCAAACTTTCCATCCTTCCAGAACCAAGGAAATTGCACCGAGTCGCGGATTGATTCCTTACCGCGGTCTTTTCTCCAGTGAATGTTCGGCTTAGTGCGTAATATCCCGGCACCTTTCTTGCCACCGGATATATCCTGAGCCATGAAGGGACGAATATTCAGACGTATTCCGTCATTGATGTCCGGCTCCCAGCCTATGGGCTGGCTCTCAAAGGGCTTCCAGCGAATAAAAAGGTCTAAGGGCGGTTCACCTTCTAGGATGTCGACGAGGTATTTCTGCAATTCCAGCGCCGCGGTGAGGCGGTCCTCGGCACCACCTTCGCCTCGCTTAACCTCATCCTGCTGGCGAGTGACCCAATCGCCGAGATAACTGTATGCGAGTGATTCCAGCAAACGTCGACCCTTACCCTCTCCTTCCGCCAGCTTGTGGTAGTTGATCAGCGCGTGAAATCCATCACGCTTTCGACCATCCCAAATGTGCCAGATGAAAGGGCGGTGGTGGAACAATTTGCAGTGCTCTTCGAAGAATTTGTTACGGAGCCAATCATCAACAGATACGCTATTGGACTCGTCCAGTAATTTGGTGAGAATGTCTTCGTGCCAGTCATCGCCATAGGCCGCATACAGCAGTTGTAGTAGTCGTTCAGATGCTGCATTCTCACCTCTGACTGAGGGTATGCACACAATTCCGTCCTCATCTTCAAACTGATGCAGTTCTGTACATCGCACGACCAATTCTCGCTGCTTATCATCAAGTGTGATGCTTGAGTCCTGTTCCGCCGGCCAGCGATAACCGATAAGGCGAGCCACTGCGGTTTGCAGAACAGTACTGTCGGACCGCAAGCGACCGTGAATTGTTTGTTTCGAGTTCTCATCCCAGACCACGGAACAAACAGGGTGACCATGAAATATCCATTGTGTCGGGTCATTAGAATAAGGTTTAGGCAGACCATACGGAAAGCGCTCGCGTGCTACTTGAGTCCACCGCTCTATATCAAACGGGACCTTGACCAGTGTTGCGTTTGTAACTTTACGACTTTGATCGACTTTTCGTACTGTCTCGTTGTATTCGGGAGAAGAGCAGAAACACCAGACTGCGGCTAGCGCATCTCCAGACAGTGGTCCTAAGCCACTTGAATTGTTATCGAACAATTCTCCCGTATAAAGTGTTGCGGGTAATGAACCCATTTGGGATACGGCAATACCTTGTTTATTCCAAATCCCCCCCCTGTATACGTACTTTTTCACGGAACTGAAGGTAGAGTTCACCTTCTTCTCCCCAATGTACGACATGCTCTCTTCCTCCGTAGTTGATTGTTGTCGAGACGGTGCTCTGTTGAAATCTCCAGTCTGAGTGACGGTAGGGAAATTCCCAGAATTTTCGCCCGAAGCAAGCATAATCACCCGTTTGAATGCCTGTGAATGCACTTGTGTGTCTATTCAAAAGTTCTCCGGCTGATATTTCAGCCATAACCCGCGCTTCTGGATTCTCCAGTTGTTCCTGTTGTCTGACCGGAATTAATTTTCCAACTTCAAGAAACTCTGCTTTTTCAGCCGCAGTGGGCGATTTACTAGCGTCAATACAATGCATTTGATGTTCAGGGTGGACATTGACATGAGTCAGCATCAGGAGAATCGGGGAAGCACCCGTCGCTTGAACGCTCTCGAATGCGCGTTCTCCCAGCCATACCAGTAATTCCCATCGAACATCCTTTAGCAAGTGCTCGCGCTGTGACCTATAACTTACAAGAGACAGCCAGTTTTGCGGCATCACAATTTGCGTGACTCCAGCCTCTCCGTTCTTTGTGAAATCCAGACACCGCCGAAGAAACACATTGGCCAGGTCGCTCTTGGCACTCGGATAGCGCTTCTCGGCGAATTCGCGCAACCGCCGGTTTTGTTTGCCGCGAGCAAGGTATGGAACATTGGTGATTACCAGATGATAACTGCCGCTTAAAATGCGAGTGGCTTCAGTGATACCCAGCGCCGCAATGGTGGCCTCCTCCCGCTCCTCTTCGCCGGCATATTCCCGTAATGCCTTCTCAAGCAGTGGCCGCAGTTCGTCGAAACCGGCGGTGAACAGGTCTTTGGACAACGACTGTGACGGGGCAATAAGGCTGCCCAAAGTCGGTGCATCTCGGAACGTGTCGTACAACACTTCCATCCCTTTCTCAAGACGGGAGTTGCCTTCTGCCAGGGCAAGCCACTGGTTCTTTCCGCCGGTAATCGGCTGTCCACACCATGCGAGATTGAGTTTCGGAAGCATCCGGAACCCACCTGTATCGGGATAACGCCATGCTTCAAGTGCAAGCGCGAAGGCCGCAATCGCTATACATCGCTGATCGAGTTCCAAGCCGTGGATATTCTCCCGCAGGACGGCATCTATCGCCTCGGTAGGAGTGAGTCCCTCGAGTTTCATCCTCATAGGTACCAGCATCAGTAAGGACGCGACCAAGAAGTGCCCCGACCCGCAACAAGGATCAAGCAGGCGAAACTCCGAAAGGTCGTCCGGCCAACCCTCAAGACGACCAGCCGCAGGGGATACATCCTCTGTTCGGCGCAGAAAAGTCAGATTGACGGGGCAAGATTTCTGCGGATGACGACTGACCCACCAAGCTCCGAGCGAATTGTGCAGCAGAAACTGCACCATATAGAACTCGGTAAATATTTGAGTGACTGCAGGTAGTTCGTCTGCCCCTATTTTGACCTCGGAGTGGTTGATTTCTTTTTTCCTTTTTGTCTGCCAGAACTGGTACACCCAGCCGAGCGAATTGGTGGCCGTAAAAATCTCGGCCGACAGTTCCTCAACCAAATCTTCGAGCTTGAGACGGTATTCACGGGCGAACCGCACTTCAAATACAGGGTGATCTGGCCGGAACACCTGGGGTAGCATGCGGTGCGCGAAGCGGGTCGCAAGCTCCCACTTGTCAATGCCTTCTTCATTTGCCAATTCCTCACACTCATCAAACGCGATAGCGATTCCCGTTTCGGGTTCGATAAGCAGATGATTCTCGGCGAGGAATCGCGCGAACAACATCCCGTGCCAGTGTTCATAGGCACACTCGTGGGTCAGATTGTCAATCGCATGATCTCCGGAACGTGTATTGAGGCGATCACCCAGATAACGCCCGTGCGCACGCAGTCGGTTGCGTAATTTGCGCTGTTCTCCGTTCATATGGCCGTATGGCTCGTGGTGGTGTATCGCGAGCGCCTCTAACGCGTTACGGGCACCAAATTCGGCAGTTGCACGCGCCTTGATGATCGTTTTTTCCAACTGCCGGCGATGTTCCGTTGATAGTGGCTTAATTACTACCTCCCTACGACACCATGATAGGACCCTGTTCTATTTGCTCAAGCAGTTCCAGCTCGGTTTTCGCTATCCAATCCTTGACCTCCTTGGGCGTATGTAATGTGACAGCGTCTAACCCGATCTTACGAACCTTCGGCTCAATCAGTCTTTCTGCCCGGATGCGCGCCTCCGTGAACATTTGGGGCAGGGCATTAGTGCGGGTTTGCCAAGCATCTAGCGAAATACGTTCGAGTGACTCAAGCACATCCTGCTCCGTCCCTGTGACTCCTTTGGTATTCTTGGTTATCTTTAATTCGCTCAAGATCCGGCGGCGGTCGGACTGCTCAATCTTCTGCCAACTTTCTGCAGACTCAATGCGCGCGTATTCCCGATCAAAGACATCGGCGTGACACTTTTCCGATTTTACCAAGGCCGCACGTAAAGCATCAACAAGTGCCTTTGATATCTCCGGTACGGAGTCTGTACAGTCGAGCAATCTGCGATTTGAGGCAATCGCGTCGACCTGTGGTCGCACTTCATCGGCAATGTCTAATTCATCGGCATGATGAACTAGGGACTGTAACCGCTTGTAGGCTGGCAGACGTACCTTCGCTAACTCGGATGCTTTTGTCCAATCATTAATGTTCCGCAGTAGTTTGTCGTATTGTTCGAAGATGCTCAGCAATTGCTCGTTGTCGGTCAGTGACTTTAGATCAAGTATGTGGTTTGTGTCCGGTCCCTCAGGTAGCGGCGCATCACCGCCTGCGGCACTCGCCAGATCGTTCAACTTGTTCAGGAACTCTACAGCCGTCGCCGACTCCTCATTCGGCTTGCAAGACACTCCCGCTTCGATGAAAAGTTTTCGAATCTTAATGCGCTGATGGGCGTTGATGACCGTGGTTTCAACCCGGAAATCAGTCTTCGGTATATTGGACTGATTGAGTCGGTTGGTTTTCAGGTACACACCGTCGGTTTTTGCTCGAAGATGCCCGCTTCCGAACAGGCTTATGAGTGCGGCATCAACTGCGTCCTGGGGCCATCCGTAGGGCGGGTTGGAAAAATGTGCACGGACATCCCTGCCCTTCTTGCCAGCGCCAACAAAAGACAAAACCCTTGAGCAGACAGGATGGTCTGCGGTCTTACCGCTGTAATTCAGCGTTTCAAGGGGATGTTCAACGCCCTCTTGTGCGCGAGTGATGACCTTGTGCCAGCGGTCGTCATCGGCATCTTTGAATTCGAAAAAGAGTCGATCAAGAGAAGCTGTTGCCGCTTCCTTAACCTTATTAAACAGGGTTTCTTCGGGTCGCTCACCCCCCCTTGTAATACTTTTGAGGAATCGACCAAATCGGCAACCAGTGCTCGTAGACTGCTTTCGGCTTCGGTTAACTGAGTATTCATACCTTGGTGGGCCTCAGTGCCTTCCGGTGTTGAAGGCACACCCCTGTGCTCAAGGGTATCCCTCGCGGCGAACTGCTTGGCGATTGTCTGTGCCAGGGCTTCTGCTTGGCTTTTTGGGATGAACACATGTATGACCGGACTGTTGATACCTGCCTCACGCGCATCGGCGATGACATTTTTCTCGTTTGTGCTCCAGCCATCTCGGACCCACACGGAAATCCTGAGGTCAGCACCTTGCGGGGGTTCAGAACCGAAATGCAAGTCAAGTTTATGGGGCTTCTTGCACCTGCCGTGGAGCAATGGCACGGAACCAATCGATTTTTGTACCGCTTCGTTCAGCAGCTGCGCCCGCTTGCTACTCATTCCAAACAGATCGCCGATCAATTTTGTTTGTCGGTTACGAAACTCCGCCATCCACTCGATACTTTCCCGACTCTGCAGACTGTACTCATCATCAATTTTCATCAGAGTGCCCGAGACAACCAGTTCCTCAAGCAGTTTCGGCAACCGACTTCGCAGAACAGCGCCATCCCCAGATAGGTCTTTTATAAGTAGATCAGCAAGCATTTCCGGTGTGGCTCGAACTCCAATATCAACACCGGCATCACGAGGAATCTTCCGGATAAGGAAGACCAGTGCGCATAAGCGCGACTTCAGCCGACCGTCCGGCGAACCATCATCCTGGTCGGAGATAGTCTTATTGACCTCATTAAGTAGAACACCTGACTGAAGAAGATTGGTCGAAATCTCTTCGAACAGAAAATCTGCAGGGATGACCGTTCCGAGTGGTTCATCGGCGGTGTGGCGTATAGCATCATAGACGATGCGCAATTGAGTGCGAAGTTGACTGTTGGTGCCGGTGCTGTCCACCGCCTGCAGGATATGCTTCCAAAAACGTCGGTAGACTGGCAACAGCGGATAATCTTCCACCAAGACCGATTTGTCCTCGCTACGCGGGGCGATCTTGGTTCCGACCAGATGTCGGTCCAGTTCGCCCGCATTGTCTTCCAGAACTGCCTTGATGTCGTTAATGCTGTCAGGACGTTTGGCCAGCACCACTCGCCGGATCACGGTCTCGACATCGGAGTCGGAAAGTTCAATATTTACGGTGAATCGTCCTTGCAGTCGCTGCAACGCAGGTGTACCGGACAGCGCTGTCTGACCGGTTCCGAGAAACAGAAGACGGTCTCCGAAGCGCTTGCTGCAGGTCTCCACCGCCTCCTGAACCACAAATGACCGATCGATGTTGTTGCCGATATACTGTTGTACCTCGTCGAGGATGACGACAGTGCAAGGCATCTCGCCTCCGTCGGGTGCCAGCGTGTCCCTCAGTGTGGCAATGAATTCGTCTTTGGTTATCTCTGCACGCATGGGAAACTGAGCCCGTAACGCGTCCCGTGCTTTTTTCTCGTCGCTCGCGAAATTGCGGTCCGCTGCCAGTAACCCCCTGGCAATCAACGGACTTACGTACATATTGTTCAGCTCATATTGAAAGTCACGCCCTTCGGCCTCCACCGTGGCGCGAACCTTATCATAGATGCCGTTTTTCCTGAGCCACAGACAGAACCGCGTCTGTGGATAACTTTCAGGAAGACCCGCAGACTTGAATACTATCGCCAACAACGCCAGCCAGATGCTTTCATGGCCGGATTCCAAAGTCCCGGCCGCGGCACAAAGGCCGCCGGCATGCTTGCCAAGTGTACTGACCTCCTTGAGCAGGTCATATACTTCGGTCGGTAGTCGGGCTAGTCCTCGTGCGGTAGCACCATCTTCCGAGAAAGTGTGGTCGGTCCACAGAAACCGTAGCATTTTCGCGAAGTGAGACTTACCGCTACCGAAGAATCCGCTGACCCAAGCTGCTGGTTGCTCGGGTCGACCTTGATTATTGATATACGATGTTAGAATCCGTACAAGTCCGCGCTGGTATTCGCCCTCGCAGACAAAATTCTTAAGTTCAAAGCGCAATGTGTTTCGCTCTTCGTCCGTTAGAGCGTCGGTTACAACTGCGACACCATTGTTCAGCAGGAGACCACTGCCGGGGTCCCTCTTGTAGATGTCCCGATTTCTCATACCCGGCGAACTCCTTGATTTTCGTGCAAGGTTATCGGGACTGCGCGATAGTTCCACCCATCCCCTACATCCAGCAACCTGTAGTTGTTGTTTTCGTACTCTCCGGGGAAAAATACCACAACACGTCCTCTGATATCATCCTCAATTTTCTTCATGAGTTTGGATACGCGAACGAATCCGAAAAGTGAAGCTATACCGTAAATGCCGACAACAGTATTATCGTCAACATCCGATGAAGTAAGCACTTCACACACCCGCCCTGCTAAATGTTCCACGAATTCACACTCAAGTTTGAGTTCAAGCGCTTGCGGCGATTCAAAATAGTCGTCCCGGTATTCTGTAGCCGCCATCCACTGTGCAAAGGCATGGGTCAGGTCGCACTCTGACCATCCGTGGCCGACCTCGGTCGTCGCTATAAAGAACAGATTTTTTCGTACTCGTAATCGGCGCTCGTCAGCTTTGTCGTACACAACGAATATAACCCGTTGCGCGCCCGGCAGGTCCCTCTGCCAAGGTAGCACGATATAACTCCTGTAGTGTTCAACTAACCTGTCGATGCGTCCCAAGTATCAGCTCCAGTTCTTGGTCGGAAAAAAGTGCCGGAAATGACACATTAATCATCAAACCGGATTGCTTAAGATCAAGCAACCCAAGTTTCTTCGCCTCAATAGCCGCATTAATCAGATCATCAGGGCTCTTATCAAGTACAGCTGTCCATGGAGTCTCAAACGCCGGTCTACCGCGTCTCCCGACTGCAAAACCGATCAGTAAGGCGAACATCATAACGGAGGGAGTTGCCTTAACTCGTTGTCGGATCTTTTGACTTCTACCCCGTAAATGCCCAGACCGGGTCCAAGAGTATAAAGTCCTAGTCACAACCGTGTGAAGCGTAACTTTGTTCAGTCGGTCTCCGACGGCAGCTGAGAGCACGTCCTTGATCGACTGCTGAGCAATTTTGTTGCCGCATGGTGTGCGTAAAACCGCAGATGCCGTCACGCGGAGTAAAGGGTCCCGTACAAGCGCTAAAAGCAGGGCGAGCAACGGACGGCTACTCTCGTCCCTGTCCCAGAGATCTCTCATCACTCGAAACAGAACCACTCTGGGATCCAGAGCATATAGTTCGGACAAGTGTTGTAGAGAGAGCTTCCGCGCTGACGCCGTACGCTTACCGAGACAGTTGTGCGCCAAGACAGCGCTTGCGTAGTCCTCGCGGACGGCCTCTCCCGCAACCGCGTCAAGCAGACGCGACAACTCGTCAAGCATGATCGTGCGGCTGGTGTGAGTGCCTCGGTTGCCGGACCGGAAGCCCCAAAGACGCGCCTGGTTGGCAGTTAGTCCTGCGATGTCCGCCTCGAAATATAGATCTGATACGGCAACCATACGAGGATACCATAGCCAAGTGGAGAAAAGTGTCAAATTTCTCCCGTGATTCTCAAACTGTCAGGAATATTCGATTGTTGTGATGGAAGTTTTGTAACTGTCGATTGGTGGTGGTTTTGGAATGTTCAGACCATGATTCAGCCTCGGAATAATATGCCTCGGGAAGAAAACGGGGTCTGCTCGGCGTAATCCTGCCGTGTAGAACACACCCTAGATCTATCCGGTAGATAACAACGAGGCATTTCGCGATATGCGAACAAGGCAGATTCTAAACTATAAAAGGCTTTACGACAGCCATGGTTCTCGTCTCTTCGCGGAAAAGATCAGGGCAGGCACGCCACCGGGAAAATTTATCGTATACGTCCGCAAACGCTCTCCGGACGGAATCCCAGTGAAAATCCCAATCATAGTTCCCGGATCTCCTGGAAAAAAAGATCTCGGTAAACACGGCGCGTTGTTCCGGAAGCCCCTTTTCAACTGTCCATCCCGTTCTCGCGTGCGCGTAGCCGCTTGCGAAACCCATCGCCATCGTCCCCGCAAGACCGAGCCTCAAAGCGGCCGTGTTTACAATCTCCACATAGACGTAAAGGGCTTTGACCGAACTGTAGCGCTTATCGGCGAACTCCTCGTCGAACCCCAGCAGGTTCTCAACCAGATACACAGGGTAGTAGGTGGGCGAGTAAAGAGAAACGGATTTGGTTCGGCCCGTGAACGGGGCTCGCGCTATCGTATCCTCGGAAATCGTCCCCAGCATGAAATCATCCGCGCGGAACTCCCCGATATCCCCGCAGAGACCGAGGGAAATCCTCACGTTTTCCCATTCCCGCGCCGCGACCGCAGCGGCGCGTTCTATTTTTTCAGTCGTTTCGGAACCTGAAAGAAGTTCCCCGAGCGTCGCCATCTAAAGAAAGAACCTCCTGCCGGGATTCAATATACATCCGCGGAATATTTTATCAAAGTCCATTTCGGAACCTAAGGCAGGAACCTGTCGCCGCTCATGAAGGCGGAAACGGAGCAGGTGTCTTTTCTGCCGAAAATCCGGTACCGGTTTTTCGATACCGCCGCATAGATTAACTCCTTTACCGAAGCCGGGAGATATATCGCCGACGCGGGAATTCTCCAAAGACCTCCCAGCTTCGCGAGTACCGATAAAACGGCGTCAGCACCCTGATGAACCCCGTTTTCATCAACATAAACGATTTTCCAGTCATCAGGCGCCATATTTCGATCAAGAGAGAACTTCTCGGCGGTCTTCCCCTGAATGGGAGAAAACATTATCCGTCCGCTTTTATCCGCTCTCATCACGAAGCCGACAAATTCAGCGCAGCCTCGGCAGACCCCGTCGAAAAATACCACATGTTCCGGCAATGTCATAAGATCGCTTCCGCTCCCGTCACGTAAGTTCGCGTATCATACCCTCATGCTGGGGGAATCTGAGTACGAGGCTTTCGGGAGAACCCAGTTCGAAATCGTCAACCTCAAAACCCGGACTCATCGTAGTTCCCATAAAGGCGTACCCGTACTCGCCTTCTATGACTTTGCAGCCCTGCCAGGTCCCCTTGGGAACCAGCAACTGGGTCTTCTGACCCGATGTCAGATTGTCCCCCATAAACGCCACTCTCGATTCTCCGGTGGCATAGAGAAGAAGCATCTGAACAGGGTCGCCGAAGTAGAAATGGAATATCTCGTCCGAACTGAGCCTGTGCATCTTGGAGTTGGCTTCGCTCGTTATCAGATAGTAGATGGCGGTCGACAGGTCGCGGCCGTCGGAAAATGTTTCGTCGCTTCTGTATGTTTCCCTGAAATATCCTCCCTCTCCCGGAAGTTTCTTCAGCCCCAGTCTCTTTATAAGGTGATCAGCCTTCATGATGTCCTCCGGCATAAATTGTTGAAAACCGAACCGTACATATATAATATAATGAAGACAGGGAAATTTAACACCGGGACTTGAGAACGCAGGAGGAAAAATGTCGGAAGAAACCACAAATCAGCAGCCGCCCGCAGAAGATAATTTCATGCACTCCATAAATATGGCCTTTAATCTGGGCGTCTCGACGCACCAGTCGTCCGGACAGACAAAAAGCGTCGCCGAGATCGTGGGCGAATTAGGAAACCAGATATACGAAAACCTGAAACGGGGATACGGGGGCGAGATAGACGAGTCATTTCTCAGGGCCAATGTGGAGTATCTACTCCAGATAGCTCTTATGGGATATATAATCCCGGGTATATGCGCCTTCGACGACGGCTTCAAGCAGAACCTGTTCAATCTTATCTACGAGCGCGCGAAACAGAGCCGGCAGAGACAATCCGGCGGCTCGGTGCCTCGGGGTGGAAACAGGATAATAACCTGACCGCTTCCGCTCAGACAGACGGCTGATCCGATGAAAAAGGTTTTGGCGGGCAGGGAAAGGGTGAAGGTAGCGGTCGCACAGTTCTCTCCTGTATTTCTCGACAAGGCCGCGACGATAGAAAAAGCCTGCGGCGCAATAAAGGAAGCGGGAGAAAACGGAGCTGAACTGATCGCTTTTCCCGAAGCGTTCGTACCGGGTTATCCGGCCTACTACACAGTCGGTTATGAAACCCCTCCGCACGAGTGGACGGATTTCATGATCGCGCTTCAGGACAACTCCGTCGTAATACCCGGAGAGGACACCGAGATTTTAGCCGAGGCCGCGCGGGCGGCGGACTGTCATGCGGTCATAGGCTGCAACGAACTCGACGACCGTAAAGGAAGCCGCACCGTATACAACTCTCTTCTTTTCATATCGCGTGAAGGCAAGGTGCTCGGCAGGCACAGAAAACTGATGCCGACCTACACTGAGAGGCTTTACTGGGGACAGGGAGACGGAAGCGACATCACCACCTACGACACCGACATAGGAAGGATAGGAGGACTTGTGTGCTGGGAAAACCACATGGTGCTCGCAAGAGCGGCAATGGTGTACAGCGGGCAGGACTTCCACATAGCGGTATGGCCCGGGAACTGGAAAAGGGGAGAGAAAAAACTTCTTTCCGCAGAAACGGAAGATCCCGCCGCCGGCTCCACCCTGCAGTCGCTCGTGCGCGTCCACGCGTTCGAATCCGGGGCTTTTGTGCTGAGCGCCTGCGGATATCTTGATCGTGACGATTTTCCCGAAAGGTGGCATCATCTGCGTGACGGAGACCACATGAACTTCGACTGGGCGCGGGGAGGCAGCGCGATTGTCAACCCCGCGGGCAGGTATCTGTTCTCCCCGCATTTTGAAAAAGACGCGGTGCTTTACGCGGACTGCTACGCGAATCAGATAAAAGCGGTGAAGGCCGTCTTTGACTCTCTGGGCCACTACTCGAGATGGGATGTGGCGAAACTCCTTATCAACAGAGAAGGACTCGAGCCTGTAGTCGAAGAGCGGACAACCAGAGTGTCCGCACAGGAGATAAAGAGGATTTCGGATGCTTACGAGATATCCGAGGACAAGGTGAGCGCGGTAGCGGAAGAACTCGGAAAACTCCTGCGCTGAGTAGAAACACTCTGCATAAATCTCCCCGTAACTTTTCTCAGGTCCCGGTCATAGCCCCGCACGAAAGTTCACGAACCTGTTTCTCCGCATGGTAGGAACTTCTTACAAGCGGACCCGATTCCACATGCGGGATGCCGACTATTTTCTCCCCGTAACTTTTCAAGGACTCGAATTCCAACGGGTGGTAGAACCTGGATACGGTTATATGGTCGACCGTGGGCTGGAGATACTGTCCTATGGTCACTATATCGCAACCTGCGCTGCGGAGATCGGAAAGGGTCTCGACAATCTCTTCGTAATCCTCCCCGAGCCCGACCATAATGCCCGATTTAGTAAGCGAATCAGGACTCCCCAGTTCCGAGGACCTCCGAAGAAGTTCAAGAGACCTGCGGTAATCCGCCTGCGGTCTCACTGATCTTGTTCTTCCCGACCGGGTTTTCTGCGGCAGCGAATAGAGCCCGGGTACGGTCTCTATGTTGTGGTTAAGCACGTCAGGACGGGAAAATATGACCTTGTCTATCGCGCGGACATCGCCTTTGAAGTCCGGAATAAGAACCTCTACTTTTACTCCCGGTGATGTTTTTTTCACCTCGGTCACGGTTTGCGCGAATATGCATGCGCTTTCATAGTTCTTGTCGTCTCTGTTCACCGAAGTTATAACGACATGGGTTATGCGGGCATTGTTTCTGCGGAGTTCCGAAACCGCCCCGGCCACTCTCTCGGGCTCATCCCAGTCCAGTTCGCCGCCCTTTCCGGTCTTCACGTGGCAGAAACCGCAACTTCTCGTGCAGACATCTCCCAGGATCATGAACGTCAGCGTCCCCGCTCCCCAGCACTCCCCTATGTTCGGACACCTCGCCTCCTCGCACACGGTGTGAAGGCCGAATCGGCGCACCAGACTTCTCAGTCTTGAATAGTTTTCTCCACCAGGGATTTTCGCCCTTATCCACTCGGGTTTCGTGCGGACATCGACCCGATGAGAAGCTTTAGCGGAGGGGGTCATTTAGGGGTACTGAACATAGTCTGCACAGACGGCTTGGACGACTGTTCGGTTCTCTGCGGCTGCGGTTGGTTCTGCAGAAGTTCCACTTCAAGTTCTCCGACTTTTTCTTCAAGCTTCTTTATGGTCTTTCTGCTCCGCTTGAGTTCAGACCTTGCGGAATTTCCACTGAAAAACCCCAACAGGAGGGAAACAAATATTCCCAGAGCGAATGAAGCGAGTATTATCCCCCCGTTGTATACCAACCACTGATAGCGGTAAGGCTCAAAACCAAGCCCGATTTTAAATTTTTCCGCAGCCACCTCAAAGTTCTGAAAAAAGAAAAGTGCCGCGAAACTGAATACGATAATGAAAAGAAAGTTTTTCAGGTATCTCATCTCTTGCTACAAAAAAACATCCTATGGAATCATTGCGCAATATTAAAGACAACGACTAAGAGTATCGGTTTTTCAGAAAAATACCAGCAAAGCGAAATTCACAACATTTTTATGTCGCCCGGGAGTTCGTATACAAGTCGGAGGTCAGTCCCGGGATAGACCGTGCGGGTTTGATTGAGTTCATCAATCAGAACTAGCAGTTCTCGGTCCATCACTTTGTCGGACAACCCTGGAATCAGCACTCTGAGTATATCCTTGTCCGATTCCGGCAGGATGTCGGGACCCGCCCGAATAAGAGCCTCAAGCAATTTCATCCCATCCGGTCTTCTACCCTGTTCTTATCTCGGCTATAAGACCCCGGCAGGAGCACAGATGCGCTATGCTCGGCTTCTCCACCGCCGCATGGAGACTTGCGTCGCGCGACACCTTCATCGGATGGACATCCGAAAAGCGGGAGCGGAATTTTCCGCTTGTCATGGACAACCCGAGATTCCTTATTATTCCATGGATACAAATACCCGACCTCGGGTCTCATATCCTCTCCATCGTCTGTCGCCGACTGCCTGCCGAGTGAAGCCGATGATACAAAGCAACACCTGTGCTGATAGAAACGTCGTCGGGATTCCGGTGTCTGCTCTGGCACCGTCTATCGGGCCTAGGGACAGATCCCAATTGAACCGTTCAGGATGTGGACGGTACAACCCGACAAACCCTGAAAAGAGGATGCGACCGCGCTTCGCAAGGAACCGGAAGCGAATCCCGACCGGTTGAACCGCCAACCCTTTATTACTGAATGCAGGCACTTACCCTTGACATAAGTAGGGGGGGGGTAGAATCGGAGTCATGGTGATAAAAATTATGATGCAGGAGATATTCTGCACAAGGAGGTTGAATTATGAAGTTGCGTAACTTTTTAGTGTTGTTGTTTCTGCTCGGCGGAGCGGTTTTCCTTACAGCCTGTGAAGGGGATATGGGGCCGGCAGGTCCGCCGGGTCCTGCAGGTAAAGATGGTAAAGATGGTAAAGACGGGGAAAAAGGTGATCCGGGAGCGGACGGCGCGCAGGGAGATAAAGGAAACCCGGCAATTCCAGGGGACCCCAGATGCGATGTAGTGAATGGAGTGGAGGGGCTTCATGATATCGTAGGAACTGAGAATGATGATGTTGTCTGCGGAAATAAACATCCCAATGCAATATACGGCGGCAGCGGCAATGATACTGTTTATGGAGGAGACGGCATAGATTACATTCAGGGAGGCAAGGGAAACGATACGATCTACGGAGAAGCCGGGACGGATGTACTCTATGGTGACGAAGGAGATGATACGCTCGACGGTGGAGAAGGTTATGATTATTTTTATCTTGCTGACCCGGGTACCAACAAATTTATCGGAGGGGGTCAGCCGACAGATAATACTGTATACCAAGATACTATATATTTCGGCAACACTGAAAACTTAACCCCGGCAGATGTCCGGAGATTCATATCTATAACCCCTCCTAGTTTTCCTGCTTTTGCAGATAATGATCTGACCGATGATATAACCTTTGATCTTTCTTCAGGGACTTTTGACGGCAGCGGTCAGAGTTTGGGAGTATTCACGTTTGAAGGTATTGAAAATGTTTTCGGCGGTAAAGGTGCTGATAATATCACCGGAGACGCCGGAAATAATTATCTGAGAGGAGGAGCGGGGAATGATGTTCTTAACGGAGGAGCCGGAGACGATATCCTGAGAGGATTGGAGAACGTGGATAATCTCACCGGAGGTACCGGAAGCGATACTTTCGTAATTGAATACCTGGACAGACAGTGGGTGGACGTTATCAAGGATTTTTCAGCAGCACAGAAAGATAAGGTCCAGTTCAAAGGTTTTCCGGAAGGAGACTCCGCCAGAAGATTGGCCGGCTCAGCCGGTATCATTTCCGTAGGAGGAACTAATGTTGTCGAGATACAGGTGAACGGCTCAGCAGATGAAACCCTGGCGAATACAATCCGTACCACATCGACCCTGTATGAATTCGTAGCTGACGACTGAGTTGTTTTTACGCCTTGATGTTCAGCAGGTGTCTGATAAACCCGGGTCTCAGGAAATTGAGGCCCGGGTTTCCGCGGTGAAGAAATACAGAGTCCGACTCGTCGACAGTTTCAGACTCCCTTACCCGACACAATTTAAATGAACCGTTTTTACGGCACCCGTTAAACTCAACTTCCAGAGCGGAATTTGCCGGTTTTTGAAATGAAGAGGCAGATGCTGCAGGAAGGAAGCATGAACTGTCAAAGCAATCGAGAGTTCCGTGACACCGGCGAGTTAAGTGTGGGCAGTTGAAAGGTCCAAGAAGTGTCAACTCAAATTCATCACTCTTTGGCGGCCCGCCAATATCTATCGTCGATCAAAAACTGATAAGACCTACTTCATCCAGTCCCGACCCCTTCCGAGGTCATCCTCGGTTACTCCGGGTAGGTAGTGAAAGACTATCTGAGACACGCGCCTTTTCGCTCCTTCGACCTAACGCTCGTATCCGACCATACAACGGAAAATGCCGCCGACAACCATGCGGGAAGCGTCATATTCGGATATCCCGGCCATCGGAATAACAGCCTCTTTACCTTCATGCGCGCGGCCTGCAGTTAAGTCGACCGAGCGCACTGCGAACTCTTCATAGCGAATATCGATTACATACCCTTCCCACTCCCGCAGAGCGTGGAATGTAACATTGCATTGTTCATCTTTCGGCAATACCGGAAAATCCATATTCAGGGTCGGACCTGAACTATTTGACTTGCCGTACGCCGTGCCCGGTTGAACCCGCGACATCATTTCCACTGGAGACATCGGTCACCGTCGCATGTGCCCGCGGACACTTCAAAACCCTATACACCATATGATTGACAGCGCGGCTATGGAAACGCCGTTCACGGGGACTGTAGACTGTATCGATTGATTCATAATCACCTCTTCTCGCAGTCAACTGACAAAGACATCATATGATCAATAATTTCATCTGTAAGCCGGATAGACGACTCAAAACCGCCTTCAAGAAACTTGAGGAACTTCGCACGACCATCATTCGTCGTGTCATTGATTTGACAGTGATCACTATCCCGACAGACCATCGTCTATAAGGACGGACGACTTAACTGTCATGTTTTTTCTTTCTGGAGAACAGTTGGTCTGATTACCCACCTGATGCAATTACGTTACAATGACTTTTTCAGTAGACCACATCGGCTACGTAGTAAAGACCGAACCCTGTTTTGAGTGGAGTGGAGATAATCGGGTGACCGGTAAGGGATTCGGGAACAAGATGATCAAACAGAGTCTTTTTCTTGATCGGATACTCGACAATCCATGAATCCTCGTCAAGGCCGCCCAGTTTTCTTGCCTCGGCGATGGCGGTTTCGAAAGTTCCCATATGATCAACAAGACCGAGTTGTTTCGCCTGACTGCCGGCAAAAATTTTTCCGTCGGAAAGCGAATCCACTTTCCCTGAATCCATATTCCTTCTTTCCGCGACGGTGTCTTTGAACTGCACCAGAACATCATCCACCAGTTTCTGCAGATATTCTTTGTCTTCCTTCGACATCCTGCGTAACGGAGAACCCGCATCCTTGAACTCACCGGTCTTTATGACTTCAAACTCCACTCTCGCCCATTTAAGCAGTTGTTCGTAGTTGGCGAACTGCGCTATGACGCCTATGCTGCCGGTCACAGTTCCGGGGTTCGCATAGATCTCAGATGCCGCGCAGGCGATGTAGTACCCCCCGGAGGCGGCAACAGATCCCATGCTCGCAACAACGGGAATATTCTCTCCGAGACTTCTAAGTTCTTCGTAGACCTCCTGGGAAGTAGCCACGGACCCTCCCGGAGAATTTATCCTCACGACAACCGCCTTTACGGAATCACTTTCCCGTATTTTTCTTATGCTTTTCAGGTAGGGCTCGGAATTGATTATTATTCCCTCGATCTTTATCACCGCAAGGCCGTCCCCGCCGGGAACGCCGTCCTGGCCCGAGATTGAGATTCCTATCAGAATTCCCGCAGAAACCGTGAGCAGGATAACGAGAACAGAGAAAAAGGTTTTGAGAAAGAAGTTCATTCCCGCACCACGCCGTAATTCAGTCAAGAGCTTTAATTTGTTCATTCAGCAGGTCGCCGAGCTTGAAAGAACTGTCCGCCTGGGAAGAGGTGAACTCCTTGAGAATTTCCTTTTTCTGCTTTTTCTCAAGCCTTTTCTTGCTCAGGTTGACCTGATAACGAGGTTGGTTGAAACCAACCACAAGGCCGCTTATTTCGTCTCCGACCTTTGCAGAGTCGGAATCATCAAATTCCCTGATACCGTAAAATCCCTTCAAGTTATCAGCAAGACCGACAATGACGCCGACTTCGGTTATCTGCTCCACCGTGGAGGTAACCACAGTTTCGTTCACTTTATAATCCCTGAGCACTTTGTTCCAGGGATCCGGGGTGAGTTGCTTTATCCCCAGCCCTATTTTTCTCTGTTTCGGAATAACTTTCAGCACAACCACCTCTATTTCCTTTCCGATATCGGAATCGGAAAAAACTTCAAGAGGCTTTTTATCCTCATCCCAGCTGAGGTTCTCGGGCCGCACGAGACCGACCATATCAGGGGCAACCTCCACAAAAATTCCGAGGTCCGTGACGTTTCTTATGATTCCCGGAATTCTGGTGTTGACGGGATGGTTACGTCTGAAACTGCTCCACGGATTCTGCTGCACCTGCTTTAGGCTGAGCGATATTCTTCTTTCCGCAGGCTTTATGCTGAGAACCGCAACTTCCAGCTCGCTTCCGACATCGACAACTTCCCTGGGGTGCCGGAAGTTCTTAAGCCAGGAGAGTTCGCTTACGTGAACAAGACCCTCTATTCCGGGCTCAAGTTGAACAAAAACTCCGAAATCGGCTGCAAACATCACTCTGCCCTGCGCCTTTCGACCCACAGAGTACTTCTGTTCCACAGTCTTCCACGGGTCCTCGGTGGTTTGTTTCACTCCAAGAGTTACTTTGCCGTTCTCAAGTTCAAGTTTGAGTACCTTTACCTCTATATTCTCACCCTCTTTGAGAATATCTCCGGGATGACGCACTCTGCCCCATGAAATCTCGCCTATGGGGACAAAACCCTCCATACCGCCGATATCGACAAAAGCCCCGGCGTCAATTATCTTCACCACAGAACCTTTGACGGTCTGGCCTTCCGATATTCTGGCAAGCGTTTCCTTTTTCTTCCGCTCTCTTTCTTCCTCAAGTATTACCCTTCTGGAAACCACTATGCCGTTTTCATTGTTCTGGATAATTCGAGTTTCTATGGTCTGCCCCACCAATTCGTCAAAATCCGCTACGGGACGAAGCCTGACTTGGGATCCGGGTAAAAACACCTTGAAAGTCGCGGCTTCTCCTATGGAGCAGTTAAAACCGCCCTTGACCCTGTTGAGTATCGTAGTCGCGACGGGTTGTCCGTTTTTAAATTTTCCTTCAATTACCTTCCGTTCCCTTATCTGGTCGGCTTTCTGTTTGGACGCTCTGACCGTGTTGGGGTTCGGTCTTTCGACCAATACTTCTATTTCCGAACCGACGGAAACCTCGTATTCCCCGTCTTTGTTCAAAAACTGATCTATCGGAACTATGCACTCAAATTTAAATCCCAGGTCTATAAAAACAGCATCCGAGTCAACCCTTATGACCTTACCCTTCGCTATTTCTCCGTTTCCGGGCTCGCTTACCTGAGGTCCCATGCTTTCATCAAGCAGTTCCTCGAAACTTTTTTCATTAGAATCACTGTTATCCACATTATCCTGAACCATTCGACTAGCCGCCTCTATTACAAGTCTTTCTATAATCAGTAAAAGGGTAAGAATACATGAAGTCTCTTGAAAAAGAAAAGAGAAAACCGGTAGAATTCCGGGTTCACTCAGTCTTTCCGATGGAAATGTCTTCCGCTAAAAACGCTATTGTTCGAGCTATCTGCTCGGCGGGGATGCCTGTGCTGTCGATTATCTTCGCATCCGATGCGGGGCAGAGAGGATAGTGCTCGCGGAGAGTGTCGCGACGGTCTCTTTTGAGTATTTCCGCTTCCACTTTCGAAAGTTCTTTCTCATCCACCGTCCGTCCTGCCTGCAGAAGTCTTCTCTCCGCTCTTTCCGAAACAGACGCGTCAAGATAAAACTTGTGCCGTGCCCAAGGGAAAACATGCGTTCCCATGTCCCGTCCTTCAACTACCAGGTTGCCGTGTTCCCCGATCTTTCTCTGTACATTCACGAGAAATTCGCGTACCGAGACAATTTCAGCGAATTTTGAGGCAAGCGAGGATACCTCGGAGGTTCTCACCAGTCCGGACACATCCCTCGAGTCAAGAAAAATGCGTCCGTCCGGGGAAAAAGAAACTTCCGTGCAGTCAAGCATCCGTGCAAGCGGCTCCGAGTCATCCGGACCGATTTGTCGTCGGTTCGCCTTGAACGCCACAGCCCTGTACATCGCCCCGGTGTCGAGGTAGGAAAAACCGAGGAGTTCGGCAACCCTGCGCGCGACCGTGCTCTTTCCCGCCCCAGCAGGCCCGTCTATTGTGACAATCCTGCGGTTTTCCTTCATTTTCCTGTTCCGGTCGACTCGAACAGTGAAAAGAACTCCGGAAAAGATATGGACACGCTGCCGGAGTCCCCGATCACCGTTTCTCCGCACGCCCGCGTGGCAGCTACGGCAAGCGACATGCCGACCCTGTGGTCGCCGCGGCTGCGGCACTCGGCTCCGTAAAGTTCCTCCCCGCCGTTTATGACCATCCCGTCCGGGGTTTCTTCTATGTCCGCCCCCAGTTTCGAAAGTTCCGAAGCCATGGCGCTTATCCTGTCCGTTTCCTTCACTCTGAGTTCCTGCGCACCGCTTATAACGGTTTCACCTTCTGCAAAACACGCGGCGACAGAAACAATCGGAAGTTCATCAATAGATCTTGACACAAGTTCGCCTCTTATATGCGCGCCGCGAAGAGCGCTGTAGCGGGCAAGAATGTCTCCGCAGGGCTCACCACCGGTCTCCCGCAGGTTTTCAACGGAGATATCGGCTCCCATTTCTCCCAGTATATCAAGCACCCCGGTGCGAAGCGGATTAAGTCCGACATTTCTTACTAAAATTTCAGAGCCGGGATTAATGAGCGCCGCAACTATGAAAAAAGCCGCCGAGGAAATGTCGCCGGGGACTTCAATCGCGGTTGCGGAAAACTCCTCCGCCCGGCTGACTGAAACCTCGTTTCCATCTGTTTTCACGGAAACCCCGAAGCGTCTGAGCATTCTTTCCGTATGATCCCTAGTTCTCTCGGGTTCCACAACACATGTCTCTCCTCGGGCATAGAGCCCTGCAAGCAGAATCGCGGATTTCACCTGCGCGCTCGCGACGGGAAGTTCGTAGCGGGCACCATAAAGTTTGGAGCCCGTAATATAAAGCGGCAGGGTGCCGCTCTCGGACGAAATAACGGCTCCCATCGCTCGGAGAGGAACAATGATTCTCGACATCGGGCGGCTGCAGAGAGACTCATCCCCGGTGATGGAGGAACAGAACTCCTGAGCGCAGAGTATCCCGCAGAGAAGTCTTGCCGTGGTTCCGGAATTTCCGGCGTACAATACGCTCTCGGGAGATCTGAGTCCGAAAAGCCCTACTCCGGAAATCTCCACATCGCTTCCGTTTACATCCACCCCCACTCCCATACTCTGAAACGCGGACACCGTCGACATGGTATCCGCCGCATTGAGAAATCCCTTAACGCGGGTTCTGCCGCGGGCAAGCGACCCCAGCATGACAGCCCTGTGTGAAACGGATTTGTCTCCCGGAGGTGTTACCTCTCCCGAAAACATCCATTTTTCGTCCCGCACCAAGAAATCAGCCATATGAAAAATCATCCGTATCCGACAGAACTGCAATACCGACTTGTCGGAAATTCTCAGAGAATTACGGAAATTATACCGAATTCTGATAAGAGAGAGAACTGATGATCTTGAAATAAAAACATGTTGTTTTACAATCCCGAAATATCTCGGTACTTTTTCCCTTTTCCACTTATAGAAAGAATCAGATTTAAGATTTTCAGGATCTAAAAGTCGAATTTTGACCGGGATAAACAATTCGAAAACAGCGGCAAACATGCACTCATTACATGAAGACTGAGCCCGGAAAACGTTATAACAAGCTGCCTTCGCTTGAATCAATGCTTGTTTACATTTTTCGATTGTGTTATGCTTTCCAGCGGAAGTCGGAAAATGCTCCCAGCAGGGTCATACCATGACTATGGTTGTCATTACGATGTCAGAACACGAAACAGTGAGGGGTTGTGTGCTCGTCGGGTACACGGATATGTACCCGGATTCTCGGCGTAAATTGGGCACATCGTAATAATCGAAAGATTGAAAAGATGAGCATGATGCGAATTGAGCCGGAAATCAGCGGTACCGGCATTGTGGTGCTGGGGAATTTCAACCCGGCGATTTTTACTCCCGCTTGGTTTGCTCTGCAGGATATTCTGCCTCGGAGCGTGGCGGATAATGCTGAAGTGCAGATTATACACCCTAACGTTTCGATTTTTTCCACGGAATGGTTGCAATTTCAAGTCACTCCCAATGACTTCCGAGCAACAACTGAATCCGCACCGGTCATACGTGTACGGGACTTTACGGAGTCCGTCTTTGGAGAATGCCTCCCTCATACTCCCATAAAGGCGATTGGTATCAATCGCTATGTCCATTTTCGCACGGCCGGACCGGCCGTGCGAGACCAGGTGGGTAGAATGCTTGCGCCCTTGGAACCATGGGGGGAAATTGCGAATGAACTTGAACTGGATACATACAAAGGCGGAATGGTCTCATTAACCATGAGGCAATATCAACCTGAAGGAAGGCCGTCGGGCGGGCAAATAAATGTGAAAGTTGAGCCGTCCATCCAAATTGACGATGGACGTTCAGGGATTTATGTCGATATCAATGACCACTATAAAATCAATGAAAACAGTGCTGATCTGCTCAGATTTCTTAAGTGTGACAATTTCGAGTTATCGCTCAAACGTGCAGACAAAATCATCAATCACGTGATGTCCTTAGTAAAGGAGGTGTGATGGAGTTTCTGTTGTGGCTGGCTGGTATCGGCATGATCATTTATTTTGCCCCGATCGCTCTTGGTTTTTTTGCGATGATAGCAGTTGGGATCGGTGCTGTTGTTTTGGGGGTGGGAAGGTGGTTGTTGGAGTATTTGTTCGGCAGGAGGGGGGGGGCAAAGGATGACATACCGAAGACCACGCTTGGGGAAATTCCTGCAGTGATTAATGAGAGGAGGTGTTTATGAGTAATTCCATACAGTCTACGGCCGCCCGTTGTCTTGATACTGACGCAATCAGCACGGACAAGGCATGGGGTGTTCTTGAAGATATTTGCCGGAGAGTAGACGAACTAGTGAGTCCAGCGCTACATCCTGCACAAAACGCGACGATCGCTGTTTCCGAGGAACGGAAGTTTGTGAACACCTCAAATCCGTCGCTTTCAATATCGAACAGTCACAAAGAATTCCATACTGTGGATTTTTCACTTCTACAGCGAAACCCGGTTCGACCGAAAGTTACGCTTCATGCCCTGCAGGAGTGGGAAGGGTATGTCGTTGATATCAGAGAAGACGAATTTGTAGTACGGCTGGTTGATTTGACTGCGGGCCGGACATATGAAAGTGAAGAGGCGGTTATTCCGCTGACCGAAATCTCCGAAAATGACGCTTCCCGCATGGTCATCGGCAGTATCTTTCGCTGGGTGATCGGGTATGAGCGTTCAGTTGAAGGAACGCGAAAGCGCGTATCCCACATTGTCTTTCGAGACCTCCCCAAAATGACTGAAGACGATTTTCAAAGGGGCCGAGAGTGGGCGCAGTCCGTCATGTCGGCTTTTGACGGTGACTGACTTTGCAGGGAGGCCGGAAGACGACGAGTTCGAACTCGCGCTTTTCGGGCCCGGCTACGGAGAGTGTATTGTCATGCATATCGGCTGCGGTGAATGGATTATTGTCGATTCCTGCATTGACTTTGACGAAGAAGAGCCGATAGCCCTTCGGTACTTAGAGGACATCGGCATCAAGCCGGCGGATTCGGTCGCGATGGTCGTCGTTACGCACTGGCACGATGACCATATCCGAGGACTTGCGCGTATAATGCAAACCTGTCCGACCGCGAATTTCTGCTGTGCAGCCGTACTTCGTCAAAAGGAATTTCTCGCTCAGATGGAAGCTCTGGAAGGGAATCATTTCTCATCTGCCGGCTCAGGATTGCGCGAAATACATGACGTATTATCGCTTCTTCTTAGCAGAAAGAAAAAACCGATCTATGCCCTCTCAAACAGGTTAGTGTTTAAACGGGATGCCTGTCGATTATGGGCTCTTTCTCCCGGCGACCGCGTATTTCAGACCTTCTTGATGTCTGTCAAAGATTTGATTCCAAATAAAGGTGAGAACAAGACACGTATTCCAAGCCTTTCCCCGAACGAGGCATCGGTTGTACTTTGGGTCGAATGCGGCAGGACTTCGCTTCTTCTCGGAGCTGATCTAGATATACCGGGGTGGGTCGCTATCCTAGAGGATTCGACAGCTCCTACGGGTAAATCTTCTGTGTTCAAGATTCCGCACCACGGCTCGAAGAACGCGAATGAACAAGATGTGTGGGAGAAGATGCTGGAAAACAACCCCGTTGCGGTTCTTACACCATGGCAATTAGGGGGCCGAAGCCTGCCGACTCCGGCAGATGCAAAACGCATCTTGACAGCGACCCCGGATGCATGGGTCACGAACGGCGGCATGCCCAAGCAATTCAATCACAAAAACAAGGCAGTGAGAAAAACTCTACAAGAGAGCAGAGTACGATTTCGGTCATCGGCAGGCGGCAGAGACCTGGTCAGATTGCGACGAACCGTCAATTCGGGCGATCAATGGACGGTCGAACTATTCGGCAGAGCTTGCCATCTTGTTGATTTTGGAACTCCCAGACCCCGCTAAAATCGGGCCGATTCCGATAAGAGAACCGACAACCTTGAAATAAAGACACGTTGTTTTACAATACCGAGATATCTCGGTGTTTCTGCATTGCTCAGCGGAAAACAGGCAGTCGAAAAATGGGCGAAGAAATCCAAAAAAACGTATTCGGCGAACCTCTTTGTGAATGCGGCGCGGACCCGATAACCGGATTTTTCAGAGACGGATGCTGTCGCGCATCAGTTTCCGACCCGGGGCTTCATTTGGTCTGTGCGGAAATGACGGAGGAATTTCTTCTTTTTTCCAAATCCCGGGGAAACGACCTTTCCTCTCCGCGTCCCGAATTCGAGTTTCCTGGACTGAAACCGGGAGACAGATGGTGCATCTGCGCGCTTCGCTGGAAGGAAGCTCTTGAAGGAGGCGCCGCCCCTGCCGTTCTTCTACAGTCAACTCATGAATCCGTGCTTCAGATAATAGATCTCCCGGACCTCAAGAAATACGCGGTCGACATATCCTGACCCGCCGGAATTTTGATTCCTCCACGTTTGCGTATAACATCTTTTCCCGATGAAGTATCTGATACTGCAGGGCGACGGAATGCCCGACCACAAACTGCCCCAGCTCGGGGCGAAAACCCCTCTTGAAGCGGCAAACACTCCGAACCTAGACGCGCTTGCCCGGCGCGCGGAGGTTTTCGGAACTGCAAAAACCATTCCGGACTCTCTGCCTCCGGGAAGCGATGTGGGAAACCTGGCGGTTCTCGGGTACGACCCCGAGCGCTACTACACGGGAAGGTCTCCGCTTGAAGCGGCAAGCATAGGAATTGAACTCGGAGACGACGATGTCGCCGTCCGCTGCAATCTGGTGACTCTCGGAAGCAAGGACGGTGCCGAGATAATGGAGGACTACAGTTCGGGACATATAACGGATGAGGACGCCGCGGAAATAATCGAGAGCCTTAAAAAGGAGTTTGACGGGGGAGAGTTCCTGCTGAGCCGGGGAGTGAGCTACAGACACCTTCTGCTCTGGAGAGGAGGAAATCCCGACATTAACACCACTCCACCTCACGACATTTCCGGCAGGGAAACAGCAGACCGGCTCCCTTCCGGAAAAGGTTCTGAAAAACTTCTCGCGCTTATGAGGAAGTCAAGGGAAATTCTCAAAGATCATCCGGTTAACGCAAGAAGAAAAGCCGCGAAACAGAACACCGCAGATTCCATATGGCTCTGGGGACAGGGCACCAGACCCGAGATGCCGTCTCTCCGGCAACTCTACGGAATTACGGGATCGGTCACATCGGCTGTCGACCTGGTGAAGGGAATAGGAGTGTTTGCGGGAATGAAAGTGATGAAGGTTCCCGGAGCCACGGGATATCTGGACACCAACTACGCGGGAAAAGTCAGCGCCGCGATCGATTCTCTTTCTCAGGTCGACCTCGCGATGATACATATAGAGGCGACCGATGAAACGGGACACATCGGGGATGCGGAACTCAAAATACAGGCGGTCGAGGATTTCGACAGCAAGGTCGTAGGACCCGCCGTTTCGGCAATGCGCCGTTTCGGTGAATACAGAATTCTTGTGCTCTCCGATCACCCGACTCCGATAGATATCAGAACCCACTCCAGAGAACCGGTCCCTTTCGCTATAATCGATTCCGCGAAGAAAACCCCGGAAAACGATCACGTCTATACGGAATCCTGCGCCGCTGAAACCGGAGTTTTTGTGGCGCAGGGATGGAAACTGATGGAAAAACTTCTGAAAAAATAAAACCGTGCAGCGGTATCAGAGGTAATATTTGATTCCGAAAGTGACGATAAAGCTGTCGGTTTCATCAAGGTCGTGGTCGGAGGTGAAAGGAGTTTTCCCGTCGGCACGCACCGGAGCATGGCTTCTGACCGATTTCCAGAGTTTGTCGTTTGATTCAAAACCGCTGAAACGCGTCCAGCGGGCCTTCGCGCCGATTCTCACTTTTTCGCCGACGGAGTAATCTAAGCCGCCCATAACCTGAAAACCGAACACCGTATCCTCAAGATCAACATCCATATAACTGACCGTGCCGGATGCGGCCTGCTGCCACTGCTCAGGTCCCAGGTCTCTTTTGCGGATGAATTTAGCCTGATAATTCATATCCGACATACCCATGCCGATGCCCGCACCTAAGTACGGAGTCAGGGGGGAGTTGTTCTCCACATCGCAATAGGCGTTGAGAAAGAAATGATGAGCCGTGAAATCATAAAGCATTTCGGACGGAAGATCATCCGGGTTCCACTCACTTGTTTTTGTGTCCAACGAGGCATTGCCAACATTCAAATCAATAAGTTGACTGTCGGAACCCTGTCTGCGATTGAGATACTCCGCTTCCAGGCGAAGTCCGTTTCCAAGAGAGTATCCCAGAGTTGCCGCACCCGTAAAACCCGCACCGGGACTCAGTTTGCTCTGAATCTCGCCTGCTTCGTCGGCCGTGCAGGCCGCATCCTTGGGCGCATCCGCAGGATTGGGATAAAGAAACGAATCGCAACGCGTCGGATGGTTGATGAAGCCGGATGTAATATCCGTATCGCCTGAAACGGAAAAACCCGCATCAAGTCCTATGTAGAAACCCTGCTCGGTGGAATGCGCGGCGGGAACCGCAAAAAAGATAAAAACGGCAAAAAACCAGAACGATCTTAAATAACCCATGTACCTCAATCCAGCACCTCCTGACTCGGAAAGGTAATTGTCGGACTAAATCTCTTCATATTGTAACGTAATATTGAGAAATCAAAAACCCGCCCATTTATCCAGGGACATGCGCTGCGCAGGCGACCGCAATCCATATACATTTATGACTGATTGATCAGGTCACGACCGAAACCGAACTTATCCGGTAGATTTAATCCTTGTTGCCGTGATCGCCCGACGCATTGCTGAACACTGTCGACCTGTTTTACTATGCGCGGTCAAGAGAGCTTTTCCGAAAGAGTGTCGAGCATCCGCCGGAAAACCCGCTGATGTCCTGCTCGCAGGCCGTGCCTGCAGCGACGGGGCCGATTGCGCGTCATCACGGAGTGACAGGGCAATCCCCGGTAGGTCGGAGAACCGACACAAGACCCGCGCGACAGATGAGGTTCTGTTCTCTGCCGAATTCATCCGCAGACTTATATCTCACCAAGTTGAATATCGAACTTGTCTTCGGATGCCGTGGAGCGTGGAGACGGATTCTCCTTGTGCCCTTCAAACTGCCGATTCATAAAAATAAATGCGGTGCCGGTCGCCGTATTCGGCAGGAATGACACTTTTCTTCCCCTGTCGGTTCAGAAGCGAAAGAACGTCCCCAGAGAGAAAGTGGTTTCATCCCCGTCAAGCGACAGAGAAATATCCGGTCCTTCCTGATCTTCGAATCCTTTCCATTCTTTTTTTCCGTACCGAGTGTGGCGCACTTGAAAGAAAATTCCTGTTCTTTCCCCGACCATTTTTTCAAGACCGCCGCCGAATGTCCACCCGAACAGAGCCTTGTCGTAGGAAGCGCTTCCTGATGTGAATTCCGATTCTTCCGTGCATAACCTGTCAAAAAAAGGGCAACCGCTATAATCAGTGGTGAGTTTTGTGTGCAGACGCTGCACCCCGCCGAGAATGTAAAGTCCCGACCCCGATCCCATAAATGAAGTGAGAACTTCAGGACTTGCGCCGAGCAGCACGGAGGCCCCGTAGTTGAATCTTCTCTCGACAGTCAATTTGGTGGGCCACAGTTCTCCCGGTTGATTTTTCTTGTCGGACGGTCCTTTCCCCTCCAACATTCCGGTCGGTTCGCCGCTGTCGACAGCTCCGTCGGCCTCAATGGCCAGATAGGCTGTTCCGGAAGGGTCAAGATTAAACCGGTAGCCGGCAAACAGTCTTCCCCCGAAACCTGTTTTGTTCATAGTGTCTGTTTCAGTGTAGGATTTTCCTTTCAGAAGATAATTATCCGGTACATCGGTATTATCAACCGTTTTTCCGTGCTCAAATCCGCTTCTGACGACATCACCGGATAAGCCCATATAGAAACCTCCGCTCTCGGCGAACGCGGCTGCGGCTGGGATGCCGAAGACAAGCATCGCGACAAGCAGGAAAGCCCGAAAACAAAATCTGTGATTCCTCATTGCTCTGCTCATGATTCTCCTCCTGACCATCTGATATCGAGCGTCTGCTCCTGCAGTAATGAACCTCATACTCAGGATATAGTCAAATCTGATGTTCGGCGCAATTCGTCGCGGAGCTTTCTGCCGAATCTTCCGGTCTCCAACAAGCGTTTTGAACTGTGAAGACCTTTTGATGAGCTTTCCATACGGCGCGCCGGATCAGCCACGGAAAAACCAGGTCTCCCCACTCCTCCTTTATCTTTTCCGGCTCGCCTGCACCCATCTCCTTCTCAAGTTCCCAAAGTTCTTCCTTCACCTCGGAGAGAACACAGGATGCGCTTTCCCAGTCGAACCCTGCGCGTGAAGCCTTCTCGCCGATTCTCTGCGCCCTCATAAGAGAAGGCATTGTTCTGGGAACCTCTTCAACAGGCAGTTTTCCTCTCTTCTCCTTCATCTTCTCCGCGTTCCAGGTTTCAAGCGCCTCCTCTGTGTCTTTCGCCTTCTTTTCTCCGAATACATGCGGGTGTCGACTCACGAGTTTGTCGCATATTCCCCTTATCACATCGTCGATGTTGAATTTGCCTTCTTCAGAAGCTATCTGAGAGATGAAAACAACCTGGAAAAGAAAATCCCCCAGTTCCTCCACAAGCCCTTCCGTATCTTCAAGCTCTATTGCCTGTATGACTTCGTACGCCTCTTCAAGAACATACGCCCGAAGAGACTCGAGCGTCTGCTCCCTGTCCCACGGACAACCTTCGGGGACGCGAAGGCGCTCCGCAATCAAGATCAGGTCATGCAAAGTCTTTTTTTCTTCGACCATCACTAAACCCTGAATCTTTTCGAGCATCGGGTCAGATTCTCATTCCCGTCTTCGGTGACCAAGACCGCATCCTCTATCCTTACGCCCCCCCCCCAACCGCCTGTAGTAAAGACCGGGCTCCACGGTAACCACGTTACCCTCTCCGAGTATTTCCTTTCCCGCTCCGATGCGCGGCGGCTCGTGAACATCAAGTCCGAGTCCGTGCCCCGTCGAGTGTATGAACCCCTCGGGACCACCCGATTCCGAAACCGAGTCGGGAAAACCGCTTTCTCTGAAAAAATCCGTTACCGCATTATGCACATCCCTTGATCTCACTCCGTTTCTTATCATGGAAAACTCTATCTTCTGACCGTTGAAAACGGTATCGTACATAGCCGAAAGCCGCTTTGAAGGTTCTCCCTTCACCACGGTTCTGGTCATATCTCCGAAATAGCCGTTTTCCAGGGACCTGGGAAAAATATCAATCACCACCGGCCAACCGGAAGCAATAGGGCCTGAACCGGACTCATGAGGCATTGAACCCGAGCTCCCCCCGGCCACTATGGTGTTGGAAGCCAGATAACCACGTTCTGCAAGAAAGGAATTGACGGCGGAGCGGACGATTTCCGGAGTAAGAGGTTTTCCGTCAAGATATAGAACTTCCCTGTCTGCCTCCGAACCCGAAATAATTGATATCGCGAGCCTCATGGCCTCCGCAGTAACAAAAAGAGCTTTCTTCAGCGCAGAAACTTCTTGTGCGGTCTTCTTCATGCGGCCGGGGAAAAGAAAATGGGTACCGGCCGTCTTCAGGAAAAAACCCGACTTTCTCAGTCTGTCCGCGTAAAAAACAGGAAAGTTCCGCTGCACTATAAGGCTTCTTATTCCTCTCTCTTTCAGGACAAGCGACGCAACGTCAGCAGTGTCGGGTGACCCTACTCCGTTTGTCTTAAGTTTCTTCACGCATTCCCGCAGGGGAATTACGTGGTACGCCGCACGCTGTCTTGTCCCCCGTTCAATTTCCAAATCGCTCAGAACAAGTGTACGCAGTGAATCATGCTCGAAGAAAATAACGGGGTCAGGAACGGAAAAACCTGTTCTGTAGTAAAGATCGGAGTTGGCTTCGCTCGAGTCTATTATAAGGTAGGCGGTTCTGCTCATCCGAAGAACTGTACAATAAACATCACCGGTCGGGCAAACGCTCTCTGTTTCCCGCAGAGGTTCAGTAATTCATCATGACGACTTCTAGGCTGTTCATAGAGAGGCACACCTACACTGTAATCATTTTCGGGGTTCGGTTTTCTTGCGGACCTCACGCAAACAACTCAGCGCGACCCGAGCATTAAGAAGTACCTTGCGGTGCGGTGATCAGATCAAGAAGGTCCCTCTGACATTCCCGGTCAGAAGTTTTATAATTGAAATCAAGTTATTGGTTTTAAATATGCGCCCATTAAACTTCGAAGTGCAACACTTGAATTATAACGAAGCGGTCCGTAAAGACGAGTAGTTGATAGGGCCGAGGGATGAGGATGTGCTCCGATATCGGTTGAAGGAGGGCATATCCGATGTCATCAGACTACAATCACCTCGGCTGCGGAGAACGAATCCTGATAGAGACGCTGAAGGCCGAGGGTTTATCTGTTCGGCAGATTGCCGACCGACTTGATCGTTCCGCATCCACGATCAGTCGGGAGTTGAAGAGGAACATGGGGAAGGAAGGTTACAGGCACGACCTGGCGCAGGAGATGGCGGAGAACAGACGGAGGGATACGGCGTCTGTTCGGAAGATGACGGCCGATCTCCGTGCGGTGATCAGCGCAATGCTGACGAACTACCGGTTCAGTCCCGAACAGACAGCGAGTATAAGCGCGACATCCATATATCGATACATCAGGCGGGACCGCGGGCAGGGAGGGGAGTTGTATCGCCATCTGCGGCATGGAGGTAAGAAGTACAACCGTCGCGTGAAGGGGCGGGCGGGACGAGGGGTGACAGTCAACAGGGTGGATACAGCGCAGAGGCATGCGGTGGTGGATGAGAAGAGTCGGTTCGGGGACCGGGAGTCGGACACTGCAGCAGGCGGCGGGCATCGCGGAGCTGTGGTGACGATGGTGGAGCGGAGATCGAAATTCTCCTTGCTGCAGGGGGTGAAACGCAGAACTGCGAAGGAAGTGAGTGCGGCGATGAAGAGGAAGTTGGAGTCCTGGAAGAGTTTGTGTCCGACGATGACGTCGGACAACGGCAGGGAGTTCTCCGACCGCGAGAAAGTATCGAAAGCTCTGGAAGCGGAGTTTTATTTCACTACGCCGTATCATTCATGGGAGAGAGGGCTTAACGAACACGGTAACGGATTGATCCGGCAGTATCGGCCCGAGGGGACTGATCCGAGTCGACCGGGTAAGTCGGAGGTGAAACGGGTGGAAGATCTGCTGAATCATCGTCCGCGGAAAGTTCCGGGATTCAGAACGCCGTATGAGGTGATTCACGAAGTGCTGGAACGGGGAAAGAGTCCCGTAGAAAAACCGGTCGGCACCTGAAGCCCGTGCCGCTGTGCGGACGGAGAGTCTGCAGGATGCTGCGGTTAAGGCACGGCTCTGTAATCCGGCTGTGCAGATACCGATTACGTTGTTCGGCATGGTGTCGTCGGACGGAGAAAGAATCAGAGAGACGGAACAGGACGGGTGCACCCACATGGGGAGAGTTGTACCGAATCCGAAGAGTTTTCATGCGTATCTGCGCATGAATTCGTACAAAGAAACAGACATGGTAAAGTTATCAGAAAATCTTACCAGAACGGAGCAACACCAGCCCCAAGTGCTGCACTTCGAAGTTTAATGGGCGCCTTGAAACACTTCTACAGCAACGGGACAACCGTTCGGTGCACACATCAGACCATAGGACAACCTGCCCGTTTACCCTTCTTACCGTCCCTGTTGTAACCGAAGGCACCGGTTGACACTGACGGCCTTCAAAGATAACTCGAAGAGACATCATACGGAATCACTTCGGCTCCGTTTGCGACTGTGGGGTCAATTCCCAAGAATATAAGCACGGGAAGCACTATGCTGCTGCCCCCTCCCGCCATCACGTTTATGGCTCCCGCAGCAGCGCCCGTGAAAAAAAGCATAATCAGAGAAAGAATATCGTATTCATACATTTTGTTCAGACTCAATGCGGCAAGTCGGGATGAGACCTTCAACCTGCGGATTCTCAACGATACCGGAAGTTTCTATGACGAAGTTTGCAGAAATCCCGGCGACCGAGAATTGTATTTTTTCATGGTTCCTTTTCCTTTGGTCGTGTGCCCGCATGTTGAAACACATTCGTGGGAGCAAGGTTAAACGAGCGCATTAAACGGATTGTTTCGTTAGTACGGGCAAAGGCAAAGACCGGAGTCGGACGAGAACGAAAAGGTTTCTACGCGATATACGGCGTCCGGAGACGAGGAAAATAAAAACGAGGGCAGTCACGAAAGACTGCCCTCGTCCTATCAACAAAACTTAAAGTTGCAACTAAACGCGTCTTCTCAAAAACACAACCGAGAGCAGCACGGAAGCCGTCAGCAGCAGATTAGCCGGAGTGCTTTGAGATGATGAATAATCCGTTCCGGCAATCGCGCATCCGTCATCGTCATCCTCAGCCGCAGGCATACCTGCCGAAGCCTTCGGATAAATCCCGGAACCGAAGATATTGTCGATATTGTTGACCACGGCATTTAACGAACGCCCGAAGGCCGGATTCTCTTTAACGGCTTCGGACATCGGGTTCATGACTTCGATATAACTCGTTTTAGGTGAAGTGCCGGGCACCTTGTTCGTTTCAAGCCAGTTGTCAACTTTATCGTCAGTGCGTTCAGGGTCGCTCCAGCGGTATTTTACCGTGGCGAACTGTCCCACTTCAGGTTCTCCGCCGCTGCCTTTCGTCAGGGCATTTCGAAACAGAGTTACTATCTTTTTGTCCGGCCCCTCCAGCTGGTCGTCTTCCAACTCCAGCGTAAGACCGTTCAGAGCGGGATTGTTTCCGTTGATGGTTACAGTACCGTCCGGAGTTTTTTTCATGACGAAAAGGTATATGTTCTTATGCTTGAATTGTCCAAGCGTCAGACATCCAACCAATCCGCCTATTTTCTGAGTAAGTGCCAGAGAGAATCTCGCTGCGCTTTGCGCATCACTCAAGTCCAGGTCAGTTTCGTTGACCAATTCGGACACCTTGGTGAGCAAAGCCTGTTCGTACGATTCAATGGAACTTACCACAAAAGCTTTGAGTTGAGCTTCGGTGGGGTTCTTATATACGTCCTCGGCGGTGACAGGCAGACGCGGAAAAGATGAGCAGTCGGGTTCGGAGAAAACTCCTTCCTGTGCATGGTGAAGACCCGCTATTATCGTCATGTTGTTATCTACTAAGAAATCCCCGCGGGTTGCGCAGGCCACTCTGGTTTTACCGCCGTAATTGTAATCTTCACACACGGTATTACCACCGGCCGACCCTTCGATCAAAGATTTCAATGCCTTCTCGGGAGACATGTCTTTTCTCGTTGAATCCGAATTAAATTTGTATCCGAAAAATTGAGGGTATGCCGTGTGATTCAAGACATTTCCGACAGAGTTAATTATAATCACGTACATTTCATCTGTTTTGTAAACTTCACTCGTTCTCAAGTTTCTGGAGATAACTGCGATCTTCCGGCCCAGGCCTGTTCTCTTTCCGCCTGATTCTATGAAAGAATCATAGTGACCCTTTACATGCGAGAGAAACTCCCGAACATGGCTTTCATCTGTAACAGTTACCTCTGAAGCCTCTCTACCCCCTTCGGTTCCACCTTTATCGTCGTCGACATGAGCGTAGACCGGCACCGAGCCGAACGAAAAGACCAATCCCAGCAGAAAAAGCAACCGAACATTCTTTATGATTTTCATGCAAACACCCCCTTGCAAGATTTATTCGGGTCTTGTGATTCTTGTCGACTTCCTCGAACAAAACATCCATCTCGCCCACCGCTATTCTATTACTGAACTGAGAGTCTGTCAAGGAGTTATGTTCTAATCTGGTGTTCGGCAGTTTTTGAAAAAAAGTCTTTGACCGTGAAGGTCAAAATGTGTTTATGGATTCATTGGAAAGTATTTTCAGAAAGTTCGTCGGCAGAGAGGAGACCCGAACAGTAATCGACGGGTCTTCCCTTCAGAGACGACCGGACTCCGGATTCGGCAGTCCTGAACAGGTCTGCGACGACCTCAGCGATCTGCTGAGGCAGACGGCTCGGCTTCTCCTGAGTTCTGCAGCAGACCACTGAGATGACAGTAAACCTGTTACGGGTCACCGAACCCGTCAATTACTGCTTGAGTCTGGTTCTTGACGAATTCAAATTAACCGGATGTGGCGCTTTTTTTTCAAAACCTGCTGAACGCCAGATTTGAAGATGTCTCACGATTTTTTCGCTTCTTCCCAGATTTTTTCAATTTGTCGAGGAGACATCTGCAGAATTTCCCGGTCGCCGACAAGAGTATTGAGCCGCGAAAACCTTTCGATGAACTTTCCGGATGCCGCATGGGATGCGGTCTCGGCGTCAATTCCCAGATGACGTGCCAGATTAGCCACTGAAAAAATCAGGTCTCCCCACTCTTCTTTTATCTTCTCCGGCTCGTCTGACCCCATCTCCCTCTCAAGTTCTGAAAGTTCTTCCTTCACCTTGGAGAGAACATCGGATGCGTTTTCCCAGTCGAACCCTGCGCGCGATGCCTTCTCACCTATTCTCTGAGCCCTCATAAGAGAAGGCATTGCTCTGGGAACCTCTTCAACAGGCAGTTTTCCTTTCTTCTCCTTCATCTTCTCCGCGTTCCAGGTTTCAAGCGCCTCCTTTGCGTCCTTCGCCTTCTTTTCTCCGAACACGTGCGGGTGCCTCCTCACGAGTTTGTCGCAGACCCCCCTTATCACATCGTCGATATTGAATTTACCTTCTTCAGACGCTATCCGGGAAATAAAAACAACTTGGAAAAGAAAATCTCCCAGTTCCTCCAAAAGCCCTTCCGTATCTTCAAGTTCTATTGCCTGTATGACTTCGTACGCCTCTTCAAGAACATACGCCCGGAGAGACTCGAGCGTCTGCTCCCTGTCCCACGGACAGCCTCCGGGACCGCGAAGGCGCTCCGCAATCAAAACCAGATCATCCAAAGTCTTTTTTTCTCCGTTTTCGACCATCGCTACACCCTGAATCTTTTCGAGCATCGGGTCAGGTTCTCATTCCCGTCTTCGGTGACCAAGACCACATCCTCTATCCTCACGCCCCCGAGATTCCCGTAGTAAAGACCGGGCTCCACGGTAACCACATTGCCCTCCCTGAGTATTTCCTTTCCCGCTCCGATGCGCGGCGGCTCGTGAATGTCAAGTCCGAGTCCGTGCCCTGTCGAGTGTATGAACCCCTCGGGACTGCCCGATTCCGAAACCGAGTCGGGAAAACCGCTTTCTATGAAAAAATCCGTTATCGCGTCGTGCACATCCCTTGATCTCACTCCGTCCTTTATCATGGAAAACGCTATCTTCTGACCGCCGAGAACCGTATCGTACATGGCCGAAAGCCGCTTTGAAGGTTCTCCTTTCACCACGGTTCTGGTCATATCTCCGAAATAACCGTTTTCCAGGGACCTGGGGAAAATATCAATCACCACCGGCCAGCCGGAAACAAGAGGTCCCGAACCGGTCTCATGGGGCATCGACCCCGACACCCCTCCGGCCACTATAGTGTTGGACGCCAGGTAGCCGCGCCCCGCGAGAAAAGAGTTGACCGCGGAACGGACGATTTCCGAAGTAAGGGGTTTTCCGTCAAGATGAAGAATTCCCTTGTTCACCTCCGAACCAGAAATGATCGATATCGCGAGTCTCATGGCCTCTGCGGTAACCGAAAGGGCTTTTTTCAACAGGGAAACTTCTTGTGCGGTCTTCTTCATGCGGCAGGGAAAAAGAAAATGGGTGCCGGCCGTCTTAAGGAAGAAACCCGACTTTCTCAGTCTGTCGGCGTAAAAAACCGGGAAGTTCCTCTGCACTATAAGACTTCTTATTCCCCTCTCCTTCAGGACAAGCGCCGCGATGTCCGCATTGTCGGGAGACCTGACTCCGTTCGCGTTGAGTTTTTTTACGCACTCCCTCAGGGAAATTATATGCTCCGCCGCACCTTGTTTTTTCCCTCGTTCGATTTCCAAGTCGCTCAGAACAAGCGTGCGCCGTGAATCGTGCTCGAAGAAAATAACGGGGTCCGGAACGAAAAAACCCGTTCTGTAGTAAAGATCGGAGTTGGCTTCGCTTGAGTCTATTATGAGGTAGGCGGTTCTGCTCACCCGCAGAAATATACAATAAACATCACCTGTCGGGCAACACTCCTGGTTTGCCTCAGGTCTTCAACAATTCAACTTCAAGTTGCTCGTAGAAGCAACGACGGCTATTGATAACGTTCGGTCAACGGGAGACGGATTGCGGCGGTTCCATGAGCAGAGAGCTAGTTTTCAGTCCTTCCGAAGCAGCGGCAGTCGGATATCTTTTTTTCGGGTTCGCCGAGTTATTTATGACGGTGTGAACAACCTGCGACTGTAGACCTACCTTCCAGTAAATAAGGTTGTCCGGTCGCTGCTGCAACCGAATTTCACTGAAATGAAATCCCGTCTTCAATTTGGTGAAATATCCGTATCGACGCTGTAGTAAACACATCATTGATTGCACGAAATGCGGTCACCGGATCCGAATACAACGATACAGTGAAATATCTCTTCAAACAAAATGCTTGACTTACATGGGGCCGATAGCAGAATATAATGTCGGGCATAGAAATTTATAACAAGTGAGATAAAAAAGAGGAACTACCATGAAAAACTTATCTGTTCTTTTGTTTGTATGTCTGTTCTTCATTTCCGGTTGTGGTGGTTCTGATAATAACGGCGATGGCGAGGGTCATGGATTTGATTGTGTCGGGATGGGTTCACCGCACCCCTTTCCACCATTGCCGTTTCAAAATACGGAGACCGTCGTCGGGGAATGGGAATGTGAAAGAGACGACGGGATTAGTTACACAGAGAATGTAAAAGCCGACGGGACTCTTACTTTGGTTATACATAACGATTATCCCAATAAACAAAATCATATAAAAATCTGGGAAAAATGCCGACACGGAACAAAACCCCCAAAATACACCGCAATTTGGAAAACTGCTCCTGTCGGCGGCAATGAATTTTGGTGGTGTCAACGAAATGATTTGTTCAGGTACCGGGTGGATTGTGCAAAAACCTTCATATCTCCTGACCAAGTGACGGCACCCGCCCAAAAGATTAGAGTGTATTCACCGGAAGCCCCGTCCAACCCGGGCTATACACTTGAAGACAGTCTGGCAATTACTTGTGACCGCGTGACGGAATGACCTGTAGTTGCGAGGGAAAGTGATTATTCCACTTTTCCTCGGGAGACACATCCGAATCCGCATCCGGTTCAGCCTCGGGAATATCCACCACGGGGAAGCCGGCCGGTTGTAGCCTGAAATCCAACAACTGGCGAGTATCGCTGTCCATGCATGTCCTGGGTACGCCGACCGTAACCTATCTGATGATTTTCTATTTCTGTTCTCCTGAAAAACACGATGCCGGTTAATGAGTACGCCTCAATTGAATTCTCAATAACTCAAAGACTTCACCCGTTAAACTCGGATGTTTCAGGAATATTGTTTTTCAGTCTTTTTCAGGCAGCCATTTTCTTCAGTGGTACCGCCGACTCTTGACTTTTCCGCTTTTTCAGGTAGCCTTTACAGCAATTACACAGAGAGCACCTCCTGTTTTCTATTGCGGTTGAGCGTTTTGCTCGGTCGTGTTTTTTTCATGGTAACACCTCCCTTGATTAGTTTTTCCCCGCCGGCTGCAGCCGGCGGGGTTTTTCTCGAAAAAAGAATCCGCCCAAATGTCTCAACTGGTCAGTCCTTGTTGTAGCCGAACTGAGAGGTCGACGAACCCGTACTCTTCAACCTTTCTATCCGCCTTACTTCATCGCAGCCGAGGTGACTATACCCGATGTCGTAAGACATATTTCCGTAGTTTTACAGTACCGTAGCACATGCACAATACCAATCTCTCAGCCTTTTCAATTGCTCGCCTGCGGGGTAACCACCTCGCTGCAATTGCCGGTGTTATATTTCAGAGTTCAACAACAATACAACAGCGCAACCGCTTTTCTGCGTTGACAACTACACTTGTCAACAGTATCTTATTAAGCGTGTTGGAGTAAAAAACAAACAAATTTATACCTCAAGGAGGTAGTGGAAGAATGTTTTCCGTAACTCCGAAAGCCGTTAATGAAATAAAGAGGCTGCTTGCTGAAGACGATTTACAGAACGCGTTTCTTCGCGTGAGGATAGTACCGGGCGGCTGTTCCGGCTTTTCTTATGAGATGGGCTTTGACGACGAGACTGAAAAAGGAGACAGCATGGTTGAGTCCGGAGGCATAAAAGTCGCCATTGACGAGATCAGTTTTACATTTCTCGACGGCGCCGTGCTGGATTTCAAAGACGGTCTCAACGGAACGGGTTTTTCAATTGAAAATCCCAACGCGACCGGTTCCTGCGGTTGCGGACAATCCTTCACCGCATAAACAGAACTCAACAACCAAAGCGTCGCGTATTCCGCGAAGAAAAAGCGAGGCTGTTTCTCGAACGGAGACGCAATGAGCCCGTGTGCGGAATACAAGACGATACGGCTGGGGAAAACCTCCGTTTCTCTTAAACCGGTTAACCTATATACTTGCTAACCTCGTTTACGGGTTTTATTTCCCGTCGAAGCGGAGAGTCCAATTCTATGACATCGACATCGAAAATCCTTCAGGCTCATGAAGAGGCCAAATCCTATCAGCGGATCAAGTCCAAAAATCTGATAGGAACGATATTCACCGACTTTACCCCGTGGAACAAGTTGTCAGGGTTTCAGAGTTTTCTCTACGCCCCGTCGGGCAGAAAGATTGAATTCGTAAACGACCCCGCAGTGATAGTGGGTACCGCCGTATTCAAGGGAACTGCGGAGCGGGTGGCGATAATAGCCCAGCAGACTCCTTCGGACGATGCTGAAAGAACGAAACTCAACTACGGAATGGTGAAGGCCGACGGTTACGGGATCTCGCTCTGCATGATGAACTACGCGGAGAGAAACCGTATCAAACTGTTCACTTTTATCGATACAGTCGGCGGAGACCCTTACGAGTATTCGGCTGAAAAACTGCAGTCGTGGCTTATATCCTACTGCCAGTCGAAGATGATGTCCCTTCGGACAAAAACCATAAGCACCGTCCTGGGGCTTGGAGGAAGCGGAGGCGCCATAGCCATACAACTCGGGCACAGAAGGCTTATGCTGTCCCGAGCCGAATACTCGGTTATAACCGCTGAAGGCTGTTCCGCTATTCTTTTCAGAAGCGCGGAGAAGGTTGCGGAAGCGCTTGAAGTGCTCCAGCCCACCGCCGCTCACATGAAAAAGTACGGAATAATAGATGAAATAGTAAAAGAACCCGCGCTCGGAAAGAGTTCATACATTTCCTCGACACTGAAGACTCTTCAGGAATCCCTGGCGGAAACATCCAGGGAACTCGACCTGCATGACGTAAGGCATCTGCGACAGGAACTTCGCCGAAAAATCGAAAGATGCGGACGGACAAAAAGAGAGAAACAGATATACACGGGAATAACGAAGAAAATAAAAGCATGGCTTCCGAACTATTTCAGCGGGGCGAAGCAGACGGAAGACATCTCGCAGATGCAGATAGCTCTTTACGGCGCGGAGCCCTACTTCTGCAACGATGAAAAAGACGGTCAGGGAAAAATCATCAGATCAGGATGCAAGAGCCAGCTCACGAAAACGGAACTTCACGCGAACAACTCCACATGTCCCTGCTGCGGACGACCTGAAACTCTCAGTTCGGACGACTATCTGGAGTTTCTGCTCGACGAAGCGTCGTTTCATGAAATAGAACCCGACCTCTGCCTTGAAGATGTGGATCCGACCTACAACTTTTTCAACTACTCGGCATCGGTAAAGAAACTGGCCGGAAAAACGGACTCGAAAGATTCCCTGGTGACCGGATACGGAACCATGTTCGGCATACCCGTCGCCGTGGCGGTATGTGATTTCCGGTTCATGGGCGGATCGATGAGTTCCGTTTTCGGTGAGAAGATGAACATAATCGTCAATTACTGCATAGAGAAGAAACTTCCGCTCGTCACCGTAACGGTAAGCGGAGGAGCCAGGATGCAGGAAGGAACGGTGGCGCTTTACCAGATGGCCAAAACCATATCGGCAATCACGAAACTGCGGGAAAACGGTCTTCCGAACATCTCCATATTGGGTCACCCCACAACCGGAGGTGCTCTTGCGAGTTACTCCGTGCAGGGGGATTTCCTCATAGCGGAGAAAAAAGCCGTGATAGCCTTCGCCGGGGACCGCGTAGTGAAACTTACAAGCGGAGGACGAGGGGTGGACCCCAAGATAATGTCGTCCGAGTTCTACGAAAAGTACGGCGGCGTTCACCTGGTGGCCGAGAGAAGGCAGATAAAACCCGTGATCACGGGACTTCTTCAACTACGGGGTTTCAAGAACATTACAGGCTCCGTGGGTCTTCACGAACAGAACACGAACGTTTTCAACGAGGACTGGTTGTAATAAACCTTCGTCACCCCGAAAACTCCGTTCCGCAAGCTGAAAATGTGACCCGGCGTTACTCCGCAGCATCCGATGATCTTTCGGAGTAGGTGCCGTCGAGCCCTGCTATTTTTGAAATCTCTTCCGGGTCGTCAAGTATCTCACCTTTCCGCATCCTGTAGAGGAAGTTGGCGTTATCCCTGGGAGCTTCGCTTTTTACTGTCGGGTCGAAAAAGACTTCCTTCGTGTGGACAAGCCCCGCGCGGCTGTAGGAAGCGAGTTCGTACTTCATCCCCATTCGGAGCGCGTCGCAGGGACATGCCTCAACGCAGAAGCCGCAGAAAACGCAGCGCATGAAATCTATGTTGTAGACCTTCGGTCTTCTTTCGATGCCGTAATCATCGGCCGGTTCCGAAACTATGGAGATAGCCTGGGTCGGACACGCTATCTCGCAGAGTTTACAGGCAACGCATCTTATTTCCCCTTCATCATCTCCGGGCATTATGTGCAGCCCGCGGTAGTTTTCAGGAAGGGCTTTTATCTCTTCAGGGTACTTGACTGTAATCGGACGGCGGTTCGTTATATGTCTTATGGTGATCATAAGACCCTTGATAATCTGCGGGATGTACAATTTCTCCCAGAAAGACAGACGGGGTTGGGTTATTCTTTTTACGGTTATCGCCATGAAACTCGCTTATATAATACTTTTTTCGTAGTCCACCTTCAATTTTCTTTATCTTCAGAGACATTACTGTTCACTCGGTTTTTAAGATCAACCGTCATCTTCTCGGCCCTTTCAGACAGCCTGACCTTATCTCCTTTTAAGGAATCTTCCCACAAAATCGGCAGAATTTCCTCTTCGAGAATCTGCAGAGCGTCACTTAGTTTCTCCCCATATGTAAGCAGGTCTTCATACGGTTCCTCTCCACCCAATTCCCAAAATCCCGTTTCTTCATTCAATTCACACTTGAAGGAAATCGGGGGAGATATGGAATATTTCCGTTTTTCCCAGACGAACGAATTTACGGGTAGTTGATAAACTGAACTATATGCATCCGTGGGCAAACTATAATTCCTACTTGAAGCAAAAACCGTCGGTGCGACTATGTTACATTCTCCCAGTGATACTGTCGCCCTACATCTTTTATTGTATTATCGCTTGTAAAAAAATCAATCAAATTTATGAAGTCGGATTCGGTTTTGGATGAAATTTGAGGATTCATTAAGTTCCGAAGTTTAATGAGTGGAGGTTTTCAGCCGGAATCCGCCGGTTTTCAGATTTTTCAGGGGTTTGGACAGAACAACCGCCTCATGAACACCTTCTGACTTTACGATTTGTGACTTTAAAAGGTGACTTGCCAAGTGCAGTTCTCTTAGCTCTAGAAAAACAGTAAACTTGTCAGAAAACAAGTGCCGGCGGCAGTTGATAGTAGTTACGCATAATCCCAATCGACGGCGACGCAGAGATGGTGCACGCATTTAATCTCCGTGGAGGTCGGTGCCAAGTCGTAGAATGTGGAGCGTTGTAGGAGCGAAATTTGAGGGAAGAAGTATGTAGGGTTATGAAAGGCGGTCAAGAGGCATTCTCTCGGTGCTGGTCACGTCTGGGGGGGGGTCTGATATGTTTACGACACGCAGTGAGTTGTTAGAAAAGATTAGACTCGGTGAAGACAACTTCCTGAAACTCAAGGAGGTCCGTTTTGCAGGTGAAAAGATAAGTGGACCGAAACGGGATGACCTTGCCGACGAACTGGCTGCCTTCGCCAACGGCAGCGGGGGTGTGCTCCTGCTGGGCGTGGATGACAAAACCCGTGAGGTGCTGGGTATTCCGGTCGACCGGCTTGATATGGTAGAAGCTCTGGTTCGGGAAGTGTGTGAGGATTCCATTAAGCCTTCCGGTACACCTGCGATTGAACGTATCAACTTGCCGGACAATAACGGGATTGATCGACCTGTGATACGCGTGTTGATTACACCCAGTCCGTTTGTCCATGAAAGCCCCGGGGGATATTTTCGCCGCATCGGCTCCTTAAAGCGTCCGATCCCTCCTGATCAATTGGCCCGGCTTTTTCAACAGCGTAGTCAGACCGGATTTATCCGATTCGATGAAACACCCGTCCATCATGCGACTCTTGCCGACCTGGACGAGGCACTGTGGAAACGATTCGCTGCGCCCCGGTCTGCGAATGAACCGGAGCAGTTGATGATGAAACTGGCTATGGCGAGACAGGACGAGGCCGGAGTATGGCGACCCACGGTGGCCGGCGTGTTGATGGCATGCCGAGAACCTCGACAATTTCTCCACAACGCATTCATTCAGGCTGTCGCATACCGAGGAAAAACAACCTCCCCGCAGCCGGAGTCGGTTTATCAGCGCGGGGCACAGAATATTACCGGGCCGCTGGATCAACAGATCTACGAGGCTTGCGACTTTATTCGAAAGAACATGCAGGTGGCTGCCAGAAAAGGCTCGTCGGGCGGGCGTGAGGACATTCCCCAATTCGACATGCTTGCAGTCTTCGAAGCCATTGTAAACGCGGCGGCGCATCGGGACTACTCAATGTGGGGAAGTAAGGTCCGGCTTCATCTGTTTGACGATCGGATCGAATTGTACACGCCGGGACCTTTAGTGAACACTATGACTACGGAGAGTCTGCCTTACCGACAAGCCTCTCGAAACAAGGTCATCACCAGTCTGCTCGCGTACTGCCCTGTCAGTCAAGATGATTTCCGAAGCCATCGTACCCACATAATGGACAAACGGGGAGAAGGGGTAAAGATCATCCTCGACCGAAGTGAACGACTCTCGGGAAAAGTTCCGGAATATCGCCTGCTTGATGAATCGGAACTGCTGCTGACAATCTATGCTGCAGATGTTTCTGAGGTTGGAGTTTAATGGGCGACATCAATGCTTCAGAATGATAAAATTCGACTTTTTATCCATTACGTATGCGTTTTATAATATTTGCCCAAATTCGTTCCCTGAACAGAATAAAAACCAAAGCTACAACAGAACTCAACAGAAGCCAAATGCCCGTCCGGGCATCCCCCAGAAGCAGTTTTCCCACACCCAGCATCAATAAAAGAAGTACAGCAGCGACAAGCGGCCAGTGAATAAGAACGGAGCTCAACTCGCGTGATGTTGCAGCGACGCCTGCTCTTTTCCGAACAGGAGACCAGAAGCCCGGGGGTCCTACTCTCCGGTAAAAATCCGTAAGTTTTTCCCAACTCTCCGCAGAAGTCGCGAAAGTAACCGCAAGCCAGCAGGTTATCGACACCGGAACCACGATTATCTGATGCTGAAGTCCCATATCTATTCCTTTTGCCCCGGTGTACAGGATGATGATTAGCATGGTCACCAAAGATGATGCGAGAGCTGTTATCTCGCTCCATGCGTTTATTCTCCACCAGAACCACCGAAGTATCAGAACTAGGCCTATTCCTGAACTCATCGCCCAGAGAAATATCCAAGCGTCTCCTATGTTCTTTATCTGCAGCGCAACGAACCCCGCTATGACGGCGAGAACCAGTGTGGCGATTCTTGATACGCCCACATAGTGGTTCTGGGGCGCGTCCGCGCGTACAAACCTTCTGTAGATATCATTTACAAGATAGGAAGCCCCCCAGTTGAGATGGGTGGACACGGTGGACATGAACGCCGCGAGAAAAGCGACCAGAAGAAGTCCGCGAAGCCCCGGCGGCAGAAACTCTCTTATCATGACCAGATACATTGATTCGTCGTCCCCGCCCGTCATCTCCGCAGCATCCGGAAAAACTACAAGCGAGGCCAGAGCCACCAGCACCCACGGCCAGAAACGCAGCACGTAGTGATTTACCGCGAACCACGCCGCCCCGGCAAGCGCGTGCTTTTCATTTTTCGCGGAGTTGAGCCGCTGTATGAAATAACCCCCGCCGTCGGCGTTGTGGGATGACCACCATACGACGGTCATGAAGACAAGGAACGTGAAGAAGTCGGATGAGAAAAACTGTTCACCTTCCGAGGGTCCGGTAATGAACATCGCCGTCTTTTCAGGGTCAAGGTTCGAGATTTTTTCCACAAACCGGCCGTATCCGCCGACGGCATCTGAATTTATCACCACCACCGCAAGCACGACGGTCGACCCCAGCGCTATCGCGTACTGAACAAAGTCGGTTATCACCACTCCCCAGAGCCCCGAGCACACTGTATAGACGACGACTGTCCCGACGCAGATCACGACGGCGTATATCTGCCCGACTCCGAAAAACACCTCGAACACCTTGGTCATCGCGGTGATGACCCACCCCATGACTATGAAATTGAAAATCGTCGAGAAGTAAAACGCCTTGAACCCGCGGAGAAACGCCGCCGGACGACCCCCGTAGCGAAGTTCTATGAGTTCATTGTCGGTTATCACTTCGGCTCTTCTCCAGAGCCTTGAAAAAAACACTATCACCAGCGCGTGGCTGAATATGTAGTTCCACCAGAACCAGTTTTTCCATATTCCCTCAGTCCTTATCCATCCGGTAACCGCCAAGGGAGTATCCGCGGCGAACGTGGTGGCGACCATTGAAGTTCCGAGAAGCCACCAGGGAAGACCGCGCCCCGAGACGAAGTAGTCGGAAAGAGTGGCCGATGCTTTTCTCGAAAAGTAAAAACCCACCGCCAGGGAAAAAACCAGATAACCGGCGACGAGTATCCAGTCTACGGCATGAAGACTCACGCAGCGCTCCGCGGAAGAAGCGACATCGAAGTTCCGGTTTCAGCTTCCATCACGCCCTTTTTATATAACACGCGGACGGAAAACACAAACCGCGGTTGCGGAGAAATCCGTCCGGACACCGATTCACGGTTTGATTGTCACAGGAAGTTCCGATACGGCCTTCATCTCTCCGCAAAGAACCTCAGCCGCCGCGACACCGCCTCGGCGTGAGGGATCAAACAGGGAAATCACGGTGTCGAAAAAGGGGAACATGGACGCGGGATACGGAGAACCGAATGTCAGAAGAATTTTTTTTCCGGTATGGGAGGAGAAGCTGTTTATGTAATCAACCGCCCGGGGAGAAACAGAGCAGTTTTCCGTCCATGCGGCGGGGCCGGCAGATACAACGCAGATAAGCGCGCCGTCGGCGGGAACATCAGGTGCTTGAGGAAAAGAAAAAGTCCGCTCCACCGGAACTCCCCTCTCACTTAATCCTTCCGCAAGACCGTACAGAATCTCCATGTTTTCATCAGTCGAGAAAAACACCAGAGAGACTTTTTTTCCGCAGACAGGGTCTCCCCTGAGGAGACAGATGGAACGACGGGAGATCTCCCGAGCAAGTTTCCCGTTCTCGCTTAAGGAGGGAGCAGGCTCATCCCGGGCTGCGGTGATGAAAAGTCTTTTGGCGTAGAGTATCCTGCCGAGAGATTCCCTGCACTCGGGTCCTGAAAAAAACGGCAGGGAGGCACACCCGGAAAGAAAGCCCTCCGGGTCCCCGGGATCAAGAACAATATCCGCCCCGGAGGCAAGCGCGGCCATTATGTTCTCATTCTCGCAGGATTCACCGCCGACGGCATCCATTCTGAAGGAATCGGAGACTACGACTCCCCCGAATCCAAGTTCTTCCCGCAGGACTCGGCGAAGAATCACTCGGGACAGAGTGGCCGGAAGTCCGCCGGGGTCAAGAGCCGGAAAACTCACATGCGCAGGCATCATACAGTGAATCCCCGCCGCAACCGCCTCGTGAAAAGGCAACAGGTCGCACCGCCTGAGTTCCTGCAGAGACCTGTTCACGCGCGCGGGGCCCGCATGCGAGTCCTCAAGAGCGGCGCCGTGACCCGGAAAATGCTTCGCGCACGCCATCACACCCTGTTTCTGCAGTGTTTCTCCGAAAACCGCTCCCAGTTTCGCAACCACCTCGGGGTCGTCGGAAAACGACCTCGCGTTTATTATCGGATTTTTCCGTTCCGAATTAACATCAAGTACCGGAGCGAACGCAAGATTGATCCCGCAGTATCTCATTTCTCGGGCGGTAGCGGCCGCCTGGCGTCTTACGAGAGACTCGTCGTTCGCCGCGCCCAGAGCCATCGTGAAAGGAAAAAGCGTCGCGTCCGAAACCCTCTGGCCGAGACCTCTTTCCACATCGCATCCGAAAAAAAGAGGAACTTCCGAGAATTCACTCAGACGCAGCGTCAGATCCCTTACGTTTTCCATCTCTCCGTTGAATATTATGAATCCGCCGACGCCGAAATCCCCAACAAGTCTCTCCGCAAGATTTACCGAATCCGGGTCGTCAAGGTCCACTCTCGGCATAAGCATCTGCGCCGCACGGCGGGGCGGTGAAAACTCCTTGAATGAAAGAAGCGACGGGTTTTCGTACATCCTTATATCCTGTTTCCGCCGATTGATATTTTTCCGAGAACCGCCGGAGATGAAGCTCCGGTGGCCGCCGGAACATTTGACGGACGCCCATGGACAGTCTCGTTCGCGAGTACTGCGAACGCCACGGCTTCCTTGGCGTCGACCGGGATGCCGTAATCGTCTGAAAGGGAAAGCGGGCGCGGTCCGAGCTTTTCCCGAAGCCTTGAAACCATGACAGGGTTTTTCGCACCTCCTCCGCTGAGTACGATCTCATCCACATCCGCGCGGGGGAAAATGAATTTTTCATACGCCGAGACAATGGTGCAGACGGTGAACTCCGCAAGCGTTCGCAGAAGGTCTGAAAGAGTGATTTCGTTTTTCTCGACGGAAGAAAAAAGTTCCGCCGCCGTTCCGTCTCCGAAAAGTTCCTTTCCGGTTGATTTCGGAGGTTCTATCTCGAAATAGGGGTTTTTCATAAGCTTTCGGAAAAGATCCGCTTTGACCGAGCCTCTGCAGGCTCGGGCTCCATCTCTGTCGAAACTCTCTCTGCCCTCCGAAGAAATACGTACGACGGAATCCATCAGACTGTTTCCGGGACCTGTATCGAAGGCCGTCAGGTCGCTGAATCTGTCCGTGACGAGAGTGCAGTTGGAAATACCTCCTATATTCTGCGCTATAACGTTTTTTCCAGTCCCGGAAAACAGAAGAAAATCCGCGAAGGGAACAAGCGGGGCTCCTTCTCCTCCGGCGGCCATGTCCGCGGTTCTGAAATCCCCTACAGTCGTAATTCCCGTATCCCTGCAGATGACATCCGGTTCGCCGAGTTGGAGTGTGGAAGATATTTTTCCCCCCGAAGAAGGAGGATTGTGAAAAATCGTCTGTCCGTGGCTTCCCACAAGGTCGATGTCCGCTGGCGAAAGCCCGTTTCCTTCCAGCAGTTCGTAGACCGCGGCCGAAAACTCCCTGCCGAGCAGAAAATTAAGGTCGGACAGGTCGCCCGCACGGAGAGTATCCGACGACAGAAGAAAATCCATCGCGGCGGGGGAATACTCCCTGCAGATAAAATCCTCCACCCGGACCGAAGCCTCCGCGCCGAAGCCCGAGATTCTCACAAGAGCCGCGTCTATGCCGTCCATGGAAGTTCCTGAGACAAGACCGACGACCAGTCTCTGCTTTTTCGAGATTATAGATTCGAGCCAGTTCATTCGGAAAAAGGTCGAGCGGAAAGAGTCTTTTTAAGAGAACCGCCGTTTTTGCACAGCAGTTCCAGGGCCTCCACAAGAGAAAGTCCTCCGAGTTTCATCACTACTGCCGCCTTCAGGTTCCGGTCAGCCTTCAGGAAAAGAGATTCCGCCTCCTGCTCCCCGACATCGCAGATGTCCATTATTATCCTCCCGGCTCTGTCCGCAAGCTTAAGAGACGACGGTTTGAGGTCCACCATGAGGTTTCCGTAGGTTTTTCCGAGAAGCACCATCGCCGCGGTGGTAATCATGTTGAGAGTCATTTTAGTGGCCGTGGCGGCTTTCAGCCTCGTTGAACCCACTATCACCTCGGGACCCACCAGAAGTTCTATAACATGGTCCGCCGGAGAACTCTCCACCTTGTTGCAGCTTACAAGAACAGTGGAAGCGCCGACAGTACGGGCGTACTGCAGAGCCGAAATTACAAACGGAGTCCCTGAACTTGCGGCAACTCCTACTAACGCATCGTGAGCCGAGAGTCTTTTTGCGCACAGGATTTCCACGGAATCGCTGAAAGAGTCTTCCGCCCCCTCGACCGAGTTCCACACCGCATCCCTGCCACCGGCCATAATCGCCTGGATTCTTTCCGGGTCGGTGCTGAAAGTAGGCGGACATTCGGCCGCCTCCATGACCCCGAGTCGTCCGCTTGTTCCGGCCCCGACGAAGATAATTCTGCCATCACCGCGAAGCGTGCGGAAAACCGTATCGGCCGCCTGCGAGATGGTCTCTTTTTCTCTTGAGACGGCGGAAAGAACCTCCTCGTCTTCAGAACTCATAAGTTCTATTATCTCGGAACACGAGAGTTCGTCTATGCGAACGGTTCTCGGATTTACCTTCTCCGTAAGCAGATGTCCTGTGCGGCGGGTTTTTTCCACAGAGAACATTATATCCGAAATGACTCGCAGACTCTTTAATGCGTTTGTACGGGTTTGATTTATATGTGATGTTTATATAGAGTCCCATTAACAAATGCGGGTGTAGCTCAGCTGGCCAGAGCATTGGCTTCCCAAGCCAAGAGTCACGGGTTCGAATCCCGTCACCCGCTCATGATTGTTTGGAACCGATTTGTTCCAAATCATAATCAAGCAGAATCGCAGTCAAAAGATAATCTAAGCGGCTTTTATTCTTGCAAGTAAATACTCCATAGGACGGTCACCTTTCCTGCGATTACAGTTACTACATAACAACTGAAGATTCTCTATTTCATGCCCTCCACCTTGGGACCGAGGGATGATATGATCTATTTCGAGGTGTTGTATTTCAAATCTGGTTTTGCAGGCAGCACATTTTCCGTTTTGATGTCCATACAAATATTTCTTGTCTTCATTTGTCGGAGCTCTTTTATAAGCGATATCCGTTCTGACCGGAATATCTTTCCTGAAGATAGGCCGACATCCGAACAGACCTGGATACACTTCTCTCTTCAACCTATCCATCACTAAATCATAGGCTTTTTCTGATACGTCAATGCCAACCCATTCTCTCGCAAGTTTTTCTGCCGCAATACATGCAGTAGCACACCCGCAGAACGGGTCAAGTACTGTATCACCAGAATTGCTTGAAGCTTTGATTATTCGTTCTAGAAGTTTTAACGGTTTCTGTGTCGGATAGCCGATATATTCCTTACTGCTGTGAGAAACTGGCGGAATATCGTTCCATAAGTTTGAAGGAATCTGCCCATTGGAAGCTTTCAAATAACGTTTGAGGCGAGGCATTCTCTTGCCTGTTTCAGGCCAAAAAATCATTCCCTTTTCATCTAGAGCATCAAGTCTTACCTGCGGCGTTTTGATATGCATGTAGTCGGGGATAATATTTCCTTCAATCCACTTAGCATAGTCTCCCCTTAAAGGGACGGACCAATGCCGCCCTACATCTCCCGGGTCAATGCCTCGCCATGGTTTTCCGCTTTCACCATCAGAGGTTCCTGCACCTGTCAAGTCGCCTGACATGTATAAACCCCTTTCGTCTTCATATTTATAGAATTTTTCGACAGTTTCTTTCTTAAGCGGTTCCCTGATGTCCTCAATGTTGATGTCAGAAGTTCCATACATCAAAATCACATCTCGCACATTGCCAAAGGTGAGACTGTCATTATGGGCACTTGTACGCTTCCACGAAATCTCAGAAGCGAACATGGTGTGTCCAAATATGGTATCCATCAGCAGTTTCAGGTAGTGGCTTACGGTTGGGTCGCAATGAAGATAAACACTTCCATCTTCCTTGAGTATCCTCCTTATCTCAATAAGTCTTACCGCCATGTAAATCAGATAGTATTTAGCCGACTTATTTCCGATGCTCCCAACAGCATCAAGGTATTTATAGAGTTCAGGGAAGCGGTCGTTGATCTGATTATGCCACTCGTCTTTGACCTCATCAGGCGACCAGATGTCATGGAAAGAGGCACCTTCAGCACTTGTACCAATGGGAGCATGGAAAGTTTTACCTTTGTTGAAAGGTGGATCAAGATAAATTAAGTCTATGGAGTTGCTGTTAATCCCACGAAGTACAGGGAGATTGTCATGGCAGAAAACCGTTCTTGGCTGAATATTTAAGGGGGGGGGGACATTTGGCGGTTATGGTACTTGATACATTATGTATATCAAGGAGTCCAGCATGTAATCATGGGCAGGGCAAGCGGTCTTTCGCCATATCTGAGCACGTATCAAGCAAGTTTTTGAGTATGCCAGAATTTTGCTGGGAGTGTGTCATAATAAACGGGTGGACAGAGAAACTATGATATCATTTCCCCAACCCAAGTTTACCATACTAAAAAAATAATTGTTGGATATGAGCGGGTTAGATGCCGCAAAAAACCGTATGGCACTACATTCCGTCACGGGAACTGTTTTACCGCAGAAAGAAACAGCCCTTCATACTACCGTCCTTTGTATTCCTCCGGCCCTGGAGTCGGCTCCCAATGCGTCCAGTATCGCCTGCTGCTCCGGCTCCGGCCGCGTAGCCCTGCGCACATGCACCGTCTTTCCATCCTTGCGACATAAGACCGAAGTGACACGCTGTTGTACCTCAAGAATCCTGCGTATCGTGCTCCAACTCGCTTTTTCTCCACTCAGACGCAATCGAGTACGGATCACCTGTACCAACTGATACGCTATCACCGTAATGAACAGATGCCCGTCAGCCCTGACCGACCTGCGATGGAATATCGGACGTAAACCGAGTTCCGATTTCAGAGAACGGAACACAGCCTCTATATCCGTAAGGGTGGAGTAAGTCCTCCACAATGTCGCTTCATCCCATTCCGTTTCGTTGCTTCTCAGACAATACACACCGGGATCAGTCAGCATCGTGCCGTCTACAGGCTTGCGGGTAAATCGTACGGCGGTAGCGTATTTACCGCTGTCATCGGTATCAACTTCCACCTTGTAGTGTCGGGATATCCCTCGGCTTTTCTGCTTCAGACGACCTATGCTCTCCCATATCCTGTCGACACGCTTCACAGAACGCGGCCGCTCAAGCTTTTCGGATAAAGCAGTCAGTCCCTCCTCGAAACGCTCGGCGACACGCTCACTGATTTCTCTTTCCTTCGCCGCCCTGGTTTCGGAGAAACAGTACAGTCTCACCTCCTGTCCGTCTTCCGAGAGAACCTTCTGCAGAACTATGCTCTGATCAGATGCAGTCTCGATACGTACAACTCCTTCGGGGTCGAACTGTCTGCTGCGCTCGCGACTGACAACGATATATCTGCAGCCCCGCTCCTTCAGCCACTGTACACGGTCCTCGGTGGCAATCCCCCTGTCCATCACCACTCTGGCATTCGGCGGAGCATCCAACTGTTCCAGCATCTCGGCCAAGGTGTGATGCTCCCGTACATTACCTGCAAACACTTTGAAGCGGCGAACAAATCCACTGACATCAAGCACCAGTCCCAGGGTGAGCAACGGACAGTCGGAGCGTTTCTCCTTGGAATGACCGCGTTTCGCCTTCACCATCCCCTCCGCACCTCCCTCAAAGTAAGTGTTCGTCAGGTCATAAAGTGTAATTGTGGGAGCAAGATCAAATAACTCCATAGCCCGCTTGAACATATGACGTTCAACTGTCTCACGGTGCTCCATAAGCGCATCGGAAGCCCGGTATAACTGCATAGGCCCCATCTTTTCAAAGTCGGCACCGATCAGTTCACCGAGAGAACTGCTCCCTGCCAACCAACTGCGGGTGGTCCGCTCGGAACCCGGTGCAGCCATACGAGCCACTATGGATCCTACAGCCGCGTCCCGCAGCGACGGGGCAAGTTTCAACTGATCGAACAACCGGCGCAGGCCGATCTGATCCATAGCCCACAGAGCCGCACTCTCCACCCCTACCGAACGCGGATGGAACACATCTACGGAATTGATGTCGACACAGTGATAGTCGGGTGGTTCCGATCTCTCCCCGCCTGATAACCGCCTGCTGTAACCGACGCGCTGTTCAGCCAGCAGTCGGGTCGTTATACGCCGCGCATGAGACTCTATCCCGGAAGGTATCTCACGATGCAGCAGAGAAAACTGACCGGAGAGAATTTCTCTGATTCTCCGGCAGAGCAGAGGCCAGTGCTCGGAATCAACATCGAAATCTCGTCCGAGATTGAGCAGAGTACGCTGCCTGACCTTTTCACCTGTACGCTCGGAACGCACAAGTCGGTAAGTGAAGTAGTCGTGACCCTTTCGGGTTCCGGTGCGGCGAATGAACATGGGTAGGAAGAATAAACGGCTGAAAAGCAGTTGTCAACAGACAGGAGGCGTATTATGGCACTACACTCCTGTGTCCATGGTTCAAAAATGATTGTATATCAGTAAGATAGAAATCTCCTATGTGCAGAAAATGTACGAAAAAAGCCGATTTCAGCCCGATTTCAGCGGGTTTTGGGTAAACTTGGGCCAATGAATTCTTTTCGTTTGCAAATAGTCCCTTGATAATAATTAGTGTCAAAGCAACTACATTTATAGTTGTCGTTGCCAATAGAGTGATTAGGACTTCTTTTGGGTATAATTCTATGCCAGAATCAGAACTATTAAACCAACCAACAATCACCAACAGTGACGATATAAAAATAATCCACCCGGTGGTCAACCTCTTTGCCCAATTAGCAAACTCTTCTCGTAGTTTCTGTCTTTGCTCTTCCGCCTTATTTTTAAGTTCATGTGTTTTATTTTTTAGGAACTGTTCCCCTGTTCTTTCGTCTCTCTTTTTCTCTTCAATGCTCTCAAGCTTCTCCCTATCTGCAATTCCTTCTTTTGAAGTAGGTGTATCTAGAGTGGCAGATGATTTTGTAGACATTAAAGATTAAACTGGACCGTTGTACAGTTTCGTGTAGTAGTCAATAATAAGTTCAGTAGGAATTTTCTTGTTGCGCGTTCCATCGAAGGTTTCCCACCAAGGAGTCTCTTCCTGATGAGTCAGGGCAACAAGATGTGTTGCTGCCGCGTGTTTATACACATCCCAGATAGTTTCTAAGGTTTGAAGTATCTTTTTGTTGGAGATGTCTTCCTTTGTAGGTGTTTTCACTTCTAGATCATCTTGAAAACCGTACGCAGTTGCACGCGAATTTTCCTCTATAGGGTTTCGACCGAACCTTCGAAAATCATAATAAATGGATGGAACAACCGGACCGTATGTCCACGCCTCTATAGGGTCGGAGAATAACTTGGTTCCCGGGTGAATTGCACTTACCCAACCAAAGAAAATGTAGATTAACTTGAGAAGTTTGAGAACTGTTATATCAGAAATCTCGTCTCGCTCCGCATTTTCAAGGATGAAATTAGCGATGTGAGCTGCCCTATAGGGAGGTTCTGAATAGGACTCGATTGACATAAAAGCCTCCTACTAGAATCTATCTTAAAATAAAAATATTGTCAAACTCGACTCCCGGCCGCAGTCAGTATATCAAATGATGGAATATATTCACACAATAAAGTTCTGATGGTCCCGTTATTAAAAGTAAGCCCGGAAGTTTGTCTTGAGGCGATCTGTCCGTGTTTCTCGTACAGGAAAGACTTGGCGACCGGTTTTCTGACAGATTTACCGTGCAGGATAAACTTTGGTACCAGGCCAATGGGCGGCGGGATTGAACTTACTGCGTGCAGCAGGAGTCATTACTCGCAGACGACACCGTCTCCATCTCCATCCCGCATATACCGGTACGCAGGATGGCCCCGGCGTACCGGCGCGATGCCATGCGACCGCGCTTCAGCGCAAGAGACTCGACCGTTGTCATTGTCGTCCCATTCAAGCACCTCGGGCGCAGAATTTTTCCGGCTTCCGTCATTCGTCGTGGATGACGGCTTCTCAGGAGTCGAAGAACTACTGCCCCACATTCCCCGACCTGCACTTCGGGCCTGCTTCTCAAGCATCTGAAACTGCTCCAAGTCATCGAACCGGAACCTCGTATATGTGCGGGCGTGTCCCCGGCGGATTATTTCCGCATTAACGAACGTACCGTCTTTCAGATAAACATTCCCGAGGAACCGACCGTACCGGTCGACACCAATTGGTTTCCAGATCACAGACTGTTCTCCGAAACGCTCTCTCGCCCACTGCTCCGCGGCATCGCCGTCCCGTTTGCCGCGCTCCGGGGCGTCAATACCCTTCAGCCGAACCCTGTACTTTCTACAGACGGTAGATATCTCGAAAGTATCACCATCAATCACACGTGTGATGCGCCCTGATGCTTCTACCATAGGTACTGCAGTCGAGCGCGACCATTCCGGATGAGGCGGGTAGACCCAACCCGTCAGCACCGTCAGCAGAACCAACCCGCCAATCAGACCGACGGCGAGTGTGCCTCCGCGCAAGAGCCGCGACCACAGGATTACCTTGGCGGTAGTGAACAGGTATACGACGATTCCTGCACCGAGGGCAATCACAACAGCCGACAGTATGCCGGTTATCGTGATTGAGGGCAGCATCGGTGATGTACGCTGTCCTATGGAGAGCCAATCGACCAGTTGCCCCTGGTACCCGGAATAGAAAAGCATGACGGGAACGAGGAAAAAACCCATCAGCTGGGCGCGGCGCACTCCGAAATACAACGGCACCGATCCGACGGCAGTGGCGGCAACCAGAACCGTCAAGCCGCCGAGACCCAGAAGACAACCGGTGAGGATGACCAGAAAGACAATCACGCCCCAGTTGATGCCTGCATGGTCGACTGTGTGGAACCGCAAAGCGAACTGCCGGCCGAAGCGCCACAGAATAAGGAATGCGACCAAGCCCGCGCCTGCCATCAATCCTACAATCCGCAGAAGGTCGGTATCGGCGATGTTACCGCCCAATATCTGCTCCACGGCAATCGAGGCGCCGCTGCGGCTCTTATCTATCAGATATAGAGCGGCGATTGCGAATAACGCTTCAGCCGTGTTCAGCGATGATGTGGTGACCAGGTAGGCGCGGTCATGTTCATCGTCAGTTCCTCGACGACCGAACCACCGCTCCAAAAGCAGCAGCAGTGTTGCGGCGTTTGCCGAGCCGAGTCCCGGCAACAGACCTACGACCATGCCGGCCAGACCACCCCGTACGCCGGGCCAAGCGACTGTACGTCCGTCTATCCGCACCGGCCGGCCGTCAAAAAGCGGAGCGACGGAGTCGTCGTCAGATGTGCTGACGGCAAACAGCAGGCCGGCGACACCGAACAGTCCCGCGAGGGCAGGAAAAAGCGCGTTCACAGCGGCAGCAGGTCCGCCGGCGATAAGAGGTGATGCGAATACGAAAAGTCCGAACAGTCCGCTTGTGAGAAAAGTGAATAATGACCACAGCCTGCGGCGGTCCGTAACAATGAGAACTGCGGACACGCCCGCCAGAATAAAGAACATAGAGGATCCGAGCCGTTGTTCAGTTTCATCAACCGCTCCTTTGTCGAGACCGACCAGCACCAGCACCAGTACTATCCCTATCATCAGGCCGATGGAGCTGCCCACGATGGAGAAACGCAGGGCGCTCTGTCCCTGTCCCTTTTTGACCAGACGGTGTCCCGGAAGCAGGGCGAACGTCTCATCTCCGGGAACTCCGAGAAAAAGTCCCGGCACAACATCGAAGAAGGTATGAGAGACGGCGAGCGCGCAGACAAACGCCAGCAGTATTGAATAGTCCGACCCCAGAGCTGCGCAACCGGCCAGCACCAGAGCCGTGACCGTGTTGACGTGTATACCCGGAATGAGTCCCGTAACAACGCCGCTCAGAGTGCCGAGTAGTGCAGCGACTGCGACCATAGATCAGTTTTCAACCGATACGCGCTTCACGACAAGCGACGGGCGTCCCCTGTACCGGTCGACTTTCGCGACCACCATAACCGGCGCGCCGGAACCGAGCAGATTGACTTCGCAACGGGTCCGGTCACCCTGAAACATGATGCCCTGTGCCGTAATGCGCGTACCGTGCGCGCCCGACTTCGGGTCGGCGAACATCAGCCGCACATGCTTCAAGCCGCGCCTGCTGGTGAACGGCTCGACTGCCGTCGCAGTCAACGGACCGATACGCAATGTCCCGCCAGCCCGCTCCATCGACACGGCATCGGATAGAGAGACCGCAACATCATCCGACGATATCACTTTCACATGCAAGGCGGATAAGGGAGTGATCTGCGGTCGCCCCCGGTACATCCCCAGATTTCCGGTTATACGGACGGACTCCCCGGGGACGGGCTTGACCGGCAGACAACCGACCGAGGGAAATACCGCAGCGTCGACATGAACATCTTCTTCAGCATTGTACAGTTTGATTATCAGCAACCCGGAACGCAACGACCCGACATCGTTCACCACTCCTTCGAAGCGGAAGGTGGAACCCGTAAACCCGGGGTCGGCGATGTGAGTGGCAGTCAACTGCGGCAGTTGATCAAGAGCATCGGAATAGACGTAACGGGCGTTTGCGGCGAACAATACTACGAGGGCCGCAAGGCAGGAGAGCAGGACGGACTTCCTGCGGGAGGAGGTCCCGTCGGGATGCAGGGTTTCCGATGCATTTTCAGTCATTTCGGGGCAACTTCCTACGATACTGCTTACAGTATGCCGACGCATGAGTCAAGCGGGTTTATACGGCAAAACGAAAACTCAGCCCGCGACACTTCATCCTGAGCACGCAGTGATGTCGGATTAACAGGAGTTATCAGAGATGCCGCAGTAGAAACCCGCCCGAGCCAGACTGTAAACCGCATGTGTCGTGCGGGAATATTTGAACTGAACGGCTGGCGGTGAAATCAGAGCTTATCGTATTGGTAATGATTTCGAATATTTGAACCGAAGTATCTTCCTTTCGAATCCGCCTGCAGAAATTCCCGGTGGACAGGTTCATCGACATCATAGTAGACGTATGTTTTACCGGAGTTTAAGAATCTGACGTACAGCACCTGATTGTCGGAATCATAACCGACGGCTTCAATACTCGATGAATCGACACTCTGCATTTCAGGCATTGATCAACCTCCTTTGTTTCTGGTGTTTTGTGTTTTTGCAGAAGTAGCTTTCATATGACGGTTTCTCAGCGCATGATAATGCAAACGGCATCCGGACATTTTTTTCCGCTGCTGAATTTCCGGCGTTTTAAGCCGTCTTCTCCAAGAGTTTTCCACACGATCGCCTAGGAATAAAGGTTCCGGGCATAAATTTCCATCGATATCGCCATAAAGACCCGGTTAAACAACTGATGAACAAGTCATTTCGAGACATTCTGAGGAGAATTTCTATTCAAGCAGTGCGGAGGTCAGAGCATTTCGTTCGAGAGAGGAAAAATTTCCCAGTCGTGCTTTCCATCGCTTGATTCTGCGCCGAATTCGTTCCCTTTCCCGGAAAGTTTCGCCAAGATATCTATAGTCATGTAATTCGACCGGGGTCGGATAATTCATCCAGATAAACTCTTCCGTTTCGGCTCCGGACCGAGTTCGAACGATGAAACTCTGCTTTCGCCAGTCAGCGAGATAACGTTCGTATAATGAAGAGCGATAACCGGATATCATGGCATTGCACGGAATGGTGGTAAGCACTTTGAGAAGGGCTGTATGCTGCTCCTCCGAATAGTCAATTCTGTACGGAGCCCGACCAGACCGCCGTGTATAAGAGAGATACGGCGGGTCGAGGTAGACGAACTCATCGCCGACGAACGGGTAGGCGTCAAGGTAATTTACCGCATCGGCGTGAATAAGTTCCACTTGATCCGTTTTCGGCCATGAGTCCAGAACATTCTCGTCCAGATCAATGCCGATATTTATCTCCGCCGGTTTTTTATGACGTATAACTGCACCACCCCCGAGATGGGTTTCTATGAAAACTCGATGGGGTGGTATCCGGTTGATCAGGCGCTGATATACCCCGCCGGCGCCTTTCCCGCCCGGGTAATGCATTGTTCAGTGATTTCCTAGCCGAATGTCGGATTGCTTTCCGGTATGCCGTTCCAGGTTTTTCCCTTGAATATCCGCCCGTTCGCCTTCTTTCTCCGTTTGATCCCGTCAGCTCCCCAGGTGCCCCACTGTTTGAAGAAGAATGCGACTCCGGCGTTCTCCGTCTGATTCCGGATGTTTTCTACCCATTCAGAAAGCATCGGACGGGCTTTCCGGCCCGACTCACCGCCGACAATAACCCAATGAATCTTTTCCAAGTCTATAGGTCCGAGATCTTCGAGCAGGGGCTCAATGGACAGAAACCGTATATGTGCATCGACTTGTTTAAGGTGGTTTATGCGGGGTAATCCGTAATACTGATCCTCTACCGATACACCAAGCCAGGCGTTTCTCGGGCAAACCCTTTCATGAAAGTAATGCGGCAATCTGTTCGCGCGTTTGGTGAGTATCTGATAGGTATGCTGAGGAGTCTTTCGTATAACTTCCATCACTTGGTCGAGAAAGTCGTCGGGTATGTCTTCATGAAACAGATCCGACATGGAGTTCACGAAATAGGTCGTCGGTTTTTTTCTTTTCAGCGGCTGAGAAAGCCGTTCCGGATGCAGACTGAGAGCAAAACCTCTCTCGTATCCGCGTGCCCCCATCGCATGCAATCTCCGAGCCATGGTTTCAGCATAGCAGTTTTTGCAACCTGGTGAAATTTTGGTGCAGCCGGTCGTCGGATTCCATGTCTGTTCCGTCCATTCGATGCCGGATTGAGTCGCCATGTCAGAGCCATCTTAATTGATAAATCGCCACGTCCATTGACAAACGTATCACCACACGGAGAGACCAAAACAACCACTTTATTTTGACGAGTTTTCTAGCTACTGATGAGTCAAAGACCATAGCCACAAGTTAGCTGACCGAACTGTCCCCAATTTCTTCGATTAGGTCTTCCTCCTCGGGAAACAGACCCGCCAGTGCCTCCACTGAGAACTGCTTATCTAGGAAATCACGTGCGCCACACGAGTTCACATGCACTTGACTGGGTTGTGCATTAAGTTTCTTTTTAATGAACTCGGTCGTCTCTGATACCTCGGCTTGCGGTGCGACGACCGCCAATAGTTGTCGGTTACCGTCTTGGCGAAGTGACTGACCGAGTATTCCATTGATGTGTTCGTCCGTGAACCCATACCCGACCGTCACGATGAGCCTCGCCGCGTCAAGTGTCCAACGTCTAAGTTGGTACGCCAAGAAGAGAAAAGGATCAATATACTGAAACTTATAGGATGTTCCGAATATCAACGCCACCCGCTCGTCTTCAATCTTCGAAGGCGAATCCGAATAGCTAACGGTCCCATCTTCTGCGAAATACCAGTCCAGCGAACCATGCAACTTGTAGAGGAAAATGCGGGTCTCTTCGTTCGGTCCGTCATCGAACATCCGCCAGTCCCACACGCGCCCTTCAAACCCCCTCTGCACAGTGCCGTACCCGCAACTTTTCTCCACGCAAAGGTCGTAATTCAGTGAGAAAACCCGCAGCGTATGACCAAACTCATCCTGAAACCGAAGCAGCCCTCGGTAGTAGTTCGCGGTCTCGCTTTCGGCAAGTGCTACCCACTGTTCCCTTAGCACACTAACTATCTGTTCGCGAAGCTCGTGGACATGTTCAAATCCCATGCCGGCCACATCCTGCAACTTCGGATTCCACGCACCCACGAACGGATAAAGCGTATGCCGCTCCTTCTTTCGCAACTCGTCCAACACGTTCACTAGGCGCTCTATGTTGAACGGCACTTTGGGTCCAGTGATGCCCTCGAGACCGTCCGCATAGAATACCGAACTCCGCAGATATCGGTACAGACCCTGATATTTTCGCCATCTTCCTTCGGTCGTCTCCTTTTCCACCCTTTTAACCATCTCGTTGGAGTCTGGTATGCCCGCTTCGACACTCGCCCCCGCTCCCAAGAGCACAACAAGTTCATCATGTTTGAAGGTTGTTCGGGCCATCACAGAAACCAAGGCACAATGTTGTTGACATCCAACGGCCGAAGCCCGTGCGCATCAAACTCTTTCAGGTATTTCGCGATGATCTGCGCGTAGTAAACCGACACAGGCAAGGACTTCGCGTTAAACCCGCGCCAATTGGCCCCAGACAAGTTGATGGCATCCTGCAGAAACATCCGCTTCTCCCTCTCGCCGATCTTGTCGGGATATGTGTACTGTATGTGCAACGGACTCCCAACCATTTTATGGAGCGAAGACTGACCATACTGCAAACCCTCAAACCAAACCAAATACTCGCTATGCGACAAAGAAACAACTGTGCTTTCGTACGGAACTCTGCTGTTGTGTTCTGAAGAAAAGCCGAAGAACCGATTGCGGTCATTGAATTTCATTGATACGAAATAGCCATTGTCAACCGCCTCCTTTTGCGCGTTCAGGGCAACCGCAATTTTGTCCAGTTCGCGCCTCCGGACCGAAAACGTACTGTGCACTACGAAACTTGAAAACTGATCCGCGTAGTCATTGAAGATCCCACGGAGGCTGTCGTGGAAGGCATCGATATAACTCTCTTCGTCGCCAGATTCTCCAAGCAACCGGATCTCTTGGAACGCACCTGTAGAGTCCGTAAGTACGGAATATCCAAAAAACCGTTCAATTCCCCTCTCCGGTAGAACTTTATGTGCCTGACCCACGCCCACAATCAAGCATTGTTCCGTCGCAGGAACAACCAGCCATGGGGTCCCGCCAGCTTTCGCGAATATTTGCAGGGCGATACCCGAAGTTGACCATTTGAGGTTGTTCCGGTTCGCGACCGTTTCCGCCGAAACTACTTGAATCGGCATCCCCCTACTGAGGAATGCGTGTTTTAACATCCAGTAAGGCTTCTTCTCTTCCACCTCGTCATTCCGACTGAACGGCGTAATCACGACTGGGACCACGGGTCGCCCGGCTGCATCCGCGACAACCATATCGGCAATCCTCTCGATTTGCTCCACTTCGAATTCTGAGATCGTTGCTCCACGCACATTGTGCCGAGCGATAGGGAATCCGAACATTTTATCCATTCCCGAGAATGTGCGGAAAGTATCTCCCCGCAAGGCCCGAAAAAGATCTTGCGAGAGTCCGTGGTCCTCTCTTTTGTAGAGAAAATATAACTGTGTATCTTGGGGATTCCGCTTGTATGGTCCGAACTTATGCACACCCCCAAACTGCGACTTGCTTTCTTTCCGGCCGTTCATTACATACCGCTTCACCTTCAGCGCGTCCGAAGTCAGTCTTATCAAACGTGAGCCCACCTTGACCTCTTGGCCGTCGGACATCCTCAAGGGAAATATCTTCCCATAGAAACACCTGACAAAGTCCGACAATTTCGCATAACGATCCGCATAGAAGTCCAAGTTCGATTGTCCGTTCCGGTCGAGCGCGAGACTCAATTGAAGCGCCCGTATGGTCCCGCGATGGACTTCGCTGGGATGAAATCTGAATCTGAGCAATATCCCGAATTGCTCCACCGAGCGCAGGAGATAAGGCTCCAGCGACAAGATGGCCACACCCTCCTCATACCTTTCGACAACCACCTCTATCTCCCGGCGAAAGCCTTCGCTGATTTGGTAGCTCCCTGTTTCGAGACCAGATGCACAACTCTCCGCGAGGGCTATTCTCAGTGCATCTATTGTTACATACGCGTTCTCGAAGGGTCCAAGATCCACTCGTCTCGCGCCATCGAACGTTTTGAACAATGTCCAATAGGGCTTGTATTCCTTGTCCTTGCGCAGATAACGCAAGACTGCACTTTCGCCGCCGAGCACCGGCTTTTCCTCCCCCTGACTGGGCACTATGTAGATAGGTATTCGGAAATCCTGAGTTAGCACCGGCAGGAAGTTGAGCGCTACTCCCCGCATGTTCTTATCGTTAGTTGGTTCCACTGTGTTACCAAAATTCATTTCGCGAAGATGTTTGTATTACCAAGCGTTTTTCCGATTGTTTGAATTCACCTAATTCGTTTTCCTGATTTATCTCCTCAATCCCATCTTTGAATTTCACAACTGTTATAACTTTCCCTACAGATTTGAATGTAAAAAACGAAAGCACTCTGAACAGATCAAACTACAGGCTTAATATCTCCATAAGTTGTTCCAACCGTAGCATCTTCGGTGTAACACAACTAGTACTTCTGTCAATGAATTTGCTGCAAAATATTTGGCTACGCTCTTGATAGCAACAAAAAAACATCTTCGACTTGGTGAAACATATGGACTAAAAGATCAGGAACTGTGAAGCTTTACAACTAGATTATGTTTTCTGAATCTAGATAAAAAATCACGCTTTTTTTTCAAAAACAAGGTGCTTAAGACCGAAGAAATTCCAGAAAAGCGTTATTACAAGCGATACTCCGGCGGCTATGTTCGCCCACAATGCGGGTGAGATAGGACCCGAACCGCTGAATCTGGCTACCACCAGGGAAGCCGTGGAAACATTTATGAAAAGAGCTATGCCTACAACAGCGAAGAACTTGATTATCTGTTTCCACTTTTCAATCTCCCCGCTCCGAAACGTCCAGGACCGATTCCACGAATAACTGTTAACGTTCGCAAGCAGGAAGGATGCGGCTTTAAAAACGGAATAAAGAATTCCTTCGGCCACCCCGGAATAGTAAATAAGCAGATTGAGTACTCCGAAATCAATCATCAGATTTGAAAAACTTATCATGCAGAATCTGGAGAATTGAACCATGGACGGCCACAGCGAGAAAAACCCGAGAAACGCGAAGTGGAGAGCCGGACTGATGATGAAAATCATCCACTGCGCCCCCGAAACCGACGAGTGGAATTCGGACATCTCGCCGCGAAGCGTAAAAAATATAATGATTAAAAAAAACGCGCTGAGCTGGCTTATTATGAATACAACAAGGCAGTCGGATCTTGTCATCGGGTATTGTCGAAAAAGGATAAACGAGGGCCGTACCCCGAACTTGGAGTTCGGGGGTACAACCCTCAATTACAGCCGTTCATTAAAACGTCAGTCGGAAACCACTTGGTACTGCGGATAAACAAAACTTCCCTTCATCCAGACCGCCCAGGCGGGGTCGGCAAGCGGCTTGAGTTTGCCGAGCGCATGGCCCTCGGGGGCGTTGATCATTATCTTGGGGTTGGTCGTGCTCACGCTCCCGCCGTTCCAGGGGATGGGGTATTTGACCACCTGCCCCGTATCATTGAGAAATCCGAAATAGTTGAGGTGTCCGCCGCCGAACCCGCCGAGCTCGGACCCTACGTCCGCAGTCGCTTCTATCAGCGTATTGCCGCCGACTTCAAGCCTCGCGTGGAGTTTTCCGTCCTTTACCTCGGTTGTGGTCATACCTTCCCGGGCGGGAATTCCCGCAACTCTGGTGAATTCTCTCATTCTCTCGGAACTGTTGTAGTACTGAACGAAATATCTGCCCGGATAGGTTATGTCCGAATCCATCACGTAGGAATCGTCCCCGTCGATTTCAACGGTCAGATACGTGAGCGTGTAGGCCCCGAATCCCGAAGTCTGATTCTTGTCCGGAACCGTGTACATGTTTATCACCACATGATTGTTCGGGTGCGGGTTGAGACCTGCCGGGAGCATCGATTTCAGCGTCTCCGGGTCGGCCTTGTAAGCCGCTATGAACATCCACGCGTCGGTCACCAGTTGGGGACCCGGAAGCGGTGCCTCCGAATCGGGCGGCATGCCTCCCCCGTAAGCAGGAAAAGAGCAGAATACCGCAACTGCAAAAGCAATCAGAAATCTTTTAACTTTCATAACCATTCCTCCTTGATATTGTTTCGCTTGATGTACGACCATCACATATCGGAGGCGGAAGCCTCCGGCGGAACATTGTTTTTCCCGTTATTCCTTTTTTCTTTTTCAGAGAGCATGAACCGGACCGCGGACCTGATGAATCTGCTTCTCTCCGCCTCCCCGAGCAGCACCTTGAGTGAATCATGAACCGAAGGGTCCGTTATAAGGGCGCCCAGAGAACCTTCTCCCTCCTTTATCATACCGGAGATCTCGGAGAGATTCTCGGAAAAATCCTTCATATTTCCTGAAAACTCCTCGTCGTAGATCAGAGTATTCAGAAAGCCTTCCTGATTCTCGATCGACTCGAACTTCTTCTCTACGGACGCAACCGTGTTCTGTATGGAAGCGACGGTCTTCTGTATGGAAGAAAGCGTTTCCCGGGCGCTTCCGATATTCTTCTCGTCGGCTATCGCGGCCACTATCTTGTCCAGATTTCTCGATATGCTGATCAGGTTCTTTACAAACTCCTCCGACTGGGAAATTATCTCCTGCATCTCCGGCGAAGTTTCACCCCTTATGATGACGTCGTTGCGGACCCTGCCCGCGACTTCTCCCTTCCCGGGGGTGATCTCTATGAATTTCGCCCCCAGAAGTCCTTCCGTCTTTATCATGGCGTAGGATTCCTCCGAGATCCTCTGCAGGGCCGGCTCGCTGATCTCCATCGTGACCTCCACCTTCCCCAACTCGGGATTGTCGGCGAACCGTATCGAGGAAACGGAACCCACCCCAACGCCGGAGAGCTTGACGTAGGCTCCTTCCAGAAGACCCGCGGTGTTGTCGAAATATGTTCTGACCTTGTACTCCTTCTCGAACAGGTCCTCACGTCCGCTGATCGTAAAAACGCCGTAAACGAAAACGGCAACCGATACGAGAACAAAAGCCCCGACTTTCAACTGAACAGATCTCTGCTTTCCCACCTGTCTTTACGCGCAAACTCCCTCCGTCACTAAATTGTACCGAAAAACGAGGTTTTTCGTAAGCGGAAAATTGAAAATCTCCGGCGCTGTGATAGTTTGAACATTCATGCTGCGGGCGGAAAAGAATCCCATGAATCGTCCGCATAAAGGAGACCGGTTACCGTGGCGGAAATAAAAAGAGCCGTAATAAGCGTTTACGACAAAGAAGGGGCGGACCTGTTCGCAGGAGGGCTTGCGGAATTCGGAATCGAGATACTCTCAACGGGCGGAACCGCCGCCGCGCTCGTTCGGGCCGGCATCGCGGTGACGGATATTTCCGCGTACACGGGTTTTCCGGAGATACTGGGAGGACGGGTGAAGACCCTTCACCCGAAAATCCACGGCGGTCTTCTGGGTATGAGGGATGACGATACGCACGCGGGGGAAATGACGGAGAACGGCATTCCGCCGATAGACATGCTGGTCGTGAACTTCTATCCGTTCGAGGATGTGACAAGGAAGGAAAAAACGGGGCTTGCCGAGGCCGTGGAGAACATAGACATCGGAGGACCCGCGATGGTCCGCGCCGCCGCCAAGAACTACAGATTCGTAACCGTCGTCACGGATCCCGCCGATTATCGGAGCGTACTCTCCGAACTGCGGGAAAACCGGGGGAAAATCTCTTCGGAAACAAACTTCAGGCTCTCGGTAAAAGCCTTTTCGCGGATAAGCGGTTACGACGCGGCGATATCGAATTATCTGGGTTCAGCGGAAAAAGACGGGGCGAGAAATCCGCTTTCCTCATCCTTCACGCTTCATCTGCGGAAAAAATCCGATTTCCGCTACGGGGAAAACCCTCACCAGAAAGGAGCGTTCTACACGGAGAGAGACGCCGAAGGGTCGTGCTGCATCGCGAACGCGAAAAAACTTCAGGGCAGAGAACTTTCGCTGAACAACATATACGACGCAGATTCCGCATTCGAGCTCGCGAGGGAGTTCGAGCGGACCGCATGCGTCATAGTGAAGCACAACAACCCCTGCGGAGCGGCGCTCGGGCGGACTCCCGCGGAAGCTTTTTCACGCGCGAAAAGCTGCGACCCTGAAAGCGCCTACGGGGGAATCGTCGCCTTCAACCGCGAGGTCGACGAAGCGGCCGCAGTCGAGACAGCCGGGATGTTCGTCGAAGTGCTCGCGGCGCCCGGTTTTTCGGAAAAAGCGCTTTCGGTTCTTTCAAAGAGAAAAAACCTCAGGGTGCTTGATACGGGCGGGATGGAGATCGGAGATGCAGGGGCCTACGACATAAAGAAAATCACCGGCGGCGCTCTTGTCCAGCAGAGCGACCGGGGGTCGGATGATGAGTTTTCCGAATACGCCGTTCCGACGAAAAGAAAGCCTTCGGACAGAGAACTTTCCGACCTGCGTTTCGCGTGGAAGGTCTGCAGGCACACGAAATCAAACGCTATTGTTTACGTCAGGGACGAAATGACGGTGGGAATAGGAGCGGGGCAGATGAGCAGGATAGATTCCGTACAGATCGCGACGCGGAAAGCCCGGACGCGGGCAAGAGGAGCCGTGATGGCCTCCGATGCGTTTTTCCCCTTCAGAGACGGACTGGACGAAGCGGCGAAAGCGGGGATAACGGCAGTTGCGCAACCGGGAGGGTCGGTAAGGGACGAGGAAGTTGTTGCCGCCGCCGACGAACACTCGATCGCCATGGTGTTCACCGGAAAAAGACACTTCAGGCACTGAAAATTCGAGATGTATCGTTTTTTGCGCGGATTCCTGCTGGAAAATCTTTCCTGATTGTACAGCCCTATTTTCCCGCCATTCTTCTGAGCCACTCCGACTCGTCGATTGCCGCCCGACTTAACTTCGTCGCAAAAGTCTGCGCAATCCGTTGTGCGTATTCGCCCTTGAGTTCACCTCGCCAGATATACTGCTTCTTGTCCGTGTCTTCGAAGATGAACAGATCATCCGGACCCTCTGATTCATTCTTCATTGCGGTCACTTTCTGCTTACTTTCCGAAGGCTTGAATTTACTGAGAACCCAATCGGCCGGATCAAGTCCGATGCCGACCCGTTTGAATCCGCTGCCGAGTTTCAAGACAAGTTGCTCTTTTCCCTTCGGTTCAATCAACGGCAGGAAAAAGAATGAAGTCTCTTCCTTCAACCTGACGCAATCGCATCGGGGTCTCATACAAATCAGGTGCTTGTCCTCGTCACCATTGCCGGTCTCAGTTAGGACAGATCCCAGCCACAATGTCGGCGGCGGTACGTTGAAAACCGTCCTGAAACTCATCATCCATGCCAATCGAAAGTCGCCTTCATCGTCGCCTTCACGACATGCGAAGCCGGCGGAGAGGTTCTTGAAGTCGCTATCCTTCAACTTTCCCGACTTCAGTCCTTCCTTAGCTAAGGTGATGGTATCTTCTAATGAAAGTTCTTTACTGCCGAATTTAAAACATCCGTTTTCCGTATTTCTTCGCCGAATCCAGTCCTCAACCGCCTTCGGGTCCGCGGGAGATTCTTCCGCAACAAGGTTGTCCATAAGTCCGCGAAGTTCTTCGGCGATATGATTTACTATCTGTTGTTCCGCATCGTCCGGGTCGGAAATGCAGATCCGCTGAGTAAGAAACGCGGGATCCAGATCCGCGGAAAACTGATCCAGTACTCTGTGCTCACCTTCCCGGACAGCGGTCAGTGAGGTAAGTGCGATGCCCGGAAGCAACCCCTGAGTCATTTCCGAAAAGTCTTCGACCAACCGTCCGGGAAGATCTCTCTCCTCGACTATCCGCTCTTTCAGCGATCCGGGCAGATTCACATCGGGTTTCGCTTACAGAACCACGCGACCGTGCTGATACGACAATACCATATCATTATTCTTGTCTTTCTCCGGGTTAAGTTCCGCCTCCCGTAACTTGGAGAAAACCGGATCGTATATCTTCTCCTTCAGCCGTGCCTCTCCCGTATAGATCGCCACGAGCCGAAGCGAGTTCCGGTCCTGTTCTTTCTGTTTTCCGGCCAGCAGACCGTCAAGTAATTTCAACGCATATTCAGGGTCATCTTCCTTCAACAGCCAATCCAGAATAACGATGTCGGCCTTTCTCATCACATTCATGTCCGACTGAGAAGGGGCAACTATACCGCAGATCACACCCAGTTCCGCGAATGAATCCATGACGGACCGCGCGTTCAGGTCGTGTTTCGAACTGCGACCCGCCGTACTCGGGTCCGGTCGACTTTGTGGAGCCGGCGTACGTCGGTCGGGAATTACGATTTCCCGCTTCGGCCCGTCGCTCCGTTCCGACTCCATATAGGGTCTGTCATCGACCACCACGGCCGTCCGGAGAAAACGTTTCACGAATTCGTAGTTCAGACTGTCCTCCGGTTTCTCGGTTGATTCCATCACTTTTCCTCGGAAGATTCTTCAAGCGGCAAGATGCCGAATACGGCTCCTCCATTCCCTGAGATCAGTTTAAGGTCGAATCCCGCCCGGCGAAGACTTTCCCGGCCGATGTACAACCCCATGCCTCGGCCACCCGGTTTTCTGCTGAAGCCGAATTCAAAAAGAGCATCCCTGTCACGTTCGTGTATTCCCGGTCCGGTATCGGATATCAATAGAGTACCCGCATTTTCATCCAGACTGATGATTCGCTCCCGTTGCGGATTCTGTTGTGACAACCAATAGATCGCGTTGTCCACAAGGTTCACGAAAACAGGATAGAAACTCGACGGAAATCCCACCAACTTCGCTCTCTCGAAAGCCTTTGTCGCAGTGATCGTCACACCATGGCGGGTTAAACGCGCTCTGAACAATTCCTCCAGAAATTCACGAATTCGGAACCGCGAATCTCGACCGCTTTTCTGTACAGTCGACGCTGCAGCGGCGTGAACAGTGTCAGATAGCCGTCCAGATGGTCGAAGCCTGTTCGAATGTCGTTGTACAATTTCCCCAGTTCCGTGTTCACATCAGCCCATGCCTTCAACCTCCGCAGGCCGCGCCGAACGGACCGTATCGCGCCTGAAAACTCATGACTTATAATCTCGACCGCCATTCCTATCTGCACCAACTCGGCCTCGGCCTCGGATTCCTCTTCCAGCAGAAGGTTCCTCTGCTCTACGGCCATCAACTGTTCAGCCGTCGAACTTTTCCCGGTCATGTCCACAGCCTTGAGTTGATCCAGCAAGGACAGCAGTACCTCTTTCTGATTCTCCATAGTTTTCAGTATCCTGCTCTCAAACGTATTCCCGGTTTCGATAAACGACTCTTCAGACATTTCAGTAAAGTCGGTACGCTGCAACTCGCTTGATACTTCCCGAAACTCGGACTCCACGGCCTCCATGGACCTTCCTGCCGCATCGGATGCTTCGGCGACGACCTTGTCGGCCTCCGCCTTTACAAGTCTGCCTGAATCTCTAGTAGTTTTACGGGCCTTTTCTCCGAGAGATTCCAAAACAGATTCAATCCTGATCCGACGGTCAAGCGACAACCTCGCCTTTCCGGCTTCTTCACCGATGAGATTCTCGATGAGTTCGCGTGCCGGCCTGAACACGGTTTCCTGAAGCGAAACAAACTTCGAGTTGTACACCTTCCAATCCCTGAGTGTATCTCTGCTAAGACCGATTCGCGGACGTGATACACGATGACGAACCTCCAGTTCTCTGAGCTCCTCCTGCGCCCTGCTTTCAAGTTCAAGGACCTCGCGCGCCGCCGTTTGACCGTCCGGATTGCCGCATATCAGCTTCAATTCTCCTTCAACGCGTTCAGTCAATTTCAGGACTTCCTTATCAGGTATACCGTCCGAAACATCATTGAAGAATTTATTCAGGTTTTTCTCGAATTTTCTTCTTCTCGCCGATACCTGCTTCTCCAGCCGTTTTCTCGCTTCATCTTCTCTGGAGAGCTCGCTTTTCCGCACATTGAATTTTTCGGCGTGAATTCCGTCGGTTCTGAAGAAATCCGCAGCCGTCTGAATAAAAAAGTTCCGAAGTATCGACCGGAACTGACGATACGACTTATTCTCCTGGAATCCTTCCCGTCCCGCTTTTTCACGCAGCTCGCTGTTGTTTTCCGCATCGATTTCCACCGCCCCGAACATTTTCCGATGGGAAAAATAATAGTAATAAGCACTTCTCGTCCGTCTGAGTTCGATGTCCAGCCAGTCATAGTCCGTGTCGCCGTACGGCAGTACCCGGATTCCGTTCCGGTAAATATACAATCCTCCCAGCTGTTCGGTCTTGTTCGCCAGTCTCGCGTATTCCTCGTTCGGGATCGTCGAAAGCCTGCTCTCGCCCTCGAAGGCCGCGAAGTCGATTGAAAACGGACCGCATTTCGTAGGGACACCGTGACCGCCGGTCCAGGGAATGACATGATCGGGTATTTCCTCTCCGTAGATTGATATTTCTCCGCGGAACTGACCGAATTCGTCGAATTTTCCGTGAATCCGATGGTCCGCTGTCTCGAATTCCTCCGGAGTGAAGAACTCGTTTTCGCCGATCAGGTCCTTAACCTCTTCATCCGTCTTATGATCACGAAACGCAGTGTGGATCACCCTACTTGAATCCGGCGTCATGGTATTGCTGAATCCTAGCAGCGCCTTCATCAAGGGGGGGGGTGCCTTCCTCCCCGCCGAGGACCTGCTTCCTGCCGGATCGCCGTCTATGTCTTCCGCCAGCAGAGACGAACCCGGCTTTATTATGAAATGCGTTCCGCAACCGCTTCCGCGAAGAGACGGACCATCGAGGTAAGAGTCGATGTCCCGCGGGTCGATGTCGAACTGACTCAGCTCTTCCGTGATCTTTTCCGTCAACTCCGCTCCGACATTTCGACCGACCGTCACGGCGTTGCGACGAAACTCTTCCACCATCTCGACTACATCCCGGGCCGACGGCAGAGCGCCCGCCGGAAACGACCGTAAAGGGATACGAATTCTTCCAGATCAATTCCCGGCCATTCGAAAATGCTCCAGTTCAGAAACGCCGCCGTGAGTTCCGACCCGCTCCCGTCGGTCTTCGGACGGGTCAGCACCAGAAGCTGCGGTCCGATGGTCGCGACCGCCAGCCTCCCGATACCCTTCTCTCCGAGCATGGGCCTTATGTTCTTGCGGGGGTCACGAGGAGGACTTTGCCCGGGATCAAATTTACTCTCCGTGCCTATGGTCAACCATCGACTTATGAAGTCGTCCCTGCTCATCCCGACACCGTCGTCTCTCAGGACGAAAAGACCGTCCGAGCGGTAATAATCTATCTCTACGCGGTCGGCATAGGCATCATGAGCATTTTTGAACAGTTCGCTGATGGCCGTGGGTATACCGGCGATCTGCTGTCTGCCCAGCATATCAACGGTCCGGGCCCGTGTTCTGAAGTTCACCGTCATGATATTCTTCCCGCCGCCTTGAGATGCCTGATGAAGTGTCGACCGACCAGTTCCGCGAAGCGGACGGGAACGGCATTTCCGATCTGTCTCGCCATCGATGTCATGCTGCCCTCGAAAATAAAATCCTCCGGGAACGTCTGCAGACAGGCGGCCTCCCGAATACTGATGGCCCGATCCTGTTCCGGGTGGCCGAAGCGCCCGTTCGAATAACTCGTACACCTTGTGGTGAGTGCCGATGCGGGGGAGTCCCACGACATTCGACCGTACACATCACTATAACCGGAAAAACCTCTGTGACACTCAAGTTTAAGGTGGTCCGGCCAATCCCGATGACCTCCGCCTTCCCGCGTGACTCTGACACGGTCCAGGTTGCGTGCGGAAAGATTCGCCGCTCTGTGATTCGGCACTTCCCCGTGTTCCTCACCCGCCCGTATCGGCGGAAGGTGGGATATCCAGTCCCTGACCGTATCATATCGCCCGTTCGATGTTTCCGGGCCGTGGGTCTCGTCGGGCAAGAGGACCGCACCATGACGGCTCGCCAGCAGCACGAGACGGCGGCGGTTCTGAGGTATCCCGTATCTCGCCAATTCAACGGGATGATAGACCGCTTCATATCCCGCCGCTTCCAGTTGATTCAGAAAGTTTCCGAATGGCCGACTCCTGCTGTACATCTTCTGTAACCCCGGAACGTTCTCCACAAATACGATGTCCGGCCGGCAGACCTTCACCAGTTCTCCGAAGCAGGCAAGCAGGGGTACGCGCTCGTCCCGACTGACTTCCGGCAGTTTCGTAATCTGCCTGGCCCAAGTTTACCCAAAACCCGCTGAAATCGGGCTGAAATCGGCTTTTTTCGTACATTTTCTGCACATAGGAGATTTCTATCTTACTGATATACAATCATTTTTGAACCATGGACACAGGAGTGTAGTGCCATAATACGCCTCCTGTCTGTTGACAACTGCTTTTCAGCCGTTTATTCTTCCTACCCATGTTCATTCGCCGCACCGGAACCCGAAAGGGTCACGACTACTTCACTTACCGACTTGTGCGTTCCGAGCGTACAGGTGAAAAGGTCAGGCAGCGTACTCTGCTCAATCTCGGACGAGATTTCGATGTTGATTCCGAGCACTGGCCTCTGCTCTGCCGGAGAATCAGAGAAATTCTCTCCGGTCAGTTTTCTCTGCTGCATCGTGAGATACCTTCCGGGATAGAGTCTCATGCGCGGCGTATAACGACCCGACTGCTGGCTGAACAGCGCGTCGGTTACAGCAGGCGGTTATCAGGCGGGGAGAGATCGGAACCACCCGACTATCACTGTGTCGACATCAATTCCGTAGATGTGTTCCATCCGCGTTCGGTAGGGGTGGAGAGTGCGGCTCTGTGGGCTATGGATCAGATCGGCCTGCGCCGGTTGTTCGATCAGTTGAAACTTGCCCCGTCGCTGCGGGACGCGGCTGTAGGATCCATAGTGGCTCGTATGGCTGCACCGGGTTCCGAGCGGACCACCCGCAGTTGGTTGGCAGGGAGCAGTTCTCTCGGTGAACTGATCGGTGCCGACTTTGAAAAGATGGGGCCTATGCAGTTATACCGGGCTTCCGATGCGCTTATGGAGCACCGTGAGACAGTTGAACGTCATATGTTCAAGCGGGCTATGGAGTTATTTGATCTTGCTCCCACAATTACACTTTATGACCTGACGAACACTTACTTTGAGGGAGGTGCGGAGGGGATGGTGAAGGCGAAACGCGGTCATTCCAAGGAGAAACGCTCCGACTGTCCGTTGCTCACCCTGGGACTGGTGCTTGATGTCAGTGGATTTGTTCGCCGCTTCAAAGTGTTTGCAGGTAATGTACGGGAGCATCACACCTTGGCCGAGATGCTGGAACAGTTGGATGCTCCGCCGAATGCCAGAGTGGTGATGGACAGGGGGATTGCCACCGAGGACCGTGTACAGTGGCTGAAGGAGCGGGGCTGCAGATATATCGTTGTCAGTCGCGAGCGCAGCAGACAGTTCGACCCCGAAGGAGTTGTACGTATCGAGACTGCATCTGATCAGAGCATAGTTCTGCAGAAGGTTCTCTCGGAAGACGGACAGGAGGTGAGACTGTACTGTTTCTCCGAAACCAGGGCGGCGAAGGAAAGAGAAATCAGTGAGCGTGTCGCCGAGCGTTTCGAGGAGGGACTGACTGCTTTATCCGAAAAGCTTGAGCGGCCGCGTTCTGTGAAGCGTGTCGACAGGATATGGGAGAGCATAGGTCGTCTGAAGCAGAAAAGCCGAGGGATATCCCGACACTACAAGGTGGAAGTTGATACCGATGACAGCGGTAAATACGCTACCGCCGTACGATTTACCCGCAAGCCTGTAGACGGCACGATGCTGACTGATCCCGGTGTGTATTGTCTGAGAAGCAACGAAACGGAATGGGATGAAGCGACATTGTGGAGGACTTACTCCACCCTTACGGATATAGAGGCTGTGTTCCGTTCTCTGAAATCGGAACTCGGTTTACGTCCGATATTCCATCGCAGGTCGGTCAGGGCTGACGGGCATCTGTTCATTACGGTGATAGCGTATCAGTTGGTACAGGTGATCCGTACTCGATTGCGTCTGAGTGGAGAAAAAGCGAGTTGGAGCACGATACGCAGGATTCTTGAGGTACAACAGCGTGTCACTTCGGTCTTATGTCGCAAGGATGGAAAGACGGTGCATGTGCGCAGGGCTACGCGGCCGGAGCCGGAGCAGCAGGCGATACTGGACGCATTGGGAGCCGACTCCAGGGCCGGAGGAATACAAAGGACGGTAGTATGAAGGGCTGTTTCTTTCTGCGGTAAAACAGTTCCCGTGACGGAATGTAGTGCCATACGGTTTTTTGCGGCATCTAACCCGCTCATATCCAACAATTATTTTTTTAGTATGGTAAACTTGGGCTGGTGAAGGGCTGACAAGGCGCGCACCCGCTGAACAGTACCGGTTCCGGATGTGCGGCCTCCACCCTCAGTCGAACCGCTTCAATGTCTATTTCACGGATGTCCGCAAACTCGAAGTGAGCATCGGGAAAATTGGCTTTGAACGTTTTTCGGGCATCGGGGTCCCGGTCGAGGGCGAACGAAACCTCCATGCCGGAAGCCCGAAACCCGCAACTCGCACCGCCGCATCCCACGAAGAAGTCATATACCTGAACACTCATCGGTTCTTACCCGTTACACATTGCGGCTCATTGTCGATACCGGAAGTCAACCCGCAGTGCGTACGGTAAGGAACACAGACTCCGCACACACGGCCCGCACTCCTCAGGCGGTAATATGCCGAAGTCCGCGTGTGGTCCACCGTCCGTTGAAATCCGAAGTACGACACCGCCGCTCATAACGATTTTTCTCCCGACCGGTCGGGAGTCCCCCCGGAAGATGTATCCGCACCCGATACTTCATCATTCCCGCCGTACAGAAAATTCCGTATCCCTTCGTACAGATCTTCGCCGCCCGACTTCTTCAATTCGCACTCCCATACGACCATAACACGCCAACCGGCATCCTGAAGTTCCCGGATGTTCTTTCTGTCCCGTTCCGTGTTGGCCCTGAATTTGGCTTCCCAGAAATCCGTCCGTGTCGAAGGAGTCGTCGTCCGTCCGCAACCGTGCCGATGCCAGAAACATCCGTGAACAAAAATGACAGCTCCGTATTTCGGGAAAACAAGATCCGGAGAGCCGGGCAATCTTCTGTCGTGCAGCCGATACCGAAACCCCATTCCGTGCAGCGCTTTTCTCAACTGCAGTTCGGGGCCGGTGTTCCGGGACCCGACTCTGCTCATATTCCAGCTTCGTCTTTCAGGTGAAAGTTTATCCATTGGTTCCCCTCTCTTGAAATCCGAATCGGCTCCGGCGGTAAAAGAGCCGGTTTTCTACGATGCGGCATTGAGAGGCAGTCGGGACGGACAGACATAAAAACTTCCGCCGGATCAAGAACGCAGCCACCTTTTATTTCCAGGACCCGGCACAGTATGATTCACATGAATAAATCCGTCATCCGTTTTGCTGAAAAGACCACCGGAACTGAAACCGACTGAGCATATATACCTTGCCGCGTTGTAATGCAGAGTACCATAACTGGGAAAAAACTTGCCTAGCGGTCACCTCTCAGCCGAACACTTACCCGTAAAATCGCTTAAAAGATTCAATGATAAGCGCCTGCAAAACAGACCTTCCCAACCTCCATGCTTCGGCGGCACCCTCTTTCAATTTGTTCTCCAGCCATTTTTGAGCATTTGGGCCGAGTGGATAATCTTTATCCTGCGGTTCCTCATGACCTGCAATTTCAGCGAGTTCCTTTGCTTTGTCGATGGGAATTCCTGCATCCTCAAGAGCACTAGCCAGAGACGACATATCCCCTCCTTTGATGATGTTCAACTTTACTGCGGCACCATGGTCGCCATAAATGTTTGTCACATCACCGTAGAAAGTCTGCTGTGTCAGGTGGTTAACATCCTTTTGTTCAGTCGAAGTGATCGTGCCGACCGTTTGCCCGACAGAAATCTCGGCTGCTGCCGGAACTCGCTTCTCTAGCTTCAGTGTAAAGTCCAGTGTCTTTACTCTTACAGCTTGCTGAATTCGAGTGAACGCGCCAGAGTCAATCCGGTTTCTGACCTCTACAATGGTCATACCCAGGTAGATCTTATCCTGCAAAAGCAACTTGAGATTGCTAGAATCAATTCCAAGGGGACTCTTTTCACTGATGTTATTTAGTTGGATGTCGATTACGGGAAGCCCTTCACGGATTTCATACGTCACCCATTTTTTGCCGGCAAATTTTTCGATCAAGTATCCTGGAATGGATTCGCTACTGACCCGCCCCATTGAGTCAATAAAAATTCCGTTATATGTGATTTGAGCCAACCTGTAATCGGGAACCTGTACATCATTTGGATAACCTTCTGTCTCGTATTGGACCCATTCCTCCAGGATGTCTGCGTCCAGCTTTGACGCTAAAAAGCGGAGTTTTAGTAGGGTAGTTCCAACGCTGATTTTGTCATCAAGGAGTGCCGCCTGAATATCATGTAATAAGGTCATTTGTATTTCTCCGCTCTCTCAAACGATTCATCAGCAACGTATACGGGTCTATTCAAAATTAGATTGATGCATGACTATAGTTGAAAACGATAAATTCTTTAACTAAAAAGGTCAAAAATGACTACGCCCATAAAAGAAGTTTGACGAGGCGGAATTATAGGTTCCTACATGCTTGAGGGGAGTGGATATTCCAGGGTGAATTGCTTAGCGGTCACACCTTGACCGAACGGTTACGAACATCGGTGTTCCGGCGACGCGCAAGCAGTTCCGGCAGAGATTGGGGCGCGTGGGCCGCCGGAGGCCGGGGGGGGGGGGGGGGGGGGGGGGGGGGGGGGGGGTTCGCGGTGGTGGCGGAACCTTACACCTTCGGACGTTTCGGCAGCACGCCGGCCGAGTACTACGAAAAGTCCGTGGAGCCGTCGTACCTGTATCTCGAAAACCGGTTCATGCAGTTCGCGCATGCCCGTTGTCCGGCTGAAGAACCGGAGATGACGGGCCATACGGGCCGGAAAGTTTTACCGACGAACGCGGCATGGCCGGACGGGTTTACCGAGGTGTTCGATTTCTCCTATGCCGACAGTCCGGCGGCGCGCCCCCGGGAATTCGATCAGACCAACCGCGGCGGCGGTGATCAGCCGCATTTCAACTACCCTCTGCGAAATGTCCCCGAAGACGCCTACAAGGTGGTCCATACCAGAGGAGGTCCCGCCGGACTGACGAAGACGATAGCAGAACTTACGGTGCAGCAAGCCATACGCGAGGCGTTTCCGGGAGCAGTATACCTGCACATGGGCGAGGGCTGGCGCGTTCGTGATTGGACCAGCACATCGTTCGACAGAACAATTCGGGTCAATCCGACGAAGTCGCCTATACCACCCAAGCCGATTATCCGCAAGTTCGTTAATTTCGGCCTCGACCGGGACGGAATCGGGGCGGGGCGATTCCGAAAGGGAGAGCGGGGCTTTCTGGCGGAGTGCCATCTGCAGGTCAACGAGCGGGTGGAAGGTTATCATAGGGGTGGAAAGAAAAAACTCTACAAAGACCTCCGACAGAAAAAACCCGGTATGACTCCGAAGACCAGAGATTTCAGGACCACGGGCGTGGTCATGCATATTGATGAAGACTGTTTCAGGGTCAAAGGCGTCAAACAGCGAACAGCCGACAGGCTGCGCAATCTGATGCTGCGGGAGTACAGCATCTCCGGCCAGGATATCGATGCCGTCGCCACCAGAATCTCAATGATCCGGGCCGGACAACGACAATCAGTATCATACGTTTTGGTACTGTTCGACTCCACGCAGGGAACACTGCGGTTGACTGAGCCGGCCTACTCGAACCCTGATGATCTGCTGACCATGCTTGAGAGGTCGATAAGCATGACTACTCCGGATGATGATCCTGTGACGCCCGAAGAAGTTGCCGCTTTGCGGAGTTGGTTCGAACACCTCGGGGACGAAGACGGCGGTCTGCCTCCGGTTGTCGACGGCCCGGCCGAGGGCGTTGTGTGGGTTCAGGTATATGATGTCGACAGCATTGTCGCATACAGGGACAGGCAGGGGATGCTGCGCGACATTAAGGTCCTCGGGCATGAGTTCATTGATAGGCACCTCTTCTACCATTACAAAACCGACAAACAGGGGAAGGCAATGGCTTCCGCGGAATTCATAGAACATGTCGGCGACGAGTGGAGGATAGTGTACTTAAACCGCGGGACGAAAGAGAAGCGCGAGGATCCAGATGACGAGCCCGAGGATTGAGACCGCCTGAGGCGTGTTTGGTAATGCCGGACGTGGAAATTTCGCCGAACACGAACGGACGGCACAGCACGGCTTTCCGCAATCGGAACAGATCAACTCATCAGCGGGAGAAAACAACAATTCTTCCATAACCTGCAGACGCGGTCGGGGGTTGCAACCATGACCGGGTGAGCCCGGCTGTTATCTCCACCTGCGACGCAAACTCGAACTCTTCCGCTTCCCGCTCCTTCCGCCGTATGGTGAACCTGAAGAGACTTCCCAACCAAAGAGGAATTCATCAACCTTCCTCTCCAGTTCAGCGAACTCTGCCTCCGGAGACTCCAACTTATCCAGCATCAGACCCTTCCGACTACACCTCTGGTCTTCAAGGGCCTCATCACGCCGGGACTGATCACACCGAAACGGCGCTTTGTCATGTTCCCCGTCATATCACGCCGCCGACAATTCGCGTTCCGACTCCCGACGACGCTTTTCCATCCGAAGGGCTCGGTCTCGTTGCCCTTCGGACAGAGACTTCCGGTCCGCCGGAGCGCATGCCGGCCGAGCCGACGGAGAATCGATGTCCTCTGCATCATCATCCGATGAACCGACATCCACTTCAATAGTCATACTGTGGATTACAACCGCTTAAAAAAAGTCTGATGGGCCGGAATTATCAGTTTCTACATGCTTGGGAAGGGGAAGTATTTCAATACAAATTACTTAGCAACCACGCCTTGATCGAACGGTTACGGTTGCTGAAGCGGTCATGTCTACTGGGTGCTGATAAATAATATAATCCACTTTCAGATTCATGATTCGGACACGACCTGCAGGGATTCACCGTAGCGCCATCAGACAATATCTGACCTTCCATGATATGAATTCCCAACCTCGCACATTCTCCACACAGTCTGTCTATGCTCACCCGATCAGTGAACCCGACGATACAATATTACATCCGTGCTGATAGAAACGTTGTCGGGATTCCGGTGTCTGCTCTGGCACCGTCTATCGGGCCTAGGGACAGGTCCCAATTGAACCGTTCAGGATGTGGACGGTACAACCCGACAAACCCTGAAAAGAGGATGTGACTGCGCTTCGCAAGGAACCGGAAGCGAATCCCGACCGGTTGAACCGCCAACCCTTTATTACTGAATGCAGGCACTTACCCTTGACATAAGTAGGGGGGGGGTAGAATCAAATCCGTGGTGATAAAAATTATGATGCAGGAGATATTCTGCACAAGGAGGTTGAATTATGAAGTTACGTAACTTTTTAGTGTTGTTGTTTCTGCTCGGCGGAGCGGTTTTCCTTACAGCCTGTGAAGGGGATATGGGGCCGGCAGGTCCGCCGGGTCCTGCAGGTAAAGATGGTAAAGATGGTAAAGACGGGGAAAAAGGTGATCCGGGAACGGCGGGACCGGCAGGTAAAGACGGAGCGAAAGGAGATAAAGGGGATATGGGTGATACGATCGACCCCAGATGCGATGTAGTGAATGGGGTGGAGGGGTTTCAAGACATAACAGGAACTGAGAATGATGATGTTATCTGTGGAAATCGACATGAGAACAACATAAACGGCGGTAACGGTAATGATACTGTTTATGGAGGAGACCGCATAGATTATATTCAGGGAAACGACGGCAATGATACGATCTACGGAGAAGGCGGGTCGGATATACTCTATGGTGGCAACGGAGATGATACGCTCGACGGTGGAGAAGGTTATGATTATTTTTATCTTGCCGAGTCGGGCACCAACAAATTTATCGGAGGGGGTCAGCCGACAGGTAATACCTTCCACCAAGATACTATATTGTTTTCCAGCAATGCAAGCTTAACCTCAGCGGAAGCCCGGAAACGCTTAGCTCGGGGCACCGGGGTTCCTTCCAACATAAACGATAATTTGTCCGCTTCTATAACCTTCGATCTTTCTTCAGGGACTTTTGACGGCAGCGGTCAGAGTTTGGGAATATTTACGTTTGAAGGTATTGAAAATGTTTTCGGCGGCAGGGGCAATGATAATATCACCGGAGACACCGGAAATAATTACCTGAGAGGGGAAGGAGGAAGGGATGTTCTGGACGGAGGAGCCGGAGATGATGTCCTGAGAGGACTGCAGGACAACGATACTCTTACCGGAGGGACCGGAAGCGACACTTTTATAATTGAATACAAAAGACACCTACGCACACAGTGGACGGATGTTATCAAGGACTTTTCAGCAGAACAGAACGACAAGGTCCAGTTCAAAACTTTTCCTTCAGGATCCAGAACATTAGCCGGCTCAGGCGGTATCATTTCCGTAGGTGGAGCTAATGTTGTTGAGATACAGGTGAACGGTTCAGCAGATGAGACCTTGGCGAATACAATCCGTACCACATCGACTCTGCATGAATTCGTGGACTGAGTTGTTCTTACGCCTTAGTCTTCGGCAGGTGTCTGGTAAACCCGGGTCTCAGGAAATTGCGACCCGAGTTTCTGCGGTGAAGAAATACAGAGACCGTCGGGGCATGATTCTCGGCTGCATCGGCAATGTCAATTGATCGTATGTCAGGAAGAGATGTCCTTTCAGCAGAGTCTCCAACCCGAGTCCGCACGAGGTTTGTCGGAGGCACCGACCACACCTTGACCGAGAACGGTTATCTTCGGTTCATCCGCGGGTCCCGAAACGCTTTTGTTAGAGTCAGAACAGCTTCGTCGCATTCGGCCGCGAGATTTTTATATTGCTTCAGATAACTTCCGTGTTCCGCAACTGCTTTTTTCTTGAGTTCTTCTGCATCCTTCCTCAAGACATGACCTTTTAATTTATTCCTCAGGTAACGTACTTCTCGGAGAGGAGAAACAATTGAGGATGTGTGGTCTTCTTCAAAGCCAAGCCCTGTCAGGCATTCCTCAAGCAGATTAAGAGAGCGGTCTTCTTGTTTCGGGTCGCGCCCAAGTTTTTTGGCTTTTCGACGCAACCATTTCTCCTCAAAACCTTCCACCAGCAACTGGTCCAGATGGAGAATCTCGTCTCTCCATTCGTCGTTTGATCCCGTCACAGGGTACTGGGCCCGACTGGTCGCCTCCGGCGACCGAATCTTCCACCATTCACATTTCAGGCTCTGAAGATTGTTCTTCAAGCTCGCAAGAGGGCTGTAATGTGAATAAGGTTCTCCCCGGACAAACCTCTTGAATACATGACGGAACATCCGGGCTTCGGGTTTCTCGTTATATTCTTTCCAGTGGCGCTGCTCTTCACCGGGAAGATAACTCAGATGTCTCAGGAAGACATACACCTGCCCCTCTTCGTTGATATCGAAAAATTCAAGAGACCAGGAATCGCGGCAGTCGATCCGGTCTTCCCCGAAACTGTATTTTTCACGGTCGGCCTTGTACTTCGACAGAACCTCCGGCCGGAAAAACGCCGTCTCGAACATCATGCCGTCTTCGTAGGAAATCTCCTCGATTTTCCTGTTTTCAGGATCGCGGGCCACAATGAATTTTTCCTGTTTCCGCTCGTCTTCTTCAAAGCCCCCGCAAATTCTCCTGAAGGCTTCTTCCCGGCACACGGCAGTCGGTATTATCTGAACACCTCTTATGTATCTACAATTTCCCGGGTCCGCTCCGTAACGGTAGAAAATATCTCTCCCGGGGTTTGAAAGCTCCGTCTTTCCGCTCCAGTCAGGAGGTTTTGACCCGCAGCATCTGTCGAAATCGAACATCCGCACGAGCGCTGTTCCGGTCAGGGCGGCGTACTCATCCAGAACATGCCGATTGAAAAGAACGATTGTACCTCTACACCTAAATTCGCCGGAAGGAGCAATTTCAACTTCACGCACGACATCCTCCATATCGCCGCGTTTGTCCAGCCGGCACCACGCTTTGCGTTCCGGCATGTGGTGGATTCCGCAGACATGAGAGAATTTCTGGCTGATCTCTATGTAATAACGAAGCTCGCCGTCTCCTTCAAAACTGCGAGTGAACAGAAGATGTTCTCCTCGGGAAAGGGTTTTGCTGGGATTATCTCTGAGCGAAGATTCGACCCGCACATTTCGTCCGTCTTCCGAAACGTTCCAAGCGGCTTCTCGGCTTACCGACCACTTCAGGAGATCATCAACCTCGGGAGGACTGACAACGGTCACGGGAACCTGTATTGAGTAAGCAAAAAGATCGGAGGGAAGAGATCTATCGGCGGAACGAATCGAAGCATAGATGATTATCTGATCATCTCTCGCGTTTTCTTCCAGAAACTCTACGAAGTCCTTCTGCTTAAGCCATGAATCGCAATTGCTGCTTTCTTCCGGAAGAACCAGTAACTCACACAATCTCCTGCAGATATCGTTCATCAGTACTTAACTCCGTATCATTCACGTAAAGCGCCTCCTGTCATGACCGAGAGCACTCTTTTCGCGATGTGGTCATCGCCGCCGCCTGCCGTTCCACATTCTGGGCACATGTCACCCTCGAACATCTTCAACAGGGTCGGATCGAGTCGTCCTACCTCGCCGCAAACGCCGGCAGCTTGTCCGGCGGGTGCGAGCGGATCGACCGGGTGCTTGCCGATATGTCGGAGCGCACGGCCCTCCGGTCGACCGCTGCGTACGTACCGTGCTCCGCAGACTCGGCGGGTTGTCCGAAGTCCGGGGCAACCGAGACTGTGAAAGTATTGAGAGGAAGGTCGTTAAAGAATAAATCTACTGTTAGGAATGCATCTGTTTTTTTGAAGGAAGAGGTTGAAAATCTTCTAAAACAGTGTGTAGTTGTACTTCAGAAAAGAAATGATATCAACACATAACTGCTTGTAATGCAAGGATACTTATGCCGCTGTATTGGCCGAAGAGAGAGGAAAACGGAAGACAAATCAGATTCGGTAAAAACATCTCGGTTCTGAGGGCTACGCTGAACAATGCAGAATCTCAGAATATCTTCACAGTCTCAACCGCTCCGTCTATGTGGACTGTCCGTTCGCGCGCTCATGGTGGCGGGAACGCTGGGTGGAACATGCTTTCCGGGTCGACAGGGACCTCGCGAAACATCTGCGGGTTATTGTCCGCACCAGTCAGAACTACTGGGAGAAATTCATCGACCGAGTAGTCTTCCGGAATTCCATGTTCGGCGATGAAAACCTGCGCAACGCCTTCCTGAGATCGTTGGCCCTGTACGCATGAAACAATCCGGAGACCGAGTTGCGACATACCAAAGGACTGCAACGCCTGTGCCGTCGCGCCGCAACCTATCAGGGACGCAGGGAACTCAGAGTACTTGATGATATTGTTAACTCATCCCGCCCATTAAACTCTCTTAACGAAGCCAACCCCTGACAGCACCGGTTATTCCAAAAAGAAACTCAGACAACACGCGTTATGTTATGTGCCTCAAGCCCGCAAGAGAAGCGATAAGACTTCTCGAACGCCCGGCAATGCCTTGGCTCTGTTTGAAGACTTCTTCGTTGAACCGGCGAAGCTCGCTATCCCGCGAGAATTCCGTAAGACCCCCTGGTCCGCCTCCATAGGCGACGGCCACATCGTACGCCAAGGGAAGCCACAGCGCAATAAAAGGTTTGGGTTCTCCTTCGGAATGGTCGGGAAACACCCTCACAATCGGATTGCTTCCGATGACAAAACTCTTTTTCTTCCTGTCACTCGGTATTAAAACAAAAGCAAGACCTTTGCTTCGCAGATAGCGCATATAGGACAGAATTCTGTCCCCCGTTTCCGTTACGTTGAGAGTAAGGCTTTCGACATTGATTCTTTTTCTGAACTCCGAAAGTTCCTCGGGAGGAAGATTCTGAATCTCGGGGTCTCCCTTCAGTGTGTGATCAAGAAGATGTTTATGTACATCCAGCACGCGCTCCCACTGAAAATAAATGTAGCGATCCAGAATATTTCCTTCATGCATACTCAGAACCGGTTCTTCTCTTTTTCGAACCGCGGCTATTATTTTATTAAACACAGGCGCAACTTCTCTCTCACGCTCAGCGAACAGATCTTCCGCCGAATCATCCATATTACCATCCGCACCACGAAGCACATACAGGTCTCGCTCCCAGTAAAGATCTTTCGGGGTGGTTTCTCGTACCTGCTTTTGTTTGAAGCGCTTGTCAAAAAAATATAATTTTCCGTCTTCGTCCGTAAAATTTTTCAAAAGCATCCTAGGCACGAAATGATTTTTTCGTTTCTTTTTTCCTTTTGTCGTTGCAGTGGTATCACTCATTCTCAATTCCTCCAGAATCCCCTTCTTTTTGTTATTTTATCATAAAACAACTTTTTGGTCAAGGCGTGACGAATGAAGTTTTCAGTGGTTGAGTATTTGCTTCCAGTGTATGAGATATTCAGATAACCTGTGTTTTAACGGGTAAAGTTCGGCCTAAATCCAAAATAGCGAATGGGGTTTCGCCCTCTATCCACATCACCCTTTTTGTTCAAAAAACGCTTTCGGATATATCTTTTCCGAATGTCTTCAGCCGCCGGCTTTCCGTCAAACTCATATCTCGGGTCATCAACTGATGAAGAGTGGTCCTTTATCCATGCATTAGTCGAAACCTCATATACACCAACGCATTTTGTGTCCTTGACAGCAAGGACAAGATGAGGAGAAGCGTTAATTGTATCCAGTCTTTTTACGGACATTTTCCATGAAGAACGAACTGCCTCATAGGTGTCGCTATTGACAAGCTTTAGTCTCTTTTCTTTTATCTTTATGACAATAACGGGACAGTCCGGATCGGGAGTTTGATGCAGATTAAAGGTTTCGACTTTTTGAGAATATCTCTCATTTAACTGATCAACATTAGCAGGACCATATTGTGAGCCGTGACCTTTTATTTTATTTGTTAGGCTCATAAACGCATCAATCAAAGCAGATTCAACCTGCTCCGCCGTTTGCTTGTCCATACCATGGCGATGGATGATGTGAATTGGTTCTTGATCTTGGCGAATTATTTCTTGTATCAGCGCAAACTTGATGTCTAATTTATGGGATGTCTCGTCTTGGTCCTCATCAGACTTTAAAACTCCCCTAACGTGATCAAACACCCTGTCATTCTCTCCCATTCCAATGTAAAAAGTATGACCATCTCTCGGGTCAATCAGACGATAGACATAATAGCCAAGTTTTTCGATTACTCCTTCTTTAAATTTTTCCATGGAACTCCTGTATGCTATCAAGTGGTCCCGCGTTCACCGGGGACTGCGCTGGTCCGCCCCTTATCACCTTCTCCTTCTTTGCTGCTTCCATACTCCCACAGCAAAGCCATAGCGCACGATACAAGTAATACATTCTTTGCTGTTTAAGTTCAGACTGAGGTATTGTCAAATCTTTTCTCCATGCCCGGTTATGTATGCGGTCAATCCTCTTGGTCTGTTTTCTCTGAAATATCCCGCCGCAGGTAAGATGCGGAATCCGAGTTGTCTATTATGAAGGAGTTGCTTTCTATTATGGTTCCCTGAGCGCGCTGCAGGTCGGAAAGAGCGACCCTGTAGCCGGCAAGGGCGCTTGTAAGACCGGATTCGGCGTTGAGAAGGTCTCTCTGGGCTTCCAGGATTTCTCTGGTCGTGGACAGTCCGACTTTGTATTTTTCTTCTTCATTTCCGAGCACCTCCCGGGCGAGTTCCACGGAAAGTTCCGCCGCATCCGTTCTTTTCCGACTTACCCCGACTTCCCTCAATGCGTTTCTTACTTCAAGACGCACAGTGTCCCGGCGCTTGCGGTAATTTACGAGGCTTCGGTCATGGTCGGCCCGGGCTTTCGCATACGCCCCTCCGGCCGTTCTTCCGAATATGGGATAACTGAGAGTCGCGGAAACGGTCCATCCCGGAAAATCACGGTCTCTAACGGCTTCGTAGGCATCCGACGGGTCAGTATAACTCGTAACAGGCCGATCATCGGATCCCCCGAAAACAAGCCTTCCCGGGTTCTCCCTGCCGCCCACGCCGAGATACTCGAGTTTCGCCTCTACTGAAAGACTGGGAAGCCTCTGGCGTGAATTATAACTTCTGAGGGTCTCCGCTTTTTCGACTTCTTCCCGGACCGCGCGCATCTCGGGTCTGTTCTCGAAAGCCCTCTCCACAGCATCTGTTTCCTGCGGAGGCTCGAACGGAGGGAGTTCCGAATCAAGTGAATCCTCAAGTTCAATCGTCTCTTCAAGAGGAACGACAATCCGGTTCTTGATAACGTCCATAGCCGCATTGAATGCGTTTTCCGCATTTATCATTCTCACTTTTCTGGCCGCGGTCTCGGACCGCGCCTGTGTAAGCGCCACTTTAGGCAGAATTCCCGCCTCTATTTTCGCGCGGGTTCTCTCTTCAAGGTCCAGGGCGAGGTCATAGGATTTTTTCTCAAGATCGAAATCGCGCGACGCGGCTACCGCCGCCCAGTAATCCTTTTCAACTCCGAAAAGAGTTTCGGCCACCACCCGTTCGAATTCATGTTCCGATATATCCTTGTTTCTCCTTGAAAGCACGACGGAGAGTCTGTCCCGGTCAAGCCCCAGGCCCCGAAGCAGTTCCTGCCCGACGCTGAAACCCAGACTCGCCTCCCAGAACGGATCCAGGGAATTAAGCGAATACGGGGACTCGGTTTTTTTCACGTCGAGTTCGAAAATCTTATAGGATGTTCCGGTAGGAAGTTTTCCCGAGAGTTCGGTACCGAATGAAAGAATCTTAGAATTTATCTCGGTCTCTTCTGTGATCGCGTTCGCGGTCGGGGATTTTATGTCGCTGTAGGAACCGCCGAAACTCAGTACAGGGTCGTAGACGCCTTTTTTACTCCTGTAGTCCCCGCGGGCGGCGTCAACCCCGAGTCTCCACACCGCCACATCATAGTTTTTCCGAAGAGCCGTTATCTTCGCCTCGGCAAGGGTGAGAGATACCGCTTCATGCGCAAAAAACAACACCGTGGAAAAAACCAGAAAGATATTCAATAACCTCGGCATTTCGGAAACTGTCCTATTGCAAAATAAATTCAGGGAAAAGATTTACTGAAAAACAAGGAAAAACCTAAGGAACGGGGCAGAAAATTTTCTTGTGTGTAGGTATGAGAGCAAAAAAAAGCGGGCTCCCTTTGTTAGGAAGCCCGCTTCGTCTAAGCTTTGTGAGCTCTTATTCTGTTATTTTTATTTTATGAACTGATCGATGTAAACCATCAGCCTTGTCTGAAATGCCCAGATCGTGCTTTCGGCACTACCTACCGTACTCTCAATCGGATCAAGTTCTAGCTGTTTTCTCGCCGTATTCGTATCTGCCAGAACCTCTTTCCCGTGAGCCTCAATGAGGTCGGTAAGACCATCCCCGGCGAACACAACGCTACCTATGAGATCAAGATTCACTCCTGGATGGATCGTCCAACTAAGTGTCCCTTCAACCTCGGTTCCGAGGTATTTTTCAACATCAGTTGAGGCAACACCGGAACCGAAGGCTCCGCTGTCAAAAGCCGAAACTGCATTGGTCTCGTCATTCCACGCAAGCAGAACCTGCGGCGTGAACGCAAGATTCTCGGCAATCTGCATGTTGGCGTACATCTTCGCATAGAAAGCGTTTATAACACTACCTTCTATCTGATATACCGTCGGGATAACATGCTTGAAGAGCAGGTTGTCGACATTATACGCAGGGCTGAAAGGAAGGGCATTACCTTCTATCTTGTTAGGAGTAGAGCCGTCGTCACCCTGAGCCCAACCACCTTCAAGCCCTATGGCGCTTACCTGAGACATCATTGAGGGATAAAGTTCAAGACGTCCGGCCATGTTAAAGGCATAGTCAAAATCATACGGGGTTGCTCCCGTTTTCAATTCTCCTCCACCGAACATCTGAACTTCGTATGTGAAACTCCACATATCGGACTTCAGTACGAGAAGACCGGAATAGAGCCCGGTGCGGTCAACATCCCAATCATAACCAAAGCCAGGACTAAATATATTGTTCTGATGCAGGTACGGGAATGCGTAGCCTCCTATCGTAACGTTGACATCACCCATCTGCTGGTTGTAGATAGCGGCCGCGGCGAGTATGTCGTAACCGTTACCACTTCCGGACCACAGACTCGCTCCGTTACTGAATATGTCGGACACGAGAACCAGTGTGAATGTCCCGTCTCCCGCGGGGAAAGACTTCAGCCATAGAAGCCTGTCAACCACGAATCCGAGATCTGAATGGGGGTCGTGACCGCCGTTCGCGAGTATTCCGAGTCCCCAGTCAAAAGGCTGGCGTCCAACCCTCACAAAACCGAGGTTGTTCGGAAGAACTATGTCCGCATGAAGCATGCGCACCGTGAAATACCCGTAATCATCATCAACGGCCTTACCACCAGTCAGTACAGCACCGTTGAAACGGTCACTGGGTCGCAGGTCGGAAAGCACTACGCTATCATCCTCAAACAGCGTCCCACCAAAAAAATGAGAAGTGCTACCTCCCCAGATCATGTTGCTTGCAACATCAACCTGGGACCTTATTGTGACAGCATCGCTGAGCGAGAGCTGCGGAGTAAGTCTCAAGGTAGTGTCCACCAAAAATATCTGGTCATCCGCGTCGTCAGTTCCCATCGCCTTCGCCTGAGCATCCGTGAGAGTGTTCAGGTAGGTCGCGTTACCGATGACGCGAGCTCTTGTTCTCATATAACTCGGAAACCCGCCGAGCGAAAGATCTATCGCAAAGGACGGAACCGACATACCGAGAACAGCAAAAAATATAATAAGCCATTTGGCTTTATTCATCTCTCCTTTACCTCCTATAAAAGTTCACATTTTAACTTAGTAAAACCATACCACATCGCCGAAACAGATAAGAACAATAAATCATCCAAAACTCTATTTCAACAGAAACCGGACTCTTTTTCAAGTCCTTTTCTTCGTGATAAAAACCAAATTTCTTAACCCGAATTTAATATTAAAACATGTACGCATACATGTCAAGGGGAGAATTTCTTACATAGCATTTTCGGGAAAATCCAGATTCAGGACGCTCGGGCAAAAAACAGGGAATCTGAAATCTGTCTGCATCTCTCCTCAGGAACCACGATAAACTGAGGAAAAAGCCGTGTACCCGAAACCCAACTGCATGAGAAGCAGGAAGGGAATCCAGATAAAGAACCCCATATAGAACGCGTATCCGATCTGGAAAGTGAAAAACAGACACAGAAGAAATTCGAAAAAAGTCGTCATCCCTCTCGAGGAAACGTATTCAAAGGTCTTCCGGCCGCCGTTTCTGCCCACCACCGCATACTTCGGGGTTCTCACGAAACCTGAAGACCTGCCCAGAACCGCCTCGAGAACCGCCTTGGCGTTGTTGACGGTGATTCCGGCGCCGAGTCCCAAGGCGAGGGGAATATACTTGTAGAATTTTCCGGCGCCTCCGCCGTGGGTTTCTCCCACGGCCAGAACATAAAACCTTATTATGGACAACGTGCCCGTCGCGACCGCGGTCACGCTCGCGATGAAAAGACCGTTGGACCAGATGTCGTTCCAGAAAAAGCTCATCGGTACCACAAGAAGGATGGTGGCGAGCAGAAACAGATAACTGAAGTTGCCGAGAAGGTGAAAGAAACTCTCGATCTTCACCCTGAACGGAATATCTTCGCCGCCGAGCACCGAAGGAAGAAGTTTGCCTGCGGTCTGCACCCCGCCCTTGACCCATCTGTGCTGCTGAATCTTGAAGGCGTTCATGTCGACCGGAAGTTCCGCATCGGATACCACCTCCGGAAGATAAACGGCTTTCCAGCCGCCTATCTGAACCCTGTAACTCAGGTCGAGGTCCTCCGTGAGCGTGTCGTGCTGCCACCCTCCGGAAATCTCGATGCATTTTTTCCTTATCACTCCGGCCGTGCCGTTGAAGTTGATGAAGAGACCGTTCAGGCAGCGCGCCGTCTGCTCGATCACGAAATGTCCGTCAAGAAGAACGGACTGGGCTCTGGTGAGAAGGGAGTAGTCGCGGTTCAGATGTCCCCATCTCGTCTGCACTATTCCGACCCGGGAATCGGAAAATGCCGGAACCGTTTTTTTCAGAAAATCTTCGGGAGGTATGAAATCCGCATCGAAAATCGCAACCAGTTCCCCCCGGGCTTCCGCAAGCCCCGCCGCAAGCGCTCCCGCCTTGTAGCCCTCCCTGTTCCGTCTCGACACGTGCTTTATGTCGAAACCGAGCGACGACAGTTCATATGCGCACTGCCCGGCTATACTGCTCGTATCGTCCGTCGAGTCGTCGAGGATCTGTATTTCCAGAAGATCTCTGGGGTAGTCCATCCGGGAGACCGCGCGGATAAGTCTCTCGGTCACGTAAATCTCGTTGTAGACGGGAAGCTGCACGGTGACGTGCGGAAGTCCGGCGGCGGGCCGCCGCTCGGGCGGGTCGCCCCGTCCGGTTCCCCTCTTGTAGAGATACACCAGGTAATACCTGTGCAGACCGAAAATACAGAGAAAAAAAGAGGATGATACGTACAGGGACATGCACAGGTACTTGAAGAAGTCGAACACTTGACGGAACCTTACGGCTTGAAGTTGGCTATTCTCTCGGCCGCCTGCCTCACTCTTTCAGTATCGAACGTGACGGACGCTCTCGCGTATCCCTCTCCGTACTCACCGAAACCGTTTCCGGGAGTCACCACCACTCCGGCTTCAGAAAGCATCCTGGAGCAGAACTCGGAGGATGTCATCCCCCCGGGAACTTCGAACCACACGTAGAAAGTCGCTTCGGGTTTCGTATAACTTATCCCCGCTTTCTCAAGACCCCGGCAGAAAATCTCGATCCTTTCCCTGTAGACATCCTTTCTCCGCTCAAGCCCCAGAGAACTGTTTTCAAGAGCGGTTATGCCCGCTTCCTGCACGGCCTGGAAGACTCCGGAATCAATATTGGTTTTTATTTTCCCGAGGCCGGCCACAGCTCTTCGGTTTCCGGCTGCAAAAGCGATTCGCCAGCCGGTCATGCTGAAAGTCTTCGAAAGCGAATGAAACTCCATGCCTACATCCATCGCCCCCGGTATCTCGAGAAAACTCAGCGGATTTTTTCCGTAGAACGCTATTTCCGTGTACGCCGCATCGTGACAGATCAGAACATTGTTTTTCTTCGCGAAATCCACCACTTCCGTAAAGAAACTCCTGTCAGCGAGAACGGTGGTGGGATTGTTCGGATAATTGAGGAACATCATGACCGCCTTTTCCGCAACATCCTGCGGAATAGAGTCGAGGTTCGGGAGAAAGCCGTTTTCCTTCAGAAGCGGCATCGCATACGGGGTTCCGCCGGCAAACGCCACGGAAACCGGATATACGGGGTAGCCCGGGTCCGGAATCAACGCTATGTCGCCCGGGTCCACAAACGCCGAAGGAGCGTGGGCGACCCCCTCCTTCGATCCTATAAGGGCCACCACCTGGTCTGCAGGGTCAAGATCCACTCCGAATCGCTCCCTGCACCATGTGGCCGCGGACTTTCTGAAAGACGGCATTCCGACATAAGACGGGTAGCGATGATTTTCCGGGTTCGCGGAGGACCTGTGGAGCGACTCTACTATATGGTCGGGGGTGGGTATGTCGGGGTCGCCGACGCCCAGATCAATCACATCTACCCCTTTTTCTATGAGTTCGCTCTTTTTTCTGTCAATTTCGGCAAAAAGATAGGGAGGAAGTTCCTCTATTCTCTTCGCCCATTTGATTTCCATCTGAAACCTTCCTGAAAACGGTTCTTTACTGAAATTCTAGGTTAACCTAATGACACTGGATGGCAAGTGCAAGCAGGTGAAGTCTCTAGGCAAATCAACATGTGGGAAAATGTACAATCTGGTACGATTTTGACGAAATCAGTGAATTTAGAACAAGCGAGATGTATTGATAATGAATGAAGAAAAATTAGAAAGTTTAGTGGGCGTGTGTATTAGGAACTGAAAGTCAAACGGCGGTGAAGTTATGTCTTTTAATCTCAACTATCCGAGCCAGAACGGCAACAATAGTTTAACGTTAGATGTTGGCGAAATACTGTTCGTTTTAGGCGCTAACGGGTCCGGCAAGTCCAGTCTAATGGTCCACTATACCCACGAAAACCAACCCAATGTGAGAAAGATTGCCGCCCACCGGCAAACATGGATAAATTCTGACACTCTGGACTTGTCCCCATCTATTAAGGTTCGATTAGAAGAGAATATCCAACACCAAGACCTTCAGCAAAAGTCCCGCTACCGAGATTCTTATGCAGCGCAACGTACAAGCATAACGTTTCATCGACTCGTAGACGCGGAAAATATCCGTGCCAGACGAATTACTAGGCTCGTTGATGCAGGTGAAGGTGATAAAGCCGAACACGAAGCGGCAAACAACAAATCACCTATAGCTATTACTAATGAAATACTTAGCCAATCAAATCTTCCAATTACTATCAGCATTCACGAAGACGAACAACGCATAATGGCAAGCAAGCAGAGGGGTTTAACTTATAATGCAGCAGAACTTTCGGATGGTGAACGCAATGTCTTGCTGATAGCAGGAGAGGTCCTCACAGCTCCTGCCGGCATGTTATTAATAATTGATGAACCGGAGCGACACCTGCATCGTTCAATTATTTCACCGCTACTCAGCCAACTTTTCAAATGCCGTCCCGACTGCGGATTCGTCGTATCAACCCACGACCATGACCTTCCCATGAAAATGCCCAATGCAAAGATACTTCTTTTACGCTCGTACAGTGCCGAAGCCCAGAATCAGAGTTGGGTAGCAGATGAACTTTCGAATCATATGGGAATTGACGACAACTTCAAACGGGATTTGCTTGGTTCAAGGCGGAACATTCTATTCGTGGAAGGTAACGAAAATAGTTTGGACAAGGAATTGTATAACATTATATTCCCGACAACATCCGTGGTTCCGAAGGGCAGTTGCCACAATGTTGAACAGGCGGTAACTGGCTTAAGTGCAACGGATGATCTTCATTGGCTTTGTGTGTTCGGAATCGTTGATGGTGACGGACATACAACTGACCAGATTGAGATAAAGCACAAAAAGAAAATCTATACTCTTCCCTTCTATTCGGTTGAAGCAATATACTACCATCCAGAAATCATCTCTTGGGTCGCAAAAACTAATATGCAGGGAAAGAATTATTCCGACCTAGTTGATAAGGCACTGGAAGCAGCTTCCAATAAGGTTGGAAGTAATATCAAACATCTGAATAAAAAGGCGGTGAAAAAGTTAGTTAGAAAAATGATTTTGGGAAATATACCAAATGATGATGATCTTCTTTTAGGGAAAGATATATGCCTTAAAAACAACGCATCAGAGATTCTTAAAAAGCATGAGATTAAGTTAAATGAATTAGTTGAAGGTCTCGAATGGAACGAAATCCTAAAAAGGGTCCCGGTGCGGGAGTCAGGAGCTTTGAAAGCGATCGCAGATGCGTTGGGGTTGGCCAACGATAATATCTATCAGGAATCAGTTCTCCATATTCTTAAAACAAATAATTGCGCACTGTCGTTTGTGAGAAATCTATTCGGTGATTTATTCGATCAACTAAACAACTCGAAAGAGGCTGTGGACTGGTAAGAGATTTGGAAATGCCCTCTTCTCTGACTTGGATTGATCATGATTTAAGAGCGAGGGAACGAGTTCTCCGCATCCTCTCCCTTTTCTCGGAAAAAGAAAGCCTTGACGAACTCGGACTTGGCTCCGTGCGGGACAGTTTCAGCGACCGGTTGTTTCCCGGTACAAGCACGATCCAGACGCGTCTGCGCTACATGCTGTTTGTGCCGTGGATATACCGCTCACTGGAAAAGAAGCGATTGCCTTCGGAGACCTTCGCTGATCAGGCCGACATGCTGGAGAGATCTTTGGTTCAGCCGCTGACGGATTCCGATGATCGGGCCGGCATATTTGGAAAGACCGCCGGAAAGAGTCTCAAAAGATTGCCCAGTTCCGTCTACTGGTCAGGTCTGGGCATCTGGGGAATACGCCTTACCCGATTCTCGCAGGATGAGTATCACAGACGCATCGACGAAACCTACCGAATCTGGGATGCCTCGGATGCTTCTGAAAAAGACGGTAAAACCCGGGGAGACGACATTGATGCCGAACAACGCAGGAACTCACTGACGTGGCATCCGAGATTACCTGCGCCTCCCGAAGATTTCCCTTCAAAAGCGGATTTCGCCCTGTTGCGGGAAGAAGCGGAGTTTATCCGCGATCGCATCAATGCCTCCTGCGCTGAAAGTTTGCTCTCTTTCCTGGTTCGGCGCTGCGAGCCCGCCGACACCTGTTTCCCATGGGATCACCCGGATTACGACAGTTTCCCCGACGGACACAGGGAACTCCTGACCCATGCGCGGCTCTTTTCAGAGGTGATGTACGGGGCGGCGCTCTCGTATAACATCCAGCTCGCCGAACTCAGAAACGATGACGAACTTATCACCGAGCATAAGACATGCTTCAACGAGTGGATTGCGAAACTCCCGCTGGAGGAAATTCGAGACTGGCGAGTAGAACGTCTCTGGGAGCTGACCGCGGATCACTCCCATACCATACCCCCGCAGACGAGACCCTTCGTCCGGCAATGGATCGTCCATATCCGCAGCACCCCAGAAAAACTTATTTATAATGTCGATGCCCGAAGACTCATAAAAAGAAGGGAAATGAAACTCAAGGGTGCACGCTCCCGTTTCAGGAACAACAGGGCGCTTGATCAGTGGAGCGGACACTCCGGCGATAGAAGACTCGTCTACCGGTGGCCTACTGTGAAGAAACTGCTGAACGACCTGCACCAAGGCATGAAGCGGTCGGTCGGATGCTGAATCCAAACTCCCGAAGCCTGTATACCTCGGCCCTGACCCCTCCGCCGGGAATGGTTTTCGACGAGGCCGTTGCGACAACCTTCTCGATGGACCCCGCGTTACTGCTTGAGATGCCTGTTTATCTGGCGTTGACGGCGGCGGATGGTCAAACAGACCCTGATTCGTTGGCTGTACTTGAAGCCGTCCGCAGATACGCGAAACGAATTACAGTTTATGTGCAGAGGGGACGGATTCAAGTCCCCAGGACAGCCCGCCCGAACCCCGCATTCGGTTTTCTGGAAGAAATGGTTGTTGAGGTGACTTCCCCTGACGGAGGAGTCTTTCATCCGAAAGTCTGGGCAATCCGTTTTGTCAGTCCAGATCAGAACAGTTCCATGTATCGACTGGTGCTGCTGACTCGGAACATGACCACCGATCAATCTTGGGATTTGTCGCTTCAACTCGAAGGCACGATTACGGGCCGTGGTTGTGAATTGAATAAGCCCTTGACGTATTTCTTCAAATCGCTTCCCGGTTTGGCTGCCCGACCGACGGATGCGGACAGGGTCGAACAGGCACGGAGGTTCGCGGAGGAACTGCATAGAGTCGAATGGGAACTCCCCGAGGGCTTCGACAGATTGAGTTTCCATCTTCCGGGAACGAAAGAGTTTGACTGGGAACCTCCCAAGGCGGATCGAATGGCCGTCATCTCTCCTTTCTGTTCCGACGAGGTCCTGCGAACATTGGCGAAAAGTGCCGAGGTCTCATGCGCACTGATCTCACGGCCGGAGGCATTATCCGCCATTCAGGAGGAAACGCTTTCCCTGTTCTGCAAATGTCTGTATCTGCATGAAGCGGCGGAAACCGAAGACGGCGAGGAAGTCGATACCTCCGAGCAATCACCGACAACCGGCCTCCACGCGAAGGCTTACCTGTTCGAGACGCGGTACTATTCCGACTACACCCATGTGGTTACGGGCTCGGCGAATGCGACCGATGCGGCACTGAACACCTCGAAGAATATAGAAATTCTGGTCGAACTGGTCGGCAGGAAGAATAAAGTCGGCGGTATCAGGGAACTTCTCGATTCTGACGGTCTGGGTGAATATCTTGTCGATTTTGAGATAACCGAGAAAAGGAAAGCAGAGACCGATGCGTTACGGAAGAAGGCGGAGAAATCCGTTGATGATGCGCGTCGGGACCTGTCTGAAGCAGATCTTGTCATAGAATGCGATCCCGGATCGAAGGATGATTCATGGGCTCTGAGGCTGACCGGAGGAATCCCGCCGCTTGACGGAGTCAGTGCTTCGGCATGGCCCATAACCGTTGCTCAGGATTCGGCGGTGAATATTCTGAACGGTCAAGTTCACGGCGGGATCAGACTCGGCGAATTCTCGGCCTCTTCCGTGACGGGTCTTACAGCCTTTGAACTCAGAACCGATCGTACGGATTTTGATGTTGCGGTAAGGTTCGTGCTGAATCTGCCCGTGACTGGCATTCCCGAGAACCGCAACGCCGCTATTCTGCAGACGGTGATCAACAATCGGGACGGATTTATTCGTTACCTGCTCCTCCTGCTCGGTGACGATGCGGCATCATGTCATGGTGCCGACAACGGCTCCAATCGGGTGAAGTGGTTGACCCGATTGGTTGAGGGTGAGGATGTTGCGCTGCTGGAGGAACTGGTCCGCACCTACAGCAGACACCCGGAGAGACTGTCGGAAGTCTCGGAACTGGTTCGTGATTTGTCTCGGGGAAACCGCAATTTCGTTATTCCCGACGATTTCTTAAACCTCTGGAAGGTGTTTGAATCCGCTGTCGAGGGGCGTGATGCATAGCAACCGTGTTCCATCAGCGCCTGCTCTTGCCGTACTGAAAGACTTCCAGAGAAAGACGGTGGAGTATGTATTCAAACGACTTTACGGCAATGACCCGACTTTCCGTTTTCTAGTCGCCGATGAGGTCGGACTGGGGAAAACGCTCGTCGCTCGAGGCATCATCGCCAAGACTCTGGAGCACCTGCAGGACAAGACAGATCGGATTGACGTGATCTACATCTGCTCCAATGCCGCCATTGCGAAGCAGAACGTCAATCGACTCAAGGGCAACGAGGCAGGCGGTTTTTCAATCGCTACTCGGCTGACCTACCTGCCTGAACATGTGCGGCCTCTGCGTAAGAACAAGGTGAATTTCATCAGTCTGACGCCCGGTACCGCATTCGACCACGCCCGCAGCCGGGGTGGACATGCCGATGAGCGGGCCATCATCTATCGGATTCTGTATAACCTGCCTCTGGCGCAGAAGGAACGAAGGGAACGGCTGCGTCGGGGTCTGCTCAACATTCTTCAGGCCACAGCCGGCAAAGAAAACTGGCGAGCCAGGGCCGAAAAACTTTCTGCGGAGGATCTGGATTCGGAACTTGCCAAGATGTTCAGGCGGGCAGTCCTTGAAGATACTGACCTGTATGCGCATCTGAAGGACGGATGCGAACGTTTCGCCTCCTATCGCGACCATGTCGAAATTCCGCCGGCGGATTCCGAACTTCGCTACAGTCTGACAGCCGAACTCAGGAGCAAGTTGGCTTCGGTGTGCCTTTCCGCGCTTGAACCCGACCTGGTCATACTTGATGAATTTCAACGATTCAAAAACCTGCTGGACGGCGGTGACGAAACCTCCGATCTGGCAAATAAACTCTTCGAATATACCGATGTCAGAGTTCTCCTGCTCTCAGCAACACCCTACAAGATGCTCACCCTCGATCAGGAGACCGAAGAGGACGATCACTATCCGGACTTCATCCGGACGCTGAAATTCCTGTTCAACGATTCAGGCGAGGTTGACGAGGTGAGGAAACTCTTGTCAGAGCATCGAACGATGCTTCAGTCCCACGCTGAGTGTTCAGCATGCCATGCGGGGAAAAAGGCAAGGCTTGAACAGGCGTTACTCAAGGTCATGTGTCGAACGGAACGGGTCGCGACGACTCAAGACCGAAACTCGATGCTGAAGGAAATTGAACAGACGGCGCCCCTTAAACCCGAAGACCTTCGGCATGCGGCGGCGGTTGACGCAGTTGCCGCATGCGTCGAGGGCGGCGAGACAATCGAATACTGGAAATCTGCGCCGTATCTGATCAATTTTCTGAAACACTATGACCTGCGACGTAAACTGGATTCCAAGATGTGCGCGCCCTCGGATGCTCTTCGGTCTGCTCTTTCGTCGGCAACCGGGCGGCTGCTCTCGAAGAGGATGTTTGAAAGTTATCTGACTCTGGACCCTGCCAATCCCAGAATGCGCGTACTTTTCGAGGACACGGTCGATAAAGGCATGTGGCAGCTTCTGTGGATGCCGCCGTCCATGCCGTACATCAGGCCCGGCGGCGTGTACAGGGACAAGAAAGGCTTGACAAAAGCGCTGGTGTTTTCTTCATGGAGCGCAGTACCCGACGCGATTGCGTCAATCTGTTCCTATGAAGCCGAACGGAAGATGATTACCGGTACCCAAGTCTCATACAGTGATCTCTATGATAAGGTCAAGCCGTTGCTGCGCTTTACGGCGGACGCGAAAGATAATCGCCCGACGGGCATGCCGGTCATGGCCTGGTTGCTGCCGTCACCGACTCTCGCCACTAAGATTGACCCGCTTGAGACTGCCCTTCGCTGCGGAGATGGTCCTGTGGATATTAAAGTGCTTAGAAAGGAGGTCAAAGATAAATGCCGCGAACTGGTTGAAACTCTACCTCTCGACAATCCCGATACTCCCGCCGATAAAAGATGGTACTGGGCGGCTCCCATTCTTCTTGATTCCCGGAACGGGCTGTTGGAATGGTGCAAAAGCGAGTCGGGCTGGCAATCCGCTACACCGGATCATGAATCAGGTGACCGTTTCAAACATTTCAAACATCACATCGACCTGCTGGTCAGCGCGGCAGAAGGCCGTATTGCTCTCGGCTCCAAACCTGCCGACCTGACGGATGTGCTTTGCGACCTTGCTCTGGCAGGCCCCGGTGTATGCGCATTGCGGGCACTTCACCGCATCACTCCTGAGTTGAAGGCTTCAGATGAAAATCTACTCTCAGCCGCCGCCAGAGTCGCATCGGGATTCCGGTCGCTTTTCAATATGCCGGAAACGACAGCCATGCTAAAAGATACGGGCAAGGGCAAGGTGCCCTATTGGAGGTTGACGCTCCGTTACGGTATTGACGGCAATATTCAGTCTGTACTCGACGAATATGTGCATGTCCTCAGAGAATCTTTAGGTCTCTCGGAGCATTCGCCGGAAGAGCAGGTGGCCGGCATCGCAGAGTGCATACAATCCGTGTTGTCCCTGCGGACCGCCCGGATCCGAATCGACGAAATAAAGGCATCAGACGACGGCTTTACCGTTGGTGGTTTCAACACCCGATGCCGTTTTGCGCTTCGGTTCGGGGATATACGCGACGACAACCAACCTCTCGTACGTGCCGAGTCGGTAAGGGATGCCTTCAACTCTCCATTCCGTCCTTTCATTCTGGCATCGACTTCCATAGGTCAGGAGGGATTAGATTTCCACACTTGGTGCCATGCGGTGGTGCATTGGAATTTGCCCTCTAATCCAGTTGATCTTGAACAACGCGAAGGACGGGTTCACCGGTATAAAGGTCATGCGGTCAGAAAGAATATAGCCGAGCGATACGGTTTAACGGATTTATCTAAAGTTCATGAGAGAGGCGACCCGTGGCAATCGCTTTTCAACATCGCGTCTGAGGACAAAGCCAATGAGCATTCAGATATTTTTCCCTATTGGGTTTTTGATGGTCCCGCACAGGTTGAGCGTCGCATTCCGCTGCTACCGTATAGTAAGGAAGTTGGAAAGTTCAGCCGACTGAAACAGGGGCTGGCTTTTTATCGGTTGGTTTTCGGCCAGCCGCGACAGGAAGATCTATTGTCTAGTCTCAGACAGAATGGCAGTCTGGAATCGGCGGATTTTTCTAATTGGTTGATTTCACTTCTGCCTCCTGCTGATAACTCGACTGACGAGAATACGCAAGATCCCGCGCTGCCTAGATTCCGGGAAGACTAGAAAATATCGTCCAATGAAACAGCCAATACATCTCACACCAGTTCCGCGATTGTAGCGTCGTCAGTAGTCGGAACGACTTGAAGTCTCTTGAAGAAGATGCAAAGGCGCGTGGAGACGGCACTGATATTGAGCGGCGCAGGTATCTGCTCAATTGGCATCCGAGGTAGGACTTTTAGTTGTTGCTGGAACACAAAGGAAGCGTGCAAGGTCAAAAACTTGCGGCGTTGGGAATCAGAGGGTTGACAACCTCTTTCCCTTGGGGTTTGGGAATACCCTTACGATAACGTACCCAGAGATTATTCCTTGACCGAACTCAAAAAATTGCTTGTTTTCACATCTTCTCTGCTTATTTTGTATTAAACAAAATCTTAAATGGAGGCTCTACATGCCAGAATACTATATAAACAGGATTGCTCAGGGAAATGGAGACCATGAAGTTCATATTGCAAACTGTCAGTATTTCCCCGATCCTAGGAATGCACTGTCTTTAGGCAATTTCAATAACTGCCGTCCGGCTGTCGAAAAGGCAAAAAGATATTATCCTGAAGCCAATGGGTGTTTTTATTGCTCTAGAGATTGCCACACCAGTTAGCCTTTTCGTGCTATGTTGTAAATTGTTTCTGTGCCGAAAATTGTTTGTTGTTGAAATCATTTGATTTGATTGTGACAATTTCCTAAAACTTGAAAGAATATGGATATTCAAGAGCAGAAGATTAAACATCTAGAAATGGTGCAAGCAATTATTAACAGGATGGCGCATTGTTCCTTTTTACTTAAAAGCTGGTCCATTACATTGACAACAGCAGTGGTTTTGATAAATGTGGCAACTGGCAATCCCTACCATATTTATATTTACTTAATACTCCCTATTTTGCTTTTTTGGACTTTAGATGGGTTTTTTGTAAATCAAGAGAGGTTGTTTCGTCATCTTTACGATTCTATTAGAAAGGGGGAAGAAACTGATTTTTCCATGGAAACTGATTGTAATAAATCAAACTGGCTTAGTGTTTGTTTTTCAAAAACACTTGTAATTTTTTATTCCCCTCTCTTTTTAGCAAATCTTCTGTTGTGCCGTTTTATTTTGAAAGCAAATAGTTAAAGGAGATGTCTTATGGCAAGAAAGGTGTTTTTCAGCTTCCATTTCCAAAGAGATGCTTGGAGGATTTGGCAAGTCCGAAATAGTTGGGTTGTGAGTGGAAAAGGAGAGGCTCAACCCTTTTTTTTAGACAAAGCGAAATGGGAATCCATCAAACGGGAAGGAAATCGCGCTATAAAAAATTGGATTGATGAACAACTAAAGGGAACATCGGTAACAATAGTTTTAATCGGAAAAGAGACAGCAGACCGGCACTGGGTAAAGTATGAAATAGAACAAAGCATTCAAAAACGAAATGGATTGATTGGAATATACATCCATAATGTGGAAAACCAAGAAAAAAAAGTAGACGTGAAAGGGGATAATCCATTTGAAAAACATTTTGGTTTTATACCTTGCCAAGGTCCTCTCACTTATCCTTGTTGCTCTTATTATGATTGGATTGTTGATAATGGTTATGAAAACATAGAGTGCTGGATTGAAAAAGCGGCCAGACAAGCTGGAAATTAAAGAATGTATCGAAGAAAAGAAACGCGATATATTCAAATCAATATCAGTTGTTGATTCCATAAGAATCGGTACGCATTCCTTGTAAATCAAGAAGTCCTGCTGTCAGATTGCCGAGATACGAGTTGGTCTTGCAGTTGACCACACCTCATTACGAAAAACGAACCGGAAATTATTGCATGCACCTCCTTATACAAAATCCCTTTTTGGTAGTTGAGCCTTCATTGCTCTGCAGAAGAAGAATCGGTCTGTTTTCCCGGCGCTTTCACCTGCTGCTCGCGATTACTTCGCACGGACTTCGCAAGCCGTGAGGTTTTATCTTCCGCTGAGTCGTCCGCAGTCTGCGCTTTTTCAAGTCGTTTGCGAACTCCTTCCGTGGAACCGCCGACTCGACCTTTCTCTCTCAGTATCTCCTGCTTCTCCGTTTCCATATCCCTTGCCGTCTGCGTTTCTCCGGAAGACATCTCCTGTCTTACGCTTTCTCGGGACTCTTTTATCCGCTCTTTCACCGCTTCCGCGTTTATGTTCAACTCTCTGCCGATTTCTTCCGTATCCGACCCGACGACTCCCGAAGCGGACTTTCTGTATTCCGAAAAACTCGACTCCGGATCAACGTCAAACGGAGTAACATCCTGTATTCCGTAACTGTCGTCGGGCATTGCCGAAGCGGATTCCCTCGGCATCTTTCCCGACCCCACAAGATCAGACAGCCCAGTCACTCTGTGTATGGACGCCGAAACCTCTTCCGCCTGTTCCGTGTCGTACCTTCTGTCCCGAAGATCGGACAACCCTTTTGCCGTATAATCGTCGGAATAACCGCGGTCTCTCATATCTTCGAACACCGACTGGGTGTATTCGCTTTCTATTCCCGCAGCGAAGGAACTTTCCCCTGAAAGCAGTTCGGAGTACACTCCGGCTTTCTCCTCGAGAGACGAGTACTCCTTAAGTGAGTTTTCAGCGTGAACAAGTTCAGCGCGCACCTGCTCCGTGTCCTGCTCGGAGAGTTGAAGACTGTCCCTCGTCTCCTTCGAGTCGAAAGCGGTTTCAAGTTCCGAAAGCGCCCGGGTGAAGTTCACTTTCGAGTTCGCGCTTTCGGCAAATTCCCGGGCTTCGTTCCAACTCTCCCCGGCCGTCCTGTCGGTACCCCGTACCGCTCGACCCCTTACCCCCGCACCGAAAGACCCTGCTCCGAGGTTGACCCCTCCGAGAGAATTCCCCGAAGCGCCCACCTTCGCCCCCATATCGTAAACCGTGGCCGTATCCCACGACATACGAAGCGACTCCTGGCGCGAAAGTCCGAATTTCTCTTCAAGCGCCCGCGCCGTCTCGAGCACCGTCGCGAGGTTGCTGCTCTCCGAGGTCTGCGAGGAAGACCCGAGCATCTCCGAATAAGTTCTGCCCCGAGACGACCCGCTCTGAGCGGTGAATATTCTCCCCGAGGCCGAGGCCGCGGATTCCGTGACCGCGGAGCGGCTCGTCTCCATGTTCTTCCGGGTGTCGGCCAGTTCTTCCCTCGCCGCGTACCTCACTCCTTCAGAGCCCGTTATCCTTATCCCTCCGACGCTTGACGCTTCACTGGTGTAGACGTTATCGTAGCGGCGCACGGCGTTTCCCGTGACCGTCTCCCTTGCCGTGTCGGATTTATGGGCCGTGAGCGTGTCGTATCTTCCGGTGGCCACGGACACGTTTCCGAGAGAGATGTTTCCCGTCGCGTGCGCTCCGGCCGTCTGCGTCGAGACGGACTGCGTGGGTCCCATGAACTGCTGCACGGCTCCCACCACGGCGTGCTGGCTTGCCGAAACCACATAGTAGGCGACCATCGGAACTATCGTGGCCGCAAGTCCCGCGACGGCCATGGCCATATCCGATTCGTGGGCTAAGGACCCTCTCGAGACTATGGTAAGAGCCCCGTCCGAGTAAGGCACGAGCGTCCGCTCGAGCCTCAGGTTCGAAAACAGATTCACTATTGCGTATATGGGATTCCAAAGTTCCGTCCAAAACATGGCCGTCAGATAAGCGGGGATTATACGCGCGGCCAGCGGGGTCATGGCCAGAAAAATAACGGCGGGGAATATACCGTACAGCATTCCCTGCAGAAGCCCTCTTATGTAGGGCAGGGTGTGTCTCGCCATCTCGCCGAACACGATGAAGGAATGTTTCTGCCTCGCCTGCGCCTCGGCTATGGAGAGACTGAGAAGCTGCGCCTCTCCGCCGGACGCCACGGCGAGAGATCTTACGGAGCGGGAGTAACTGTTTATCATGGCGTTCTGGATGATTATCTCCTTCGCGCTTGCGGATATTCCGGCAAGGCGGGAGTAGGACTCGGAAAGCGCGGAGGTGAATCCTCCCGTGTCCACGACATTCGAGTTTCCGTTCACAAACCCCGATTCCTCGGCGAGTTCCTCCTCCCATCCGGGATAATAGGAGTTGAGACATGCGGCTATGCCCGCGTGGGCCTCGCCGCAGTACGCCAGCACGGGTCTCCGCGCCGCCGTGCAGTCCCCGAGCGAAGACGGGGAGGAGTAGGCCGAGGGCGCAAGCGCGATGTTCGTGTGAAGTTCCACCAGCTTGTAGTTGGTCATGTTCATGGAAGAGAGAAGGTCATCCGACTTCTGAAGACTGTCCGGGGTCAGGAGTCCCGAGGTCACGCTTTTCAGACCGCACTCCCTTACGAAGGAATTAAGAGTGTTGGCGAGATGCGGCTCGGCCACGGTAAAAGCCGCCGAGCGCTTTATGAGTTCAGCGCCCCGCAGAAGTCCGTTTTTTGAATACCGAAGAGTCCCGGGCAGTGAAAACGCGGTCTCCATCAGGCGGGTGAGCCCGCTTCCGACACCCGCTGTCGCCCAGGCGAATACGCCGACGCCCGCCGGTACTCCGGTTATGATTCTGGAATAGGACGTAACCCTGTCGGAAACCGCAACGTCGACCTTCACCCCGAAAAGCGTCATGTACACGAGAAGCGAGACCGCGAAATGGCGGCTCGGAGACACCGAACCTCCGAAAAGTGCGGACACCACCGCGAACAGTATTCCCGCGACAAGCCCGAGGCGTATGAGTCCCGGGAGTCCCGAGCCTGAAAGCACCGAGATTGAATTGAAGACCTCGGCTATGAATCTCCCGTTGCCGTAAGTGTCTATCTGCAGGACGCTCTGAGAAAACGCGGTCTGAGGAAAAAGGAACATTCCCGCGACCGACATCGCGACGACCGCGGAGCGCATCTTTTTTCCTCCCCCCTCCGAACTTCTCATCTGTCGGCACCCTCGGTCGTCTCTCCCGGCACTCCCTGCTGGCTTTTTCTCTCGAGCGCGACCGGAGTGCGGGAATCAAGATGCTCTATTATTCCGAGCGCGTATACGAGCTGCTGCGTACGCGAGGTCTCCTGCCTTATCATAAAAGAGATTTCCCTGCGAAGCGCCTTCTCCCGGCTCATGATCTTTTCCCTGTCCGAGGCGGTGACCGTGCCCCGAAGTCCGGAACTCCGCACCCCTCCCCAGAGTTTCTCCATCGCCCCCTCGACCCATGCCGCGGTTGAAAACACCGCTATGGGACGCGCCAGGGAAAAGATGTAGGTTCTTCCCACCTCGGGGTCCACGGCCCCCGCGGAGGAAAGAAGTTTCCAGGCGGGAAACGGCAGCGAGTCCAGAAACCGCACGGTCAGGTCATCCGGACGGCGGTTCCGTGTTATAGCCTCGTGCGCATCCATCAGTCTTTCCGACACCAGTTCCGAAAAAGGCTTGAACCCCTTCGCCACGGCCGCCGTACCCGGATTCAGGCACTCGGGGTCCGCGCCGCAGTCGTAAACCCGCGCGTCACCTCCTCCTCCGGTTAAATATTCAAGGCTTATGAGGGGAGGGAGATAGCGGAAACCCGCCTGCGTTATGACGAACGTTCCCGTCACGCTCATTATCTGTTCTTTCTGCTCCTTTGAAAGCGTCACGGCGGGTACGGGGGCGAGCGCTTCCCACACGGTGTTTCTCCTCGGACTCACGAGCCTCTTGTCTTCCGGGTCCGCCCCCGCGTTCACGGCGGTCACGGTGTCCGTAAGCCCCCGCTGCGTTCTGCATTGCGCGAAACCTTCGGCGGGGTCGGTGAAAAGAGACCGCTTCACGCCCACGAACGCGCAGCGGCCCGCCTGCTCGTCCCTTATTATTCCGCCTTCTCCGAATATGCCCCGCGCAAGAGTTTCTCCCGCCCTGCAGGTGTCTATGTTCAGGGAGTTGGCGACCCTCGATGCGGCTTCGAGCTTCTCCATTATGTTCTCGCACGGAGAGCACAGGGTCTTGAGCGCCATCATGAAGGCGTAGCTCGCGAAGGATGTGCCTATGGTTTTCATCTTCCGTATCAGTTCGTCCGTGCTTATGTAGGAGACGGCTCCCAGGAAAAGATCTATCCCGCCGCAACCGGAGCGCAGATGAGGAAGGGATACGGAGACCGGCTGTACGGTTTCGTTGGGAAGCCGCACGGAGACAGATCCCCCGGTCACGAAACCGCGGGACTGCCCCTCGTACACCCCCGCGGGGGTCGCCGTACCCATAAGCCCCAGGCGGGAGAACATCCGCCGCACTTCCGAATCGAGGTCCGCGAAAGATGCGGACACCGGAAGAAGCAGAAAAGCGAGCATGCACAAGAAAGTCTTTTTTCTCATCCGCCCTCCTCCTGCGTTCCCGTTGCGGCGAACGGGCCGACGGGAGTCGGATCTCCGGTCCCGTCGAAGACATCCTCTGCTATTATCAGCAGCCGTCTTCTTATCTCGGACAGCGTGAGATAACCCGCGCCCACGCTTACTATCCGCGCCGTATCCGGCACGAACAGAAAAAGCGCGGGAACGGACTCGACCCCGAGGTTCCTGGCCTGCGCCGCTCCGTCCTCGAAACCGGAGTAGAGGGGCGCGGGTCCCTTCGAGTCCACGGAAGCGGACACAACCCCGATTCCGTATCTTTCTTCAAGGGTCCCGAGCACCTCCGCCTGCCCGCGGCAGAAAGGGCAGTCCGAGCTGAAGAAGAAAACGATCTTCGCCCGTTTCGATATCCGCGCCATCGCGCGGTCTTCGCTTTCCCTGCGTATATTCCTCGATATCAGAGCGCCCGCAGCGCTCACGGGATTCCTCACCGTTTCGTCAAGAGAGGGCTTTTCCCATAAAACCCTGCTCCACACGCGGGAAAACCGCTCGCTCCGCTCGAACACCTTTTTCTGATGCTCCATGTATTCCCTCACGTTTTTCCCGGTCGGAAAAAGAACAGCCTTCGCGAAAAGTTCCTCTCCCTTCTTTTTTATGCGCAGAACGGCCTGCGGAGCCGTCTCGGGGGAAATCTCCTTTTTCTCCCCGGGCATCTCATACCAGAACCATCCGCGCTCCCGGTCCTCGAACCACGCTTCCGCGCCGGCGGAAGGGGCGGGAAAAAGAAAAAACACGGCGAGAACCGGTGCGGAGAACATCTTCATGATCAGGGGCCCGCCTTCCGCCGACCGCATCCCGGCTGCGGGCGGTTCTCCCCCCGCCCGCAGAGTTTTTTCATCTTTTCTTCCACCTCGCGCTCCGCGTCCCGCCGCAGGGGGACGGTGCGGTTCCGGAGCAGGTCTCCGTAGATCTCGGAAAAATCCATTTCCGAGAAATCGACCGCCTGCAGCTGCTCCGCGGTGATGCCGCCGCACTCGGGGTCCCGGGCGCTTCCCCATCCGCCGTTTTCAGTCTCCCTCCAGAGCCCTTTTTCAATCAGCTGCGGCCTAGCCTGCTCATGGACGACTCTGGCCGTCTTCGAGTTGAAACAGCAGTAGACCTTCTGCTTTTTGATCGTCACGCCGAGCACTTTCTTTTTTCTCAACCCCACATAGCGACACGCCCGGGCCTTGTCCCTTCTCGCTCGAAGAATTCCGGTGCCCGCGGGACAGGACCCGCGGAATATCCCCGTTCTGCCGCAGCAGTTCTGTATGAATCCCGCAAGGTTCAGATCACAGCGGTAACGCTTTCCCTTGAAAATCGTCACTTCGCCTCCGACGGAGTCCGCACAGTCGATCGGTTCCGCCCGCTCTCCCGAGACCTCGTCGGTTACGGTCCGGTAGCCGTCCTGCGGACTCTGCCCGTCCCGGGTCGTGGCGAGGCACTTCCCCATGTCCGAGAGCACTTCCATCCGCGCGGCGGCTTCCGGGAAATTCTCGCTGTGCTCGGTCTCCGTACTGAAGCAGTCCCCTCCGCTCGAGCAGCGTATCCGGCTCGGACACAGAACCTCCGTCTTTTTCCTCCGGCAGAAACTCTCTTTCCGCGGACAGTCGTAGGCGTTTTCCCGCGCAAGGCATTTTCCGAGGGGTTTTCCCGGCGGATCCGGAAGCTCGGGGTCTTCTTCCGACCACAGAAGGCACTGAGCGCCCGTCCGACGACATCCCCGTCCGCGCAGTTCCGCGCAATCCGAATCTTCCCGAAGAGGACCGGTCGCGCAGCGGAAAGTAAAAAGTTCCTCGGTACAGACATCCTCTCCGCCGTCCGTACCGACAGTCGACAGGCATACGCTCCGCTCGACGCCGCAAAGCGCATTCCGTCTGAGATCCCGGCACCCGTCGCGGGTATCTATTTCCACACGGTCGGAGGTTCTTGTAGCCGTGTAGAAAACCCGCCGTCCGCTCCCGTCTCCGTCCCCGTCTCCGCACCTGCGCGCCCTGTTCCAAACCCTCTCGATTGTTCCGGAGTCCACGGCCGCATCCTCGGGAGGCGGAAATTTTTCAGCAAGCGCGGAAAAAAGAAAACTCTGAAGAGAATCTTCCCGCCCGTCCCCGAGAGGCATCGCTCCCCGTTTCGCCGTCTCCCCGAAACTCCGTGCGCACACGGACCCCTGTTCCGTCCTGAAACTCCCTGAATCCTGCAGAGAAACACAGTTTTTCCATCCGGGACCCCGTATGGTGAATCCGCCGTAGTTTCCCCACAGGTTCTTATTTCCGCGGTTGACGCAGAAGGGGCTTCTAACCATTTTCACCGTATCCGCACCGTCCGGATCGACCGCGGCCGAAAAGCCGGCGGACAGGTCGTTCCGGTCAAACTCGAGGGTCATGTATCTCCAACTCTCCGTCTGCCGGGTTTCGGTAACGGTCTTTTTTATCGAGCATCTCCGGCGCTCCATAGAAACCTGCTCGTAGCACGAACGCCTCTCGGTCCAGCGGGTGTCTTCATACTGCGAGCATGTCTCTTTCCGCCCGCATCCCTTATAGGTGTTTTCCATAGCATCACGCGAGTTTCTTATTACGGGGTCGGTACCGGGGTCGATCACGAACGCCGGTCTGTTTTCCGCGCTTTCCTTCATAAACGCCGAAGCGCCGGAGAAATCACGGGAAACCGTTTCCGCCTGAGGAGTCATTTCGTCCGGGGCATCCGTCCACTTTTTTCCTTTTCGCTCAAACTCCCGCGCTCCGCCCCGAGTGTACCCCGGAAGCAGGTCCTTCGGGATATTTCCGGGCACGAGAATATCTTCGTGCTCCGAGAGCATCCGTTCTCCGTGGATTTTTCCTTCCTCAAGCGACCTGTAGAAGACTTCATCCGCACGCACACCCGAAAGCAGAAAAAGACTAATCACCGTAAAAACCGTTGTTTTTGATGCGCCTGGAAAACAGAACGGCATTTTCATCCTCCTTTTCCATGAGTGAAAGAGCATAAGAGAGAGAAACATCTCCCCTCACCCTCGTATGATCGTTATCCGTACATCCCCGCTCTCTCGAGAAATCCCGCGCAAGGATTATCTGAGGCACTGAAAAAACCCCGAAACATTCAAAAAGAACGGGATCTATCCATACCTCCGCTGGTGATTTCTCCGTGAGTCTTCGTATTTTCCGTGCCGTCAGGGTGAAATCATCCTCGGAGAGTCCCCGCATAACCATTATCGCGCCCGCCGAAGCCGCTTCCCCCGCCGCGGCCGCAAGAGAAACTTCGGGGATTGAAAAAGAGAAAAAATAAAAAAGAGAAGACTTCGGTTCCGGCGGCAGGGAGGGTTTTTTTCGCGCATTCGTTTTTTTGTCCGCGAGAAAGTCCACGGCGTTCTGCGTCTGTCCGCGGATGTTTTCCTTCATCCCGGGAAGAAGTTTCCGTATTTCTTCCAGCTCAGGTTCCTTCAGGTTTTTTACGACCTTCTCCGCGGAAAGCCTGTCTTTTTCTCCGGGAGCGGTTTTTATTCCCTCAAGCGACGCGGCGGGGTCTTCCGCAGTGGCTTTCGCCGCTCCCGCAACTACGAGCAGGCAGATCAGAGCATGCAGCAGTCTTTTTTTCTCCATAGAACCCATATCCAGTCCTCTCCTTCCGCGGGATACCATTTTCCTGGCGCCCAGCGTACGGTCGCTCTTCCCAGCGGGAACGCTTTTGTGTTTTTCGGAAACGCAAGCTGCAGTTTGTACTGATCCTTAACTATCACGCGGTGGGGTTTCGGTGCGCAGAGCGCTTCTTCTCCGGTGGTCTTAAAGGCGAGATACCCCGCGTGAAGCTTTGCCAGCACCTTTACCGCCGACAGCGCGTAGACGGCGGGAAGATCCCCCGTGGCCCCGCTGTTTCCCGTAAAAGGGTATACGCTTCCCCATGAGCCCGCACACCAGAAAAGTTTGTTTGACGGAAATCCCGTCGTGGTCCTTACCGCGTCCGCGGCGCATGATGCCTGCGCCGCGGGGTCCGCGAAAAGAGCAACCTCAGGGTTCAGAAGAAACGCCAGTTCGTCGTTGTTCCATACAGAGTCGAACGCGGTTACGTAGGCGAGGTCGAATCCTCCCCGGGTCATGCATCCGAAATCGGCGAACAGATTCAATACCGAAAAAACGGGATATATGAGGTAGTGCGCGTGAAGAAAGGAAGTTTTGTCCGAGCCGCCTGATGATTCTCCATAGACTCCCGTCACGGCAAAGGATGGAAAGGAGAGTTTCACGCCTCCGAGCGACGGAAAACATCCGGGGTGCCTTATCACTTCCACCAACTTCACGGGCTCCCAGAAAGATATCTTTATGCCGACACGGGGAACGGGAGAACCGCAGAAGCAGATGGGGAATTTGTTCACCGTGTCGGTTCCTTCACCCGGAGTTACCTTTACGCCGCCTATTTTTATCGGAAATAGAGCGCTCCAGTCAACATCAAGAACCGGATTGAAGAACCTGCCTCCGCATCCGGCCTCGGCGGCGGAGTTCTGGTGGGCGGTTGTGATGAGTGCTCCTGCAAGTATGAGCAAAAGCAGTTTCTTTTGAAACATAAGTAATAATGTAATACATAAAGTAAGACAATGCAAGAAAAATGGAAATCAAGGGTAGTTCAATACGGATGGTAACTCGGATAATCAGGAATATTATGAGGATGTCACACGCATCAGTGTTGAAAGTTTGTTCAGCATTCAACGGTTTTTTAGCCGACAAGATTTATATGAAGACACCTTTTTTTGCGGTTGACGTAGACCGGGTGGAAAGCAATCTCCGTTGATTTTTTTCAGCAGACGCGGAAAACCGTCGGCTTTCTTTCAACTTATCAAGTTTTCACGCACCAGCGAGGAAATACCTGAAATGCAGTTGGTGAGCTCCGTGTTGAGACAAGTGTTGCACTTCGAAGTTTAATGGGCGCTAAAAGAATACAGCAACATCTGGATGATTTGGTCGCGGCAGTGTAGACCAGAGTCCCCCGAATATTATGACGAAAACGGGCTTGTTGATGAAGAACCAGCCAGCATACGACACTAAACGGAACTGTAACCGTTCGGTCAAGGCGTGGTGAATGAGTGTTTTCAGCGGTTGAGGATTCGCTTCCAGCTCCTGCGAAGCGGTTTCATCCGGATGACCTTTTCGGATTTTTTGTACCGGTCGTAACGTCCGCGTCCTTCGGTGGTTCCTGCATGTATCCATCCCGAGGCTCGGTAGACCGTGCCCGTGTATGTCGGAATCTCGACAAACGTTTCCGTCAGCACCGGTGCTACTTTGTATCGTCGGCTCCACTCGGCGGGCAGTCGGCGACAGATGATGGAGAGGATATGAGATCCGAGGTCGGGTATTTGTATCCATGGAAGAATAAGGAATCTCGGATTGTCCATGACAAGCGGAAGATTCCGCTCCCGCTTTCGGGGTGTCCATCCGATGAAGGTGTCGCGCGACGCAAGTCTCCATGCGGCGGTGGAGAAGCCGAGCACGGCGAGCGGTGAACCTCGGCGGTCGTGAACGGCAAGCATAGCGCATCCGTGTCCTACCAGGGTCTTACAGCCGAGATAGTGATGACGGGCAATGAACTCGTTCCATAACCTGCCTTCATGTGTGCTGCTGAACACGGTGTGTATCTGCAGAGGTCGGACATCATCAAGGGTTGTCGGAGGCGTAACCGAAGGTGGTTCCGTTTCTGCTCCGAATACAATCGGCTTCGCACGGGGTGATGCTCGGGTGGGCGCCGGCAGATTAATGATGCCGTCCCGGTGCATGGCGAGCATGGTGACACGGGCCGTCATGTCCTTGAGTCCACCGTCGGTTTTGTACCAACCGATGCGTCTGCAGAACTAACTCCTTGGACAGAGCCGTACGGTTCAGCCGCTCAGGTCCCGCTATAAGAGCCCGCAGCAGACTCATCTCCTCTGTAGTGAAATCACGACCGTAGCAGCGGCATTCAATCTCGCCTTCTATGTCGGATCTTCGGATCGGCACCGTTGTTCTCAGTTTATCAACCACAGCAACCATGGTACCGGATCGTCTGGAGGTTTCCCACCGTTTTCCGCACAGGCAGTCAGCCGTGCCGTCAGCCGGAGAATCACATCAATACCGTTATCCCTGACAGTCTCCGGCACCGAACAGATAACTGACGTTACTTCAGCTCCTTCCATGCTGTCTGAACCGAAGCTCAGTCTGCGTCCTATGACAGCCCTACGCAGAGACCTCTCCGCCGCGTTATCTTCTACTGGGAAGAGTTCCACGGACTCTCTCCCGTGCTTGCCTACAGTTATATATCATCCGACCGCGAGGGTACGAGTTGCAGGGCCGCGGGATGGGAGATGTGCGGGGTTTAGTCCTACGAAGCGTCAGCCTCTTCTAGGAACCAAGAAATTATGGCAGGGGTATGTAAAGTTCAAAATAGCGTATATAGCGTTTGTTGCAGGAAGGGAGGATAAACTGTCAGAGCAATCAAGAAGTCCGTGACACTTCCGAGTTAAGTGTGGGCATTTGAAAGGTCAGATTGAAATGACTGATTTATACAAACTATGATAACTCCCTTGCCTCAGTCTGAACTTGGTTCCGTGGTTGTGGCCCGTTCTAGCATCGAAATCAACGAGCACATTCCCCGATTCTATCGCGCGGATAAACAGGTCTTTTTTGAAATCTTGCAACTTCAGGAAATTCGTGTATCTGAAGTATTCCATCCCGTCGACACGCTTGCGCTCTGCAATCGCGTAGAGTGTTTTGCCGAGTTTAGTCCCCGCCTTGTGGAACAAATCGTCAAATCCCCAATACGGCTGAGGGTTTAACTCACCCGGTCCGGCTCTACGTGTCACGTTCGATAGCCATTCATCATGCTCTGACCTGTCCACGGAATATTGATCAAATGACAGTTCGACACGCTTGCGGTCGAGATTGACGAGGATTGTGAATCCGCGATTGGTTCGTTGTCCAGCTGTTAAGGTTTGCCTGAAACTCATTTCCCCGATGGGATACTTTCCACCTGCTTCTTTGTGTGACCATCCGTAGCACGGTAACAGAGTTTTAGGAACAAACTTGCATGCACGAGGGGAAGGTTCCATATGAAATAGCGTTACGAGGGACTTTGTATCTGCTCGTTGTCCCTTGATTTCCCATTCCCCTGCGTTGGGGAGAGGCAGATTATTTTCCTCAATACCCAGCAAGTCCTCAAGTGTGTTTCCAACGCCACCGTCATTCCCGGGACGAAGGGTCTTAATCCACCCTTGACCGCGAATTTTTTTCAGGTCGGTTATCAACGACTCTTTGGTGAATATCTTCACTGTGCCGGGCGCCAAAAATCAAGCAAGTACTCAAATGTCACACCCATTGTTATGTAGTTGCTCGGCCATCCGAAAATGCCGATGCGGTTTACCACATTACGCCGATCCCAAATGATGATATTCCTGAGTTCATATCCGCGGCGCCTCAGTTCCTCAATCAGCGATACATGTATGGTTATCCTCTCGTTTTCCCACCACATATCAGGCACGTTGACAACACAGTGGCCCTTTGGACGCAACAACGGCAACAATCCCTCAAATATTTCACCCATGCTTCGCGTGTACTCATCCAAAGACATTGTTCCAAGGTCTCGGTCATCTTGGGAGTATTGCTCGACCTTTCCCAGCTGCTCGTTGTCACGGTCGCGGCGCGATTTGTTTCCTCTTTTGCGGTTCAGCAGATTGGCATAAGGCGGAGAGGTGACAATCAGGCTGATTGACTCGTCGGGGAGGTAATTGGAAATGTTTCGTGCATCGTCATTGATCGCAAGTTGTTCGGAATCTTTCAGAAAGCCTTTCGCATTATGAAGTCTGCGCCTACACAATTCGATGTAGTCTTCGGACAAATCAAAACCCACAGCATTTCTGCCGACATCCCAAGCGGCCAGCAGTGTCGAACCACTGCCCACAAACGGGTCAACGACAAGTTCACCCTTGTGTGTGAACTGTTCAATGAGACGTCTAGGCAGTGCAATCGGAAATGTCGCCGGATGTACCGTTTTGTCTCTTACGTCGCGTTTCTCGTAATAGAACTCCCACACGCCCAACTGGTTTTTCAGCCATTCCTTTGCCGTCAGACAACAAATGTGCGATGGCTTGCAGTCGCAGGTCCGCTCCGTTCCGACCTGAAGCAACAGTGATTCTACTGCATTAGATGTGTTGGCGGTCATGCCTATCTCCCCTATTTCAACTCATTGCCGAGGGGCGTTTCAACATCCCAAGGAATTCTGACGATGTATTCCGAGTAAAACTCGGTCCATTTGGTCCGCTGTATTCGATTCCCGCAAGTTGTGTCGAATGACAAACTCTTCGACGAACGATTAAAAGGCTTCGGCAACATTTTTTGCGGATGTCGCCGAGCCGACTCCAGCAGGATATTTCGTTGCACTCCATGATCATTCCCTTGTGTTCGGAATAGTACACATGAGATAGCCCGTGCAACCCATTTGCCCTGCACAATTCTCATTGTGTGATTATTATTACTATGCCGTTAGATTGTTTATATCTATCATAGTAACGCTATAATTCAGATGGTCAATGCTTAGGAGATTTTTTCCACACTTCAGAAATGCGTTTCTTCTTATTGGATTTCTAGTTGTTCTCTGTTCTACTACAGGTTGCATTAACACAGTTGAGACGGCTTTAAAGAGAGAGCGGTGGGAATTAATTCTCGAACAAGAAAATAGATTCCGGAGGAGGCAAGCATTGTCTCTTGGGTGCACCAATGATGAAATAGCCAAGCATCTTCCTGATCTTACTCTTGAGAAGGTGAAAGCACACTATTTTGATCAGCGGCATAAAAGTTTTAAGAAAGTAGCGGAGAGTTTCAGAGATGATGTGTGTCTTGCTTGCGCGGATGACAAGAGTTCTTCGGGGCATAAGAGCATAATTTACACATTGCTCGGAAGTGGAATGTGGTTGGTCAGAGGAAGACTAGCTTTAGTAAGTCGTTTTATTTCTCCGCTACTTTATTCAAAGGGCAGAAAATCCGAGGAAGAGTACAACAAATTTTTATCATGCCTAAAAAACATCCAATAGCCATCAGCGTACAAGTCCGGCCGTAGTGGCCCGCAGTGACCGTGAAAGAACAGAACCTTCCGCTTACCATGAATAATTGGACATTGGTCATAACCAGCCGCAGATCCTACACAATCTCTTCGAACATGCAGTACTCATTTTTATCGTCCCCCGAATTCAAATCGTCATGACTACCTGACAACTATTTCCTGCACTCTGAGTTTTCGTCCGTCCTGCGTCACGAGCGAGGGGACTTTTTCAATCTGAAGCCTCTGCAATATAAATCCGGTTGCCCTGTACACATTCTGTCCCGCCTTGATCGAACTTTTCCGGAGGTCGCCGTCGGTAAGTATCAGAACCGGATTCTGCTTTATTCTCTTCATTTCCGCAATCGTTGTCTGAATCTGGTCTTCACGCAGAACTAAAATGCTTTTTGAAAGCGACATGTGATCAAACGGGTTCACCGTCCCTGCGGAAAGTATTTCTCTTCCCGCATGATCATAAAGAGGAGATGTGATCTTCACCGAAGGGTCCACATAACGCACCCGATTCTCCTCGGCCGCAGGTACATCAAGTGAAACCGAAGAAAGCGCACGGTGAGTTTTTTCAATTCTCGTGGTCATTTCCTCGCGCAGCGTTTCCATATCAACTCCTCGAGTTCTGCTTTTTATGTAGGAAAGCATGTCCGTTTCCACTACATCGTAGAGTTTCCCGCGGACACCGAGGTCCTTGCCGAAAATCTCCGCCTGCGGAAAAAAGAACACGAGCGGAAACACAAAAATCAGAAAAGAGCGAAACCGCGGCCGACTATCCATGATTTTCTGACAAACCCCCAGTATCTCGAGTCATAACTGTTTCCACCGTCTCCGAGGACGAAATAACTGCCCTCGGGAATCACTCCTGAAAACTGAAAACTTACGACGGGATTTCCCAGTGAATCGACCTCGGAAGCGACGCCGATTCTGGTGCCGTTTATATAAAACTCTCCGCCTTCCGCCGAAAGTTCATCGCCGGGGCAGCCGACGAACCTTTTCGCGAAGACAGTTCCGAAATCCCAGTACGGGTTTTCCACATTCAACCGGAAAAATCCTATGCTCTCCCGTCCGCACGCGATCTCCGCGCTCCGCACCGAGAAAAACAGATGATGGGGCAGAGAACCCGAAACGTTGAATAAAAGCCGCACCCCGGAAAAATAAGCCCCGACGGTCGCAACGCAGAGACCCAGAACGGCGACTCCGACCCCGCGCCGCCGCAATTCACTCACCGCCGGCCTGCGGGGAGATGCGTCTCACGACCTCTTCTGTCACGTCCCGTCCGCCGCCGAGAACAGCGTCTCCGTCAAGCACCACGAAACCCCGCTTCTCGTAATCACCGAGCGCATCGCCGAAGCGCGAGAAAAACCGGTCGATCTCCTTCTCCGCTTCTTCCCTCGAAATTTCCCCGCGGAGAACCCTGGAGAATATTCTTTTTTTCTCCTCCGCAATCACGGTCTCGAGGTCTATGAACACCACCGCCTGCTCTTCTTTTTCAGTTCCGCAGAAACTGCTCCCGAGGATGAAAAGCGACCCTATATGAAAAACCGCAAGAAAAACGACGTGAGATTTCTTCATCGCTTCTCCGAAACTTCCACGCACCGCGCTATCGCCTCGGACACTTCCATGCCCTCGGCTATGAAACCGTCGAGCAGCGACACCTCTTCGGGGTTCGTCGTGTACGTCCAGTAGGAAAAACTGTCCACGACGAGTCTTCCGAGCCCCATGCCCCGTTCCGCGTTGTAGATGAACACCTCGGAGAACTCCCCCGGGCGGGTCGAGAGACTCGAGATGAGCGATGCGAAATAATCTCCGAGAAGAAGTTTTCCTCCCTTGCGTATCTCCGAAACGCTCTCCCCTTTCTGGCGCAGCATGAACATCCAGGCCGAGTTCTCGATAATCGATTCCCCGAGTTCTCCCGCTCTGTAGAAATCAAGCAGACTCTGCGTGACGGAAACAAACGCGCCGTTGTATTTGCGCGCCCGGCGGTATCCGTGAGAGATGAACTCTCCCGAGAGGCTTCCGCCCAGAAGATCCCACGCCTCGTCTATTACGGCCAGTTTTTTCCTGTCCCTTCTCCCGAGGTACATCTCTCTTTCTATATGCCAGATGACCAGCAGTACGACCACGGTCTGAAGTTCCGGTTTCGACTTGAGTTCTTCAAGTTCGAGGACACTGAGGTCGCTCCGAAAGTCGAGGGTGGACGGACCCTCGAAAAACTTTCCGTACTGCCCCCGCGAGGTGTAGGAGTAGAGCATGTGGGCCAGGTCCTCCGCCAGACGGTGAGGATCCCGTATGGTCAGAAGCGCCTCGACCACATCATCCGTGCGGGTTCTGCGTCCTGTTTTTTCCCATGCTTTCTTTATCGCCTCTTCAAGAAGCGATTTGCCGAGGTCTCCCATTTTTTCCGTGGGAGAGGCCATCTGCACGAAAAGGGGCCTTAAAAGCTCCATGTCCTCGTCGATATCCGCCACGCGGGAAAACGGATTGAGTGAAATACCGCTTTTTTCATCGAACACCACGAACTCGCCTCCCGCAATCCTGCACAGCTTCTCGTATGATCTCCCGACATCTATTACAAACACCCGAGCCCCCTGAGACAGGTAGCCCGTGATGAGTTCGGAGGTGAGAAAGGACTTTCCCGAGCCCGACTGCGCGAAAACCGCGCAGTTGTAATTGGAAGGAGAACTGAAAAGGTCGATTTTCATCACCTGCCCCCGCCGGGATATGAAGCAGAGGGGACCCGACCCCGTGCCTTTCCAGTCGGACATCACCGGCAGAAGAGACGCTCCGGCGGAACTCTGCATCGTGCAGTAGCGACGAAGCAGCTTCACGACGGCGGGGTCGGACCCGAGCGGAAGGCTTTCAAGCAGAAGCGGAAGCAGTATGTATTTTTCTTCCCTGAGATCGAAATTTCTCGCCCGCCATATTCCGGTTATCATCTCCTTCACCGTTTCCGCATCCTGCCGTCCCCGGGTCCGCAGAAAGAGGCTTAGCGACCCGAGTACGAGCCCCTCGTCTTCAAGCGCGTTCACGAGGAAATCGAAGTTTTCCGCTTTTCTTCTCAATCTAGGTATGAACCTCGTGATGAGGCCGAAACTCTGCTGTTTCACCATTACGGCCTTCGCACGCACCTCGGATGTCTTTTTCCTTCCGGGAATCACGAATCCCGCATGAAGAAAAAAGTAGGCGGGCACCTGCGAGAGCCCCCGGACAGGGTCCCCTAGGAGTTCGTGGAACTGATCCAGGGAAAAATACTCAGGCATCGACGCGGGGGAATATGCCCGCATGCGGGCGTCTCCGACGGTTAGTTCTCCCGCCTTCGTCCCGATGACAGTCTCCCTGTCTATTATCTGGCGTCTTATCTCCTTCCGCCGGTCGTAAAGTTCCGCGGGGCGGGAAAGGTAATACGGGTCGTCATACCAGCCCTTATCTGTGTTGAACGTCTCGCGCAGGAGAAGAATAAGCTCCCACGGGGAAAAAGAACGCGGGTAAAGCGAAGCGGACCTGAGAACCCCGGTTACGTTTCCGGCGATCTTGCGCGCCTGCTCCGCCCGCTTTTCCCACAGTTTTCCGTCCGACCTTCCGTCCGCGGGGTCGGGAGGTGTTCTCACCGAGACCAGAAATCGGAAATCCCTTGCGGGAACTCCGATACGGTCTCTCATTTCATCTCCGTAAAGTCTTTTCCTTTCATCCGCGATTTCCCTGAGAACCCTGTTTCCGCCGCTTCCCCGAGCGGGGAAAAAAGGTGAGACGATTTCCGAGGCGAAGACATGGAATTTTATGGATGTCCCCGGCGGAAGCACCTGATCTCCGAGAAGTCCTCCCAGTATTCTCTTCGTGTCTTCTCCCGCGCAGAGAAGAGGGTTTATCTCTCTTATGAAGCCGAAAGACGCGTCCGCGAGCACGTAAAGTCCGTCTTCCCACGCCACATAGGGAAGATAGTCCGAAAGACGGTCCCGCTCCGCAAGTCCCGACAGATGTTTTCCGGTCACCGCCATGGAGTTTCCCTGTTCATTCCCTCAAGCTTTATTTCTTCCCGGGTCGAGTTTTCGGGCAAAGCGACCGGCACGGATTTCCCGTTGATCGTCCAGGCGCCTTTTCCGACAGTCAGATAAACGTATTTTTCCGAATGAAAGACGCCGTCCGCATCCTGCCACGGCGCTATCCACATGCGGAGAATCTCCGGCGCGGAATATACGGGCCACCGCGCGGCGTCCCGCCGCTCATCCTCCTTTTTTTCCGGCCGGCCGGCTCGAGGGCGAGACGGGTGAAAAAAAAGGGATGTTTTATTCCTTCTTTTCTCCGCATCTACGTTTTTCCTCATCTCATCCGGAAACGAAACGGTGTTCCGTCCGGTTTTCGCGTCGTCGTAAATCTCCGACACGCTTCTGCATGAACGCCCTTCCGGCAGAGGACAGCTGTAATCCGCACCCGCTCCGGCGCCCGCGCAGGAACCCGCAGACAGGCAGAGCCCCGCAAAAAACAGTGGAAGTAATCTTTTTCTCATCCCGACCCCCTCGAGTAACTGGTTTTTCTGGGCGGAAGTTCCGTTCCTTCCGTAAAGACGACATCAACTTTTCTGCCCGCGTCTATTTCTATTACGGGAAAAATCTCTTCGGCGAGCTTCAGGTAATATTCGGCGAGAAGTTTCCCAGCTTCTCCCGCTCCGCCGCCGGCGCCCGTTTTGAGAAGGTCTCCGGTGGTTCTTCTGTCGACCGCGGTGAACGTTCCGGCGGACACCACGCCCGCTCCCGCGTTCGATGTTTCAACCGCTTCTCCGAATCCTGATGCGAACCCCGCGAGTATCCCGCGGAAAAGAAGCTTCCCCTGTTTCGATATAAGTTTTCCGCGTATTCCTGTCCTCCCGTCCTCTCCGGTCACGTACCCCTTGATTTCCGTATCGACCACCTCTCCCGAGTCGAGTATGCACGCTATTCTTTCAAGCCTCACGTAAGCCCGCTCGCTCGCAAGCTGTCCGTACGCGGATCCGGTGACCCTGCAGTCCTCAATATCCATGAGCCTGGAGTTGGGAAGTCTGGAAAGGGAATCCAGATGTATGAGGACGGGGTGGGGATTCCGCGAGGCGACGGTTCCCGTGGGGGCGTCGAGACCGCTCAGGAGCACTCCGGGAACAAAACTTCCCGAGGGTATCCAGTTGGAAAGCCCGGGAGTCCCGCGGGAAGACTCTTCGGTTTTCCGTTCCGAGGGAGAGAAAACCCGGATCTGGTCCAGGTGCTTTTCTTCGGACGGCGTTATCGGCACATCATCCGGAAACGGAGATGGAAAAACGGTCTCTTCGGTTTCCTTCGGGGCGGGGCGGGGACGGAAATCACCGGAAGACCCCTTCTCGAGATTTTCCACGGCGGCGGATACGGAATCAAGCCTCCGCATCATCTCTTTTTGTCCGCTCTCCAGCATCCCGAGCCGTTTTTCTCCCTCTATCCGCCATTTCTCCCGCGCAAGATCAACTCCCCTGAGTATCTTTATGCCCCCGCCGGTCTTTTTCTCTCCCGGAACATCCTTTCCGCCGCCGCCGAGCAGAGCGAGAGCGAGCGCCGTCACCGCGAATACCGCCAGTATCGTTCCGAGGGCGAAAAGCTGTCTCTTCCTCCCGGGACTCATCTTGATGAATTTCCCCGTCATCGCCCCGCCTTCCTTTCCGTTACGACGAACACCCGCGCGGACTCTCCTGACGGAACAAGGTTCCGGTCGATGCCGACTGCGACTGTCCGCGGGAAAAGTTCGGAAAACATCCGCTCTGAAATCCGTTGTTCTTCCCCCGCCGTGTTCTCAAGAGAGTAGACACCGACCGCAAGGTCGCCGTCCGCGAAACCCGCGGCGGGATAAAGAAAAAGAGAGCCCGAGATCTTCTTTTTCTCCGCGCCTTCGAGCGGTTCCGTACTCTGCCGCAGGGAGAGCAGAAGAAGGTCCGTTATTCTTTTTTCCCAGGCGGAAGGGAACTTCTCCCCCCGACTTTCCGCGGGTGATCTTTCGGCCTCCTCGTGAGATTCATCCTCACCTGCGGAGATGATCACCGTTCGCGACGGTATGTCCTCCGGTAAAAGCATAAGGGTGAGTCTCCTTTTTTCCGTAAGCACTATCAGCTCCGCGGGCTCCCGCGTCCTTACAAGCGCCGAGCGGTCGACAATCCTCACATCGATCGACTGCCTCGAGGAAAAGGCGTTCATCACGGTTTCGGGAAACTCTATGCGGTTCGCGTCGTTTCCGGAAACAGACACCGTGACCGGTTCGTTTTCGTCTCTTTGCTGAAGATTTATCACGACGCCCCGAACGGAAGCGGTCGGAAAAAACAGAACCGTCATCACGAACGCGCAGAAAAACCTGAAAATCCAACTCTCAGAACCCTTCACCGACCGTACCTCCTTCACTCTCCGTAAGTTCCGTCACAAGCGGCCGGTTCGCCGCGCCGAGTTCGAAGCGTATGCTGTAACTCACCTCCTCGTCTCCCGTGACGATGTTTCCGACGACCCTGGTCCTCCTTCCCGCAACGGTGACCGTGCCCGCCTGTTCGTCCGTATCCACGGTCTTCGGGAAAAACGCCTGCGCCACTCCGCCCGACTTTATCTCCTTCGCCTTTTCGATAAGAAAACCCGACACCTCGTCATGGCTCCGAGGGTGCACGTAGAGCAGAAACTGGCGTATGTTGAAATCCACCGTATCCGCGGTGAACGACGCTATGAACGGAAGAAGGCTGAGCGCCCACTGCTCGATATAAGAAAGCGACACCCCCTGCCGGCTCAGCGTGAAATCCCTGCTCAGATATTCCGGCACGTGCACATGAACGGTGGTGCGTTCCGAAAGCCTGTTCATCTGACAACCCTGCAGGACCACAGTCACGCACAGAGCCACGACCGCAAGCCGCAGAACCCCGTTCTGCCTTGCAAGATTAACCCACCTCTCTCTGAATCTGCTTGTAAGCATCACTCGAAGAACCTCTCTTTTCTGCTCTCCGGACATACCCCCGAGAGTCCGTACCAGTAGGCGAGATGCATGAGAAAGGCGCTGCCCCTGCCGGCTTTGAGCTTCTCGAGAAGCAGGGAAAGGGCGAATCCCGCTCCGAGTCCCGCAAGACTCTGACCGCAAAGAGCGCCCACCACGAACGATGCGCTGAAGACCGCAACTTCATCCACCTCCCACCAGAATATCTGAGGAGGGTCGTCTATATATCTCGGTATTCTCGTCCTCATCCTAAAATGTCCCCGTGGCTATACCTTCTATAAGCGCCGGGCCGAGCGAAACCACGAGCGCGACGCCTATCCCGGTGAGGGCGGGGAAAAGCGTCTGGCGCATTATGGAAGCGCCGAGTCCTATTATGAACGTGCACAGCGCAAGCAGCCTTCCCAGATATCCGGTGGACCAGTCCTTCACCTTCGTGTATATGTTCTTGAACTCCGTTCCGGTAGTTCCCGCAAGAGTCTGGTCGGGAACAAGAAGCGCAAGCAGAAACACCGACAGAACCATAATCGCGAAAATCCGAGGAAATCTCTTCGTATATTTTCTTTCACCCATAAACGCAACCTCCTTTCTCCGAGGTTCCGTGCACCCGCAGAGATGATGACAACCTCCGGGTGGAACAGAACGCGGCATTTGTTTATTCAGTTCACTTCCGTCACATGTTTTTACGGAGGACCGACCGGCATCCGGCGTCCTCCCGACCGGCTCCCGTATGATGATCCGGGAGATCTGGCTCCGGCGGCCCGCGCGGGTCCTTTCTCTCCATTTCCATAGCGGCCGTTATCCGCAGTCGTCCCAGGCCCTGATCACGGCATCAAGCTGCTTTCTCGTAAATCTTCTCAACGGAAGCAGCTCCGTGGTCGATAAAATCACATCCTCCGCGGCTTTTTCGATTGAATAATCAAAATCCCTGGAATGCCTGAGCAGAATCAGAAAATACCTTTCCGGGACGGAAATGGTGACTTTCCTCTCTCTTCCGTCCTTTTCGTGCACAAGACAGGCCGCGAGGTTTTCGGGCATGGAAATTTCATCCTCTTCTCCCGTACTGTTCTGGACCCGGTCCATATCTATAACCACCTCGAGATAGTCCTGCTCCGAGAGAGACCTTCTCCTGGATTCGGTTCTGATGTAGTTGTATACGTATTCCTGTATCGGTATATCGATTTTATTTTCTTCTTTTTTCATTTATCTGATCTCCTTTATTTGAAATTTTTTTCCGGAGCGAACCGAAAAACATGATGCCGCAGAGCTAATCTATTCAATCTTTTCTTCCGTACCTACTGCCGGGGAGAGCGGCGGAAATTTCCGTCAGGCGGCGAACATCCGCATTTTTTCTCCCTTCGAGTTCCGACAGGTCGGCATCGAAAGCCTCCGCGAAAACAGGTATCCAGAAGCCTCCTTTTTTTATTTTTTCCCCTTTGTACGAGTAGTTCCAGAAACAGGCGTAGTAACCGTCGGCAACCTCTTCTCCGACCCAGCCCCGCGCCTTGAGCGCGTCGATGACGGCGAGTTTCGCCGCGATTTCCGTTTCCCGTGAAGGGTCGAAAAAGCGCAGGTCCGCTATTTCCTCGCTTTCCATATGCTCTCTCACGCGGTCAAGCAGGTAGTGCGGGTCCACGTAAACCATCCCGGAGGTGACGGAAAGAGCGGCGACAAACGGCTCTTTTTCAAGCACGGGCTTGTTTATTACCGGGAGTATGCGTTCGTCGAGTATCCGGGAAACGGATGTTGAAAGCCACGCAGGCGGTTCTTTGCCGAGGTTCCGTGCATCCGATTCGGGCGCCGATTTTCCGCGCGACCCTGAAAACTCCTCCTCGCGCGCGGACATATCCGCTTCTCTCAGAATCCGGAGAATGCTTCCCGGGGTATCGGAACTTCTGTGGTGGTTTCTTACCGCATCCACCACCGCGGAGAACTGCGCCGCAGCGTCTTCCCCTCCGCACTGCACTATCCAGCGGTGAAGCATTCTCGCGGAAGCCGCCGGATGGTCGTCTTTCACGTATTTGCCGTGTAAGCGAAATTTCTCTATTTTTCCGATATCATGGGCGAGCGCGGCTATCAGGTGCTTTCCGTAAAAAACTTTTTCCGTGTGAACGGAGTCGTATATATCCCTTATGCGTCTTGCGGTGCGAAGTGAATGGGATAAAAGCGTTATCCTTGAAAAGCGTTTCGATGTGAGTCCGAAAGCGCTCCTCCCGTCTCCTGAAACGACGCTCGAACAGAGCCCGTCTTCGTCGAGCACGGTAAGGATTTTCTTTATTACGCCGAGTTCTCCGCGTTTTTCAAAAGCGGAAGCAAGCGGGGCTACCATCTCCTTCCAGAAAGATTCGGTTTCAGGTTGATCGAAGTCGGGTGTCCGTGTATCCGCCGAATCGGAAAGCACGTTATCGGAAAACGCGACGGGTTTTTCCCGAAGCCACATCGACTCCGCAAGAGACGATATGGTCCGGCCGGATTCACGGTTTTCCCGCCTCGCTTCATTGTTCTCCTCAAACTTTTCTTCATCTTCCTCCGCGTTCCGTTTCTTTTTTACGCAAGTCTCCGTTTCCGCTTTCCGTCTCTTCGGATGCCTCGCCGCAAGCGCGCCGGCAACCGCTCCCAGTCCGAAGCAGCAGAGTGAGTACACGGAGAGAATCTCCCAACTGACGGCAATCTGCGGCAGATAATTCATCGATCCTGTATTTTTTCCTCCTTCACCGATTCAGAACCTGCGGGAACCTGATTTCCTCGCAACCGCCGACATCGAGGGTGCGGCCCTTGTAAATGCCTGAAAACGTAAATGCGAAAAACTCCCTCCTGGCAAGACTCATCACCGTCTCCGCACCGATGCGGTCCTCCCGCATCTCCCTTACGCTCAGCCCTCCCGAGAGGCTCATAATCGGAGAGAACACCGCTTTTGTACCGGCCATGCGGGACACGTACCCGGCCGTATTCGGGTCGTTCACTCGGAAGACTATTTTCGTGTTCGTGTTGTCGAGAATTTTTCCCGCGTATGCGGGACCGAGCTCCGCCACCAGGTCCTGCTTGCTCTGGGTGAGCATGTGAAGCCACACACCGGCGCTTCCGGCCTTGTTGAAAAGATCGTCTATTCCGAAGTAAAGGATGTTCGACGCCTCGTCGGCGTATACGGCGAGAGGAGGGTCTATTTTTCTCTGAGAACCGATAATCCTTCCCACCAAACTCTGCACCATGGAAAGCAGCACCCGCGCCATTATATGAGCGGTCTTTCTGGTAAGAAGAGACCCCGTCTGTACAACCAGGATAACTCCGCATCCGGATTCAAGACGGTCTATGAATTTATTTGCGGGGTCTTTGCCGATGATCTCTCCCACCGAGCCGGAACTCAGAGACGTTATGACCGTACGGAGGCTCGAGGAAACCTTTGAAAAGTAATCATGGGGAGAGGCGAGTATCTGATCGAGGTTTCCCAGAACCTCCTTTGCTTCCTCACCGTCTATCTCCGCCACTTGAGAGCGGAGGCTCTGAAGCTCTTCATACCCTATGTTTTCTTTTATTCTTCTGAATGTGAAGACGGGCCGCTCGCCCAGGGACCTTGATATCAGTATCAGACTCTGAACCACGACAAGCGTTATCTCGTAAGCTATGTTCAAGTAGAACTCCTCTCTCACTCTTATCCCCGAAATAACATGGTTCACAATCTCTTCAGTCATGAAGTAGTGAGAGAGAGGATCTATCTTTACCGAGTAACCTGGAAAAACAGGTGAAAAATACATCAGGTCGTCTTCCCGGCCCGTGCTCTTTGCAGCGGATACGATCTTCGAGAAGATGGCGTTGTCGCCCTTGGGGTCTATCCACAGAATGTTTCTCCCCGCTTTTATGTCATACTCTATCATCGCTTCCGCAAGACGGGTTTTTCCGCTCCGAGTGGCTCCCATGGTGAATATATGACCTTCTCTGTCCGCATCGGGGATGACTATGGGACGAGGAGGCGCTTCTCCGCAGTCAAGCGGAGAACCCTCTCCTATGACGACAGCGTTTCGAGGTTGTCGGCAAAACTTCCCGCTTCTGTCCGCCGTCATGTCGTCTGCGCCGTTCTCATCATAAAGTCTTGTTTTTCCAAATGTATTACATATTATGTTTTGTAGTAAATTCGCCATTGCGGAAAATTGTATTACATTATTCTATAAATGTCCAGTACTTTTTTGAACTTCTCGCATTTCACACAATCAGCACCGCTTCTCGAACCCCTCCGAAAAGCGGTTTCTTCTTGTCCGCAGGCCCTGAAATATGAGTTTTGAAAGAAAATCTCCGCGCCTTTATACGGTCGTGGATGCGATATCGGAGATACAGCGCTACCATATAATAGAAAATACGGGGCAGGAGATTCCTTCCGATTTTCTCACGGTGAAGGGTGTTCTGATGTTTTCCCTCGCAGGATTTCAGACCGGCCTTCTGGAAGCAGGAATTCTGGCCCTTCTTCTTCCGATCTGCTGGGGAGTATGGGAAGGGGCTGTCGGCGCTTTCGGAAAAACGGAGACGGACCTTGTCGGAAAATTCCTTGTGTTTTTCTTCAGTTTCGGAGTGAGTCTGCTCTTCACCTGCGTGTTCGCCGGAATATCCGCCAAGTACTGCAGCGGAGACCTTTCCCGCAAAGCTGTTGATTCCCTCATAGCGGGCAGGATGTTCAGCCTCGTGTGTTCGGGGATTGTGTTTTTTGTTTCGGCGACGGTAATCGAGTCCGCTCTTTCGCCGAAAACCGTTTTTTCTTTCTGCAGAACGGCGGGAGGAATTTTATGGGACACGGAGTCTCTTTACTACTTTATAATGGGGATGAAGGAACCTCTGATAAAAAGTTCCGTAACTCATCTTGTCTGCGCGGTGGTTTTCGGATTTATTCCCCTGTGCACGCTATGGATTTCCGGCAGTAAGCGCTGATTCTTCCCTCAGTAAGACTATTCAGTTGTGAAGCAGCGGTCGAACAACCTATTATGTATGTCTACTTACTGAACAGGCGCAAGTTGTTTCACACCGCAAAGTGACATCTAGTGCAGATCACTGTTTTCTGTTAGGTCTTCCTATCTTGAGCCCAAACCACGGTCTGAAAATCCCAAAACTACTTTCAACCGACAACTGCAAATCTACCATCACTTTCTGGGTGAATCCTAGACAATGCTTTGGGAATTATGGATTTTGCTTAACAGATTTTCTTGTTTGAAAACCTTCTGATATAATGGACCATTCGTTAAACTTATCGTCAGGGAATACACCGTGAATATCCCCCCCTCCCCCAACTGGAGCAATCGCACGATCTGGACAGCCGATAACCTGCCGGTTATGCGAGGAATGAACAGTAACTTCGTAGACTTGATCTACTTAGACCCTCCTTTCAATTCGAAGGCAAATTACGCGGCACCCATCGGAAGGGAGACGGCAGGAGCAGAATTCAAGGACACTTGGACATTAAAAGATGTAGATATAGCTTGGCTTGATTTAATTGAAACAAGATATCCAGCACTTAACAAAGTGATTCATGCCGCAATGACCGACAGCGACAAGTCGTATTTGATTTACATGGCCATACGACTGCTGGAGATGCACAGATTGCTTAAGCCAACAGGAAGCATTTACCTACACTGCGGTCCAACCATGAGTCATTATCTGAAGTTGGTTATGGATTCGATATTCGGCAGGAAAGAATTTCGAAATGAGATCATTTGGACTTATGGTCTTGGGGGCAGTTCAAGAAAGTTTTTCTCGCAAAAGCATGATTGCATTCTATTCTACTCCAAAACTGAGAGTTATTACTTTGATAAACCGCTGGTGGAGGCGTCCAGCAACATGCTGAAAGGTAAGATGAAGGGGATGCCGGATACATGGACGGACATTCCCTCCCTTAATAATATAATAGCTCGGGAACGGACAGGTTATCCAACCCAGAAACCCTTGAAACTTCTTGAACGTATAATAGAAGCTTCAAGTAAAAAAAAGGATGTTGTATTTGATCCATTTTGTGGCTGTGCTACAACATGTGTTGCCGCGGAAAAACTGGGCAGACAATGGGTAGGGATAGACATATCAGAAAAAGCGGCTGATCTAGTGAAAGATCGGATAAGCAGGGATCCGGGTATTTTGTACTTCAAGCATATTCACCGGCAGGATATTTTAGAAAGAACAGACTTAGGAAATATTCCAAAATATAATTGCAGGGGAAACAAGGAAAAGCTATACGGAGAACAGGGAGGAGACTGCAACGGATGTAATGTGCACTTCAAACCTCAAAATCTTACCGTTGACCATATAATTCCGAAGTCAAAGGGAGGAACAGACCATCTTGTTAACCTGCAATTATTGTGTGGACATTGTAATTCAGTGAAAGGAGATAGAGGTCAGGAATACTTGATTGCAAAATTATCTGCGTGATCTTAACCAAGAAAATCTGTCAAGAAAAATACATAATCTCTAATGTTTTCAGAGCAACCTCCAGTGCTTTCTCACCCGAAATGCCGAAGTCCTCTTCTAGGAACAAGAAGTCCATGCGAACTTTTCCGCCGGTCACTTTTGAAATCTCCGGTGTCGATAACGAGCTGACCATAAAACACCACCCGAGAAGTTGTCGGTACGCATAACCTTCCCGAAAAAATTCCCCAGCGCGAATGTCTCGCTGTTGCTGAAGAAACAAGAGACTTGGCGTGCAGAAATTGTGTTTTACTGCAAAGTAATCCTCGACATCCTTTGCTTCATTTTAAGAAAGTCGGAAATTTCCGGTCATTCCGAAGTACTGCGATTAACCAGTTCGGCGAGAAATTTCGTAAAAGGCACAATGTTCCGCGCGACGCTTGCGCGTTCGAGCGCCTCCATGTAGCGGCCGCGTTTTTCTACAGGAATCACAAGCCATGGATAATCCCCGGCAGCCAGCATCACGTTCATGAGAAATCTCGCCATCCGTCCGTTGCCGTCCACAAAGGGATGTATGTAAACAAAAACAAAATGTCCGAGAACCACCCTTGCTTCAGGGCTTTCTTCGTTTCGCAGCAGATCAAAGAAAGCCGGCATCAGTTCGCGCACCGATTCGTGAGCGGGAGGCACATGCATTGACCCGCGTATATAAACCGGAACCCTCCGATATCCCGCAAGCTCCGCCGCGGCGATGATTCCGGCGGCCACGCTCGGCCCGAACAGCTCCCGATACCATTTTCCGAAATCATCAGAAACAGCCTCGCCGGGATTTTTCCCCTCGAGAACATCGGTTATGGTGAGTTTTGCGGTCTGAAAAGCCTGCCAATATCCGCGTGCGACGAGGGCGTTTCGGTTCTTTTTGTCGGCTCCGTCCGGATCCCACCCGCCTTCACGCACGCGTTCTATAAGCTCGACATCGACGCGGTATCCCTCGATCGACAGTGAATTGTACGCATCCAGTGCATAGATATCGTCTATTCGCCGAAGGTACGTCTCAGTGTCGGCGGCAGGCCTCGGAGCCTTCGGAAAATGCTTGATTACATCCTCGCGGAATTCGGACCACATCATGCGCACTCGATTTACGTGAGGCGAGACCTCGCGCGTCCCGAAGGAAAAGCTCGTTCTCTCCTCGAAGGGGTCAGATTCATATACCGCGTGCCCGGCGCTTCTCATTGTATCGATAACCGCGTCCGCTACCCCGCCGCGCCCGATATTCCGAAAAGCGCCTGCCAGACGGCCCGCGACCGTACTTCGGCTTCCTTCAAGCAATCCGGGCAGAATGCTGGAGGCATCGTCGATCATGGAGAGGGCCAGGCGCAGCTCAAGCGGCCACACCGTAAAAAGCGACGGCGCGCAGGAGGTTAACGCGGCGGGAAGAGTCATAATTCTGAGACCGCTGAACCCTTCTCCGCTTATTTCGGTTATCTCGTCCTCGGCGGGCAGCTTCAGTCGAAGGTCAAGAACCGATGTTCCATGAAGAAGTCCCGTCGGCTTGTTGGATCCCTTCGGGGAGCGCACAACGAGCTGGCGCGGCACCGCCCAGTTTCCGGTATGCAGACTTAGGGACTGCTCGGGAGACAGACACCAAAAGCGCCTGAACCTGAAGTTCAGATAGTCGGAGCAGAACCCCCAGAAAGAGATATGCCAGGATGTGCTTTCTCCCGGCGCTTCGCCGGGGCGGGTGGAGATATACCACCCTTTCATTACCATTTTAATGAAGCCGTTTCCGAGCAGGCGTTCCCGGTGAGTTCTACCCATGTCTCTTGTGCGAAAGGCGATTTTTCCGCTGTTTTGGATTCTTTTCAGTACGCTAAGAGACTGTGCCAGTTTTTCAGAAGTGGTTGCCATGTGCTGAGTTCAGTCTGTGTGATCAGGCCTTTGGATATTCAGGTTATTGAACTTAGTATATTTAGGGTATTGCGTCAAGGTATATTTAGGGTATTATGCTCGTTCTTCCCGAATCTCTTGTTTTTTTGAGGTCAGGTACCTTAACAATGAAACTCTCTTGGCGAAGTTCGCTGTCCTGCAGGAATTCCACAAGACCTCCCTGTCCTTCTCCATAGGCAACGGCCACACAGTGCGCCAAGGGAAACCACATCGCAACAAAAGATTTGGGTACTTTTTCAGAATGCTCGGTAAACACACGCGCAACCGGACCACTTCCGATAACAAAGCTCTTTTTCTTCCTGCGTGTCGGTATTGAAACGAAAGCAAGACTTTTGGTTTGCAGATAGGACAGAATCCTGTCTCTCGGTTCCGTTATGTCGTCGACGAGGCTTTCGACATTGGTTCTTTTTCCGAACTCTGAAAGCTCTTTGAAGGAAGAAGACCCCGAATCTCAGTATCTCTCTTCAATGTGTGATCAGGAACATGGTTATACGTGTCAGGCACGCGAACCCACTGAAAATAAACGTAACTCCTGATTACCTGCCGTCGGTTGTTGCAGGGAAAATCGAAATAGCCGAAACAAAACGCCGGTAATGAATATTGACTCTGCGGATTTTCACTGATAGGCGTTCTGCCATCCGTTTAACAACTCCCGCAAAAAAGATTAGAATATGAGTCGCAGGAGAAGAAGGGAATCAATGAAGATACTTTATGCGATACAGGGAACCGGCAACGGCCATATAAGTCGATCGAGAGATGTTATAGGCGAGCTCCGAAAGGATGCCGAAATTGATGTAATGGTGAGTGAGAAGCAGCACGAAATAGATCTCGGCTTCGAGGTCAAGTATCAGTTCAGAGGTCTGGGATTCATCTTCGGAAAAAACGGTGGGATCGACTACCTGGCGTCCCTGAGAAAAGCCAGATTCGATAAGCTGCTCACCGATGTTCACGAACTTCCGATAAACGACTACGACATAGTGGTAAGCGACTTTGAGCCCATATCGTCATGGGCGTGCCGACTCAGAAAAAAAGCGTGCGTTTCCCTCTCCCACCAGACCTCGTTCGTTTCTCCTAAGACCCCCCGTCCGGAAAAACCCAACAAGATAATGGAGTTCATAATAAAATGGTACGCCCCGGTGTGCATACCGCTCGGGCTTCATTTCAAGGAGTACGACAGTTTCATAAAAACCCCTATAATAAGGAAAGAACTTCGTGAGTACGACATAGAGAACAGAGGTCACTACACGGTCTATCTTCCGAGTTTTTCAGAGAAAACTCTTCTTAACTGCCTGAAAAAAATCGAAGTGTCTTGGGAACTCTTTTCAAAACATTACAAGGGCGCCCCCTACACGGACGGGAACGTCACCATCAACCCGGTGAGTTACGACAAGTTCATAGAAAGTTTTACAGGAAGTGAAGGAATACTCACGAACGCCGGATTCGAGACCCCGTCCGAGGCGCTTTTCCTCGGCAAAAAGGTGCTTGCGGTACCCATGAAGGGGCAGTACGAGCAGGAATGCAACGCGGTTGCGCTTGGTCTCATGGGCTATCAGGTGGTCGACAAGGTGGACGACGGATTCGCGGAAAGAATCGAGAACTGGATATCTCTTCCATCTACGGAGAGAAAAGAATATAAAAACATCGTCCCCGATATAGCACGAACCATTCTTGAGTACGCTGAAAAACACGGTTCGGGCAGGGAATTCCCTCATCCCGGAGGCTCTCCCATCACTGATGCGGAGCAACGAGGGATGCTTGACCTTTTCAACTGACCCGAGACCCCGCTCCGAAAAGCAGGATAATCAGATCCCGAAAAAATAGAAAACCGAAATGCCCAGGGTAAGACCGGCAAGCGTCTGCAAAAACGTGTGGCAACCGAGTTTTATCCTCGCCCATACCACGAGAAGAACAAGCGGAATGACTACTAAAGCCGTCACCTCGTAGGAGGAGTATCCCAGAGTCCCCGCCGAAAAGGCCCCTATACCTGCGCAGTGACCGCTTATCTTCCAATAAAGAGAAATGAGCAACCAGAAACTTGCAAGGACAAGACAGAAAACCCCCATGCTGACAAGAGCGCTCGGTCCGCCGGCGAAGTGGTAGAGAGCAAGTGAGAAAACGCAGTATGCGATGACAATGCAGATAGGCTTTATTCTCTCCTCTCTTATATTTATGTGAAAGTCAGTCACCTTTCCCCTGCCTATAAGGTAAAAGATGTAGGAAGTCGGAGCCAGAACGAAAAGAAAGACAAAAAGAGCCAACCAGAAAATCTTCGAGGGGTGTTCAACCGACAATGCGGTCATGATTACCGCGTAGAGAATGCAGAGCGCGGGAGAAAAAATGGTGGAGATCAGGTTCGCCGCGAAAATCGCCTTGCCGTTTTCCGCTTCCTGCGGGAAAAAGGCTTTCTGAGCGACATTGTTGTTATTCATCATCGTCCGACTTCCTTGCTCCCGTTTTCCCGTTTCCTGAAGGATATTCTAACCTGAAGTAACTTTCTCTAACTCTCTTTATTTATTATATAGGAAAAAACAGGACATAGCAGAAAACAAGACGAGAATTTAAGAACAGACTGTTTTTTAACTGCTCTTTTAAGAAGTCTTAACAATCCCTTAAATCAATTTGAGTTGTCAGATAAAAACCGCGTAGATTTTTGCATACCGCTCATCAAATCTTTGACCCGTTTCCCCGACTGAGAACCGCGTACTGCCGTGTACTGAATATCTCCTAAGAAATCAGTTCTTGAAATATTCCGCTCACCAACCCTGATTCTTTAAACAAAGGTCATTCAAGCATATAGACTACCACACAGTCGCTTTCGAGGCCGCTCCGCCACCTTGTTTCGATTCTTCTGAAGCATTACTTGCCTTTCTCGCCGCAGATTAAAGAAGACTGGCATCAAGCACGGGTGGGTGAAAACTGGTAGAATGGAAGACGAAAGTTTATACTCGTACAATATTATTCAGACATGGTGGAAATTCTTTCAAGGTGAACTTGAGGAAAACATATCAGTTCTGGAAGAACGGTTCCCGGATAAGAAGATTAAGGGGCGAGTGGAAAGAGAAAAAACTTAAGGAGGTGTAGGAATGAGCAGAATTATTTTATTAGCAGTTTGTTTTTACTGTTCGGGTGCGGGTTAGGTCAATCTACTATGGAAATGGTGGGAATACCTTCCCCAAGGGTAAACAGAATTAGAGCAGGGTTGAAGGCACAAATGGACGCGGAGAATGAGTTTAGGGTTGCGTTAGCAAAAAAAGGCGGTTGTTCAGAAGAGGAAATAAAAGAACAATTGCCGGTTCTCACTCAAGAAAGAACTAGTGTCTGGTTTTCTACAGATGATCTGAATAGAGCTTTTTCAGAACATGAAAAAAGGCTTGTTAGCCTTAGACCTGAAGTTTACGTGATGCCATGTTTTGAGGGGGATATGCCATGAGCGATAAAGCCTATTATATTGAAGTCAGTTATTTGCAGAAACAGAGCGGGTTTCATTAACTGAGGTGAACTCATGAATGTGCTTTCAGCGGCAATCGAGATTCTGAAAAAAGCCGGTAAACACTGTCAGCGCTGGACTTTACTCGGACATCAAGAATAACGGTGAAAAGTCGCTCTTTGAAAGGGTCGGTCCGGGAACCTTCACGCTTCGGGATTTCACTTCCAAAACGAACAACACTGCGGTCGTGCCTCCGGATGTTAAGGAAAACACAAAATCTTCTGCAGTAAACGAGAGTTTTTCCTTCGGCGATTGTGCTCGGAAAGTGCTTGAGGAGTTCGGCGACAATGAACCAATGCACTACAAAGAGATCACTAAAAAAGCGCTGGAGGAAGGATGGTTGGTGACGCTCGGCAAAACACCCGAAGCCACCATGTACGCCCAAATAATCAGTAAGATCAATCGCCAACAGAAACGTGGTGAGCGTCCTGTCTTTGTCCAACATGGCAGGGGGTATGTAGGTCTGAGCCGATGGACAGAGGACGGACTGGAGTTACAGATCAAGGAACAAAACCGCCAAGTCAGGGAGATTCTACATAAACGACTGCTGGACATGGAGCCCTGCAAGTTCGAGAAACTCGCCTCACAATTGCTGACAAAAATGGGTTTCGAGATGGTCGAGGTAACCGAACCCAGCAAGGATGGCGGCATCGACATCAGAGGTATCTTGGTGGTGGGTGATGTGGTCCGCATCAAGATGGCTGTACAGGTAAAAAGATGGTCTAAGAATGTTCAAACCCCGGTTGTTCAGCAGGTTCGCGGCAGTTTAGGAACACACGAGCAAGGCTTAATCATAACCACCAGCGGGTTCAGTACCGGAGCCGAGGAGGAGGCAGCTAAGCCTGACAAAACCCCCATCGCACTGATGAATGGGGAGCAACTTGTGATGCTGCTGATGGAAAACGACATCGGTGTCCATCGCTCAACATCAGACCTGTTCAGAATTGATGAAGAATCTTTTATGGAAGACGACATAAAATGAAAACTGAGAAGAGTTTATGATAATGCGGTTATATCTAAAAAAGCGACGGGAGAACCGGATTTATAGCGTAAATTTTCCTTAGTGGATTTCCCATGACGAACTCTGTAAAAAACAGACGCTTCTTAGATACTCCGAGCGCAGTTGCGACCTTGCTCTGCGTAGTCGGGCTTCTTGTTTCCGCATATCTCTCATACGAAAGTTTGTTCTCCTCTGAAACCCGGGCGTGCCTCACGGGCGCAGACTGTGATGTGGTAAGGGAAAGCCGCTATTCAAGCATCGCCGGAATTCCGGTTTCTCTTCTCGGGGTCGCGGGGTACCTGCTGCTGACAGCGTCAACCTTGGCTCCCATCGGAAAAAAAAAGAAATGGAGACTGCTTTTCCCTCTCTGCGTGGCGGCTGTTTCTTTTTCCGCATACCTCACATATCTTGAGGTCTTCATAATAGACGCATTGTGCTCCTGGTGTCTCGTATCAGCTGTTATCTCCTTGCTCCTGCTCGGAATAGTGCTTATGAAAAAAAAGAGCATGTATCCGCGAGCGTCTTCTCTGCGCGCGGGCGGAGGCGCGGTAGTGATATTCATCGCGGTGTTCGCCGCTTCCTGGCTCGTTCAGATGCCTTCCGTGGACCGACAATCGCTCACCGGTGAATCCTCCGTCTACCAGATACGTTTGGCGAAACATCTCTCGGGCAGCGGCGCGGTCATGTACGGCTCGTTCCGGTGCGTTTACTGCAAGAAACAGAAAGACCTTTTCGGAAACGCTTTTGTCCACGTGCCGTATGTAGAGTGTTCACCTGAAAGGCGGGAATCAAAACGCAGGCTCTGTGAAACAAAAAACATAAAGAGCTACCCCACCTGGGAAATCAAAGGTGAGATGCACGAGGGGATGTTATCGTTGCAGCAACTTGAGAAACTCTCAGGCTACGGTGGAAACTAACACCCAGAAATCGCCTGCTGTTTGACATCAAAAAATCTTTGATTAGACTCTTATAGGTTTTCGTATTACATAACGGGAGACAAATTGATTGCGGGATGTAAAAAACAGCGGCTGGTCCATCACCCTCAGTTGCAACAAATCCGGACGCACTAAGCATTACGGGATCAGCAGAGGCGCTTATGATCTCTGCATTACGTTGGGTGCCTTAATTATATTTTTTACTCTTCTCGGCTGTTTCCTTTCCTACGAATTCTACAACGAAACAAGATCCGCCGTAGCGCGGAAAGAAGCGGAAATAAACGAGATTCTCTCCGTAATTGAGGAAATGCCCCACAGCATGATTGTCGACGGCAATCTTGAGCAGAAATTCATAGAGAGAGTTCTTGCATTGGAAAAAGACATTGATTCCATGCGCAAACTCCTGAAAAGAAACAATGCTGCCAGAAAAAACATAGGAGGGCGGGGATTCAGCGTTTCGGACATCACTCCGGATTATTTCAACTCGGTTGAAAAAGACCTGCAGGAGATCGAAAAGGCTCTTCCGTCGATTCCTCTGGGTAAACCTGTCGAAGGATCAATCTCGTCAGGTTTCGGCTACAGGAAATCCCCCTTTTCCGATTCCCGCAAGTTTCACGCCGGGATTGACTTCAGAGCGGCAGTCGGCGACGACATAGTGGCCACTGCGGACGGAGTGGTGGAGGAAACCCGCAGTTCCCCGGACTACGGAAAATACGTGGTGATAGAGCACGATATGGACTTCAAGACTCTGTATGCTCACCTATCCAGTATAGAAGTAAGTGAAGGAGACGAGGTGTCATGGGGGGATGTAATAGGTAAAGCCGGCTCGACGGGCCGATCGACAGGGCCTCACCTTCATTATGAAATAATAAAGAAAGGAAAAAGAATCAACCCGAGAAAATACATATCACCCAGATAACAGACGGTATTCAGCATCCCCGCATACAAAACTGAAAAACATAAACGCTTTCAAATATCCAGAGCGGAAAACCGACGACTCCTGCCGCAGGATCTTTCAGAACAGCCTTTTTCTCTTAAGTTCAGATATATTATCAGTCGTTTTTCCCGACCGTCCTTTACTCATTAATCTGTAATTGCCGGGTCAGTGATGGTGATGTTTTTTATCTTCGCCCGGCCCGGCCGACACCGCAGCCTTGACCCGCACCTCTCCCCGGTTTGCGAACTTAAGGACCAGCATCAGATGGTCACCCCTTATATCCCCGCGAAGCCTCATGAGCATGATGTGGTACCCGCCGGGCTCAAGCACCACTTCCCGCCCTGCGGGAATGGCGAGTGAAGCGACTTCCGTCATTTTCACTGAATCGGAATTCGGTACGTCGACCGTACCGTGAATAGCCGCTTGTTCTGAACATTCGCATTTAACTTCCAAAAGAGCATCATCCTTCACTGCATTGTTTCTGATAACCATATAGGCGGCAGTGACGCCGGTTCCCGGTGGGTTCTGCCTCACCCAGGCGCCGGATACGGAAACAGTATCCTCGCCCTCAGCCTGAAACAGGGGCACCATGGAAAAAACAAGCAGAGTCAGAAAAATCTTTCTTGAAATCATGAAATATCCCTCAAGAAACGTTTTATATCTTGTGCGATTTTATCCGGATTAAACTTTTCCCTCGAATATCGAAGGGCAACCTCTCCGCGGGCGTTCAGCAGATAGATGGAAGGAGAATGAGTGACTTGATAGTTTCCGGCTTCATCCGGAGCGTCTTTTAAATAAAATACGCCGCAAGCCCTGCTTATTTCCGTTATTGTTTCCTCGGGTCCCGTGAGACCTGTTACGCTTTCGTGAAAAAACGGTACGTAACTTCCCAGTTTCGAAACCGTATCTCTTTCCGGGTCCACCGTTATAAAAAGCGCCTCCACATTGTCAGCCGATTCTCCCTCGATCAGATCAAGCACATCCCCCAACGCTCTCAAGGTGCCGGGACATATATCGGGACAGTTTGTAAACCCGAAACTCAAAAGCACTACCTTATCTCTATGTTCGGAGAGAACAAACTCGCGGTTTCGGTGATCGGTCAGCGAGAAATCAAACGCGGGACGGTGAAACTCATCTCCGTGGTAGTCTTTACTTCCCGACAGATGAATAATCCCCACCACCCCGATCCACACAAAGGCGATTACGGCAACCGGAACTGTAAATCTGTATTTTTTTTTCGCCATCTGAGACCCGGTAAGCGCAGAATCAATGATAACTATAGCACCGGTTTTTCGGTAGGACAAAAAAAGAGCGCCTTAAGGGGGAAAGGCGCTCTCTCTTACGTAAAGGAGGATGAAGGATGTATAGTGATGCTGTTTCTAACCAGCGTTATAAAATATAAGTAATTTACTTAAACTGTCAAGAAAAAATTTTAATAAAACGAAAAAAAACAGAATTTAGTTGATATATCCCGTTCCCTGATGACTCATCCTGTAAGACGCACACGGGAATTGATCGGAGACAAGCGAGTTCCGTTCGTCATGCCCCCCCCTTGTATCAACACTCCAGCGAGATGCCGGCAATCAGCAATCGAGGCTCGCGGCGGCGTAAAAGAAAGCGGCGGTCGGGTAGTCGCCGGTTATGACCGATACTCCAACAGTGATGATCGGCCGACAATATCGACAATGCGCACATGCAACTCGCGGCCGTCGGCGTCGGTTAGATGCAAATCTTCTCCCAACAAAAAACTGACTGGCTGGACTGCGCCCTGTTTTACCGCAACATTGTCGGCATAAAGATAAGTGCGACCATGAGTATCCAGGACAGGGTTCAGTCGACCGGAAATGCCCGGCAGACATCCTGTACCTTCCGCAAAAATGACAGAGCCGCCCCCGGACAGATTTTCCATTTCCACATCCAGAGGACCTTCGCCGGGCAACCAGTCACGGACAACTTCAGCGGCGCAGCCCTCCGCCGCTGCAAAAACGGTCATCGGCAGAACAGCGGTGTGCAGATCGAAAAACGCTTCACCGGTCGCATCTGTGGTCGCACGTTTCCATGTCTTGTTGGGATAGAGAGTCAATATTTCTGCGCCCGCAAGTGGGTTGTCTGCACAGCGTACCGCAATCGAGGTTCGACATTCGCTCGGCTCTTGCGGAGCCGAGGGAATGGAAAGACCAAGTTCGGACTTATCAATTTCCCTGTATTCGGGATACCGTCCGCACAACTCGTAAGTATCCCGACGAATGATAGGAACCCCGTCTCCACGCTGTTCCATGATGTACAGCCTGTCATGTGACCCCCGGATGCCGGATACGGGAACTCTACGTAACACCGAAACCAGAGCTTGATTACGGGTTGACTGACGATCCATGATACTTTCCTCAGTCAGATTGTTCGGCAAACCACCCGGAGAGTGAATTTCAAGGCGGTCGGTAAACATTGCGACCCGAATGCGGCTGCCTCGGATGGAATAATCACGATGCGCCACGGCATTCACTACAGCCTCGAACACTGCCCGGTCGCCGTACTGAGGTGTTTCCTCTCGCGCAGGCGTCTTACGTGCTGATACCCGCATATTACGTATGATGAAAAGAACCGCCCGGGCGATCTGCTGTTGCAGAGAGCCTGTAATTTCCTGAGAATCAATCTGGGCTGCACTTCGGTCCGCTCCCCTGTAATGAGTCGCCACGATGCAGGCCTGCGGCAACCACTGCTCCGGTGCAGCGCTGCAGAGAAGAATACCCGCTACGCTGGCGCGCAGGGCTCCTTTTTCATCTTTGGTAAGCAAACCCATTTTCAACAGGGACCGCTGCGGGTCGGCGGCTCCTTCCGCGCTTATAAGGGGTTTCCAGAGATCTTTGTCCAGAGAACCGAATCCTGTGCCCCGAACCGGTTGCTCGTCAAACGAAACAAAACGCGACTGAGCGCGCTGGTGAGCGAGTCGGAATTTTTCATCTCTCATCTGCCTCTTTGAATCTCCGACGCGCAGATAAGCTCCACCGGGACTTTGATGCATAGCCTCGCCCGCTTCGATTGTGACCATCACCAACAACTTGCCGCCTTCTGTTTCTCTACGCTCTATCAGAGGATAGACCGGGGGTTTGATCCGGTCACAGCAAATTTCCGTCAGACTGCTTACCAGATTATCTACTTGCGGCCGCGTCATGTCCTGCACCTCACCGCCGTCAGAGACTCCGCACAGTAAAACGCCGCCGTCGGCATTGGCGAAGGCGGCGATTTCATCTGCTAAATCGTCCGGCTTCGGCTCTTTGGGTCGGTTGGCGGAAAAAACAATTTGTTTGAACTCTCTGTGAGCGTCTTCCCCCAGATGTAGATGGCGATCAATCTCTTTCTGTTCTGTATTCATATTTCACCCTTCAACATCAGTATATATTTAATCTCAAAAAAAAACGGGCGCAAATCCCTGAGGACCACGCCCGCTTCAAAAAACTTACTGTATGGAAACGGAACTCCTACATCATGCCGCCCATTCCTCCCATCGGTCCGCCCGGAGGCATTCCCCCGCCGCCTGCCGGCTCTTCTTTGGGAACATCGACCACTAGCGCTTCCGTGGTGAGAAGCAGGCCCGCAACGCTCGACGCGTTCTGTATCGCGGTCCTGGTAACCTTTGCCGGATCAAGAATTCCGGCCTTGATAAGGTCTCTGTACTCGAGGGTAGCAGCGTCAAATCCCGTAGAACCTTTCTGGGTTTTTACATTCTCAACCACTATCGAACCGTCCCATCCCGCGTTCGACGCTATTCCGCGAAGAGGAGATTCAAGAGATTTTTTCACGATGTCGACCCCTGCCTGCTCTTCCGGGTCAGCACCGGAGAATTTCTCAACAGGACCGACCGCCCTTATGAAAGCAACGCCGCCGCCGGCAACTATTCCTTCCTCGACAGCGGCTCTCGTAGCGTTAAGAGCGTCCTCGACCCTGTCCTTTTTCTCCTTCATCTCCGTTTCGGTAGCGGCTCCGACCCTGATCACGGCAACGCCGCCGGCGAGTTTAGCGAGTCTCTCCTGGAGCTTCTCCCTGTCGTATTCGCCGCTCGCCATGTCTATCTGGCTTTTTATCTGGTTTATGCGGCCGGCTATCTCGGACTTTTTCCCCGACCCGCCGACTATCGTGGTGTCGTCACGGTCTATCACCACTCTTTTCGCTCTTCCGAGATCGGCGACTTTGGCGTTCTCAAGTTTCATACCGGCCTCTTCGGATATAACCTGTCCGCCGGTAAGAACCCCTATGTCCTCGATCATGGCTTTTCTTCTGTCTCCGAATCCGGGAGCCTTTATCGCCGCCACCTTGAGAGTTCCCCTGATCTTGTTCACAACCAGAGTGGCGAGCGCCTCGCCCTCGACATCTTCCGCGATTATAAGAAGCGGCTTCGTACTTCTCGCCACTTCCTCGAGAAGCGGAAGTAGATCTTTCATGTTGGCTATTTTCTTGTCGAACAGCAGGATGAGCGGGTCTTCAAGCTCGACGGTCATCTTTTCGGGCTCGGTAACGAAGTAAGGGCTCAGGTACCCTCTGTCGAACTGCATTCCCTCCACCACATCGAGTTCAGTATCAAGACTTCTTCCCTCTTCAACGGTGATAACGCCGTCTTTTCCCACCTTTTCCATCGCATCGGCGATAATGCTTCCGACGTTTTCATCGCCGTTAGCGGAAACCGTCGCCACCTGGGCTATCTCGACGCGGCCCTTCACCTGCTTGCTCTGCTTCCTTATGCTGTCGGTAACGACCTCGACCGCTTTGTCTATTCCTCTTTTAAGCTTCATGGGGTCGTGTCCGGCGGCCACAAGCTTTATCCCTTCCTTGTATATAGCCTGGGCGAGGATAGTCGCCGTGGTGGTACCGTCTCCGGCGACATCGCTTGTCTTTGAAGCGACTTCCTTCACCATCTGGGCTCCCATGTTTTCAAACTTGTCCTCAAGTTCTATCTCCTTGGCCACCGAAACTCCGTCCTTGGTCACAACCGGAGCTCCGAATGTCTTTTCTATAAGCACATTGCGGCCTCTCGGTCCCAAAGTCGCCTTCACTGCGGCCGCGAGCTTGTCAACGCCCCGGAGAATCTTTTCTCTTGCTTCTGCGTCAAATAACAGATCTTTTGCCATCTTGTTGTTTCCTCCTTGTTAATCTATAACGGCAAGTATCTCGCTCTCGCTGAGGATAAGATAATCCTCCCCGCCGAGCGAAACCTCGCTTCCACTGTATTTTCCGAATATAACCCTGTCGCCTTTCTTGACATCAAGCGGAAGAACATCTCCGTTCTCAAGAATCTTTCCCCTGCCGACGGCGACAACCTCGGCCTGCTGCGGTTTTTCAGCAGCTGTGTCGGGGATTATTATTCCCCCTTCCGTTGTCTCAGACAGGTCCAGACGTTTGATCAGAACCTTATCATGTAACGGTCTTATCTCCATCTCTAATACCTCCTAATTTGGCTTTTAATGAAATTTAGCACTCGTTCCCTTTGAGTGCCAGATATAAAGTAAGCATCATTAGGGCGGTGTCAAGGGGGAAAATTGCAGTTGCTGAAAAAGCCGGAGTTTCCGAAATCCCCGTTCTAGGTATTTACGAACCTGCCTTCTCCTTAAGTTCGGCGAGCTTCGCGAGCGCCTCCATGGGAGTCATGTTCACGGGGTCTATCTCCCTGAGCTCTTCGGAAAGAAGAGTTTCTTTACGGTATCGGGCCTCCGCCTGCTCTTCTTTATCCTTATCGAGAAGAAGAAGCTGCCGCCCCCCGGTCATGGACTCCGAAAGACTCTGCTTGAGTTTTTCAAGAGAAAACAGAACTCTCCTCGCGGACTCAAGCACCGTTGCCGGCACCCCGGCAAGGCGGGCGACCTGTATTCCGTAACTGTGGCTTGTGGCCCCGGGGAGAAGTTTCCGCAGAAACAGTATTTCTCCTTCCTGTTCCTTTACCATCACGTTCGAATTGCATATGCCGGACCTTGTGTCCGCGAGGTTCGCAAGCTCATGATAGTGCGTGGCGAAAAGGGTGATGGATCCGAGATCGGACAGATACTCGGATACCGCCCATGCTATGCTCATCCCGTCAAAAGTGCTTGTTCCCCTTCCTATCTCATCCAGAATAACGAGGCTTTTTTCAGTGGCGTTGCGGAGAATATGGGCCGTCTCCACCATCTCCACCATGAAGGTGGACTGACCGCGGGAGAGGTTGTCGGAAGCTCCGACCCTTGAAAAAATCCTGTCCACAACTCCGAGATTCGCGGAAGATGCCGGAACAAAACTTCCCATCTGCGCCATAAGCGATATAAGCGCCGCTTGTCTTATAAGGGTGGATTTGCCGGACATGTTGGGACCCGTGATTATCATGAAACGGTCCGCTTCGGAATCAAGCGTGATGTCGTTGGGCACGAAACCGCGGTCGAGGTCCATTCTCTCAACGACCGGATGCCGACTGCCGCGGAGACTTACGAGAGGACGGTCATGGAACTCCGGAGCGCAGTAGTCATATCGGGAGGCAGCCTCGGCAAGAGAGCAGAAAACATCTATTTCCGCCAGAATCTCGGCCGTGGCCTTCACCCGGGCCGAGTGCGCGGTCGTCTCTTTTCTTATCCGCTCGAAAAGAACCGCTTCGATCTCATCCATGCGTTCCCGCGCGGTCAGAATTTTCTCCTCATAAGCAGAAAGCCGCGGCGAGGTGAAACGCTCGCTTCCCGCAAGCGTCTGCCTTCTTGAATATTCCTCGGGAACAAGTGAAATCTTCGATTTGGTCACGTCGAAGAAGTAGCCGAAGACTCTGTTGTAACCGACCTTGAGGTTGTTTATGCCCGTTCTCTTTCTCTCTTCCGCCTCAAGGTCGGATATCCATTTTTTTCCGGCGCTCTGGATTTCCCTCAGTTCATCGAGTTCGGATGAAAAGCCTTTTTTCACGACCCCTCCGTCACGGATTTGGACCGGAGGTTCCGCGGATACGGCGGAAGTCAGATAATCCCTCAGATCTGAAAAATCATCTGTTTTCTCCGAAAGGGAACAGAGTACCGGGTCCTGCAGACCCGCCATCGCGTCCTTTATGTTCTTTACGCAGGAAGAGGAATCCCGAAGCGCCGCAAGGTCTCCGGGTCGGGCCGAGGGAACAGAGATTCTGTGAATAAGTCTTTCAAGGTCGCCCACGCGCCGAAGCGCTTCCTGCAACGCGCCTCTTGTCGAGATGTCCGCAACGAGTTCGGCCACAGCCCGTTGTCTTGTTTTTATTTTTTCGGCGTCGAGCAGAGGATAGTTCATCCAGCGCCGAAGAAGTCTGGCTCCCATCGGACAGGATGTAATATCCATGACCCGGAGCAGAGAGTTTTTCGGCGAACCTTCCGCAGATACGAAAAGTTCCAGGTTCCTTGCGGTCCACTCGTCGATTTTCATGTAATCGACGGTGTCGTAATACTTGGGAAAACTCACCTCGGGCATAAAGTCCTTCTGCGTTTCCAGAAGGTAGGCGAAAAGAATCCCGCAGGCCACAAGGCACCCGGGCCGCTGTTCAAGTTCCGCGGATTCAAGCGTCAGAACCCCGAAACCGTCCGTAAGAGTTTCACGGCATCTTTGTCGTTCCCATTTCCATGAATCCACCCTGGTTATCAGTACGCGTCGTCCGCCGTCCGGCAGAAACTCAAGCCAGGACGGGGCGACGGCGCCTTCAGGGAGGAGTATCTCGCTCGGGTCAAGACGGAAAAACTCTGAAACAAGGTCCTCCGCATTTAGAAAAGAAGATGTCTGAAACTCACCGGTCGAGATATCGCAGAAGGCAAGTCCGTAACCGCCGTCCCGCTCGCAGACGCACGCGAGAAAATTATTGCTCCTCGACCGCAGGTTTTCAGAATCAAGCAGCGCCCCCGGGGTGAGGACTCTCACGACTTTTCTTTCTACAAGACTTTTCGCATCGCCGGCTTTGCCCACCTGTTCACAGATGGCTACCTTGTTTCCGCTCTCCAGAAGTTTGGATATGTAGGACTCCGCGCTGTGAAAAGGCACTCCGCAGAGAGGGATCTTGTTTTCCTTGGAGCGGTTCCTTGATGTAAGAGTTATTCCCAGTATCCCGGATGCGGTCTTCGCGTCATCATAGAACATCTCGTAGAAATCCCCGAGCCTGAAAAAGAGTATGGAATCCGGATACTCCTTTTTTATGGCTGAATACTGACTCATTAAGGGAGTTTGAGAACCCATGAGGAAAACTATGCAATTATAGACAAATTAGAATTTTGATCTCCGAATTATAGCCTTTCGCAAAACCGGCACAGTCTTTAATTTTGCGCCGCCCATTTACATAAAAGTATGAACAGGGACCGTTTCTGTCGTAATGCATGTTGGTCGAATCCTTGCTGCTGCGTAAGTAGTCTCGGGTAAGCCTTCAACCACTAGGTCTATAGACCGGCAGTTGTTATAACTACAACCGCAAGGACAAGGCCGCGGTTATGAAAACTAGAGATTGTACAGGGAACGACAAAATTTTCCGAACACTCTCCCATTAAAATACTCAATACATATATCGGCCGCCTTATCGGAGAGAACGCTACACCCTTACATTTCTCTACTCATCGTCTTATCGTCGCAATTTCGCTTCCCGCTACTCCCCAAGGCAACCCCTAAAGACAGCAAAAAAGGCTTATCCAGCCAGACAAGCATTTCCTTAGCTCAAGCTTTATCAAAAAAACCCCCGATGAGTGCCACAAAGATTGGAATCAGCAGGAGTATCGTCAGAAAAATCGCCGCGCCTTGGAGACGGTCAGACACGCCGAATTTCACAAACCTCAAATTGATGTAGAGTATCCTGTTTTTTGCTATTGGAGATTTGTAGTCTTCTTCGTTGTCGACCTTGTTTATATCAGAATCACTCGGCTTTTTAAGTTTTTTGCGGTTTCGGCTATTAGTCATCGTACATGTGTTTCTCGAAATATTCCTTTATCTTTTCGTTCGGGACATCCTTATGGCGGAGAATGTTGTTTCCACCATCAGTCACTTCATCCCATGGTCCACCTTTTTCATGGGTCCAAGCTGAAAGTGAGGTTGGTTCTTCATTTCCATAGTTTTTCCATACAAAATCCACAATATCTTTAATGTCATCATCTTCTGGTATCGGAGCTTGTCGAATTCGTCCGTTATGACCGCCAATCCCAGATAGGAATTTATCGACCCCCTTGTGACCAAAATGCTTACACTCATGATATAGCGAATCCAGAACAGGACCGAACTTCCATGCTTCAAATACCTCGTCAAGAAGCGGTTTCCCTTGTTCAACAAGAAAATAACCTTGTGCGATGTAAAGTAGTTTTTGGATTTTCATGGGAGAAATTGTACGTCTCTCCCGGAATGCCTTATTTAAGAAGGCATTTGCTATGGAAGCAACTGAATAAGGTGCCATTTTTATCTCCTCACTCCGGCTCGCGACTCCTCAACTTAAGTGGAGCAAATGCGGTTTCTGCCAGATAGCCGACCCCTGGCAAATTACTCGCGGGCCACATTTTTCGGCACTATAACTTCGTAGAAATCAAGCCGCATCCACTGTTCGCCTTTTACTGAATTGTTCCAGATCCGCCCCCTTGTAAATGCTATTATTGCATTTTCAAAAAGAAATTTCAAGAAAAATTCCGATTGAGACAGTTGCGCATTTTTTGGGCTCGGTTCTCATACAAATGGGTACATGTGAACCTTGCTTGCCGCTGTTTCAGTTCGTATTGAGGGGGTCCGCCGGTCGGATTTGGGGTGAAAATTGAGGTTTCAACAGAAAGCAGCTGATTTTTCAAGTCAAGAAAATCAATCTATTGTGAAGAATAATGCGAAATCAAAGACGGTCAACTATTACGGGCAAGTCAGGAAATGGTCTTCAGATACCTTTAAATTTTGCGTCGCGTCGCGGGTGCTCTTTTCTCCAGCGAAGCCTGTTAAGCGCGTTTACGAAGGCCTTTGCGCTCGCAACGGAAATGTCCGTGTCAACCCCCTGTCCCTGCGATACCACATCTTCGTCGGAGATTCTCACCGTAACTTCTCCCTGCGCGTCCGTACCACCGGTTATCGAGGAAACGGAAAACCTCTCAAGCCTGGGAGAAAGGTACGTCGCCTCCTTTACCGCCTTGAAAATCGCGTCCACCGGACCCGAGCCCTTCTGCGAAGCTGTGACCTCTTCACCTGCGGCTGCAACCGTCACAGTAGCTTGGGGTTCCTGATTGGTGCCTCCCGAATAACTTGCGGACACAAACACATAGTGGTCGGAGGAGTTGAGACACTCGCTGTTTATAAGAGCTTCTACATCCTCATCAAAAACGTATTTTTTCTTGTCGGCAAGTGCTTTGAACCGTATGAAGGCTTTTTCAAACGCTTCGGGCTCAAGCACATAACCGTATTCCTCCAGTCGGTCCCTGAAGGCGTGACGGCCCGAGTGCTTGCCGAGCACTATGCTGTTTGAGGGTATACCGACTTCCTGCGGGGTCATTATCTCGTAGGTTAGCGTCTCCCGGAGAACACCCGCCTGATGGATACCGGCCTCGTGGGCGAACGCGTTTGCCCCCACAACAGCCTTGTTCGGCTGAACATTCACTCCGGTGACTTGGGAAACAAGACGACTTGAAGGGTATATCTGTTTCGTATCAACCCTGGAGGTATAAGGTCTTCTGTCGTTTCTCACTTTAAGACCCATCACTATTTCCTCAAGAGACGCATTACCCGCACGTTCGCCGAGACCGTTTATCGTGCATTCAACCTGTCTTGCTCCCTCCCTTATGGCGGCGTGGGAGTTCGCAACCGCAAGACCCAAGTCGTTGTGGCAATGCACGCTCAAAACGACATCGTCGAGGTCGGGAACGTTTTTCACAAGAGTGGCGATTATTCCCGCAAACTCCTCGGGAACCGTGTAGCCGACCGTGTCGGGAATATTAATCGTGGTGGCTCCGGCCTTGACGGCGGTATCAACGGCTCTGCATAGGTAGTCAATATCCGTGCGAGTCGCGTCTTCGCAGGAAAACTCGACATTTTCCGTGTATTTTCTCGCGTGGCGCACCGCGGCGACTATCATCTCCAGCACATCTTCCCTGGATTTTCTGAGTTTGTGTTTGAGATGTATGTCGGAAGTGGCGATAAACGTGTGTATCCTCGGGCTTTCCGAGCAGCGTACGGCTTCCCACCCTCTGTCTATATCTTTGAAGTTCGCCCTGCACAGCCCGGCGACCTGACAGCTCTTTATCCGCTCCGCTATTTTTTTCACGGAGAGAAAGTCCTCTTCAGACGAGATGGGAAACCCGGCTTCTATTACATCCACACCCAGCTTTTCGAGTTGAAACGCGACGCGGAGTTTCTCATCCGAGGTCATGCTGCATCCCGGAGCCTGCTCGCCGTCGCGGAGCGTGGTGTCGAATATGTGTATGTAATCGCTGCTCGGCATCTACTTACCTTGATTCCGCTGAATGTTCGTCCGATCTTAAAAAGCAACTATCTACACGCGCACGGCTCTCTTGTCAAAAGACCGTGCTCGGGTTGACTTGCATCATTCCGAGCCGCAAAATGACAAAGACGGAAAATGTCGCATCCGGTCCGCTTGAATCTGTTGTTTCGAGATAGTTGCGCTGTTGAACATGTAGAGTATATGTTAGGCTTGTCGAAGTTCGAGGTTATGTAGATAAGGAGGTTTCAATGGCTAATGTACGTGATGTAGCACAATATGTTCTTAACAGGACTGGAAAAATTACAACTTGGAAGTTGCAAAAACTCGTCTACTACGCTCAGGCTTGGCATCTTGTCTGGGAAGAAGAGTCTTTATTTGACGAAGAGATACAGGCTTGGGCGAACGGACCCGTGTGCCCCGATTTGTACCGGTATCACAAAGGCAACTTTCATATTCAAAAAATCCGCGGTGCTGATTCAAACGCTCTAAGTTCCGACGAGCGTGAATCTGTTGACGCTGTTTTAGATCATTACGCTGAATTCACCGGACAACAGTTGAGTGACTTGACCCATCAAGAGCTGCCTTGGTGTAGAGCGAGGAAAGGATTACCTTCTTCAGAAAGAGGCGAAAGAGTTATTAGCCACGAGTCCATGTCGGAGTATTATGGGTCGCACTAAGAGTAGGAAGAATAAGGAAGTTGACCGACAGCCTAAAAGTAATGAAAAGTCAGATCACTTAACAATCTGTTGGCAAATGCAGTCTTTTGATTGGGAAGGTCCTTGGGGTAGCGATAATTTCAATCGTGACCTAAAAACGTTTTATCGGGAGACCGTAAAGAACTGGGAAAGTATGACTTGGGCCGAAATTTACTCTGGTTCGGGGGGTAGAAGTAAAGGAAATAACAACCATCCAGTAAATGTTGCCGACATCTCAACAAAAGCTAAAAAGCGTTTGGAAAAAATAAACCTGGATGATATAGATCAACTAATCTCTTTTCGCATAACAAGCAAGGAAAGGATGTACGGAATAAGAGATAATCGTGCATTGAAGTTTCTTTGGTATGATCCCAACCACGATGATCCCCAAAAAGCTGTTTATCCTACTAGAAAAAAATAGAAGTGATTTCTGAAGAGTGCCGGACATCAATGGCATTTAAGTCAGCACACTTAAATACGGTTCCTTGGTTCTACCATACAGAAATCATAGGAGTTGGCTCGGTTTATATCACGAAATTGCAACAATCTTATCTGTTATGCTTGTTACTTCGAAGTGTAATGGGCGGAGAATTGAGGACCGTCCGTCGGTTGACTTGGCGTAAATGTAGTCTTATGCCCTGCGCTATCCAATGCACATTTTTGTCACTCTCAGCATTTTTCAGTTTTCACTCTTTCCAACATCGCGATAATTTCCTAGTGGTCCGATGCCGTCAGATGATCACTTCCCGATCCTCGCTCCAGCCGCTCGAAGCAGAATGTCATTGTCGATATCCAGCATCTCGCTCAGGTCCAGGACGCGACCGCGTGAGATCTCTCCGCGACAATATGCTTCAACGGCAAGATGGGCAATTTCGTCGCGGAGCTCTCTGTCCCGATACTTCCGCTCCTCCAATTCACCGACATCACTGAACATATCAAATGCCTTCAGATACTCATGCCCGTACTCTTCATGTTCCAACAGCTTTCGGGATTCTGCATGGGATATGTACTGGTACTGAAGGCTTTTCATCTGGTAAAGAGCAGCCTGATAACTCACGCCGAAATGGTGTGCGAGTCTCGCAATATCCCTGCAGTTGATGCGTTGTGAACCCGAGGGCGAACGAATCTTCACTCTGGTGCAGTCTCCGCCCGCGACATCGAAAACGGTTTTTTCCTGACGACCGGGAAGTCCTTTACCGAAGTTCCTCAAGGCGGAGTAGACTCCTTCTCTCGGCATGAGAAGTGCCGCGGCGAAGGCGTTTGCGCGCTGCTCGGTCTTTTCAGACGAGTTATCCTTGTTGGAAATTGTGATTTTCTGCTCATGGTCGAACAAAGCGTGGGCATATTCATGCGCGTAAGAGAAACGCCTTCGACCCCTTGGATGAGATGCGTTTACCAGAATCGCCGACCCTATGCTCGGGTGGTGCAGAAACAGTCCCGACATATGGTCCGGAAGACTGACGCCTGATGCCCAGACCCCTTGGGACGAGATGAGTTTCGGGACATCTGCTATCGGCGCGTTGCCGATTCCGAGTCGCCGTCGTTCCTCCATCGCAACCTGCTCACCCTGCTCTACAGCATCTCCCGAGGACCTCGGCATGAGGGGTCCGTAACTTGGAAGAGCGAATCCGAGCGCGGTGCCGAGCATGTTTTTCAGCCTCGTACCTTCACGAAACAGGTTGATGCATCGGGCAACATGATGGCGAGTAGAAGCATCCTGTTCCAAACCTTTCAACTGCCCACACTTGACTCGGCAGTGTCACGGTCCTCTTGATTGTTCCGACAGTTTATCCTCTCTTCCCGCAAGAAACGCCATATACGCTATTTTGAACTTTACATACCCCTGCCATAGTTTCCTGGTTCCCGGAAGAGGTTGGCGCTTCGTAGGAGTGAACCCCGCATACCTCGCAAGATCTATCACGTAAGTGCGTATATCAGGAACCCGACCCTCGGCAGGAAGCGACTTTATAATTCTCTCGTGGCGAAGCAGCTTGTACAGAACATCCACCTCATCCCCGGTCATCACCTTGTCCGCAGGCACCTCCGGTTTGTCCCTCGCAAGCCTCTCGAGTTCAAACACTCTGTATGCCGTAACGGCGTCAAACGCCAGACTCCTGCGAAGGTCATCCACATCGTCAAACCTCTTCTTCTCCGCGGAGAGTCCGCTCTTTAGCACTTTGAAGTACTCCTCTACAGTCCATCGCGCCTCATACCGCTTCACTATCCTCTCGGCACACTCGAACACCGCTTCCCCCTCCGTGCTGAGCAGCACCCAGTGAAGACCCTCCTGCCCCTCGGGAGGTCGCGGTTCATACACGCTTACCCCCAGCACCTCTATCGGACTTCGAGATGATTCCCTCATCGGGGGAACCACTCTTACCCCGGCAGCCCTTATTTCAAGCTCCGCTTTCCGCTCATCCCTCTTCCTCTTTCCTCCACACGCCTTGATCTCTATTGTTCTTCTCCCGAGCACAGGCTGCTTTTGAATATACTTCCAAAGACACTCCTTGCCCTTTTCCCCGTCCTCCACCACGCAACGTCCGTTCCCCTTCTTTGAACGAACCACCACCTCGTCTCCATTCTCAGAAGCCTCCTGAAGGAATTCCCAGATGTCCGCCTCCCTGTCACATACGCTGATTACTCTAGTGCCTCCGCACGCCTCCCTGATCTCCCTCGCACGCAGAAGTCCCTTCATCCACTTCCCGCTCTCCGCCTCATCCTTCTCTCCCCTCTGCTCCGTGTTGAACTCATACACACCCAGAGGTCGCCTACCCTCCGTTATCGCCAGACCCACGTGGGCCGATATCCCCCTGCCGCCGCCCCCTATCTTCACAAGCCCCCGCGTATCCTCCAACCCTGTGTAGTTCAACGTAGTGCTTCGTCAAATGAGGATTTTCGGTTACAATGTGTTTCAACAACAAGGGGCATACAGCCTGAGAAGGAGGAACCATGAAGAAATACATTGTGAGGCTTACAGATGAGGAACGAAAGATCTGCGAAGAGACAATAAGGAATTTGAAGGGCGGCAGTCAGAAAGCACGCAGGGCCCGCATCCTGCTGCAGGTTGATGTGAACGGACCGGGCTGGACTGACCGCAAGGTTGCGGATGTATTCCGTTATCAGGTACGCACCATCGAGAATGTGCGCAGGCGCTTTGTGCTGCAGGGCTTTGAAGTGGCCCTCGACGGTTTACAGCGAGACCCGGACAGTTATCCGAAACTGCTTGACGGTCGTCAGGAAGCGAAGTTGATAGCGATGCGGCTGGGCTCGCCGCCTGAAGGGTATGCACGGTGGTCGCTGCGTCTGCTGGCGGACAGGATGGTTGAGTTGGAGATATGCGACACCATCAGCCACGAGACGGTCAATCGCACGCTAAAAAAAACGGCATTAAAGGTCGGAAACTGAAATATCGGGTGATTCCACCGAAGAGTAACGGAGATTTCGTGGCGGCGATGGAAAGAGTCCTGACGACATACGAGCGTTCCTACAATGAGAAGCGGCCGGTGGTCTGTATGGATGAACAGCCGGTGCAGTTGGTGAAAGAGACCCGTAATCCTCTGCCGGAAACGGCGGAATATCCGCAGCGGGTCGACTACGAATACGAGCGGGCCGGCACGGCGGCGCTGTTTATGTTCTGTGAACCGCCGGCGGGTTGGAGAGCGGTGAATGTACGCCCGAGGCGCACGAAGCGGGACCGGGCACAGGAAGTGGCGGACCTGTTGGAAGGTCGCTATGCGGATTGTGAGAAGATAACGTTGGTGCCGGACAACCTCAACACGCACAAGCCGGGGGCTTTCTACGAGACCTTCAGGCCGGAACGGGCGGAACGATTGATGAGGCGTATCGAGTTCTGTTATACGCCGAAGCACGGCAGTCGGCTGAATACGGCCGAGTGTGAATTAAGTTGTATGACACGGCAGTGCCTGCAGGATCGGCGTATCGGGGATTCGGAAGAATTGAGGAAACAGGTGACGGCGTGGTTCACGAGCGTGAATGCGGGTCAGCGCGGTGTGAGTTGGCATATGACAGTTGCTGATGCGCGTTGTAAACTCAAGCACATCTACCCGAAAATACTTGTATGACGGAGCAGTAGTCGTATCCTGTACCGCCAATACCACATCCTCAAGCCTGCAGCGACTTACCATCGCTTCTTTGTGCGGTTCAAGTATGTCTTCCATCTTCACCCTCGGGTTCGAAAGCAGTCTGTATACAGCCTTGCGCTCAGCCGTCTGCGGGAACATCTCGGGAACAGATTTCCCCGGATTGTCCGCCCACCTCCCGCCTGCACTTATTATAAGCTCTCTTACCCTCGCATCAGGATAACTGCTGCGACAGTATTCCATATAGGCCCAGTCCGTATCTTCCGCGTAATAAGGCTCGGGCACTGTGCCCATCCTCCTTACGGGTTCCTCAAGAAGTTTCTGTTCCCACCCCTCCGAAAGGGGTTTCATCCATACCGTCCTGCTCTCCGCAGTCCCCTTGCCCGGAGGACGCCCCGATGTCTTCTCCCCGCACATCTCCCATCCCGCAGCCCTGTAACTCGTACCCTCGCGGTCGGATGATATATAACTGTAGGCAAGTACGGGAGAGAGTCCGTACAACTCCTCCCAGTCGGAGACGACGCGGCGGGATGCCGTGGATAAGACACGGGAAGCGAGATTCTTCACTCTCACTCCCGGCAACAGCAGAAACCGGTGATTGTTCACCACCAGATCAAGATTCTTCACTCGTGCCGATGATGACCATCCTATCCACTTGTCCCGAGCCGCCTGGTGCCAACTCGCCGCGCAGAATCCTATACCCCCTACACGACCGTAAACAGCGGATGTTATCCAGTAACATATCCGTCTTCCCGGCACTCTGCTCCAGCCCTCGGGATGATGAGTCCGCATCATCCCGCGCCAGAGCCGCTTGTCCTCAACAATTTCAAGACTTATTACCCCGAACCTTTCAAGGTCCGTGTTCACCAGCACATCGGGATAATCCGTCTTTATTGCCGGAGCAGCGCCTCCGGGAACCATGCCCGGGTTCAGGGGCTTCGCCTCGGGGAGAGTGACTTTTACTTTGTCTGCTATGCGGGGAAGTATCTTGCGGGCGGATCCTGTGCACAGTTCTCCTCCGGAATTACGCCAGTTGTCCCGCTCACATAATTCTCGGGCCGGACTGTAACGGGTAGCACGGGGGTCTTTTACCGCTTCTTTGAACCATTCTATTGTTTCCGATGAAAAATTATGTAGTCCTATCTGCATACTCCTAATGTGTACACTATAGAACTCACAGAGTCAAGTGTGGTCAGTTGAAAGGTTCTAAACCCGGTGCCGCGCGGTACAGAGCCGCCAGCGCATCTTTATCCTCATCCCGGGAATTTTTCTGCAGAAAATCCGTGACGGGCCGGATATACAGCCGGGAAAGTTTCGTCAACTCCAGCGTCGACACCGAACGCCTGCCCGCCTCCAGTTGGGTGACTGCGGTTCGCGTCAGACCTATTTCTTCGGCCGCCGCCTGTTGAGTCATCCCCCGAGCCTCGCGCGCGGTGCGCAATCTCTGTCCAAGCTCTTTCGGTTCCATGATTCAGCCTCCTCCTGATAATACTAAAACATAAGCAACTACAGTTCTTATGTTGTCTGAACGAACATGAAATGTAAAAATCTTCTATTGGAAGAAAGAAAATCAAACTTCACTCCGTCAGAACTGATCGGACACCGTCATGAAAAAATTCGACCGGTTCAAGTTGATACAGCGGGCGGAACGGCAGAAGATATACAATAAACATTCCACATATTTTCCTCGTCAGACGATACGTCGTCGGGAATCTTTTCGCTTTAGAAAACAGAGCCGTTTGATTCTGCAGAACAAATATGGATAACTTATTATTGATTTTTAACAGGCGCAATAAAACAGTTTTTAATGTTCGACGGGAAGCACAGTCGCTTCCGGAGAGTAGAAAAAATGAAAAACAGAATTGTTTCAATAACCGTTTTTGCGTTTTTGTCGACCTGTGCTGCAGTTCTGTCCACGGATGAGTCTCTTGCGGGTGATGCCGCCAAAGGGCAGCAAGTGTACAATACTTACTGCGCTCTCTGTCACGGGGCGACCGGAGTCGGCGACGGAGTCGGGGCTGCTGCCCTCGAGCCCAAGCCGAGAGACCTCTCGAGCGCGGAAATTCTTCAAGGCTACTCAGACGAATATCTTACAAAGGTGATAAACGAAGGCGGAACCGCAGTCGGAAGGTCTGCGGCTATGCCGCCTTGGGGCGGAGTTATAAGCGCTCAGGACACAGCCGATGTAATCGCGCATATAAGACAAAACCTCTGCAAATGCGAGTATAAAAAATAGAAGGACATCGTTTTTTCTCGCAACCCGTCCTCTGTCGGTTCTTACCGAGAAACCGTACGAGTTCAGACCGATATATTATGCAGGACGGGATTTTCTGATTGCATGACCGGCGGCAGCGGGGAGCGGACGAAATCTCTTTTCAGGTCGGAACTGACAGTACCGTTTTCGCAGGTCTGATTCGCCGGACAGAGAAATAGAGAAATAAGGATGTTGCCGATACATGACCAAGTTTCCCCTACGCGCGTTCCTCATGACGCGTTCCGACGAAGGTGATTGGATTACCACGGTTTTCCAGGACCTAGCTCCCGTCGTTCGCGCATGGAAAGAGCGGAAGAGTCCAGACAAGGGTGCGGCCGTGCTGCATGTAGGTTTTGATTGTCCTCCATGTGGTGATGTCTTCGATACTGCCGCATCCGAGTATCCCGGCCGGATGCTTTTGACCGAGGCGGCGAAATTCGCTTTGCCGAATTCCTTTGCTGTTTCAGCAACACCGGTTGCTCCGGCGGAACACATCAAGGTGTTCATAGGGTTGCGGGGGTGGGGATACTCTATCGAAGATCCTACCGTGCAGAGAGAGCGTGCCGAGGCGGCGGATACAAAAATCCTCCTGCAGAATCGGCCGAACTGGATAGATTCTTTCCTTGAGGAAAACCCCTCGTACACAGAAAATTTTTCGGCATATGGAATACATGATGACGCTTCCTATCTTGCAGAAGAATCGAAATTGGAATGGAGCCTCCGGCTCCTCTCGGGAATGTTCCGAACTTATTATTTTGCAGGCGCCGACTGCGAAGACCCTTGCGAGTTTGCCCGCTTTTCTCCACCGTGGCTGTCCCGACGGAACTTGGACAATCTGTCTTTGACTGTAAGGGCCGGAAACGTATTTCGTGTTAACGGCATCAGGACGGTGCATGACCTTTCCAACTGAGACTGTGAGAGTATCAAGAGAAAGATCGTTAAAAAATAAACCGATTGTCAGGAATGCGTCTGTTTTTCTGAAGGAACAGGTTGAAAATCTTCCGGATCAGGTTCGGCACCTCGAATCCGGTGTCATAATGTTGAATCCTTTCAACTGCCCACACTTGACTCGGCAGTGTCACGGTCCTCTTGATTGCTCCGACAGTTTATCCTCTCTTCCCGCAAGAAACGCCATATACGCTATTTTGAACTTTACATACCCCTGCCATAGTTTCCTGGTTCCCGGAAGAGGTTGACGCTTCGTAGGAGCGAACCCCGCATACCTCGCAAGATCTATCACGTAAGTGCGTATATCAGGAACCCGACCCTCGGCAGGAAGCGACTTTATAATTCTCTCGTGGCGAAGCAGCTTGTACAGAACATCCACCTCATCCCCGGTCATCACCTTGTCCGCAGGCACCTCGGGTTTGTCCCTCGCAAGCCTCTCGAGTTCAAACACTCTGTATGCAGTAACGGCGTCAAACGCCAGACTCCTGCGAAGGTCATCCACATCGTCAAACCTCTTCTTCTCCGCGGAGAGTCCGCTTTTGAGCACCTTGAAGTACTCCTCTACAGTCCATCGCGCCTCATACCACTTCACTATCCTCTCAGCACACTCGAACACCGCTTCCCCCTCCGTGCTGAGCAGCACCCAGTGAAGACCCTCCTGCCCCTCGGGAGGTTGCGGTTCATACACGCTTACCCCCAGCACCTCTATCGGACTTCGAGATGATTCCCTCATCGGGGGAACCACCCTTACCCCGACAGCCCTTATTTCAAGCTCCGCTTTCCGCTCATCCCTCTTCCTCTTTCCTCCACACGCCCTGATCTCTATTGTTCTTCTCCCGAGCACAGGCTGCTTCTCCATATACTTCCAAAGACACTCCTTCCCCTTTTCCCCGTCCTCCACCACGCAACGCCCGTTCCCCTTCTTTGAACGAACCACCACCTCGTCTCCATTCTCAGAAGCCTCCTGCAGGAATTCCCAGATGTCCGCCTCCCTGTCACATACACTGATTACTCTGGTGCCTCCGCACGCCTCCCTGATCTCCCTCGCACGCAGAAGCCCCTTCATCCACTTCCCGCTCTCCGCCTCATCCTTCTCTCCCCTCTGCTCCGTGTTGAACTCATACACACCCAGAGGTCGCCTACCCTCCGTTATCGCCAGACCCACGTGGGCCGATATCCCCCTGCCGCCGCCCCCTATCTTCACAAGCCCCCGCGTATCCTCCAACCCTGTGTAGTTCAACGTAGTCGTATCCTGTACCGCCAATACCACATTCTCAAGCCTGCAGCGACTTACCATCGCTTCTTTGTGAGGTTCAAGTATGTCTTCCATCTTCACCCTCGGGTTCGAAAGCAGTCTGTATACAGCCTTGCGCTCAGCCGTCTGCGGGAACATCTCGGGAACAGATTTCCCCGGATTGTCCGCCCACCTCCCGCCTGCACTTATTATAAGCTCTCTTACCCTCGCATCAGGATAACTGCTGCGACAGTATTCCATATAGGCCCAGTCCGTATCTTCCGCGTAATAAGGCTCGGGCACTGTGCCCGTCTTCCTTACGGGTTCCTCAAGAAGTTTCTGTTCCCACCCCTCCGAAAGGGGTTTCATCCATACCGTCCTGCTCTCCGCAGTCCCCTTGCCCGGAGGACGCCCCGATGTCTTCTCCCCGCACATCTCCCATCCCGCGGCCCTGTAACTCGTACCCTCGCGGTCGGATGATATATAACTGTAGGCAAGTACGGGAGAGAGTCCGTACAACTCCTCCCAGTCGGAGACGACGCGGCGGGATGCCGTGGATAAGACACGGGAAGCGAGATTCTTCACTCTCACTCCCGGCAACAGCAGAAACCGGTGATTGTTCACCACCAGATCAAGATTCTTCACTCGTGCCGATGATGACCATCCTATCCACTTGTCCCGAGCCGCTTGGTGCCGGCTCGCCGCGCAGAATCCTATACCCCCTACGCGACCGTAGAGAGCGGATGTTATCCAGTAACATATCCGTCTTCCCGGCACTCTGCTCCAGCCCTCGGGATGATGAGTCCGCATCATCCCGCGCCGGAGCCGCTTCTCCTTGTCCTCAACAATTTCAAGACTTATTACCCCTAACCTCTCAAGGTCCGTGTTCACCAGCACATCGGGATAATCCGTCTTTATTGCCGGAGCAGCGCCTCCGGGAACCATGCCCGGGTTCAGGGGCTTCGCCTCGGGGAGAGTGACTTTTACTTTGTCTGCTATGCGGGGAAGTATCTTGCGGGCGGACCCTGTGCACAGTTCTCCTCCGGAATTACGCCAGTCGTCCCGCTCGCATAATTCTCGGGCCGGACTGTAACGGGTAGCACGGGGGTCTTTTACCGCTTCTTTGAACCATTCTATTGTTTCCGATGAAAAATTATGTAGTCCTATCTGCATACTCCTAATGTGTACACTATAGAACTCACCGAGTCAAGTATGGACAGTTGAAAGGTTGAATCAGAGGCTTTTCCACCCCTGTTTCATGCCGTCTGCGGGCCGTGAACTCTCCTCCCCGCGCAGTACTCCCTGAATTTCTCCACCCCCAGGATGTTCAAGACCCGGGTGAAGTTGTAAGTCAGCGTCATCAGGCTGAACTCACCCCTGCATTTCTCGAGACCCCGCATAAGAAACTGATGAAAACCGTTTCCGACCTTCAATGTTCCGAACAGATGTTCAACAATTCTCCCCCGCTTCCTCATCTTCTCTTCTCCCTGTTCCATTCTCCGCTTGTGCCTCTCAAGCACTTCCTGGTGTTCCCATCTTTGTATCAATCTGACTTGCTTCTCACCGATACAATACCTGCGCATCGAACACGCCCTGCAGTCCGCACTTCTGCTTGTATATATAGTGTACCTCTTCCCATTTCTAACCCTTGGTTTTACGCGGGGGTCAGCCTCCTGCCCTGCGGACAATGATAACAATCCTCTCCGGCATCGTAAGTGAATTTGTCCGGACTGTAACGCCCCCGTTGTTTCATTCCCGAACTGTTGTCGGGAACAGGAACATAGACTGTAATGTCCTCATCCTCGCACCGCTTCAGTTCCATGCTCTCGTAATAACCTCCGTCGGCCAGTCCTGTCAATTGTTCCGTATCAAGACTTTTCTTCGCTTCCGTAAGCATCCCGGCCAGTTGACGGCTGTCCGTACCGTCCTGAACCACATTCTCAACAGCTGCAAGCTTATGCTTCGAGTCCACCGCTGTCTGCGCGTTGTAACCCGCCACGCTCTGTCCCCGCTTCCTGAGTATCCTCGCGTCTTCGTCCACCGTAGATACCTGAGTGTCGCCGCTTCTCTCCATGCGGTCCCTGGTCTCCCGAGTCTCCTCCTGACGCTTCTTCAACTTCTCTATCTTCTCCCTCAACATCTTGTCGTTGCCCGCATCCTGTCTTCCCGCCTTCTCATCAGCGGCGTCGGCCTCCTCAAGTTCCTGCTGATACTCTTCTATCCTGCTCTCTATATTCTCCAATTCCCTGTCTATATACCCTCGGGTCCGTATGCTTGCCGTGCTCGCGTCCGCAGAGAAGAAAGAACCGTCGACCGCCACCTCATCTCCGCCGAACAGGGACAGATCCCTGCACAGCAGAACAAAATCCCTGTTGACCTTCCTCAGTTGCGCCGCATGGTTCTTGCGGAAATCAGCAATGCTCTTGTAAGACGGCCGCATCCCCTTCACCAGCCGCATCACTTCAAGATTCCTTCGGGTCTCAGCTTCAAGCTTGCGGCTGCTGCGTATACCATGCTGATATCCGTAAAGATGCAAGCTTCAGCATCGCCCACGGATTATAGGGAGGATGCCCCGCTGTGGTGCCGGCCTCGGTATGCCTGAATCCCATGGAAGACAGATCAAGAGTGTCGACATAGGCATCAAGCGCCCGAACCTGGTGGTTCTCTCCCACATAGTCTTCCACTCTCTCGGGCAGAAGCAGTGTCTGTCCTCGGTCAAGTGCGGGTTTGTATCGGCGTCGGTTCATTGCGTATTACACCTCGGTATTGAGAATATGGAGTAATCGTACCTTAAGAAAGAGGAGATAGCAACACCTAACTGCATGTAATGCAAAGATAATTATGCTGTTGTATCGGCCGAGGGGGGGGGGGAGATGGGGGAGAAACCGGATTCTGTAAAAACATCCCGGTTCCGAGACCTGCGCTGAAAATAATGCAGAACCTCAGAATACTTTCACAGTCTCAACTGTTCCTGCGAAGAATTACTGACTCTGCGGAACTTCGGCCGTAAGTCTCTTAAGGACACTCTACAAGCTCTTGACGCCGCTCTCGACAACGGGCCGCTTAAGGAGACCGCAACAACGCTGAAAACCGACCGAACTGACCGACAACTCCCGCAACCGCAGTCAGAACCAACAACAGGTCTTCTTTTCCCCTTGATCAAAAAACCGCTAATCACGGAATTGCGCAGTCTGTTGTCGTCCCCGACCCGCGAGCAGGACATTCTGGTTCGCCGGCTGGGGTTCGAAAGGCCGCCCGAGACATTGCGGCAGATCGCGGATGATCTTGGATTGACGCGGGAGCGGGTCAGACAAATCGAGGCGCGTACGCTTCGTAAATGGATCCGTGAACTGTACCTGAACCGTATTCTCGAACAAAAAATAAAACAACTGCTGATAGGGAGAAACTCTCCCCTTCCGATAACTGAAGCGGAAACTGCAGACCCGTGGTTTGAGGGCGTATCTTCCCATAAGGAGTTTTTCAAGAACCTTGTTCGGGCCATGTGCAGAGACAGCATCCACTTCATTGATATCGACGATCTACTCTATTTCAGTTTAATGGATAATGAGACTTGGAATCGTACGGTTTCCGATGCGGAGAAACTACTGTCCTCCAAGTCAGAACAGGGATGGAGTGAAGACTATGCCCGCTCTCAAGTCCGGAGTCTGCTGCCGGACAACGCGAAAGAATTCGGGCAGGCGCTGTGGGACAAGTTGTTTCCGCTATGCCACTTCGTCACGGAACAGGGAAATTCCCGCATTCTCATCGACTACGGCCGCGGGGCGGAAAAACTGGTCAAAGTGATTCTTGCCGAGTCGGACAGGCCTCTGCACTATACCGAAATCGCCGAGCGGTCGAAACTCGGGAAGAAAAAAGAACTTGATCCGAGAAGAGCCCAAAATGCCGCCGCGAATGTCGCCTTGCTGCTAGGAAGCGGAACATACGGCCTCGCTCGCCATATACCATTCAGCGACGAACAGATGTCGCAAATCCGTAAATACGCCGAAGACATAGTCTTTTCACAGACATCAGGCAGGCAATGGCATACTTCGGAAATTCTTTCCGAGATATCAGCGGACCCGGACGGCGAGTTTGAGGGCTTGGACAAATATGTGCTTGATGTCGCTCTTTCAGAATCGAAAGTGCTCAAACCTCTTGGAAGAATGACTTGGGTTACGGGTAACGATAACGCCGAGGATCAAACTCGTATTGATATCCGGCGGGCCGTAATCGCAATTGTAAAAGAGGCGGGCCACCCGCTGAGTACCGACGAGATCAGGGAACGTCTCACGGCTGTGCGGGGGGTCAGCGAGTTCTTTCAGGTCCAGCCGTTCGGTCCTCTCGTCCGCATACGACGCGCCGTATGGGGTATTAAGGACAGAGACCTGCCGTTGTCGCACGAGGAACAGAGGGAAGTTATAGAAAATGTGGTGCGTAAACTCGACACGAAGCAATCCGGAATTCATATAAGCGAGTTACGTGAATTTCCGCCTGTACGGGATTGTCCGCTGGAAACTCTGGTCTCGATTGTGATTCAGGATAAACGGCTGAAGGTAGAGACGGGGAGTTACGTGTATCTGACCGAATGGGGAGAATCGAGACTTGAAACAATGAGTTGTGAGATATCATCCATTGTTGAAGATGCGTCAGGCCCGATCACTTTGGAAGAAATCGCTGTTCTGGCGGAAAGAAAAGTTGGTAGAAAAATCAACAAAGGGGTTATCTACGGCGTATTGCATGATCTTGAAGCGGAGTTTGACCGTACCGCGAAGAAGTGGAATCTGAACAAACCTGTTGATCAAAAGTGACGACGACTGAACGGTGAAGACCCGTTTCACAACGACAAGTGCAGGCTTTTCACGACTTGGCTGCGTGAACCGAAGCAACGCAGGAAGACGCGCGCAAGATAACGGAGAAAATCCCGACAACGGCCGCGCAGCCCCGCGTCTCGTATCCGACTCCGCCTACCTCCCCCGAGCATGTTCTGCGTATGCCGCGGAACTAGACCCCTTTTTCCTCAAGACCGGGCGGTAGTTCTCCGTAATAAGGCGACTCCTCGCCGTACATCTCCGCAATGTGCTCCCTGGGCATATCGGGCATGTCCTCCCGAAATCCGAACATCCTGCATATGTGGCGAAGTTCCTCCTCTCTTCCGGGAAGCGGGTCCATGGGTTGAATCAGTTTATCCCGCACAAGTTCCCTGCGCACCTGCTGGTCTTCTTCAAGCGCAGTTCCGTACTCGTTGTAGTGATAAAGTCTGTCGAATCTCTTTCTCGGTCTCTGCCCGGGGTCCTCGGCCGGATATCCGACGGCCATGAGCCATATGGGAACTATATTCTCGGGGGTTCCGAGAACCTTCGGAAACTCGGCCGGTTTTCTCCCCGTAGCGACCAGACAGCATCCGAGCCCGACATCCGTGGCGGCGAGCATGGCGTTCGCAATCGCCTGACCGGCTTCAATCCTGAGCAGGTCCTCCGTTCTGTCCTTCGGAAAACTCATGAGCCTCGGGTAAGTCTGTTCGGTCAGAAGTTCGTATGTCCAACCGTGGGCGGCCGTTATCGCTCTTGAGGGAAACAGCACGGCGAAAGTCTGTATGAGTTCCTTATACCAGGCGTCGAGGTTTATTAGCCACGCCACGAGAATCGGGGCTTGGCGCACGTGTATCTCGTTGAATCCGGAAGCGCACTCGACAATCTGTTCGAATTTGTCTTCTGGATAGGTTCTTTTGTCTATAACTATCGCTTCAGTCGAATTGCAGTTGCCCTGACATGAGGCGTAACGCGCGGCCTGAAGCATTTTCTGTATTTTCCAGTCCTCAACTTCCTTCCACGGCTTGAAGAATCGAAAACTTCTGCGTGTTCCCATCGCTTCAAAAACTTCCATTGTAGAAATCCTCCTCGCCGGTCGGTTTTTTTCTCCGGCTTTTCTCCGCCCCGGCATCGGCGAAAAATACCGGTGATTTTCTCTATAAAGTTGTCCAGCCGCCGTCTATCACCAGGTCCGACCCCGTAACGTATCTCGCTTCATCCGAAGCCAGATAGAGAACCGAGTAGGCAACCTCTTCGGCTTCCGCTCTTCTCACGAGGGGAATCATTCCCGCCGCTATCTTGTCAAGCTGCTCCTCCGCGTCCGGAGGATTTCCCATAAATTCGGGGTCCATCTTCGTCTTTATGTATCCGGGGCAAACGGAATTCGTCCTGATATTGTCCCCCGCATGGTCGATCGCCATGCTCCTCGTTATCTGCCTCACCGCTCCTTTAGAGGCGTTGTAGGCGACGCACCCCTCCATTCCCACGATACCCAGCACGCTCGAGTTGTTGATTACAGAACCTCCGCCGTGCTTGGCCATCAGCGGAACCACGTACTTGCTCATATAAAAAACCCCTTTTACGTTTATGTTTATCGTCCTGTTCCAGACTTCGTCCGTAGTGGTGACCACAGTGCCGCCCTCCAGAATGCCCGCGTTGTTGAACAGTATGTCTATCCTTCCGAAGTCGTCGTAAAAGCTCTCCACCACCCTCTTTACATCTTCTTCTTCCGAAACATCTCCCTGATAAGCCCTTATGTCTCCGGGTCCCGGGTTCTCCGCAACCACTTCATCAAGTCTCTCCGCCGTTCTCGCCATAATACCGACGCTCGCCCCTTCCTTCGAGAACAGAACAGCGGTAGCCTTGCCGATACCTTCTCCTCCGCCCGTTATCAGGGCCGTCTTTCCGTCCAGTCTTTTCATTTTTCACCCCCTTGTCGAAATTAAAAACCCATCTGCATCAGTTTTATTACGCCCATTAAACTTCGAAGTGCAACACTTGAATTATAACGAAGCGGTCCGTAAAGACGAGTAGTTGAGAGGACCGAGGGATAAGGATATGCTCCGATACCGTTAAAGGAGGGCATATCTGATGTCATCAGGCTACAATCACCTCGGCTGCGAAGAACGAATCCGGATAGAGACGCTGAAGGCCGAGGGTTTATCTGTTCGGCAGGTCGCCGACCGACTTGATCGTTCCGCATCCACGATCAGCAGGGAGTTGAAGAGGAACCGGGGAAAGGAAGGTTACAGGCACGACCGGGCGCAGGAGACGGCGGAGAACAGACGGAGGGATGCGGCGTCTGTTCGGAAGATGACGGCTGATCTCTGTGCGGTGATCAGCGGAATGCTGACGAACTACCAGTTCAGTCCCGAACAGATAGCGGGTCGTCTGAAGTATGAAGAGACAGCGAGTATAAGCACGACATCCATATATCGATACATAAGGCGGGACCGAGAGCAGGGAGGGGAGTTATATCGTCATCTGCGGCATGGAGGTAAGAAGTACAACCGTCGCGTGAAGGGGAAGGCGGGACGAGGGGTGATAGTGAACAGGGTGGATATAGCGTAGAGGCCTGCGGTGGTGGATGAGAAGAGTCGGTTCGGGGACTGGGAGCTGGACACTATAGTAGGCGGTGAGCATCGCGGAGCTGTGGTGACGATGGTGGAGCGGAGATCGAAATTCTCCTTGCTGCAGGGGGTGAAACGCAGAACTGCGAAGCAGGTGGGCGGGGCTGTGAAGAGTAAGTTGAAGTCCTGGAAGAGTTTGTGTCTGACGATGACATCGGACAACGGCAGGGAGTTCTCCGACCATGAGAAAGTATCGAAAGCTCTGGAAGCGGAGTTTTATTTCACTACGCCGTATCATTCATGGGAGAGAGGGCTGAACGAACACAGTAACGGGTTGATCCGGCAGTACCGGCCCGAGGGGACTGATCTGAGCCGACTGAGCAAGTCGGAGGTGGAACGGGTAACGGGTGGAAGACCTGCTGAATCATCGTCCACGGAAGGTTCCGGGGTTCAGAACGCCGTATGAGGTGATTCACGAAGCTCCGGAACGGGGAGAGAGTCCCATAGAAGAACCGGTCGGCACCTGATAGCCCGTGCCGCTCGCTGTGCGGACGGAGAGTCTGCAGAATGCTGCGGTGAGGGCACGGCTCTGTAATCCGGCTGTTACAGATACCGATTACGTTCTTCGGTATGGTGTCGTCGGACGGAGAAAGAATCAGAGAGACGGAGCAGGACAGGTGTGCCCGCATTGTGAGTCGCATGGGGAGAATTGTGCCGAATCCAAAGAATTTTCATGCTGATCTGCCCGGGCAGATCAGCATGAATTCACACAAAGAAACAGGCGTGGTAAAGTTATTTGAAAATCTTATCAGAACGGAGCAACACCAGTCCCAAGTGTTGCACTTCGAAGTTTAATGGGCGAATTATAAAAAGAATTTACTGTAGGGTCAAATAAGATGCCAAGGGTTGACGTTTCACCGGATATGCTGCGCTGGGCGCGGGAGAGGGCAGGATTTGCTCCGGAAAAACTGTCGGTTCGGTTCAGTAAATATACGGAATGGGAAAAGGGCGAGACCCGACCGACATTGAAGCAGCTGGAGGGCTTCGCGAAGGTCGTGCACGTGCCGGTGGGTTTTCTGTTTCTGGACAGCCCGCCGGAGATTCGATTACCCATACCGGATTTAAGGACTGTCGGCGGCAGGCAAGTGCCCACTCCCAGCCCGAACCTGCTGGACATGCTCTATCTTTGCCAGGAACGTCAGGACTGGTATCGTGAATTCGCACGCTCCGAACAGCAACCACCCCTGGAATTTATCGGTAGCGCCGACCTGAAAACGGATCACGGCACAGTCACTGACGGCATCCGGCGGACTATGGGATTCAGTCTTGACGAGCAGGTCAGACAGCGGAAAGTGGAAGATGCGCTCCGGCTGTTCATCCGCAAAGCCGAAGACGCAGGCATTCTTGTCATGGTCAGCGGCGTTGTGGCAAGCAGCACCAAGCGCAAACTTGATACTGAAGAATTCAGGGGGTTTGCCCTTGCGGACCCGTTCGCACCGATTGTCTTCATCAACGGATCTGACGGCAAGTCCGCCCAGATGTTCACGCTGGCCCACGAAATTGCGCATTTGTGGCTGAACTCTTCCGGTGTTTCCAACATCAGCGGAAAACCTCTCAATGGCTCCCCTGCTGAAGAGGTCTGGTGCAATGCCGTGGCGGCGGAACTGTTGGTGCCGCTTGATGCATTGAATCTGCGACCGAGAAACGAAGAAAAAACTGATCAGGCAATGACAAGACTTTCCCGATACTTCAAAGTCAGCAGGCTTGTCATCTTGCGGAGGTTGCTTGATGCCGGGTGGCTTGACCGTGAGGAATTCGACAAGGTGTTTCGACAAAATGCCCTGACACGGGAAAACGTAAAACAGACGAGCGGCGGTGATTTTTACCTTACGACAATTTCGAGGGTCGGTCACCGTTTTGCACGGGCACTCATAACCAGCACGATTGAAGGACACACTCTTTACCGTGATGCCTTCCGTATGCTCGGCATTTCCGATACAACCACCTTCAACAAACTGAGCCGGAAAGTCGGAGTGATGTCTTGACCCGCTATCTCATTGATACAAATGTATTGATCGAAGCCAAGAACAGATATTACGGCTTTGATTTCTGCCCGGGTTTCTGGAAATGGCTTGAGCAGCAAAACCGACTTGGTAAGGTGTTCAGCATGGAAAAAGTTGCTGAGGAAGTTGGTGTCGGCAAAGATAATCTGTCGGAATGGGCAAAAAAGCAGGGAACAAATTTTTCCTTACCGCCGACAATGTCGTGGTCCAGCACCTTAAGGAACTCAGTGAGTGGACAACTTCACAGAATTATGAAGATAAAGCCGTCAGAAAATTTTTAGAGTCCGCTGATTACTATCTGATAGCGCATGCGAAGGCGCATGGTATGACGGTTGTTACTCATGAAGTAGAGGCGGAGACAAAGAAAAGAGTCAAGATTCCCAATGCATGTATCGGAATGGGTGTAGATTGTGTAAACACCTACGAAATGCTCAGGCGTGAGAAGGCGTGTTTTATACTCGGTGATATGTCTTCGGAAACAGAGTAGCCATATGCTATCGGCCGGGAAGCAACATTAAACACATCGCTGGGAGAGGATATAAGTTCGAAGATCGACAGTTCAGAAAACGGTACTGGATCATACAGGCAAATTCGGAATTGCTTCGAGTTGCTTAAGACTACACGTACCGGGAAAACTGATTTCCTTTATTCACGATGAGAAAAACTTCCAATATGAGGAAAGAACAGAAATTTTCGGTTTCGAACCAAGGAGATTTGCTTGACCGAAACAAGAAGATAGACCCCGACATCGTCGCCGCTCATGAGAAACTGGAACAGGAACTAAGAAAACTCGGTGTGGTCATCAAGCCGAGTCTCAATCTGGAACCACCTCTCGGGCGAGACCGAACGAGACTCCTTTATGGGAACCGTGACGAGTGCAAAAACAGACTACAGTGCGTTGTTCACGTCTTCAACTTCCGGAAGCGGGTAAAAAGTCTTTGCTTTCTGAGTCAAGTGGCTGGGGCACTAGGATTCGAACCTAGACTGGCGGATCCAGAGTCCGCTGTACTGCCGTTATACGATGCCCCAAAAACCACAAAAAATTATTTATGCAAAAAATCCGCATGTCAAACAAGGACGGATCTTGCGAATCATTTGATTACATTCGGGAATTTGATAGATTTAAAGGGGTCGTATTTTCTTGAAAAAGCGCTTCCACATCAAAAATTCCACCCAGCTCAGTCAGGCTATGGAAACAGAAGACAGAATCAAGATTCTTGAAACTTTCGAGAACGGAAACAGAGAAAGAGATTACGAAATCGAGATATCCTGTCCGGAGTTCACGTGCGTGTGTCCGAAAACGGGACAACCCGACTTCGCCACCATTATTATAAAATACGTGCCGGACAGACTCTGCGTCGAACTCAAGTCCCTGAAGTTGTACCTGTTTTCCTACAGAAACGCGGGAGAGTTCCACGAGCACGCGACCAACACGATTCTCGAAGACCTGATCACCGTGTGCGACCCGAAAACGATCGAGGTCACGGGTGATTTCAATGTCAGAGGTGGAATAAAAACCACGGTAAGAGCAACACACCGAAAAAATTACAGCAGAGATTCCTGAAGCCCGACATCACCCGACTGAAACACAGTGTACGCAAAAACCCAAGTCACAGTCACAGGAACGATAATTCTTCTTATAGTGCTTACGGCTCTGTTCGCCCCTGTGATTTCCCCCTACGAATATGACCGGACGGATTTTCCGAACGCTCTCAGGTCCCCCGATTCAACACACCTGATGGGAACGGACCAGGAAGGACGCGATCTGCTGAGCCGGGTCATTTACGGCTCCAGAATTTCAATAGCCGTCGCCTTGGGAACCGCGGCTATGGCTCTGGTGATAGGAACCTTCCTCGGAGCCGTCTCGGGATATGTCGGAGGAAAAATCGACGAGGTCATAATGCGTACGGTCGACATCTTTTACGCCGTCCCCGATCTGCTGCTCATAGTACTGCTGACGCTTGTCATCGGAACGGGGGTAGGGGGCATAGTCATATCGCTCGGAGTTATATCGTGGATGAGAGTGGCGAGGATAGTGAGGGGAAGCGTTCTTCAGATAAAATCCTTCGAGTACGTGGAGTCGGCAAAGGCGCTCGGAGCTTCACCGCGGGTCATTCTTACCCGTCACATCCTTCCCAACACGCTGAGTCCTCTCATAGTGACTGTGACGTTTTCAGTTCCGTACGCGATTCTTACCGAATCCACCCTGAGTTTTCTGGGACTCGGGATATCCCCGCCTGAAGCCAGTTGGGGAACGCTTGCAAGCACAGGATGGCAGGGGATAAGGACTTTTCCCCACCTTATAGTTTTTCCGAGCCTCGCCATTTTCATAACGGCCCTTTCCTTCAATCTCTTCGGGGAGGGGATAAGAGACCTTCTCGCGCAGGAAAACACAAGATGAGAAAACATATTCTGGGTCTTTTTGTTTTTGCGGTCGGGACGCTTGTCGCCGCAGGCAGTTTGACGGCCGCCTCCGTTGACTGTGAAACCGCTCTTTCCGCCGCTGAGGTTTCTCCGGAAAAACAGTTTCTCAGGCTTTACTGCCACGCTCAGAAAAAGCAGTATGCGGAGGCCGGGGAAATAGCTGAGAGGCTCAAAGAAAAAGTTCCGGAGCTGCGGGATTATCTCCTCTACTACGAAGGGCTTTCGAAGTTCTCGAGCGGAGACCGGAAAACGGCCGAGGATATTTTCCGGAAAATTCTCTCCCTCTACCCGGATTCTCCCGTGAGAAGCAGGGCGCGCGAGGAACTGGCCGGGATTTATGCAGAAAACGGAAAGTATATCGAGGCTGAAAAAATATATTCAATTCTGATTCTCGAAACCGAAAGCAGGTGGACAAAAGCGCTTTACCTCAAAAAACTGGGAGAAATAAAGGAAAAAAGAGGACTTGTCTCCGCCGCCGAAGACATATTCGAAAAAATCTGGACTGAACATCCGGAGGTAAGTTTCTCAGATCACGTGTTCGAGTTTTACAGCGGAAACAAAAAGAGTTTTTCTCCCGCCCCCGCGCAGTTTGAAAAGAGGGGCAGGGTCTTTTTTAATGCGGGAAACTGGGAAAAAGCCGTCGAGGCTTTCTCGCAGGCCGCTCAAACACGGACGGTGAGAACAAAAACCGCAATTTCTCTTTATCGTCTGAAGAGATATCAAGAGGCTCTTGAAGTTTTTTCCAAAATCGATTCCCCGCAGGCATTTTACTGGAAAGGACTTGTTCTGCAGAGCATGGAAGAGGAAAAAAAGGCCGTAGACACTTTTGTCCTTCTCCACAAACTCAACCCGAAAAGCCGCTACGCGCGGAAATCTCTTTTCAGGGCCGCAAGACTGCACCACCTGGCGGAAAATTCCGGACAGGCCGAAAAACTTTACCGCAAGGTGATCAAAAACCACCCGGGAAGCGAAGAGGCGTTGGAAAGTTCCTGGAACCTCGGCTGGATACTCTATACAGACGGGGAATATGAAAAAGCGCGGGAGAGTTTTTCCGCTCACGCGTGGGAATCTGGTGAAAACCGGGAACGTTTTCTTTACTGGTACGCCGCGGCCTCCGAAAAAGCGGACGACAAACCCGGTGCTTTATTCGCCCTGGGAAAACTCGCGGAATCTCCTGAAATCACGTATTACTCCTTTCTCGCGAAAATCCGGTTGAAAGAAAAACCGTCCCTTCCCGCCACTTCCTCGGAAAAACCTCTTGCAAACCCTTTCGGGGACAGCCCGGCAGTGGCGAAATTTCTTTTCTTCTCGAAAGCGGGACTGCCGGAACTCGCACTTGCCGAAGCCGCAGCGCTTGAGAAACAGGCGAAAACGAAATCCCGGAAGATCTACCTTTCCCGCCTTTATTCACAGGCCGGGGATTACAAAAATTCGGTGAGACTGGCGGAACCTTTCAGCACATCACCCCGAGCGCTCCGTTTTTCTTTCCCCACGGGTTTTGAAGATGACGTGAAGATGTGCGCGAAGAAATACGAACTCGATGAGTTCCTTGTCTACTCGTTGATAAGGGAGGAGAGCCGGTTCAACACACAGGCGGTATCGGTTTCAGACGCGAGAGGTCTCATGCAGCTTCTCCCCCAGACCGCGGTCGAGACTGCGGGAAAAGCGGGATTTGCGGACTTCAGCGTCGCGCAGCTTTTTTCCCCCGATATAAACATCGAACTCGGGTGTCTCTACCTGAGCATGCTGGTCGATACCTACGGACATCATTTCGCGGTAAGCCTGGCGGGTTATAACGGCGGACCGACAATGGCGGCGGAGTGGTATAAGAAAAACGGAAATCTCCGCGCAGATGAATTCGTAGAGGAAATCACCTACGAACAGTCAAGAAATTACGTAAAGAAAGTGATCAGAAGCTACGCTGCATACCATGCGGTCTACGGAGCGGAAAAAGATCAGTTCTCAAAACAGAGTTTCGAGAAATTCCTCAGGACCATGAGCCCGTAGTCGGAACTTTTTTCCGGGTGGAACTGAAAAGCGAATATATTTTTCCACACAACCCCCGCGACGAACTCTCCTCCGTAATCGCTCAGGAGCGCGTTTATTCCCCTCTGGCGCAAAACCGCGTGATAGGAGTGAACGAAATAAAACCAGTTGCGGTCGGGAATTCCGTCAAATATGGGACCGACTCCGGGTGAGGAAACCCTGTTCCACCCCATGTGAGGCACCTTGAGACTTTTCTCTACGGGACGAAATCTTACGACTTCCCCGGAAAAAATTCCGAGTCCGTCCTCTTCGGGCGCCTCTTCGCTTGATTCAAACAGAATCTGAAAACCGAGGCATATTCCCAGAAAAGGCTTTCCGCTTTCAATAAAACCCCTTACGGGTTCAATCATGGAACGGTCGCGCAGGTTTCTCACGCAGTCACCGAAACCCCCGACGCCCGGGAGCACAAGACCGCTTGAACCCTCTATCTCTTCCGGGTCCGATACAACTCTCGCGGGAATTCCCTGCGAAGTGAACCCTTTCTCGACGCTTCTCAGGTTCCCCATCCCGTAATCAACTATCGAGATCATCAGAGAGTACCCTTGGTCGAAGGAATATCGCCGCGGCGCCCGTCCACGGACGACGCTGTATCCATCGATCTTCCGAGCGCTTTGAACATGGCTTCTATTATATGATGCAGGTTGGTTCCGTGGTGAAACTCCATATGCAGGTTGCATCTGAGCGAATTGGAGAAAGACTTGAAGAATTCCTGGGCAAGTTCTGAATCGAACTCTCCGATTTTACCTGTAGGAACATCGCCGTTGAAAACAAAACAGGGTCTGTCGCTCAGATCCACGGCAGACGTCACCAGGACATCGTCGAACGGGATTATCGCATGCCCGTATCTGGTTATTCCTCGTTTTTCCCCGAGCGCCTGGGAAAAAGCTTCCCCGAGCGTTATTCCGACATCTTCCACCGTGTGGTGAAAATCAATTTCTATGTCCCCCTCGGCCTTTACTCCGAGGTCAAAGTATCCGTGCTTTGCGAACTGGCTCAGCATATGGTTAAAAAACGGTATCGAGGTGTCAATATCGAACCTTCCGGTACCGTCAAGGTCTATTTCAACCCTGGCGTTGACTTCAGATGTCCTTCTCTCCAAAACTGCTTTACGGCTCATTGTACGGGAGATATTCCTTTCTGCGGCGTCTGTTCGCCGCACAGTCGGTATGACTACTACTATATTAAGAGCCTGTTGGTTGTCAACAAAGGAACCCGCCCTCATTGTCGGGCGGCATTTTACGCTTATGGTTTTTGTTTTTCGCCGTATCCGGAAGTCCGGTTTCAACAATCTCCGAAAAATCGAAACAAGGGTCCGTATTCAGGTTCTTCCTGAATCTCGGCGAACGATTCTCAGGGCCACTTGCGTTTTAACCGAACGAACTTGTGATAGAATAATATCGAAGCGAGGTGTGCGGTTCTGAAATTCATACTTGTTCCCGTAAAGGACCTTTCAAAGGCAAACGAGCGACTCTCCTCCGTGCTGAGCAGAAAAAAGCGGAGCGAACTTGCGTATGTGATGCTTGAGGATGTGTTTTCCGCTGTCGGAAAATCAAAACTTGCCGACAACAGGGTAGTGGTGACCCTTGACCGTAAAGCCGAGAAAATGGCTCTTGATCAGGGGTTTGACGTCATACGCGAGGAAAACCAGTCCGGGGAAAGTTCATCGGTGGACCTGGCGCTGCAGGTCTGCAGAAAAATGGGCGCGCGTTCAGTGCTGGTGATCCCCGGCGACGCTCCGCTTATAACGGGAGAGGATCTGGATTCTGTTCTCGAGAAAGAAAAAAAGGGCAAACACGTCGTTTTGGTTCCGGCGGAAGACGAGATGGGAACCAACGCGATTCTCAGAAAACCTCCCGACGCCATACCGTCAATGTTCGGGGACGACAGTTTCAGAAAACATAAGGAAGAGGCCGAGCGAAGATACGTTCCTTATGAAGTCTGCAGAAACCGCAATATAAGCATCGACATTGATGAGCCTAGGGATATAGAAACCTTTTCCCTTTACGGCTCTCACACGAAAACCTACAAAAAACTCCTGGAACTCAATCTCGTTTCGGAAGAAACGGAAAGCGGCGCGGCGGCAGGCTGATTTCGCAGATACCGTGACTTGATTGAAACGGCAGACAGAGTAATCCATAACTCAAACGGTCTTGAACCTGGCGGCGAAGACCTGCTCATCCGATGTTCCCCGGCCATATTGCTCTTCGATGTGGACGATGAGGCCGTCCCCTTCTTTATCTACGCCGCAGGTGCTTGATCATAGCACGCGCCCGCATGGAACACCGTGTTGAAGAAGCAATCAAAACGCGTACTTCATAACGATACTGACTCCGTATGCGCTTAAGTCGTCGGTTTCAGTCGTATACTCGACTGTGGGCGTTCCGACTCCGTTGTTTGAAGCATGACTGCGCAGTTGATCCCATTGGTCTCCGTCGCTGAAATCACCATACTTGACCCAGCGACCCTTGATTCCGAGAGATGTTTTCTCGGTCAGCAGATAGTCAACACCGACAATCGCCTGAAAACCGAACACGGTATCTTCAAGAGTATGATGTTCCGTGGTTGTGGTGCCTGCGACTCTTTTATGGAAAGCCTTGCGGTCGGCATCCCGGTCGCCGCTGCCGTTCTCTGCATTGTAGTTTGCTTCGTCGGCGGTTTTGATCGCTTCCGGGTCGACATTACGGCCCCAATAACTGCCGAAATCCACTTCCGCCATACCGAAACCCACTCCGCCTCCGGCATACGGTCTGAATTTTCCGGAAGTCGGCAGATCGTAATAAAGGTTAAGAAACAAACTGTTTATGGAGACCTGTCCTATGTGGTCTTCCGCGCGGACAAGTTCTTGATTCGCCTTATCCGCAATGTCCGCCCCGGCAGCACTGATATCATTCAATAGGGAGTTAACCGAGTCGTAATTTGAACCGAAATAAAGATATTCGGCCTCAATCCGTAAGCCGATGTCGGTACTGACGCCTAGAAAAACTCCGGCAAGTATGCCGGCTGACCCGTCATGGCTGCTTGACCAGTCGGAATCCGACGTACATCCTCCTGCAGGCTCGAAATGGTCTTCCGGATCAAGGTACTTGTCGCATGTGGTCGGAAAATCGTTGTTGTTGGAATCAAGATCGACGGATGTTCCGAAACCGATTCCAAGTTCCGTGCCGATATAAAACTGCTGAGCGTTTGACGGCAACGGCAATAACGCGCAGACAACCAAAAGACATGTGAAAACCGTAATCCTGAACATGTTCGACCCTCCTCTTCTACACCTGTCTCAATTTTAACATGCTTGAACAACAGGCCGAAGTAAGTTGTCGGGACATCTGCTTCTGAAACCTTTCCTGCAGCAGGACTTTTCAGACGCAAAACGGACACCCTCTGTTTCAGGTGCATGGAATATTCAGGAACTTGTACCGGACTGCTGACCCCTCACAATTTTATAGGCTCTCTCGAATCCTGAGTTCTTGATCTCCTTTGCGGATGTCGGGAACTCACGGTAAACCGATGCCAGAGAATCATCCAGTCTGCGTGTAATCTGTTCCGGAAGTTCATCACGATCATAAAGTTCGAAAAATGATCTGATACCATTCAGGGTTTCCTCGCCCAAATCCTCCGACAACCGCTTCTGAACCTCTTTCTTGAATGACCCCGAGTGAAACACTAAAAGTGCGGATTTCCATAGAACCGCATCGTTCTCAAGTTCAGTCCTTCTCAGCCGAATCTGTCCGTCCACGAACTTCTCCAGATCGCTGACCACCCGTGAATCCACTTCTCTTATCCGAGATTCAGATGTTTCAGCGACATCTTCAATGGATTTGACGGACATTGAAAACCAAAGCAATGCTCTGCACCTGATGAGCATGGACGGATGCGTGCTGTTTCGAGATTCACCCAGCGACGGATTGGAGATGATATCGGTCTGAGATAAAAACTTTGAAACGTCAAACCGAAGAAAACGGTTTCCCAGTCCCGATGCGGTTTTTATGATCGCTTTTATTGATTCGTCCAGATTTTCAATTGACAGAAATCCTATACGGTCCGCCGACAACTCTCTCGCTCTTCTCGTCATGTATTCTTCAGAAGACTCCTTTACCGGATATTGAGAGGAATCTCCTTCAGCTGCGTGACCTAAGAGAAAATGACCGAGTTCATGGCCCGCCACAAACTGAAATTCCTTCCCGTCCATCAGGTTTACTAGTCCCGACGTAAATCTGAGAACACATGTCTCAGGAGTATCGATCAGACAATCAGCCTGAACATCCGCACTGTTATATACGAAAGCGGACACGTTCTTTCTGGGTATGCCGAGGTTCCGGCAGACTGCGGACAGGCGTTCTTCAAGGACCGGTGTGACCGATTCGGACAAAAGGACACCATGTCTCAGCATAGTGTCTCTGTGATGTTCTCCCCCTTTCAGGTTACGGAGGTCGAACTTCAAATCTTCCTTGTCTTCAGACAACCGCACGAACGAAGCGATTTCACGCGCGGTTTTGATATTAACCATATTTCTTTCTCAGTGCTGCAATATTGTCGAGAATTTTCTGAGCGGCGGCCCTCTCTTCACCTTCAGGCAATGAGTTGATTCTGTTGCTCCATTTCTGGAATTCCGACCGGAGGTGTCTGCGCTTTTGGTCATCGGACCACGAGGACTCAATTCCCACCAATGACTCCAGTCCTTCCTCGGATGTCAACTCTGTCGACAAATTGAGGGTCACCTTCTCCCTCATCTTCTCGATCTCATCCATATCCAGATCAAGACTCTTCGCAACATTGCGTATCGCCGACATCTCTTCAGGGTCCGCGACTCCATCCGCCGCCATAACATCCAGACAGAGCTCGACCGCGTCATACTTGGTTTTCTTATCACCGATCTCAGACAGGCGGCCAACGAGACCCGGCAAGGACAGATTTCCTTTTTTCGCCTCCGCAAAACCTTCCTTGAGAGCCTTGTTGAGGACATTCTTAAGTTTTTCCCTCTCACCCCCGGGATATCCAGATACTCCTTTAACAATCCAATTCTTAAGAATCTCTCCTTCCCTGTCATCCAGACCGGTATCCGCCATAGCGACTGCTACACCGATTTTCAGAGATATCGCTTGAGCCTCTTCTCTGTGCTTATGCACCTCCTCATACCCTTTCTCTTTGAACTCATAATTGAACGACAGTGATTCGGAAAAGATCAATTCACCCTGATTACGCAACAATCCACCGTGAATTGTCGGGGGATTATGAGAATTAAACATCCGGAGAACTACACGAATCTTCCTGTTTCCCGAATATGCGGGTTGAATCAAATCCGGAACAATCGTTCCCAAAGCAATCCAGTCGGCAAGTGCAGAACCTTTAGGAACTCGACCGAAATCGCCGGACATCTGATAACAGATGGTGGCGGGTTCTCGTGCTGCGGGTACAAGAGAAAAAACGGGTTTACAGGTGTTTTCTCCGTCGGTGGCGTCAAAGGCCGAGAGAGCGAATGAAACATCCATGTCCCGGTCATTCGGCATCCTGCCTCTGAACATCACCCTCTTAGCTCTTATCCCGGTCTCTCTATGCGTTTCATCAAAGAACTTAACAAAATATGTCCCCTTGTCAGTCGATTTTGTTCCACCTCGGATAAGGTTAAGAACAAAACTGACCGCTCCCGCAATTGCGACCCATAGAAGGAAATTGAAAATAAATTCCATGTCTAGTCCACCAAGAACTTGTCAATCTCAGATTCAGCGGTTTCCCCGGATGCCCTGGAAAGAGATATTTTGGTCTCTTTGCCGGATGCGACATCCGTGAATGATGCATGCATCATCTGATTTTCATCGTAAGAATATGTCACTTTTATCTCCTGACCGGCAGGTCTGTTCGGAGGTAGTTCGAGTTCCTGCTCATGAATAATCTTCACGAACTTAGGATTCGTCTCCGGACTTTTGGACTCCGTAATCATACAGTTAACCCTGTCCTGCCCGTTATACATCGTGTGATAAGTCTCCGTGACCGAACAAGGTATGGATTGTCCTTTTTGAATTAAAATCGAGTTGACCAGTTCTTCTCCCTTGGATTCTGAAAATCCTACAGATATTGTTCCGAAACATTCATTAGTTACTTCTGACACATTGAGTTTGGAAACGGATTTCCTCTGAATTTCCGAGAGTTTGGAACCGTCACTCTTATACGCCGCATATAAACAAGCTCCGAGCGCAACGACCTCGTCCACATTCACCGTCGAAACCGGGTCCTGCTTGAAGACCTTCTTCGCGCATTCAACAACACAGGGAATTCTCGTGCTGCCTCCCGCCAAAAATACGGAAGTTATCTCCTCAGTCGTTGTGTCTGCCTCATCAAGCGTTGTCTCGCACATCATCTCAATCTGAGCCATCAGACTCGAGATGCCTTCCTCGAACTCCAGTCGGGTCACATCTATCAACTCTCTCTCAATCTCGGCAGTCGTTCGTTTCCTTCCCGACAGGGATTTCTTTTCTTCTTCAGCATCATTTATCGGAAAGTCTTCCTTCGAGAGGTCAGACCCTGTTTCCTCTTTATATTTTCCTGCAATCAGGTCCCAGAGACATCGGTCGAAGTCGTCTCCGCCGAGTTTATGCAGGCCGTTCGAGGCGAGCACCTCGACATCCTGTCCTTTAACTCTGATGACCGAAACATCAAAGGTCCCGCCGCCGAGGTCGAAAACAACGTATGTTCCTGTTAATTCACCGTCGGATTGAAAAGCATAATAAAGAGCGGCCGCAGTCGGTTCGTTGATGATGTATTTCACATTAAGCCCGGCCATGCGACCCGATTCCATGGTCGCCTCCCGAGCCTCATGAGAGAAGTTCGCCGGTATTGTTATGACGGCTTCATCTATATGACCGATCTTCGCTTCCACATCGCTTTTGATCTTTTTCAATACCTCGGCACTCAATTCAGTCGGGGTGAACTCTTTATCTCCTATTTTATGAGTTGCGGATGTACCCATGTCTCTCTTGAACCTTGCCGCGGCATTCGCCTCATCGTTCGCCCATTGCCTTCTCGCCCGCTCACCGACAACAATTTCACCCTTGATTCCGGCGACACATGACGGAGTAATGTTCTCGTCACGATCATTGTTGATGATTTTAGGTCGCCCGCTTTCGTCGATATAGGCGGCGGCCGAGAAAGTGGTTCCAAGATCTATGCCCACATAATTCGACATCTATTCCTCCTCGTTCCCATAGTTGAACCGAAAGATCGAGACTTTCGATGGAACAACGACCTCCACATCTCCTTCTCCTTCCAAGATGTATCCGACGGATTCAACTGCAGCTATTTTGAAGTCCTGTGATTCGTCATCGGCGGGTAAAACAGTCGGGTCGTCCGCTATTTGAGGGCCCGCGTCTCTGTAGTCGGAACCGATTTCAGGAGTGAACCTACCTACGCCGCACTCCTCCAGAGCATCCTGCATAATACGGGAGAGATACTTGTAGTTTTTCGATTCCTTTTCATTTTCGGATTCTTCCTGCATTTCTCCGAGGGATCGGTCCACCCGGATGAACCGCATCAAAAACCTTTTGAAAATTTTGGCGTCATACCCTTTTTTAAGCCGCGCAATTTCATCATCCTTGCTATTGAGAGCATTCTGCAGAGTAAGAAAACTTTCAAGCAGATCATTCGACTTCTTGGATTGTTCTTCTGATGATTTCTGAACCTTTCCCAATATCTTTTGGAACCGAGCATCGGATATTTCGGAGGATTTTATCAATTCTCCGATGATTGCTCCCCATTTTTCCGGGACCAGAGCAGGTCCGTCCTTGATGTAGATCGACCGGACATAATAGGTCCAAAAAGAAATCACCAGACTTATTGATGTAACAACCATAAGCCCGATGATCAAAACCCAAGGGAGAACCCTTTCCTGAGAAGTATCCGAATTTCCAGAACCGAATGAGAGAAGAACAACAGCAATAACAAGTGTGCAGAGGATGCTGAGGACAACAATTTTACCCAGAGAAAATCTCTGAACAAGTTGTTCCTCATGTCCACTCTCCTCAGACCCATCGTAATTCGGTTCCATCAACTCAGACCCTCTTTTCCGACTTTATCATAAACAATATGAGATTTTCCATTCAAATTCAGTATGAATCATTTTCACCGACCTCCCATGACGCTTCATCTACCTTATTCGTCTATTGCTCATAACATTCTGTTTTGCTGTAGTAGTAGTTTCCGGTTGTATAACAACGATAGGTGATGTCAGCCTCGTCATCGGTGTCATCACAACTGGAGACACCAGCAAGGCATAACACCAGTACAATAAGAAGTTTTTTCATATTTTCCTCCTGAATGAAATGTTTTCATGAAGCCCATCATAACTCTTCTGTCCTGTCTTAAAATCCGCCCATTAAACTTCGAAGTGCAACACTTAAATGCTTTGACTCTACCCCCCCCCTTACAAGTCAAGAGCGAATGTCCGGTCATGATAATTTCGCCTGTTTGTAAGCGTGCTAAAACAACGAGTTTTCCTAACGTTAGCGACCCCCTTTTTAAAACAATTCATATACACGACACTCTTCCCAACTTCTTCGGATCAAAAGATCCAAATATCCCATAGGGCACTGTTCATTCGGAAGAGTTATCAGTCCGGGCGTTATCAAATACCTGCGATGCGGAAAATCCTCTTCAACGACAATCATTTTCCGTTCGTTTCTCCATTCTTTGATTTTCAGATTTTCTCTTTCTGTCATTTTTACTAGCTTAGCATCCTAATGTGTTTTCTCTGGGCTTTGAAAATCCGCCCCAGGCTTGGGTTCGCAGAAAAAAACATCCAGCAGGTTGGCTTGGTTCAAGTGCCTCATCAACCCGCATACAATTCGGCATAAATACGGAGTTTCAGTGGTTATCCCCAACTTGCTTAAAGTGTGATACCACCCCGAAAAACATTCAAAGGCATCAAGTTCTCAGCCATTAGAACAAGCATAGATGCATAGCAAAGTTCTATATACCTACGCTTGGTCTCCACCGGCATTTCATCTTTGCCATCCCACCAAGCATCCCAACTTTTTTCGTCGACCAGAGAATCTTTCGTAAAATTGTTTTCAGTTTCTGTTATCAATTCCCATCTCTGTAATGTCAGTTTCCCTACAACATCTTATTGTGCTCCTGGTCGTCATTCACCGCGTTCCATTCGGGTACTCCAGCTGTCTCTCATACCTCTGTGGTCTGCCCGACTGTTCCTGCTCTGATACGACTGATTCACCATCTCCTTGTGCATCCGCGGTGAAAACCTGCGGTCGACACGGAGCGCGAGCATCTCGAGTTCACGCACCATATCATTCCCCCGGTCAAGACCCCTCGCGTAACGACGGAAATAATGCAGCTCCCGCTGAACATAATCCTTCGCATCGGAATATGCTCCGTCCCGATTCATCCGGGACGCCGTGAGAACGACATCCGCACTCCACATCCTCGCCACTATTTCGGCAGTCTTCATGTCGCGCGGCTGATAGTTGTTGACCCTGCCGTCGGCGGCAACCAGACCGACCGTCTTCTGACCGGTCTTAAGAATGCGTCGATCCCCGACGGAACTCGCTCTTGTCGACAGTTCAAACTCCAACACGTCTTTGGCCTTTCCGCCCGGACAGGTTACTTTGAAGACGGCGACACGCTCTATGCCGTTCTGAATCGGCCCGAGCCGGACGATAACGGAGTCGTCGCGAAAAACGGAGTTCTCCCTGCCCATCGCCTCGACCCGCACACCGGCAGGGACTGTCAGAGCGACCTCCGCATCCTCGACCACCGTGTTGTAGATGTCTCCGAGTTCACCCAGAAGAACGGTTGAAATTTCACCGGCGTGCTCCACATCGTGCAGACGCCCTCCTCCGTTCTCGGCCATGCCCCGCAACAGATGCTCGTCGTATCCGGCACCTATACCGAGAGCGGAAGTGAATACTCCCCGCTTTCTGAATTCACCCGCATGCTCGCCGAGTTCCGCAGGGTCCGTTATACCTGCATTGGCGTGGCCGTCGCTCAGGATGATCACGCGCGGCGTCATGCGGGCATCCTCTTCCGCCACCCGAGCCGTACACTCGACCCCGGCAAACCACCCCTCGGACAGTGCGGTCGAACCTCGGGTTCGCAGCCGTAAAATCTCTTCGCGTATCCGGTCCGCATTTTCCCCGCTCGCCTGCACCGCGTCGAGATGTATCCGAACATCGGATGCGAAAGAGACCAGGGTGATCCGGTCCCTGTCCGTCAGATGCCCGGTCAGACCGACCGCCGCTTCCTTGGCCGCCTCAAGCTTTCCACCGCCCATCGACCCGCTCGCATCGATCACGAGAGCTGTGTTGACGGGCATATCCTCTCCGGAAACTCCGTCATCCCCGCTCCGCGCCTCGAGTCTCGCAACGAGATAACGCACGGAATCTCCACCCTGCCAGTAGAACTGCCGGTCGAAACCGGCTTCCACAGTAAAATTCACATCAGTCATTCTTTCCACCTCCTGTTAGAACGGCGCGGAACTGGTCCGCAAGTTGTTCAAAAAGAATCCGCTCCCGAGGCTCGAGTTCTCCTCGAACAGAGATCTCGAAGGCGGATGTTACGGATATTCTCGTCCAGACTTCACCCCGCGAGTGTCGGGGTGCAGAGTCTCCCAGTATCTTCTCCAACTGAAAAATCAACCATTCAATGCTCGTCAATTCGTTCCCGCCCGATTCGGACCGCCCGGTTCCGCGGAACTTTATCGACCTCCGGTTCAGACCCTGTTCCGAAAACGGTGCCTCCGATACATCCCCGTACGACTCCCGCCGGGTGGAATCCGTTGCGGACCGGGTCGACCCTGTCGAAGTGCCTCCCGCCCGAATCCTGCTCAGATAATCGCGGGCCGACCCGGGCGGCGCCGAAGTCAGACCTATTCCGGTCGCCCACTCCCTGATCTGTTCTTCGGTCGCCCTTATGAACAACTGTCCGATTTCGGACAACGACAACCCCCGATGTTTTTTGAGCGCTCTGACCGCCGCCGCGCGGTCCGCGTTGCTGCTCGGATATCGCGCTCCCCGTCCGGGCCTGAAGGGCGGTGCCAGCAGTCCTTCGCTGATCCACGAACGCAGAGTACGGACCTCTACGCCGGTACGTCTGCTGAGCTCTTCGATTGTGAGTCGATCTTCATTCATGGTGGTAATAGTATAACGTCAGAATCCGACATGTCAAGATGTTATTTTGTTTATTCAACAGAAATCCATAGTCAATTCCCCGAAAACCGCGATTGAACTGGTATTCGCCTCATATAAATCATATTGCCGGCGGCTCCGAGACCGGGTGCCGCAAGAAAACGGTCGGACTGCAAATCCCGTTGAGCCTTTCTTTCGAGGTGGAAAATCAACTTCCATTACAGAAATCGTGCACGTTGAATCCTCTGAAAGCGGTGGTATAATTTCCGTTCCGAGGTTGTTGAGGGGGCGGCGTAGCTCAGGGGTAGAGCGGGGCTCTCATAAGGCCTGTGTCGGTGGTTCGATCCCACCCGTCGCCACCAACTCCGTTTCTACTCTTCCTTCTTAAAATCAAGCGAAGCGGAATTTATGCAGTATCTCATTCCCGTAGGTTGCGGACCATCGGGGAAGACATGTCCGAGGTGCGCATCGCATTTCGAGCACACGACCTCGGTTCTCATCATTCCATGGGAGCGGTCTTCGTTCTCCGAGACATTCTCAGGAGCGACGGGCTCCAGAAAACTCGGCCATCCGGTACCGGAATCGAATTTTGCGGAAAAGCGGAAAAGCTCCTGCCCGCAACAGACGCATACATACATCCCTTTTTCATGGTGGGCATGGTATTTTCCCGTAAAAGCTCTTTCCGTACCCTTTTTTCTGGTCACGCGGAACTGCTCTTCGGTAAGCTGTTCTCTCCACTGCTCATCCGTCTTTCTCGTTCTCTCAGACATCGGACCGTCCTTTGCCGGCGGCGGCGAACTTCGCCTGCCGACCCCGGTCAAGTATCTCGCGGAGACTCTCTTCGTCACCTGAAGCAACGGCTTTTTCAAGTTCCGCCAGTTCACTAGAAAAACACTCCAGCGCCCGGATGACCCGTTCGCGGTTTTGAATAAGAACAGAGGTCCACATATCCGCGGAACTCCCGCACACGCGGGTGAAATCGGCAAACGAACGCCCTGAAAATCCGAACAGATCCACACCTGTCTCTTTCTGCACGGAAGCGACCGAGTTTACGAGAGAATAGGCGACGGCGTGGGGCATGTGGCTCACCAGGGAAAATATCCGGTCGTGAACCTCGGGATCAATCTCGACGACAGTACTTCCCACCGACTCGAAAAGATCCCTCACCTTCGAAACATCCTCCGGAAAAGTACTCTCGATCGGGGTAAGAACGCATTTTTTTCCAGAAAAAAGATCAGGGTCCGCCGCGCGCACTCCCGACTTTTCCGTACCGGCTATCGGATGGGCGCCGACAAAAGATATGTTCGTCGGGCCGTTTTCCTCCATGTCTCTCACCACGGGGGCCTTGACGCTTGCCGTGTCGCATATCGCCGTTCCGTCGGAAACAAACGACGAAACGTCCTTCGCCGCCTGAAGAACAGTCTCCGAGTAAGTGGCTATCACGACGACATCCGAACCGGACGCTCCGCGGTCAACCTGAAGAGAACCGTCATCCACGATTCCGTTTTCCATAGCGTAACGAAGAGATGCGGGATTCTTTTCAACTCCGAAAACCTCTTCAGCCGCGCCACGCCTGCGAAGCGCCGAAGCAAGCGACCCGCCTATGAGTCCGAGTCCGATCACCGTAACTTTCTCGAAAGTCATTTTTTAAGAATTCTCCCTAGCACCTCCACCAGTCTCCGGTTTTCCTCGGGAAGACCGTAACTTATCCTCAGATGCGTCGTAAGTCCGTACTCCCGAACCGGTCTGGTTATGATCCCCTCCTGAAGCAGCGCTTCATAAACCGGAGCGGTGTCGGTTTCGAGATCCGCGAGGAAGAAATTGGCGAAGGATTCCGTATGACCGACTCCGATTTCCGCAAGTTCTTTAGAGAAATACTCTCTCGCCGACCGGTTGAGTTCCCTCGACCGTTCTACATGTTCCGTATCGTCAAGCGCCGCCGCGGCCGCGACCTGCGCAAGCGAACTCACGTTAAAAGGTTCCCGAACTCTGTTCATGTAGGAAACCGCCTGCTCCGACGCCACGGCGTACCCCACGCGAAGACCGGCAAGACCGTAAACTTTCGAAAACGTCCTCACCGTGATAAGGGAATCGCACATGGAATGATACTCGAGCGTGTCGGGATATTCAGGGTCATCCACATACTCGAAATACGCCTCGTCCACGAGTACTACGACATTTTCGGGAATCCTTCCCAAGAACCACTCGAGTTCCGCTTTTCCGACCATCGTCCCCGTGGGATTGTTGGGGTTGGCTATGAACACTATTTTCGTTTTCTCCGTTATAAGGGAAAGCATATCATCCAGGTCGTGGGAAAGCTCCGGCATCTCGGAAATAACCGGAACGCACCCCAGAGCTCGGGTAACCAGCGAATAGACGATAAAGGCGTTCCGTCCGTATATCGCCTGGTCTCCTGGCTCAAGAAAAGTCCGCGCCGCAATTTCTATCACCTCGTTCGACCCGTTTCCGATTATTATCCTCTCGGAACTTACGCCGAGTTTTTCCGCAAGCCTGCGCCTCAGGAAAAAACAACTGCCGTCAGGGTAGAGGTTAACTCCGGCAATGTGTTCCGAAACAGCCTTTCTGGCCAGCGGAGACGGCCCCAGAGGGTTTTCATTCGAGGCCATCTTTACGGCATCCGTTATTCCAAGTTCCCTTTGAAGTTCCTCAACCGGTTTTCCGGGAACGTATGGAACAAGATTCTTTACGCTTTCTCTGGGCTCCACCATAATAAGAGCCTCCTCCGGTAGAAAACGGTCACAACTTCCGTCCGTCGGGATAGGATCCCAGCACCTTCAGAAAAACGCTGACCTCTTCCAATCTCTTCAGAGCCTTCGCTGCTTTTTCATCCTCGCTGTGTCCCGAGAAATCAACGAAAAAAACATATTCCCACTGGGTATCCCGAGAGGGTCTGGACTCTATTCTGGTAAGGTTTATCCCCGCTTCGGAAAAAGGAAGAAAAACAGCACGGCTGAGGGCCCCGGGCCTGTCTTCAACGGAAAAGGCGATTGATGTCTTGTCCAATCCCGTGGGCGGAGATTTTTTCTTCCCCACGACCAGAAAACGGGTGGTGTTCTGAGGGCTGTCCTCTATGTGATTACTCACGGTTTTGAGTCCATATATGGATCCGGCGAATTCGCTCGCGATAGCCGCCGTGCTTTTGTCCTCCGCGGCCATTTTCGCCGCCGCCGCAGTGCTCGGAGTCTCCAAAAGGGAAACACCGTAGAGGTTTCTCTCCAACCACCTCCTGCACTGACCCAGAGCCTGAGGATGAGACGCCACCGTGGTCACCCGGTCCAAGTCTCCGGTTGCGGAAAGAAGAGAGTGGTTTATCCTCTCGAAGCACTCGGAGGATATCTTGAGGTCCCATTCAAGCAGCATGTCGAGCACATCCCCGACCGAACCCTCTTCGGAGTTTTCCACAGGAACTATGCCGAAATCGGCCCTTCCCGACGACACCTCATCAAACACATCCTTGAAACTGTGAACAGGCAGAAACTCCGAAGCGTCACCGAATCTCCGGAACGCGGCCTGGTTGGAAAAACTTCCCTCGGGGCCCAGGTAAGCGACTTTGTTTTCATGCTGCAGAGACCGACAGCACGAAACAATCTCCCTGAAGACGAACAGCACGCTTTCCGTGGAAAGAGGCCCTTTGTTGGTCTTCACGAGTTTTTCCTGTATCTGCTGCTCCCGGGTGGGATCATAAACCTGCAGAGACGCTTTTCTCTTGAATCCTCTGGCCTTTATGGCAAGCGCGGCACGGCGGTTTATAAGTTCAAGAAGGCTCGAATCAATCTTGTCGATCTCGCTTCTTACTGCGGCAAGTTCTTTCTTGGAAGCCATTACGAACCATGGGGGAGAGTCTTTCCAGAAACATAGCGAGGCGAGCGGCTAAAGTCAAATCCACTTTGACCGCGCCGTCGATCCGGTAGGAGAAAAAAAGAGGCATTATCCGCCATCACCGTCCTCTTCTCTAGTCCGCGAATTCCGGGTTGGAGAAAGTACCGGTTATCCTCCCCGAAAAATTCCCTTCTTCGTCTCTGCCGAGAACAAGAGCCAAAAAGGAGAACTTCAAGTTTCCGGGCGCAGGGACAAGTCTGTACGAAAGGTCGAGTTCCGCATTTTTTCTGAATCTAAGCAGAGACGGCGCCTTCCCGTAGGCCGAAAGAGAAATGTCCTTGTTTTCCAGAGAAAGTTTTTCCAAGCGGGTTTCAAAGCGGTTGGAAGTACCGGAAATCTCCGCGGCAAGGTTCTCGAGACTGCTTCCTGCGATGATCCCCTTTATCCTGGAAAGATTGATTGTGGCGGAGTCGGAGGTGATGCGGTACCGAAGACTGGAAAGCCGCTGTTTTCCTTTCTCCCCGAAGAGTTCCACGGTTCCGCCGGCTTTTCCGTCCAGGGAAAACCCTGCGTCGCCCTCCGGGAAAAAGCCGGAAATAAAAGACATGTCGACCGAGTCTATTTTGATTTCTCCGGCGATCAGTCGTCCGCCGTTTTTGTCGACTTGAAAGTTCCCTTCCGCTTTTCCTTCATAAAGGTCCGCGGAAACTGAAATCCCGACCTCGTCGGAGAAGAGAACCGAAAAAATGCCTGTAGATACGCGCGCCCGGTCAATCCTGACGGGCTTCATGTTTTCAGGTGAAATTCTTATGTTTTTAAGTTCTACCGAGGAAAGACTCTTCAGTTGCGCATCCCCCACGAAAACGGGAACCGGAGATTTTTTCTGCAGTTCCGAAACCAGTCTTCTTTCAAGCGAATCTTTCGGAAACCCCGAAAACAGAAATGCTCCGAAAAACACCAGGAAGAGCGCAACATAAAAAACAACGGGAACGGTCTCCGGCATTTTCCCGGGCATCCTGATCTTTCTTCTGATTGATTCCATCATCCCGATTTCCTGAAAGAGAACGTGGAGAGGCGGAAGGAAACATCCGCGTAACTCGGGTCGTCGAACTTCGTCTTTATCCTGATGTCGGAAACTTTAAGTATGGTCCTGCTCTCCCGGAAATAGTAGAGAACATTAAGAGTTCTGGAAAGTTGAACATTGTTCATCTGGACCTGGACGGCTCTTTCATTCTCTATGCCTTCCGACTGGTCTTCCTCTCTGGTTCCCTTTATGGAAAAAGAAGTTCTATCTATTCCGTTTTTTATAAGAGCTCTCTCGACTACGGAAAGAAGGGGTTCTGTTTCCTCTTTCAAAGAACCGCCGGACCTGTTCAGCAGTTCCTTTGAGCGCCGATACTCTTTTTTAAGCGTAGTTATCTGCTCAACCCTGCCTCCCAGCAGATCAACCTCTTTGCTCGGCTCGGAGTCCCCGGTAAAAAGAGCCCTGTAGATTAAAAACGATACAAAAAGACAGACGGCCGCAACCCCTATCCGCAGGGCGCGGAGGTCTCGGGGGGAGAGTTGTCCCGCATCGACAAGCTCTTTCGCCTTCGCCGGAAGTCGTCGGATCTTTTCCGAAACCGCGGCCGCCAAATTCTTTACTTTTTCCATTAAGTTATCTGACTACCATTGAAACAACGAACTTAAGAGAGTTGTCCACAGCCTGGTTCACCTGCTCCCTTTTCACCTGGGCAAGCTTGTCGCTTCGGGAAAACGCCTTCTCCACCGAAGCTATTTCCTCATAGGAATTACATCGTCCCCATATCCTTGTTTTTCCTCCATCCTCTATCTTTATCTCGTCAATCCGAAAACTCGAATCCGCCGGTACGGCGGAGGAAACAGCGAGCAGCACCTCCAGCGGGCTGTGGGACCCCTTTATCTGCTTGATCGCCTCCAGTTTGCTTTTTATGAGCTCAAGTTCCTTTCTGTAAAATACAATCGGGTCCTCGTTTCTTGCGGCCGCCTCGGGAAACTCCCTGCGCAGGCTTTCCCGCATCTCCGAGCGGATCGAGCTCGCTTCGCTCCTTGCCGAAATCTCCTCCGTCGCCTTGCCGAAAACAAGAACAAGCATCAGACATGCGAAAAGAACGACCGGAGCCCTGAAGTTTCTGAAAAGCTGCCTTGTAAGCCCCGAGTCCCTGTGTCCGTTCCGTCTGAGGTTAAGTCCGCCGTCGACACCGGCCGACCCTCCGTACAGGGCAAGGGCATAGGCTTTCGCGAAAAACGGCGAATCCTGTTCGCCGATGTCCGGTATCGATATCCTTTTTATCTCGACGCCCAATTCTTCTCCCAATCTTTCTTCAACGCCTGTTATTCCGCACACCCCGCCCGAGAGAACGAAACTTTTCACTCCCTTCGCCGTCTGGTTCTCAAAAAACCTGGCGGTGCTCAAGGTCTCTTCGGCAATTACGCTTATTTTTTCAAAAAACCGTCTTTTTCCTTCCCCGTCCTTTTCTGTTTCCGTAAAATCAAGGGGCTGTTCTCCCAGTTCTTTTTTCAATCTGAATATCGCATCATCGCAGTTTCTCACCCGAAGCAGGCCCGCATCATCGAAAAAGGAGAAATTAAGGTGGTCCTGGTCCATATCGATAAGAAGAAGCGGCCGCTCACCCGACAGAACCTTGTCCAGAGAGGAAAATGCGACAGGGGAAAAAGTCACGTGGTTCGGGTCGATGCCCATCCGGGTCAGGGAGTCGATATGGGATTGAACCGCCTGCTTTCCGAACGCGGGTACAATCGTTTCCACTCCGTCCGGGCGTCTGACCAGATGATAGTCGCAGACCACATCATCCCCGATCGGGAATCCTGTTGAATTTTCAAGCTCGAACCGGTAAACGGTCCTCAGTTTTTTTGAATCCGTGAAAGGAAACCGAAGAACCCTCAGAACAAGCGGGGCGGAATCCATGGCGGTTACGATTTTTACGCCCAGCAGATTTTCCTCTTTAAAAATTTCCGCCCCTGCAGGAAAAGAGGACTTGGATATCTCCTTTCCTCTTATCCCCTTGGTTACGGTCACGGTTCTGACCTTTCCGCCGGAAAGGTCTACGCCGATATGTCCACCCAGCATCCGCCCGTCAAACCGGTCACGCCTCGGACCGATTTCCTCCGTCTGCAGATTTTTTTTCAATATCCAGAGGCATTATGACATTCATATAACCTTCTCTTTTCTCTCCCTCATCCAGAGCGAACACGCATACGGGATTTTTATTGCTGGAAAACCCTATCTGTATCTCCGGCGAACCGATGACATCCATAACTTCCTCGATATATCCGCCGTTGAAGCCCAGACAGACTTCTTCTCCGTCGTAATCGGTTTGAACGGACTCCTTACCCTCGCCCGTCTGCTGGCGAGTGTCCAACTGGAGTTCACCACATCTGAACTGCAGTTCCACGAACTTCCCCGCCGACTCGTACTCCGATGAAAGTACAAGGACTCGGCGAAGTGCCGAACGAAACTGAGAAGAACTCATTTTCGCCACATTCTTGGTTGAAGCGGGAACAACCTGCATATAATCAGGAAACTCCTCTTCTTTTACCCTTGAAACTAGTCTCAGGTTCTCGCTGGGCAACTCGAAAATAAAGTGTTTCCTGCTGATTCCCATTCTGACTTCTTTGGATAACCGCAACAATTTTCTTATTTCCAGAACCGCTTTTTTGGTAACGAGAACATTATTGTCGGGAAGAACCAGACCGTCTACGGTATCTTCCGCGAAACTCAGTCTGTGTCCATCCGTAGCTACAAGTCTGAGTTTGTGATCCCCTCTTTTCTCAAAGAAAAGACCGAAGAGGTTTTTCTTCATATCGTCTTCAGGTATGCAGAATGCCGTTCTGACGACCATTTTCTCCAGCTTTTCCGAAGAAACGGCAACCATGTTTTCCTGATCGGTCTCCGGACAATCAGGAAAATCTTCTCCCGGCAATCCCGCTATCCTGAACTTTCCCTCCCCTCCGGAAATCTCTATCCAGTTTCTGTCCGTGGCCTTTACTAAAATATCCTCGTCATCGCCGAACTCCTTCATGAGTTCAAAAACCTTGTCGACAGGCACGGCCACACAGAGGTCTTTTTGCGCCCGGATATCGCAGGAAACCGTCACTGTGTTCGCAAGGTCGGTTCCCTGAAGAATCAAATTACCGTCTACGGCGTTTAAAAGCACATGGGAAAGTATCGGCATCGTGGTTCTTCTCTCCACGATACCCAGAATCATTCCCAGTTTTTTGGAAAATTCTCCGCTCTTTATTTCAAAACTCAAAGGAAAACCTCCTCAGGTGTTTTTCTTTACTCAAAGGCATATTTTAACAGAAAAATCTTGAAATGGCATACGCTGTAACGGACTTCCTGAAAAAGTCACGGTAAAAAACACGGGAGCACAGAGATTAAATTCACCTGCAGGAACTTTCAACAAGCCCCTCCCTGAACATCGTCGTCGAACTGAACCGACAGCAACAGAGTACCGTCGTGCTCCTGGAACAAGGACCCGAACAGCCGTTTTCCGAAAACCCGACAATATGAACGAAAGCGAGTGAATACTACTGTTTTTCAGTGAATTATTTTCTTACGATTCGTAATCGTAGTAATAGTAGCTGTGAAAACCGTGAAATCAGTTGAATTGTCTGAAATTCCTATATGTTCCCGGTTGGTAAATTGTAATCAAACTGCCGGTTTATCCACACGGACGAACAATCCGCGTTCTTTCTCCGATATCCTTACACAGAAACTATATGTTTTTTAACGGTTTTTTCAGTGGTGTTCATCCGAGGTTTCGGAAACTCAGGACACTATGAAGTTTTCCAGGTTTCTGGAAATGACGGCCACGCTGTTCGAAACCGATGAATCACTGCTGAGTTTTCTCTCCACGTTTTTAACCGCGTGAACCGCCGTAGCGTGATTTTTCCCGCCGAATTTCTCTCCTATCTCGGCGAAGGAAGAAGATGTGTACTTTCTCGAGAGAAACATGGCGATCTGTCTTGGTTCCGAGATTTTCTTCTGTTTCTGACCTGATTTGATCTCTTTTACGGAGATATTGAAAAAACCGCACACCTCTTTTTGAATTAAGTCTACGGTTATTATCTTTGGTTTTTCTTTCTTCGCCAGATTCTTAAGAAGTTGCTTGGCCGTTTCCAGAGTTATCGGCTCTCCGAACATTTTCGAGTAGGCGAAGAGCTTGTTGAGCGACCCCTCGAGCTCACGTATGTTCGACAGCACGTTCTGGGCTATGAAGGAGGCCACATCGTTCGGAATTTCAATTTCTTCCTCCTGCGCTTTTTTTTCTATTATGGCGATTTTTGTTTCCGTCTCCGGCGGTTGTATATCTGCGGTGAGTCCCCAGTCGAATCTTGATTTGAGCCTTTCCTCGAAGTTCTTCATCGCGCTTGTCGGTTTGTCGCTTGTGATCGCTATCTGTTTTTTCGCGGTGTAGAGGGAATTGAAAGTGTGGAAAAACTCCTCCTGCGTGCTTTCTTTCCCTGCAATGAACTGAATGTCGTCTATCAGCAGGACATCGCAGTTGAAGCGGTATAGGTTTCTGAAAGATTCCATTGAACCCGTCCTTATGCTTTGAACCACTCCGTTCGTGAAATGTTCCGCGGATATGCAGAATATGTTCAACTTGTTTTGCTGATTTCTGCGTATGTGGTTTCCGATCGAGTGGAGAAGGTGGGTTTTTCCCAACCCGACCCCGCTGTGGATGAACAACGGGTTGTACGCCAGACCCGGCTTTTCCGCGATGGCGTAACAAGCGGCGTGAGCGAACTGGTTGCTCGAGCCGACCACGAAACTTTCAAACGAGTTGCTGGAACTGAGAAAACTCGGAAAGCCCGTTGTCCCGGCATCCCGTCCGGCGGATGAATTCACCGACTTGGAGCGCTTTTTCCTGCCCCTTCCGGTTTGTTCATTCGAGTCCCTGCTGTCCGCGTCTTCTATGGTTATCTCGAGAACTCCGTCGCCGTGGATTTTCTCCGAGATCTCATTTATGAGCGACAGGTAGTGATTCTTCACCCATGTGGCCTGAAACTCACTTGCCGCCAGCAAAGTGACCTTACGGCCTTCTATTTTCTTAATCTTTATCGAGGACAGCCATGGAGGTGGAGAATAGATTTCCTTTTTCAGCTCATCAAGCAGAACACCCCACTTGAAATTCGACCCGGACGCTTCTCCGTCGTAAGCACCCGGAACCAAGTCCCCGGAGGCGGCCATTCGTGTTTCTTTCAACAAACGGTCTCCCGAAAAAAACGGCAGCAAAGCCACGCAAGAATTGTAAAAATCCACCCAACGGAAAGCGGAAGTAAATGTATTTGTAACCCGGCGGACTGTCAAGCGGATATTCCGAACAAAAGCGGCCGGATTGACACCCGGCTGCGATTACAATACAATTTCCAGTCAGAAATGGGTGAAGTAGCCGCCTTGAAGTTTCTTGCAGAAAGATTCAGGGTTACTCAGAAAGAAGTCTTTACGGGCATAGGGGACGATTCCGCAGTCGCGGACATTTCCGAGGGAACATCTCTTGTCGTTTCGACCGACACGCTGGTGGAGGATGTGCATTTCCGCCTTCAGCAGAACACCGCGCGCCAGATAGGAAGAAAAGCGGTAGCCGTTTCATTAAGCGACATAGGAGCCATGGGTGCTGTGCCGAAGTATCTGCTCTGCTCCATCGGCTGCCGCAGTGATGCGGCCGACGAATTCATCAAGGAGTTTTCCGAGGGAGTGGCGGAAAGTTGCGGGCGGTTCGGAGTTTTCCTTATAGGCGGCAATCTTTCCGAGTCGAAAACCGTTTTCGTGAACATGACCGCTCTGGGGGAGACTTTCAAGGAAACCGTGATCCGCCGCCGCGGCGCGACCCTCGGGGACTTGATATGCGTTACGGGGACTCTCGGGGACTCGGCGATGGGGCTTGCGGCGATTTCCAGGGGAGTCGCCGAAGACTCGGACGGCTTCCGGTTTGTCGTCTCGAGACACCTCGACCCGGAACCCCGACTCGGTTTCGGTCGGTCGGTCGCGCAGAGAGGAATAGTCTCTTCAATGATAGACATAAGCGACGGTCTTTTTTCAGATCTTGAGAAACTCACCTCGAATTTCGGTCTCGGGGCCGAGATAAGACTCGATGATATTCCGCTTTCTCCGCACATTCGTTCTCTCTCCCTCTCTTTAGGAGAAGACCCTTACGAGTTTGCTGTTTCCGGCGGCGAAGATTACGAGATTCTTTTCACTTCCGCAGCGGAGAACAGCGACGCCCTGAAGGAAGTTTCCAGTGACTGCGGAGTTTCCGTCTCGGAGATCGGCCGTGTTACTCGGGGAAACACCGTAAGGTTTTTTGATGATTCGGGGCAGGAGGTTTTTTTCGGGACAAGAGGTTTTTCTCATTTCCGATGACGGCTCCCCGGAGGAACGATTTTTTTGGGTGAAAATTTCTTACTGATCTTTTTCCTTCTTTGCTGTTCCGCTTTTTTCTGTTTCAGCGAAGGGGCTCTTTTTTCTCTCAGCCGACCCCAGTTGGAAAGTATTTCCAAACAGGGGGGAAGGGTTTCCTCGGCCATTGAAAAATTGTTGTCCGATTCCCACAAACTGATAACGACGATTCTTCTGGCCGACGAGGTGTTCAACATCGCCTATTCAAGCGTCATAGGCATTACGGCCAGAAAACATCTGCAGGACACGCCGGAACAGACGGTGGCTTTGATCTCTCTGGCTGTAGCGTCCCCGACGCTGCTTGTTTTCGGAGAGATAATTCCGAAAACCGCAGGGGTGAAGTTCCCGAGAACCATTTCAAGGGCGGTTGCCGTTCCCCTTTACTTTTTCCATATATCCGTCTTTCCCATCAGGTGGGGAATCATGCTTGTTTCCGGGTTTTTCACCGGCGCGCTCGGGGCTAAACATGAAAGTTGCCCGGAGGAGTCCATATCTTCAGAGGAACTCGAGATACTGGTCGGCATGGGAAGCGAGGAAGGTGTTCTGAACGAAGTGGAGAAGTCTCTCGCCGACGGTTTTTTCAGACTGGAAACACTGCAGGCGCAGACGATAATGACTCCGGCGGTCGACTGCTTCACTCTCGCCGACCGGATGATGATAAAAGACGCCATGTCGAAGATACGGGATTGCGGACATTCCAGGGTCCCCGTTTACGACGGGGAGAGGGATAACATCACCGGGATTCTCTACGGAAAGGATATTCTGAGGGGGGAGGCCAGAGGGTTGAGCCGGGAGGCTCGGGTGACGGAGATTCTCAGGGAGCCGTATTTCATTCCCCGTTCCAAACCGGCGGGCGCTCTTCTGCGCGAATTCCAAGGTAGAAGAATGCATATAGCCATAGTTGTGGACGAATACGGAAGATTTGACGGTCTTGTTACGATGGAGGACATACTGGAGGAAATCTTCGGTGAGATAGAGGACGAAAAGACGGTGATTCAGAAAACAGCTCCGGAGGTTTCGGGTAAGGAGGCAATAATTCCCGGGGGGATGCGCATGGAAGAGTTGGACGAAGACCCGCTTCTTTCGGTGACGGAAGGCGGAGGAACTGAAAACATGGCGCAGATACTGCGTGATGCGGTTATTTCCAAGGGAAACGAAAACGGAACCATGGGGGGTTTTGTTTTCGACCTTTTCGGAAGGCTGCCGGAGGAAGGCGAGAAGACGAGTTTCCGCGGTTTGATTTTTACCGTGAAGAAAAAGGACGGAAACAGAATTTCGAGCATAGGGATTGAAATTGACCACGCGGAGGATGAGAGCCATGGGGTCTGAAATTGTTGCGATTTGGGTTTTTGCCCTCCTTGTACTGCAGGCGTTTTTCGCCGGAGCGGAAATAGCTCTTATCTCCTGCGACAAAATAAGGATGAGGGCTCTTCACGAAGAGGGGTCCGCGGCGGCCGGCTCCGTTCTTTCGGCCTACTCCCAAATAGAGAATTTCATAGGCACTACGCTTATCGGGGTAAACCTCTCGCTTATAATAAACACGTTGGTGGTAACGTTCCATTTCGAGGAGTTGTTCGGTCACAGAGGCGGCATATACACGGTTCTGGTTCTCTCTCCGCTGATAGTCATTTTCGGCCAGGTGGTTCCCAAGTCGGTTTTTGAAAGCAGACGCAATACTATAGTGCTTTGGATTATCTACCCGCTCTGGTTCTTCTCGAAGTTGTTTTATCCGGTGCTTTTCTTCGTGAACATGCTCACCAACAGGATTCTTGAACGGTCCGCGAGCAATATGCAGTCCATAACGCGGGAGGAACTTGAGGATGTGATGGAGGAAGACGAGGGGATGCCCAGCGCGGATTACAAGAGAAGGATGCTCCGCAGAATACTCGGATACTCGGAGACCACCGTGGGAGAAATAATGATTCCTCTGGTCAATGTGGACATGCTTGAAAAAAAATCCACGATCTTCGATGTGAGGAGACTCCTGACGGAGAAGAGCCACTCGAGAATACCTATTTTCAGCGAGAGGGTGGACAACATAACGGGGATACTCAGCTCGTTCAGAGTTCTGGGCGAGCGGAACTTGGAGAGAAGCGTTGAAAACTATGCTCTCCCGCCTCTTTACGTTCCGGAGACAAAGCCGGTCAATGAACTCATGGAAGAGATGAAGGGCGGGCGGGCGGGAATGGCGGTTGTGGTCGATGAGTACGGGGGTTCGGTCGGAATCATAACTCTTGAGGACATAATAGAGGAGGTTGTTGGGGAGATAGAGGATGAATACGACACCGGTAAAACCCCGTGGAAAAAACTTCCCAACGGCCAGCATCTTATAGATCCTTCCGTCGAGATAGAGCGTATAAACGACGGCATCGGTCTGGGTATTCCTGAAGGCGAGGACTACGAAACGCTCGGGGGCTTTCTTCTTTACGTGTACGGTTCCATTCCGGACCCGGGAACGGAGATAGTTTTCGGAGAGAAAGTATTCACCGTGGTGTCCGCTACTCCGAAGATGATACGGGAGGTCCGGCTTCGGATTGAAAAGCAGACCTGAAGTTTTTCAGTGCGTGGCGATGCTGCGCGCAAGTTTCCTTTCCACCAGTTTGCGGTAAGACTCCGTTGTCTGGATTCCGTGTACTCTGAGGTCTCCGATATACAGGGTCGGAACTCCCAGCACCAGATCTTCTCTCGCCTTTTCGATATTCCGGTCGATTGTCTCCGAAAATGTTCTTTTCTCGAGACACTCTGAAAGTTCCTCCGCACCCAACCCCGCCTCCCTCCCGACCTCGATTACGGTTTCCGCAAGCCCGATGTTTCTCTTTTCTCTGAAATACGCACGGTAGCATGCCTTGTGGAACTCCATGAACCTGTTTTTCCGCTTCGCAAACTCCGAGGCCTCGAGACAGAGCCTGGAGTTGGTGGCGAAACCCGGAAGTTTTATGTCATCGTCCGCTTCATCGGCAAGTGTTTTCAGCGTATGAGCTACGCTGAAGGCTTTTTCCGTTTTTTTCCTCCTTGTTCCCTCAGGAGGATGTTCCGGGTGAATCTCTATTCCGAGCCAAGCGGTTTCCAGCGCGAACTCCTCCGCTACGGAAACTATTCTTTCTGTGGCCAGAGAACAGAACGGACAGATGTAGTCATAGTAAAGAACGATTTTCATATGCATGTGTGTTTGAGGATGTTATCAATTGTCATCGCAAGATGCAAGAACGAGGAAGAAGCACCTTCCGGAAACAAACGGTCTGATCCTTTCTTGATGCATTCACGATGTGCGGGGTAGTATTAGCGATCTTTCAACTGTCCATACTTGACTCGGTGAGTTCTATAGTGTACACATTAGGAGTATGCAGATAGGACTACATAATTTTTCATCGGAAACAATAGAATGGTTCAAAGAAGCGGTAAAAGACCCCCGTGCTACCCGTTACAGTCCGGCCCGAGAATTATGCGAGCGGGACGACTGGCGTAATTCCGGAGGAGAACTGTGCACAGGGTCCGCCCGCAAGATACTTCCCCGCATAGCAGACAAAGTAAAAGTCACTCTCCCCGAGGCGAAGCCCCTGAACCCGGGCATGGTTCCCGGAGGCGCTGCTCCGGCAATAAAGACGGATTATCCCGATGTGCTGGTGAACACGGACCTTGAGAGGTTAGGGGTAATAAGTCTTGAAATTGTTGAGGACAAGGAGAAGCGGCTCCGGCGCGGGATGATGCGGACTCATCATCCCGAGGGCTGGAGCAGAGTGCCGGGAAGACGGATATGTTACTGGATAACATCCGCTCTCTACGGTCGCGTAGGGGGTATAGGATTCTGCGCGGCGAGCCGGCACCAAGCGGCTCGGGACAAGTGGATAGGATGGTCATCATCGGCACGAGTGAAGAATCTTGATCTGGTGGTGAACAATCACCGGTTTCTGCTGTTGCCGGGAGTGAGAGTGAAGAATCTCGCTTCCCGTGTCTTATCCACGGCATCCCGCCGCGTCGTCTCCGACTGGGAGGAGTTGTACGGACTCTCTCCCGTACTTGCCTACAGTTATATATCATCCGACCGCGAGGGTACGAGTTACAGGGCCGCGGGATGGGAGATGTGCGGGGAGAAGACATCGGGGCGTCCTCCGGGCAAGGGGACTGCGGAGAGCAGGACGGTATGGATGAAACCCCTTTCGGAGGGGTGGGAACAGAAACTTCTTGAGGAACCCGTAAGGAAGACGGGCACAGTGCCCGAGCCTTATTACGCGGAAGATACGGACTGGGCCTATATGGAATACTGTCGCAGCAGTTATCCTGATGCGAGGGTAAGAGAGCTTATAATAAGTGCAGGCGGGAGGTGGGCGGACAATCCGGGGAAATCTGTTCCCGAGATGTTCCCGCAGACGGCTGAGCGCAAGGCTGTATACAGACTGCTTTCGAATCCGAGGGTGAAGATGGAAGACATACTTGAACCGCACAGAGAAGCGATGGTAAGTCGCTGCAGGCTTGAGAATGTGGTATTGGCTGTGCAGGATACGACTACGTTGAACTACACAGGGTTGGAGGATACGCGGGGGCTTGTGAAGATAGGGGGCGGCGGCAGGGGGATATCGGCCCACGTGGGTCTGGCGATAACGGAGGGTAGGCGACCTCTGGGTGTGTATGAGTTCAACACGGAGCAGAGAGGAGAGAAGGATGAGGCGGAGAGCGGGAAGTGGATGAAGGGGCTTCTGCGTGCGAGGGAGATCAGGGAGGCGTGCGGAGGCACCGGAGTAATCAGCGTATGTGACAGGGAGGCGGACATCCGGGAATTCCTGCAGGAGGCTTCTGAGAATGGAGACGAGGTGGTGGTTCGTTCAAAGAAGGGGAACGGGCGTTGTGTGGTGGAGGACGGGGAAAAGGGGAAGGAGTGTCTTTGGAAGTATATGGAGAAGCAGCCTGTGCTCGGGAGAAGAACAATAAAGATCAAGGCGTGTGGAGGAAAGAGGAAGAGGGATGAGCGGAAAGCGGAGCTTGAAATAAGGGCTGCCGGGGTAAGGGTGGTTCCCCCGATGAGGAAATCATCTCGAAGTCCGATAGAGGTGCTGGGGGTAAGCGTTTATGAACCGCGACCTCCCGAGGGGCAGGAGGGTCTTCACTGGGTGCTGCTCAGTACGGAGGGGGAAGCGGTGTTCGAGTGTGCCGAGAGGATAGTGAAGCGGTATGAGGCGCGATGGACTGTAGAGGAGTACTTCAAGGTGCTCAAAAGCGGACTCTCCGCGGAGAAGAAGAGGTTTGACGATGTGGATGACCTTCGCAGGAGTCTGGCGTTTGACGCCGTTACGGCATACAGAGTGTTTGAACTCGAGAGGCTTGCGAGGGACAAACCCGAGGTGCCTGCGGACAAGGTGATGACCGGGGATGAGGTGGATGTTCTGTACAAGCTGCTTCGCCACGAGAGAATTATAAAGTCGCTTCCTGCCGAGGGTCGGGTTCCTGATATACGCACTTACGTGATAGATCTTGCGAGGTATGCGGGGTTCGCTCCTACGAAGCGTCAACCTCTTCCGGGAACCAGGAAACTATGGCAGGGGTATGTAAAGTTCAAAATAGCGTATATGGCGTTTCTTGCGGGAAGAGAGGATAAACTGTCGGAGCAATCAAGAGGACCGTGACACTGCCGAGTCAAGTGTGGGCAGTTGAAAGGTTTGCAGGTGATTGAGGTGAGGAGGAATAACACCGGTGTGACCTGCGTTGTGAGCCGCGTCGGGAGAGTTCTCTTTCAAAATCTTATCAGAACGGAGCAATATCTGTCCCGAGTGTTGCACTTCAAAGTTCAATGTAGTATCTGCATTTCGTGAAAATCAAGCAATATGACAGTCAGATTGCTTCGATAGGAATTGAGACAGTGGCAGGCATGTGCTCTCATATGCCTTCGCCCGTTGCATGAAAACTGAACCCGAAAACGTTACGGCGGGAATATCTCGGCATCGGACGGCTTGACTTAAACGCCTAGGATTCAATATAATTTCACGATGTCGTTTTACTCGGCGACATTTCGGAGAGACTGTTCATGAACCCCAAATCCGCCATTATGCTCCTGATTTTGATAGGAGCCTTCGGTTTTTTCGCGTACAACATCCGTCTTCTTTTCAGGCTTGTTACTCTGGGAAAGAAGGACGACAACAGATTCGACGACATCCCGCAGAGGATAAAAAAAGTTTTCGTCTACGTGTTCGGCCAGAAAAGGCTTTTCAAGTATCGGTTCGCCGGTATAGAGCACGCCATGATCTTCTGGGGCTTTATCATAATAACCATAGGGACCGTGGAGATCCTCATAAGCGGTGTCTTTCCGGGGTTTCACTTCTTTCCGGGAACGGCGGGTGATATTTATGAGTTGATTCTTGATGTGGTTCAGGCCCTTGTTCTTGTCGCTATAGCAATGGGCATAATAAACAGGCTTACCCTGGGACGCAGAAGAGAGGTCAACGGGCCTGACGCGGTAGTGATACTGGGTCTTATCTTCGGACTCATGATCACGGCCTTTCTCACCACGGGAGCGAGAATAGCGCTCGGCGAAGCTGGTTCCGCCATGTTGCCGGTGTCGGGAGTCTTTTCATCTTTTTACGGCGATATGAGTCCGCAGACGACCTATTTTTGGAAAGAGTTTTTCTGGTGGTTCCATGTCCTTATAGTGCTTTCGTTTCTTAACTACCTGCCCTACTCCAAACACAGTCACGTCCTCACCGCGGTCTTGAACGTTTTCTTTCAGAGTCTCAAACCTCGGGGACAACTTTCAAAGTTGGATTTTGAAGACATTCCCGAGGACCTTGACCACTTCGGTTCCTCGAAGATTGCCGACTTCAGTTGGAAGGACATTCTCGACTCCTACACCTGTACCGAGTGCGGGAGATGTACGGACAACTGCCCCGCGTGGAACACGGAAAAAGTCCTGTCCCCGAGAGACATTGTGGTGAAACTTCGCCATTACGTGTCGAGCGAAGGAAAGGAAATACTTGCGGGCAAGCCGCCGGAGAACCAGCCCGACCTTCCCGATACCAAGTGGATTACTCCCGAGGAACTCTGGGCCTGCACAACCTGCAACGCATGCGTCGAGCAGTGCCCTCTTTTTATCGACCAGATGGGCAAGATAATGGATATGAGAAGGTTTCTTACCCTCGAGGGAAAACTCAGCGGAACAGCTACCAGGACTCTTCAGAAACTTCAGAACAACGGAAACCCCTGGGGATTTCCGGATGCCGACCGCGGCAGTTGGCTGCGTGAAATGGATGTTCCGATTCTGGGAGAGACCGCGGAGACCGCGGAGGAGTTTGATGTGATCTACTGGACGGGTTGTTTCGGCGGTTATGATCCCAGGGGGCAGGAAGTTTCAAAGTCCATAGTAACGCTTCTCAAGATGGCGGGGGTGAATTTCGCCGTCATGGGTCCGATGGAGACCTGTACGGGAGACCCAGCAAGGCGTCTGGGCGAGGAGGCTCTTTATCAGATGCTGGCGGTGCAGAACATAGAGACTCTCAACGAAATGAAGGTGAAGAAGATACTTGCCAACTGCCCCCACTGCTTCAACACCATCAAAAACGAATATCCGCAGTTCGGCGGCCTGTACGAGGTTGTCCATCACAGCGATTTTCTACTTGATCTCGTGCGGGACGGGAAACTCAATCCTGAAGCCAGTATCGACGAGAAGATAACCTATCATGATTCCTGCTATATAGGTCGTTACAACAATGTTTATGATTCTCCGAGAGAGATACTCAAAAGTATTCCGGGGATTGATCTCGTTGAGATGAAAAGGACGAGAACCAAAAGTTTTTGCTGCGGTGCCGGCGGCGGCAAGATATGGATGGAGGAGGAAGCGCCTCGGGTCAATTGGAACAGGTTCGAGGAAGCTGCGGACCTCAATCCCGACACCCTCGCCACGGCATGCTATTTCTGCAACACCATGTTCGATGATGCCGCGAGATTCAAGGGAAAAGAGGAAGAAATAGAGATCAAGGACATAGCCGAGATTCTCCATCGTTCGGTGGAGCCGGACCCCGCTTCCCGGCAGTCCTGATCCGCCGTGCGTAAAAACGCGCCGTCTTTTACTTTCACCCGTAAGAGCCTAATGAAGTCCGATGAGCCGAGTTCCCTTTTGATGGATTCAGGGAGGGGATGGTTCAGTTCGGATGGAGACGGCTCTTTCGGATTTTTCGGAAAACCCGCTTTTTCTCTCCGCTTCTGCGGAGACCGAACGAAGATATTTTCGGGAACTGCAGAGAAAGACTCTACGGACAACCCCGTTTATCTGGTTGAAAAACTCGCCTCGGAAGGATATACGGCTCTCGGGTATATAAGTTACGATTATTTTTCTTATACCACGCCCGGAATAGGCGTCTCGGAAACGAAGCGGGGAGAGAATCTGCCTCTTCTGTTTTTTAATTTCTACGAAAAAGACGGTTTTCACCTGTCTGAAATCGATAAATCCGGGCAGGAACCTGTCGGTGTTCCCGTTAATCCGACTCTTCCCGCATCCAGTATTTCCAGGAAAGAGTACCGAAGAAAAGTCTCGGCGATAAAGCAGCACATATCAGCGGGGGATGTTTATCAGGTGAACCTCTCCCGCAGGTTCCGGTTTCCCGCCCCGGATGACCCGCTTCGCTGGTTCCATGAGTTTTATCGGACGCAGCCGGTGCCTTTCGCGGCGTTTCTCCGCTTTCCGGGTTTCTGCGTTGTAAGCGGCTCGATGGAGCTTTTCCTTAGAAAACGGGGAGAGACCATAGTGTCAAGACCGATAAAGGGAACGGCCCCCAGGGATCCGGACCCGCACCGCGACGGAGAACTCTCCGAGGCGCTTCGGAAAAACCCGAAGGAAAGAGCCGAAAACCTCATGATAGTTGATCTGATGAGAAACGACCTCGGAAGAATTTGCAGATACGGTTCGGTAGAGGTTAGGGAACTTTTTTCGGTAAGGCGATACAGCACGCTTTTCCAGATGGAATCTCAGGTTGAAGGAACGCTCCGTCGGGGGGTCGGGCTTCGGGAGACGATTTTCAGCACGTTTCCGCCGGGGTCCGTGACCGGCGCCCCGAAAAGAGAAGCCGTAAGGATAATAAACAACCTCGAGCCTCATTTTCGAGGTCCTTACTGCGGAGTTATATGTCTTGTGCAACCGGACGGGAATTTCACTATGAGCGTTGCGATCAGGACGGGAGTTATCACCCCGGGAGGAGCGGATTTCTGGTTCGGAGGGGGAATAGTGTGGGATTCCGCTGCGGATGCGGAATATGAGGAGACGGAACTTAAGGCTAGGGCGGTCTCCAGGTGTTATAATCACTGCGGATGAAAGAACTTTTCTTTTTGAACGGAAAGAGTCTTGACGGTTTTCCGCCGGTTCGCGCGCTTTTTTACGGGGAGGGGGTTTTTGAAACATTCAGATGGAAGGAATCCCCGCCGATTTTTCTTTCTCGGCACATTGAAAGGATGCGCAGAGGGGCTGAATTTCTGGGGATTCCTTTTCCCGGAGAAAGGGAAATTATGCTCCACATGGAAAACGCGGTGGAGCAGATCGGAGGAGGTGACCTGCGGGTGAAGGTGTGTCTTCTGGGTGAGGGGTGTCCGGTTTTTTCATCGTCGCCCTCGGGTGCCGGCGTTTTTGTTTCCGTATCTCGTCGCAGCGCCTACCCCGAGACTGTTTCACTAGGTGTCTGCGATGAGAGGAGATCTGCGGAAAGCAGTCTTTTATCACACAAAACTCTTAATTATCTGAGCAATATAACGGCGAGACGGAAGGCGGTTGAAAGGGGATTTGATGAAGTGCTTTTTCTCAATACGGACAACGCCGTGACGGAAACTTCCTGCCACAATATTTTCTGGGTCAAAGGGAAAAAACTTTTCACCCCTGCTTTGAGTTGCGCGATACTTGCCGGGGTCACAAGGGAAGCGGTTCTTGATCTTTGTCCCGGGCTTGGATACGAATCTGTTTGCGGAAGTTTCTCTATCCGGGAACTTTTCTGTTGCGATTTCGTTTTTGTTACGAATGCCGGTGCGGGTATTTTATATGTACGCGGGGTGGACGGCAGGGATATGCCCCCTGTCCCGCAGGATTACGACGCTTTGAAGAGGTCCCTTTTTTTGGAACTCGGGTGGTGACCTGCGGGCGTGAGGGTTTTCCGGCAGGTGTTTTTCATGTCCGATGATAAGACATTAAGGGAATATCAGAAAGAAGTTGACCGGTGGATAAAGAGTGTGGGCGTGAGGTATTTCTCCGAACTTACTAATCTTGCCCAGCTGGTGGAGGAAGTGGGAGAGCTGGCGAGAATAATGGCCAGAACCTACGGCGAGCAGAGCTTTAAGGAGTCGGAGAGTCGGAGAGACCTCGCGGATGAACTTGCCGATGTCTTTTTCGTCCTTGCGTGCATAGCGAACCAAACCGGCGTTGATCTCACCGAGGCGCTTGAAAAAAATCTTGAAAAAAAGACCCTGAGGGACAGACACAGACACTCCGACAACCCGAAGCTTCGATAGACCGTCCCGAGTTTTACGGAAAAACTGTGCAGCAAGTTGTCTTTTGCAAAGGTTTTTTCTTGTGGTATCCTTACCCGTTCTGAAAAAAACTGCTTTGCCCTTCGTTCATGACATGGGGAATAGGAATACTTTTAAAATGAAGATTGAACATAAGCCCTTTATCGAGGATATACAGGCGCGCAAAGACCATAGAAACATATCCATAGACAAAGTGGGAGTCTGCGACCTTAAGATTCCGGTCATAATAAAGGGTTGTGAAATGAATCCTGAAAGTGAGCAGAACGTTCAGGCATTGCTCAACCTCAGCGTCAACCTCAGTTCTGAACAGAAAGGAATTCACATGAGCCGGTTGGTCGAGTCAGCTCTTGAATACTCCGGCTCTTTTTCCCTGAATGAAATGGGATGTTTTCTTTTCGACCTCTGCGAGAGACAGGAAGCGGAGAGTGCCTGCGTCAGAATGCAGTTCGACTATTTTTTCCGCCGCAGTGCCCCTGTAAGCGGCAAAATGTCCCCTCAACCGTATACCTGTATATATTCAGGTGAAATACGACCCGAGGGACTCAGAATATCCCAGAATGTGCTGGTTCCGGTGAAAACTCTTTGCCCGTGCAGTAAGGAGATAAGCGATTACGGCGCTCACAACCAGCGGTCCAAGATTTCAGTGAACGTTATTTGTGAAAACCTGAAGGAAGACGACCCGATAAACATCTGCCTGGAAGAAATCATAGGGATTGCGGAGCGGGGAGCATCCTCTCCGCTGTATCCTATTCTGAAAAGGGAGGACGAGCGCCATATTACCATGAGCGCCTACAACAAGCCCTGTTTTGTTGAAGATGTAGTAAGAAACATGGCCTCGGAACTCCACAGCAACAGCAAGTTCGATTTTTACGAACTGAGGGTGATTAACTATGAAAGTATCCATAGCCACAACGCTTTTGCGGTCATAGCGAAAAGACCTACGGAGAAAACAGAAAACCTCTGAGCGTTCTTTCTTCCGGGATCCGGCGCAGAAGTTCATAATTCCTTCGATTGATTTTTCCGCTGTTCATGAATTGTGAAATGTTTTAACGGCTCTTTTTCGATAGATTGCAACTTCCTGAAATCACTCTATATTTACTTGACCGCATGTTTCAACCTTTTAATCGGTTGTGAAATGTTCTTACGGAAAAACACTATTGGGGAGATATTTTTTCCTTAATTTTCAGGGAGTTCGGAGATTTTCACAACAACAGAAACCGTGTAGTTTTACCTCGAACAGATGTAGTTGAAAAATACACCCGATCCGGTTTTCTATTGTTTGTTTTTCGGCGGGGAACAACTCTGCATGCTCTCGGAAATCATAATGAAAGAGATAGACGGTTCCGGACCGATTTCTTTCTGCAGGTTTGTCGAACTTTCTCTTTTTCATCCGAAGTACGGTTATTACTCGTCGGGGAAGGCTGAGATTGGAAAAAAGGGGGATTTTTACACCGCTCCGTCCGTCCACAGTTCTTTCGGAGAGACGCTTTCACGTTTCGCCGCCGCCGCCGCGCCCCTGTCGGGGGGAAAAACGTTTAAGATCGTCGAGTTCGGAGCCTCCGGCGGACATATGGCCTTCGATATTCTTCAATCTCTGCAGCGCGACCACCCCGGGGTGTATGAAAAAACCTGTTATGTCATGAGTGAGGTAAACACCTCGGCGGTCAGTGCGGCGAAGAGGATGCTTCAACCGCATAAGGAGAAGACGGAATGGGTAAGAGATGTTCGAGATTTATCTGAAGAGGGTTTTTCCGGAGTGATTTTAGCGAACGAGTTTCTGGATTCTCTTCCTTTTCATAGACTCAGGTCGGACGGTGTGGAGATAAAGGAAATTTTTCTTTCACTTGACGACGACGGCAGGATAGAAGAGGTCCTCCGTGACCCGCAATCTCCGGATTTACAGAATTTCTGCAGTCGTTATTTGGACTTCTCCGAAAAAGGAAGAGAGGCTGAAGCGTGTCTTTCTGCCGGCAAGTGGCTCAAGAGAACCACGGAGGCGTTACGCAGAGGATTTATCCTCAGCGTCGACTACGGCGGCTTAGCACCGGAACTTTATGTTCCCGAAAAACCCACAGGTACCAGCAGGTGTTTTTACCGCCATGAGGTGAGTTCTGATTTTTACTCCGCAATAGGCGAGAAGGACATAACTGCGGATGTTAATTTTTCGGAACTTATGCGGGTCGGCGACGCCGCAGGTCTTTCCACCGTGAAATACACGACTCAAGGCCAGTTTCTGGTTGACTGGGGAATTCTTGATATATTGGGCAGATACGACGGTCCAGAGAACCAGGGCGACCGTCTTGCGGCCAAGACCCTGTTCATGCCCGAATTTATGGGGTCCAAATTCAAGGTGCTGCTCCAGTCCAAGGGTTTTTCTTCCGAAGAAATTGAAGATTTTTACACGGACGGACCTTTTCGTATTACCCTGTAATCACCGGCTTTTTCCTTCCCCTTGATTTACATTAAGGGAAAAGTTACTATCTTCGACAGATATTGAAACAAAAGGAGATTTTACAATGTCTGATACCATAATGAAGTCCAACATAGGACCGGATATAGCTTACCTTAAGGAACTCAATCCGGACCTGTATGGTGCTTGGATGGATTATCATGATTCAGTTTTTGCCGAAGGAGCCCTCAGCACGAAGGAAAAGCAGCTTATAGCCGTAGCGGTGGCTCACATTACCGCATGTCCCTACTGCATAAGGTCAAGGGTCCGCGCTTGCAGGAGTCAGGGGGCGTCAGATCAGGAGATAGTCGAAGCGATATATGTGGGGATGAGGCTTGCCATGGGTGCTCCCTATGCGTATTCCAGTCTGGCTTTTGAGGCTTGGGACACGATGGAAGAAGGGATTCCGCTTACTGAGGGACATTTTTTCAAAAAGGATATAGCCAAGGAAATCGGAAGTTTCAGGAAACACAGCGGCCCGATTACCGAATCCTTCATGGAACTTCACAAAAAAGTGTTTGCTGACGGAGCTCTGAGTAAGAAGATGAAAAGAGGTATAATAGCACTGGCCTGCGCGCATGCGACAAAATGTCCGTATTGTATCAGAGGTTGCGTCAAGGATGCGCGCACAGACGGTGTAACTGCGGACCAGATTGCGGAAGCCATAAATGTCGCTATGGTAATGACGGCGGGTTCTTGCTATGCTCACACGAGTATAGCTATGGATACGCTTAAAAACTCCTAGGAACCGTCTTTTTTGGACCTCCGGATGTTTCACGTGAAACAATCCGGAAGTCTTTTCGGTCTCTCCGTATTCCGAGTATTCCCGTTTATCGTCAACTTTTTTCCGCCAGGACGGAGTTTAACGGGCATCATGTTTTAGCCTTGCAGTCTTTCCTGCCCGAACCGGTCAAACTGTCGAACATTTAATTTCAATCTGCTGTCAGGAAGCAGACGTTATGTTTCACGTGAAACATTTTCTGATAGAAACGGGTGATTTTTCCTCCGCCCGTTTCTATGTGCGACCATATATTATAATTTATGTGGTAGATTTTCTGCATGTCGTCTCGAAACGAAAACACTATCGCGGCCATTTCAACTCCTCCGGGAGAGGGAGGGGTGGCCGTAATTCGGATAAGCGGAAATGATGCCCACTCTTTTCTTCAGAGAATCTTTATTCCCGCGAGCAGGAACGGTTTTTCCGAGAGAAGACTTTCTTTTGGAAGGATAGTGGAGCCGGATACGGGAGAAACAGTTGACGAGGTTCTCTGTGTGGTTATGAGTGCTCCCGCCACTTATACGGGGGAGAATTTGGCAGAAATCCACTGTCATGGAGGATATTTAGTTCCTCGAAAGATATTAGAACTTCTGACCGGTCTGGGAGCCAGGTTGGCAGCCCCCGGAGAATTTACCGAAAGGGCTTATCTGAATGGGAAGATGGACCTTGCGCAGGCGGAAGCGGTTTCCGACATAATAAGCGCTCAAACAGAACAAAGTTTGAAATATGCGGAAGCTCAACTTCAGGGTGCTCTGTCCGACAGGATAAACGGACTCAAGGACCGGTTGCTTGATGTTCTGGCGGAAATAGAGGCGAATCTTGATTTTCCTGAAGAGGATGTTGACTCCGTTGCCAGGGACAGACTGAGAACCGTTGCTGAATCTGTCGAGAAAGACCTTCTGGCATTGTTGAAAAGTTACGACACCGGCAGGATGTTCAGAGAAGGAGTCTCAATGGTTATACTCGGCAAACCCAATGTCGGTAAATCAAGCCTTCTCAACTGCCTGCTCCGGACGCGGAGGGCCATAGTAAGTCCCGAGGCTGGAACCACCAGAGATTTTATTGAGGAAAAAATAAACATATGCGGTATTCCGGTTGTAGTAACCGATACGGCAGGAATAAGAGACTCGGGTGATCAAGTGGAAAAACTCGGGGTACAGCTCTCCATGAAAAAAGCCGCCGAGGCGGAGTTTGTTCTTGTTGTTCTCGACCGGAGCGCGGAATTCGACCGTCAGGATCAGAAAATTCTCGATACCGTCACAGAGAAAAAGCATTTGATCGTTCTCAACAAGGCCGACCTTGAAAACAGACTGGAAGAGACTGCACCGAAAATTCTTTTTGACGGGAAAAACTCGGTTAGGACTTCCGCTGTAACGATGGAGGGAATGGATGATCTCAGACAATCCATATTCGAAAATCTTGCAGCGCCGCAAACAGCGGTAGACGCGGGCGAGATGGTGATTACTAACCTGCGGCATAAAAACTCCATTCAGAAAACTGTCGATCATCTGAGGGATTTTCTGGATGTCCTGCACCGCGACCAGTATCCGGAGATTCTCTCCGTGGAGATGAAGAGCGCTGTGGACTCTCTCGGAGAAATTACCGGAGAGGTTACCACCGAGGATGTTCTGGGCAGAATTTTCAGTAGATTCTGCATAGGGAAATGAAAACGGGGTATGTTTCACGTGAAACATTTCACAAAGCGCATCAACAGTTTTCGGAAAGAAAAAAGCCTGTTTGAACATTAGTTGAGTAATTTCAAGCAGTTAGATGTAAATTCGAACAATCTGAAATTTTTATTAACAATCTATCAACATCAAAAAATGTTTATTATCAACCGATTAAGACTCATTTAATTTCTTTTTAATGCGCTCTGATTTTACTGCGTTCGCGGCGGTGATTTCCGATTTTTCTTCCACTGATTCAATAATCTTTTATTTTCAACGGGTTAACCGTTGACCCATTTTCAATACCGTGTAGTCTAAACTCTTGGTGACATCATGATTTTTTCTCTCGGCTGGCTTTCCGACTATACCAAAATCGACGCTTCTCCTGAAGAGTTGGGAGAAATGCTCACTATGGTCGGATTGGAACTTGAAGTCTTTGAAGACAGAGCAAAAGATCTTGCGGATGTGCGCGTGGTGCGGATAAACTCCATTGCCGGACATCCCGACGCCGACAGACTCTCCGTCTGCGGAGTTACAGACGGGGGTCGGAACTACAGAGTTGTCTGCGGGGCGTCCAACATAAATGAAGGAGACAGGGTGCCGTTTGCGCGCGCGGGAACTCGACTTCCTCCAAGCACCGTTTTTCCTCAAGGCATTGAAATAAAGTATACCAAGATACGGGGAGAGAGTTCGGAAGGCATGCTCTGCGCGGCTTCTGAAATGGGTCTTCCCGGCGATGAGGATGGAATTCTGATTCTTCCCCAGAACGCCGAACTTGGAAGGAGTATGGCCGAGGAACTGGGTTACGACGGCATTATTTTTGAAATCGGCGTCACTCCCAATCGGCCTGATTGTCTTAGTGTTTTCGGAATTGCAAGGGAAGTTGCCGGCATATTGGGTCAGCGGCTTGAGAAGCCGATTTTTTCGCTGCAGGAGAGCGGAAATAATATCTTCAGCAAGGCCGAGGTGAATGTTCTTGATACGGCGGCATGCCCCAGGTACTGCTGCAGGCTTGTAGAGGGAGTGCGCATCGGGCCTTCTCCCGCCTGGCTTCGTCGGAGACTTGAAGACTCCGGGGTCCGTTCCATCAACAATGTTGTGGATATCACCAATTTCGTTATGCTTGAACAGGGACAACCTCTGCACGCCTTCGATTACGACAAACTCGACAACGGCTCGATTTCGATAAGAAAAGCCCGAGACGGAGAAGAGATGGAAACGCTTGACGGGGCCACCGGAGAACTGTGCGCGGAGGACCTTCTTATCTGCAGCGGCGACGCGCCCGTGGCGCTTGCGGGGATAATGGGCGGAGAGAAAACGGCCGTAAGCGATGAAACCGTGAACATTCTTATTGAGTCCGCATGCTTTTCTCCCATGGGGATAAGAAAGACATCCAAAAGGACCGGTCTTAAAAGCGAATCTTCCGGCAGGTTTGAAAAAGGCGTGGATATAAACAATGTTCTGTTTTCCCTTGACCGCGCAGCGGACCTTATGAACCGCATTGCCGGCGGGTCCGTCGCCGCCGGCGCGATAGACGTATATCCCGAACCGGTAATCCGCAAGCGGATATCGCTTTCCGTGGATAGGGTCCGAAACCTCATAGGCGTATCAATAGACGCTCGAGAAATAGTGGACCTTCTTTTGAGTCTTGAATTCAGCCTCGTGAGTTTTTCGGAGGAAACGCTTGAATTCAAGATTCCGACTTTCAGGATGGATGTGGAGCGTGAAGTGGACGTTATAGAAGAAGTAGCTCGGCTCTGGGGTTATGACAACATACCTTCCGTTTCTCCGGAGGTGCCGATGGTGACCAATAAGCCCAGCGTTATAACCAATATGGAGAAAAGGCTCAGAGATGTTTTTGTTTCCTACGGTTTTCTTGAGTCTGTAAACTACAGTTTCGAGTCCCCGGAACTTCTGAGAGCCTTCGGTTTTGAAGAATCGATGCGCGTTATGAACCCGATATCACAGGAACTCTCGGAAATGAGAAAAAGTCTTTTACCCGGTCTGGTAAAAAACATCGGACTTAATCTTTCAAGGCAGAACCAGGACGTAAGGCTTTTCGAATCCGCCAGGGTTTTTTATCCCAAGGACGCGGACCAGCTGCCTAACGAGATAAAGAAATTCGCCGCCGTGGCCACGGGCAAGAGAGAGCCTAGGGTTTGGGGAGGGGAGAAGTTCGATTTTTTTGATATAAAAAGCGTTTTTGAGAGAAGTGCGGAAGTTCTCTCCGTGGAATCCATGGTGGATTTTGAACCCGTTTCTCCCGACAAGAGTTTTTTATGGCCGGGAAAATCTTCCTCCGTCACTATTGACGGGGCCGCTCTGGGTTTTGTCGGAGAACTTCATCCGTATCTTCTGGAAAAACTTGAGATAAACGAAAGAGTTTATGTGCTTGAGCTTGACCTGTCGCTTCTTTCCTCAATTTACTCTAAATTTCAAAGAACATTTGTTCCGCTTCCCAAATACCCGTATCTTAAACGGGACATAGCGATTGTTGTCGATTCCGACGTGACGGTGCGGGAAATTCTTTCACTGATAAAATCCGACAATTCCGGTATAGTAGAAGACTGTCGGGTGTTTGATGTTTACCAGGCAGACTCTCTTGGTGAGGGGAAAAAAAGCGTTGCTATTTCCCTGGTTCTCAGAGACAGGGAAAAAACGCTTACCGACGAGGATGCCAACAGAGTGCAGCAGCATATTCTCGGAGAACTTGAGAAGGACATAGGAGCCGAATTGCGCTCTTAAGGGGGGTTTTTATGACGAAGAAAGATATTGCCAAGGCCATTAATTCAAAAGTGGGTTTTTCAATTAAGGAATCGGACAGGATGGTTGAATTCTTTTTTGATCAAATGAAGGAAACTCTTGCGGCCGGAGAAGACGTGAAATTGCCTAAATTCGGAAGTTTCAAGGTACAGAGAAGAATGCCCCGCCTCGCCAGAAATCCCACCACGGGAGAACCCGTCCAACTCTTTTCCCGGTTGACCGTTGTTTTCAGACCCAGCAAGTTTCTGAGAGCAAAGATCAACAAAGACCGAAAAGACTGAAATGCCGGACTCCAGACCCCAGGCTTCATTCCTGAAACAGAGTTTTATAGCCGGCATTTTGATCATCGCGCCCTTCGGGGTGACGATTTTTATTCTTTATAAGCTGATCAAGTGGATGCTCTACTTCTTCAGCGCCGGACCCGCAGGAATTCTGCACTACTTCGTCGACCTTCCCCCATACGTTTTCGAGGCCATCTCTTTTGTCGTAGGGTTTGCGGCTTCCCTGATTCTGATCGTTTTTCTGGGAGCTATAACCAGGAATTTCATCGGCAGGAGAATGCTTCAGTTCAGCGAGAACGTTATCTCTAAAATCCCTCTTGCGAGAACATTCTATGTAAGTATCAAGCAGGTTGTTCAGATGTTCTTCAACGGTTCCAGGATGCGGTTGAGAAGAGTGGTGCTGGTCGAGTATCCGAGAAAAGGAACACATGCCATCGCATTTGTGACCGGAGTTACCGAACCCAAAACAAACCATAACAACACGGACCGTCGTCTCGTCAACCTCTTTGTACCCACGACACCGAATCCTACCAGCGGAATCTACATCATGGTCGAGGAAAGCGAAGTCCAGGAGCTTGATATATCCACGGAGGATGCGTTCCGGCTCATAATTTCCGCGGGTATATCCCAAAAACAGAACGATTCTGATGTTTCTCGGCAAGGTAAGAGAGACGGTTGATTCTTTCGGGATGCTGTGTCCCGGAGAAAAAGTCGTCGCAGGAGTTTCAGGAGGATCAGATTCCGTGGCCTTAATCTTCGTTCTCGGTGAACTGAGACGATTCTATCCGGGAATCGACATAGTAGTGTGCCACGTAAACCACGGACTCAGGGGAAGGGAATCGGATCAGGATGAACGATTCGTCAGGGATATGGCCTTCCGTCTCGGCTTTATGTTTGAATGCCGGCGGGTTGATACGGAAGATTTCAGAAACCGCAACCGCCTTTCCCTCGAAGATGCGGGGAGAAAACTTCGCTACGAAGTCTTCAGTGAAGTGATGGAAGGAACCTCGGCCAGGAGAATCGCCACGGCCCACACGCTGAACGACCAGGCGGAGACCGTGCTGATGAGATTTCTGCGCGGAAGCGGAGCGCGGGGGCTCTCGGGAATAAGTCCTTCAGACGGAAGCCTGATACGTCCTCTTATAAACGTGACCAAGGATGAAGCCAGACGGTGGCTTGAATCAAAAGGCGTTGTCTGGAGAGAAGATTCGAGCAACGAGTTGAATCAGTTTTTGAGAAACAGAATAAGGAATGAACTTCTGCCCGTGCTTGAAACCTATAATCCCGCTGTTCAGAGAGTGCTTTCCCGCACTGCGGCCGTCAGCGCCGCAGAAGCGGATTTTATTTCCCGAGAAGCGGAAAAAAGAATGAGAACCGTAGTGAAGTCTGTCGCCGGAGGTATTCTGGGAAGCATCGAGGACCTTCTTCCCGAACCGCCCGCAATCAGGTTTTCCGTTATGAGGAAATCAATTCTTGCCTTAAAGGGCGACCTCAATTCTATTTCCGCAGTACATCTTTTCTCAATCGACGAACTTATAAGGTCCGCACGGGCCTCGGGCGAGATAGATCTTCCCGGAGGAATCGTTTTTCATTCCGCCCACGGTTTTTTCTTCTTTGCCCGGCGACGGTTCTTTTCACCGTTTCTCGCCGAAATAAACGGGCACGGTTCCATGAAAATCAAGGATGACCTCGAGGTGTCGGTTGAACTTACATCCGACCGCTCGCTCTGGGGTCGGCGGGATGTCGGATATTTTTCTCCCGGAAAAATTCAGTTTCCCTTGAGCGTAAGGAGTTTTTCCGAAGGAGACAGTTTCGTTCCTCTCGGAATGAGAGGAAGGAAAAAACTCAAAAATTTTCTCATTGACGAGAAGGTCCCCAGATTTATAAGGAAAAAAGTGCCTGTTTTCGAGACGCGCGACGGAATAATCTGGGTAGGAGGGTTAAGGATAGATGAGAGGTTCAGGGCTCACGACTCCGCAGCGCCCTGGATCCGCATAATTCTCGACGGTTCTCTGCATGAACTGCTTTGTTCCGTCCTGCCGGGTGAGCGCGCCTAAAGTTTTCCGTAGAAACAGTCCTTCGCCAGATGAGCGGCCCCGATGACTCCGGCGTCACTGCCCAGCGCTGATTTTTTGATCCCGAGTCCGTTTATCGGGCCTTGAAGAATTCTGGTTGAGGTTTCTTCTTTCATACCATGAACAAAAAGATTCCATGCGGCAGAAAGCCCTCCGCCCACCACTACAGTTTTTATGTTGAGGATGTTTACGAGGATTGATATCCCCACCCCGAGGTTTTTTCCCAGATTTCTCCATATGTCGACTGCGTATTTATCTCCGCAGTTTGCAAGCTGCGCCAGGTGTTTGGGTATCTCGACCTTTTCTATCCCTTCCATTCTGCGAACAAGTTCCGGTTGCGCGCGTACTGCTCTTATTATCGCCCGTTGTGAAACAAGAGTTTCAAGGCAACCCGTGCTTCCGCATGCGCAAGGTTCACCTGACGGGTCGACAGCCATATGACCTATCTCCCCTGCGAACCCGTCCTCACCGGTCCAAAGTTTTCCTTCGAGGATTATCGCACCTCCGAGTCCCGTTCCCAGAGTTATCATGATCATGGAGGAACGGTTCTCCGCAGCCCCGCTGCGGTATTCTCCCAATGCCGCGCATGCAGCGTCGTTTTCTATGGAGACAGGTACAAACTTTTCCGTTCTGTTCAGGAACTCTTCGGTGAAAGGGAAATTTCCCGCATAAGCGATATTGGGAGATTGAACAAGCAGACCGGTTCTTTTGTCTACGGTCCCCGGTACTCCTATGCAGACCGCCGATATCCGATGTTGCTGCTCGAATTCTCCGACAAGGGCCGCAAGATTATCCATAAGGGTGGAAATTCCCAGACGAGCCTCGGAACGAGTTGCCGCTTCCGCCACAACTTTTCCGCTTTCAGATATCAATTTTCCTCTGAGATTTGTTCCTCCTGCATCTATTCCCAGAAAATTTTTTTCCATTTATTTCTTCGCCTGTGCATTTATTCTACCTTCGGTTCAGGCTTTTCTCTATGCTGCCTGCTTCGGTTTGTCTTCATATAACCCGCCCGTCGGGCATTTTTCTTCTCCTCTCCTCGGAGCAGAGTTTTCATTTTCCGGTTGTATTAAATGGCGTGGTTTTTTGGTATAATCTTTTTATGCTCTGGTTAATTTTACTATTTCTGCTTTTCGGCGGTTGTGACTGCGATTAAGCATAATCTTGCTTTTTTGAAGCCGTTTTGCTGTTGCCGTTGAATGCCGTTGCCGCACCGGAACCAGAAGAACCGGACAGCCGGGCGGAAGGAGTAGAAGGCTGGTAATATGTCACCACATATATTTACGATTATAGCCGTTTTTACGCACGCAAAAAACCTGCTTCGGTTTACGGCAAGACGGTTTATACCACGTATTAACGAACCTATCAAGCAGGGCAACCAAAAGGTCATAAGTCAGCCATAAGCTCCATAAGACATACCTGCCGGGAACCTAAGCAGTAGGAATTCTTGTCAAGGACTTTTTTGTAGCAGAAAACGGTCTTGAATTAATAAAAAACACTTCCATACGTACCTCCACCCTCCAGGTAAGCGTCGACGGACGACGAAGATGTGCGGCCCGAGGTCGGGAATCCGGACCCGTAGGAAGGATCGGAAATCTCGGGTTGTCGATGACAATCCGAAGGTTCCGTCGCACTGTTCGGCCGTCCATCCGATGAAGGTGTCGCGCGACGCGGGTCTCCGTGCGGCAAGTCGAGAACCTAACACCAGCAGGCAGTGAGATGCGGCTGTCGCGGACTGCGTAGCGCATCCGTGCTCCTGCTGAGGTTTTATAGCCGAGATAGTGATAGCGGACCACAAATTCGTTCCATAAACTGCCTTCGTGTGTACCGCTGATACGGTGCGGATCTGCGGAGGATGGATGTCATCAAAGGTTCCGAGACCGTAAGCAGATGTGTTTCCGGTCTGTTCAGAATATGACAGGCTTGGGTCGGACCGGGGTTCGGGCTCGCAGCGAGTACCTCGTCTTCAAAAAATACTTGACTTCATATGGGGGGGGGTAGAATCAGAAATGTTAAGGATAAAATTTAGAGAAGGAGGTTTTATTGTGAAATTACGTAATTTCTTAGTCATGTTGTTTCTGTTCGGAGGAGTGGTTTTCTTCGCTGCCTGTGAAGGAGATATGGGTCCGGCGGGTCCGAAAGGAGATAAGGGGGATAAGGGGGATAAAGGAGACCCGGGTCCGGCAGGTAGGGCGGGTAAAGATGGGGCGAAAGGTAACGCGGGCGAGGACCTGACACCGACAATTGATCCCAGATGTGACGTGAGTAACGGTATAACGGTACCGAAAAATTTTGCGGTGAGCCCTGTAGGAACCAATGATGACGATATTATCTGCGGAAATTCTATCTCAGATGATATAAAAGCCGGAGAAGGTGACGATACTGTTTACGGTGCGGGAGGGAACGATCTGCTCTATGGTGAAAAAGGCGATGATACACTCTACGGAGAAGAGGGAGAGGATTTTCTCATAGGCGGAGAAGGTGACGACACTGCCTACGGCGGAGAAGGACAAGACTACTTCCAAGGCGCCGGAGAGGGGAATGATGAATTCTACGGAGGAGAAGATGACGATGCGTTTTATCTCGGCCAACCGGGAGACGATACGTTTGACGGCGGCCCCGGTCTTGATCGTATAAATTGGGCTATTCCTTCTGATCCCGGAAACATAAGTGTCCCGAACTCGAATTTCCTGACAGAAAATTCGACGATAGACCTTTCCAGCGGCACCTTTACGCATGCTACATACGGTAATAAGAAACTCGTGAGTATTGAGGATGTTACAGGAGGTAGAGGCAATGACAGGATTACCGGAGATAATGAAGACAATTTCCTGATTGGTTGGAACGGTACCGACACTTTAATCGGTGGAGGCGGAGACGATACGCTTGAACCCGGTCCCGGTCCCGGTGCGGCAGGTAAGGCAGATGGAGGGGATGGCAACGATACTCTGATAGTATATGGAGGCACCTATCAGCTGCCGAGTTGGAGCAGTCCTTATACACCCGGAGGCACTAACGCAAAAGACACGTTTATCCTAGGAACTACCCTCGCCGGTGACATGAGGAACTTCGAGAACCTTTCCGCTGTTTCATATGACTACGGTCCTCGTACTTCAGCTGTTACTTTTACAGGAGACGGTAAGGCGAATATTCTCACAGGCGGCTCGGGAGCCGATACTCTTAACGGTGCGGGAGGGAACGACACTCTTATAGGCAATAAAGGAGCCGATAATCTTACCGGCGGAGCGGGGAACGACACCTTCATTATAGTCAAAGAAGACGGAGATACGGTCGGTGTGGATGTTATTACGGACTTCACATTGGCGGACGACAAGATTCAGTTCAAAGGTTTCGCGGCGGATGTCGGAGCGCCGACCAACACTGCCGGCAAGATTTCCGTGGGAGGAACTGAAGTTGTTCAGATAGGCAGCACGGCGGACGACACCAAAGCCGGGAATATCATCAGCCAGACGAAATATGAGTTTGCAGACTGAATCCGAGGATGAATTCGTTTGTGCTGATAGAAATGTTTGTCGAGATTCCGACCTGCACGGACTTCGGGATGGACACATCGAAAACACTCGAAGAGACGGATGCTGCTGCGACCGGTACAGTAAATTCGGGGGAACCCGAAAAGTAAATCTGGCTGAAAACACTCGTACGCCTGCACCTTGACCGAACAGTTACGGGGAAATTGTGGACAAACCGGATTCCGTAAAAACATCTCGATTCCGAGGTCTACGCTGAACAATGCAGAACCTCAGAATATCTTCACAGTCTCTTTTGCCTCTGAATGCAACCTTAAAGACTTTCCTGTATAATTTCAGCACGTTTTCCGAAATTTGCGGCTGCAAGGAAAAGCCTTACCCTGGGAGACTTTTTAGTGAGACGCTTAATCTCCAGTACAGTTACAGCCTTTGTACTACTTTTTCTCTGCGTTTCCTGCCAGCGGACTGCTGAAATCTCCGCGCCGGCTCTTTCCCCCGAAGCGATGCGTCCTCTTCGGTCTACATTGGAAGTAGGCGACGACATTTTCCCGAAAGGACTTGTAGAGTCTCTTGATTCAGGCATAGAGAAACTTTCCCGTAAAAGTGCTTCGGATCTTGTGTTCGGGAAACGAAGAATTTCTGCAGGGGATTATGCTCATGCCCTTAATTATCTTCTGCAGAAACTGAAAGACGGGATGGACAAGGATGAGTTTACAAGAGAACTGAATGAAAATTTTGATTTTTACGGTTTTCCGGGAGAGAGTTTCGGCCGGATTTTCATAACATCTTACTTCTCACCCGAGCTTTCCGCTTCAAGAACTTGGACCACTTACCACACGCAACCCCTGTACAGGACGCCCGATGATCTTGTACGAGTGAACATGAAAACCTTTGTGGACCGGTTCGACAGATTTTCGTTTCTCGAGGATGATCAGGAAACTCTCCGAAAAATACGGTCTTTTTACGGGAGAGTCGTACCGGGGCGATATGGAACAACGCCGAGACTTATACCTTATTATTCCCGCCGCGAAATTGATTCTACAGGAAAACTCAAAGGGAAAAACCTGGAGATCGCCTGGGTAGACCCCGTTGACGCCTTTTTTCTGCAGATACAGGGTTCGGGTAAGATAAAGTTCGCTGACGGAGAGCAGACCATGGTAGGCTACGCCGCGAGCAACGGACATGATTATGTGGCCATAGGAAAATTTCTTTTCCGATGGATACCGAAGGAAAAAATGAGTCTTTGGGCTATAGAGAAATACCTGAAATCTGTTTCCTACGCGGAGAGGATGGATATTCTTTACAGAAATCCGAGTTACGTGTTTTTTCGTGAACTTCCCGGAAAACCGCAGACTTCTTTCGGAACGGATGTTGTCGACGGCAGGACTGTCGCCGCGGACCGGTTTTTCTTTCCGAGAGGCTCTCTCGGGTTTTTACAGTTTGAACAACCGGTTTTTGATACTCCGTCGGCGGTTGAACCTTCGAATTGGGAGCCGGTTTCCCGTCTTGTCGTAAATCATGACAGCGGTGGAGCGATAAAGGGGGCTCGCCGCATCGACCTTTTCTGGGGAGAGGGAAAAGATGCATCCCGTCACGCGGGAGTGATGAAAAGCTGGGGGAATTTTTTCTGCCTTGTTCCGAAACCGGAGTTTCTTGCTTCACTTCGAGAATCAGAGGCAAGGTATCTCCGGAGGAATGAATGACGGATAAACAAAATACCAGTTGTTCGAAGATGTCTTTGAACAAAGGGGAGCATCTGTACGGAACCGCGCCTCGGACAAAAAACTGGTTTCTGCTCGAATACAGAGGCGTGTGGAGAAAAGACGCTTTTGCGGAAAGCAGTTTACCTCAGGAGGTAAAGGACCATCTGAGAGGTATGATATCGTCTTTTGAGGAATCAAGGATTCAGTTTATAGGGAAACCCCGTCCGAGTAAAAACGATATTGTCTTTTACTACGCGCATTCAAGCGAATTTTCCCCGAAACTTTACAGATTTGAACTTGCGAACCCGAGAGACCTTCTGTCAATAGACCTGACGGAACTTTTGCGGACGGGAGAGATAGAAAAATATTCCTGCGATGAAAGACTTGCGCTCGTCTGCACGCACGGGGACCGTGACAGATGTTGCGCGGAGCACGGGTCTGCCGTGCTGCGGGAAATAGCTGATCAACAGGATTTTCGTGTCTGGAGAAGTTCCCATGTGGGTGCTCATCGTTTCGCCGCCAACATGGTGATGCTTCCCGAAGGGATATATTACGGGAGAGTAAGCGGGTCAACCGCGCGACAGGTGATGGAAAGTCATCTAAAAGAAGAGATATTTCTTGACTGCTACAGAGGAAGGTCGTGTTTTTCCCAGACATCACAGGTGTCGGACTATTTTCTCAGGGAGCAGACGGGGATTCTGGGTATTTACGACATCAGGTGGGAGTTTGAAAAGGACCGCGATCAATTGACTGCCGTGGAATTCGGAGTAGAAGGGAAAGACACTGTCTACAGCGTGAACACCGTGGTGGTCAACCGGACGATAAAACTTTATGCAAGTTGCGGTGATGAGAAGTTGACAGAACTTCCGCAGTTCTACTTTTACAGCCTGATACCGTACGAGCGGCCTCAAAAGCCTATAGAGCAATGAATCTCACCGTGTCTCCGCATGCTCTACGGGAGAGTGTGTGAAACTCTGAGTTCCAGTACTTCCCGTGCGAGTCTGACAGCGTTTTCGGCATCGGGGATCAGAATGTCGGTTACAATGACCTTTATTCCGAGCGATTCTATGTTTTCCGCTTCTTCCGCGTCCGAACGGTCGATTATCATCACATCCAGAAAATCCGCGTAAAGGAGCGCGACCTGGGTCGAGGTGGCATCCATTCCCAAGCCTCTCATAAGTCTGTCGGCCGGGCCCTTGAGAGCTTTTCCGCCGATAAGAGGGCTTACAGCGACTTTGACTCCCGAAGCCTCGACAAGCGTTTTCCTTATTCCTCGAACTCCGAGTATCGGGCCTATGCTTATGATAGGATTGCTCGGACATATGATCACGATCTCCGACTTTTCTATGGACTCGAGAACGCGGGGAGCCGGTGAAGCTTCTTCTATACCTTTTATAATCACACCGAGCACCTTCGGCGCCATCGAGTGTTTTATATAGTATTCCTGGAAATGCATCTCCCCCATGTCTGTTTTTATCCAACTCTCCACCTTGTCGTCGCTCATAGGAAGTATGCGTATTTCTCCGAGAGAGAATTTTCTGGCTATCCGCTCGGTCGATTCGCTGAGAGTCGCTCCCGAGTCACTCAGTTTTTTCCTGAACATATGCGTGGCGAGGTCCCCGTCACCCATTCCGAACCACGAGGGGAAACCCAGCCGGGATGCGGCGGAGAGGAAATTAAACGTATCACCGCCGAGTCCCCACCCTTTTTTCTTGTCTATCTTCCCCGAGAGTCTGTAGATTATCGTGTCTATGTCGGGAGACACTCTCATCCCGTAGATATCCATATCGTCCGCCGTGTTGACTATTACGGAAAGCAGGTTTTCAGGAACAGATACGGAGAGACCCTCCAGGAATTTCGCGGCGCCGCTTCCACCGCCGAGAGCCGTTATCATTTTCAGACTTTGCCTCCGGTGGTTACTTTTACATATTCTTCAACAGCGTCACTGTTCATCGTTGTCCGTGCAGGTTCAGTCACATAACATAGTACCCGAAGAACAGTGACGAAATATAACTGTGCGCGCATTTGACGAGTTCGGGCGTTTGAAGCCGGTGTTCCGTCAAGCGGGGGTTTCCGGTTGCGGTGTGTTTCGACAATACGCAGGCATGCAGCCCGGGGAGAAGAAAAAATACGTCGTGAGGCATTAAGGAAACGGTGTGGTCCACGAGCATCAATACATGTCATCTCGACATGAACCGGCGGATGACAGTCACAGATGCTTGCCGAAAACTCAGGTCCGTCCCCTCACCCTCACCCGGAGATCTTGAGATGACGGAATATCAACTTGACAACCATCGGATTATGTGAGAAAATCCAAAACGGATATAGACCTTAAAGGAGGGATAGTTATGAATTCTAAGATTAATAAAGGGCGTTTTCCAACCGCTCTTATCGCAACGGGTGTTTTGCTCCTTGCTTTATTTATCCTCGGTGTCCGGTCCGAGACGGTCCGCGCGGATGATGCCTCGGAATCCGCCACTTACATGGTGAAGTTCGAGGGTAACTGGAACGGGGACAGTTCGATGATGTTTAGCAGTGTTCCATACCCGCATTTCTCCAATTTGATCGGTGCCGTACATAACGAAGATGTAACCCTGTGGAAAGCGGGTGAGATGGCATCAGCCGGAGTGGAGGCGTTAGCGGAAGGAGGAAAAACTGAAGCGTTAGCGGGAGAAATCAAGGAAGCCGGCGACGACGTAAAAGGTATGCCTATTATCAAAAAGCAGGAAAATAAAAAGGGCGGGTTTGATGCCGAAGGCATGGTGGAGTTTGAGGTCCAAGTGAGCAAGATGCATCCGCTGGTTACGTTTCTGACTATGATAGCGCCCAGCCCGGATTGGTTTGTGGGTGTTAATGGTCTGAATTTGATGGAAGATGGTGCTTGGAGGAAAGCTTATACAGCAGAATTATTCGCCTACGATGCCGGCACCGAAGAGGGAGAAGGTTTTTCGACAACAAATGACGAAACCGACCCTAAAGAAAACATTACCAGTCTTAAGGGGAAGGGAAAGTTTTCCGACAAAACGGAAGCCATTGCGATGTTGGAGTTCACGCTCAAGGTTCCTGCTGCTGCACCTGCACCACCGGCAAGCAGTAAGGATGATGACGACGGTTGTGCGCTGGCCGCGGAAGGAAGCGAAAAAGGCGGCGTGTTCAGCCTGCTTCTGTCGGTGTTCGGAGTGCTTCTGATAGTCTCACTTAGAAAAAGATTTACAGAAAGCAAGACGCACTAAAATTTGAGATTCGTTTGCGCAAAGCGGAGGTCAATCTTCGCTTTGCGCAAATCAGTTTTTTCGTAACTTGTCATCACCGGCGCAGTGCTCTTTATCACGACGGTTGTTGAGAGAAGTTTATATTCCGAGCAGTTGTTGGTATGTCCGCATTTCTCTCGGGACCCCGTCCGGGTTTGTTTCTTTAAAATTTCTCCGATAATAATTCCGCTCTTGTACCAGAGGCTTTTTTGCGGGAACTGAAAGCGGATCTTACCTGCTCTAATGTCAGAGTGTTGTTTCGCCGACAAACTCATCAGCATATACTGTGCGGAGTGCTCGGTGAACTATGTATCGTCTCGTTTGCCGTATGCTCATTTCCGGGCTGAACTTTCAGAGTGAATCTGATCTGACTTCAGACTTTCCGACCCGACACAACTTAAATGGGCGGATATAACGATGCATCCGTTACTGGATACGGTCGACTGAATTCTTAGCAGATTGGAGGTTTTTTGTCTGCGCTGCGATTCAATGGGTCGGGTGATGATGCTGTCGAACGGCGATGCCGGGCAATTTTTGCGAATTGTGCTCGGGTCGGAAAGACCGCGGCCGAGCAGCTGTTTCAGGTTAACGGCTTGAAACCCGTTTTCAGTTTGTATAGAATTCAACGGTTTTTTCAGAAGGAAACACCATTGTCGTTTGATCTCATAAAAGGCAAAAACAACTTTCTTACCAGAGCCGTACTTCTTCTTCTGGCTTTGACCTTTGTGATAGGATTCGGCTATGTGGGAGGTATAAGTATCGGCGGCAGGAGCCCGACAGGAGGTACAGCAGCCGAGGTTAACGGGGAAAAAATCTCTCTCGCCTATTTCTACAACGCAAGGGATACCATGCTTCAGCCCTACCGCGAGTCCGGTCAACAACTTTCCGATGAACTTCTGGAATTCATCAGTTTCACCGCCCTTGACAACATCATAAACCGTAAACTGCTTGCCCAGAGAGCCGAGGACCTAGGAATCAGCGTGAGCTCCCAAGAGCTTTCCGATGCAATAAGAAACGACCCCGGTTTTCAAGTGGACGGCGCTTTCATCGGAGCGCAGAGATACAGGGATTATATTACTCGGTCACTCGAAATCCCCGTAAGTGAATTCGAGAAATCTTACAGGGACGGTATTCTGGCTCGAAAACTCATTACTCTTCTTGAAAGTTCCGTAGTGGTGACAGACCAGGAGCTTTCGGCCGTACACAGACTGAACGGTGAACAAATCAGTCTCGATTACATTTCCTTTTCTTCTGAAAACTATATTGAAGATGTTTCCGTATCCGAGGATGAAGCGAAAAAACATTACGAGGAAGCTCAGAACATGTTCCGAAGTATTGAGAAAAGGAAGGTGCGATACGCAAAACTTTCTTTAGAGGATTTTACTGCGGAAAGCAATGTTTCGTCCGAACAAGCGGAAATCTATTACAATACTTATCCCGACGAGTTTTTCGCCGCCTCCGGCGATATAAAACCGTTTGAACAGGTAAGGGAAGGAATAGAAAAGCAGTTGGCGGAGCAAAGAGCGGCTGTTGATTATGAATCGTTTCTTGAATCGTTTTTAAGCAGGAAAAAACGTTCCTTTTCCGACCTTCTTTCGGAAAGACCTTCGCTTGAGGTGAAAGAAACTGTTGAATTCGGAATTGAAGATGAAGGAGAGGATGTTCCCGAGATTTTGAGATCCCGAGCCTTCGATACGGATCAAGGGAATTTTTCGGAACTGGTTCTCAGTGATTCCACCTGGTTTTTCGAAGTGACTGAAGTTGTTCCCGGCAAACATCTTCCGTTCGAGCAGGCGCGCGGGATGGTCGAGTCCTCGATCAGGGAAAAAAAAGCGGTGCAGGCCGCGCGGGATGCCGCCGCGGACAGTCTTGAAAAGATGAAGGTTTCTTCGGAAAGTTTTTCGGTTGCAGCGAAATCTCTCGGTCTCTCGATTGAGCGGACGGGTCTGTTCACAAGGGGAGGAACCCCCGCTTATTTCCCGGATTCCCCGGAATTTACGATAGATGTTTTCGGACTTGATTCCGATTCGCCGACATCGGACGAGGTTTACAGATCCGATTCGACTTTCTATCTCGTTTCTCTCGCGCAAACGGAGTCTGCCGATATGGAGGATTTCGAGCAGAGTATCGATGAATTGCGCAGGAACGAAGAAGACTCCCGCACTCAAGCGTTAATTTCCGCTGTTCTTGAGGAACTCAGACGGAATTCGAAAATCGTTCACAACAAAGCCCTTTTTCCATCCGGTGTCTGATTTCCAAGCTTTTTTCATGTCCTGGTGGAAATTCTGTGCGGTTTATGGCATAATGACGGGGTACCGGAAGTCCATGGAACAGGCGGGGAATACATTGCTTCGTTGTCCTGCGGTGTTATTTCATCTCCGGAGATCCCAGCCCGGTTTTTGTGGTCAATGCGGGATTTAACTTTCCCGTCTGTGCAGTGGTTTTACAGTCAGCGCGGGCGGGTCTGCGTTATCCCATGAAAATCAAAGCTATTGAAATGTCCGGTTTCAAGTCTTTTTACCGGAACACGAAAATAACCTTTTCCGAAGGCATAACTGCCATAGTCGGTCCCAACGGTTGCGGAAAATCCAACATACTCGACGCCATAAGGTGGGTTACCGGCGAACATAACCCGAGAAGCCTCCGCGCGGGCGGTATGGAAGATGTCATTTCCAGCGGGAGTTCGGAACTCAAATCCCTAGGAATGGCGGATGTGTCTTTAATTCTTGAAGGAGTCGATGCTCTCGGCTTTGAAGAAGTGGTGATACGCAGAAAGTTTTACCGCTCCGGAGAAAGCGAGTACAGCATAAACGGGGTTAAATGCAGGCTTAAAGACATAACGGAGATGCTGCTTGACACGGGAGTGGGCGCGCGTGCGTACTCGATTGTCGAGCAGGGACAGATAGAATCTTTTATAACTGCGAAGCCTGAAGAGAAAAGAAGATTCATAGAGGAAGTGGCGGGAATCGAGAAGTACAAGCTCAGAAGAAAAGAGACTCTCAGCAGAATGGAATCCACAAGGGAGAATTTGTCCAGAGTTTTGGACCTCAAGCGGGAAGTATCCGGACGGATAGAGGACCTCGCCCTTCAGGCCGAGCGGGCGAAACAATATGAAGACCTCTCTGCCCGGAGCCGCTCTCTTGAATTCGACATACTGTCGGCGAAACTTGCGGATTCAAATCAGAAGGTGGAAAAACTCCTTGAGAAAAAACAGCAGATGGAACATCGCCTGGCGGAGGCTGACGAGAGAAGGGAAGAAAAGAAATCTCTTCTGGAAACGGCTCAGAAAAAAAACACCGATTCTTCCCAGGGGGTTTCTGCTCTGCAAAGCGAAGTTTACGAGCTTCGGTCGCAGAAAAGGGAAAACGAATTCAGCGCGGCGTCTCTTGAGCGGGAGATAGCGGGGACGGAAAAATATATAAAGGATATAGAGGGTCAGGTGGAAAGTCTTGAACGCGAGATTGAGGAAACGGAGAACCGTCGACACAGCATCAGGATGCGTTCAGGGGACGTCGAGAACGCCCGCCTTACGGCCTCCGAGGAGATTCTTCGGGAGGAAGAAACTCTTTCTGCCCTCAAACAGAGATGGGAACGGAGCAGGGCGGAACTCGACAGTATAGCGGAGCAGATCTCGGAAGTGATGACCCGAAGAAGTTCTGTAGGCAGTACGATAGGTGCTTTTTCCGGTGAGGTTGAGGACCTTTCAGAAAAAAAAGCGTCTCTTGGAAGCCAGACCGAAGCGCTTGCAACTCAGAAAAGAGAGCGGGAAACGGAACTCGGGACGCTTCTCCGCCGCGAGGGAGAAATAAAAGACCGGTTCACGCGGGCAAGCAGGGAAAAAGAGGAAACCGAGTCTCGTCTTTATGATCTGAGAGTTGAGCGTGAAAAGAAGCTCGGAGAACTTCGCGGTTTTGAGAGCAGGAAAAAAGACTGCGTTTCCACCAGGGAAGCGCTCGGCAGAATACAGGACAATTACGAATGGCTTCCTGAAGCCACAAGGAAATTCGTTCTCGAGAAAAAACAGAGCGGCGTGCTCGGAGTGGTTTCCGATTTTGTTGCCGTCCCCAGGAACTACGAGCGGGCGGTTGAGGCCGCGTTCGGTGAAAAACTCAACTGGATAGTGGTTGAGGGAAGCAACGAGGCGGTGGCGGCGGTTGAACTTCTCAGAGAATTTTCAGCGGGAAGAGGAACCTTTATACCGGTCGGGGGAAAACTTTCCGCACCCGGCGGTCCGGTTGCGGAAACTGACGGCCCTTCCCGGTCTCTCAACAGTCTTCTGGATGTCAAGATCATAGGAAAGGACCTTGTTCACTCCATGCTTCAGGAAGTCTATGTCGCTTCTGACCTCAAGGAGGCCGTAAAACTCAAAAAACAAAACGGAAACGGCGCGTGCTTTGCGACCCTGGAAGGAGACTACATTGATTCGCGGGGAGCTATAACCGGCGGAAATTCCGTAGAGGGGGTGTTCGAGAGAAAAAGAAGGATTGAAGAACTTGAAACGGAAGCGGAGGAACTTTCCCGCAACATCAAAAATTCCCGAGGGGAGTATGAAAAACTTTCCGCGGAAATGGAATCTCTCCAGATCAGCAGGGATGATCTTTCGGAACTCCTTCGCCGTCTCGAGATAAGTTCCATTGAAAACGTGAAGGACCGCTCGAATGCCGAAACCGGAATAGAAGACCTTGGTCGGAGGATAGAATCTCTTGAGTCAGAGTACGCAGCTGTGGAGAAAAAACTGAATAATAAAAACCGGACGATGGAAGAGATGCATTCTCTGTCCGCACAACTCGACCGGAGCAGAAGCACGCTCGATTCGCAGTACGAGAAGATCGAGCGCAGCGTGCTTGAGTCCGGCGAAAATGTTTCTTCTCTGCAGGAAAAAATAACGGACCTGCGCATAAAGAGCGCGTCTATCGCCGAACGGGAAAAAGCCCTCGAGTACGAGATGCAGGAGACGGAAAAAGCAAAGGCGGTCATAAGCGAAAAATTTTCTCTGCGGAAAAAGGATATAGAACTTAAAAAGGATGAATGCCGAAGACTGCGGGGGTCTCTTGTCGAGGCGCAGAACGTGATTGCCGGAACTGCACGGGACCTCCGGACAAAGCAGGAACTTCTGGAAAAACTCGAACGGGACGCTTCTCTTTTCAGAGAACAGGTCCGCAGAACCGAAGAGGAATTCCAGAGAGCATCAGGAGAAGCGCTCTTACTCAAAGAAGACCTTTCTTCCGCGCGTTCGCGTTATGAAAGAGCCCAGGACGAGCTCGGATACCTGAGCGAGCGGTACAGGGATGTATTCGGGGAGAAATCCGAGGATTCCCTGCCCTCGGTGTCTTCGGAACTCTCGATACCGGAAGCCGAAAGGGAACTTAAACGGGTACGCGCTCATCTTGAGAATTTCGGTCCGGTGAATCTGCTCGCGCCCGAGGAATACAGGCAGCTCGAGGAGAGAAACGGTTTTCTTGAAAACCAGACGAAGGACCTTCTGCAATCGCTCGAATCGCTTGAACTTGCGATAAAGAAACTGGATACGGAGTCGACTGCAAGGTTCAGAGAGGCTTTCGATGCTGTGGACGGCAGATTCAGGGAGACTTTTTCAAAGCTTTTTGAAAACGGAGAGGCAAGACTTGAACTTTCCGACCCCGACGACCTGCTTGAAACCGGGGTACAGGTTATGATCAGACCCGGAGGAAAAAAATTCCTTCCCATAAATCTGCTTTCCGGAGGAGAAAAAGCTCTCTCGGCCATATCGGTCATAATCTCCGCATGTCTGGTGAAACCCGTACCGTTTGTTTTCCTCGATGAGATAGACGCGGCGCTGGATGAGACCAACACAGTGCGGTTCAACAAAATACTCAAGGAGATATCTTCCCTTTCCCAGGTGGCGGTTATCACGCACAATAAGAAGACTATGGAAGAAGCCTCCACGCTCGTCGGAATAACATCCAATCCGAAAACCGCCTCGAAAGTGGTAACCGTAAAACTTTCGGCCGCCTGATAAAATCAGTCCTTGTCTATTGACCTCGGATTATTAAAATATTGCCGGACATCGTTGTTCCCTTCATACCGGTAGAATACGGAAATTTTATGATCTCCTATATTCTGAAAAAAATAGTCGGTTCAAAGAACCAGAGAGAGGTGAATAACCTGATTTCGGTAGCGGGCAGGATAAGTTCGCTTGAGCAGTCCCTTGCCGAAGTTTCTACGGCGGACCTCCGCGCCAAGACCTCGGAGTTCCGTGAAAGAATACGTTCCCGAACAGGCCATGCTCCAAACGGCGGTGATGAGAAATATTTTACGGAGATGGAAAAAACTCTTGAAGAAATACTGCCCGAGGCGTTCGCCCTGGTCAGAGAGATATCGCGAAGAACTCTGGCAATGAGACATTTCGATGTTCAGATGGTGGGCGGCATGGTTCTTCACAAAGGCAGAATCGCGGAGATGAGAACAGGCGAAGGGAAAACCCTAGTCGCGGTTCTTCCCCTTTATCTGAACGCTCTCACGGGGTTGGGCGCCCATCTGATCACCGTCAACGACTATCTGGCGGCGAGGGATGCCGCATGGATGTCTCCTGTTTTTATGGCGCTTGATATGAATGTGGGAGTCATAAATCACTCGACATCCTATGTGCTCGAGTGGGAAGATCCGGCGCGCGTTCAGGAAGCTATCGAGAAAAACCTAAGCGCGTGGCCCAGAAGTTGCGAGGCGCAGGATGTGCCTTCCGAGAAGAACCTTGAAGTCATGGCAGCTTTCCGGACGGTTCTCAAACCATGCTCGAGGCGGGATGCATACGGGGCTGATGTAACATACGGCACCAATAACGAGTTCGGTTTTGACTACCTGCGCGACAACATGAAGTTTTCACTCGAGGACTATGTGCAGCGCGGCCACAATTTTTCCATAGTTGACGAGGTGGACAGCATACTTATAGATGAGGCCAGAACCCCGCTTATAATTTCAGGACCGTCGGAGGACTCGACCGATCTTTACTACGATGTGGACAGGATAGTGAAAACGCTTTCCAAAGATGCGGATTTCACGCTGGATGAAAAAGCAAGGCAGATAGACTTGTCGGAAGAAGGGGTTTCCAAGGTGGAAAAAGCGCTTGAGATTTCGAATCTCTATGATCCCTCAAATCTCAAAATTCTACATCACGTAAACCAGTCGCTTCGGGCCAATGTTCTTTTCAGCCGAGACGTTGATTACATGATAGATGACGGGAAGGTGGTAATAGTTGACGAGTTCACCGGGAGGCTCATGCCGGGACGCAGGTGGAGCGACGGACTTCATCAAGCTGTGGAGGCCAAAGAAGGAGTGGACATAGAGAGTGAAAACCAGACCATGGCCACCATAACTATTCAGAACTACTTCAGGATGTACAGAAAACTCTCCGGCATGACCGGCACCGCGGATACGGAAGCCTTTGAGTTCAAGCATATATACGACCTGGATGTCACCGTCATACCCACTCACAAGCCGCTTATAAGAGAGGATTGCAATGATGTGATCTACAAAACCGAGAAGGAGAAGTTCACCGCCGCCGTCGGCGAGATAGAAGAGATGAACAGAGCCGGAAGGCCGGTGCTGGTAGGTACCTCGTCTATCGAGCAGTCGGAAAAACTCAGCGGTTACTTGAACAAAACGGGGCTCCGTCACAATATTCTGAACGCCAAACAGCATGGAAAGGAAGCGGAGATAGTGGCTCAGGCCGGCAGGATAGGGTCCATAACCATAGCCACCAACATGGCGGGAAGAGGAACCGACATCCTGCTCGGTGGAAACCCCGAGTTTCTGGCCAGGGATATGATACGTAAAAAATTCAAAATTGACCCTGACGAAGCGACGGTGGCGCAGTACGAGGAGGCTGTGCTCGAGGCCAAGTCCATATGCGACGAAGAAAAGAATAAAGTGAAGGGTCTCGGCGGACTTCACATTCTGTCGGTTGAAAGGCACGAGGCGAGAAGGATAGACAACCAGTTTCGAGGAAGAGCCGGAAGGCAGGGAGACGCGGGGTCCTCAAAGTTTTACGTTTCTCTTGAGGATGATCTTATGCGGATTTTCGCCTCTGAGAGAATAGCTGGAATTATGGACAAACTCGGATGGGAGGAAGGAGAGCCTATAGAGCATTCCATGATAACCAAATCGATTGAAAATGCGCAGAAAAAGGTCGAGGGAAGAAATTTCGACATAAGAAAACATCTTCTCAAATACGACGATGTGCTCAACACCCAGAGAGATGTTGTGTACGGACAGCGTCGTGAGATTCTGGAAGGCGGCGAGAACCTGAGAGATATACTTTTCTCATGCGTGGAAGACACGGTGAGAAAAACGGTGGAAAACTATTTCGCTCGGAAGGAGGAAGAAAAAGAGACGAATCTTTCAGAGCTTTCAGAGACTGTCGGGAGAATTTTCGCAACCCCGGTGGAAATTCCACCCTCTCCCAAACCTGATAAGGACGCGATCACGGGGCAACTGGTCCGGAAACTTGTCGACTCCTATGAGGAGAAGGCCGCCATGTTTGATTCCGCGGCCATAATGCAGTTTGAGCGATACGTGATGCTTCAGAGCATCGACTATCTGTGGAAAGACCATCTTCTCAACATGGATCACCTCAGAGAAGGCGTGGGTCTTCAAGGATATGCGCAGAAAGACCCTCTTCGGGAATACACGAAAGAGGGCTTTGACATGTTTGCCGCGATGATGGACAGGTTCAAGATAGACATCTGCGTTAATCTTTTCAGAGTGCGTCCTTCAAACGACGAGCAGGAGATACGACGTATGGAGGAAAAGAGAAAACTTGAGGAGAAAAAGATGGTGCTCGGCCGCGGAGACGATTCAGGTCGAAAGTCGAAAACTCCCGTCAGAAGAACACAGAAAAAAGTTGGAAGAAACAGCCCGTGTCCATGCGGAAGCGGGAAGAAGTACAAAAAATGCTGCGGTCGGTAATAATACTCCGAAAGAGGTGTTGCAGTGCCTAGGAAAATCTACGTACGCAACGGCGGAATTCCGGTTTTCTCCTTTCTCGTACTTGCTCTTTTCGCGGTTCTGGGTTTTTTTCTGTTTGCGGTTTTCGGAGTTGCTGTATTGGCCGGAGCTGCGGTTCTGGGTCTCGGGACTTCTGTTGTCAGGATGCTTTTTTCAGGCGGAAAAAAGCAGAAAAGTCCCCACGGAAAAACTTCCGCCGAAGATTCATCCTCAATCACTCTCGACAAGAGTGATTACGAAATAAGAGACCTCGACTGACTACCGGAGAGCAGACGCTACGCAACGCTTTCTATCTGTTCCGCAAGGTCTGCGTCCTTCTCCGTGATTCCTCCCTCGCTGTGAGTGGAGAGGGTTATGGATACTTTGTTCCAGCGGACCAGAATATCGGGATGATGGTCCGCTCTTTCCGCCAGAAGCGCGACCCTGTTCACGAAACCCATCGAATCGACGAAGTCTTTCAGGACAAATGTTTTTTCCATTCGGTCTCCGTTCCTTCTCCAGTTATCGAGACCTTCGAGCACGGAGGAGATTTCATTCTCGGTCAAAAGTGGCATATTCTTTTCTCCCCGGAGAGGATGCTGAGTTTTTTCTCTCCCGAGTCGTTATAATAACCGGACCGAGCGTGATATGGGATTGAAAGAATCCGGATCTTCTCTGAACGAGGTTTTTATAGGCTTGGGAGCCAATATCGGACCTGTCGGGGAAAACCTTGTCCGCGCTGTGCGGGGCGTCGGAAAATTCGCAACTTTGATTGCCTGTTCATCCCTGTACCGGTCCGCGCCGATAGGTCCTCGGAACCAACCCGAGTTTACGAATGCGGTCGTAAAGATAGGCACGGAACTTTCTCCCCTTGAGCTGCTGGCTTGCCTTAAGGAACTGGAAAAGCGAATAGGAAGGCGAAAAACGGAGAGATGGGGGCCGAGGACGATAGATCTCGACATCCTGTTCTACGAAGACCTTGTGATGGACACGGAGTCTCTTGTAATCCCTCATCCGGAAGCGCACAAGAGAAAATTCGTTCTTGAACCGTTGCTGGAAATAGAACCGGATGCTCGGCATCCCGTAAAGAACAGAAGACTGCGGGACGTCTGCTCGGAACTCGGGAATGTGCATTCAGTTCGCAGAACGGAAAATTCTCAAGATTGGGCCGGCTTTTAGCTTTTCGCCGCCGATTTCCGCGCCGACTCAAGCGTGTTCCAAAGCAGCATCGCTATGGTCATCGGTCCAACTCCTCCCGGAACCGGAGTTATATAGGAGGTTTTTTCCTTTACGTCTTCAAAATCAACATCTCCGACTATTTTCCCTTCCGCGTTTCTGTTAATTCCGACATCAACGACGACTGCCCCCTGCTTTAACATCTCCTTTTTAAGAAACTTCGGGCTTCCTATGGCTATTATCAGGATATCGGCCGTTGCGGTTATCTCCGGCAGATTTCTTGTTTCTATGTGCGCCACCGTGACGGTTGCGTCCCGGTTCATCATCACGGCCGCTATCGGCTTTCCGGCTATGTTGCTTTTTCCCACGACGACCACCTGTTTTCCCAGAATCCCTATTTCGTAGTAATCAAGAAGTTTTTCTATTCCCCGTGCTGTACAGGATATAAGACCGGGCTCTCCCTGCAGAAGTTTTCCCATGTTTTCAGGGTGAAAGCCGTCCACATCCTTATCCGGAGAAACTCTGCTTATGACTTTAGTCGGGTCTATTTTCGGCGGCAGGGGGAGCTGCACGAGTATACCGTGGATATTTTTGTCTGAGTTGAGTCTGTCGATCAGAAACAGAAGATCCTGTTCAGGAGTTTGTTCGGAAAGATTGTATTCCACTGAGTGCATTTCACATCGCGAGCACTCTCTTCTTTTGCTTTTCACGTATATTTCAGATGCGGGGTCGCGGCCGACGAGAATTGAGGCGAGTCCCGGGACAATTCCTGTGCGGTTTTTCAGTTCCGCTGTTTTTCCAGTGACCTCTTCTTTGATTTCCTCGGAGACTTTTCTGCCGTCCAGTATCGTCGCCATGGTTGATTCCCTCTTTTTCTAGAAGTTGTTTTTCCGGGGGTGCAGTAGTATAATCAACTGCGGTTGGTTAATCCATAAGGAAGGGTGGATTGTGGAGATATGCGATACCAGCCTAATCAAGAGTGTTCGCCGGGGAGAAGAATTCTTGACATGTCTGTGCTGTGTGTAGGAAAGAAAGAGGCGTTCGCAATCTTCAATATATACATGCAAACTCGAACTGAGGGGTTTGACGGGGGACGCTCTTGTGGAAAATTAAAACCGGATGTGCCGGCTTGATCATGCCGATAAACACCGGTTCGATTTCCCAAGCGAGAGAGTTGGAAGGTGGATGAAACTACTACTTATACTTGTTTCAGTCGCCCATTACACTGCTTTTTCCTGTTCACTACGGAATTTCTATTACAATCAAGCCTGTATACAGCGATAGTCCGTCAACGGGATTTAAGGATACAACCCCTCTTTCCAGCCTGCAAAGACAAACACTTTCCGCTACCGGCAACAACGCGACCACTTCAGGGGAAGCCGGAAAAAACGCTTTTGAGTATGCCGTCGGTCTTATTGAAAAAAACTCAGCGGTCAAAACATAGGAGGTGCAGTGGCCGTTGATGTCCGATATCAATCGCTGGCAAGCGGAGTTGTTGCCTCGACCGGACCTCGAATTCTTTATGACTTCAATAAAGAAGTTTGGTTTCCGTGTGAACTTCTCGAAGCGACAGGAATAGTGTTATCGCCGTGTGAAGGTATATCCAATAATTCCCCCGCTATTTCCATAAAATTCGGTAGTAAATTGAATTTCTACTACGGTTTGAATAAAAATCCGCCGCCGTTTTATATTGATTTCGTCCCGGTTGCAATACATGAGATGTTTCACGGATTAGGAATTTATTACGATGTGAGGCAGAACGGAACTTTTCGTACTGCAATTTCTAACAGGGGAGCCGATCAGAACCATCTATGATATGCAGATGTATTCACAGCTTGAGGATAAGTTTTTTCTCCGTCTCTCCGACAATGAGAGAAGAGAAGTCATGGTCTCCGGAACAGGACTTTCCTGGGACGGAACATCTGAGAACACAAATAAATGCAGTTATGCGCAGAAGATGTCCGAACTGGAAGCATCCGGCATAGACTCAAGCGGCAGGCATCTGATTTATGCTCCGGCGATTTTCTCTAGAGGTGCATCCTCTCTGCATCTATCTCCAAATGTAAAGGGATATTATGAAGCATTCCATCCCTCTCTTATAACATGCTTATCAGTCTCGGCATGCTGCGGGATATGGGATGGGAGATAAAAGACGGTGCGTTTCCGCCGTCCTGTACACCGACAGGGATAACTCGACATTCACGGTCAGGATAGCGCCTGCGGGCAGTTTACCTGCAGGTTTCAGGCTGGGGAATGCAGAGGCGACGGTGACGATCAGGGATAATGATAACGGAGGAGGCGGGTCGGCGAATCGGAGAACACCCGACACTGCACCGGCCGATCCCGCAAATGAAGGAGGCGGGTCGACGGCAGGAGGTTGTTCAATTTCCGGCGAAAGGCAGGTTCAGGTGAGTTTTCTGTCAGGCGCGTTGCATCTTGTGTTGATCGGTTTTTTCCTGCCTGTGCGAAAAAGGCAATTCAGGACGGAGCAGCGATGGTGGCTGATGCATTGCGTTTTGAGTATGTACATATATATATCAAGGGAGTTGAAAAGGGTGACCCGAATAACGAAAATACTCTCACTGCAGCGCGACAAATATTTCACCGACTCCTTGTTGTTTTTAAAACTTCGAGTTCCTGGTCAGGCTGAAGAGACCGAGGGGACCGTGTCCTTTTCCCAGATCAAGAGAGTTTCTGACCGCTTCCGTTATAAAAGACTTAGCTCTTTCCGCAGAAACCGCAAGAGGTGTTCCCTTTGCCAGAAAAGCGCATACGGCTGCTGAAAAAGTGCATCCGGTGCCGTGAGTATTTTTCGTTTCAATTCTCTTACAGGAAAGTTCTCTGAATTCTTTTCCATCGAAAAAAATATCAGTCGCAGGGAGGTCTTTCCTCAAATGTCCTCCCTTCACGAGAACCGTTTTTGCTCCGAGAGAGTGGATTCTTTCTGCTGCAGTTCTCATATCTCTTATGTTTTTTATCGTCACGGAACTCAGTACTTCCGCCTCGGGTATGTTCGGGGTTATCAGTAGCGCTTTCGGTATTATTATTTCCTTTAAAAGTTCCGTGCAGGAATTTCTCAGAAGAACATTTCCAGCTTTTGACCGCATCACCGGATCCACAACCAGTCTTTCGATTCCGTATTTTTCAATTCCTCCGGCAACGGCCTTGATAATTCTTTCGTTGGAAAGCATTCCGAGTTTTGCCGCATCGCAACCTATATCGCTCATTACAGCATCAATTTGAGACTCGACGAGTCTCTCCGGCAGGTCGTGCACAGCGGACACCTCAACAGTGTTCTGCGCCGTAACCGAAGTGATCACACAAAGACCGTACACACCCAGAACGGTAAATGTTTTCAGGTCCGCCTGAATTCCCGCTCCTCCGCCTGAATCAGACCCGGCGATAGTGAGAACTCTGGGTATTTTTTTCGACACATTAAGGATTTTACAAATTGCCGACCGTTTTACAAACAGCATTTTTGCTGAAAGACGGCTCTCAAATTGAAAACTGTTTTCGGTTGTATATAATTTTCGCCCACGCTGAACGATTGTTTAAGGAGACAGGTTCGAATGAGTGAAAATATTTTCAGACAAGATTTGTTTTCAACAGATGACGAAGGCAGAACAAGGCTGGTGGCAGGTTACTGCAGAGAGTCCGACAATTGGACTTTCCCCAAATATCTTGCAGACCCGGAGAGTTTTTCAGATGATGTGGAAGAGAAGTTTCTGAGTCCCACGGGTATTTTGCACTCCTTTACGGTTGTAAGAAGAAGTATGCCCGAGTTCAAGGTTCCCTATGTTCTCGCTCTGGTGGATTTTCCCGAAGGGGTGAGAGTAATGGCGCAGGTGGAGACGCAACACCCGGAGTCTCTTGAGTTTGGTGAAGAGATGGCAGTTACGGTTGGCGTGATAAAGAAATCGCCTGATGGGGAAGACATCAATTCCTATAAATTCATTCCTGTAAGGGAATGCTCTTAGCGGACGATGTTTTTGACTGCACTGTAATCAGGTTAAATTCAGTGGGTGCAAATACCCAACCTCGGGATTGATACATGCAGGAGCCGCCGAAGGACGCGGGCGTTACGACCGGTACAAAAATCCGACCGTCAGACTGCCTCAACACCCGCTGAAACAGTCAACCATGGCTAATATGCTCGTGGTTTGGGAAATATCTTTCTGTAAGTGACCTTAAGATGTTTTGCTTATAGCGTCTCCTAACATTCCTTCCACTGTTTTCCTTATCTCTACGAGTCTTGATTCTGTATGAGCCTCGAAACGCAGCACAAGAGCCGGCTGGGTGTTCGATGCTCTGAGAAGTCCCCATCCGTCAGGATACTCAACCCTGACTCCGTCTATGTCAATTACAGTGCTGGTATTCTTTAGTTTGTTTTTAACGGTCTCCACCACCCGAAATTTAATCTCATCGGGGCAGTCGACTCTTATTTCCGGAGTAGCGTAGGTTCGGGGTATATCGGAGAGCAGTTCTGAAGCTTTCTTGCCTGTTTTCGAGAGAATTTCGAGAAACCGCAGCCCCGCATAGAGAGCATCGTCATATCCGAAGAATCTGTGTTTGAAGAACATATGTCCACTCATCTCTCCTCCCAGCGCCGCGTTTTCCTTCTTCATCTTGTCCTTGATTACGGAGTGACCGGTTTTCCACATAATCGGATTTCCACCGGCTTGTCGTATTTTTTCAAAAAGAATTCCGGAACATTTGACATCTCCTATAATAGTGACTCCGGGGTTGGAGTTGAGCAGGTCAAGCGAGTAGACCAGAAGCAACATGTCCCCGCTGAGAGATTTTCCAAGTTCGTCTATAACCCCTATCCTGTCAGCGTCTCCATCAAACGCAAGTCCTGCGTCAAGACCGGCTTCAGATACTGTATTTTTTATGTCCGTGAGGTTCTCTTCAACCGTAGGGTCCGGGTGATGATTGGGAAAACTTCCGTCCGGTTCCATGTAAAGTTCATGAACCTTACAGCCGAAGCGTTTCAGTGCCTGCGTACACGCGACGCCTGCGGTTCCGTTTCCGCCGTCCACCGCAATCTGAAGACCGGGCTCTATCTCCAGGTTGCGCGCGAGAAAATCAAGGTATTGTTCTGTTATCTTTCCATGACGTATTTCCCCACTGCCTTTCGCAAAGCATCCCCTCTCCACCGATTTCCTTATTTTCTGTATGTCGTTACCAAAAAGAGAGTCGCTGCCGACGCTCATCTTGAGCCCGTTGTACTCCGAGGGATTATGACTGGCCGTAACCATCACTCCTCCGTCGACTCCGGTAGTAAAAGTCGAAAAGTAAATCATAGGGGTCGTCACCATACCGACGTCAAAAACATCAACTCCGGTTGACACTATGCCTGCGCATAGAGCATCGCGCATCGCCGTTGAAGACTTCCTGCAGTCGTATCCTACGACAACCTCTCCGCCGCCCCGTTCGACTATCATGGTTCCGTATGCCCTGCCGACTTTCTCCACCACTTCTTCTGTCAGACTCTCTCCGGCAACGCCCCTTATATCGTACTCTCTAAATATTGATTTGTCGGGAATCAGTTTCGCGACCTCCGATTTTTCGGCTCGGCTTTAAGTATAATGTCGGCAAACATTTATAAAAGAGTCTGTTTCGGCAGATATTTTTCTTCGCGGAATTTGTTTTTTGCAGAATTTTCAGATATCATCCGTATATATGAGATTGCTGATGCCGATTTCAATTATTGTCATATTTTTCCTGGCCTTTGTTTCGGCATCCGGCAAGTCTGCGGAAATTTCCACGAGTTCTCCTGCAGGGAAGTCTTCTCAAGGTGCTGAATTGGAAGCATATGTGGACCCCGATACCGGGGAGATTCTCACGCGTGAACAGTGGCAGAATCTGGGCTTGGATGCAGATCAGCATTCAACCGATACGGGACCTTCTGACGAGAAAGACCCTGCTGCGGATGTTGTTGAGGCAAAAATCGTAACACTTCCCGACGGGAGTATTGTTATAGGAATAGACACTCGCGGCATGCCTGGAACCGAAACTAAAGTACGGTTTGATGAAAACGGGAAAGCCCACCTCTCGCATCATTAGACATCCGTTTTACCTCGCCCGTTCATCTTAAGTCCGCCGCTGTTGGTTCGAGAGAACCTTTATTTGCCGGTGGAAAATCTTTCGCGCTTGACTTTAGATTTTCGGCTTTTATCATTCCAACTGATGATTTCCCCCTCCTACGAAGAGTTCCTCAAAAAACTTGAACATGGCAACCTCATCCCCGTATGGGAAGAGGTCCTGGCCGATTGCGACACACCGATTTCCGTTTTCCGCAAGATAGACGCTCCCGGCTACTGCTTTTTGCTGGAGAGTGTTGAGGGTGGAGATAAATGGGCACGCTACAGTTTTCTCGGAACAAACCCTTCGGTTGTGTTTCGTTCCAAGGGTAAAAACATAGAGATAATACGTACGGGAAGGGAAACCGAAACCATCGAAGGAGACCCGATTGCGGCCCTTCGAGATATGCTTTCCCTTTATCATCCGGTTCCTGAAGACCAACTTCCGAGATTTTACGGAGGAGCTGTCGGCTATTTCAGTTACGACATCGTGAGATTTATTGAAAACATTCCGGAAAGTTCGCCTGACGAGTTGCGTCTATGGGATTCCATCTATATGGTGATGGATACTGTACTCGCCTTCGACAATGTCACAAACAAGATAAAGATAATTTCAAACGTGCATATCCCGGACCCGGACGATGCGTTCGACGAGTATCAGAAATCAGTTGCGAAAATACATGCTCTGAAACAGAAACTGGGAGAACCGGTCGCTGTGGTGCCGGACTGCGGTTTTTCCGATTCTGACGGAGGTTCCGCTCTTGAATCGAATTTTAAACCCGAACAGTTCAAAGAGGCGGTAGTCAGAACAAAGGAATATATAAAGTCAGGGGATATAATACAGGCGGTTATTTCACAGAGATGGAAAACCGACCTCCGAACAGACCCGTTTAATCTGTACAGGACTCTTCGTATACTCAACCCTTCTCCCTATATGTTCTATCTGAAAATGGGAGATGAGATACTTGCCGGTTCTTCTCCTGAAGTTATGGTCAGGGTGGAGGGCAGCAGAATCGCAAGTCGCCCTATAGCAGGAACCAGGCCGCGGGGAAAGACCGTTTCCGAAGATGAAAGCTTTGCTCGGGAACTGATAGCGGACCCGAAGGAAAGAGCGGAACATATAATGCTCGTCGACCTTGCGCGTAACGACCTCGGAAGAGTGTCCGAGCCGGGTTCGGTGAGTGTTGATGAGTTTATGGTTATCGAGAAATATTCCCACGTTATGCACATAGTATCGAACGTTACGGGACTGCTTTCAGACGGTAAAGACTCGTTCGACGTCATAAAAGCCACATTCCCGGCAGGCACGCTTTCAGGGGCGCCCAAGGTGAGGGCTATGGAGATAATAGAGGAAACCGAGCCTGCGTCCAGAGGTGCTTACGGCGGGTGTGTCTGCTATTTCGGTTTTTCCGGGAATATGGACAGCTGCATAACTATAAGGACGTTTGTGATAAAAAACGGAAAAATATACATACAGGCGGGCGCCGGAATAGTGGCTGATTCGAACCCTGAAACCGAGTACCAGGAAACCGTGAATAAAGTAAAGGCTCTTGTAAAGTCCGTAGAACTCGCTGAGAGGAGTCTGCGATGAATCAAGTGAAAAGCAGGACAATTCTCATGATCGACAACTACGACTCCTTTACCTATAACCTGGTTCATTATCTGGGAGAACTTGGTCACAGAGTCGAGGTAAGGAGAAACGACCAGCTTGATTTTGATTTCGCTGATGCGCTTGAGCCTGACGTGATAGTGGTTTCCCCCGGGCCCTGTACTCCCAAAGAGGCGGGGATTTCGGTTCCCGTGATAAAGAGATACGCGGAAAAAACCCCCATTCTTGGAGTTTGTCTCGGCCATCAGGCACTGGGTTACGCCTACGGGGCGAACATTGTACGCGCGGCGCGGTTGCTTCACGGAAAGACTTCTCCCATACTGCACGACGGAAAAACAACTTTCGCAGGTCTTCCGAACCCTTTTGAGGCCACAAGATATCATTCGCTTCTGGTGGAAAGGGAGTCCCTTCCCGAACAGTTCGAGGTTTCCGCATGGACTCTAGAGGGTGAAATAATGGGCATAAGACATAAGCATCTCCCGCTCGAGGGAGTGCAGTTCCACCCCGAATCTATTCTTACCGAGTGCGGGAAGGACCTTCTCAAAAATTTCATCGAATGTTATGTCTGAGTGTTTTCGTATTTCTCGGGTCTGATTGAAGCGAAAGACATTGCATGCGGCGCAGGGTCGTTCTACCGAGCCGGTACGGCGGGCGATACCGGACGCGTTTGGTGCTGACTCCATGGCCGGAGTAATACAAAGGACACTGCTGCAGCGAACCGCCGGTTTTAGCGGCACGCAGTTCCGACAACGAAATGTGCAGGCGTAAATATCTCAAAATCAGGTAGCATAATTCGACACGGGCGGCTGGTTTGCGGCACGGAAACCGGACACTCGATCCAAGGGAAGAACGATGAAACTCACCTCACGCGCAAGAGACGGAAAATATATAGGGAGGGGAACCCTGCCTAACGGACCGTTCGATGATACGGACAAATGGCTTCCGATAACCAGATATCTTGAGGCCGGAGCTTCGAACTACCCCGGGAAAACGATGTTCAGAATGGGAGATGCTGACGGGAACATTGTGCGAAGTTATACCTATGAAGAAACCAATGCCTGGGCCAACAGAGTGGCAAACGGTCTTGTGAGTGACTTCGGTATAAAGAAGGGAGACAAGGTCGGTATGTACATGCTCAACTGTTCGGAGTACGTGATATCGATTCTGGCCGCTCATAAGGCGGGAGCCGTGCAGGTTCCCGTGAACAAAGATGAAAAAGGCGAGAGGCTTGCTTATGTAATAAACTACTCGGAGATGCGCGTGCTGGTGGCGGACAGGCAGAGTATTCCTTACGTGAGAGAAATAGCCGACAGTCTTGAGAATCTGGAAGTGATTTTCCTGGTATCGCAAGAAGATTCCGGTGATTGGGGGAAAACAAGAATTCTTCCTTTCTCGGTTTTCGATAACCGGTCTCCATATAACTTGGAAGTTGATGTCACGATTGCCGACAAAGAGAGATGCATGTTCACTTCCGGTACTACGGGTATGCCCAAAGGGGTTATCCGCGATCACGGAGGGGTCATAATGACGGTACGTTCTTTTATTCAGCGGCAGGGACTCAGGAGCGAAGATGTTCTGATGACGGTTCTTTCTCTCGGTCACGCGAACGCCCAGGTCATGTGCCTTTTCGTGTCGATCGCAGTCGGGGGCACTTCAGTTTTCTTTCCCAGATTCTCCGCATCCAACTTCTGGAAATGGGCCGCAGGCTGCGGGGCCACCGGCGCCAACATGCTGGGCGCCGTACCTGAGTACATATGGTCCTCTCCTGTTTCGGAGTGGGACGGAAAACACGGCGTAAGAATGATGCTCTCGGGTCCTGCTCCGAAAAAACTTCGCGAATTCGAGAAAAGATTCAACACGAAAATAGTGGAGGGATACGGTTCGACGGAGATGGGGATGGTGCTTTGGAAAGATCCCGAGGATGAAGACCCGGGGTCCTGCGGCTTTCCCGTGGAAGGTTATCATCTTGAATTGAGAGATCCGGTTAATACCGATGCGACAATAGATAAGCGCTGGGATGTAGATGCCTCGTCAGCTCCTGCTGAAGATGAAAAAGGTCTCCTTTTCATAAAACCCCTTGTACCGCACACCACGCTTGATGAGTATTTCAAAGATGAACTCAGAACGAGAAACGCTTTTGACGATCGGGGTTTTTTTAATTCCGATGATTTATTCGCCGTGGGAACCGACGGGCGTTACTATTTTATGGGTCGTTACAGCAGGATACGGGTTTCAGGGGAGAATGTGGACCCTGTGGCCGTGGCTGATGTTGCGGGACAGTATCCTTCTGTAGCGGAAGCGGTGGCTGTCGGCGTAAGGCTTCCCGATGTCTCGGATGACGAGATAAAACTTAACATCAGGCTCAAAGAGGGTGAGGATTTTGATCATGCGTCTTTCTGCCGATGGATGGCCGAGAAGGTAACGGTGGCTATGGTGCCCAGATTTGTCGAGGTGTACGAAGAGTTCCCGCTTACCGCCTCGCAGAAAACAGCGGTTTCAGAACTCAGGAAAATATCCGGTTCCACATGGGACAGGAGCAGAAGCGGCCTGCGTCTCCGGTCAAGAAAATGATTTCACGGCGAAGTAAAGAAAAGCGGTATAGATGGCGAGAAGAACTGCTCCCTGCCGTCTTCCTATTTTTTTTCCGTTGCGCGCTCTTATTATCAGACCCACGAGCACAACTGTTGAAAGAATCAAAAAACCGAATTCAAACCCGTCGGAGAGGGAGAACATTTTCTGCTGTACCTTTATCGGTCTGACCAGAGCCACAAGACCCAGAAAACTGAGATTGAAAAAGTTGCTTCCTATTATATTCCCCATCACTATGTCCTGTTCTTTTTTCCAGGCGGCGGCGAGCGCAGCGGCGAGTTCGGGAAGCGAAGTGCCAAGAGCGACTGCCGTAATTCCTATAAAAAGTTCACTTATTCCAAGTCCCTCGGCTATCATCACCGCCGCGTCCACAAGGAAATAGGCGCTTAAAGCGAGAAGCGCGGAACCAAGGATCAAGCAGAAAACAAGTCCGAGAGTCCCTTGTCGCGGCATCGGCTCGCTTTTTTCCGTTTTTTCAGCCGATTCTCTGAACTTGAAAATCAAAAATGCGGCAAGAGCGGAAAAAACGACCAGGCCTTCCTTGCTTCCGAGAGAAAACCCGGTATAGCAGAACACACAGACGGCAACAGTTGTCATCAGCAGGAATGCAAGCGGAAATTTCTGTTCGTACCAGGCTGACCTGCTGATGAATATGGGACTTATGACCGCCGCGGCACCCAGGATGATTCCTATGTTCGCTATATTGCTTCCGACCATATTCCCGACCGCTATATCGCCGGAATCCTTTATCGCAGCCATAAAACACACCAGAAATTCGGGGAAAGACGTCCCCAGGGCGACCAGGGTGAATCCCGCCAGAAAAGAACCCATGCCTGTGGACGAAGCCATGCCTGAAGCGCCTTTTACGAGAAGATTTCCTCCTTTCCAGAGAAGCACGAGCGACAGGGTGAAAATTGCTGTTTGAGCGATCATGGTCTTGACGGAGCTCGCATGCGATATTTACCGGGTGCGCGCGGAATTCTGGGAATAAGGTTTGCAAAAGAGCCCTTATTATCCTATAATTAGCCCGATTGATTTCCTAAGAGGTATAGAAAGCATGAGGAGGCTACAGTAAATGCAACTATTATTCAAACCTAGGGACAGCGCCTATCTGGGAGACGGTGACCTTCCCTTCGGTAATTTCACGGATACTTCCCAATGGGAACCGATAACGAAGAACCTTGAAAAAGGCGCCGAGGTGTTTCCCGACAAATCGATGTTCAAAGTCGGTGACAGGGACGGAACCGTCGTCGAGAGTTATACATACGGAGAGACCAACGCCTGGTCCAACAGGGTGGCCAACGGTCTTATAGACGGCTGCGGTATAAAGAAGGGAGATAAAGTCGGCATGTACATGCTCAACTGTTCGGAGTATGTCGTGTCGATCATCGCCGTGCACAAGTGCGGTGCTGTTCAGGTTCCGATAAACAAAGATGAAAGAGGAGAGAGACTCGCCTACGTGATCAATTACTCCGATATGAGGGTTCTTGTGATAGACGAGGGAAGCGTGCCGTTTATAGAGGAAATAGCCGACAGTCTGAAACAGCTGGAGGTGATTTTCGTAACCGTGGATAACCCTCCGGCGGAACTCGGCGGTATAAAATCACTTCCTTTTTCCGAATTCGATAAATACTCCGATTCCAACACCGGTGTCGAGGTTTCCGTATCCGACATGGAGAGATGCATGTTCACTTCGGGCACCACCGGTATGCCCAAGGGAGTCGCAAGAGACCATGGAGGCGTAGTCATGACGGTTCGTTCCTACCTTCAGCAGCAGGGTATAAGGAGAGACGATGTTCTTATGAGCGTACTGTCGCTCGGTCATGCGAACGCCCAGGTCATGTGTCTGTTCAGCGCCATGGCCGCGGGCGCCACGGCGGTATTTTTCCCGAGATTCTCCGCATCCAACTTCTGGAAGTGGGCGGCGGACTGCGGGGCCACCTGCGTCAACATGCTGGGAGCCGTTGCCGAGTATCTGTGGGCAGCCCCTCCGGGCGATTACGACCTCAGGCATAAGATAAGAATAATGCTGGGCTCTCCTGCTCCGAGAAATCTTGCGGAATTTCAGGAACGCTTCGGCGTAAGGGTTATAGACGGTTACGGTTCGACTGAGATGGGGATGGTGCTCTGGAAAGATCCCGAGGACCACAGGCCGGGATCTTCGGGTTTCCCGATGGAAGGATACTATGTTGAATTACGTAATCCGGGGGACACCGATACCGTGGTAAGGGCGTTCTGGGATCCGACGGACGACATAACCCCTCCGGATGATGCCAAGGGACTTCTTTTTATAAAGCCTCTTGTACCTCACACGACGCTCAACGAGTACTTCAAGGACCCTCGCAGAACCAACGAGGCGTTTGACGATGACGGATTTTTCAATTCCGACGACATCTTCGCTAAAGGTATTGACGGCAGGTACTACTTTGTCGGCAGGTACAGCCGCATCAGGGTTTCAGGTGAGAACGTGGACCCGGTGGCGGTAGGGGATGAAGCCATGTTGTATCCGGCAATTCAGGAGGCTATAGCTGTCGGCGTAAGAATTCCCAACATTTCCGACGATGAGATAAAACTTTGCGTCACGATTAAGCAGAACGAGGAATTCGACCCGATTGAGTTCTGTAGATGGATGGCCGACAGAGTGATGGTGGCCATGGTGCCGAGGTTCATAGAGGTTTACGAAGAAGGGTTTCCGGTAACAGCGACTCAAAAGGTCAAGGTTGCCGAGATAAAAGAACTTACGGATAAGACTTGGGACAGGAGCAAATCCGGACTCAAGTTCAGTTCGAGAAAGTAACTTCACCACTTTTCCTGCTGAAGTGACGGAGCGGCCCGCCGATCAAACCATTATGTCTCTGGCCATAGAGGAAGCCGGACGGGCCGCCTCGGCGGGGGAAGTTCCCGTCGGGGCCGTTATAACGGACAGTTGCGGTTCTGTAATAGTTTCAGCTCATAACCTCAGGGAATCCACCTCCGATTCCACCGCCCACGCGGAGATGATAGCGATAAGGCGCGCATGCGCCGTACTTGGCGACTGGAGGCTTTCCGATGTTTCCATTTACGTCACCCTTGAGCCCTGCCCCATGTGTATGGGGGCTATAGTCAACTCAAGGATAAGAAGGGTTGTATTCGGTGCCGCGGACACTAAAGGTGGAGGGCTCGTAAGCAATTTCGGTATCGGCCTCGGAGCGGAACTTAACCACAGGGTGGAATTTAAGGGCGGGGTATGCGCCGAACGGTGCGCGCGGATGCTCGAGGACTTTTTTAGAACAGTTCGTCGGGGCGGGTAGTCCCGTTCATTTCGTTTCTGCAGGAGTTTGATTCTCTGCCGAACTTTCGGTCCGAGGAGAATCCTCTCGCCTGGATCTCGGTTTCGGAGCGTTTTTCCCGATTCCGGCACCGCGGGAACTTGCTCCGTCGGTAGTTGCCGCTCCTGCAATTTTTATCACTACCTTTTTCCCCCGACCTTCCTTGCTTTGTTTTGAAGATATTCTTCCGGTCAGATATTCAAGAGACCTTACGACTTCTCCGCTTTTTCCTACGATAAGCCTTTTTCCTTTTGTCGCCCACACTTCAAACTCTATGGTTGTTTCGGTTTCTTGGGTTTTTACGGTCGGAGTCTCATATGATATGAAACCCAGTAAAGTCTCCAGTGTTTTTTTGGCCCGAAATGCTTTTTCACTGAGCCCGTCGGTTTTCACCTCCACCCTGACTACGGCATCTCTGCCGCCTATTCCCCAAATGCCTTTTGAGTCTTCCCTGACAACTTCGATCTCCACTTCGTTTTTCGAGACTCCGAGTTCCTCGCAGGCGTTCATTACCGCCTCAGAAATGGTTTTCCCTTTTTTTTCTATCACAATAGCCATTACTTGCTTATTCCTCCTTGCGGTTCCGGGACCTGTCTGTTGATGTACAGTTGCTGCCCCACAGAGAGGATATTGCTTACGGTCCAGTAAAGTATAAGACCGGAGGGCAGTCCCCAGAACATTACGGTAAAGATTACGGGCATAAACTGCATAAGTTTCATCTGCATTTCCATAACCTCGCTCCCGGGAGATGTCATCGGAGTGAGTTTCTGGGAAGCGAACCACGAGATTCCCATGAGGAGAGGCAGTATCCGGAACGGTATTCCGGCTATATCGAATAAATGCTCGGGCTGGGACAGGTCGTTTACCCAGAGAAACGAACTGTGCCTCAGGTCTATCGAATAAAGGAGGGCGAAATAAAGCGCTATGAAAACGGGAAACTGTATGAGCAACGGCAGGCATCCGCCGATGCTGCTCAGGGGATTTATGTTGTTGCTCGTGTAGAGTTTCATCATTTCCGCCTGCTGGGTCTGCTTGTCGTCCTTGTATTTTTCCTTTATGGCGTCCACCTGAGGCTTGAGCACTTTCATCTTGTTCTGCATTTTTTTCATTGATTTCATGCTTTTTACCGTAAGCGGCAGAAAAGCTACGCGCAGCAGGATTGTAAGTACTATTATCGAAATGCCGAAGTTACTGAAAAATCCGTTTACAAACTTCAGTAATCCCACCGCGATTTTGGTAAGTCCGCCGACATATCCGTAGTCGATTGATTTTTCAAGGTTGTATCCGGCTTTAGCGAGGTCTGTCTCGGTTTTCGGGCCGAAATAGGATTTCCAGCTGACCGTATAGTTTTTCCCCGGAGATGTTCTTTGTCTCGGGTAAGAGAAGGACGCCCCGGTAAGACCGTTGTCGAGGGGTTTTAACTGAAGAGTCTGGTGCCCTCCTATTTCAGGAAGGAACGCTCCGAGAAAATATTTGTCGGAGAACCCGAACCAGTTTATCTCGCCGGCCAGAGTTTTCGGTTCCTTGAGGTTTTTTTTCTTGCGGTCGACCTCTCCTGCGACCATGGAAACAAATTCGTAAAGCGAAGCGGAACCGGTTTCATACACGGCGTTTTCCCACTTTACGTCCACTCTCTGAATTATCTGTTTTTCGGTTCCGTTGAATACCTCAAGGTTCTGCTTTACAAAATACTTGTCGGGGTAAAAAGAAATGGTTTTCTTCACCCTGAGTCCGTCGGGTTTTTCCCAGACCATGTCCACGTCAAGTCCTTCAGAACCGACAACCAGTTGTGTATCTCCTTTATAATCGAACGGAATAAGTTCCGGCATCTTCTCGTTTTTTACCCGCAGGATGGTTTCAAACGATCTTTTTTCTTCGCTTATGACCGCAACGGGGTCAGATCTCGGCTCAACGGAATTCCTGTAATCAGAGAGATTCCAACTTGAAATTTTTCCTCCCAGAGAGTCTATCTCTGCGGTGAAAAACTCCGATCTGATTCGTATGATCTTCGGGTTATACCCGGAAGGCAGGGGGTCAGTTTCAACAGGAGCGGTTTTTTCCACCGTATCCCGTACAAACAGGTCTTCCGCACTCTCGGCCGGGGTTATATCATCTCCCTTTTGCGTCGGGGAGGCTGTTTTTTTGAGATCTTCTCCGAAAAAAGCCGTGTAGCCCACTATTACGACTACCGAAAGAACCAGAAATAAAATATAGTTTCTCTTGAGTTCGCTGTTCATTTGCTGTTTTTTCGGGGTTTACTCAGAGTGTGGAAATTCACCACGGCTACAACAAAGCCCCGTCTCCCCTGTCCTCTGCGCGCATTTCCCTTGCTGAGAAAGAAATTAGAGTGTGGAAAACCATAGGTGCAATAATACATGATAAATTTCGGCTCAGGTAGATCGTTTTTATCTAATCACCCGTGTTTTTCTCCGCTGCAGACCTCTTACTCACAGGGTCGTATCCTCCATCACACAGGGGATGACATCTTGAAATTCTTCCAAACGTCTTCCATAACCCCGAGAAAACGCCGTGTTCTCGAAGAGCCTCAATGCAGTAAGCGGAACATGAGGGATAAAATCTGCAGGACCGGGGAAACATGGGGGATAGAAAATTTTGATACAGCCTTACCAGAGAGATGAGAAAGTCAACTGCCGGGTTTTCTTTCATTCCTTCTTTCATTCCCTGCGAGTTTTTCTATTTCGGGGATCAATTCCGAGAATTTTTTTTCCGATATGTCGTTTCTTACTAAGAACACAACATCGTTTGAGAAAAAAAAGGATTTGTTTTTTCTGAAAAATTCCCTGAGCATTCTCTTCATCCTGTTTCTCTTCACCGAACTCCGTGAAACTTTTTTACCCACGGCGATTCCCAACCGTGGAAAACCGAGAGAGTTCGGCTTCGAGTAAAGAATGAAGTTAGAGGAATACGATTTTTCGCCCGAGAAAAACACATTGCGGAAATCCGCGGATTTCTTGATTCTGAATTTCGCCGGGAAAGAGCCGCCGGACTCAACTGCTACTTTTTCCATCTCCCGACTGCAAGGATATGTCTACCCTTGGCCGTTCTTCTTCTGAGTACGCTTCTTCCTCCCTTAGTTGCAAGCCTCGCGCGGAATCCGTGCGTCCTCAATCTTTTCTTGACGTGTGGCTGATAAGTCCTCTTCATAGCAGGGGCTGAGAATAACACGTAAAGATCATAAGGTCAAGAAGGAAGATGCAGAATCGGTCATATGCAGAGGTAAGTTTTTCGGACAGCGCAAACGCCTCGACGATGACTGGATCCGGTCATCTTGCGCTTGTACGCCTTGACGTTGGTCTCAACGACCTCCGAAGTAAAAGTAGCGGCAAATATGAACTCGCATGCCTCTCATCACATGAAAACTAAACCTGAAAAATGTTGCAGCGCAAACATTTCTTCAAAAAATGCTTGACTTAAATAGGGGGGGGGTAGAATCAAAGCCTATGAATAGGGTTATCAGGTTGATGGGTGCGGATAATTTCAACTCTGTATAAATAAAGCGTCTTGTATGAGGAGGCTGTATTATGAAAAAGTTATCTATTGTTCTGTTGTTGAGTTTGTTGGTCATTAGTTGTGGTGGTGATAACGGGTCTGGAACCCCTGACGGAGAAGCACCACCGACCCTTTTTCAACCTGGAAGTGGTGATGACGGACTCCTCCCAGTACCCGACACTTGGACTCTTGCCGGAGTAGCAAATGACGAGAGTGTAAAAACATATGTTTTTGAACCTACTATAAGAGTACAGGAAACAACCGGATATATTATATATTCGTTTATATTGGTATCTACTGAAGAAATTTCTCGTCAGTTAGGTCTTTTTCCTGTTGTTTGGATTGAGGGGATCAAGCGTGCCGATTGTGACCGCGACCGTGAAGGACTACTTTCAGCTTATAATAGAGATAAAAACGGGAATGTTGTTAGTTGGGGCACTGACCCAAACCCCCCTTGGGAACCGGTGATTCCTAATACAATAAACGAAGGTGTTTTTATGTTTGTCTGTGACGGGTAAGAAAACCGATCCTTACTATAAACCCCTCGTGAGGTCTTTAAGTCGCTTGTATGCCCGCTTTCTGCGGGTTCTTTTTCGGTCTCATCCGGAAAATCAATCTCTTAACCCGTGAACCCTGAACCTTCACTGGTTCGTCTTCCGGAAAGCGTCTATAATTCTGTCCCTTGTGTTTCAACCGGTATCGGTATCGGCTACCCATCACCGTCACTTGTTATCTGGACCGTGTTCGGGTCGTTGTTCAGACCCGACAGTCTGGATACATCCTCTTTAGAATATCCGAGTTTCTCAAGGATTTTCGCACCCTGAGCCTTAGACCTTATATCGGTACACTCCAGCGCTGACCAGTCAAGAGAAAGTTCGGAAAGACCTAACTTCATTCTTAGTTCCTTCGCTATCAATTTCCCTAGGGTCTAACCTCGTATATATGAATGTCTTCAAGGCATCTTTTCCTAGACCTGTCCCACAACCACCGGAAGCCAACAAAGCAGCCGATACACCGTAAAGATTAAAGATTGAATCCGTCAATGCCTTTCTCAATTGGACGGTTCCCATGTCGAACTCCGAACCGAGTTGTTGGGTCGTGTAGGAGTACCCCGAAGTTATGTAATTTCTTAGTGACGTTTTTTTGCTCGGCGCAGCGGTTTTATTTGTCGCTTGTGAAGGGAATATGGGGCCATTGATCGGATTGGATAGCGGATGTGCTGTGGTCGACCTCTCATGTCCCGAGTGGGTGGATATGTTGCAATTCACGGACGCCGCCGAGCCATGCGCATCATCTAGGAACGCACCGTCAAAAAGACCGGTGGAAGCAGTTCTGAAACCGCATACGGTCTGACCTCACTTAACCCGGAACGGGGGCTGAGCGAGTTATTGTCAAATCTGGTGTTTGCGTGATCAAGCGGCGCTCCAGTTATTTGAATTCACCTCTTCGTTTTCCTGATCCGTCTCCTCAATCCCGTCTTTGAATTTCACACCCGTTATCACTTTCCCCACGAAGTCGAATCCGTTGAGCCTCCGCCAGCTTTTCTCCGCACACATCCCCGGCTTGAATATCATGTGCAGCATTCCCTCGGAATTCAGACACCCCCCGGTTCTACTTGTCCTGTGCCTTATGGTTCCGAAGGCGGACTCTATAGGATTCGTCGTCCTTATGCTTCTCCAGTGCTGAGCCGGAAAGTCGTAAAAGGTCAGAAGCCGTTCATGATCCTTCTCCAGGCATTCAACAGCCTTCGGGTATTTGTCCCCTTACATCCTTACGAACAGATCGAAAGCCTTCCGCGCTTCCTCCTTCGTTATGTCGTGAAGATTCCTCTTCGCTTTTTTCCGAGAAGTCTTCGGAAGACAGTTCAGAACATTCGCAGTCTTGTGCACCCGGCAGCGCTGCTCCCGCGTTTCCCCGTAAACTTCCGAAAGAGCTGACCGGAACCCGAGAGCTCCGTCGCCCACTGCAAGCTTCGGCCCTCTCATGCCGCGGGCCCTCAGATCCAGCAACACTTCGCGCCGACTCTGCTTTGATTCCCTGACTCCGCTTTCAATGGAAAGGAAGTGCTTCCTGCCCGTTTCGTCCACCCCTATCACCACCAGCGTGCACAACCCGGGATCATCTCCCCGCACCCTGCTGTGTATACCGTCCACCCATATGTAAGCCCGGTCATGGCCTCCGAGGTCTCTCCTGCGCCGTTTATCATATTCCTCAGCCCACCCGCGCTTGAGCCTGCATACCGTAGCCGCGGAAAAACCCCGAGCCTCAGGGCCTATAAGGGCTTCCAATGCGGACTTTATGTTCCCCGTGGACAGCCCCTGCAGGTAAAGCCACGGCAGAGAGGAATCAATCTTCGCAGCCCTGCGCACATATGGAGGCACGACAGCCGAACGGAACACGGCAGGCCGACCGTCCCGGGATCTCACCTTCGGTATGCGTACCGATACGGGGCCTATACCCGTCTGCACATCCCGTTCGGGGTGGTATCCGTTGCGGATCACCGCGGCTCTGCCGTCTTCAAGCTGTCTGTCGTCCCGGGACCGCAGATATTCTTCCGACTCCATTCTGATTGCATAACCAAGAAGAAACCGAGCCGACCGGCTCAGCAGATCACCGAGGTCGTCGCAGACCTGTTCAGGACTGCCGAATCCGGAGTCCGGTCGTCTCTGAGTGCGGGACCCGTCGATTACTGTTCGGGTCTCCTCTCTGCCGACGAACTTTCTGAAAATGTTTTCCAATGAATCCAAAAACTCTTTTTGACCTTCACGGTCAGAGACTTTATATTTCCTGCCCATAGTGGCGTATCCTCCTGTTAATTGAGATTGCTGAATTCAAATTAACCGGATACGCCGCTTTTTTTCAAAAACTGCCGAACACCAGATTAGAGCATAACTCGCTGAGCCTGCATCATACCAGAATGCAGACACCTGACCCAAAAATACTACAGCGCAAATCTCTCTCGAAATTGACAACAGCTGTGGGTTCTGGTAAATAATCTATACCGAGTCAAAATTCCATTTGATATTTCCGGGTTTTATATCACGTTATGATTGCTGAAGCCGCAAAGCTCTTGGTCATAGGAATGGTCATAGTATATGTATTCCTGCTGGTTCTGATGCTGAGCGTTGTTGTTTCTGCAAAGTTTTTCAAGGGGGGTGTGGAGACTGCACCGCCGGGTGCGAAGCCTCGTCGCTCTTCCGAAAAAAAATTCATACCCGTGATAGCAGCAGCGGTAGCCGCCTACAAAGCGCGCCGTGACGGGGGATGACCTGGTAGAAAAATAAGGGGCTATGACCATGAAGAAAATTCTGTTTCAGGATACATCGTTTCGCGACGGCTTCCAGTCGGTCTTCGGCGCCAGGGTGCTCACTGAGGACTTCATACCGGCGGTCGAGGCTGCTGGAGAAGCGGGAATAACTCACTTTGAGGCCGGTGGAGGAGCCAGATTCCAGAGTCTGTTTCTTTACTGCGGAGAATCAGCGTTTGATATGATGGACCGCTTCCGTGAGGCGGCGGGACCGGATGCTAACCTGCAGACCCTTGCAAGAGGCATAAACGTTGTCGCCTTGTCCCAACAGCCCAAGGACATGATAGACCTTCACGCGAGAATGTTTAAAAAACACGGGATAACGCACATAAGGAACTTCGATGCCTTGAATGATGTGAGAAATCTGGAATATTCCGGCCGGTGCATAAAAAACGCGGGACTTCATCATCAAGCCGTTGTGACTCTGATGGAACTCCCGCCGGGATGCGAAGGAGCTCACGATGTTGATTTCTACATAGACAGGTTGAGAAAAATACTTGATTCCGGGCTTCCGTACGATTCTATATGCTTTAAGGATGCTTCGGGAACATCAAATCCGACAAAAATTCACGAAACTGTCAAAGCCGCTCGGAAATTGGTGGGAGACGACACTGTTTTATGGGTGCACACCCATGAAACAGCCGCCCAGGGAGTAAATCAGTACATGGCGGCGATAAACGGCGGGTGCGACGGAATATGTGTTGCCAGAGCCCCTGTTTCGGGAGGAACTTCTCAGCCGGATCTCATATCAATGTGGAATGCTCTGAAAGGCACCGAATACACTCTGGATATTGATGTGAACAAAATTCTTGAGGCCAACGGGGTGTTCAAGGAGTGCATGTCGGGTTATTATTTTCCGCCCGAGGCTCTGCGCATTTCATCTGAAGTACTGCTCTCACCCATGCCGGGAGGAGCTCTTACAGCAAACACCATGATGATGAGAGACACGGGTACGATGGACCTGTATCCCAAGGTCATAGAAGCTATGAGCGAATGCGTAGCCAAGGGAGGTTTCGGAACATCTGTTACTCCTGTTTCGCAGTTCTATTTCCAGCAGGCCTACGCTAACGTCACTCAGGGACCCTGGAAAAAAATCACTGACGGTTACGGAAATATGGTGCTCGGTTATTTCGGCCGCACGCCTGTTCCACCGGATCCGGAGGTTGTGGCGATTGCTGAAGAGCAGATGGGAAAACCTCGCTTTGACGGAGATCCTCTTGAGATACCGGAGCCGGGTGTTCCCAAGGCGAAAGAAATACTTGAAAAAGAAGGACTTCCGGTTACGGATGAGAACATATTCATAGTCGGAGCGCTTCAGACAGGCGGCGGAAACAAGGGACTTGACTTCCTTAAAGGTAATTTCACGGTCAACATAAGGAAGGAGACCGCGGAGACGAAAGCACCGTCGGGGCAGATTACGCCGAAGGCGTCTGGAATGTCCAAAGTGTCAGGCCGCGGAGAAAATTTTGTAATCACGGTTGACGGAAAAAATTACAATGTGACCGTGAAAGAAGGAAGCGGGGATGTCGCTGCATCGTCGGCAAAAGAGACTTCTGCGGTAACGCCGTCATCCGCGCAGGAAGACTCTGCCGATATTGTGGCGGTTTCAGCGAGCGTTCCCGGCAACATATACAGGATTATGGTCGGGGTCGGGGACAAGGTGAAGGAAAACGACACTTTGATCATGCTTGAGGCTATGAAGATGGAGACCCCCGTAGCTTCTCCTTGCAGCGGAGAGATCGTATCGGTCGAGGTGGAACAGGGGCAGGTTGTGGAAGCGGGACAGTTAATCCTCACCATCGTTCCTTCCTGAGCCGATGAAAAAGCTTATAATCGTCTTGGTTTTTCTCGCGGTTTTACCGGTTGCTTCCGCTCCTGAGTGTTTTGCGGAAACTGCAGCGGCGGGAGAGAGGGCCGAGGAACTTGCGTCTTTCCCTGTCCTGCTGAAAAACATCGCCGAGAGCACGGGTATCTACGGATTCATTGAAGGGAACGTAGAGTCATGGACACGAGGCTTCGGCATGTTTTTGATGATAGTGGTAGGTTTCTTGCTTCTTTATCTGGGCGTTGCAAAGAAGTTTGAGCCTTTACTTCTGGTCACCATAGGATTCGGTTGCATATTATCGAACATCCCGCTTGCGGGTATAAATGAACCCGGAGGCGTTCTTTACCATATATACGATATCGGAATAAAAACGGGGATATTTCCGCTGCTGATATTCATGGGCGTGGGAGCTCTCACGGATTTCGGTCCTCTTCTGGCAAACCCCAAGACGATTCTTCTGGGAGGTGCGGCGCAGTTCGGCATATTCTCCACTCTAATAGGGGCCATGGCGCTTACGCAGTATGTTCCCGGGATTGACTTTTCGCTCAAAGATGCGGCGGCCATAGGAATAATAGGCGGTGCGGATGGACCGACTGCTATCTATCTGTCTTCGCAACTTTCACCGAGGCTTTTGGGAGCAATCTCCGTTGCGGCTTATTCCTACATGGCTCTTGTGCCGATAATCCAGCCGCCTATAATGAAGGTTCTCACATCCCCTGAAGAAAGAAAGATAAAGATGAAACAACTTCGTCCGGTGGGGAAACGGGAAAAGATAATGTTTCCGTTGATCGCTCTTACTTTATGTTTTCTTCTTCTTCCCTCCGCGGCTCCGCTCATAGGTTTTTTCATGTTCGGCAATCTCATGAGGGAATGCGGAGTGGTTGACCGCCTTGCCGATACCACGAGAAATGCGCTCATAAACATAGTCACCATTTTTCTAGGTCTCGGGGTGGGGTCCAAACTTAACGCTACTGAATTCCTGTCCTTGGAGACACTGGGGATTTTGCTCCTTGGAATAGTAGCTTTCTGCATAGGTACTGCCGCAGGAGTGCTGATGGCAAAGCTCATGAACGTTTTTTCCCGGACCAAGATTAATCCCCTTATCGGTTCGGCCGGAGTTTCCGCAGTTCCGATGGCCGCTAGGGTTTCCCAGGATATAGGGTCCAGGGAAGACCCGCAGAATGTGTTGCTCATGCATGCCATGGGCCCGAATGTGGCGGGAGTCGTGGGTTCAGCCGTCGCAGCGGGAATCCTGCTGGCGGTTTTTTCCTGACGCCCGTTAAACCAGCACAGATGAACAGGTATGGTAGATTTATCCGGCTGAATCTTAATCGGAACGGAGCAACATCAGTCCCGAGTTTTGCGCTTCAGAGTTTAATGAGCCCAGAAATCGGCCGATTTTTAAAAATACCCTTGAAATCGTTTTTTTTTTGCGGATAATAACTACTCGATTTTTTTTGGAGTTTAATATGGGAAAGTCGCTGAATAGAGTATTGGTCAAGATGAAGAGCACAGAAAGCCCTTATATCTACTATACAAAGAAGAACAAGATGAATTCACCCGACCGTCTTGAGCTCAAGAAATATGACCCGGTTGTGAGAAAACATGTAGTTTTCAAGGAAACTAAATAAATAGTCAAGGGAGATTATCTATGTCACGTAGATGTGCGATAACAGGAAAAAAGCCTCTTTTCGGAAATAACGTTTCCCACGCGAACAACCACATTAAAAGGCGCCAAAATCCGAACCTTCACTGGAAAAGGATCTACATTCCGGAACTTGACAGGTACGTAAAAATAAGAATCTCAGCCCGCGCTCTGCGGACAATAACCAGAAAGGGTTTGATGCCCTACCTCAGGGATGAGGGCCTTTCTCTGAGAGATATTACCTGATGTCCTTTTTCACCCCAGCAGATAGGATATAAGAAACGGAAGCGTCGCCAGGGAGACAACTGTTCCCGCCACTATAGTTGACGCTACGGCCTCCGAATCTCTTCCGTATTTTTCCGCAAGCACGAAGTTGAAAACCGCAGGCGGCATTGAGCATTCAAGAATCACTACTTTGGCGGCGACTCCGTCCATACCGAACGCATTTACGAACAGCAGTCCCAGTGCGCCGCCCATGAACACTTTTACAGAACCGAAAAGAAAAGAGAGCCACAGTCTGGAAATCCTCATTCCCGAGAGTCTGTAGCCCAGTCCGAACAGCATTGCAGGTATGGTGATCTGGCCGAGGAGCGATACCGGTCTCTCTATGACAACCGGTATTTCATAACCTGTGACGCTTATGATTATTCCGCCGACCGAGGCGTAGATAAGAGGAAGCCTGAATATCTCTCTGGCATCCTTCTCCGGTCCTACTATAAAAATTCCCGCGGTATAGTGAAGTATAGTGGTGGTGACCACGCAAAGCACGGCAATGTTAAATCCGTACTGTCCGAAGGCAAAAAGACACAGAGGAAGTCCCAGGTTCCCGGTGTTGGAGAAAACCATCGGAGGCAGATACACCTTGGAGTCGAGATTCAGAGTTCTTAGAAACATTGCGCCGAGCGCTATGGAGACGATAATTACCGACGACATGGAGAAAAACAGTTTTGCCGCCACCGGAATATCCATAATGAAGTTGGAAAGAGACGAAACCACCAGACAGGGAGTGGTTATGTAGATCACTAAGTCGTTGATTGAAGCGAGGTCTATTTTTTTTACTTTTGCGAAAAGAAACCCTGCGGCTATAACGATGAATGCGGGAAGAACTATGTTTGCAAGTTGCGGTAATGAAGAAAGAGTCATGTTCCCGGGTTGTACGGTACGCGCTTGGCAGGCGCGTTATGCGGAGTGGAAAAGGTGTTTAGAGTCTTACAACAGAAGCGCCCCAGGTAAAACCGGTTCCGAACGCCGCGAACAGAACCGTGTTTCCTTGCTTAACCCGTCCGCCGCGAATCGCCTCATCCAGAGCAAGCGGAACTGATGCCGCCGAGGTGTTTCCGTACTTATTGAGATTCACAAATACTTTTTCTTCGGGAAAGTCGAGTCTTTTCCTTACAGCTTCAAGGATTCTGTAGTTGGCCTGATGAGGAACGAAGAGATCGATTTCCGCCGGCTCGATACCTGCTTTTCGGATGGCGCTTGCGGTTGCCGCCTCCATGTTTTTGACCGCGATTTTGAAAACATCGTTACCCTTCATTTTTATGTACTGCTTTCTGTCCTTCAGCATTTCTTCACTCATCGGGGTTCGGGACCCTCCGCCCGGGACATAGAGAAGGTCCCAGTCATCTCCGTCGGAACTGAGAAGAGATGAAAGTATTCCAGGCTCATCGGAAGCTGAAAGCACCGCCGCGCCGGCGCCGTCTCCAAAGAGTATACATGTGGAGCGGTCTTCAAAATCAGTAAGCTTGGAGAGGACATCTACGCCTATTACCAGGATTTTTTCCGCTCCTCCCGACTTGATTATTCCTTCGGCCACATGAAGCGTGTACAGAAACCCCGAGCAGCCGGCCATGAGGTCGAAAGCGTATGCTTTTTTCGCTCCGAGACGACTCTGAATCAGGCAGGCGGTCGAAGGAAAAATGAAATCCGGAGTGACGGTGCCGACTATGATAGCGTCAAGTTCAGATGGACTTGTATTTGCGGCCTGCAGGGCTTTTTCGGCGGCCTTGTGAGCAAAATCCGAAGCGGCGGCATCTTTTTCCGAGATCCTGCGTTCCTTTATTCCGGTCCTTGCGGTGATCCATTCATCAGACGTTTCCACCATTTTTTCCAGATCGGAATTTGAAAGCACAGTTTCAGGAACAGAAGAACCCGTCCCTATGATTTTTACGTATTTCAAGTCAGAAACCGCCTCCCCTTCAGTTTGCGCAATGATAGTTTACATACTCTTTTTTGTCAACTAAGCGCCCGGCGAAGCGATTCCGCCTCTTTTCCGCCGAACCGGGTGGACATGCAGAGCGCTTTACCGTACTCTGCGGGAAAAACTAGTGAAAACTCTCTGAGTTTTTGAAGTTCCATGAGAAAAAAATGTTCTTCCGGAGACTCGGTGAGAAAAACATAGTCGTACCACAATCTTAAACCGCTTTCGGCGATTATTCCGATCTCCATGACGATTGATTGGAATTCATTTTTTTCCACGGCGAAAAACTGTACCGAGATTTCTGTTGTGTCGTAAAGAACGGCGACTGTCTCTTTTTTCTCCTTGAAAACGAAAACACATGCCCCATCAACTAGATCAGGTATACATCCTTGACTTATCTGCGAGAGGGCTATTTCCATCTCGGGATCATTGAGAAACTGTTCTGATGGCTTTACGGATATTGAAAGTGTGCTTGACATATCATCGGTTGAATCAGTATCATTAATATCGAGGTGCAGTAGATTGTTGTAGTTTGTCTTCCGTCTCGGGACGGTGGTATCTAAAAGATTGTCAGAAGGAGAATATATCACATGCTGTATGATATCCCAGTTATTATCGCCGTAGTGGTTCTTGTGGTCGGGGTGTATATGATGTTGCATGGAGACGGAGGCGGAGCCGAACAGGCTTCTGAAGCGCCGGAACCGCCGGCGTCTCCGGAACCGCAGCAATCTCAGGGCGAGGCAGACCCTTTCCAGTCCGCGCAGGCGGCTCCTGCGCAAAGTGCCGCTCCCTCTTCCGGTTCCGGGGGTTCCGGCTCAGGTAGCGAGCAAGACCCTTTTCAGGCTCCGTCCTAACCCAGGAAAGTCTGAAGATAGAAATAATTCTTAAGGTTGAGAGCAGAGTTCCGTAGCGGACTACTGGTGAAGATTTCGGGATGGAGTATTCCTGCAATCAGTTCAATCCCGTCCACTATTCTGGGTGACGGGTTGCTGAAATGGGAGTTCGCATCCACTATGTAGCAAAGTCCCTTTTTTACGGCTGGTAATTTATGCCACTGTGGCGGTCCATCGTCGGTTATCTCTCCTAATCTCTCCAATGTTTCCTCAACATCAAATCCGCAAGGCATAAGGATCATGTAATCAGGGCGTGACTCCAGTATCGTATCCCAATCCGTGGGAAACGAGGGTCTGCCGATAAGAGAGACGAGAGGTTCTCCTCCCGCTATCTCGACCATTTCCGGCACCCAGTGACCGGCTGCGTAAGGAGGATCAAGCCACTCGAGGCAGAATACTCCGGGACGGTATCTTTCATTTTCAAGTTTTTTGCGCACAGCATCTGTTCTCTGCTGCAGGGTGCTTACGATTTCTTTTGCTTTACCGCCTTTTCCGGTTACTTCTCCCACAAGCAGTATTGAGTCCAGTATCTCTTCAATCGTGGTAGGAGATAGGGATACTATCTCGGGGTCGTTGTCGAGAACATCCCGAATTTCCTCAAGATGACTTCCGGAGACAGCACAGACATCACAGAGACCCTGGGTGATTACAAGGTCAGGCTTTATTTTCCTTAACTGCTCTGAGTCAATTATATAGACGCTTTTCCCCTCGGCGCGTTTGGACCTGACGAGTTCGTCTATCCGGACGCTTGAAAGCGGATTTTTGTCCGGAAGGATACTGCTTAATACAGTGTGCCGATTCTGTGCCTCGGATGGATAACTGCACTCGTGTGTTACAGCCTTGAGGTTTTCTCCAAGTCCCAGAGCGAAGACTATTTCAGTTGCGCTCGGTAAAAGAGAACATATCCTCATGACCGCATATTATACCCTTATGGGATGTATTTGCGATATGATGATTCTTGAGGTCGATTTTCTCTTTAATCATATTGAGGCCTCCACGAAATACATTGAAGTTCAGACTTCCTGATCCGACATAATTTGAATGGGCGTGAACCTAGGATAACGAGCCGAGCGGTCATACTTGACCGAACACTTACTATCATAAAACGCTACAACGCAAATTTTTCTTTTGACATTTTTCATCAAAATGTTTTATAATTGTGATCAGTGTTGTGTTACGAAATTCAGATTTGCAAATACAATGTAAGGGGGAGTTATACAAATGGAAATAGGAAAGTTGCTGTTTCGTGTGTTAGTATTGGTTTCGGGAATTAGTTTTATGTTTATCAATACATCGGCCTTAGCTCATGACACTGAGTCTGAGGAATCTCATACTGCCACGCCGACGACAGCTGCACAAGCTATGGAAGGAGGAATGGCCGAAATGAGGAGTTTTGCGCTACATGCAAAGGCGCACTTGGAAGCAATCCCTGAGGGTAACTTATTAAGTTTTTCAAAATTTCGGAAGGAGACTCGAGGGGAAGGAGAGGTTTTTAAGAGCGGGGATACGTATATGATAGTCATAGACAGAACATCCCGCCAGATAATGTTTCATGGGAAATACAACGACGCGGCTGGTAAGAATCCGCTTAATCTGTCGGATGACGGCGAAACTCCGAAACTTATCGTCAGAGATATCTTAAATAAAGCTCAGAAAGGTGGGGACCCATACTGCGTTGAATACAAAAGAGATACAGAGGGCAGGTGGGCGTGCGGAGTTCAGTTTACTTATAAACTTTTCGGACCTCCTGACCGCAGTCTTTTTGCCGATGCTTTGGTAATTGTGGGTTTTGATCATGAGAAGGAACTCTTGGATGAGTGCAAACCGCCTGTTCAGGCAAACCAAGTGAAAGACAAAGAGAGTCTAAGAAAATTTGTGGAAGGGGCAGCCGTCTGTATAGGAACCACCAGGCTTCCCATCACCGACCGTCATCTCGCGAGACGTGAGCCGGGTTATTGGAAGTCCGGCGAGATATATCTGTTTGTGATGGTTGAAGAGGATGAAATAGTGCTCTTTAACGGGCTAAACGCAGGTCTTGAGGATACAACTCTGAATCTAACTGACAAAAACGGATGCAATGTGGGTGAAGGGATAACTGATGTGCTCAACGGCCGTTCCAATGAAAACTGTAAAACCACTCCGGTGGATATAGAAAAAGAGGAGTATAAATTCCTTGAAAGCGCTGGTTTTGTGGAATATCTCTGGAGCAGGCCTGGAGATGAGGATTCTAAGGACCCGAACTTCTCCGCAGACGGTGAAATTTCTCCGGGAACCGCACCGAAGATAGGATATGTGGTGAGGATAAATACTGAACATTCTCGCATTCCGCTTCCCTATAAGCTTATTGTCGGTTCCGGTATCTATCCGCAACCGAAAGAGTCTGAAAAAAGCGTTACTGATTCTGATGATGGATGTGGGATTGCGGGAATCGGAAATAGTTCTGGAAATACAGTGTTTAACTTATTCTTGATAATGTCCGGACTAGGTTTGGCAATTTTCTGGAAAAGGAGAACTCGCGCAAGGGCAAGAGCGTAGTATCTGAATCAGCCCAAGTTATCATGCGCAGAAAATAATTGTTTACTGCGCAGACCAGTGGTTTGTTATAACAGCGTCTTTTTTTTGTATTCCTCCGGCTATGGAGTCAGCACTTAGCATCCGGTATTGCCTGTTGTGCTGACTCAGGTCGAGGGGGCTTGTTCGGATATGCAGCAATGTTTTTTCCATCGCGGCGTCGGAATGTCTCTGTAGTCCTGTCGTTGTCCCTCAAGAGTCTCGCGTAGCGCGTTCCAACTCGCCTGCTCACCAGTAAGACACAGTTGAGTACGGATTGCCTGTACTAACTGATAAGTTATCACCGTAATGAAAACAGATGCTCTTCCGCCTTGACAGACTTGAGACAATCTGACTTCATCTCAATCAGTTCATAGTACACACGCGCCGGGATGAATCAGCAAAAGCCGAAATTGACCCGATTTTAGTAGGGTTCGGGCAAACTTGCATTAACTTTTCTCATTCACACACGCCGCATTTGGAAATGGCAATCTATGCCGACATGTCTTCCCAGATAACGCAAGCTCTGGATAAATTGGTGGTGGACGAACTTTTCAGTTCAGGTGATTCCACAACTGCGGGAAGTATTTCCACCAACACCCTTACCGCTTCCGGAACTGACGATTGGGAAGACATCATTCCCGATTTCTACGAACGGGTTGACGGGTTGAGGGCGTACACGACTAAAGACATATCCGGAATAATGAACGCTCACCTTTACGGGTATCTAGCTAAGGAACTCAGGGGTGGAAACTCTGCCGACCGTCCGTTGTTGGACGTGTTGACGAAAGACTTCGGAACACTTGAGGTCTGCAACTTCGTTCCTGCGAAAGCGTCCAAGACCGATAAAACGATGTTGTATCGTTCTGCGTCCGGACTGGAACCGTCAAGGTTGGCTATGTGGAACTCGGTCGAGTTCATTCACGATCCTTATACGAATGCCACGACCGGACTGGAGAATTTCACGGCGTTTTTACTCTGTGGTTTCGGTCTGATCAGGGCGGATCATTATTATATGGTGAAAACCCGAGTTGAGTCTTAATGAAACTTGAAAAACGATTTTACGAGGTTACCCAGTCCGGACGGACGGTTACGGGTAACCTCGTAACCTACAACAAGGTTTACCGACAGGGTGACTATACGGAAACCTTTCTTTCCGGATGTTCCGGAGATCTGACGGACTCGGATCTGATTTGTACTCTTCACCACAAACGGGATCGGATCGTTGCGAGGTCGGGGGGTGGTCTTGAGGTGACGGACACTCCGGAGAGTTTGACGGCGGTCGTCAACCTTGACCCGACACTTCCGGACGGAAAGAACGCTATAGACCTGTTGGAAAGGAAATTGATTCGGGGTCTTTCCGTTGAATTCTATTCGGTGGATGCCGGATTTTCCGAACGACACAGGGAAGTCAGGAAGGCGGAACTGGTCGGTTTTTCCCTGGTGGACAGACCTGCCCTTGACGATGCTGTTCCGTCCTTGAGGTTTCAACAGGAAAGACGAAGAGGTGTTTACCTATGGCTTTAGACTGGTTACGAAAGAAGGAGACACGGGCAGAGACTTTTACGGATATGGTGGTCAACGAAGCCTATACGGATGCCATGTTACGAACTCCGACCGGATTGAGTGCGGTGGAGGCTGCGGTCTCGTTGATTGCGAATTGTTTCGCATTGGTGAGGGTGGAATCCGATAAACCGGACTGGATACCGACAAGACTTCAGATCGTCATGTCCGTCCGTGAGATGTTGACCCGAGGGGAGACGGTGTTATATCCGGACACGAAGAACGGACGTCTTCAGTTCGTTCAGGCTTCCGGTTGGGATGTATCCGGAGACGGGATCACACCCGACACCTGGTTATATCGGGTTCAGTTACCCGCCCCGACTGCGACCTATACACACAAACAGGTCAAGGGAAACGAGGTTGTTCACTTCAGATATTCCTATAATCATGCCACCCCGTGGATCGGACGGAGTCCTTTACATAATGCCAACGCTTCCGTGATGTTGGCTTCATACCTGGAAAGGGGTCTGACCGATGAGGCGAAAATTCCACACCTGCGTTATATGCCGATTTACGAAAGTCATAAAACGGGAGTTCCGGAAAAGATGAGAATGTTACGGGGTGACTTCCAGAAAGCGAAGGGTGGAATTCTTTTGTCCGGATTGTTGACCCGACCTAAAAGAGGAATGGAACAACATACAGCCGACCGGATGGAAATTAACCGAATCGGTTCGGAGTTTGACGGTAATGCCGTCCAGTTGAGAAAGTCCTTGACGGATTCAATCTTCAATCTTTACGGTGTCCCTGCTGCGTTGTTGGCTTCCGGTGGTGGTGGGACAGGTCTCGGAAAAGATGCCTTGAAGACTTTCATATATACGAGGTTGGAACCCCTGGGTGAATTGATCGTTGAGGAACTGAAGACGAAGTTGGGAATTGAAAAACTTTCGTTTGACTGGTCGGCGTTGGAGTGTACGGACGTCCGGAGTAAAGCTCAGGGTGCGAAAATCCTTGAGGAACTGGGATATTCCAAAGATGAGATCTCCAGACTGTCGGGTCTGAACGGTGATCCGAACACAATCCGGATCACAAATGACGGTGATGGGTAGCAGAACCCGAAGAAAATTCCGAGTGAAGTCGGGAAAAACGAAAAAGACCTTTCCGGAAGATGAACCGGTCAGGATTCAGGTTTCACGGGTCAAGAGATTAGTTTTTCCGGATGAGACCGAAAAAAAACCCGCAGAAAGGGGGCATACGAGCGACTTGAAGACCTCACGAGGGGTTTAGTATAGGTCTGTTTCTTACTTACGACAGAGACGTTTCATAACATCAAAAGATACTGTACCAGCGGGGATATACGCCCACAAGGACATAAAGGGGTGTGAATATGCCTGTGTGTCTTTCAGAAAAGCTGTATAGTGTAATTCTCGGTATTTTTTTTCGACACAATTAATTTCTTTGTAGACCGTATGAGAATCGTAACGGAATCCGTAATGGTGGGTTTGAGGTGTTTCGTAAACCGTTTTAGTCCAGAACTTGACATGGTTTCCTTTTCTTTCCAGTGTGGAAAAGTCCACATACACCACACCACCAGCACCACCTACCGTTATATAAGTCCACTCCGCAGAACCCGACACCGGAAAGAGACAGACAAGGAACACGATCAGAAGTTTCTTCATGAAGTCTATTTTATCACACCTGCGAAAAAAGTTCTTGACATTAAGAATATTCTTTATAGCAATACGGGCAATTTCTCGTCGTAATCAAGTGTAAGTAAGGCAGATATAGAAGAGAAAGAGTTTAAGGTGTTTTGCAGGACTCATCACATCTGAAGACATCGTCCTGAATTTCACCCTCGCTTACATCAGTGCTTCTGATGATAATATCGGCAAGAGTTGAATTTTGTACTTCTTCTAATTCTTCCTCGGACAAACTGCGCTCGTACCAGAAACGGTCACCATCGCGTAACCGAACAAACTGGTCAACAACTATCGCATGGAAGAGTTCACCGACCATTGATTCTCCCTTAGGGTCTTCGGCAAGCCCCCCTACCCATACATCAATACGGTCTGTAGTTCCATAGGCCTTTTTAAGTCTGTCTTGTATTTCCTGATCTGAAGTTATATCAGAAAAACTGTCATTTCGAGCAAGACCATATGCTTCCCGTATAGTGTTGTAATCAGGAATCCCGTGGTCTCGCCCGCGCTGAATGTTGAGAGTCACTAAGTCCAAACCGCCTACTACTGGATTCCCCGTACGCACAGGATTTCCAAACAGGAAATTACGAAACTCATTCCTGATAAACACATCCACCTCTTGACACACCTGAGACGCAAACCCTCGAAGTATCGGTTCTATCCCTATTTCAACTACTTTCTCCGGTTCGCGAAAAGCATCTCTAAGAGGTATTGATTGAGTTTCATTGCCATCTGAGTCAATAATTCGAATATTCGAACTCAGTAATGTATGGCCCAAGCGAAAACCGGCCACAGCCCACACATTAACCACCCTTGCGTCAATTTCCTCATTATAACCTTTGTATTCAGGAAGATGTTCACCCAGCAGGAACGGCAGAAAATCCTTATAAGTGATTTTTTGTATCTGACTGGTAATTATGTTTTTTGCCTTCTCAAAGACTTGATCACCGGAGAGGTCAGGGGATTTTTTCCTGATTTCATCAGCAAGCCGATTATGTTCAAGAACAAAGACGGTGTTCAACGATGTCAGACCAATGTTCTCGTTGACCCGCTCATCTCCTGAAAGGAAAAAATCGTCCACAGTCAGAAAACAAAACTCCGGATCATCGGCGTGCGGCAGGAGGTTTTTATCCGATGCCTTAAGTCTACCCGTTCCGTCGTTTGCTCGTATCTCGGATAAGCATCCCGCACTGTTGCTGTAAATGTTCGTCGCGTCGATCCATCCGCTGATTTTATTGACTTGCTCACGCGGGTTATCTGTTGACGTACCGGTTTTCAAATCATATATGGCACGGTTGAACATCATCAAAACTGTTCCTGTTCTTTGAGGATCAAAAGGGTCTGCAGATTCTCCGGGCTCGGGAAGCGGGATTGAAATATTGGCTCTTTCATGTGGTCTGAACTCGTTAACGAAGCTTATATCATGGCTTAGGAACTGACCCCACAACCAGAAAAAATCGCTGGCTTTTTTACTGTTGGGTATTGATCTGCTGTCAGGCTGGTCCATCACAATGTTGCTGACTCTCCTGGGATTGGGGCGATTCGGACCCGAAAGAGCCTCTTTCTTGGTTCCATGACCAATCCCGTCCGCGTAAGCGGAATCGGCTTTACGAATCAGACGAGACCCTGCTTCAGCTTGATTCATTTCAGGGTGTTTAAGATTGTTGTTGTATCCATCAATGGTTCTGTATTCATGAGGAGGGCTGTCTTCAGAACCACAGGAGTTGAGTATTCCGGTTAGAGCAATTGCCGATAAAACAATTGTCCCGCACACCGATGCGAAAGTTAAGAAACTGCGAAAACCAGAGCCGGAGAACTTATTCATTGTTTTCCCTATATCCCCCTATAAAACACGCCACTTCCACCGAGAATAAATTATATATCAATTTTCATTTGTGTCAAAAACTCCGAATGGAGAGAACCGAATTTTGTGGTTAGCAATGTGATTGGCGCAAAAGTTGTATTTGGGAAGACAAATGAGAACAAAACATATACTGTCCGCAACGGACTGAGCAATGTACTTTGGAGATATATATATATTCTATCCTCCAACAACAGCACATGCTTCAGTTCAGCTGGTGCCCGCCCAGGGCTCCGTCATACAATTTTTTCGGGTAGATGTACTTGAGTTTACAACGCGCATCAGCAACCGAGACTGTGAAGATATTCTGAGATTCTGCATTGTTCAGCGTAACCCTCAGAACCGAGATGTTTTTACCGAATCTGATTTGTCTTCCATTTTTCTCTCTCCTCGGCCAATACAGCGGCATAATTATCCTTGTATTACAAGCAGTTAGGTGTTGATATCATTTCTTCCCCAAAGTACAGTTACACACTGTTTTAGAAGATTTTCAACCTCTTCCTTCAAAAAAACAGATGCATTTCTAACAGTAGATTTATTCTTTAACGACCTTCCTCTCAATACTTTCACAGTCTCAACTGTCATATGCCAACTCACACTGCGCTGACTCGCATTCACGCTCGTGAACCACGCCGTCACATCATCACGGGGTTGATTCCGGCGGGACTGGTCCCATAGAAACTGCGCTCTATAAAACTCTTCGTCTCATACCGTACCTACGCTTACCGGAGATCATCCGGCCGAAATCAAACACCCATTAAACTTCAACTCGGTCAGATACGCGGGTATCCGTCCTTGACTTAGTTAGGGGGGGGGTAGAATTGGATTTATATTGCAGTAGAGGCATATCTTAAGGAGGGTTGTGTTATGAAGTCACGTAATTTCTTAGTGTTGTTGTTTCTGTTCGGCGGAGCGGTTTTCTTTATTGCCTGTGAAGGAAAGATGGGTCCGCAAGGTCGGAAAGGAGATCCGGGAGTGGCCGGACCGGCAGGTCCGCAAGGTCCGAAGGGGGATCCGGGAGTGGGAGATAAAGGGGATAAAGGAGATCCGGGAAAGTCCTTCGGTGATCCCAGATGCGACGTGAGCAACGGTATAAATGCGCTGCCCGGTGTCTCCAATGATATCACGGGGACTGCGGATGACGATGTCATATGCGGAAATCAGTACAAAAACACGATTAATGCCGGAGACGGTGATGATACTGTCTACGCCGGTGCCGGAAACGACAAGATAGTCGGCGGAGCCGGCACGGATACGATACATGGTGAAGACGGAAATGACCACATCGATGCTCATCTTGACGGCAACCTCTCGGGAACTACCGACGACGTCATCTACGGCGGAGACGGAGATGATACAATCTGGGCCACCGACGGCGCCAACACCATCCACGGCGGAGACGGCGTCGATTACATCCGGGGAGCAGTCGGCGATGATACCATCAACGGCGATGCGGGGCAGGACGCACTTCACGGTGATGGCGGTAATGACACGCTCAACGGTGGAGACGGGGCAGATATATTCTGGCTCCTCAACAGCGGTACCGACACCTATAACGGCGGCGCCCCGACAGGGACTGCTCTCAGTAATGGTAATGGTTGTCGAGCTGCCGATTCTATAATTTTCGGCGGAGTCGGTTCTTCAGGAGCTACAATCTCGGGCTTGAAGAAGGGTCTTATCACTTTCACAATAACTTCGGAAGCTGCAACCATCGACCTTGCCACGGGGTCTCTTGACCGCAGTGCCCGGGGAGGAGGGTCGATTACATTTACAGGTATCGAGAACGTTTACGGCGGATATGGAGCTGATACTATCAACGGAGACAACCTGGGAAATTGTTTAGACGGGATAAACGGAAATGATACTATTAACGGAAAAGGCGGAAACGACTTCATTGAAGGAGGTGCCGGTACCGATAATCTTACAGGCGGCGCCGGTGCCGACACCTTTGTAATGAGGCACTCGAACAGAAGCACCAAGGATACTGTTACGGACTTCAACGCATCGCAGAAGGATATAATCCGGTTCCGGGGTTTTCCTGAAGGGTCTACGTTGACGGGGACGGGTCGCACTATCACTATAGGAACAGACGATTTATTTGATGTTCAGGATGACGCCACGGCAAAAGCAATCCGTGAGACACCGACCCTGTATGAATTTACAGACTGAGTTAAATCGGTTCCGGTGAAGTTGTTTCCCCGAAAGGAACAACTTGTATTCAGCAGGTTCCGTTCTAAGAATCCGGGTCTTGAAAGATTGAGGCCCGGATTCCTGCAGTGAGATGTTTGAGGAAAACCATAGAACTCCGCTTTGCGATCTTTTAACGAGGTGTAAATCCTCAACTGATGAAAATGCTCATTCACCATGCTTTGACCGAACGCTTACATCAAGGGAGAGGAAGGGTTCAGTGAACCTCGAAAACGACGGGGATGCATGGTGGTCAGACCCGGCCGGGGTATGACGAAGAAAGTCGAAACCTTGCTCGCATCGGGCATCAGCAGGTGGTCTGAGTCATCAAAGCCCGGAGTGGTATGTTCCACCTTCAGCGGGAACCTGCACAGCAGCATTATCAAGAGTTCATCGATATCCGGGAAACAATCGGCGGGCGGGTGCAACGCGACAGCCATGACAAGAAGACTGCGACGGGCCGAGCCTGACGCGATGTCGACGGATGCACAGGATGACGGTTGAAGCCTCTCCGACATTCAATAAACCGGCAAATTTTTCTGTGGGTTCAGTTCAGTGTTCCACCGTGCGATGATTGACGGGCAGACGGACTTAAGTCTGCAACCGGCATCGGTGACTGTTCGTCTGCCGGTTCACGTCGCGCCGACATGCGCGTACATTGACACTTGAGGAGCACGATGTCGCCTCGGTCCTCAACTCATCCAAATCCCCGAAAATCCTTACATGACGCAACACTAGGACTGTGAGTCGAACGGTAGGCGAGATTATCGGCGGGGATTTCCATACCCATCGCGAGCCGGCGGGACCTTCTTGAAAATATGGAGTCTGAGCAGACTGAAATTCACGGCACGGTCTAAGCCTTCGGAGATAGACATTTTTCCTTCAGGACCTCTGCGGGGGCGGGGAGGTGATTGTCTGTGGTCAGCAGTCGGGGTTTGGGCATTTTTCACAGATTCCACTGAAGAGGACGGAGTATCCGAGAACCCTGTAATTTTCTATCCGAGTTTCATTCAGTTTCGAGTGATTTACGGAATCTTCGTACAGGTCTTCTATTTTGTACAGACCACATGGTGGTGAGGCTCAAAATTGGCATCGTATCCGGGCTGCGTGATAAAGAGTGTTCACCATCGAGACAAGACCCAATTTTTCGAATGTTTCAGGAGTTCTGTAGACAGTAGTGAGGGAAATACCGGGACGGCAGCGCTTTATACTCCTGTGGATCGTTTCGGTGCTCGGGTGCTCACATTTCCGGCAAGTTCCCTGTATACAGCAATTCTCTGAGGTGTTACCTTGAGACCCGGTTCTTTGCTCCTGGCCGTAAATTCCGATATCATGTCCTCGGTCGGGGAACGGCTCATAAAAAGCGATTTTCATCGTACCTTAGGATTGTATTTGTCTCAGACGACTCCTCCTGCGGAGCCGAAAAACTCATAACCGAGCTGGCAGAACAAAACGGAATATGCGTCGGGGCAGGCACCGTACTGGACCCGAGTTCAGCAGAGCGGATGAGTGACTGCGGAGCAAGGTTTATAGTATCTCCTCATACAGATTCTTCCATAGTTGAATACTGCTCGGAGAACTTCCTTCCGGTTATCACCGGAGCGTTCACCTCATCGGAGATGGTGACCGCCCAATCTATGGGGGCGGATTTTGTGAAGGTGTCTCCCGCTTCGAGTTTCGGTCCTGACTACATAAAGGCTATAAAAGCGTCTTTGGGGTTTGTTCAAATCATGGTGACAGGAGGAATCAGCTTGAACAATATAGGGAGTTATTTTGAGGCCGGAGCGACTCTTGCAGGAATATCCACTGCGCTTGTACAAGATGGAAGCGACTATGAATCAGTAAGACTTGCGGCAGACGGATTCTCGGAATTTTGCGGGTAGATGTTTAACAACACCCGCGTACCTCATAAGTGTCGGACTCGTTTGAATAATCTTAAGAGTCGTCGGCAAGGATCTTCAGCCGTTGCGCGACTGAATATACAAGTTCACGGCAACCTTCCCCGCTAACTGCCGATATGCTGATTGTCTCTACGCTTCTTTTTTTCAGAGTTTCTTCTGTTTTCCTTTTTCTTTCATCAGTTTTTTCCAGGTCGGTCTTATTCAGCACTACAACTTGGGGTTTTCCTGCAAGACGCGGAGAGTATTTTTCCAGTTCGGAATTTATCAGGTCGTAGTCTTCCACCGGGTCTCTTCCTGAAAAAGGATCAAGGTCCAGCAGGTGGATGAGAAGACGTGTTCTTTCAACATGTCTCAGGAATCGAAGGCCGAGTCCCTGTCCGGTGTGAGCGCCTTCTATTATTCCCGGGATATCGGCAACTACGAAAGACTGATAGTCTCCGTAGGTTACAACCCCTAAATTAGGAACTAAAGTTGTGAAAGGGTAGTCGGAAATCTTCGGTCTTGCTGCCGAGATCTTTGATATGAGAGTTGATTTGCCCGCATTGGGGAACCCCAGTATTCCTACATCGGCCAGTATCTTGAGTTCAAGCCGTACTTCAACCGTTTCACCTTTTTCACCTTCTTCAGCGTTTCTCGGGGCCCTGTTTGTCGAAGAGACGAATTTTGCGTTTCCCCTTCCCCCTTTTCCTCCCTCGGCTACGGTTTCACTCTCACCGTCTTGAACCAGGTCCGCGATTATTTCATTTTCCTCGACGGATATTACTATGGTTCCTACGGGAACCGGAATGATCAGGTCGGGTGCGGATGCGCCATGCTGATTATTACCTCTTCCTGGTTCTCCGTTCCGGGCCCTGTATTGTTTTGAATATCTGTAATCAAGAAGAGAGGACATGTTCGCATCGGCTACAACAATCACCCCTCCTCCGTTGCCTCCGTCACCGCCGTTCGGTCCTCCTCTCGGTACGAACTTTTCTCTTCTGAAACTTACGCATCCGTTGCCGCCGTTACCCGATGTTACGGTTATCTCTACCTCGTCTACAAATTGCATTTAAGATTGGTGAGTGCTCGGAAAGACCGATCCGACCTTTTTTTCGGGACCCTGAGAACAACCGGGATCAGGCAGGTGTTCCGGTCTGTTTCATTCTCTCGGACATATCTTGTTTTATGTTTCCGATAATTCCCTCCCAGTATTTCCACCAGTAGGAATCAGCCTCGTAGTTTACTTTTTGTTGTTCGGCCCAGATAAGAACCTGCATGTGATCTCCGTGATAGAGCACGAGTTTTTTTGCGGCTGTGAGAACATCTTTTTCGTTTACGGGAATTTTGTTGAGTTCATTGTTGAATACGGATTTTATCTCCTTTATGTGGGGTTCCACGGTACTTGAGATTTCCTTTATCTTCTCGGCCGGCGTCACAACATCTCCCGGGAATGTTTCTTTTATGTTTTTCATCAAGTCCACGAAGTCTAGAAGATTGCCGAGAGAATTCTCAACTTTTTTAACCTCTTTAAGACATTGTGTAAGTTCTTTCGGGTCTAAAGATGTCGGCATTTAGTTTTATAACCTCCTCAGATTGTTTTTGAGTTCTTCAAGCGACATTCTGATTTTAACACATAACTGACTAACGCGCCCTGTAAACTACAAGTCCGGGCTTTTTTTTCATATAGGTCGCAAGCGGGTCATCAACCACTTTTTTATGGACAGAGGACGCATGGCGAAGATAGACCTCCGAGTCTTTTCTTATCGCCACTCCGGCGTGAGTTACGTCAAGTCCGGAAAGTTCTGTATAGATTCCGAGGTAATCACCGGTTTCTATACTGCTCAGCACACCGGGAGAAAGTTTTTCAGACGGGATGTAGCTTATTTCTCTATGCATGACGCTGATCCCTGGAAGCCGTAACGAGCCGTCTTTTTTTTTGTTGAGTTGCTTTACAACGGTTACCGATGCGTCGCCTCCGACACGTCTCGTCACATCCTGCGCGTTCGGGTTTTTTCCGCTTACCCAGTCGGAGAAAAAGTGTTTTCTCGTTCTCCATTCCACGGAACCGTTCTTATACCTTGTCTGGGTGAGTTTTGTCCTGAATTGCTCAAAATTTCTCGAGAGTCTCATAGACTCCACGTAATCTATGTAGGTAAAGCAGTCAACCCCGGAAAGATCAATGGTAAGTTTTTCCTTAAGGCCGTCTCCTCCTCCGAGCGTTTTCTCCGCATAAGGGGTACCGAGAAAATTTTCCGAGAGAAAACCGATTCTGGTTCCTCTATCCTCTATATCTCCGGACAGGCTCATCAGAGTTTCTAATCTCTGTTTCGTCCAGTTTCCCAAAAATATATTTTCAGCGGCGCCGGCAGAGACATCTTTTATGAAGATCGAGACGACAAGTTCCGCGGCGATTACCGCAACAATCGTCAGAAAAACAAGCCGGATGATTTTCTTCAATCGTTTAACCTGCTGTTCCCGAGATGCATCTAAATGTAGGGGCAGTTTGTGTTTTATAAAAAGTGTAGATACACCAAGGGCTTGAGAAGACATCAAACCATACCACTCAAGGGAATTTCAGCTGCAGGAGACGACCGGACAACTATTGTTTCACACCGCAAAGCGACACCGGTCGGCCCCCGATTCCTGATAATTCAGATGTAACCCTCAGTTTCCCCTGAACCTTCTTGTTCCCTCCAACAACTGAAGCAATGGACAGGAGTTAAACGAATCGGCCTTCGGGGTAAACACCAAAGCGTTATCAAGTGCTTCCACGCGCCTTTTAAGGGACATATTGTTCATCTCGGCAAATTTCCTGGCAGGTGTAAATCTCATCCACTGTTCTTCACCTTCAAGAAGCGGAGTATCTTCGGGAAAGATAACTATAAGGTCTTTGCTGCAATCCGCATCTTCATAACCCACGCCTTCGGGATGAGCAGGACAGTAGTTGCATTCCTTTTCCTCTTCCGCTCGCAGAGGCATACCGCACTTGATATCAGGTAACCCCTTGCCGGTGGAAGTCACCGTGCACTTTTCCCTTGGACTGTCGCAACTCGCGACATGATAAGTCGGACTCAGATCGTCTTCATCTTCAATGTCAAAACATTTGAAATGAACATGCTCAAGCCCTCCATCAAAATCCCTTATCCAGTCATGACCCTGCTTGAGGTCCTTGAATCCGCAGAATGCCGGAGCAGGCGGACAAGTTTCTTCCAATCTGTTCATCATGTTGGAAATAACGATAAAAGTATCATTGTCTGCGCCGCCGTACATTATGTCATCACTTCCCCAGCCTCCGAACATGTTCCTCTCGTCATTACCTACAAGAATATCCCTGCCGGGGGAGCCCACGGCCCCTTCCATATTAATAAGAATATCTCCTTCTGCATGACCGCATTTCTCCGGCTTTTCATCAAAGAGATTGACTTTGACGCACGCGGCGGCCGTAGGCTGTACGGGATTACGAAAATCGCGGGTTTCTATACATGTTTTACAAGAAGGCGGAGGTGCTTGCGCAGATGGAGGTGGATGAAAGGAAAATCTGTAGTCGGCAACATCAATCTCAAAATCTTCTTCTCCCCCGTCAAGCGTGTCGGCTCCCGCCAGACCAGCCAGATAATTGTCTTCGGCATCCCCGATTATATGGTCGGGATGGTTTGAACCTATAACATCCTCAACGGTACTTACCTTGTACTGCTGACCGTTTTCCTCCTTGTACACCATCTTGATCACATCGCCTTCGGCATGTCCTCCTTTCTCCGGCATGTCGTCGGAAAGGTCGACAACCACTCCTTCCGGTGAATCTATATAACTCACCGTATCCCCGTCATCCTTCCCCTCGCCCCCGTCAAAAAAATCTCGACCGGCTCCGCCGGTCATCTGATCGTTGCCGGTTCCGCCGAGAAACGTGTCATCACCGGTTTGACCGAAAAGCCGGTCGCTTCCCGAACCGCCGTCAAGGACATCGTTTCCGGAACCGCCGGTCAGTTCATCGCTTCCCGCCTTGCCGCAGAGGTGGACATTCTCCGTTGATTCCGCTTCGCTGTGTTTGTCGGGATCGTCGGTGCCCGTATAAGTGCACTCACTCTGCGAAACCGGCTCCGTATCACTTCCGCAAGACGGAAGTATAATCATCGCAGAGACAAGAAGAATTGATACACCGATTACGTAAATGCCTGCAAGAGGCCGCCAGTCCCAATTTCTCAAAGAAAACAACCGTTCTGTTCACTCCTTTGAATTCTAGGGGTTCAGGATCTTCCTGTAAGCATCCCGACCCGCAACCAGTATACACGATATTCGTTGTCGAGTAAAGCAAATTATCATGGGCGTGGGATTGGAAACGAGTAACGTCGAAAAATCATCGCAATCTTTTCGGGGAGTTTTTACCAGCATCCCTTTCCCTGAAACTGAAAACCGCGCCTTGACCGAACGGTTACGTTCAGTCCAATGCTCCGTTTCCTCACATCTGCTTTTTTGATGTAGAATATCACTTCGTGAACACGATAACCAGATTTGCCCCCAGTCCCACCGGCAATCTTCACATCGGTGCCGCGCGCACTGCTGTTTTCAACTGGCTTTTCGCCCGGAACCGGGGTGGAGAGTTTCTGCTCAGAATAGAGGATACCGACCGTGCGCGGTCGGAAAAAAGATTTGAAGATGACATTGTCGAGTCTCTCAGATGGCTGGGGCTTACCTGGGACGGGAGTATTGAGCGTCAGTCGGAAAGGATTAGCGTGTATGCTCAGTACGCGCAACAACTCATCGATGAGGGAAACGCGTACAGATGCTACGTGACAGCGGATGAACTTGAGCGCAGAAGACAAGAGGCATTGCGGAAAGGAAAGGTCTTTAGATACAGAAGGGAGTGGTCGCAGACAGGAGCCGGTCCCGGAAAACCTTATGCTGTCAGATTTTCGGTTCCAGGCGGCGGGAAGGTCTCAACGGAGGACACTGTCCGCGGGACAATAGTTTTCAACTCCTCGGAGATAGAGGATTTTGTGTTGCTTAAGGCAGATGGGTTCCCGACTTACAATTTCGCAGCCGCGGTGGACGATGCGCAAACCGGTATTTCTCATGTGATAAGAGGAGACGATCATATAATAAACGCGCCCAGGCAGATACTCGTAGCGCGTGCTCTGGGGTTTTCCCCGCCCGAACTTGTGCATGTTCCCATGATACTCGGTGCCGACGGAAAAAAACTTTCCAAACGTCACGGCGCGGAATCCCTGGCCGATTATCGCAACAGCGGATACCTCCCCGATGCCGTGCTTAATTACCTTGTCAGGCTAGGGTGGTCCTGCGGGGACCGGGAGGTTTTCACCAAGGATGAACTGGTTGAGAAATTCGGCCTTGAGGGCGTCGGAAAATCCGCATCAATGTACGATTCCGCAAAACTTCTCTGGCTTAACGGAAAACACCTCAGGTCTGTTTCAATAGACGGGTTGTCATCTATGCTTGTTCCCTTTCTGCGAAAGCAGTCCCTTGAGGTTCCTTCTCCCCGAAAACTTCACAGCATAGTTCTTCATATGCGTGAACGCTCGGACACGCTTGCTGGTATGGTGGAGCAGTCGCGCTATTTCTTCACAGATGATTTTGAGTATGAGGAGAAGGCATCGACCAAATTCCTCGGAGAGTCGAGCGAACAGATACTGAGTGTTCTTAAGGACAAACTCGCATCAGCAGAGGATTTTTCCCACGGCAGTCTGCAGGACAGTTTTTCTCAAGTGATGGAAAGTACAGGTCTGAAGCTCGGGAAAATAGCACAACCGGCAAGAGTCGCTCTTACCGGATCGATGAAGAGTCCCGGAATTTTTGACGTGATTGAGATACTGGGCAGGCGAAAGGTTCTCCGTCGCCTCGAAAGAGCGCTTTGTTCTATAAAATCCGGTAACGCCTCAAGATGAGAATTTACGGACTCACGGGGAATATAGGTTCCGGGAAGTCAACCGTAGCGGAGATTCTTCGTCAACTCGGGGCACATGTAATAGATGCGGACGATGTGGCAAGGGAGATTATGCGTCCGGGAGAGGATGCCCTGCGGGAAGTTGCGCTCAGTTTCGGCCGGCAGGTGTTGAGAGATGACGGAACGCTTGACCGAGAGACTCTTGCTTCCATCGTGTTTTCCGATGAGCAGAAGCGGAAAATTCTTAACCGCATAACGCATCCCAGAATAGAGCATCGCATAAGAAAAAAAATTTCTGCGCTGAACGGAGACTCGGTGGTATTTATCGAGGCGTCGCTCATTGACCGCAAAGGCGGTGAGGGACTCGGTGACATTCTGGACGGTCTGGTCGTGGTCAGTTGTCCGGCGGAGATCAGAGAACAGAGAGCAATCGGGCGCCCCGGAGGTTCTGCGGAGGATATCCGCCGACGCATCGCCGCTCAACTGCCTGAAGAGAGAAAGGTTGCGCCGGCGGATTTCCTGATAGAAAACTCATCGGACCCGGAAAGTTTACGCGCACAGGTTTTGGAACTCTGGGATGTTCTCGTAGATAATCGGGGTTGAAAGGGTTTCTGTGCGTGTTATGATTCACCGTCAGGCATACTGTAACGGGAAAAAAGACCGGAGCGTATTTTCATGAAGCAAAAAGTCGAAATTCTTGAAGAAAGGGAGAAACAGGCTCTTTTAGGCGGTGGAGAGGACAGAATCAAAAGACAGCACGATTCCGGGAAATTAACCGCCCGCGAGCGCATAGAAGAACTTGTCGACGCGAACAGTTTTGTTGAACTTGATAAGTTTGTTCTGCACGGCTGTACGGACTTCGGGATGGAGGAGAAGAAGATTCTGGGCGACGGGGTGGTCACGGGATACGGAAAAGTTGATGGTCGTCAAGTTTTTGTCTACGCTCAGGATTTTACAGTTTTCGGTGGGTCCTTAGGGCTTGAGCAGGGAAAGAAGATCTGCAAGATAATGGATCTTGCCCTCAGTACGGGAGCCCCGATCATAGGGCTTAACGATTCAGGCGGCGCGAGAATACAGGAAGGAGTGAAGAGTCTCGGCGCCTATGGAGAGATATTCCTGCGCAACGTCATATCTTCCGGAGTGATTCCGCAGATATCGGCGATTATGGGTCCGTGTGCGGGCGGTGCTGTATATTCACCGGTGATGAACGATTTCACCGTAATGTCGAAAAACACAAGTTATATGTTTGTTACGGGTCCCGACGTGATAAAGACCGTAACTCACGAGGAAGTCTCGCCCGAGGAGCTCGGCGGCGCGATGGTTCACAATTCCAAAAGCGGCGTCGCTCATTTCGCATCCGAGGACGATGCGGATTCCATAGCCATAATAAGGGAACTTTTGAGTTTTCTGCCGTCAAACAACATGGACGACCCTCCGGCGGTTCCGTGCGACGACCCCGTGGACAGAAAAGAGACTGCTTTGCAGTCGATTATTCCCGGTAATCCCAACAAACCGTATGACATGCTGGAAGTGATAAGGCTTGTGGTTGACGATGGTCATTTCCTGCAGGTACAGGAACATCATGCGAAGAACATTGTTACGGGATTTGCCAGAATGAACGGACAGACGGTGGGCATAGTGGGAAACCAGCCGCAGGTGCTCGCGGGATGTCTTGATATAGATTCCTCGGTGAAGGCGGCGAGATTCGTACGGTTCTGCGATGCCTTCAACATTTCTCTTCTCACCCTGGTCGACGTACCGGGATTTCTTCCCGGAACAGTGCAGGAGTGGGGTGGAATCATAAGGCACGGCGCAAAACTTCTTTACGCCTACTGCGAGGCTACGGTTCCCAGAGTTACAGTGATAACGAGAAAGGCCTACGGAGGCGCTTATGACGTCATGTCCTCGAAGCATATAAGGGGAGATGTGAACCTTGCTTACCCGACTGCGGAAATCGCGGTTATGGGTCCTGACGGCGCGGTCAACATAATATCCCGTGGAGAAATAGCCGTCGCGGATGATCCTGACGCGGAGAGAATCCGACTCATAGAGGAGTATAAAAAGAACTTCGCCAATCCCTATCGCGCCGCCAGTCTTGGTTATATAGACGAAGTCATAAGACCGGAAGACACGAGATCCAGAGTGATAGCCGCTCTGGAGATGCTTTCAGGAAAAAGACAGACTCTTCCACCTAAAAAGCACGGAAACATCCCGCTTTGAGAGGGTAGTTCAAAATGTTTGAAAAGATACTTGTAGCCAACAGGGGAGAGATAGCGGTGAGGATAATCAGGGCATGCCGCGATATGGGAATCGCTACTGTGGCCGTTTACTCCGATGCCGACCGCTCCGCGCTTCATGTAATGCTTGCGGATGAGGCATACCGCATAGGCCCGCCGAAACCTGCAGAAAGTTATCTGGCGGGAGAAAGAATAGTAGAAGCGGCGAAAAAATCCGGCGCGGCGGCTGTACATCCCGGATTCGGATTTCTTTCCGAAAACGATTCATTCGCCGAACTCTGCCAGAAAGAGGGCGTAGTTTTTATAGGTCCTTCTCCTGAGTCGATAAGGCTTATGGGGGATAAAGTCACCGCAAGGAAAATAGCGCGTGATGCGGATGTGCCTCTTGTACCGGGGTCGGAAGGAGCTGTCTCCGATGTGGAGGCCTCACGGGTGGCCGGGAAAATCGGATATCCGGTCATGATAAAGGCATCTGCCGGCGGGGGCGGAAAGGGAATGAGGCTTGTGAATTCAGAAGAACAGTTCTCTTCCTCTCTCAGGATGGCGAGAAGCGAAGCGTTTTCCTCTTTCGGCGATGATTCCGTATTCATAGAGAAATTCATCCGGATGCCCAGACATGTGGAGATACAGGTGCTGGGAGACAGGCACGGAAAAATTCTGCATCTGTTTGAAAGGGAATGCTCCATACAGCGTCGTCACCAGAAAGTTATAGAGGAAGCCCCTTCGGGTTTCATAAGTTCGGAGACCAGAAAAAAAATGTGCGATGTGGCCGTCCGTCTCTCGAAGGCGGTTGATTACTACGGGGCCGGCACAGTGGAGTTCATAATGGATCAGGAGGAAAATTTCTATTTCCTCGAAATGAACACGAGAGTGCAGGTGGAACACCCGGTTACGGAAATGATCACCGGGCTTGACATAGTGAAATGGATGATCAGAATCGCTTGCGGACAGAAGATTCCCTTCAGTCAATCCGAGGTAAAGATGCGCGGGCATGCACTTGAATGCAGGGTGTACGCAGAGGACCCCGCAATGAACTTCATGCCTTCTCCCGGAACTCTTCACTACGTGCGGGCGCCGAGCGGCCCCGGGATAAGGGATGATTCCTCCGTTTACAGCGGTTGCGAGATAACCTCTTTTTACGACCCCATGCTTTCAAAACTGGTTACATGGGGTGAGACGCGTGAGGTTGCGGTTAACAGAATGCACTCCGCTCTGAAGGAATATGTGGTTTTGGGAGTGAGAACCAATCTCGGTTTTCTGATCAGGATGATGCGGAACGAAGAGTTCAGAAAAGCTGAGATAGATACGGGTTTTATAGACAGACACGCGGAACTTCTCTCGCCGGGCGATACCGATCCCTCGCTTGTGCTTACCGCCGCGGCAGCGGCTGCGAACGCCGGTACGAACAACCATCAAGGGGGAGTTTCGGGCGGCGGCGCAGCCTCAGGGTGGAAGTTTTTTTCAAGAAGAATCGGTGTATCGGGGAACGCGGTTTTATGACGTACACTTTCAAACTCGGGAACAGAACCTACAAAGTGGGTTTTGAAGATGGTGATGGGCTGAGTGTCGTAAGTATTGATCAGGAGCAAAAGGAAGTTCAGGTTGTGCCCGTAGACCGGAACATCTATTCAATTCTTGTCGGAAATGAAAGTTTCACCGTGGGTGTACATAAAGAAGGAAAGAAAATACAGGTTTTTTACGATGGCGACTTGTATGAAATTGAGTCTGTATCCGGCAGGAACGCGACAAAAACCGATAGTGTAGACGGTCCTGATATTGTAGCCCCTATGCACAGCAGGGTGGTGAAAATTCTCAAGAAGCAGGGAGAAAAGGTTGCTCAAGGGGAAAGTGTTGTTGTGGTTGAGGCCATGAAAATGGAAAGCGAACTTAAAGCATCCCTTGCCGGAACCATAAAGGAAATAATAGCAAAAGAGGGTGAGTCGATTGAGAAAGATTCTGTTCTGATCAGAATATCGGTCGATGAGGAATGAATCTTGAAACTCCTGTTCCGGCGAAGGAAACTGCTTACACCCTAGGTTGCTCAAGTATGAATAATGAAGCACGACTCAGACTCCAAGGTACGACAATCCAAAAAATAGGGTTTTCTCCTTCAGACGGTTTCACTGCAAGAACCCGGGCTCCGATCTCTTGAAACCCGGGTTGACCTGAAAAAAAACAAACGGAATCTACTGAACGTTGAAGTTGTTCCTTTCGCGGAAACAGCTTCACCGGAGCCGATTGAATTCAGTCCACGAATTCATATCGGGCCGGCGTGGTACGGATTGTATTCGCTTCACCGGTCGACTGTACCTGAACAACATCGGCAGCAGCCGTTCCGTCGGCCTTTCCCACGGAAATGTTCATGCCCGTGCCGCCCACCGTCCTGGAATCTGCAGGAAAACCCCTGAACCGGATCTTATCATTCTGCGCCGCAGTGAAGTCCGTAATAATATCCTTGTCGTTTCTGTGCGCGTAGTCGATGACGAAAGTGTCGGCTCCGGCACCGCCGGTAAGGTTGTCGGCTCCTTTATTACCTATGAGGGTGTCGTTCCCTCCCGCACCGTCAAGGGTATCGGCAACGTTTCCACCTGTGAGAATATTCGCATTACCGTCTCCTGTAAAGGTAACGGCGGTAAGACGAGGACCAAACAATGGTGAATCAGCGGAAAGGTTCTCGAAGTTGGTCATCCTTCCGGAAAGAGTTGTTCCCAGGGTGAAGGCACTTTTCGCATCAGAAACACTTGCTGTTATACTGGTTCTTAATCTTCTTGATCCATAAACACTCCACTTCCCCCCGAACACCACCAGAGTATCGTTACCTTCACCACCATCCGCCGTACCTGCAGTGCCGTAGGTCTTATGTGCAGTGTCGGTAGTGGTACCTAAACCGGGTTCGAGCGTATCGTCTCCGGCTCCACCTCTCAGAGTGTCGACACCAAAACCTCCGCTCAGGAAATTGTCTCCGTCATCTCCGGTAATAGTGTCGTCTCCCGTGCCGCAATGAATATTCTCAATATTCTTGAACTTGTCGGTCCCGTAAGTAGAATGCGTAAATGTTCCTTTGGAGAGGTCTATTGTCATATCATCATCTACAACATAGGGGTCATCCTTTACATCAGGGTCCACACGACCACACCAGAGATAGTCCTTACCGCCTGTGCCGCCTATAAAAGTATCATCGCCCGCATCCTCAATGAAAAAAGTATTTCCCCCGTCTCCACCGTAGAGAGTATCATCGCCTGCTCCACCTTGGAGTTCGTCGGAATTCCCGCTCTCAGCGTAGAGAATATCATTACCGTCTCCACCTTCAATCAGGTCATCTCCGGCTCCGCCGTAGACAGTATCATTTCCGGCTCCGGCGTTGATTTTGTTGCCTAATCGATTTCCGCATATAACATCGTCATCCGCAGTCCCTCCGATGTCACTGGAGATACCTGGCGCCACCTTTATACCGTTACTCACGTCGCATCTGGGGTCACCGAGTGGTGCCGGATCTTGGCCCGGATCACCTTTATCTCCTTTTGCCCCATCTTGCCCATCTTTTCCGTCTTTTCCGGCCGGACCAGCCGCTCCCGGTTCCCCTTTCGGACCTGCCGGACCCATATCTCCTTCACAGGCCGTAAAGAGAGCTGTTCCACTGAACAAAAGGAACATCACTAAAAAATTACGTAACTTCATAACAGACCTCCATGTAGAATATTTTATTCGCTCATAATGTCCGGTTATCCGTCGCGGCAGAATCTTGCGACTCTCATCCTTACGTTTCTGATTCTACCCCCCCCCTTACTAAGTCAAGTCGCCATGCTTCGGCCTGTCTGTCAGAAACATTCAATTGTCGTGATGAAGGCATGACTGAGTGGTTGCGCGGAGAATGGTCGGAACCCGACGGATGGTCCGATGACCATCCGTGAAAAAGCATATAATTCCGGTCAGGTACTTGGCTCTTGTATAAGTCTGTGTTAATTGTATTAGATGTAGAAATGTGGTGAGTGGAGCGCCTAAAAATCATGCTGTGACGGGTTGATTATGAGTTTTCGGGAAATTGATGTGGTTCAGTTCTTTGTTGCGTTCTGTTTTCTGCGGTTGTTTCCGCGGGAGTTGATGATAAGGAGACCGGGAGAAATTCCGGTTGGAGTGGTTTTCCAGGTTTTTACGAATGAAAGAATTTAGGGTGTTTTTTATCTTTCTGTGCGTTTTTTTTCTTGCTTCCTGTGGTCAGAACGGGTCTAAACACTCCGGTTTCTCTGCGAAAAAAGACACCCTCAACATAAACATCGGTACGGAACCTCCCACGCTTGACTGGTCGCTTGCGACCGACGGCACTTCCTTCAGCGTAATAACGAATATAATGGACGGGCTTGCGGAGTTTGACGACAAATATGAGCCGGTACCTGCCCTTTCAAGCGGCTGGAAGATAAGCGAAGACGAAAAAACCTATATATTCACCATAAGGGAAAACGTTTTCTGGACGGACGGCAAGCGTCTTTCCTCAGCTGATTTTCTATATTCCTGGAAAAGGCTGCTCAGTCCGAAAACCGCCGGAGGATACGCTTATTTTCTTTTTGACGTAAAAAACGCGAGGAAGTTCAACTCCGGCGAGATAAAAGATTTCTCGAAAGTCGGAGTGAAAACGCCTGACGACCGCACTCTTGTAGTCACTCTTGAAGAACCGAGAGCGTATTTTCTCAGTCTACTCACTTTCATGTCTACTTTTCCCCTGAGAGAGGACATGATAACAAAACACGGGTCCGGATGGACCGACCCTGCCAACATAGTCACCTTGGGTCCCTATACTCTGTCTTTATGGGACCATCACCGGAAAATAATAATTGAGCGTTATGAGAATTACTGGGGTGAAAAGCCGAAAGACGTAAAAAGGGTAAAGATGATAATGAACGAAAACCCGGTTTCCGTCCTCGCGCTTTATGAAAGTGGAGAACTTGATTTTCTTGACAGCAAGGGGATGCCGCTTCTTGAAATACCGAGATTGATGAAACTTCCGGATTTCATCTCAACCGTGGTTTTCAGAAATAACTACATAGGGTTCAACACGGAAAAACCGCCTTTTGATAATCTGTTGGTGAGAAAGGCCTTCGCAAGCGCCGTAGACAGGCGGAGCCTTGCGGAACTTCTCCAGGGAACCGGAATTCCTGTCACCTCGTGGATACCGATAGGCATGCTGGCGCATAATCCGAAGATAGGAATTTCTTTCGATCCCGCCCGGGCAAAAAAATATCTCCGCGACGCCGGATATCCCGACGGAAAAGGGTTTCCCCGAGTACAGTTTCTCTATCCTGATGTGGGAAACAACAGGATTGCTGCGGAAGCGCTTCAGGGGATGTGGAGAAATCACCTGGGGGTGGAGGTGGAACTTTCAAATCAGGAATGGACAGTTTATCTCAGTACCCTTCGGACGGATCCCCCGCCTGTGTACAGGGCCGGGTGGCAGGCGGATTTTCCGGACCCCCACAATTTCATGAACCTTTTCGAGTGCGGAAGCGGAAACAACCGAACTCTTTGGTGTAACGAGGAATATGACCTTCTGGTGGAAACTGCAGCCCGGACACGTGACAGAGATAAAAGAACAACTCTTTACCACAAAGCGCAGAAACTTCTCACTGAAACTGACGCGGTGATAGTTCCCTACCTGAATTCAGTTCAGCAGAACATGGTAAAACCCTACATAAAGGGTCTTGAACCGGACAAAATGGACCACCCCTACTTTGACGACGTGAGATTTGTAGAAGATAAAAGCAGATGACTGTTGGACTTCCGCACTTGCGGCTTATTACCTGAAGTAGGGGATTATCTCTTTTGAATACGTCTCAAGCGCAAGGTCCGGGTTCGGACTGAACCTGTAGAACAGGACGAAGTTCCTCACTCCCGCGTCTATGAATTTCTCGATTTTCTCTATGCAGTCCTTTTTTGATCCGGTGATGGTGAAATCGAGAATAGCTTCTCTCGGGAAAAGTTGTCCGAGGTCTCTGAATCTCTGTCTGCCCTCCTCGTCAGTAGGCACTATATTGAAGTAGTTGAGACCTTGATATTCCTCGGGGATATCGACATCATAACCTGCTTTGAGCAGCTGGTCCTGCATCACGAGCACATACTTGAACGGCTCAAGGCTCTTGAATGCTTCGTCAACATTTTCTCCAAGCGATGTGAACACCCAGAGAGCGGGGTCGAAATCGTGTTCAAGCGACCTTCCCGCATTGTCCGCAGCTGTCTGAATCTCCGCCAGATAACTCGAGTAAAGGGCGGGATTAAGATCTATGGGAAGCCATCCGTCGCCTTTTTCCCCGGCGAGTTTAAGTCCTTTGGGTGTATGGGTCGCCATATAAAACGGAATCTTGTTTCTTTTATAGGGTTTTATCTGCAGAAAAGCGTTTTCAAGGTTGTAGAACTGCCCGCTGAAGTCGGCGGGTTCGTCGGTCCGCCAGAGGAGTTCCATCACATCCATTGACTCGCGAAGTTTGGAAAGAGGTTTTCCCCATTCAATGCCGAATGCGTCAAGGTTCATTGACTCGCCGACTCCGAGGCACAGCACCGTCCTCCCCTTCGAAAGTTGGTCCACGGTAGCAAGCCTCTGGGCGAAAACCGCAGGATGCATTCTGTGAGGATCCGAGACTGTTCCCAGCGCTATGTTCTGCGTCTGCGTAGCCGCGGCAGCGGCTACCGTCCATGCCTCGGGGGCTGTTGCTCCCGGGGCGACGAAAAGCAGGTGGTCCGGATACCATATGGTGTCGAAACCCAGTTCATCCGCTCTTACGGAAAAATCTATGAGCCCGTCAACATCCGCTCCCGGCATCGGGGCTGAAAGTCCGAATTTTATCTCCTTTCCCACGGTGAACACCTCCCGGAAGATTTTGCAAGTGTAAGGAAATGATGGTTAGAATTATGTTTAATTTACAAAGCATACGCAAATACGCGATTGCGGCGGAAGGAATTTCGGAGGTCGAATATGAAATTCGGAGTCGGACTTTTCAGTATGCAGACACACGAGAATGTCAGGAGCGACCACGCGGAACTTTACCGCAGCGCCCTTGCTCAGGTAAAACTCGCAGAGCGGGTGAACTTTGATTCTGTGTGGCTTTCCGAGCACCATTTTCTTGAAGACGGGTACTGTAGTTCTCCCCTTACCATGGCTGCGGCTATGGCTGCGGTTACCGAAAGGGTGAGAATAGGAACGGGAGCTTTGATACTGACTCTGCACAACCCCGTACGAGTGGCCGAGGACGCGGCTGCAGTCGATCTGATTTCTGACGGAAGATTTGATTTGGGAGTGGCGATGGGGTACCGCAAGGAGGAATTCGACGGATTCGGAGTCGCGATGAACCAGCGACCATCGAGAATCGAGGAGGCGATTGAGATAATCGAGAAATGCTGGTCGGAAGGTCCGTTTTCCTACGAAGGGAAAAGATTCTCTTTTCCTGAAATAAACGTAACTCCGAAGCCCGTGCGTAATCACATACCGATATATGTGGGAGCGTTTGAGGAACCTGCGGTAAGAAGAGCGGGCAGGCTCGGCTATCCTCTTCTGATAGGGCCCGGAAGGACTGTTCCCATGATAATGGATACTCTGGGGTGGTACAACCATGAGGCGGAAAAAGCAGGTCACGACCTCTCCGGCATAAAACATGTGCTGCTCAGAGAAACCCATGTGGGGGAAACTACGGAACAGGCTCAGGAAGGCGGCACGGAGTACATAATAAACATGTACAGATTTTATCTGTCTCTCGGCGTGAAGATCGTCATAAGGGGAAAAAACATAACAAGTCCTGATGACCCGATGTTCGAGCATATGGCGGAAGACCGCTTCATAATAGGAGATCCCGAGCGCTGCGCAACTGAAATTGAGAAATATGCGGACGTAACGGGCATCGAAAATATATTGTGCAGGATGGTTTTCCCGCAGGCGCCCGCAGAAGCCGTGTCGCGCTCAATAAAACTTTTCGGAAAAGAAGTAATCCCGAATTTCAAGTCCTGACAAACAGCTGCGGCATATGCTCTACATACGCAGGGATATTCCGCCTGTGACGCTCAGACCCGGAGATGAGAATCCGAAGACATCCTCATAATCGTTGTTGAACAGGTTCTCCGCTCTTGCGAAAATCTTCACGTTCTGCGCCAGTTGACTGATCGGAAATTCATAAGAGGTGGCTATGTCCATAGTGAAATACGAGTCATTCTCCACTCTTGCAGATTCACTCCAGTTCATGTCGTCACGTTTACCCACGTATTTCCCCGAAGCGTTTATATTGAATCCGTTTATATTGCAGTTACCCCCCGCATAAAAGGAATGGTCGGGACGGCGCAGAAGTTTTCTGCCTTCCGCAAAGCTCTCCGAACCCAAGCCTCCGTCATCCGCAACCTCGGAGTCAAGGTAGGTATAGCCCCCTGAAAACGTCAATATATCCGTCGGGCTCAGAGAAAATTCCACCTCAATGCCTTTTGCTTCGGATTTGTTTACATTGTCGTAACTTGTTCCGTTTGCAAATCCTTCGAAACTGTAAGCTATCAGATTCTTGAATTTGTTCTGAAAGAAAGTGATTTTGACTTCTCCCATGCCTCGGTGAAAAGACTGGTCGATTCCCGCTTCAATATTCAAGGACTCCTCAGGGTGAAGATCGGGGTTCGGGGTCGTAAAAGCTCTGCTGTAGTTTTGGGAGAAACTCGGCTCTCTTAATCCTTTCCCGATTCCGGCTCTGATCCTGGTTCCCTCCAGCAACTCGAACGACGCGAATGCGCTCGGACTCCAGTGCCGGCCGAATCTTTCGTTATCATCAATGCGCATCCCCGCAGTAACGAACACTCTGTCGAAAACCCCTAAGTGCTTCTGGGTGAAAAAGGCGTAATTTGTTCTTGATTCGTCAATGTCCCCCGGTGATTTGAAGTTCTCTTTTTCGTATTCGAATCCTGCGGAAGCAACGCCTGAAATCGACTCAAGATCAAACTCAAGGGAGGACATGTATTCAACGGATATACGTTTGTCGTCGGTTTCGGTTATCGTTTCCGTTTCTTCCGAGCCCGCGGGTCCGGGTCCGTCATAGTTTTTATTGTCGTTCTTCGAATATCCGAATCTCACGGAGTTTCTCCATTCATCCGTGAATGAAAAAGCGAGATCGGATCCTATTACAAACAATTCCCCTTCCGTTCCGCTGTCCGGGTCCTGATACACATCAAACCTGTCTCCCGCACCTCCGGTCGGGAACCCGAACTCCGCATCCCTGTATACGGAAAAAACACCGAGCGAGATATTTTCAGAAAAATCCGCGTTGAGGTTTGCGGTGAAACTGTTGTTTGTATAATCGTTGTTGATTTCCAGTATTCCCTCGTCGTCTATTCTTCCGTAGGAAAAAAAGAACCCGTAGTTCCCGTCTCCGCCGGAAAGACTGCTGAAGTATTCCTGGATGACACCTCCTTCCGCTCGTCCTCCGAAAGCGGCTGAGGAGTCGATGGTCAGTTTATCTTGAGCTTTTTTCGTTATTATGTTTATCACCGAAGCTGCTGCGTCCGAACCGTAAAGAGATGAATGAGCTCCCTTTACTATCTCTATTCTTTCTATGTTCTCGGTTGATATCTGACCGAAGTCGAAGAGTCCTCCCGAGTTGTTGACCTGGATGCCGTTTATCATTACGAGATTGAAGTTGCTGTTGGCCCCCCTGACGAAAAGCGATGTTAAACTTCCTCTGCTTCCGGTTCGCGCAACCTGAAAACTGGTCACCGCAGACAGTACCGCACCCAAATCCTTTTTCCCGCTTCTTTCTATCTCCTCCCGGGTTATTATCCTTGTCGAAGCCCCGAGCTGGTCTTGCGGGACCGGGTTTTTAGTTGCTGTTATCAGCACTTTTTCAAGTTGATTTTCCTCTGCCTGACTCGCACGGTAAGTAAATGGAACTGACAGAAAAACCGTAAATATGAAAAGAACACCGAAATTCTTCACGGGTAAATTCCTCCTTGAACTTAAGGTTTTCTGGAAGAAGCGTCAGTTCAGAGTGCGGAGAACGCCTGCCAGTCAACTGGTGTTTTCTCAAGCGTGATCTGAAAAAATTCCTCAGAATCCGTCAGCCTAACTCCCGAGGCATCTACCAGGCTTGACACAGGCAGGTCTTCCGACTTAAAGGCGTGCTCTTAAGAGTGTTTTCCTCAAAAAGCCTTCCCGGCTGTAAATTCCGCCAGTGACCCCCGGAGCGTTGGAATTTCTCCGGGTCGGTGCGAGAAAAAAAACCTTATAACGGCTGCGGGAACAGTCCGGGATTTACACCCGATTCCCTTAACCCGAGTCTAAAGTCCAGATGATACCGACAGGAAAAGAGAATGTCAAATAATACGGATATGCGAAAGAATCACTCTGCGAGCATCCGGTAAAGTTCACCGGAATCCTCAAGTCCGGCAAGTTCGGTGTAGCCGCCTACGAACCGGTCTTTAATGAAGATCATAGGTACGGTCCTCCAGTTGAGTTTCTCGACAAGTTCATTTCTTTTTCCGTGATTCTCGTCGAGTCTCACTTCTTCGTAATCTATGCCTTTTGTCTCAAGGAGCCTTTTCGCCCGCATGCAGTATGTGCAGTAGGCGCTTGTATAAATCGTTACGGAACTCAAAAAATCACCTCGGTTTCTTGAGACTCAAGGATGCTTGGTTTTTACCGTGTATTCAAGTACTTTAGTTTTCAAGACCTGCTTTTGTCCGGTTTTGATGCTTATGCGCGAAAACGCTCTCTTTTTCATTCTCGTTCTGTTGATTCCGGTTTTCTGTTCCTGCGCCGCAGCGAGATTTGCTCTTGTATATGCATCTACGGGTGAGAAAAAAGCCGGAGAGTTAAGGGACGGAGTTTATCTCTCCGAACACACGAACTACCGAATAGCGCATCTCGGAGAGAATTGGAGCAGGGTTCCGCTTTCAGAAGGCGACTTGATGTTCTACAACCGGAAAGCGGAACTGGTAATCACTGTGAACTCGGACTGCGGGAAGCGATACAGCGACATCGAAGCGACATCGGATTCACTTACCGAGGGATTGAGTGAAAAGAAGGTAAAACTGCGCAGGACCGTGAAGGTCGGCCGCAGTACAGGGCTTTACACGGAATACGATGTGACTTCCGGCGGACAGAACTTGGGGCTTGCTACCGCGGTGCATCGTTCCGGCAGATGTGATTATGATTTCAGTTACTTTGCGCCTGTGTCCGTTTTCAGCGAGAACCTGGGACTTTTTATGGACTTCATTTCAGATTTTGAGGAACTCGGGAGAAGATGAAGAATCTTTTATCGGAGTTTGCTCATTGGTGCACCGGTTTTCTTTGCGGCATCGGAGAAGTCTGCTTTTTTTTCTGGAACGCCGTTGTCTCCACTGTCACTCCTCCTTATGACTATGGTCTTCTTATGACCCAGATACACGAGGTGGGATTTCGTTCAGTTTCAATAGTCGTGGTTTCTGCAATGGCCATCGGAATGGTGATGGTGGTTCAGCTCGCTTGGGGATTTGCGTGGTTTGGCGCGAAATCGCTTGTAGGTCCCATGGTCACCCTTGCTTTTGTAAGAGAACTCGGGCCTATAATAACTTCACTTCTCGTGGGCGGAAGAGTCGGTTCCGGTATTACTGCCGAGATAAGTTCCATGAAGGTCACGGAACAGATAGACGCGATAAAAACCTTAGGAGCGGACCCCGTAAAAAAACTTGTTTCCCCGAGGCTCATGGCCTGCATCATATCGTTTCCGCTGCTTGCGGTCATCTCCAATCTTTCCGGTATAGCAGGAGCGATCGTCATCTCCCAGATGGAACTTGACGTAAAGCCCACTCTGTTTATTGAAAGCATAAGGGGCTGGGTGTCTCTTGAAGATCTTGTCACGGGTATCTCAAAGACTTTTTTCTTCGGAATCGTAGTGGCGATTACGGGTTGCTACGTTGGAATGAAAGCGACCGGCGGTACCCGCGGGGTCGGAAACGCCACAACCAAGACGGTGGTCATATCGCTTTTTCTCATAATACTTTTCGATTTTATCCTGTCCAAAATATTCGTGATTCTGTTTTACGATTTCTAGTCGGAGGAGCTCGGCGGCGGTCGATAGACCCCGGCTCGAGAAATACGGAGAATCAGGATTAAAAAATCCCGAAACGGTTTACAATGCACAGAAGAACTGCTGAGATGTGCTGCGACCCGTTCATAAACTCCGCCGAACTCAAGATTGAACAGAGACCCTCAAGCGATTCTATGCCTGTTGTCAGGACAGTCAACGGACGGCGATTCTTATAACGGATACTGATGTGTGGCGGGAAATGCGAACGGGCATCGGTTCTTCCGCAGCAGGATTTTCACGAGGTGTTCTTTCGCCCGAAACAAGAATTCGGTGATTGCACGGGAAGCCGGTGCCGTATTTCCTTAGTATGTCGACAAATCTGATGTCGGATTGCCTTAATATGCTGCGGAGAACATGCCCATCATCACACCGAAACCGGACTTCGAAAATCGCTGCGGCGTAAACGCCTTCGTCAGGTTCTTTGACTTTACATCCAAAGTCGGTACAATCTACAATTTAAATTTACTCGGGAGATGAGTGTAATGAAGTCATATATGCCCAGAAGCGGCGACTTTGAAAAAAAGTGGTACCTGATAGACGCGGAGGGAAAACGTATCGGGAGGCTCGCTACCAGCGTGGTTTCTGTTCTGAGAGGAAAAAGAAAGCCGCAGTTTGCGCCACATGCCGACATCGGAGATTTCGTCATAGTAGTGAACGCCGACAAAGCAGGTTTTTCCGGAAAAAAATGGGAACAGAAAACCTACTACCGTCACTCCCACTATCCCGGAGGACTGAAGTCCGTAAGGGCAAAAAGACTTGCCGAGGAAAAACCCGGCGAAGTTCTCCGCAAAGCTGTCTGGGGTATGCTTCCTAAAAACAGGTGGCAGAAAAAACTTATACAGCGTGTGAAGATATATCCGGGGTATGACCATCCGCATGCGGCTCAAAATCCCGAGATTCTGGAGGTCTGATTAGTTATGCCCGAATCCATTATATCCAACGGTACAGGAAGAAGAAAAACATCAGTTGCGAGAGTCTGGCTGAAAAGAGGAACGGGCTCCATGACTGTGAACGGAAGACCTGTCGGAAAGTATTTTCCTAGGGAATTATGGCAGTTGAAAGCCAGTGAACCTCTTAGAATTACAGATACTTCGGCGGAATATGACGTGATGATTACCGTAAAAGGCGGTGGTCTTACAGGCCAAGCCGGGGCCGTGAGCCACGGACTTGCAAGAGCGCTTCTCAAGGCGAACGAATCGCTTCGCAAGAAACTCAAGGTTTCCGGACTCCTCAAACGCGACCCCAGAATGGTGGAGAGCAAGAAATACGGGAAGCGAAAAGCAAGAAGAGGACAGCAGTTCTCGAAAAGGTAATCAATACTTGTCCGAAAAACCTCAGAAGTTTCAGAGAAAATTTGATATAAAACCTGCGCGGGGAAAGCTGGGTGTTCTGATTCCCGGAATGGGCGGAGCTGTAAGCACTACTTTCATAGCGGGCGTAAAAGCGGTTATAAACGGCGCGGCCAGGCCTGTCGGGTCGCTTACGCAGATGGGCAAGATAAGAATCGGTCTGCGCACGGAAAAAAACTTTCCGCTTATAAAAGAATTTGTACCTCTAGCCGGCATAAAAGACCTGGTGTTTGCCGGTTGGGATATATACGATGAGAACTGTCATGCTTCGGCTCTTCGTGCGGGCGTTCTCAAGCCTGACCTTATGGAAGAAATAAAATCCGACCTTGAGCGGGAATTCCCTATGCCCGCGGTTTTCGACAACAACTACGTAAAGAATCTCCAAGGTTCTTACGTGAAGTCCGGCAAAACCAAAATGGACCTTGCTGAACAGCTTATTCATGATATAGAAAGGTTCAAAAAGGAAAACGGCATAGACAGGGTTGTCATGCTCTGGTGCGCGAGCACGGAGATTTTTCTTGAGCAGTCGGATGTTCACCGGACTATAGAGAGTTTTGAAAAAGGTTTGCGGGAAAACCATGAGGATATATCGCCCAGCATGATCTACGCCTACGCCGCGATAAAATGCGGCGCCGGCTACGGAAACGGTGCTCCGAATCTCTCTGTGGACATCCCGGCGCTTCAGGACTTGGCGGTAAAAAACAAAGTTCCCATAGCGGGGAAGGATTTCAAAACCGGCCAGACGCTTATGAAGACCATCCTTGCTCCCGGTCTTAAAAGCAGGCTCCTGGGACTCAACGGCTGGTTCTCGACGAACATACTCGGCAACAGGGACGGAGAAGTGCTGGATGATCCGGGTTCCTTCAGGACAAAGGAGGAAAGCAAGCTCGGAGCACTTGAATATATATTCCAGCCGGATATCAACCCCGAACTGTACTCGAATTACTACCACAAGGTAAGGATAAACTACTATCCGCCCAGAGGGGACGAAAAAGAGGCTTGGGACAATATAGATTTGTTCGGATGGCTGGACTATCCCATGCAGATAAAGATCAACTTTCTCTGCCGCGACAGCATACTTGCGGCTCCCGTGGTGCTGGACTTGGTGCTTTTTCTTGATCTGGCCCAACGTTCGGGCATCAGCGGAGTCCAGGAGTGGCTTTCTTTCTACTTCAAAAGCCCGATGGTGGATAAAAGGCTTTACCCCGAACACGATCTTTTCGTTCAGCTGACGAAACTTGAGAACACGCTTCGTTATCTCAAGGGCGAGGAACTTATAAGCCACCTCGGCGCGGATTACTACGGTTTCGGATAGAAACGAACAGAACTACTGTTTCAGAAAACTTGCCAGGTCGTCACTCAGGTCCGAACATTTAAGTTTCACCAGAGCCGCTTTCTCTATTTGCCTTATTCTTTCCCTTGTCAGATTGAATTTTTTTCCGATTTCATCAAGAGTGTAGGTGCTGTTCTGTCCGATCCCGAAACGGAGCCTTATAATCTCCTCTTCTCTTGAGTTCAGAAAGGTGAGCGCCTCTTTGAGTTTATACGCAAGCGCCCTTTGGGCTATTATGGTGTCGGGAATTTTCGCTTCCTTGTCCGCCACCGAATCCAGGAGAGTTGTTTTCTCTCCATCAAGAACCGGAGTGTCGAGACTTATGGCGTCATTGGTGGAATTCATAATTCTGTTTATCACCTCGGCTGTAATTCCGGATGCCTCGGACACCTCTTTCGGTGTGGGCTTTCTTCCCAGATCCTTGCTGAGTCTTGCGCTGGTCTTGTAAACCCTGTTGGACTGCTCGAGCAGGTAAACGGGAACTTTGATAGTTCTGGTTTGTCCCTGAAGCGCGCGCAGTATGGCTTGGTGTATCCACCAGGACGCGTAGGTTGAAAACTTGAAGCCCTTAGTGTAGTCGAACCTTTCCACAGCGCGCATGAGACCGAGATTTCCCTCTTGGATGAGATCCGGGAGAGGCAGCCCCCTGCTCATATATCTTCTGGAGATCGTTATCACCAGCCGGAGATTGGCTTTTACGAATTTCTGCTTGAATTTGAGCCCCCAGTCAATGTAAAGTTTCTCCATGGCGATGAGGGTCCGTATCTTTTTTTTCAAGGCGATTGCCTTGGGCGAGTTTTTCCTGACGCGGGTCTTGCCAAGTTTCTCGATGATCTTGGGAAGTTCCTCTATTTTCAGTTCGCACATCTTGATCCTGGCGGATATTTCCACTTCTTGTTTCGCGGCGAAAAGAGGCTCGACCGCCATGTCTTTGAAGTAGACGTAAAGAAGTCGCAACTGTTCGTCGGGAATCCACTTGTCCTCTTCCTTTCCTCTGGTTTTGAGAGCCTCTTCGTCCAGATTGTCGGGATTGGTATCGGAACTGTCGCTTTCGTCTCCGGAGTAGGAAAAACTGTCTTCGTCTTCAAAATCTTTGTATTCTATGTTCATTTCTGTTTTTTCGTGCTGGACAACCGGCAAAAAAGTAACCCGCGAGGGCTTCTAAAAAGTGATTATATGACTTTTCACACGGAAATGTAAGCAGTTTCTCTGTTACTGCGGCTGGTCGGGTTTTATTTGACCTCGGCAAAATTTTCAGAAACTTTTTCCCAGTTCACCACATTCCACCAAGCCTTTATGTAATCAGGCCTTCTGTTCTGGTAATTGAGATAATAAGCATGTTCCCACACATCCAGACCGAGAATAGGACGAAGCCCTTCAGAAACTGGGTTATCTTGATTCTGAGTAGAGGTTACAACCAGCTTTCCGTCGCGGTCAACGCAGAGCCATGCCCAACCGCTTCCGAATCTCGTAGCGGCCGCGTTGGAGAAAGTACTGCGGAAAGCCTCGAAGTTTCCGAATACGGAATTTACAGCTTCGATTAATTCCTCGGACGGTTCTTTGCCTCCGCCCGGACTCATGCAGGTCCAGAAAAGGCTGTGGTTTGCGTGTCCTCCGCCATTGTTTCTGACCGCAGTCCTTATGTCTTCGGGGATTGAGTCAATATCTTTCAACAGATCTTCAAGTGATTTTTCCGCGAGACCCGGATGTTTTTCCAGTGCGGCATTCAAATTGTTTACATATCCCTGATGGTGTTTCGAGTGATGTATTTCCATGGTTTTCGCGTCTATATGGGGTTCCAAGGCAGAGTAGTCATAGGGAAGGTCAGGTAATTGGTGAGCCATAATTTACTCCTTGTAAATTTATTTTCATAAAAGTATACCACGGTAGCATAATTCTTCAACATGTAAAGTCGTTGCGAAAAAATTTCCAAACGCGGATGTTCGTTGACTGTTTTTCCGGTATGCCCGGAGGTTCTTTCCTGGTTTAGGATATAATAACGCTGAAGGAGTTTTCTATGGCGGAGCGGATTTCCATGTCGGAAAACATAATAGTGATGGAAGGGGTATGTAAGTCGTTTGATGGAAAGCCGGTGCACTGCGGGATAAACCTTTCCGTGAAACGAGGAGAGATTTTCACTGTTCTGGGGGAAAGCGGGGTTGGTAAAAGCGTTCTGTTGAAGGAAATAACCGGTCTTGTTAAACCCGATAGAGGCAGGGTGGTGATTCTGGGTGAGGACCTTTTGGAGATGGCCGAAAAAGAACTTGTAAAAATAAGAAAAGAAATAGGGATGTTGTTTCAGCATTCGGCGCTTTTCGATTCGCTTACTGTCTTTGAGAATATTGCCTATCCGCTGATTGAAAATTCAGATTTTTCCCCGCAGCAAATAGAAAAAGAAGTGGCTTGCAACCTGGAACTTGTTGATCTTTCGGGCATAGAGGATAAATACCCGGGTGAACTCAGCGGGGGTATGAAAAAAAGGGTGGCGCTGGCTAGAGCGATAGCCACGCGCCCTCAGATTCTTCTCTACGACGAGCCCACCACCGGGCTTGATCCACCCAATGTGAGAAGAATCGCCGGAATAATAAAAAGTATGAGAGACCTTCTCGGCATAACCGGTGTGGTCATAACCCATGACATAGGCGCCGCATTCGAGGTTTCAGACAGGGTGGCCTTTCTTGACGAAGGTAAAATCGTGTTCACAGGAACCGCGGCGGAAGCGGAGGTCACGACTATAAGCCGCTTCAGGGATTTTCTTGATACGAAGATTTAGCTTAGCGCAGGGACACCGCCGCAGGTTTGTCTCAGCAACGGCTGAGGCACGCGCTTGCCATGGCCGCCATACCTTCTTTTCTTCCCGTAAATCCGAGTCCTTCGGTTGATGTTCCCTTGATGTTTACAACATCTGCCGAAATGCCGAGGGCTTCTGCTATTTTTTCCTCCATAAGTTTCGCGTGAGGGGATATTTTCGGTTCTTCGCAGATCACCGTGCAGTCGATGTTCTCCACGGTAAAACCCCTTTCCCCGGCCATCTTCGCCACATGGGAAAGAATTACAAGGCTCGAAATATTCCTGTACTCCGGGTCTCCGGGTGGAAAGTGTCTACCTATATCTCCCTGACCTAAGGCTCCGAGTACGGCATCCGCAATCGCGTGGGAAAGCACATCCGCGTCCGAGTGTCCGGCAAGCCCGCGATGAGTTCTGATCTTCACTCCCCCCAGCACAAGCGGTCTTTGTTCGCAGAACGCGTGAACATCAAATCCGGTTCCTATTCTGTACACGTATTCCTCCACATATCCGCACTCGCGATAAGTTCCGCCAAAGCAAGGTCGTCAGCCGTCGTGACCTTGAAGTTGAACTCGCTCCCAGTAACCATTTTCACCTTTGTTCCGCGGACTTCCGCAAGTTGAGCTTCGTCAGTTGCCTCGGGTTTTTCAATATCGGTGTCGCGGGAAGAGTAGATTCCGGCGAGTACCGAATACCTGAAAGCCTGCGGGGTCTGCGCGCGATAAAGCCTTTCCCTGGAAACCGTTTCCGATACGGACAGCGAATCCGTATCGGCGCGCTTGAGAGTGTCGGCAACGGAGACGGCGCATACGGCAGCCCCATAGCCCGCGGCGCAGCCGTTAATTACACTCCCTATCATTCCGCATGTGACGAAGGGTCTTGCCGCATCGTGAACAAGCACAATGTCCGTATCTCCCGGAGCCGCATCAAAGCCGTTTCTCACGGAAGCCGACCTTTTTTCTCCGCCGACCACCACCGCTGCGACTTTTCTGAATCCGAACCGTTCAATTATTTTCCGTACGCGGGAGATGCTGTCCGCCGGAGCGACCACAACTGCGCAGGTCACAAGGTCACAACTTTCCATGGTTTCCAAGCAGTAAGCGAGCATAGGTTTTCCCGCAAGTTCGGCAAACTGCTTTCTGTCCGTCGGGGAAAATCTTTTTGATACGCCTGCTGCGGCGATTACGGCTGAAACCCGCAGGTTGTTCACTTGGATCAGCTCTCTTTTTTGAGTCTGGCGAAGATAGTTCTTCCGGTAGGCGTCTGAATCATGCTCTTTACTGAGGCTTCTATTTCTTTTCCTATATACCTTGCGGCATTGTCCACGACCACGGTGGTTCCGTCATCAAGGTAGCCGACCGCCTGGTTCTGTTCTTTGCCCGGTTTTGCGAGAGTTATCCTTATTTTCTCACCTTGTTCAACAACCGGCCAGAGTGCATGGTTGAGCTCGTTTATGTTCAAGACGGTGACTTTTTCCAGGTCGGCTATTTTCTTGAGGTTGAAATCATTTGTAACAAGCGCTCCGTTCAACCTCTTTGAAAGTTCTATGAGTTTTATGTCGACATCCTTTATATGATCAAAATCCTGGTCGGTGATCCTGACCTTTACCGAAGGTATTTCCTGTTGCATTCTGGTTATTATGTCAAGCCCTCTTCTGCCTCGGGTTTTTCTCGCTAAATCAGGGGAGTCGGCTATGTACTGAAGTTCCTGGATGACGAATTTGGGCACCACTATTTCCCCTTCGAGAAAACCCACCCGAGCTATGTCGGCGATACGTCCGTCTATAATTACGCTTGTGTCAAGTATTTTGGGGACAAGCGCCTCGGGTTTTCTGAAAAACGAATCTGAAGAGGCCGTTCCCAAAGCGGTTTTGTCATAACCGACTATTGCCCCCGCGGAGACAAGGAGAACAAACATCGCCGCTTTTATCTCGGAAAAAAATTCCTGCGGGATCGGAAATTCACTCAATGCCGTGAAAAGTCCATAACAAAGGAAACCGCCTGTGAGTCCACCAACAGCAACCCCCAGCGACCCGCTGAGTGAGATTTTCCGGAAAAGCATCCGCAGACCGTAAAGCGTGGCGAATACGACTGCGGCGCATGCGATACCCACCATCATCGCGCGAGCGGGGGAAAAGTGCAACAGAGAAAGCAGGAGCCCTCCGATTGCAAAAACTGTACAGAGTGTTATTGAGAATTTCATCCGGCAATCCTGTATCTACGCAAAGAACCGACCGTTTAAGAATATATTGCGTAACTCTTTCTAGCAAATAGGTGTGTATGCGGGTGAAAGAACAGCGTCCCGAGACATACGCTACATGATGAAGATGAGAACATACACTTCCATACCGGAAGTACTTTGCTCGATCTTTCACCTTCGACCCGTTTTTAGTCGGTGCGACTCCCTTCCCGGCAATCGACAACAGATAGTGCCTGTGGATTTTGACAACCATTCTCATGCGGGGAAAGTCATTCTCCGGATTATGAAGAATGCTGCTTAATCATTAGGTGAAGTGGGCGGAATAGAAAGTTCATCGTTTGCGCTTAGTCCTCTCGCCAGAATAAAATGCCCGTCGGCTCGATATCAGAGATATTCTCTCGGCAAGAGGATGTAATTACATTCACTATGGAACCGTTCTCTCTCGAGTGGGAGACCTTCTATCTGTTGTCTCATCACCGGTCGATATGAGTCTTCATCCGGTTCTGCACGGATCGTAAGTCTGCGTTTGGTAGTCGTTCGACCTCGCGAGTTATCGCAGAGCATCCTTTGCTCTATTCGGTTTCGCTTGTCGGTGTTCGAAGTGAAATGACAGACAGAAATCTGCAACTCGGTGTCGTCGGCGAACTGCTATAACTTTCACTTCCACAACCTAGCTGAGCAATTATTTCGGCTCATGAAGCCAGTTAATCTATCAATACAACTCCTTTTTGGTGACAACTGTTCGGTCAAGACGTGGTCGCTAAGTAGTTTGTCTCGCCCATTAAACTTCGAAGTACAACACTCGGGTTTATCCCGCTCCGCCACCGCGACTCTCATTCCCATCTGCGCGGCTTTTTGCGGCCGCTATGTATCCGCCGGGTCCGGACCCTGCAACCGTGAGATCAAACTTTCCCATGGCAACGGTAATTATATTTGCTGTATCGTCAAAGATGGAATTGCAGATTTGTTGTCTGTTCCGCATTAGTTGAACTCGGATTCGGTTTCGGACGGGATATTATCGAATGCGGAAATGATTCCGGCTGAATGATCTCCACAACACGCTCTTTCATGGCGTCCGACATTCAACGGAAAAATGTTTTGTCGCAATGTAAAAGGCTTATGGGTGATGTATGCAAGGTATAGGGGATATACACGGGTCGGATATGGTGTCTGTTCTCTGCAGAAAACCCGGGCTCCGATCTTTCGGAACCCGGGTTGATCTGAAGAAGAACAAACAGAACCTGCTGAACATTGAAGTTGTTTCTCTATAGAGAAACAACTTCACGGGAACCGATTGAATTCAGTCCACGAATTCATATCGGGCCGCTGTAGTGCGGATTGTATCTGCTACACCGGATGACTGCAACTGAACAACATCATCGAAAGTAGTGGTTCCTGCTACGATAACGGAAATATTAACGGTGCCGGTTCCGCCGAACGTTTTGGCTCCTTGGGGGAAACCCTTGAAGCGGATCTTGTCGTTCTGTCCCGCATTGAAGTCCCTGATAGCGTCCTTCTCATTTCTGTGCTCGTATTCAAGGACGAAGATGTCGGCGCCGGCCTGGCCGTAAAGAGTGTCGGCACCGGCACCACCTATAAGAGTATCATTACCAGGTCCTCCACTGAGCAGATCATTTCCGGCTTTTCCGTTAATAGTATCGGTTCCATTAAACCCGTAAAGATCATTTCCCAGAGCATCTCCGCTGATGGTATCATTGCCGTCACTGCCCCAAACATTCTCAATACCTGTAAATTCAGTCATTCCCCAACCATGAGTACTGCCGTCGAAAGACCCGGTGGAAAGATCAAAGGTTACACCTGTCCCCGTCGGTGAGTATTGGGCTCCTCGACCAGCCTTCAAGAGCGGTATTATCTGATTTGGAGCAGCAATACCACCTATGATCAGAAGATCATTTCCAGCACTACGAAGAGCAGTTCCTGCCGGGGCGCCGCCGTTGAAGTTGTCATTGCCCGGTTCAGTCAGAAAGAAAACATCCAGCCCATCTCCACCGTTGAGGGTATCATCGCCTTCACCGCCATCGAGTGCGTCGTTTCCCGCATCGCCGTTGATCGTATCATCGCCGGCTACTCCTTTGATGTAATCAGTGCCGTCTCCGCCGTGGATGGTGTTGGCGCCGGCGTTGCCCCAGAGTATATCATTTCCATCTCCGCCATAGATGATGTCATCGGTAGTTTCCGTGCCTATACTGCCTCCAACCTGAGCATCAACTTTGTCGTCTCCGTCTTCACCGTATATCGTATCCGTGCCGTCGCCGCCGGATATCGTGTCGTTTCCGGCACCGGCGTAGACAGTATCATCGCCGGCTCCGGCATTAATCATGTTAACGTACTGATTTCCGCATATGACATCGTCGTCATCAGTCCCCGTGATATCTCTGGAGACACCGGGCAGCGCATTTATACCGTTGCTCACGTCGCATCTGGGGTCACCGAAGGACTTTCCCTGATCTCCCTGCGGGCCTGCTGCTCCCGGGTCTCCCTTATCTCCTTTTGACCCGTCTTTCCCTGCCGGCCCTGCACCTCCCGGTGTTCCCGATCTCCTTTATCTCCTTTCGGACCTGCCGGCCCCATATCCCCTTCACAGGCAGCAAAGAAAACCGCTCCGCCGAGCAGAAACAACATCACTAAGAAATTACGTAACTTCATGACATAAACTCCTTGAACATATATTTTTTTTGTACACAGTCTCTACGAATATGTTTTTGATTTTACCCCCCCCCCGACTGAAGTCAAGCACTCTGTTTCAAGATGAGGAATTGACAACTCATTTTGAGGAAGCGAATCCGCAACCGCTGAAAACACTCATTCACCACACCTTGACCGAACGATTACATCAGAATAAAGAGGCGGTGCGTCATGCATATGAGACCGGTCGGCGGAGCATAGACCTCAAAAAGCCCGGTCGTTCACGACGTACATGGTTGCGGACCTCGGTGGTCAGCGACTCCACCTGTTATCATATAAACCCTTCACGCAGTTCGGAGGCGGCGAAGAAACTGTTTACAGACACCGCAGTTCCCGTCAATGTGGTCTGCGACCGCTGCAGCGCATACAAGAAGACGGCACGAGAGTCTGCCGGCAAAGTGACACTGTGTTTCCGCCGGGCGAATGTAGGAAGAGATTTCATAGATTACGCAGCGGGTCATCCGCATCTTTGACAGTGACGTGACAGGTACCTTGACATCATCGGATATCTCTATTCACTGAACGGTTACATTCTGTAAAAACATCTCGGTTCCGAGATCTACGCTTAACAATGCAGAACCTCGGAATACTCTCACAGTCTCAACTGTCCCTAAATGCCTCCGTGTGGAAGTGTCGCCAATTTCAGGTACACTTGCGTCCACCGGAATTATCGCCCGTTTTTCTCCGGGCTCTTTTTTGCGTGGATGGAACTTATGAAAATCTGTACGTTTGCCAGCGGAAGTTCGGGCAATTCGCTTTACCTTGAGTCACGACATTCAAAAATATTGATCGACGCCGGGATAAGTCTGCGCCGGATTTCGCGAAGTCTCCAGAGCATCGGGAGCGGGGTGGATGATCTTGACGCCGTGGTTCTTTCTCATGAACATGAGGATCACTCGAGAGGAGTGTGGTCAATGCCCGAAATGTCTGTGTATGTGTCCGAAGAAACAGTTGATTTCTGGAAAAGAAAAAAAAGCGCAAGAAAAGCTGAAGGCGGCTCCAGGGTTCGGAGTTCCCGCGGCGGAATGGAAGCAATCAAGCAGTTCAACTCCCAGACTCCTTTTGAGATAAACGATCTTCAGATAACGCCTTTTGCAGTCGTGCATGATGCTATTGACCCTGTGGGTTTTACCGTTGCGGACGGGCGGAGCAGAGTGGGCGTGGTGACCGATATAGGCAGACCCACCTCTCTTGTCGTTGAGAGTCTTAAGAACTGCGACGCCGTTGTGATCGAGTCGAATCACGACAGGGACATGCTGTTTTCGGGTCCTTATCCCGCGTATCTCAAGCAGAGAATAAGCGGCGGTCACGGACATCTGTCGAATGAACAGGCCGCATCCCTTCTGGAAGAGGTGATGCACGAGGGACTGAAGCATGTTCTGCTCGCTCATCTGAGCGAAAAAAACAACACTCCCGAGATGGCTTTTCAAAGGTCTCTTGCAGTTGTGCGCAGAAACGGTGCATGCGGAGGCGTGTCGCTCAGGGTAGCCCCCAGAAACGAACCCGGCGAGGTGATAGAGATTTGATTCCGAGATACTCGAGAGAGCAGATGTCTCGTATATGGTCGGATGAGAGCCGTTACGGCATCTGGCTTGACGTGGAAATTGCGGTCTGCGAGGCGTGGGCCAGGAGAGGAGAGATTCCGCAGGACGCGCTTCTGGAAATAAAGAAAAAGGCGACGTTCAGCGTGCAGAGGATAGATGAGCTTGAAAAGGAACTCAAACATGATGTGTTGGCCTTTCTGACCTGCGTTGCGGAAAATGTCGGTGAGTCTTCAAGGTTCATTCACCTCGGAATGACGTCGTCTGATGTTCTCGACACGGCTTTTTCCATACAACTTCGTCAGTCGGGCGAACTGATACTCCAGGGGATTTCCAGGTTGCTTGGAATTCTGCGCCGAAAGGCGTTTGATTACAAAAACACCCCGATGATCGGACGTTCCCACGGTATACACGCGGAGCCCATGACTTTGGGTCTCGTGTTTGCACTCTGGTATGACGAGATGAAAAGAAACAGAGATAGAATGACTGCGGCATGCGAGGGCGCGAGCGTCGGGATGATGTCGGGGGCGGTCGGCACCTACGCTGATATTCCACCCGAGGTCGAAAGCCATGCGTGTTCACTGCTCGGACTTCGTCCCGCCGGTATATCGACCCAAGTGATACAGAGAGATGTTTACGCCCAGTATTTTCTCTGTCTTTCACTTATAGCCGCATCCATAGAAAAAATCGCAACTGAGATAAGGCACTGCCAGAGGACGGAAGTGAGAGAGATGGAGGAACCTTTTTCAACCGGACAGAAAGGCTCTTCTGCGATGCCTCACAAGAAAAACCCCGTGCTTTCTGAAAACCTTTGCGGACTTTCAAGAATCGTAAGGTCCCATTCAGTGGCCGCGCTTGAGAACATAGCTCTCTGGCACGAAAGGGACATAAGCCACTCCTCCGTGGAAAGAATCATAGGTCCTGACGGAACTATCCTGATTGATTTTATGGTTCACAGGTTATGCGTTCTTCTGCAGGGGATACGCGTATATCCTGAAAACCTTGAGAAAAACATCTGGGTCACTCGAGGGCTTGTTTTTTCCCAGAAAGTGCTTCTGGGTCTTGTAAGAAAGGGAGTTTCAAGGGAAAATGCCTATTCGCTTGTGCAGAGAAACGCCATGCGTTGCTGGGAGGAGCAAAAGGATTTTCAGGAGACGCTAATGAGCGACGCGGAAATAACGGATGTTCTCTCCGAAGAGGAAATCAGTTCATTTTTTGATTTGAAAGAAGACTTTAAGAATATAGATCATATATTCGCCGCCGTTTTCGGCGAGCACTAATCTGTCGAGGGTTCACACTTATGATTTCAGTTATACAATCGTTTTTAAAAACGAAAAAATTCGCCGGAGCGCAATTATTCGTTCTGTGTCTTATTATATTTTCAGTTGTTTCCTGCAACCCCTTTAAGGGCGAGAATATCAGTACGGAGGAGATAGAAAACCATTTTATGGACAAGTACGGGGCATACCTTCCCGATGAGACGAAGGTAAAAGCCGTCATAGACGGCAAGTCGAAAATCAGAGGGTTCGTCATGGGGGATTACGAAATCACCTTCCCCGGGGGACAGACTCAGAAGTACGGTTTTCTTGTGAGTCGTGACGGCAGGTACCTGATTTCGGGAGTCGGAGAAGAGCAGGGACTTAAGCTTAACGGAGAAAGGATGAAGGAAACGGGTGCGTATGGAATGAGGGAGGGATCTCTTCAGATTGAAGGCGGCGTTGATATTCCGATTCTTGTTTCTGGAGATCTGCGGAGAATAATTGTCGGCAGGCTTGAGGACCTGCACAATGACCCCGCAGCCGAAACGGCATCTCTCATCTCTCTTGACGACACACCGTCAAAGGGTTCGGAGACCGCCCCGGTGAACATTGTCGAGTATTCCGATTTTCAGTGTTCATATTGCGCGAGGTCTGTAAGCGGGATCTATTCTCTTCTGGAAGAATACGAGGGCAAGATCAGGTTTTTCTACAAGCATTTTCCTCTGGAAAGCATACATCCCTGGGCGAAGGAGGCGTCTTCGGCGTCTGTCTGCGTTTATAATCAGTCAAACGAGAAATTCTGGAAATTTCATGACACGGTCTTTGAAAAACAGCAGGACATAACGGCCGAGAACGTAACTCAAACCCTGTTGGAAGTCGCAGGAGGACTTGACCTGGACATGGAACGGTACGAAAAGTGCGTCTCTTCGGAACAGACCGCAATGAGGGTGAAGGCGGACATTGAAGAGGGGAGTTCGGTCGGGGTAAGCGGAACGCCCGCGTTTTTTGTGGACGGTTTTGCGGTTCCGGGCGGAGGAGACATGGACACCTTACGAAAGATTATAGAACGCCGTCTCTCAAAGTTGTCGGAAAAATCCACCGAGTGAGTTTTTCCGAACTTAGACGATGAGATGTCCCGACTGCGGTTACAACAGTTTTGATTATCTCGAGGAATGCGGAAAATGCGGCGCTGCTCTCTCTCCGGTTCCTGTGTTCAGGTATCTGTATGAGGGTGAATTCAAGAGAGGGTCCGATAGCGGTATCATGAGCGAAGGCGATTGGGAAACCGATGATGGGACCGGAAGCAGGAGATGCGGAGAGGTGGGCGGCGAAATTGAAGACCTCCCCGGTTTTTTCAGTTCCCGAAGCGCTTTGCCCGAACAGAGAGAAGATGCTTCGGAATTACGGAAACCGGCGCCTGTCGTATTGAAAGTTTTCGCGTTTTCCGTTGATTTTCTTTTCACCCTGTGCGTTGCGGGAGTCGCGCTTGCGAGTGCCGCAAAACTGATGGGAGAAACTTCTTTTCCTGAATTCGGCGCAGTCTTCTCTATCTGGGGACGGATATGTCTTGGCGTCTATTTACTCTCGACCACATATTTCGTAATTGTTCCCTGTTGGTGCGGAACAACGCTCGGAAACTCCGTTGCGGGCATCAGGGTGGTTACTCGGGATGGTTCCCGCGCGGGTATCCCGGAAAACATGATCAGGTGGCTGGGTTGGGTATTCTCGGTGAGTTCCGGTTTTCTGGGGTTTGTTCCCGCGTTGTTTGACGCGGAGCGGAGGACTCTCGGTGACAGGCTCAGCGGTACTCTGGTGATAAAAGCATGAATCTCCGCACGCCGCTTCTCGATTATCTCGGAGAAAAAATCGACCGCAGACAAGATGAGATTTCATTCTGGGTCGATTCTCATTGCCGAAAGGTCATGGTTCCTCTCTACAGTTCGGTCGACCTGCGTTTTTCCGACCATAAAATAGCTCCTGTAGATACGAACGTTTTTCCCGCGGGATTCAACAACCTGTCGGAAGGATTCCGCAGAAAAGCTTCGGAACTTTTCCGTCAATACCTCTACTCCAAGTATCCGAGCGCTCGGAAAATTCTTCTGATTCCGGAGCTCAACACCAGAAACCCCTTCTACTGGGAAAACGTTTCGGTAATAAAATCCGTTCTGGAAGATGTGGACTACGAGGTTCGTATAGGGATTGCGAATGAGGAATTTCAGAAGGAGAGCATGTCGTTCACCTCGGCAGGCGGACGGACGGTTGAGGCATATCGGGTTTTCCAGGAAAAGCAGACGGCTGCGATAGAAGGTTTTGTCCCCGACCTGGTGATGATAAATAACGACTTTTCTGAAAACTGTCCGAAGACGCTTACGGACTTGCGCCAGCCCGTGCTGCCTCCGGTGCAGATAGGCTGGCACGCGAGAAGGAAGAATGTGCATTTTGAGTTTTATAACGACCTGTGCACGGAACTTGCCGCCATACTTGAAGTGGACCCTTGGATGATGTCGGTAAGAACGGTTCTTGAGCAGGGAGTGGATTTTGATTTTCAGGAGGACAGGGAAAGAGTTTCCGCAAGGGTGGGAGAAGTTCTGCGCGAGGTGGGAGATGATTACTCTCGGAGGATGTTGGACCACGGTCCCGGTGTTTTTGTAAAGAGCAATTCGGGAACTTACGGAATGGCTGTGATAAGCGTGAGCGACTGCGGAGAAATACTGGAGATGAACTCGCGCGAAAGAAAGAAGATGCGGGTCTGCAAGGGCGGGACACAGGTACGGGACGTTATTGTGCAGGAAGGGGTGCCCACATCTCTCCGAGTCGGAGGGCGACTTGTCGCGGAGCCGGTTGTCTACATGGTCGAAGCGCGCGTCACGGGGATGTTCTATAGAGTCAACTCCGCACGCGGAGCGGTCGAGAACCTCAACTCGAAAGGGATGGAATTCATTCCGTACGATTCCGAAGATTCAGGTGCAATTCCCGCTGCATTTGATCTTCTGTCCAAGGTCGCGACCCTGGCGGCGGGCTACGAAATAGAAAAAGTGCTGAGAGACGTGGAGTGCTGAGCGCAGGTTTTCACGTTATTTTCCGTATTTGAATGGAATCAATTCCGGTTGCTGTTATGATGTCCGACACAAGCACCACATGATCTCCTTCCGCAAGAAACTCTTTCTCCTTGAGAAGTTTGAAAGCCTCCAGGATTCTCTGTTCGGGGTCCCGGACATGGTCGATCGTGTGTGCCGTTACGGCTCTGTTGAGAGCAAGTTGTCTCTTTACGCCGCTGTTGAGGGTGACGGCGTGAATGGGAACCTTTGAAGGTCTGCAGTTCGTTACGAGTTGCGCCATGAGTCCTCTTTTTGTTATAACGACCAGCGCCGCCGCTTCAATTGATTCCGCAAGGTCCGCCGCCGAGGCCGCTATGTGCTGTTTCCGGTCTTTTTTCATCAAAAGTTTTCCGAACTGAAGACTTTTCAGTTTTTCCGCCCGAAGCGCTATCCTGTTTATGTATTCTATTGATTTCAGAGGATGTTTCCCGATAGCCGTTTCTCCTGAAAGCATAACGGCATCCACTTCTTCGTAGACTGCGTTTGCGACATCCGTGACTTCCGCGCGGGTGGGAATCGGGTTTTCTATCATTGATTCCAGAAGGTGAGTGGCGACTATCACTCTTTTACCCTTCTGATGGCATCTGCCTACTATTATTCTCTGTACGTCGGGAAGTTCCTCCAGGTTTATCTCAATTCCCAGGTCTCCCCTTGCGACCATGACACCGTCCGATTCCTTTACGATCTCTTCCACATTGCGTACTCCTTCCCGGTCTTCTATCTTGGAAATAATTTTCACGGTCTTCGATGCGGGGCCGATAAACTCCCTGAGTTCCTGAACATCTCCCGCCTCTCTTACAAAGGAAATCGCTATGTAGTCAACTTTGTTTTTGATTCCGAACCGTATGTCCGACTTATCCTTGTCGGTTATGGAGGGAAGGTTGACTCTTATTCCGGGCAGGTTTACGTGACGGTTGCTTTTCATGGTCCCGCCGTCAATCACCCTGCATTTCATGGTTCCCTGGTTTTTTTCAAGAACTTTGAGATTTATAAGACCGTTATCCACGGTTATTTTCTCACCCACCTGAACCTCGTTCATAATACCCTCGTAGTTGATGTGAATTGAAGACTGTTCGACATCTTCGGGTCTTGCGGATACCGTGATTACGTCTCCCTCGCTTATATGCAGGTCGCTCTGCAGAACTCCGGTCCTGATCTCGGGTCCCTGGGTGTCAAGTATGACGGCGACCGCATCCCCGACTTCGTCATTGATTTTTCTTACTGTTCTGATTACTTCGAGGTGGCTTTCGTGAGTTCCATGCGACATATTGAGGCGCACGGCGTTCATACCGGCCTTGTGCATTTTCATAAGCATTTCATATGAACTTGTCGAAGGTCCTACCGTGCAGATTATTTTGGTTTTTCTGAAAGTTTTCATAGGCGAAGGAAATATGTTCGTTAAATAAGAGAATGTAAAATCCTTTTGATCGGGAATCAACGCGGACACGCGCCGGAGAATGCGTTTCATCTCCGTTATCTTCCCTGCCTCGACCGGCGCCTTGGAAGAAAGTTATGTTTCACTTGCATATCGATTTTTGACAGACTTCCCGGTTTATGATACTAAAGTCCCTTTTTAATTCCCAAGGAGGACATGATCCCAAATGACGGGCGAAGTGCAGGAAATAGAGCAGATAGCGAAACATATATCTATAGAAAAATTCCTTTTTATTCTTACGGCGATTTTTATCTTCGCCAAGGCATTCGGGCAACTTGCCGAAAGATTCAAACAACCTGCCGTTTTGGGTGAACTGCTGGCCGGGGTTGTTCTGAGCGCGAGTGTGCTGGGTGTTGTTCCTTCTGTGGGTGTGGAAGGGTACAAGGAGTTTCATGTCCTCGCGGAAATAGGGGTTATTCTCCTTCTTTTCGAGATAGGTCTCGAGACAAGACTCGGTGATCTGATAAAAGTAGGTCCCGTCTCGGCGTTTGTAGCGGTAGTCGGGGTGATAGTGCCGTTTGTGCTCGGTTACTTCTCCGTAATATATTTCCAGGAACTTTCACTGATAACACTTGAAACCGCCATGGTCGGCATTGTCGCGATAGTTGTCGGCGCGACTCTTACCGCCACAAGCGTGGGGATCACGGCCAGGGTTCTTGCCGACATAGACAAACTGCAGACGAAGGAGGCGAAGATTGTTCTTACCGCCGCTGTTATAGATGACGTGATAGGGCTTATAATTCTGGGAGTAGTGAGCGGCGTAGTTAAGTCCGTAGGTTCGGATTCCGCCGGCGGCGTAGATTCAATAACCTTCAGCTCAGTCGGCATCATAACTGTAAAGGCCTTCGGATTCCTGGCGGTCTGCATACTGGTCGGAAAGGTGATCGCTCCCAGAATCTTCGGTTTCTTCAGCGGATTCGGGGATAGAACCGTGTGCATGGTGGGAATAATTTTCTGCCTGATATACGCATCCTTCTCTAATTTATTTTCTCTTGCTCCCATAATAGGGGCGTTCGCTGCAGGTTTGGTGATTCGCGAGACTGCCCAGCATAATGTTGTGGAGAAAGGAGTAAAACCGGTTTCCAGTTTCTTTACGCCTATTTTTTTCGTGGTGGTGGGAAGCGCAGTGGATATTTCAGTGTTCAACCCCTTCATACCTGAAAATCTTCCGATACAGGCCGTCGCCTTAATTCTTTTTGTCGTGGCGGTCGTAAGCAAATATGTGAGCGGTTGGGCTGTCTATGAAAAAGGAGTTAAAAAAAGCACAGTCGGCGTCGGTATGATACCCAGAGGGGAGGTCGGGCTTATCTTCGCCCAGCTCGGTCTTGTCTGCGGAGTTTTTAAAACCGACCTCTTCTCGGCCGTGACGTTAATGGTTATACTGACGACCCTTATAGTGCCTCCGCTTCTGGGTTATCTGTTCAGAGAGGGAGAGGCTCGAACGTGAATCAACCGCGAAGCGGCCGAAAAGACAATCCCGAATTCGATTCAATCATGAGATTTTATAATAGAAAAGCGTTTCTCTGCTCTTTTGTTTTTGCGCTGTTGATAATAACTCCCTCGGCAAATGCGGGAGATGTCTCTCTGAGCGTTGACCCGATTAATTTGGTTATACAGTTCGCAATCTTCCTTCTGGGGTTGTATCTTCTCAACACTCTGATTTTTCGTCCTCTGCTTCGTGTCCAGGAAAGGAGGGATGCGCTTACGGCCGGTACGCTGCGCAGTGCCGAGGAAATGACCCGCAGGGCTGAGGATGCGGTCGGCGAGTACAATGAAAAACTTGCCGAAGCGAGAGCGCAGGCGAACGAGGCGAGAAACGAACTGAGGCAGCAGGGACAGAGCCGCTCGTCAGTAATGCTCGCCGAGGCGAGAGAAGCCTCTCAGACGGAACTTGAATCCGCAAGGAACGCGCTCGGGGCCACGGTTGTCGGAATCAGAACGGATCTTCAGGGAGAGATAGAATCGCTTGCCGCAGAAATAACCGACCGGGTTCTGCGCAAGTAATGAGAGACGGCGATGATGAAAAGTCAAGATTCTTGTTTATCGCGGGTGGGTGAAGTTGGATAGTAATTTCGACTGGGTGTTTGTGGGAAAATACGCGATTAATCTTGCGCTTCTTCTGGGGCTTCTCGCTTATCTTCTGAAAAACCCCCTTATGTCGTTTCTCAAAAACAGAAAAGAAAAACTTCGTTCCGAAGTTGACAAGGCGGCGAGAGCGGCGGAAAGCGCGAGGCTCACTCTTGAGGATTACTCGGCCCGGCTTGAAGCGGTGTCCGAAGAGATGAAGGCTCTTGAGGAAAACATAAAGAAACAGGGCGAGGCTGAAAGAGACGAGATAGTTTCTCAGGCGCAGAAAAGCTGCGAGATGATGAAGCGTGAAGTTGAGGATACGATTCGCCTTGAAACGGCCAGGGCCGTTGCGGAAATTCAGGAGGATGTGGTCGACTCCTCGCTTGCCCTTGCGGAGAAGATGATAAAAGAGCGGGTCGACAGGGATTTCGAGGCCGGTTCGGTTGATGATCTGGTGAAAATGATCAAGGAAGGAAAATGGCAGCAGTTGCGACACTGAGAGATATCGTCTCCGCTCTTGTGGATTCCACCACGGACAGTCGGGAACTTGCCGTGGTCAAATCCGATATGGAGAATTTCTTTGATCATCTTTCCGGGTCCGGAGAGTTTCGCGACGTTCTTGTGAGCACGGTGTTTTCCCGGGAGGAGAAGAAGTCGGTTGTGAACGATTTTCTTTCGGCCGCATCTTATCGTGATGTTACCGCAGGATTCATTCTACTTGCTCTTGAGATGGACAAAATTCCCGCGCTTCTGAGTTCGAGGGGGTCCGTGCTCGCGAGACTTGACGAAGCGGCGGGCAGGGTGATTGCGGAAATTGTATCCGCAACGCCACTTGAGAGCGGCGATATTGAGAGACTTTCAGAGGCGATTTCTTCGGCCACGGGGAAAACCGTGGATGCGGTCGTGGATGTTGATCCTTCCATGATAGGCGGAATAAAGGTGAAAGTTGGTGACAAGGTTTACGATAACAGCGTAAGAACTCAACTTGAGAGAATAAGAGGGATTCTTTCCCAGTCCTGATCCGGACAGTAAAAATTCCAAAGGAGTCAGCAATGCAAGAGTTGAAAGCCGAGAGTATAGGCGAGATTCTGAAAAACAGAATAAAGGGCTATGAACGCAAGGTCAACACCGAAGAGGTCGGCACCGTTATATCCGTCGGCGACGGGATCGCCCGCGTTTACGGTCTTGACCAGGCGGTAGCCGGTGAACTCGTTGAGTTTGACGGCGGAATCACCGGTCTTGTACTTAATCTTGAGGAGGACAATGTCGGTGTTGCCCTTTTCGGAGAAGATTCCCATCTGAGCGAAGGCGGAATGGTCAAACGCACCGGACGCATTGCCGAAGTTCCGGTGGGAGAGGAGATGGGAGGGAGAGTTGTAGACGCTCTCGGGAGGCCGATTGACGGCCTCGGCGAGATATCCGCCGCTGAAACCAGACAGATCGAGGTGAAGGCGCCGGGCGTCATTTACCGTCAGTCGGTGAACGAACCCCTTCAGACGGGACTCAAGGCCGTTGATTCCATGATACCTATAGGAAGGGGGCAGAGAGAACTTATTCTCGGCGACCGCCAGGTCGGAAAAACGGCTATCGCGATCGACACCATAATAAACCAGAAAAATGAAGATGTTCACTGCATATACGTAGCCGTCGGGCAGAAGCAGTCAACCGTCGCTCAAGTTGTGGATAAACTCAAGGAACACGACGCCATGCGTTATACCACCATAGTTTCCGCAACGGCGAGCACTCCGGCGCCGTTTCAGTTTCTCGCCCCGTTTTCCGGTTGCGCCCTCGGAGAGTATTTCAGAGACAGCGGTCGCCACGCGCTCATCATATATGATGATCTGACAAAGCATGCCTGGTCCTACCGCCAGCTCTCGCTTCTTCTGAAAAGACCGCCGGGACGCGAAGCGTATCCCGGAGATGTTTTTTACCTTCACTCGAGACTGCTCGAACGTGCGGCCAAGATGAGGGATGAAGACGGCGGCGGTTCACTCACGGCGCTTCCGATAATCGAAACCCAGGCGGGTGATGTGTCAGCCTACATTCCCACAAATGTCATCTCCATTACCGACGGGCAGATATACCTTGAGAGCGACCTTTTCTACTCGGGCGTCCGACCCGCCATTAACGTCGGACTTTCGGTTTCCAGAGTAGGTGGAAGCGCGCAGATAAAAGCTATGAAGAATGTAGCCGGAACGCTCAGGCTGGAACTTGCCCAGTACAGAGAAGTTGAAGCATTTGCCCAGTTCGCCTCCGACCTCGACAAGATCACGCAGAATCAGCTTGCGCGCGGGAGCAGACTTGTCGAGGCTCTCAAGCAGGATCAATACGAACCTCAGGCTGTCGAGAAGCAGGTGCTGATAATATTTGCCGTCACGAACGGCTATGCCGATGATTATCCTGTTTCCGCGGTCAGAGGGTATGAAAAAGAGCTGTTTTCTTTCTTTGAATCAAAATATCCTCAATGCCTTCAGGAGATCAGAGAGAAAAAAGTCGTTACGGATGATCTTCGCGAAACCGTAAAGACCGCTCTTGACGAACTTAAGAATCAACTCGGCGAATTTGCCTGATTCCGTGACGGTGGAAACAAGATGGCGAGTCTGAAACAGATAACAACCAAGATCAAAAGCGTGAGAAGCACGCGGCGCATAATGGGCGCGATGAAACTCATAGCCGCCGTGCGACTGCAGAAGGCTCAGGCGGCTCTTACGGCCTACAGACCGTACTCGGACGCCTACAGGGAAGTGGTGACCAATGCGGCCTCGTTCTGCGGTCCGGAGGACCATCCGTTACTGAGAGTTCCCGAGGAGAAAAAGAAACTGCATATTCTGTTTTTCACCTCCGACAGGGGGCTCTGCGGAAGTTTCAACAGCGTTCTCATAAGAAACATGCAACGCTACCTTGCGGAACAGAAAAAGGTCTTCGAAAATATCACCCTGAGTTTCGTGGGAAGGCGCGGTCGTGATTATTTTTCAAAAAACGGCGTAGCCACAGGCAAATACTACACGGGAGTTGCTGAAAGAAACGTCGGGAAATTCTCGGAAGAACTTGCTTCGGCCCTTACGGAGGGATTCCGCGACGGGCGTATCGATGAGGTAGTGCTTGCCTACAACACCTTCGTTTCCGCCATATCGCAGAAGATGTCGTTTGAACGCCTTCTGCCGTTCGATTCGGAAGGCATGAGTGATGAGGAGAATGGGGGTTCGTCCGATTACATCTTTGAGCCGGAGAAGGAACGGATAATAGATTCTGTTCTGCCCAAGTACGTTCAGGTAAGAATTGAGCGCGCGATGAACGAGTCGTTTACAAGCGAACATGCGGCGCGTATGACGGCTATGGAGAGCGCGACTAAGAACGCTGATGAGGTTATATCGAAACTTACCCTGCTTTTCAACAAAACGAGGCAGGCGATCATCACAACGGAGCTTATGGATATTGTTAACGGTACGGAGGCTCAGAAAGGAGGCAACGAGTAAAATGAGTATTCAAGCGGAATTTACGGCAGGCGGACCCGGTTCGGTCGAAGATGATAACGCGTCCGGTGGAGGCGACCGGTACGGAAAAATAGTCCAGGTTACGGGACCTGTTGTGGATGTCGAGTTTTCCGAAGGTAATCTTCCTACGGTTTTTACTGCGGTTAAAGTGACTAATCCCGCTATCGGCGATACGCAATGGAATCTGATTCTTGAAGTCGCGCAGCAGCTCGGCGGCGGGCGCGTCAGATGTATCGCCATGGATTCCACAGAAGGTCTCAAAAGAGGGCAGGACGCTCTCAACACGCAAGAGGGAATAACAATTCCGGTAGGTCCGGAAGCTCTCGGAAGACTACTGAACGTCGTGGGAGAACCTATAGACGAAGCCGGTCCTGTGAACACTGAAGAGCGTTGGCCCATTCACCGCCCCGCGCCCGAGTTTGTCGAGCAGAGCACCAAAATGGAACTGTTTGAGACAGGCATAAAGGTTATAGACCTTCTGGCCCCCTTTCTTAAAGGTGGGAAAATCGGTCTGTTCGGTGGAGCAGGAGTCGGGAAAACGGTTCTGCTCATGGAACTTATTCACAACATAGCCAAGGAGTACGGAGGCTATTCCGTTTTCGGGGGAGTCGGAGAAAGAACCAGGGAAGGAAACGACCTCTACTGGGAGATGAAGGAGTCCGGCGTTCTCGGAAACACCGGCCTTATCTTCGGACAGATGAACGAGCCCCCGGGAGCGAGGGCTCGCGTCGCGCTTACGGCGCTTACCCTCGCTGAATATTTCCGCGACACTCAAGGACAGGATGTTCTGCTGTTCATTGATAATATTTTCCGCTTCACCCAAGCCGGTTCGGAAATTTCGGCGCTTCTCGGAAGAACGCCTTCGGCGGTCGGTTATCAGCCTACGCTCTCAACCGACCTCGGAGAACTGCAGGAGAGGATCACCTCTACGGTGAAGGGTTCAATCACTTCCGTGCAGGCTATTTACGTTCCGGCGGACGACCTTACCGACCCCGCTCCCGCGACCACATTCGCGCACCTCGACGGAACCATCGTTCTTTCAAGACAACTTACGGAACTCGGAATATATCCTGCGGTTGATCCGCTTGACTCCACTTCCAACATTCTCGACCCGAGAATTGTCGGGGATGAGCACTATAAGGTCGCAAGGAATGTTCAGGAGGTGCTGCAGCGCTACAAGCAGCTTCAGGAAATAATCGCGATTCTCGGTATGGATGAGCTTTCTGAAGAGGATAAGCTTGTGGTGGCGAGGGCGAGGAAGGTTCAGAGATATCTCTCTCAACCTTTCCATGTGGCGGAGCAGTTTACCGGAACTCCAGGAAAATATGTGCCCATCAAACAGACCATAGAGGCTTTCGGCGAGATAATCTCAGGAAACATGGACGGTGTTCCCGAGCAGGCTTTCTACATGGTGGGCAACCTTGATGAAGTGCGCGAAAAAGCGGCGGCTATTGCTTCATAAAGGAGATCAGTGCATTGACCGGAAAACTCAAACTTAAAATAATAACCCCTCGGAAACTTGTCTATGACGGCGAGGTGGATGAACTTGCGGCACCGGGCGAGATGGGAGAATTCGGAATTCTTCCATCTCACGTACCTTTTCTCTCGGTGCTTTTCCCCGGAAGACTCAGATTCAGGGCAGCGGATAAAGAAGATGTTCTTATAATCCACGGCGGCCTCGCGGATGTGAAGGACGATACGGTAAGCATCCTGACCGATTTCTCCGAGAGACCTGAGGATATTGATGTCGCGGCGGCTAAAAAAGATGCTGAAATTCTCTGCGGACAACTGGATGACCTTTCTTCGGATGAAGATCCCTCGCAAAGAGTTTCTCTTGATAAGAAACTCAGGATAGCACGCGCCAGAGCGGGCGAGTGATTTTGAATTAAAGAGAACGGGGGTTCTTTAACTTCGGGGTTTCTGCGCTGTTATTTCCCTGATACGAGTACCACATGGTCTCTTTCTATCTCCCTGTGGAAATTTTTCGGCAGGCGGGTCCAGTCACGCGCTTCCACCAGAAAGGGGATGTTGGATTCCCGAAACGCTTCTGTAAGCGCTTGTATGTGTTCGTCGTCGATTCTCCGCAGTCCGGGGGCGCGCAACACCAAATCCAGATCGCTGCCACCGTGATTCCGGCCGTGTACGCGACTGCCGTAAACCCAAACCTCGACTTCAGGTAAATGGCGTTGGAGCAACGCCTCGATCATACTGCGATGTCTTGATTGCAGGCTCAGTCTTTGCGTCATCTTTTTCCCGTCACGTCTGCAAGTGCTTTGGCGTCAGCGATGAAATCCGGCAGAATCTTCATCGTGCTCTCGGCGAAATTTTTTCCGTAGTCGTGTACCGTGTTGTTGCGGTTGTCTCGGTACAGAAGCCAACGTTCGCAGGCATCGGAGTCGATCAGACCGTCCTTAGATGCATAACGGAATATATCTTTGAAGACCAGGCGGTCCGCCTGGCTGTTATCGGCGAAATAAGCACTTAGGATTTTCCTGAGCACTTTACCGCTTTGCTCCAAGATAATTTCGAATTCTTTTACGCAGGCTGCGCGATAAGCGTCATAGGAAACTTCATCAGGTTCGATTCGCTCCATCTCTTCCAGGCAGTACTCTAAAGTGTGGATGCAATGCCTGAGAAACTCCGTGTTGATGACCATGGTCTTCGGCCCGTAAAAACCAAAATACCTCAAAGCACAAATATTGCAACCCACTCACACGACAGTAGTCATAGGAGGGTCGGACATCAAAAGGTAAAAATACTCTTCGTTTAGTTCTAACTGCACTTTGAGAATCCGCAACCTCTGCAGGTTACGCAACCTGATTCAAACGCAAGAGCCTTACTTCCGCAGTCAGGACATTGCTCAAGCATCAGATCCGCCGAAATTTTTCCACCGGAGCCACTCTCTGCTTCTTTGTCTTCCGAGAGGAAGTGACTTCTCAGTACCTTCGCTATAGCGTCGGGAACCGACATAACTACCTGACCTCCGGAAAAAACCGGAGAGGAACCTCCTATGGCTTCCAGCTGTTCCACTACATCCCTGACGTGAAGTCCGGACCTCAGCGACAGGGATATAAGCCTTCCGATTGCCTCGGCGTCCGCCATCGTAGTAAATCCAGATTTGCCGATCTGGACGAAAACCTCAAACGGACTGCCTTCTTCACTGCTGTTTACGGTTACGTAGAGGTTCCCGTAGCCGGTTTTTATCACTTCGGTAAACCCTTTAAGGACCTGCGGCCTGGTGACAGGTCTTACTCCATCTTTTTGAGTGAGATGAAGGGATGGCGTGAGGTTGGAGTGGGTGGTTGACATCCCTTCATCCCGGTGTGGATGGTTGTTTTTATCCTTGGTTTCTTGTTCGGTTATCAATATTCCTTCCCTTGAGCCTTCCCGGTAGACGGTTACTCCCTTGCAACCGAGTTTCCACGAAAGAAAGTAAATCTTCTCCACTTCTTCCAGACTTATGTCCTTGGGGAGGTTTACTGTGCTTGATATGCACGAATCTATGTGTTTTTGGATCGCGGCCTGCATGCGGACCCGAAACTCCGGCTCTATCCGGTGAGAGGTGACGAATGTGTCGGGAAGTTCTGAATCATCCTCAAGTCCGAATTTCTCCATGTATTCGGAAACCAAGGGGTGGTAAACTTTGAATTCTCCTTCAGACAACGATTCCGAGCGACGGAGATAAGAAAGAGCGAACATGGGTTCAACCCCGCTCGTGGTTCCGGCGAGAACAGAGCCGCTGCCCACAGGGGGCACGGTGAGTATGCAGGCGTTTCTCAGCCCATGTTTCTTTATTTTGTTCTTCACGCCGTCGCGCATCGACTGAACGAACGGATTTGCGATATGAGTATCAGGATCAAATACGGGGAAGGTGCCTTTTTCCTTGGCGAGATCCGAACTGGCTTCGTACACGATATTTTTTACGTGTTCAAACAGTTCATCGGTGAACTTGATTCCCTCGGGAGAATCATATTTTATGTTGAGTTTTGCGAGCATGTCCCCAAGACCCGTGAATCCTACTCCTATTCTTCTTGACCGAAGCGATGCCTTGGTCTGGGACTCGATAGGGTGTTTCCTGAGGTTGTAATCAAGTACGTTGTCGAGGAACCTGACCGTATATTGAAAAGCTTTTTCGAGGTCCTCCCAGTTTATCGCGGCTTCGTTCTCGAATGCGTTTTTCACAAACACCGAGAGATTCACGTTCGCGAGACAACAGTTTCCGTAGTCTTCAAGCGCCTGTTCACTGCAGGGGTTGACTCCGTTTACTTCCATTCCCGCATACTCTGTCGGAGAATATCTCTTGACAGTATCCCAGAAAATAAGCCCCGGTTCGGCGGAAGACCACGCCGACTTGACCAGTTTTTTCCAGATATCGCGAGCCCTCACCGTCTTTTTCACTTCGGTTTTTTCGTTTGAGAAACTGAGTTCGTAGTCGGTATCTTTTTCCACGGCCTCCATAAATTCATCGTCCACCTTGACGGATATGTTGGCGAACTGAACCTTGGCTCTCGCCTCATCGTTTTTGATGTCGAGAAATTCCATTATGTCCGGGTGATTTACCCTGAGAGTTATCATAAGCGCCCCTCTTCTCCCCGCCTGCCCTATGGTTCCGGTCGTGGTTGAAAGGAGGTCCATGAACGACACGGCACCTGTTGAATATATGGCCGAATTGTTTACGGGAGCGCCTTTCGGTCTCAGGACGGATATATCAGTTCCTACTCCACCGCCGAAGGAATAAGTTCTGGCGGCTTCCTTGCACCATTCGAAGATGCCCTCTATGGAGTCTTCCTTTATCGGCATGAAATAGCAGTTAAGAAGAGTCGCTCTTCTCTTTTGACCCGCGCCGAAGAGAATCCTGCCTCCGGGAATGAGTCGAAAGTCGGAAAGAAGCCAGTAGAAGTTCTCCTCCCATCGTTTTCTGAGGTCTTTTTTTTCTTCAGGGGAGGACATTTCCCTTGCGACCCTGCGCCACATCTGCTCCGGGGTTTTCTCCGTTATATCTCCCGATTCATCCCGTAGAGCGTATTTTTCATAAAAAACCCGTGCCCGAAGTTTATCTCCGCAGAAAGCGTCAATCGTTTTCTGGGGAATTTCCACAACATCACTAGCAGGATTTGCATGTTCCAGAGAAGTTTCTCCCGTTTGCTTTTCCGGGTCCTTCAACGCAGTAACTTCATGTTCGTCTGTTAAGTTTCTGTCTTGGGCCAACTGTCTCCTCCTTTAGTTTCTTACTCTGACCACACAGACACACACTGACTGATTGGTGCCCCCCCCCATACTTCAACTTTATATGCCGTTCATTCTTACAACAGATATCGTACTTTTCTGCCCACTTGTTCTTCGCCCGAGACACCATGGCCTAGAGAAAGACCCAGAACCTCTGGCCATATGAGCCTTTCTAGAGCATCTTCCATATCTCCGACCGGATAGTTTAAGTCCATTGATGACAAACCAAGCAAGAGAAGCCTCATCAAGTTTCGTATCTTTGCGCACAAGTACACATGGTTAACTACAACAGTTGAGCACAAAACGATAACTTTACCGTCTCTAGACTCCACCTTAGGAATCTGTACCGATACGGGATTAATACCAGTCCGAACTTCCCGTTGGGGTTACCATTACAAACCACCAGCAACTCTTCATCTTCTAACTGCAGACCTTAGCATATAATGCGCTGTGAAGTACGCATTTTATAACAGAACCTATGTGAAACTTCGCTTCATCTGTTAGCAGTTCGCCGATGAAACCATCAATCATCTAAACTTAACTTTTTGCGTATTTCTCAAGCCTAGTACCACCGATTACCGCTTGAGGTTCTCCCATAGTGAAAAACTTGTACAATGAACCCAGTATCTTTATCCTGCATTTTTTGGTCAAAAACCTCGTTATCTCCTTCCATCAAGACGTATCATTCAGTTAATTAGTTTGATTTTGACGAATTCAAATTAACCGGATATGTCACTTCTTTAAACCTCAATACGGCAAAATAAAGAATCCTTCATTTTGTACCTTCTATACTATATAACACAATATATAGAATTTCGTCAAGAAGAAATCGCGGAAAATTAATTTGCACTGTAGCGTTTTTTAAGAGTCCAGTTTCCTTTAATGATAGGGGGGCTACTACGGGATTATAATAGATTCATTGCTCATTTGAAGTGGTTACGCATCCATCAATCTCTGAAGTATAATACTGACGATTATGAATATGTGCGGTTAAAAGAGTAAAAATTGTCGTAACGTAACTAAATTCAGATTAGTAATAAAATCTATTATCCAGAGAAAGAAACCTATGCTGGACTCATCACTGAAGGAAGCCAGTTTCAAAAATCGCCACAGTGTAAATGACTCTACTTCGGAGTTCAATCCGTGATGTGATATAATCGGCAGTATGAAAAACTCTGTTTCTAAAGAGATTGGACAAGCGATGAATGTACTTGCTTTCTGGTTCGGGGAGTTGAGCGAGAACCAACTGCCGGACAAGCAGAAACGGATGTCGTGGTGGGTGAAGTCGGAAGAACATGACAACCTCATAAGAAAGAAATTTGAAAGATATGTTCTGTCTGCGAGAAGAGGGGGAATTTCTCACTGGCTTTCTACTCCGCTTGGAACGACGGCGTTTATCATAGTCACGGACCAGTTCCCGAGAAACATATACAGAGGAACATCCGCTGCGTTTTCAACGGACCCGCTGGCTCTCGGCGTGTGCCTTGACGGTATTGAGAAAGAATTCGATAAGGAACTTCACCCCGCGTACAGAATTTTTTTCTATCTTCCTCTTATGCATTCGGAAAATCCTGATATGCAACGTTTAAGTATGGAGAAATATTCGGCGCTTGAAGAACAGTACGCGGAATCTGCTGAAATGAGACAGATGCTTTCCGGCTCGACGGATTTTGCGCACCGCCACCTGGAAATAATAAAGAGATTCGGCAGATATCCTCACAGGAACATCGTGCTGGGAAGAGAGTCCACGGCGGAGGAAATAGAGTTTCTCAAAGAACCCGGAAGTTCCTTCTGAGGAAGACAACCGAAAATAGAACAGATGTTATAAACATTTTTCCGCGCCGTCCGGTGTTGTCCGGTTTTCTACTAACGGGTATTTATATCAGTGCGCTTTTTCCATATGCGGATTTTAAATATTCGGGAGAAATTAATTGAACATTCAACAGATGCTCGGCAAAGTCTATCTGGGAAATTCTCTGGAGGCCTGGCTCTGGTTTCTGGGGGTTGTCATAGTCTTTGCCCTCGCACTCAATTTCGTTCTTAAAAGATTCACGCGCTTGTTCGCCGGATTCGCCGAGAAGACGGAGACCGATTTTGATGACCTGGTCGTGGCTCTTGCGGAGAAGACAAGTTTTGTACTCATAATAATTTTTTCCCTGTATCTGGGAACTTTTTTCCTCGTTATCAATGAGCAGATAGAGCAACTGCGCCGGACAGTAGTGTCCATATGCGTCCTGATTCAGGTTGGTTTCTGGGGAAGCGGCTTCATAAGTTATTACGTCACGAAGAAGCTTTCAAAAATAGACCCCGGTTCGGGCGCGGTGATAACTCATTTAAGGACCCTGGGTTTTGTAGCAAAAACGGTTCTTTGGACGATTCTCCTAATTATCGGGATCGACAGACTGGGTTTCAACCCGGCTGCGATAATTGCGGGGCTGGGCGTGGGAGGAATTGCCGTTGCGCTTGCCATGCAGAATGTTCTGGGGGACCTGATAGCGTCTCTTTCGATAATTTTCGATAAACCGTTTCAGGTCGGAGACTTCGTAGTGGTGGGTGAAATGAGCGGGGATGTTGAACACATAGGACTCAAGACCACCCGCATCCGCAGTCTCTCGGGAGAACAGCTTGTTTTTTCAAACAACGACCTGCTGCAGAGCCGTATAAAGAACTACAAGAGAATGGATACGCGCAGAGTTCTTTTCTCGATCGGGGTCGTTTACGAAACCCCGTACGAAAAACTCAAAAGCATACCCTGCATCATCAGGGAGATAATAGACGGGGAGCCGAACGCCAGGTTCTCCCGCGCTCATTTCAACAGATTCGACGATTTTGCCCTTAACTATGATGTGGTCTACCATGTTCTCACTCCGGATTTTCGTGACTACATGGATATACAGCAGAACGTGAACCTGAACATATTCAGGAAGTTCTCCGAAGAGGGAATAGAGTTCGCCTACCCGACCAGAAAGATTTTTCTCGGCCAGTCGGCGGACAGCCACAAAAAGGAAACGGGAGACTGAATTTGAAGAAAAAAGCCTGGGGAGGCAGGTTCTCTTCCCCTACGCACAAGGCGGCCGAGAGGTTCTCGCAGTCGGTGAGTTTTGACAAGCGTCTCTACAAAGAAGACATAGAGGGGAGTGTCGCTCACGCGAAGATGCTCGCGCGGACGGGAATCATTTCCCGTAAAGACGCTTCGGTTATAGAGAAAAGTCTCAGGCAGATAAAAAAAGAGATAGACAAGGAGGAGTTTCCTTTCCGAGAACAGTATGAGGACATACATCTGAACATAGAGAAAAGGCTTGTGGAAAAAACGGGAGCCCCGGGTGCCAGGCTGCATACGGCAAGGAGCAGAAACGATCAGGTTCTTACCGACATGAGGCTTTATCTCCGCAGGGAGATGTCCGGGATTCTTTCCCTTGTATGTTCTCTCGCCGAACAGTTCGTGACGCTTGCGGAGAAAAATCTCTGTGTCGTAATGCCTCTCTATACCCATATGCAGCGCGCGCAGCCGGTACTTCTCTCCCACCATCTTCTTGCTTACTACGAGATGTTCATGCGCGACCGCCAAAGACTTGTCGACTGTATGCGCAGGGTGGATGTGAGTCCTCTCGGTAGTTGCGCGGGGGCGGGCACATCCTTTCCGATAGACAGGGATATGACCGCCGGAGCTCTCGGTTTCAGCGCTGTTTCGAAAAACAGCATTGACGCGGTGAGCGACCGGGATTTCTGCGCGGAGTTCTTGTTCTGCTGCTCGGTTGTGATGATGCATCTCGGCAGACTCTCCGAAGAGCTCGTTCTCTGGAGCAGCAAAGAGTTTGATTTTATAGACCTCGGAGACGGTTTCACCACAGGGTCAAGCATAATGCCCCAGAAGAAAAACCCCGACATCTCGGAACTTACCCGCGGGAAGGTCGCCAGGGTCTACGGCAACCTGACCGCTCTTCTGGTTCTGATGAAAGGACTTCCTCTTTCCTACAACAGGGATATGCAGGAGGATAAGGAGCCTGTTTTCGATACGGTGGACACTGTGAAACTCTGTCTTGAGGTGAACATCGAGATGCTGCGGACTCTTGAGTTCAGAGAGGATAACATGGCAAAGGCTCTTGAAGGGGGGTTCGTCACCGCGACCGATGTGGCGGACTACCTTGTTCGCAGGGGAGTGCCGTTCCGCTCCGCGCATGAGACAGTGGGGAGGATAGTTGCTTATGCGGAACGGGAGCAGAAGGAACTCCGGGATCTTGACCTTTCCGAGTTCCGCAGTTTTTCACAACATATCGAAGAAGACATATTCGAGGTAATAACGGTTTCCGGTTCGATCGAGAGTAGAAATTCCGCCGGTGGAACAGCTACTGGGAATGTTAAAAAAGAGATCTCGAGAGCTAAGAAGTTTCTCAGAAAATGCAGGCGGTAGGCCGTGTTCCCGGTTTACCTGCATTAATTTTGCTTGTCGATAAATCATGGGTTTTTCGCTTAACGGACTTTACGTAATCACCAGTGAGAAACTGATTCCGCCGAACGCTTTTTTCGAATCGGTGGAAAAGTCGCTTTCCGGAGGGGCGGACATAGTTCAGTTGCGCGACAAGAGTTCTGAGCCCGCAGAAATCGTCGCTGTCGGAAAGAAACTTCTTGAGCTCACGAAAAAATACGGAGTGCCGCTTATAATAAACGACTCTCCGGAACTTATGACGGAAATAGGGGCTGACGGAGTGCACCTGGGCGAGGACGACCCGAACATAATTCCCACGAGAAAGAAAATCGGCAACGGAGCTATAATAGGAGTTTCCTGCTACAACTCTCTTCCGAGGGGAATACATTCGGAGAGAATGGGGGCCGACTATGTGGTTTTCGGGACGCCGTGGGATACTCCGACCAAACCCGGAAGAGTGCCCACCCCTCTTCAGACTCTGATTGATGCTAAGACCGCCATAACGGGAATTCCCGTATTCGCTATCGGAGGCATATTCCCCCAAAATGTTTCCGAAGTGCTTGAGACGGGGGTGGACGGAGTTGCGGTCATAACCGGTGTTTTCGGTTCAGACGATCCGGAAAAAGCTTCCAGGGAGTACTGCGCCGCTTTTGAAGATCATGCGGTTCTGTGACAGGGAGACTCGTTTTTGATCCCGCAGGCGATAAAAAATCGCCGAAGTCCGGGGAGTCTTCTATCCGGGTTTTGACGATATGATCAGATGGTTTGAAGCTCTTTTCCGGTCAACGAGGCTCAGGTAAGTATCGAAATACTCTATGTGATACCGGGTGTTTTCCTCTCCCTGCTCCTCGGCGATTGCCGCTGCATGTTTTTTGTAGGCATCTCCCCATCTCTTCACCTGAACACGGAAATCCGCCACGTATTCCGTTATTTCTTCAATCAGGAAACCTGCCGTTTCGAGTTTGCTCCTGTAGCTTTGAAGAGAATCGTAATACTGCGGGATAAGATAGCCTCTGGCCATCCTGCTTTTCGTCTCTTCATCACCCTCCATTTTGAAAGTACCGCTCAGCAGTGCCCATATGCCGGAGGGCTTGAGAACTCTCAGAACCTGTCTGAAAAGTTCCGTCTTATCCGAAAACACATTCATTACGTTGAGGCTTACGGCGAGGTCGAAAGTGTTTTCCGCAAACGGCATTTCAATCGCGTCGCCGAGATGAAACCGGACTTTTCCCCCGAGCCCCGAGTTTTCCGCAAGTTTTCTTGATACGTCAACCCCGATTTCGTTTATCTCTATGCCGGAAACCCTGCATCCGGTCCTGTCGGCTATGTATGCCGCCGGACCGCCCGCTCCGCTGCCCACATCAAGCAGATGCGTCGTTTCTACTATATTCAGTCTTGAAATCAGTTGGTCGAGATAACGGGGTGTGATGAATGACTGCTGTCCTATGTCATCCTCCGTACCCCATATGGATTCTCTTATGAGTCTGTTAGCCGGACTGTCGAGCTGATGAAGCTCGGAATAATCCACTCCTATGGGGTTTTCAGTCACTTGTCGTCGCCTCCTGTTCCGGAATCTTACAGAATTTCCTTAATTGAATCTACACTTCAATCTGCCGAACGCAAAATGCCGGGATGGTCATATCTGTCCGAATCTTATTCTACATGCTTATGGGCAGAGACCGACTTCATTTTTGCGTACGTAAGTGAATAAACTTTCTATTTTGACAAAGAAATTTTCTTTGGTAAAGTAAAGGCATGTCCAAAGTAAGTAGCAAACTGCAAGTCACGGTACCAAAAGCAATTGCCGAGCGTTACGGCATCCGACCTGGGGACGATATTCGTTTTGAGGAGATGGGGAAAAATATTCGTGTGGTTATTGCTGGAACGGTGATATCGGACCAGAGGCTTGGTACTGAAGAGCGCCTGCGTCTTTTTGATGAGGCAACTGCTCGGCAGCGTTCCCGTGAAACATCGAAGCCTGCATCTCGGGCGGATACGCGGGGGTGGACCCGAGAAGAACTTTATACTCGCGGTCGTCCAGATGTTGATTGATACTAATATACTGGTCTATCGTTATGACAGCCGTTTTCCAGATAAGCAACAGATTGCGATGAATGTACTTCGTGACGGCATCGCAACCGGGCGGGTGCATATTGCCCACCAGTCAATTGTTGAATTTGTTGCCGCCACAACACGAGGAGGTTCCGAGAACCGCTTGCTTGATTTTACCTCCGCCATTCGCGAGGCAGAGGAATTAATGGAGCAATTTCCAATTATTTATCCTGATGCAGTTGTTCTGAGAACGGCTCTACGGGGCATTATCGCATACGGTCTGTCGTGGTTCGATGCTCATATCTGGGCTTATGCAGAGGTTCATGGAATTGCAGAACTGCTCTCGGAAGACTTCCAGCATGGTCGTATGTACGGCACAGTAATGATAAAAAACCCATTTCTGTCATATAAAAACTGATCATTCCTTTTTCTGATTTTAAGATAGTAGTCAGGGTGAGATGTCGGTTGGGTGATGGAGTTGATGCTTTCATCCCGAATCCGATACTCCCAGAATTCATATATTTCAGAACAAACTCACTTTGAGTAATGGTCAAGCGGAGATAAGTTTTTCAGGACCTTCGGGTTTCAGTGAAAGCACATGACCTCCGACATTTTCAAAAAGTTGCTCGCGGCAAGTGAAAATTAATATCTGGACCTTCTCTGCCGCGTGATTGAGTATGTCGAACATACGGTCCATTCTCGCGTCGTCAGAAAAGACCAGGGCATCATCAAGCACTACTGTGGCCGGTTTTCCCTGCCCGACCAACATCTCGGCGAACGCAAGGCGCACTAGGACGGCGACCTGCTCCTGTGTTCCCATGCTTAGAAGCGGGAAAGGTTCTTCATAGCCCGCTTCCCGTATTACTCCTGTTATACCCAGGTTTTCATCAATCGTTATTTCGGAACCGGGAAACAAGGACTGCAGGTATGGCCGCATGCGGTCCGTCACGGGTGAAAGGAAAAGTTCTTTGGCTTCATGTTCGGCGTCTCTGAGTGTTTCAAGCAGAAGGCTGAGAACTCTCACTTCGCGCTCAAGTCGGTCGTATTTTTCTTTCCAGTGCTCCAGATCACGTTTCTTCCGCCCGATGCTTTCATCAATTCCTTCTCCCCCTCGGACATCAACCCGCGACCGTTTGTCTTGAATACCGAGTTCGAGTTCGTGTAGTTGTGATTTTTTGTTTTCGGCCGCTCTTTTAAGACGACTTACTCGTGCTTCAGCCTGTTCAACGGTATCGCCGTTACTTCGTTTTTCACTCAGGTGAGCGACCTTCTCTTTTTGGTGCAAAAAGGCGTTGCGCGCTTCTCGGGTTTCTTTACGTAATCTGTCCTCGTCACATTCATCCTGGGCTTTTGCGAGTTGGTCAAAAAGGCTTTCCAGACGTTTTTCACATTCTTCGTAACGGGCTTTGGCGGAAGCTGAATGTTCTTTGGAACTCGTCAATATCTCCTCCGGACCTTTAATAGCCGCCCGTATCTTGTCCAGCGCTTCCCGAGCGTCTTCGGACCTGTCTTGAGCATTTTCTAACTCTGCTTTAGCATCCTGATATTCAGGCAGTTCCTGCAACGCAAGTTCGGTCGTTTCCTTCTGCAGTATCTGTCGGTGTTTTTCTATATAGTCAGCCAGAGCCCGCACTCCGGCCTCGTACTCATCCGTACTCGGAGCGTACATTTCAGCTTCTTTGCGGGCAAGGTCCGCCTGTTCCAATGCTTTTTGTCGGTCGCTGTACAGAGATTGCGCTTCTTGTACGGACGAAACACAAATTTCGTCGAGAATATCCTTCAGTTGTTCCTCCGCCCTGCGGTGCTGATCGATCAGTTTGTCCCGGTTCTTTACAGCAGGTTCAATCGTGATGTCTCCCCTTTCGGGAATTGATATCTTCATTGGAGAAACCGTCTGCAGAGAATCTTTACCGGATGCCAGCGCCGAGCCGTCAACTTCAATTCCGGAAGGATTTTCCATATCGAAAGTTACGAGAGTCGAAACGGCGTTTAGACGATTTTCAGCTTTTTCCATTTCTTTTTCCGCATCTTCTATCTGCCGGAGCATCTCCTGCGTTACGGCAATACTTTCGGCTCGCTTCTGAGCATGGAGTCTGCGTTTTTCCGCATCCTCGGTTTTTTCGAGTTGGTTCGTGAGTCCGCTTATGCGACTTTTGAGTTCCACTGCGCTGAATATGCGTTTTTTTCTGGAAACAGCATCTTCAGCATCCTCAGCTTCCGCTTCAGTTTCAGCCGCCGCCTCTCTCAGTTTTTCAAGCTTTTCCAGTGCCTGGTTCTGCTGTTCGAAAGCTTCTTCGTTCTCTTTGCTCAGTTCTTCAAGCCTTTCCTGTTCCCGAGAGATATCGTTTTTCAGGTCCCGACGCAGTCTTTCGTTCTGCTCCGCCTGCGTGAGTCTGAATTCACAGACTTCGAGTTCCCGTTTTTCCGCTTCCATCTGATCTTCAAGCTTTTCCAGTTCTTTCAACCATTCGTTCGCTTTTTCAAGTTCAGCTTTATCTTTTTCATCACGTTCGGGTTCTGAAAGACGTTTCAGTTTTTCCTGTTTATCTTCAAGATCTTTCAGCGTCTCCAACAGTTCCCTTTTTTGTTCTTCCAGTTCTCCCAACTCTTTTTCAAGAGACCCTACTTGTTCTTCAGCGGCTTTATAGTCTCCCCTGCTTTTGCCCGTCGTAGTGATCAGTTTGCGGAGATGATCCTCTATAGCCTGAGGAAGTTCACGTCCGCGTCGTCCGCCGAGTACCGTTCCGACTTCGGATTCAAGGGCGCCGTGAAGGTCCGCTCTCGCGCTTCGGGAAAGGTCGAGAGCACCGAATGATTTCCCCTGTTTCACCCAGAGTATGTTCCACATGCCCAGCGTTTCGGATGTAGCGCCGGACCTTCCGGATTTGGAGAAATTCAGGAGGTCCCGCAACCTTTCCTCCGCCGCTTCTCCCTCGAGCGTGGAACCGTCGGGGCAGTCGAGCCGCGCGTAGGGTTTTTTCATGAACCGCTTGGAGATACTGTACAGGTCGTCTTCAAGTTCGAATTTCAGTTCCACTACAGGACCGGCTTTGTTCCGTTCGTTCTGAAGGTCCTTGACGGCTTTGACGCCTGAATCGTATTTTTCGAAGAGGACTGCGCGCAGAGCGTCGAGCAGGGTGGATTTGCCCATTTCGTTCGAGCCGACGACTACGTTCAGACCGTCCTTTAGCCCTTCGAGTTTTACGGGGCTTGTGAATTTTTTGAACTGATTTACGGCAAGAGACCTGAGCTTCATCGTTTTTCCGCCGCGAATTTCATGTGTTCTATGTAGAGTCTCTGAAGAGCTTCTGCTGAGAGTTGATCACCCTCGTCGGCTTTGGTTTTCAAGGTATCGGCGGCGGCGCGCACGAATCCCTGCTGGTCTATCTGATCCAGGTCCCGCTCGGTAGGGTGCGGGAACAGATGTTCCGTGTCCGTGCGGAGAAAACAAAGAGCGGCGGAAACCCCTTCCGTTATCCGTTCTTCAAGGTAGTTCCGGTCCTCAAGAGACAATGCCCCTTCTATTTCCAGATGGACGAGAGTATTTTCAAGGTTGCCCTGTATCGCCCGGAGTTTTTCCTCCAGAAAATCGATGTCCTCCGCACTGTTGATCCGCTCCGAGAAACTGAGCCACTTATAGTGTCCGGTTTCAAGAGCGGTTATCTCGGGAAGGGAGTTCCAGTCGTTAATCTCCACAAGCAGGGCGTAACCTCCGTCAGATACTTTGAACGAGTCGGTCTCGGGTGTCCCGCTGTACCAGCAGCGGTCGTTTATTTTCCTTTTCCCGTGCCAGTCCCCTAAAGCGAGGTAAGACAGACCCGCTCTCTCAGGGAGATCGGGGGGAATGTAGTTCGGGGTGGAATCGTCGCCGGAGCCGAACCCCGTAATGGTGCCGTGGGCTATACCTACGCGGATAAGGCCTTCGGGAAGGTCGAGGTCTTCCATATAAGCGGTCGCATTGTCGAGCGTGTGGCGATGCAGAAGCGGGGCTGGAAGCAGAACAAGAGACTCTTCTTCGAATATCACCGGCTCGGGAGTTGTGTGGATATGAATATTTTCCGGCAATTCCCTGGCAAGGATCCGGTCCCACAGGCCGTTCGGTCTGTGCGGGTCGTGATTTCCCGGAAGCAGATGCCATCTGACTCCGGGGAAGTTCCTCATACGCTCAAGCGGTTGGTTGAGGGAACGCTGGGACGGCGTTTCAATGTCGTAGACATCGCCTGCGACCAGTATGTGGCCTGCACCGTGTTTTTCCGCCGATTCTCCCAGACTGGTAATTACTTTGAGACGGGCGTCCTGCAGGAGTCCCATGGTCGCATCATCCACATATCGAAAAACCTTGCCGATCTGCCAGTCGGAAGTATGTATTATTTTCAGGCTCATAGGATCTTTTTAGATTTTGGAACTGTAGAAATCAGACTGTAAATTCTTCCGTTTCTTCTGTTAATTCAAGCGGAATTTCCCACCATATCTGCCAACTCATTTTAGGTCTTAGAGAAAATAAAACTCCACATGAATTTTTCTGACAATACTGCTTTCCCATCTTTTCCCATTTGTCAGGTGAAATTCCGGTCAGCAGTTTGATGTCTATATAGCGTAAGCAGTACTGATGGTGTCTTCCCTTCTCATCATCTCTTTTTGCATAGGATACCGAAATTATGTTTGCCTTGTTATCGTTCAGATACTTAGTAATTTCTACCATGTCTCCATCAAACCTACCCAGCCTGTGCCCTGAAATAATCAGTGCTCTCTTTTTAGGTTTTACCTGTCCCGATTTGATCTGTATTTCGTGAGATTTTCCGTTGGTTTTGACTCTGATGTCGGCTTCAGCATCATGACCGGCCTCTTTCCATTTGACGGAATCCTGTGCTTGCGTATCAGACTTTATGGCATTGACGATCAGTTCCTCTTGTTCCCATCCCTGACAACGACCGGCAGTAAACAATCCATGATATTTGCCGAGGTCCTGCCGAAAGCGTTGTAACATTCTCGGGGTTAGTTTATACACCTAAGCCATTTCCTTGCAAATTTTACATATAGAGGGTTTATCTCTATGCCTCTGAACTCTATTCCAAGTTGTTTAGCGACAACGCATTCCGAACCCGACCCGGCAAAGGGAACCAGCAACCTTCCGTTATTTCCTTTGATACGAGACCTTATCAACCGTTTTGTTAAACGCATAGGTTTTTGTGTCGGATGCTTCAGCGTGTTGTGATCTCTGTGATTTTTCAGTTCGCTCGGAGGGAATACTCCGTCTCCGCAATCGCGACACATGAACCAACGCTCCGAAGCACCGGCACCGCCGGCAAGGGCGGGAATCTTTATTACATCCCTGGGTAACGCTCCTCCTTCGTGAGCCCGATACGTTGTTTCTTTTCCTTGATTTCCACCGAACCGGGAAACCGTAGACCTGCGTGTTTTTCCGGCAGCATTGTTGAGAAAGGATTTCGTATAGGGTTCCCGGATCTGGTCGACCTCAAGGACAGGTCTTTTGGTTTCCGGCATCCAAAGACAAAAAATGGATTCATGTGACCTCTGCCAGAACCTTAAGGAGGGGACCGCCTTGTTTGTGTAGTGCCAGACAAGCCAGCGTTGATGGTCTGCAGGATATAAAGCCGAGATATGAGACAAGATTTCTGCAAATCCGTAAATGTAAATAAGTCCGTTTTCGGATAGAAGCTGAAAACATCTGGATATCCATTTCCCTGTCCATTCCACATATTCATCCAAGGGAAGGTTGTCGTCACTCTTTCCGAAGTTCTTTCCTATATTGTAGGGAGGGTCAGCTATGACGACATCAAATTTTATTTCTATAGGGTGGTCCCGTAGAATTTTAAGAACATCTCCGGTTATAAGTCCGGACCTGAACCGCGGTGCGGCAACTTTGCCGACAATCTCTTCAAATCCGATCATCTTGCTATCAGGCTCCTTGGGAAATAACAGGCTTTTCAAGTCAAGTGGTGCGGACGAAATTAGTTGCTCCCCGCCCCTCTCTAAATGAGCAGACCCGTCGCCGATGGGCAGCAGTGGAAACCCCAGCCGTCGGTCGCAACAGCATCGAACGGGTCGCAGAAACGACCGGATTGTCGCGGACCACTATCAGAGTCAGTCTCAAGAAACTGGACTCGGCAGGGGCTGCAAGCGAGTTACGGAACACGACTCGGGTCTGCTGTTGAAGTTGGATACACTCCCGGACCCGGTCACACGAGAAGACCTGACGGGGCCGTTGCGGTGGTCCCGCCACAACGCTACGTACCTTGCCGAGCAACTTCGGGTGGTCATCCCGTAAGCGAACGCATGGCGAATCGACTTCCTCACGAGGTGGTCTACAACCTTCATGCTTCTAGATTTTACCCCCCCCCATCTGGAGTCAAGGGGGATTTTATAGAGGCAAATGACCTCAAGTTGTGTGCTTGTGGTGATAGTGGCGGACGAGAGCGGGAAGAAGCACTTTCTCTCCATTGAAAACAGAGTCAGGGAATAAAAGCAGAGTTGACGCGAAGTGTTATCGGATCTGAAGACGCACGGGATGGAAGAACCGTGACCTGCAATCGGTGACCGGGATCTGGAATTCTGGTTCGCGTTTCCGGAAGTTCACGGGGAGACGTGGGAGCACTGTTACTAGGTCCACAAGACGGCGAATGTGATGAACGATCTTCCCAAGATTTCTCAGAAAAGAGTGAAGAGGCATCTGCACGACATATGGAAGGTGGAGACGAAGGATGGAGCGAAGAAGGGTTCGAGACTGTGAAAGTATCTCGGAAGGATAATTGATCACATTACACTCAAACTATTTCTCAACTCATCATTTGGTGATTACCACACGCCTCTTTAATTCTCTGGAGCATGAACCGAGCAGATTTTTGGGTTATACCGAGTTCCTTAACTAATTCAATACTTGATATCGCTTCCGTTGTCACGCTGACTTTGTACATTGCATAAAGCCACATTCTTATCGGAAGTCTGCTGGACTGCATGACAGTGTTGGTCTTACAGGAGAACTGTTTACGACACTTCGGTTCTTTGCAATGATAGTAAAACTCCCTAGTTTTGTGCGGGTAGGTCTCAGTACTTCCGCAACACGGGCAATAGCGACCTTCAGGCCACTTAATCCCTTCGAAAAACTGAACGGCTTTTTTCTCTGTGTTAACTTGTTCTGGAAACTGAAACCCGTTAACAGTCATTTCGCTCATCCTCGAGAATTTGTCGGCGGCTACTATTTTCATGGTTGCTTTTTCTGAATTAGTTTATCAGTAACTCAAATTGGGCGGGACTTCAGTCTTTGAAACTGAAAATCCTCCCTTTTCTTTTTCCCAAGTTTTTTTCGCAGAGCGCATGAGATACAAGAGGAAGAGCTATGGTGGCGTCGCAGTAGCACTGCACCAAACCCCCTTCAGGATTCTCCTTGCCCCATGAGACCGCTTCTTCGAAAGTGCATCCTGAAAGTCCGCCCCACTGCGGAGAATCGGTTGTGATCTGAATCGCGTACTTGTGCGGATAATAGGTTTCCGCATCTGAAGTTCCCTTGCGGTTTACCCCCTTCGTTCTTCCGGGAATTCTTCTGTCCTTGTACAGAAGGTCGGCCGTAACCGCAAACAGTTGAATAAAGTCCTTCGGCACTCCTCCTCCTATGTAGACGACTCCGGTGTCCGTTACGCCTTCTCCCATACGCATGAATTCCACGTAATCCTGTATGGCGTCGATCGTCAGGTGAAAACCTCTGGATTCGGCTATAAGAGCCGCGTCTCCGTAAGGACTGTCCGCTATCGCCGGACAGAATACGGGAACTCCGTTTCTCGCCGCCGCGGCCACTATGCTTTTTATGTTCTTTCTATCGAGCCACTGTCCGCATTTTTTGAGAAACTCCCTTGAAGAATATCTGCGCGACTCATCAAGGGTCGTTATGAAATCAGCCAGAAGTTCAGTCATTTCGAGGTAGTCGGACTCCGACCCGTATACGTCGTAGTAGCGGTTTATCCCTTCACGGAAAAGCTTTTCATCATCCTCATTGCTGCTCCCCTGCCAGTAGGAAAATCCCATGGCCTCCACTATGTCTTCCGAGATATTCGCGCCGGTCGGAACAAGAACATCGAAATATCTGTTTTCAATGAACCAGTTGATTATTTTCCACTGCCCGGTCGTCGACAGAGATCCCGCGTAACCGAAAAGAATGGTGATGTCCTCTTCCCGCACCATGTCGGCGAACACATCCGCAACTCTCGCCAGGCTCCTGCCCTGAAATCCCGTTTCCGCCATCTCGGAGAGAAGGCCGGAGATGGACTTGCCGGCTGCAACTTCTATCGTCTTCACCTTTTTTGTCATATAGTCCGAACTGTTTTCCTTCATTGTCGTCTCCCCTGTGAATCAAACTCTGATGTCCACAAGTCTTTTGGGAACGTAAACAAAATTCCTTATTTCCCGGCCCGCGATGTACTCTCTTACCTTGGCGTCGGCAAGAGCGATTTCCCGCACGGACTGCTCATCCGCTTCGTCGTCGATTGAAATCTGGTTCCGCACTCTGGAATTGACCCGCACGGGGATGGTGAATTCTCTGCTCCGAACCGCATCCTCATCCCATTTTATCCATTCCGTATCCACCAGGCTTTTTTCTCCACCCATTATCTCCCAGAGTTCCTCGCAGAAATGAGGAGACATGGGGTACAGGAGCCTCACCACGGCAAGCAGCGCCTTCTCCACGGACTCCCCGTCCGCGGTCTTTTTCCTGCAGTGAGCGGAGAGCTCGTTGAAAAGTTCCATCACGGCGGAAATCGCCGTGTTGAACTTGAAACTCTCTATGTCCTCCGTGACTTTCCTTATCGTGCGGTTCACGGCAGTCGAAAGGTCGGAGTTCCCTTTCTTCTCCCCCGCGGCTTCCGTTTTTCCCCCTTCGCTGAATTCGTGCGCGAAACGCCAGACCCTTCCCAGAAACCGGAACATTCCCTTCACCCCCTGTTCGTTCCAATCAAGGTCTTTTTCCACCGGCGCCGCAAAAAGCATGAACATTCTTACGGTGTCGGCTCCGTAGCGCTCTATCATATCGTCGGGGTCGACCGTATTTCCGAGAGACTTCGACATCTTCGCTCCGTCCTTCACCACCATTCCCTGAGTCAGGAGGTTCGCGAAGGGTTCCGAGAGACTGAAAACACCTGTGTCCCGCAACGCTTTCGTGAAGAACCTGGAGTAAAGAAGATGTAGGATCGCGTGCTCTATGCCCCCTATGTACCTGTCCACCGGAAGCCAGTATTCGGCGCTCGGCGTGCGGAACATTCCGTCTTCGCAGTCGGCCGAGGTGTAGCGCATAAAGTACCATGAAGACTCGACGAACGTGTCCATAGTGTCCGTCTCGCGCCGCGCCGGTTTTCCGCATTCGGGGCACTCGGTTTTTACGAATTCCTCGATACCGGAGAGAGAAGGCATCCGCTCTCCGTCAATTTCTATCTCAAGCGGAAGCTCTACCGGAAGGTCCTTATCCGGAACCGTCACTTCACCGCAGTCCCCGCAGTATATTACAGGTATCGGCGCTCCCCAGTAGCGCTGTCTTGAAATTCCCCAGTCCCTCAGTCGGTAGTTGGTTTTTCTCGACCCCTTTTTGTTCTCTTCGAGATAGTCGGCTACTTTTTCAGATGCCTGCCGCGATGAGGTTCCGGAGAGCCAATCCGAGTTTCCGAGCGTACCCTTACGGGTAAACGCCCTTTTGTCCGTATCGCACTCTTCGTCTTCGTCCGCGGGGAATATCACCTGCCTTATGCCGAGACCGTACTTCTTGGCAAACTCCCAGTCTCTTTGATCATGCGCGGGCACGCTCATCACCGCGCCCGTACCGTAGCTCATCAGAACGAAATTCGCGGTCCAGACCGGTATCTTTTCCCCGCTTATAGGGTGAACGGCGTTTATTCCGAGCGACACGCCTGTTTTCTCCACGGTCTCAAGCTCGACTTCCGAGACCGGAGTCGCGCGGCAGGAAGCGACGAAATCGGCCACATCTTTTTTCCTCTGCGCCGTTTCCGAGACCACCGGGTGCTCGGGCGCGAGCACGAGGCAGACAACCCCCATTATCGTATCGGGCCGCGTGGTGAATATCTTCAGGACTCCGTCTTCTCCTTCAATGCGGAAATCGGCCTCCACTCCTTCCGACTTGCCTATCCAGTTTCTCTGCATGGTCTTCACCGCATCGGGCCATCCGTCCATCGTTTCAAGTTCGGACAGAAGTTCCTCCGCGTAGTCGCTCACCCTTAAAAACCACTGCGGTATTTCCTTTTTTTCAACGACAGCCCCCGAGCGCCACCCCCTTCCGTCGACAACCTGCTCGTTCGCAAGCACCGTGCGGTCCACCGGGTCCCAGTTCACAACCGATGTCTTTCTGTACGCGAGCCCTGCGCGGTAAAGCCTGGTGAAGAACCACTGTTCCCACCTGTAATACTCCACATCGCATGTGGCCAATTCCCTGCTCCAGTCATAACTGAATCCGAGGCGTATAAGCTGTGATTTCATCTGGGCGATGTTCGCCCGAGTCCAGGCGGCGGGGTGTACGGCATTCTGAATAGCCGCATTTTCCGCAGGCAGTCCGAAAGCGTCCCACCCGACCGGGTGAAGAACGTTAAATCCCCGAGATCTTTTGAACCTTGCTACTACATCTCCGATTGAGTAGTTCCTTACGTGTCCCATATGGATTCTCCCGGACGGGTAAGGGAACATCTCAAGTACGTAGTATTTTCTGCCGGTTCCCGATTCGCTCACCTTGTAGACAGCTGCTTTCCGCCAGCGGTCCTGCCATTTTTTCTCAATATGCCGAGGAGAGTAATCTTTTTCCATTGTGAATAGAGGAGGATACGGAGATGCATCTTCCTACAGGGTTTTCAGGATACGACTTATTCCAACATTGATTTTATACGGTAATGTACACGAATTGGCGGTTATATAGAAATGAGACTTCGTACTTGGACGTTTCTGGAGAAACACATTTTTTGACGATGCCGAGCGGCTTTAACTGTCATCATTCTCTGTTTTTGCTACAATTTCCTTGAGAACTTCAAGAAAATCCTTTTTCCCTTCCGCTACAAATTTCCTTATCTCTGACTCCGTCCACAGGCGGGCGTGTTTTTCTTTTTTAAGAGAATACGGAAAACGAGTACCATTAGGGTCTCCCGTTGTTGATATCGCATATTCAATATCATAAAGTTTTTTATCTATCGATAATTCAACTAGCATATCAAATGGTTTTGGGCTCATTCTATATTCCTTGTAGGAGATTCCGAAGCGTTGATGACCAAAATCCGTTTCCTGTTTTTCTAGGAGTTCTTTGAGGTCTTTTTTCAAATCTCCGAGAGAACCCTTTCGCCCCGGCCATCCTGAGATAATCTCTGTTGAGGAAAACAATTGAGAGAACTGGCTAAATCGATTTTCAAACGTTTCCAGAAGAGGTATCCAAGATTGTTCGCATAGTCTTTCCAGATCTTTTCCTGCCAGAGGCTTCGGACTTTCCGTCCCTTTGGCTTTTTCATTTCTGATAAAAACATCTACCTCTTTGTCAACATCGTCGGGCTCGCTTATATCCGACCCTTGCGCAGCACCTATCCCGACCTCAAGCCACGATATAAGACAGTTGCCGAGATATACCGCAAGTGCATCCATGTTTTCCGTATCGGCTTTCTGAAGAGCGGAGATGTAGCTGTCTTTATCCGCGGCTTTAATGACAATAGGCGGGTACCCAAGTCGCATCAGGGCATAGTTTATCCACAGGCGCGCTGTACGACCGTTGCCGTCATCGAACGGATGAATACAGATGAACCGGTGATGCAGTTCCGCAAGAAAAGAAGATATGGAAGTCGGACGAGATTCGATATTTTCGTTAAACCAGTTCATAAGGTTCCCCATTTTTTCGGGAACCTCCTGCGGCAGGGCGAACATAAATACCTCTCCTGTTCCGGTTCTTACATGGTTGGGTTGAGTCTTGTATTTCCCCGGAACAATTTTTTTCTTGGTAGTTTGTCCATCTAGAGTCTCTGCTTCTTTCCAGAAGGGTTCTTTGAGTATGATCAGGTTGAGATTGCGTATGTACTCTTCCGTCATAGGACGCTCTTTGTCTTCTGCGAATTTTCTCACTTTTTCTATTCCTAAGTTGTGGGCTTCCATCTCCTTGTAATCGCGGGACTGGTGGTTGCCTGCAAAACGTCCGTGGATGAATAAAATCTCTGTCTCGTTGTAACTCAGAGTATTTCCCTCTATACGGTTGGAATTATAGTTCCACTCGAGTTTGATTTTTCTCCAAAGCCGATAGTCATTATCTGGGTTGAGGGGCTGTAGGGAATTCCACTCTTTGTACAGGTCTTCAATACGGTTGTTAATTACTTCAAGAGACATTTATGGTTTCACTCCTTAACCCAGTGCGCAGTTCATAGGTTCATAATACGTTATTTAATCTCACCCATATATCTGCTCGGGAGTTTTTTTCTCCGCAATTTCTATGACAAAATAATTGCCATTTTTGATATATTTTATATGTTTATTAAACAATTGCAAGAGAAAAGAGTTTATTATTATCCGACAAAATGCCTGCCAGAAAATACAAAGAAACACACTCATGGATAACTTTCCATGTCGATCTTGGGAAAGTTGACTACAGGACATGGTTGTTGCTGGGTGAATCTCAATCGAAATGCTCCCGCATCTCCAGAGTTCCGCTCAAACCCGTATTCTCAGAGACCCTGCATAGAACTTACCTGGCAAAGGGGATTCAGGGTACGACGGCAATCGAAGGAAACACTCTTTCCGAGGAAGAGGTGAGAGAGAGAATTGAAGGGAGACTCAACCTCCCTGATTCAATGGAGTATCAAGGCAAAGAGGTCGACAATGTACTTGAATCTTATAACAGAATCGCAACTGAACTTATGGACGGCGAACCGAAGGAATTAAGTTCAGAACAGATAAAAAATTACAATAAAATAGTGCTGAAAGACCTTCCTTTAGGAGAAGATGTTGTGCCTGGTAAAATCAGCCGGCATGATGTGGGTGTTTTCGGATACAGGGGAGCCCCTCGGGAAGATTGTGAACATCTACTGGACAAAATGTGCGGGTGGCTTAACGGACCGCATTTCAATCCGGAGGAGAACAAGGTCGTTTTCGCGATTATAAAAGCCTTACTGGCGCACCTATATATAGCATGGATCCACCCGTTCGGCGACGGCAACGGAAGAACCGCCAGGATGGTCGAGTTAAAAATAATGCTGGCTTCAGGTATGCCTGCCCCCGTATGCCATTTACTAAGCAATCATTACAACAAAACTAGGAGCGAGTATTACCGTCAACTTGACTACGCAAGTAAGTCCGGCGGGGATGTATACCGGTTTATGCGTTACGCGGTCGGAGGCTTTGTGGACCAGCTTACCGGCCAGATTGAATTTATCGAGGTACAGCAGCTGGAGGTTTTCTGGAGGGATTACGTATTTGAATCTTTCGGAGAAAACCCGGGCAAAGTTTCTAAACGCAGAAGAAGGTTGGCACTGGACTTCTGGCATGTTTCAGAACCCCTGAAGATTGAAGAAACAAGAAGAATAAGCCCTGCGGTGGCGGAGCAATACTCAGGCAAATCCATCAGAACAATTCAAAGAGATGTTGAATTTCTGCTGGAAAAAGATCTTCTCGAAAAACGACAAGGAGGTTGTCTGGTTAAAAAAGAAACTCTTTTGAAATTTCTTCCTGCAAGAGTTATTCCCGACTGAAATTGAATTTGACTGCAACGATGAAGTAACAAGGCGAACTCCAAGCAGGTACTTCAGGTGCATATTGCCGCAATTGCGCGGCCCGCTTTCATACGAAACTGCCGGTATCGATGCATAGTTCGAGCCTTCCAGTTGTATCGTGGTTCTTCGGTAAATGGGCGGATATCGGGGTCGCCCACTTTCACCGCGCCCAAGCCTTCTATGCGTGAACTCGCAACCGTGTATGCATTGGTCCGGATGTTCAAACGGCTCGATTTTTGCTTCTACGAAGCGGTGTTCAAATGCCCATAGACCAGTTTTAGGAGCATCATTGTGCCACCAATCTTCACCGACCAAATAGCGCACAAGCATTCGTATCTGCTCAGATGCTACGCCACTACAGAAAGCAATCGTATTCTGGCCAGGTTCTGCAGCCCGACTACCGTCCTCAATCTGGTACTCAAAACTAACGCCACTCGCACTACCATTGACCGTACGCGAACATGAGTTGATTGACTTTTCCGAGAGCGAGTGGTGATTGCTTGACGAATCTGGAATGACTACCCACAACCTAACACCAAATGAAGTCCATAAGTCAATCTTGCTCAAGAAGAGATATCCAAGTCTTTCTGCAAACGATTGTTTCTGTCTTGTTACTGCACAGGTTTATTCCGGCATACTGCTTACCGGAGATGCCCAACTGCGCAAGGTTACTGAAAAGAGTTTTCTGTCTGTACACGGCGTGCTATGGGTTGTTGACAAACTAAATGCAGCGAAAATCTGCGACAGAGTGCTACTGACACAGGCACTCAAATTCTGGCAACAAGATAAAACTGTCTTTCTTCCACAACGCGAGGTCATTACGAGGCTGAAACACTAGTGTAGTGTATGGTACCTCAACTTTTCGCCACTGCGCGGTATTTATGCTAGACTTTCCCCAAGCATATGAACTCCGGTGAATTTCAGCAAACCGTGCAAGCAGTCGGGAACTATCTGCGGTTCTGCAGAGAGATAGGAATAGAAGAGATTCCACTCCAAAGATCGCAGAAGGAGAAACCAAAGAAAAAACAAATTGCTGTTTCACCAAACAGAATCAGGTCTGAAACTTCCGGCGGCCAGACTTTATCCCGGATAAGGGAAGAACTCGGGGACTGTACAAGGTGTAAGCTGTCTGAAACCAGAAACAGCATAGTGTTCGGTGAAGGCAACCCGAATGCAAAACTGATGTTTGTCGGTGAAGGACCCGGGAGGGATGAAGACATGCGGGGAAGACCTTTTGTCGGAAGAGCCGGACAACTTCTTACAAAAATAATAGGGGCGATGAAGCTTGAGAGAAAAGATGTTTACATATGTAATGTGGTCAAATGTCGCCCTCCTGAAAACAGAAACCCTGAGCCCGACGAGGTTGCAAGTTGCGAGCCTTTTCTCATGAAGCAGATAAGAAGTGTAAATCCCGAGGTGATAGTATGTCTCGGAAGCGTAGCTGCCGGCCTTATGCTCAAACTTGACAAGTTCAGGATGGGAGACATAAGGGGAACTTTCCACGAATACGGAGATGCGAAACTGATGGTTACTTACCATCCCGCTGCGCTTCTGCGGAATTCTTCATTCAAGAAACCCGTCTGGGAAGACATGAAACTTGTGATGAAGGAACTCGGGATACCAGTTAACGGGTGATTAGCTCAGTGGATTAGAGCACAGGCCTCCGGAGCCTGGGGTCGGGGGTTCGAATCCCCCATCGCCCGCCATTGCCTGCTTGGAACCTCTCTCCTTGACGCTATATACACATTCTGGACAGCGCAAAAATGCCTTGATAAAAAAGATCAACTAGAAATCAATAGAATTATTCTTCAACCACTCCCTACACTGTCTCCAATTGTGAACATATTTTTCAACCTGCTTCCAGTATTCCAGGGAGTGGTTGTGCTCTTTCAAGTCGCCCGTTATACTCACTGCCATAACGCACTGAAAGGCAAGAGATAGATGTCTTTATCGTAGGCAATAACGCGGGGCGTGTTACACAACACAATGCCGCAATGGAAATCATTCCCTGTGCTGGCCCGCAATTCTTTTATGCCAACTAGGTCTTTGTCGATAACTTTCTCCGCGTGTTTGACCTCAATCGCCACTAGTTTGCTTTGTTTTTCCAGTACAAAATCAACCTCACGCCCGTCATTGGTCCGATAGAAACTAATTTCAACTTTTTCCCCAGTAGCAAAATTATTTTTGCACAGTTCGGACAGCACAAAATTTTCCAGTACATGCCCAAAGCGTGTTGGATTATTTTTTTCCAGGTCTTCCGGTGCTTTTCCAAGCAAATGGCAGAGAAGCATTGTATCGTGAAAGAATATCTTGTCCGACTTCACCAGTCTTTTGGTGATGTTTCGATACCAGGGACTCAGAATGTTAGTTACTAATGTACCGTCCAGAATACTGCGGTAATTGCGTGTGGTCACGGCATTTAAGCCGACTTCGCGACCGATGCTCGCGTCATTGATGAGGTTGCCTGCGCGTGCTGCTAACGATTGCAACAATACAGGCATGAATTCTGCCTTTTCTAAATTGTAAATATGGCGAGGGTCTTCCATAGTAATTTTCTGTATATGGTTCTTGAACCAGTTATCCGTCATCGGCCCGGACATCTGCATCAACTCAGGATATGTGGCTTTACGTATGATGTCAGTCAGTTTTATTTTATCGGTTTTCATCTCTGAAAGGTCTTTCGAGAAGCATCTTTCAAGAAAGTGAGATGTCGTGTTTTGCACTTCACTTGCGCTTAAAGGCAATAATGTCAGAGTCGCCATACGGCCAACCATAGCATCCGCCAGTTGAGGAATGACCCTCAAATTAACCGACCCAGTCAACAGAAAATGTCCATTTGCCGAATGACCGCTTCTCAGCGCCTCATACCTTCTCTCATCAATCAGTATTTTCAGAGGACGGAAAATCTCCGGAACCATCTGTATTTCGTCAATAATTAAAGGAGTGCCTGACTCACGTGTATATCCCAGTGGATTGCGCTGTGCCGCTGTCCGTTCCAATATGTCGTCGAATGTGATGAATCTTGCCTTAAAATTCTTCGCCAACAATTCACGTACCAAAGTAGTTTTGCCTGCCTGCCTTGGCCCATTGATATAAACGGCAGGGAAAAACTTAAGAGCCTCTAGAATAAGTGGCTGTAATTGGCGCTTAACAACTTTCATGACTCATCTTTTGTGTTCACAAAAACCATTATATATTTTCTAAAATCGAAAAGCAATTTTTGGATTTGAGATAAAAAATACCGCTTTTTGCCCGTTATTGCTGTTACAATTACACGTTAGAAACAATCATCTTACAATTCACTTCCAGTAGTCATGACGACTTGCTGATCATGATGATTTAACCTGTCTGTTTAGAAGCACGCAGTATTCTGAAAACATTTCAACTATTCAGGCGCAATGTGTTTCAATATGCATGTATACTACCCGAAGGAAAAAAGAAACTACGAAGAAATACAATGTGGGTGTGAGTTGAGAATTTATCACAGTAGTTACAACTACCCTTCATATATACCGTCTAGACTTACATAAGGAATCGGCCGGAGTGTGGATGACATTATGGCGGTTAAGGTTTATACCGTTGGTTTTATACAAAATGTGTTATTACCTAGCAAGTAATTAAAAGAGGATTTAAATATGCGGACAACTTCTTCCAGCGAAGCACAGAAGAACCTTGTTGCAATGCTTGATGAAGCGCAACACGAGCCGATTGCTGTCCAAAAGCAAGGCAGGAATGTTGCTGTTCTTATTTCTTATGAAGAATTTGAACGGCTCACCAGCATTCATCGTCTGGCGTTTCAGATCATTTGTGACAATGTTGGCGCAAAGGCAGAATCCAGAGGGCTGACTGAAGAAAAACTCATGGAGTTTCTGGCTGAAAATGACTAAACCAGAAACACCCGATAAACCCCGTATAGTTCTTGACACCAATCTTCTGATAAGCAGAGCATTGACACCAAATTCACTTATTGCCGGTGTCGTTCGCATGATCACTGAATATTGTGACTTGCTGGCTTCACAAGCCACGATGTATGAATTTGCGACGGTGCTTAAACACGTTCGATCCAAAAACTACATCAAACAAGACGAAGCCACCATGCTGATTACTTTCTATAGAGAAATGGTTGAATCGGTTCCTATTATAGAGAAAGTCAGGAAATGCCGTGATCCCAAAAATGACAAATTTCTGGAACTAGCCGTTAATGGTCAGGCAGAATATTTAGTTACTAATGATCGGGGTCTGCTACTGTTTCATCCTTTTGGAAGCACCCAAATACTTACTGCAAAAGACTTCATTTTCACTATTCTCACTTAAATAACCCAGAGGAATTTACTCCGTCTAAAAAGTCTATATCAAGGGAATTGAGAAAGGGCATTGCTATAACCAACCGCCATAATTAAACCGTGTCACAAATTGCGACCAGATTGTGGAAACGACTTTTCCATTCTATTTTCTGATCACCGTGTACATCGTTTTTTCGTCAGACCAACTGATATTTTCAGGGTCACCATAGTTTTCAAGAATATTTTCCCTGAACTTCCCCAGACACCTGTCAAATTCTTCAGTTTCATACAGGTAAAAAGTTGAGTAATGCTTGCTTTGAGCCCTTTCTATGAGTTCCGTGAGTGAGTTTTTTCTCTTGAGATGGAAAGTTTTTGTCTCCAGAAGTTCAAGTCCGGAGGTTTTCTCGATTTCGCCATCAAGAATTTCTGTTTTGTAAAGGCCTGATTCTTTGCTGTTGAAATCCGGAAAATGTTTTCCCCATATATTCTTCATACTCTGAGCTTTTGTTCTTGTATATATAAAAAGATACGACCCGTCCCGCAAAACTCTTGAGCTTTCCCTCAGGAATTTCGGGGTGTTGAAGAAATGTATGGCGTTGAAGCAGAATATCGCGTCGAGAGACCTGTTGTCGATAGGTAGTTCCTGCGCAATGGCGATCTTAGTTACATAGTTGCTTATTTCGTTATCGTTAAGATACTGCTCAAGACTCTCAAGCATGAACTCGTTTGAGTCGTAGCAGTAAAGAAACAGATTCTCTTTTCCCAGATATTCAAACAGAAGCCTCGCATAACGCCCCGCCCCTGCTCCGACATCGGCCGCTTTTATTTTGCCTTTTCCTCCGATCATATCCTTTATGTAGACCACGGGCTCTATATCGGTGGTTCTCAGAGATCTGTAACTTTTCGCTATCTGCGCGTAATGTTGTTGGGTTTTCTGTATGAATTGGCGGGTTTTCATTGAATAATTCTCTTCAGTGAAGGTATTGATTCATAGTTGCTGACTGATATAGACTTTATTAATTCTAGGAGTTGGAATCTATAAAACTGTTTCTAAAACTTTCTGCGATCTCTCGAAACAGATCGGTCACTTTGTCCGGGAGGTCGTCAATTGCGCACCATGTTCTTTTTCTATCCTTTTCGTAATCGCCGGTATCTTCCAACGCCTTTGCGATAAAGAAAGTGTAGAGAATGGTTTTTCTTTCACCGTTGACAATCATTATATCCAGGGGTTTTTCTATCTCGACCCGATACCCGCTTTCCTCAAGACATTCCCTTCTAGCCGCCTCGGCCGGGGTTTCTCCCTCGTCAATTCCCCCTGCGGGAAAGACCCAGGAATCGTTGAGTTTTCTGGAACTTACAAGAACGACCTCCGTTTCTCCCTGGTCGTTTTTCCTGTAAACTACGACACCGGCTTTCTGTACGGGTTTACACATCCGCTTAGAATACTAGCCTAAAAATTTGATATTAACAGGCAGAAAAACTGTTTTTTCCCGGATGTTGGAATAAATTTGAGGCAACAAGGGTCAGGTCTTGCAATGATCTGTCTTTTTACGGCGCAGAATATATACTCTTGAGTGTGCCGGATATACACTGGACGCACATCTCGGAAAAACGGAGAAAGTAAATGCCGAACAGGCTGAGTAACGAAAAAAGCCCATATCTTCTTCAGCATGCGGAAAACCCAGTTGACTGGTATCCATGGGGAGAGGATGCGTTTCAGAAAGCTGGAGAACTTAACAAGCCGGTATTTCTCTCGATAGGATATTCAACCTGCCACTGGTGCCATGTAATGGAGCGTGAATCATTTGAGAACAGAGAAGTTGCAGAACTGATGAATGAAGCGTTTATCTCCATAAAAGTCGACAGGGAAGAACGTCCCGACATAGACAATATCTACATGACGGTCTGTCATGTGCTTTCAAAAAGCAATTGCGGGTGGCCTCTCAACATAATCATGACTCCGCACGGAGAGCCGTTTTACGCAGGCACCTATATACCCAAAGAGAACCGGCACGGCAGAGTGGGAATGATTCAGCTTGTGCCGAGAATAAAAGATCTCTGGGAAAACAGGAATGAAGAAGTACTCAATTCCGCGCGTCAGATAACCGAGGCGGTGAAAGGTCTCGCCGATTCACTCAGAACAAAGGGAGATTCCGGTCTTGACCATAAAACTCTTGATGATGCCTACGGATATTTTTTCTCGGCCTTCGACTCTCGCGAGGGCGGGTTCGGAAGGTCTCCCAAGTTTCCGACTCCCCACAACCTGATGTTTCTCATGAGGTACTGCATGCGCACGGGCAATAAGCATTCATTGCGTATGGCCGAGCGGACACTTGCTGCCATCGGTAGGGGAGGAATATACGACCATGTGGGTTTCGGAATGCACAGATATTCAACAGATGCCGGTTGGCTTGTGCCTCATTTTGAGAAGATGCTCTATGATCAGGCGCTTTTCGTGGTCGCCTGCGTCGAGGCATGGCAGATAACGAAAAATCCGTTTTATGAGACAAGAGCGAGGGAAACGCTTCAATATGTGCTTCGTGATATGACATCTCAGGAAGGAGGTTTTTTCTCGGCGGAGGATGCGGACAGTGAAGGAGTGGAGGGAAAATTCTATTTCTGGACCGTGGAGGAAATAAAGGAAATTGCGGGTGAAGAGAACGCGGGTTTTCTATCGGATGTCTACAATCTTGCGTCCGAAGGAAATTTCAGAGATGAATCTGCCGGAGAGCGGACTGACCGCAACATACTCCATATGAGCGCTTCGCCGGAGGAGACGGCAGAACGGCTCGGCATTGCTCAGGCGGAGTTTGATGAAAAACTCGGAGCTCTTCTGCAGAAACTTTTCGAGCACAGGGAAAAGAGGGTTCACCCGTATAAAGATGACAAGATACTCGCTGACTGGAACGGACTTATGGTCGCGGCGTTTTCCCGGGCGGCTGCGGTTTTCGGTGACAGCGAGTATTCAACGGCCGCTCGGAGAGCAATAGAGTTTCTGCTTGACCGCATGGTTCGTAACGGAAGACTGGTTCATCGTTATCGTGACGGAGAGGCGGCAATACCGGCAACCGTGGACGATTACGCGTTTTTCGTATGGGGTCTCCTCGAATACTATGAGAGTACTTTTGATGATCGGTACCTGGCTCTCGCCGTCTCTTTTCTTGAAGAGCAGTTCGAGCATTACTGGGACAGAGAGTTCGGAGGTTTCTTTTTTACCGCCGATGATAGCGAAGACCTTATAGTGAGGCAGAAAGAGATCTATGACGGGGCGATTCCCTCGGGGAACGCCGTTTCAATGTTGAATATAATGAAAATCGCCAGAATAAAGGCAGACCCGGTGCTTGAAGAACGCGCAACTCTAATGGCTTCCGTTTTTTCAAAACAGATTTCAATTCAGCCCTCGTCGTTTTCAATGCACATGAATGCTCTTGATTTCATGCTGGGCCCTTCTTTTGAGGTAGTGATTGCGGGAGACAGGAATTCTGAAGACACCCGCAAGTTTATAAGGGCGCTCGCCGGCGAGTATTTACCCAACAAGACGGTTCTCTTAAAAGACGCCGCAAACGAAACGGAAATCTCAAAAATCGCTCGTTATACGAAGGACCACGGACCGATTGACGGGAAGCCCGCTGCTTATGTATGCTCGAATTATGAATGCGGTCTTCCGACTTCTGATCCTGTCCGTATGCTTGAACTTCTGCGGGGTGCGCGCGGTAATCCGAAGAAGTCGTGAAGTTGCGTTTTCAGGAAAGACAAAAATTTTTTTATTGAACTGTTGCATTTGAAAAAACTGTTCCTATAATCTATGTACTTTTTTTCAAGGGGGATAAAATGAACAGAAGGAAAAATGAGAAGAAGGTAAGAGATCTGGTTGAAATGATGCAGGACCCTGACAACGCCGGTTACTCGGGTTACATCGGAAGCGACTGCGACACGATGGAACTCTACGAGCAGGAACTCGAGGATATGCAGAGAGATGATTTCTACGATGCGGAAATTGACTTTAATTGAGTTTCTTGTCCGCTCTTCCTGAGATTTTTCTCATATGTACCAGAAGTACCGATATCGCGGCAGGCGTTATGCCTGAAATGCGGCTCGCCTGCCCTATCGATTCGGGTTTTATTCTTGAGAGTTTCTGAACTGTTTCGTTTGAAAGGCCGGAGATGTTCGCGTACTCGAATGCCTCGGGAATTTTCATGTTCTCGAATCTTCGGAATTTACCGATCTCTTCCTGTTGTCTCTTTATATAACCCTCATATTTTACTTCCATTTCTATCCGGGACCCTGTCTTCGGGGAGATGTTTGGATTTGGTCTCGGGTCAATGAATCTGAGCATCTCGTAGGTGAATTCAGGCCTTCTGAGTATTTCTTTCAGAGTTTGCGGTTTTTTTATTTTCTGCGATCCCAAGTTCTCGAGAATCTTGTTGGTCTCTTCATTAGGAAACACTTTTTCAGACTCGAGCCGAAACAGTTCAGTTTCAAACTCTGCTTTCCGCATGCGGAACTGCTCGACATGTTCCTCACTCAGCAGCCCTGTTCCATACCCGAGTTCGCTCAGCCTCAAATCAGCGTTGTCCTCCCGTAGTATGAGCCTGTACTCTGCCCTTGAAGTGAACATCCTGTAGGGTTCGTCAACCCCTTTGGTTACCAAGTCGTCTATGAGAATTCCTATATAAGCTTCCGAGCGATCAAGTACGAACGGGTCTTTTCCCTTGATTCGAAGCGCCGCGTTTATACCGGCTATGAGCCCTTGGCTCGCCGCTTCTTCATAACCCGTGGTTCCGTTTACTTGTCCCGCAAAGAATAAATTCGGCACAATCTTCGACTCGAGGGTGGAGGAAAGTTGCGTTGGATCAAGAAAATCGTACTCGACTGCGTAGCCCGGTCTCATTATCTCCACATTCTCAAGCCCTTCCATGGTTCTTGAGAACTCGTACTGCACATCCACAGGAAGACTGGTCGAGATTCCGTTCGGATAGATTTCATAGGTGTCGGTTCCCTCGGGCTCAAGGAATATCTGGTGGCGTTTTCTATCCGGAAACTTGACCACCTTGTCTTCTATTGAGGGGCAGTATCTGGGGCCTACTCCCCTTATAAGTCCCGAGTAGAGAGGGGATTTGTCTATGTTCTCGTTTATAACCTGATGGGTTTTTTCGTTCGAGTAGGTTATGTAGCACGGCATCTGGGGTCTCGTTATCTTTCCTGTGGAAAAGGAGAAAGGGACGGGGTCTTCATCGCCGTCCTGTCTCTCAAGCCTGTCCCAGTTGATTGTCCTCGCGTCGAATCGGGGAGGCGTGCCGGTTTTAAGTCTTCCGGTCGTGAATCCCAAATCAGCGAATGAGTTCGAAATGGCTCCCGCCGCGGCTTCCCCCGCACGCCCGGAAGAGATACGGGTGAGACCTATGTGTATGAGTCCGCCGGGAAACGTACCGGGGGTGACTATCACCGTGTCGGAGAAAAACCTCTCGCCGAGAGCCGTTTTCACTCCTGCGATTTTTTCTCCTTCGAGAAAAAAACTTTCAACCATTGCCTGTTTCATGTCTATTTCCAGTTCGTTTTCAAGTGCTTTTTTCATGTAGGTTCTGTAACTTCGCCGGTCGGCCTGTATTCTGGTCGCCTGAACCGCAGCACCCTTGCGCGTGTTGAGCCTTCTGAACTGTATGGCCGAGGAATCGGCCGCCTTGCCCATCTCTCCCCCGAGAGCGTCTATCTCCTTCACCAGATGACCTTTTCCGACTCCACCTATCGAAGGGTTGCACGACATGAGTCCTATTGTGTCTATATTGGCGGTAAGAACAAGCGTAGAACATCCCATCCTGGCTGTGGCGAGCGCGGCCTCGCATCCCGCATGTCCCGCGCCTATCACGATAACTTCATATTTCTTTGAACCGTAAGCAGTCATTTTTTTCGATCATCAGGGTGATTTTCAACGGCTAGTATAACTATAAAACCTTCATGCATAAAGCGGAGGAAAAAGAGTTTTTCAGTAGAGTCTGCAGAAAAACAAACGAGGATACAATTGAAACCAACTGAATAATTTGCTATCATTTCAAGGTAATGTCTTCCGATTTCCTGAGATTTGTATCTTCTGTAAAGCAAAAACTGGGCAGTTATCCGGGTGAACAGGCCGTCAGCATAGGTATAGTTCTGCCGGTTCTTAAACACCTGGGCTGGGATGTGTATAACCCCGGCTATGTTTGCCCCGAATATCCGCTTGACAGGCGTAAAGTTGATTACGGTCTCAAGATTTTCGAGGAAGAAAACAAAGGACTGCGGTGCATAATTGAAGTCAAGGCCGAGGGGAATTTGGATGCTGACCAGCAGCTTTTTCAATATGCTTTTATAGCCGGTGTTCCCCTAGCTGTTCTGACGGATGGGAAATCGTGGAGGTTTTATCTTCCTATGACTCCCGGGAGTTTTGAGGAGAGACTCGTTCGCACTCTAGATTTCGGAAAACACAAAAGGGAGGAAATAATCGAAGGACTTGAGCGTTATCTGTCTTTTAGGAACACGCGCTCGGGCAAAGCGGTAAGAAATGCGGAGCGCGACCGTACTGAGAAAATCAAAAGGAAGCAAGCGGAAAACAATATCTCTTTGGCATGGGAAAAACTTCTGGGCGGTTCTTCAGACAAGCTGATCACCCTTCTTATTGAAGAAACATCGCAGATTTCTCCAGGATACGCGCCGGCTCAAGAGGATGTAGAGACTTTCCTCAGAAATTTCCACGAAAGGCCGAACAGTGTCGGTCCACCCTCCAGAATTCCTTCTAAGTCGGAACCAAAACCCACGCTCATCAAAACTAAAAACACTACACAGAGAAAGACGGACTATTCTTTTCGTCTTTTCGGCAACGAGTATTCAGGCTATCCGACTGCTGCTTCCGCCTTTGTAAAAATTCTGGAGATTCTTGCCGGAAGGGATCAGAGTTTTCTTGCTCGACTGGCTCACGAAACCGCGGGAAGAAAGTATCGGTTGCTTTCTATGAATAAAGAAGATCTTGGCCCTCTTGGTTATAAGGTTGCAAAAGAACTTCCGGGTGCCTGGTGGGTGAGCACACATTCATCAAGTAACGGTAAAATTCAGGTGCTGAAAAAAGCCTGCGGAGTCGCACGAATCCCTTTCGGAAAACCTTCCGGTCTTAAGGTCAACTTCTGACTGAAAGCACCTCTCTCCCCGTTCTCTCTTTATTGAATTTCCCCTTGGCGGTATTATATTCTCCTACGAAGAGTATCCGGGAGGTGTTTGCAGAAATGAATACTATGAAAAGCGTTTTTCTTCTTGCTGTTCTGTCGGCGATTTTCATCTGGGTGGGGGATATGCTTGGAGGTCAGAACGGCGCCATGATAGCTCTTGTCTTTGTCGGAATAATGAACTTCGCAAGTTACTGGTGGAGCGATAAGATGGTTCTCAGGATGTACAAAGCGACTGAAGTCGGCAGGAAGGATATGCCTGAACTTTATTCCGATGTCGAGCAACTTGCGCGAACGGCCGGGCTTCCGATGCCTCGGGTTTATATAATTCCCGAACTTGCTCCGAACGCTTTCGCCACAGGTCGCAATCCCCAGAACTCCGCCGTGGCCTTTACTGAAGGGATCATGCGTATTCTTGACCGCAACGAACTAAGAGGTGTAATCGCCCATGAACTCGCCCATATAAAAAACAGGGACATACTGATCGGATCTATAGCGGCGACGATTGCCGGCGCTATAAGTTATTTAGCCTGGATTGCTCAGTGGGCGGCGATCTTCGGGGGTGGAGGTCGCGACAGAGGCGGAGGAATTGTAGGGCTCATAGTGATGATAATAGTAGCGCCGCTTGCCGCTACGATAGTGAAGCTTGCCATATCGAGGACTCGTGAATTCGGAGCGGATCAAACGGGTGCCGAAATATGCGGAAATCCGCTTTACCTGTCTTCCGCGCTCCGCAAGTTGGAACGCGGAGCTGAAATGACCAAATTCAATGTGAGCGAGCAGACTGCCGAGAGCACAGCGCACATGATGATAGTGAGTCCGATGATCGGTGGAGGTTTTGCTAAACTTTTCAGCACCCATCCGCCCACGGAAGAAAGAGTCGCGCGCCTTGAGGCATTGGCCGGTGGTCCTTCTTACTGAGTTTCCGCCTGATTCTTATGGCGGAAAAACCGGTTGCCGCCGGAGACATTTCCTATAAAGAAAACCTGTTCCGAGGGGGAACAAGAGATGAAGTCGCGTCCCGTCATAGGCGTAACCACCGATCTTGAGGGCAAGTCGAATTTGATGGAGGCCGCCTACTCCAGAGTTCTGGAATTTTACGGCGGAGCTCCTGTTCTGATTCCTACGATTGCCGGGACCTGCGGTTCCGATTCCGGTTTTTTTACGACTGTGGTCTCGGTGATTGACGGGCTTCTGATACCCGGTTCGAGGGACATGGACCCGAAGTTCTACGGAGAGAGTCCGCATCCTGCCATAAACCCGATGAGTTCTCTTCGTACGGAAACGGAGTTCGAGATTCTCGCACTGGCCCTCGAAAACAAAATTCCCGTTCTGGGCATATGCGGCGGTTCGCAGTTCATAAATGTTTTTTACGGCGGCTCGATTCACCAGGATATAAAAGCGCTTCTGCCCCGGGCGGTCGACCATGAAGGAGGAAACATTCACTCCGTAAAAGTTGTTTCGGGCACAGTGTTCAGCGGTATTGTGGAACAGGATAATTTTGAAGTGAAAAGTTATCACCACCAGGCCGTAAACAGGGTCGGTGAAGGACTGCGCGCAAGCGCCTTCGCCCCGGACGGAGTGGTTGAGGCTCTTGAGTCCGAAGACGGCGGAGTCATGGCGTTTCAGTGGCATCCTGAACTTGAGGAGACCGCGGTTTCAGAGCGGATCTTCACAAGGTTTATTTCTGAAGCTTCCCGCACTATCGGGTAGATTTATCACCCTGTATTCGATAACTCCGACAGGAATCCCTCAGTTTGAAGTTCATAACCGTAACAGGCGCAAGAGAACATAATCTGAAAAACATAGATGTCCGGATACCCCGGCGGAGACTCACGGTGGTTACGGGCGTCAGCGGTTCAGGAAAATCTTCTTTGGTTTTCGACATACTTTTCGCCGAAGCGCAGAGAAGGTTCATGGAATCGCTTTCATCATATGCGCGCCAGTTCGTTGAAAAACTGGACAAACCCGATGTTGATTTCATCGAGGGTCTTTCCCCTTCAGTCGCAGTCGATCAGAAGACCTTTCACAGAAATCCCCGCTCGACTGTAGGCACGATAACGGAGATATATGATTATCTCCGCGTTCTGTTCTCGGTCGTCGGGGAGCCGCACTGTCATCAGTGCGGCGAGGAAATATCCTCGCAGACCCGGCGGACCATGATGGAGAAGATATACGCGACGGCGGGAAAAACCCCGGTCGCGGTGTATTCCCCTGTGGTTCGCGGGAGAAAGGGAATATACAGAAAAGAGTTTGAGGATATGAGGAAGGAGGGGTTTTTACGGGTGAGGGTGGATGGAGAAACATACGACCTTGAAGAAGATATAGAACTTTCCCGCAACAAGAAACACACCATAGAACTTCTTGTGGATAATGTGGTTCTGCGTGACGGGAGATCAGAGAAAAGACTTTCAGACGCGATCGCGCTGGCGCTCAGAAGGTCGGGGGGAATCGTAAAATGCGAGGTCGGCGGAAAAACTCTTCTTTTCAGTGAGCACTTCGCCTGCCCCCGGTGTGAGATAAATTATCCGGAGATATCCCCGAGACTTTTCTCCTTCAACAGTCCCTACGGCGCCTGCGGGAACTGTCAGGGACTCGGCGCGGAAACATTTTTCGATCCGGAACTTATAATCGAAGATCCGTCCAAAACTATTTCCGGTGGAGCTGTAGAGTTTTTCAAGAATTCAAAATATGTAAACGAGAGTCTGGAAGAACTCTCGAAACATTACGGCTTCAGCCTTGATGTGCCGTTTTCCACGCTTTCCCCAGAACACAAACAAAAGATACTGTACGGTTCCGGGGATGAGGAAATAGTAACTGAAAAAGGAGAAGGAGAAAGCCGATGGGAATATAGCTATGTGTTTCCGGGGATTATCGGGGTTTTGGAGAATTGGTATACGGAGCCGAGCTGCAGAGAACTCAGGGAAGATATCTCGGAATATATCAGAACCGTTCCGTGCAGGCATTGCTCCGGACAAAGGCTCAACAGAATCGCCCTTTCCGTTTCTTTCAGGGGGAGGACCATAGCGGATATGGTGAGAATGCCGGTCGAGGAGCTCACGGATTTCTTCAGTTCGCTTAAACTCGAAGAAAGAGAAGAGAAAATCACCGGCGAACTCCTCCGGGAAGTATCATCCCGACTCGGTTTCCTTCTCCAGGTGGGGCTCGGTTATCTGAGTCTTGACCGCCCCGCTCCAACCCTTTCGGGGGGAGAGGCCCAGAGAGTGCGTCTTGCGACCCAGGTGGGTTCAAAACTTACCGGAATAACCTATGTGCTTGACGAGCCGTCGATAGGTCTTCATCCCAAGGACAACTCGAAACTGATTAAAACCTTAAGAAACATATGCGATATGGGAAACACAGTTGTTGTAGTGGAACACGACGAAGAGACCATAAGAAACGCCGACTTCATCGTTGATTTCGGCCCCGGTGCGGGGGAACGGGGAGGAGAGGTCGTCTGTGCGGGAAATACGGAAAGAATCGCCGGTTGCGGAGAGTCTCTTACCGGAAAGTATCTGTCGGGAAAGAAACTGATATCGATTCCCGAAAAAAGAAGAAAATCAAAATCAAAACTGCGGGTGCGCAAGGCATGCGGAAACAATCTGCGCGGCATCGATGTTGATTTTCCTCTCGGAACCTTTGTATGCGTGACGGGGGTTTCGGGTTCCGGCAAAAGCACCTTGGTTCTCGATACTCTCTACGACGGACTCTCGGAAAAACTGAACCGATGCAAAGTCCCTTCAGCACCCCATGCCGAGATAACCGGCGTTGAAAAACTCGACAAGGTCATCAAGGTGGACCAGGACCCCATAGGCAGGACTCCGAGATCCAATCCCGCAACCTACACGGGCGTGCTCACGGAGATAAGAAACATTTTCGCGATGCTTCCCGAATCGAAGATCAGAGGGTACGGGCCGGGAAGGTTCAGTTTCAATCTTTCCCAGGGCGGATGCGCGGCGTGCGGGGGAAGCGGAACAGTGAGGATCGAGATGCATTTTCTTGCGGATGTCTACGTTATCTGCGAGGTCTGCGGAGGAAGAAGGTACAATAACGAAACGCTCGCGGTCAGATACAAAGGTAAAAACATCTCGGATGTTCTGGAAATGACTATAAGTGAAGCTGAGATTTTCTTTGCGAATATCCCGAAAATACGCGCGAAACTCTCCGTACTGAACGAGGTGGGGCTCGGTTACGTAAGGTTGGGCCAGCAGGTGACGACTCTTTCCGGAGGGGAAGCGCAGAGGATAAAACTCGCCAGGGAACTCGGGAAAAAAGCCACCGGAAAAACTCTCTATGTGCTTGACGAACCGTCTGTCGGGCTTCATTTCGAGGATGTAAAGAAACTCATTTCGGCTGTACAGAGACTTGTTGATCTGGGAAACACCGTGGTTGTGATAGAGCACAATCTGGACATCATAAAATGCGCGGACCACATAATAGACCTCGGCCCGGGGGGAGGGGATGCGGGAGGTGCCGTTGTCGCCAGCGGAACCCCGGAGCAGATATCCTATGTTGAAGATTCTCATACGGCTGTTTATCTGAGAGATGTTCTTGCGGATGGAGTTTGCTAGAGATTGGAAACGCTGCAGTCGGTAATTCTGGGAATCATACAGGGCATAACGGAATTTATTCCTGTAAGCAGTACGGCCCATCTTCTTGTAATTCCCTGGTTTTTTTCATGGCAGGACCAGGGACTTCCTTTCACTGTGGCGCTTCATCTGGGAAGTCTCATCGCCATTGTTCACTGCTTCAGACAGGAGATCGCGTCCATCGCCCGGGGTTTTTTCCGATGTGTCGCGAACCGTTCTTTTCAGGGGAACCGCCACGGCAGAACAGGTTTTTACATGATAATCGCCACTGTTCCCGCAGTCATTGCCGGAACGCTGTTTGAACATTATGTCTCGGGAGTGCTGCGCCACCCTGTTTTCGCCTCCTTTTTTCTCGCGGGATTCGGACTGCTTCTGTACGCGGCCGACCGCAGAACGGACTTGGAGAAAACTCTTGATGATATGGATTTTTCAGATGCTCTTTTTTTCGGCATCGCGCAGGCATTCGCCGTTTTTCCCGGCGCATCCAGGTCGGGAGTGACGATTACGGGAGGGCTTTTCAGAAACTATAAAAGAGATGAGGCTGCGCGCTTCTCCTTTCTGCTTGCGATACCGGTCATATCGGCGGCCGTGGTTTTCCAGATAAGTCACGTGGAGTATGCGGACATGGTAAGCGGTTCCTTTATTCTGGGGATAGCGGCTTCTTTTCTCTCGTCGCTTCTGGCGATAAGGTTTCTGCTTGACTACGTGAAGAAGAGATCCTTCGCGGTTTTTGTCATCTACAGAATCTCTCTTGCGGCGGTGATAGTAATCATGTACTCGTCCGGGTTCGGTTCATAGCGTGAAAATTTTCAAGGCTGGAAGACTGTTTCAGGCGCGCGGTCCGGCTGGCTGCAGATGCAGGTCCGCGCCGTCCCCGGGTGAGTATGCAGCACTCGCGGGGATACAGTTTCTTACGGCCTGCAGAACTTCTTCATGTATCGCTCCGTTTGTAGCCAGTATTCCGCTGTTTTTCTCAAGGTTTTTCCCGCAGGAAAAATCAAGAGATCTGCCGAAGCAGTCCGTTACCGTTCCGCCGGCTTCGGTCACTATTATGCTTCCCGCCGCGTGGTCCCATATATTCTCCTTATAATCTTCTTTCGGCGGGAAGCGGAGGTATATCGAGACATCTCCTCTGGCGAGGACCGCGTATTTGGATTGACTGTCCATTTTTACGGATTCCGTCGTCATACCGAGAGCGTTTGCGACTCTGCCCGAGAGTTCATAGGATTGGGGGCGGGCCTCGGCCGACTCACAGACCGAAGCCCGGGACGCATCGCGGGTCCGCGACACTGAAATCCGTGTCCGGCTGTTATCGTAAAGTCTAGACCCGTACGCTCCGCACCCTTTTTCCGCGGAGAACACGCAACCCTTGTTTCCGCACTCCGAAGCGGATTTCCCGAATGCGAGTTCGGGACAACCCAAGACACCCAGAACGACTTCTCCATCCGCAATCAGCGCGAGGGCTATCGCGTACTGACGGCCCGCGAGAAAACCTCTTGTTCCGTCAATAGGGTCAAGCGTCCAGAATTTTTCCTCTTTTTCGGGTTCATGCGTTCCCCTGTCGATCAGACGCAGTATCTGAGAGGTGTTTTTTTCCGGAATGAGTCGCCCGAGTTTTTTTACAAATTCCGTACCGATACTACCGGAAAGCATAGAGGAACTCTCCTCGGCAACTACGGGGATATCGGGAAAAGCAGACACAAGGTCCATATTTATAAGGGCCTGGACGAAAAAGTCCGCAAGGGTTACCGGGGAGTTGTCCTGTTTTCGCAGCGGCTCGGGAAAACCGGATTGCGTTCGTATTCCCGTGCAGGCATTCACTGCCTTTGTCACGGCGGCCAGAGCTACTCTTTTTTCCGTTTCAAAATCCATTTTCTGCTTCCGCGCGGAAATTTTCAGGTTTCGGTTATAAACACCGGATTTTCCGGCGACAGGTCGAATTCTTTTTCCGCGTGGGAAAGACCGATTCTGTCGCCTTTTTTGAGAGTGTACTTTGTTTCGCTGTGGGTTATGTCCACTTCCATGAGGCTTTTTCGAATCGAGATCGAGAAAGTCAGCCTGCGGAATTTTTCCGGCAGACTCGGGGTGAAGTTGGTTCTTTTCCGCATATTGGCCAGTCCTGCAAAACCGAACACGAACAGCATCCAGGTTCCTCCCATAGCCGCTATGTGGCAGCCGTCTTCAGTATTTTTCCCCAAGTCCGCAAGATCCATGAAGACCGCGGTCTCCGTATATTCCACGGCCTTGTCCATACGACCGACCTTGGTCGCCATTATTCCCTGTATGCATGCGGAAAGGGATGAATCTCCGGTGGTCAACGGGTCGTAGTAATCAAAATTCCGCCTTTTTTCCTCCTGTGAAAATTCTTTTTCCAGAAGGAACATCGCAAGCACGGTATCCGACTGTTTTATTATCTTGTGCCGGTAGATGACCAGAGGGTGGTAGTGAAGCAACAGGGGAAATTTCTCTCCGGGCATGTTTTCAACATCCCATTCCTCTTTCTGCAGGAAATAGTTGTCCTGGGGATGTATGCCGAGTCGTTCGTCATAGGGTATGTACATCTGGCGGGCGGCTTTTTTCCAGTCTTCTATTTCCGATACGCGAAGTCCGGTCTTACGGGAAAGGGATTTGAAAAACTCGGGTTCCGCATCCATGAGATTTTCCAGTGTTTCCGCCGCGAATCTGAGATTTTTACGACCCATTATGTTCGTGTAGGTGTTGTTGTTCACAATGGTGTTGTATTCGTCCGGACCCGTTACGCCGTGTATCTCGAATTTTTCATCTCCGAGGCAGGAGTAAAATCCCAGGTCGTTCCAGAGTCTTGCTGTTTCGACCAGAATTTCCGCTCCGTACTTGTGGAGAAAATCCCGGTCTCCGGTCGCGTTCACGTATTTTTTCAGCGCGTATACTATGTCCGCGTTTATGTGATACTGAGCGGTTCCCGCGGCGTAGTATGCGGACGCCTCCTCGCCGTTTATGGTTCTCCAGGGAAACATCGCTCCTTTCTGATTGAGTCTCCTGGCGTAACCTCTGGCCTCGTCAAGCATGCTGTAGCGAAACTTGAGCAGATTGCTGGCTATGACAGGCGATGTATAGGTTAGAAAAGGCATGAGATATATTTCCATATCCCAGAAGTAGTGTCCGTCGTAACCCGACCCGGTAAGACCCTTGGACGGTACGCCGGTCCCTTCCGCTCTTGCCGACGATTGGCACATTTGGAAAAGGCTGAACCGTACGGCCTGCTGATAGGATGCGGTTTCCTCCTCGTTATCCGTTTTTATCCCTATATCGCTTCTCTCCCAGAACAGGTCGAGATAGCTGCGCTGCCCTTTAAGCAGATCTGAAAAACCGAATTTCTTCGCTCTTTTAAGACTTCTCTTTGCTCTCTCGCAGAGTTCCTCGCTTGTGTGCGGAGCGGTTATAGTCGTATGGTAGGTCATGTATTTGGTCAGACATATGGGTTTTTCCTGTTGCGCGTCAACCATGAAAATCACTTTTCCGCGTTCCGGGGATGCCTCGCTCGTAAAGGAAAAACTGCAGTCCGTCTGAAGCGTATGCTCGATTCCGGAGGTGATGGTCATTTTGCTGTTATGCGTCGAGTGGCAGAGAATTACCCTGGTATCCCGTACCTCGCTTACACACGGGTCGAGAATTCGGTGCTCGGGTCTGCTCGCCCTGCGGGGGTCTCCGCCGTTGCCTTCTTTCGAACTGCTCTGTTCCGAGTGGTTTTCATGATTAATGACCTCCGAGGATATGATTACCGGAGCCTTGTCGTTGAGGACGGTGACCTCATACGATATGGCGGCTAAGTGGCGGTGCTCCAGAGAGACCAGTCTTTTTGATTTTATGGATATGCGCTTGCCCGAAAACATCTCCCACACGAGGTCGCGTTGCACCACCCCGTTTCTCATATCAAGCGAACGTTCAAAGTGGAGCAGAGTCGCGGTCGGAAGGTAGAAGGGCTCATCATCCACGTAAAGTTTTATTATCTTCGAGTCGGGAATGTTCACTATGGTTTGTCCCATTTTCGTGAATCCGAACGCTTCTTCCCCGTAAATTATGGGCCACGTCTCGTAAAAGCCGTTCACGATGGAGATGTTCTGGTAGCAGGGTCTGCTCTCCTCGAATGTGCCGCGAATTCCCATGTATCCGTTTGATGTACAGAATATGGTCTCCGTAAGTCCTATGAATTCCGGATGGAACTGATTTTCCGTTATTTTCCAGGGGTCGGGCGGATATATGTGCCGCGCCGAGTATATTCCGTCTTTTTGCCTTTTTATCATCTTTCTTTTTGCATGCTTTTTTATTCGAATCTGAGTTCTGAAAGGTCGCTCACGACTGTATGAGCTCCGCTTTGAAGCAGTTCCTGTGAGTTATTGTTTCTAGCAACCCCTATTACAAGCCCGAATCCGCCGCGTTTTCCGGCATCCACGCCCGCCGCCGAGTCTTCTATTACGACGCTCCGCTCGGGTGGGCTTCCAAGAGCCTCGGCTGCCGCGAGAAAAGTATCGGGCTCGGGTTTTCCTGAAAGTTCCATCTCGCTTGCGGAAACCCCGTCTATTACGACCTCGAAAAGATCATCTATGCCTGCCGATTTCATTACCGCTCTGCAGTTTCTGCTTGAAGACACGACTGCCAGACCCGTACCCGCTTTTTTAAGAGAATGAACAAGTTCGGCAGATGTTTCGTAGATCTCGGGACCCTTTTTTTCAAGGGTTTGCCGAAACAGGTCGTTCTTTCTTTTTCCCAGACCGAAAACCGAATGCTCTCCTGCGGGTGAATCCTCTGTACCCTGCGGAAGTTCTATTCCGCGCGAGCAAAGAAAACTTCTCACGCCTTCATAGCGCGGTTTTCCGTCTACATGTGCAAGGTAGTCTTCAGCCTCATTGAAGGGAGCAAAAGGTTTTTCTCCCTCACGGACCCTTGCGCTTAAAAATTGGTCAAATGTTTTTTTCCAGCAGGCTGAGTGAATTCCGGCGGTTTTAGTCATCACCCCGTCCAGGTCGAAAAGAACGGAGTCGTAAGCGTCCGTAGAAAAGACATTTTTTTCGGTCAGGGACTCCCCGTCGGTATTGAGTGTTTTCATCAGGTTCAATCTGTTCAGATATTTTGACCGAAACTGTCTATATTGCCGTCTATTATACAATACATTTCTACTGTCATAAAACTACAGGGAGTTACCTCACTCTTTTCCTCCAATTTTTTGAAGTCGCGGTTCTTCGTGATACACTAACACCTCTAGGTTTCGAGGCCCCATCGTCTAGGGGTTCAGGACGCAGCCCTCTCAAGGCTGAAACACGGGTTCGAATCCCGTTGGGGCTACCAGATATATTTTTCCCCTGAAGTTTTTAGTCCGAAGAAAGTTTTCAAGACCCGTCATGACCGCATTGAGCGTGTTGAAGAGAGCATGAAACCGTAAAAGGAATAATTGAAGCGTCTCAGTCAGTGTCTGCGTCTTGTAGTTGAGTAGGGAGAGATGTTCAGAGAACAGATCCTGTCATCTTTGTACATATGGTAGCCCAGAGAAGCTATCATTGCCGCATTGTCCGTGCAGAGAAAAGGTGAGGGGATAAAGACATTTATCCCCTCAGTTCTGATTTTTTCCTCGCTCAACTGTCTCAGTCTCGAGTTGCAGGCCACTCCACCTGCGAGCACTACACGCCCCGCCTCGTTTTTTCTTGCGGCATTAAGCGTTTTATCAGTCAGGGTTTCCACTATGGCTTCCTGAAATCCCGCGCATATGTCGTGAAGGTCGGATTCGGTCTCCACCGGGTTTTTCTTGATATAGTTCAGCAGAGCGGTCTTCAGTCCGCTGAAACTGAAATCATATGATTCATTATTAAACGGTCTGGGAAAATTGACCGCATCGGGGTCACCGGCTTTTGAGAGTCTGTCTATTTCAATTCCACCGGGGTATCCGAGTCCGAGGGCCTTAGCCCCCTTGTCGAAAGCCTCTCCCGCCGCGTCGTCTCTTGTGCTGCCCAGCAGTTCGAAGTCAAGAAAACCTCTTACCATGTACAGATTTGTATGTCCTCCTGAAACTATGAGGGCGATAAAGGGGAAGTCGATTTCGTTTTCAATATGAGCAGCGGCTATATGAGCCTCTAAGTGGTTTACTCCGACAAGAGGAATATCAAAGGAAAACGCAAGCGCTTTTGCCGTTGATATTCCGACCATAAGCGAACCTACAAGTCCCGGCCCTTGGGTTACTGCTATCGCGTCTATATCGTTCACTGAGATTTCCGCCTCCAGAATTGCCTGGTCTACTACCTGCAGTATTATTTCCGTGTGCATCCTTGATGCTACCTCGGGAACCACTCCCCCGAAAGCGTTGTGAATATCTATCTGCGAGGAAACAATGTTTGAAAGCAGTTCTTTTCCGTCCCTTGCCACAGAGGCTGAAGTCTCATCGCAGGATGTTTCAATGCCGAGAATAAGAGATGACATATACGTACCTTTACTTGGAACTAGAGTTAAACTTACCCTACTTGTTCGTTAGTTCCAGCGCAGCGCCTCCGATGCCTCGAGGGGTTTGAGAAAGGATGAAATTTCTTTTGTCCTAAGAACATCAGTTGTCGTGGTGGAAACTTTACATTTTTCGTCTGGTGGTGGTTTCGGGATGTTCAGACCGTAATTCGGGCGCGGGATAGGGAGACTCGGCAAGAAACTGCGAGGTCCGCTGGGTATCATTTTGCGATGAGAAACATCCTGCACCTGTCCAGCGGACATAGATTATCCGGTCGCTATTCACAACTGAATAGTCTTACGAAAAATTCTTGAAATCGGCTAATTCCGGCTAAAGACTAAAATTTCACCCCGAACCGAATCAACAACTGCCGAAATCTCTCAATCCGTCACACCTCGACCGCCCTCAAACAGCACTCACTGAATATAATATGAGATCACTTTCTATTGCGGAAACAACTTCATCAGAGTGAATGAACTTAGTCTGCAGATTTATACAGGGTCGGCGTAGTACGAATTTTCCGTGCAGGGCTTCATTTGCGCCGTAGCGTTTTTCGAGCTCAGTTTCATATAATGAGGGCATGGTAAGTTCATGTCTGCCACTGTTTTAGTCTCTATTGAGACAATACGACGGTCGGATTACTGATTTTTACGGAATGCGGTGCTTGAATTACCTGAATTAGTAAGAATTAAGCGGAGAAACATTATCCAGCTCCAGCGGCAACACCCGGAAACAAGCGACATCATTTCTCAATCCTTCCGGTCTTTGTGTGTTCAATGGCCGAAGCCAGCATTAACGTTATTGCTAAACTCAAGTTTAATGGGCGCGGTTTAGGATGTTGAGTCTGTGAAGTATTCCGAGGTTTCGCATCGACTATTAAACTTCGAACTACAACACTCGGGTTTATCCCGCTCCCCCGCCGCGGTTTTCATTCCCATCTGCGCGGTTCTTACGGCCGCTATGTATCCGCCGGGTCCGGATCCTGCAACCGTGAGATCAAACTTTTCCATGGTGACAATAATCAGGTGACAATAATTATATTTGCCGTATCGTCAAAGACGGAACTGCGGATTTGTTATCTGTTCCGCATGAGTTGAACTCGGATTCGGTTTCGGACGGGATATTATCGAATGCGGAAGTTATTCCGGCTGAATGATCTCCAAAACACGCTCTCTCATGCCGTCCGCCGCTCAAAAAAATGCTTTGTCGCAATGTAAAAGGCTTATGAGTGCGATATATAAGGTATAGGGGATATCCACGGGTCGGGTCCGGTGTCCGTTCACTGCAGAAAACACGGGCTCCGGTCTTCCGGAACCCGTGTTGATCTGAAGAAGAACAAACAGAATCTGCTGAACATTGAAATTGTTCCCTGTACGGAAACAATTTCACCGGAACCGATTGAACTCAGTCCACGAATTCATACAGGGTTGATGTGGTACGAATTGTATTCGCCAAGGTCTCATTCGCTGAATCGCTCACCTGTATCTCAACAACATTTGTTCCACCTACGGAAATGATACCGGCTGAGCCGGCTAATCTTCTAGCATTGTTACCTGAGGGAAAACCTTTGAAGCGGATCTTATCGTTCTGTGATGCATCAAAGTCCCCGATAACGTCCTTCTCATTTCTGTGTTCGTGTTCAATCACAAAGATGTCTTCGCCGCCCAGGCCTTTAAGAGTATCAACACCGGCACCACCCGTAAGAGTATCATTGCCATCTCCTCCAATGAGGCGGTCATTTCCGGCTTTTCCGTTAATCGTATCGTTTCCATTTGACCCGTCGATATAATTTCCCATGGCATCTCCGCTGATGGTATCGTTACCGAATCCAGAATAAACATTCTCAATACCTGTAAATGTAGACACTCCCCAACCATGAGAACTGCCGTCATAAGACCCGGTGGAAAGATCGAAGGTCACAGCTGTCGCCACCGATAAGTGTGGGATATTCGGACCAGACTTCAAGCTCGGTACCAACTGACTTGCAGTCTGCATAGTACCTATGATCAAAAAATCATTTGCAAAACTATAAAGAGCAGTCCCTTCCGGGGCGCCGCCGTTATAACTGTCATCGCCCGGTTCAGTGAGAACGAAAACATCATTCCCGTCCCCGCCGTTGAGCGTATCATTGCCTTCGCCGCCATCAAGTGCGTCCCGTCCCGTCCCGCCGTTGATGGTATCATCGCCGGCTACTCCTTTGATGTAATCAGCGCCGTCTCCGCCGTGGATGGTATTAGCGCCGGCGTTGCCCCAGAGTATATCATGTCCATCTCCACCATAGATGATGTCGTCGGTAGTTTCCGTGCCTATGCTGCCTGCAACCTGAGCATCGACTTTGTCATCTCCGTCTTCACCGTATATCGTATCCGTGCCGGTGCCGCCGGATATCGTGTCGTTTCCGGCACCGGCGTAGACAGTATCATCGCCGGCTGCGGCACTGATCGTGTTTTTGTACTGATTTCCGCATATGACATCGTCGTCATCAGTCCCCGTGATATCGTCGGAGACACCGGGCAGAGCATTTATACCGTTGCTCACGTCGCATCTGGGGTCACCGAAGGACTTTCCCTGATCTCCCTGCGGGCCCGCCGCTCCCGGTGTTCCCGAGTCTCCTTTATCTCCCTTATCCCCCTTATCTCCTTTCGCCCCGTCTTTACCTGCAGGACCTGCCGGTCCCATCTCCCCTTCACAGGCGGCGAAGAAAACCGCTCCGCCGAGCAGAAACAACAAAACTAAGAAATTACGTAATTTCATAACACAATTTCCCCTCTTCATAACAGAACCTCCTTAAGCTATGCCTCTACGGCAATACAAATCCAATTCTACCCCCCCCCTATGTAAGTCAAGCACTCTTTTTCGCCCGAAGTGTTTGAGGCTGTGAAGGTATTCCGAGGTTCTGCATTGTTAAGCGTAGATCTCGGAACAGAGATGTTTTTACAGAATCTGATTTGTCCCCATCCTTCTCCCCTCGGCCGATGCTATCTGAAGCGGCATAATTATCTCTGCGCCCATTACAGACAGTCAGTAGTCGGCATCACCTCTTTCCCGAGGTGCAATTACACTATTTTCAATATCAATGTGGAATACGGAGTGAACCGACGCCGATACAAACCCGCACTTGACCGAGGACAAACACTGTTTCTGCCCGAGAGAGTGGAAGACTATGTCGGAGAGAACCACCGGGTTCTGGCGCTTGATGCCTATGTCGACACCCCTGATCTGACTTCTCCGGGATTCAAGGATACCGAGGCCGGCATCACAGCGGGGCGGCATCCCTGTAATCCGCGGGCGATGCTGAAGCTTGCATCTTTACGGATATCAGCATGGTATACGCAGCAGCCGTAAGCTTGAAGCGGAGACCGGGAGGAATCTGAAGTGATGCGGCTGGTGAAGGGGATGCGGCCGTCCTGCAGGAGCATTGCTGATTTCCGCAGGAATCATGCGGTGCAACTGAGAAAGGTCAACAGAGATTTTGTTCTGCTGTGCAGGGAGTTATCCCTGTTCGGTGGGGACGAGGCGGCGGTTGACGGTTCCTTCTTCTCTGCGGCCGCGAGCAGAGCAAGCATACGAATCCGAGGGTATATAGACAGAGAATTGGAGAAGATAGAGAAGTTGAAGAAGCGTCGGAAGGAGAAGCGGGAGACTAAGGACTGTACGGAGAGAAGTGGTGACACTCAAGTATCGACGGCGGACGAAGACGCGAGACTGCTCAGGAAGCGGGGGAGAACTGTTGAACGTCTGTTAGGAACATTGAAGGTTGGAAACAGTTTTCATCAGTTTCTGATGCGGGGTCTTGAGAAGTGCAGGGGCGAGTTCAATCTGATGACGCTGACTTACAACTTCAGCCGGGTTTTGAATATTCGGGGGTGAAAAGATTCAGGGAGTATTGCTCGGGGCGGAGTGTTTACGGTCCGCAGACGGTGTGAAACAGGGGGAAATCTCCTGATTCAACATTGTGCACCAGATCTCTCTAGGTGTCGAACCTATTCCTTCAAAAAAATAGATGCATTCCTGACAGTCGGTTTATTTTTAACTATCTTATCTCTCAATACTCTTACAGTCTCTGTTGCGCAGTCCAGTTTTATGAATGAAGCAAATGCTGTTTCGGCTGAAATCTCGAAATACAACACCGCTTGAATTGGCATAGGCTCAGTTAGTGGTATAAGATATTCAGTCAGGGTGCAGGTGGTCACTCTGCCAGTTGAATAAATATCCACACTTCGGGAGGAATCTGATGAAACTTAAAGGCAAAGCCGCAATAATAACAGGTGGTAGTTTAGGAATAGGGAAGTCCACAGCGATACTGTTCGCTGAGGAAGGCGCGGATGTGCTTATAACGGGAAGAACTGAAAGCACTCTCGCCGAAGTTGCTCAAGCCGGCAAAGGGGATGGAGGGAAAATAGAGTATCTCGTGAGCGACGTATCAAAAGAGAAGGACTGCAGGGAGGCCGTCGATCACGCAAAAAATCTTTTCGGCAGAATAGACATACTGTTCAACAACGCGGGGGTACTGCCGCTGGCCGTCACTCATGAAACCTCGGTGGAGGAATGGGACAGAGTGTTCGACATAAACGTCAAGGGCACTTTTCTTATGTCCAAGTTCTGTATCCCGCACATGATTGAACAGGGCGGAGGAACTATAGTGAACAATTCGTCCATACTCGGACTGAAGGCCATTCCCGGAGTCGCCGCATACAACTCGACGAAAGGGGCCGTGACCCAGCTTACAAGAAGCATGGCTCTCGAGTACGGTCCGAACGGCATAAGGGTAAACGCCATATGCCCCGGCACCACAGTGACGCCCATGGTTGAGGAATTTCTCGGGAATTCTACGCAGGAAGTTGATGATTACCTCAAGGGACTTCAGCCGATAACGGGCCATCTGGGCCGTTACGCCACTCCGGAGGAAATAGCCCATGCGGTGCTGTTTCTCTGCGACAGTGATAACGTCGCCTACATGACAGGTTCGATGCTTTCCGTGGACGGCGGCTGGATAGCCAATTGAGATTCAATCAAGTTCTGTAGGCGCAACAGTTATATCCGCTTGCGGACCGTAGGCTGCGGCCAGAGTGTTTTCAATGAATCGTTTCGTATCGGTGTCTGCAGTTTTCAATGTGGTTTCTCCGTTGTTCTCAAGTAAGTTGCGGAAACTTCCTGAAGTTGGATCCGGGCTCTGCATACTGGACCTGTTGAGAAGAAACAGTATCTCTGTTTTGTCTCCGTTTCTTGCCTCGCAGTCCACAGAGACCACTCCGTCGGGAATTTCTATATCTGCCGTGTATCTTGATATGCGCTGTTTCATTCGATACGGGCATGAGAGGTCTGGAACTCAAGCGAACCGGGAAAGGGAAATTTCGTCGATTCTTCTTTCAGGGTCAGTTCTTCAAAAGATGTGGCGCCCAGTTCTCTGAGTCTTGCCACGACTTCTTTTACTATCACTTCAGGAGTTGATGCGCCTGAACTGAGTCCTACCGTCATGTTCTTTTCGAACATGTCCGCATTTACAAGCGTCTCGGACCCTTCTATGAGATGAGAATTGCTTACTCCGTAGGCTTTTGCGACTTCAACCAATCTGTTTGAGTTTGAACTTTCAGGAGATCCCATAATCAGTATCATGTCCGATACCTCGGCGAGTTTCTTCACCGCGTCTTGACGGTTCTGTGTCGCATAACAGATATCGAGTCTTGACGGTTTTGCGATCTTCGGAAAGCGTTTTTCAAGGGCGGCGACTATTTCCTTGGTGTCATCCACGCTGAGCGTGGTCTGGGTTACGTAAGCCACTTTTTCATGATCCTCCACCCGCACAGAAAGCGCTTCGCTCACCGACTCCACCACCACTACGCTTTGCGGAGCTTCTCCCTTGGTTCCTACGACTTCGACATGTCCTCTGTGTCCGACGAGTATTATAGTATATCCGGCATCGGCGTACTGCTTTACTTCGTTGTGGACCTTGGTTACAAGCGGGCATACCGCATCCACCACCTGAAAACCTCTTCGCTCGGCTTCACTGAGCACATCGGGACTTACTCCATGTGCGCTGAAGATAACATGGCCCCCCTGCTCAGCAATCTCTTCAAGTTCTTCAACGAAAACAGCGCCCTTTTTTCGGAGAGTGTCGACAACTCTTTTGTTGTGTACTATTGCGTGGCGGACATATACTGGAGAACCGTACATCTCAAGCGCCCTCTCCACTATCTCTATGGCCCTATCTACTCCGGCACAGAATCCTCTGGGTTTTGCAACTACGACTCGCATTTCACTATCCGTCTTAGAGAATGACTCTATACGAAGAGAGGTCAATCAAGGGTTCCGGGCGGGATAAAACAGTCTTAAATAAAGACCGCCCCTGTCCGATCAACAAACCTTGAACTTGCAGTTAGGTTCGTCTTCTCAAAAGCACAACCGAGAACAGAACAGACGCTGTCAGCAGCAGATTAATCAGAGCACTCTGAGACAAATAGTCTTCTCCGGCAATCGCGCATCCGTTATCGTCATCCTTATCCTTGGGCATATTATCGGGAGTTTTCGGATAAATCCCGGAACCGAAGATATTGAGTGATGCCCGTTTTAGTAAAGTGACGAGTTCAGCATTCTCTTCATTTTCTTCAATGGCTTCGGACACTATATTCATGACTTCAATATAACTCGTTTTAAGCGAAGTGCCGGGAACCTTGTTCGTTTCAAGCCAGTTGTCGACTTTATCGTCAGTGCGTTCAGGGTTGCTCCAGCGGTAGTTGACCGTGGCGGACTGTTCTTCTTCAGGGTCTCCGTTGCCTTCCGTCAGGGCATTTCGGAACAGAGTCGTTATTTTCTTATCATCCCCCGGCAACTGGTCGTCTTCCAGCTGCAGCGTAAGACCGTTCAAATCGGAATTGTTTCCGTTGATGATTACAGTACCGTCCGGAGTCGCTTTCATGACGAAGAGATATATGTTTTCATGCTTAAAATCACCAAGCGTATAACAAGCAAGTATGCCGTTTATCGCTTCAGTAAGTTTGCCGTAGAATCTCAAACTGCTTTGTGTATCAGTGAGGTCCGGGTTAGTTTCATTGTATAGTTTGGAAACCTTGGATCGTACAGCCTGTTTAGTCGATTCGATAGCACTTTTTACAAAGCCTTTAAGCCGGTCTTCCGTCGGGTCGTCATACACATCCTTGGCGGTGACCGGTAGACGCGGGAAAGAAGAGCAGTCGGGTTCAGAGAAAACTTCATCATCTGCCCCATGATGAAGACCTACTACGATCGTTATAACATTACCAGCTATAGAACCGAAACCTCCGCGGGTTCCGCAGGCCACTCTGGTTGTGCCGCCATACTCATATTCTTCGCACACGGTATTACCCCCCCCCCGATCCGTCAATCAAAGATTTCAGAGCTTTCGCGGGACCGTCTTCTTTAGTTGAATCCAAGTTGTACCCGAACAGATTGGGATATGCCGGATGATTTAATACAGTCCCGGCGGAGTCTACAAGAATCGTATACATCTCATCGCTCTTGTAGATCTCTTCAGTTCTTAGTTCTCTGGAAATCTCGGAAAGACCGAGCAAGGGTGTCTTCGGGTTGGATTTCAGAACGAAATCATAATGCTCCGCCACATGCTCGAGAAACTGCTCAACTTCCTCCTCGCTTGCAACATTTACATCTGAAGCCGCCCTATCATCAGCGCTACCGACTCTCTCGCCATCCTTCTCAACCACATGAGCAAACACCTCGATAGACGGGAGAAAAGCAACGATACTCACTACGAAAAAAAGATTCAGAATTCCCACATGATAAATCCGCCTGTTGAATTTCATACCCATACCAAAGCCTCCCTACATTAACGTTACTTGCTATTTTAGCAAACCATATCTTTTGATTCAAGTGAATCAAGCAGAACATAACTCGCACGGAAATGGATCATGCAGAAGTCGGTTCTCATCAAAATAAAAGTCATCGGGCGAATCCGCGAGTCGGACTCTAGTATTTGTTCACTGCGGAAACCCGGGTCTCAATTTCTTGAAACCCGGGTTGGGTTTATCAGACATCTGCTGAACAACAGGGCGTAAGAACAGCTCAGTCCACGAATTCATACAGGGTCGATGTGGTACGGATTGTATTCGCCAGGGTTTCATCTGCTGAGCCGTTCACCTGTATCTCGACAACATTGGTTCCTCCTACGGAAATGATACCGGCTGAGCCGGCTAAGGCTCTAGCAGAGTCCCCTGCCGGAAAATCTTTGAACTGGATCTTATCTTTCTGTGCTGCTGAAAAGTCCTTAACAATATCCACCCACTGTCTGTCTAAGTATTCAAGTACAAAAGTATCGCTTCCTGTCTCTCCGGTAAGAGTATCTTTGTTCTGCAGTCCTCTCAGGATATCGTCTCCGGCACCTCCGTTAAGAACATCATTCCCTGCTTCTCCTCTCAGATAATTATTTCCGGCGTCTCCGGTGATATTATCATTGCCTTTACCGCCGACAACATTTTCAATACCTTCAAACGTAAATACTCCCAGACTCTGGCTGCTGCCGTCAAAAGTCCCTGAAGAAAGATCAAAGGTTATATCAGTACTCAGGCTATTTTCTAGTTGATAAATAGCAATTTCTTTATCCATATCGAGTTGAGTTGTGCGTGTCCGGATTTGCGATGCGTTTATGTTTTCAACGCTGGAAAAAATTATAGTATCCTGCCATATAATATTATATGCTGACTGACCTCCTCCAATAAATTTGTTGGTGCCGGGTTCAGCAAGATAAAAGTAATCACTGCCGTCTCCACCGTCGAGCGTATCATCTCCCTCGTCGCCATAGAGGACATCCGACCCGGCTTCGCCGTAGATCGTGTCGTTTCCTTCGTTTCCCCGAATAAAATCTATGCCGTCTCCTCCATAAACAGTATCATTGCCGGTACCGGCGGCTATTATGTTGGGATATTTATTTCCGCAGATAACATCATCATCCTTAGTTCCTGTGATGTCCAGAACCCCCGTCACTCCATTCACTACATCGCATCTGGGGTCCCCTTGAATTGCCGGGTTTCCTTTATCTCCTTGCGCGCCGGCCGCTCCCGGATCACCTTTTTCCCCGTCTTTACCGTCTTTACCTGCCGGCCCTGCCGGCCCCATATCCCCTTCACAAGCAACAAAGAAAACCGCTCCGCCGAGCAGAAACAACATCACTAAAAAGTTGAGCAACTTCATAATTCGACCTCCTTGTGCAGAATATCTCCTGCATCATAATTTTTATCACCACGGATTCGATTCTACCCCCCCCCTACTTATGTCAAGGGTAAGTGCCTGAGTTTATATTCCTGTCCGAAGAGCGGAGTCGGTTTTTTCCATGTATGCTTCATCCCCGTCTGATTTGATATCGGTCGGGGAGATTCCGAACCGGAGAAGGAACGCAATTGTGCAGAAAGAAAAAAACAGTAGGGATGATTTGAAGGCGAGTGAAAGATTGATAATAGCGCTTGACTTTGATTCAAGGGAACAAGCGTTGGGTCTGGTCAGGCTTCTTGGACGGAGAATAGGAATATATAAGATCGGGTATCAGTTGTTTCTGCACGAGGGAATGCAGTTTGTGAACGAACTTGCGGCTATGGGAAAACGGATTTTCCTTGATCTCAAGATGGGAGATATCAACCGCACGATATCCGCTGCCCTGGGAGCCGTCCCGAACGGAGTCGAGATGGTCACCGTAAACGGCGGTGCCTCGACGGTGGCGGCCGCGAAGCAAGGACGCGGCGGGAGAACACGGCCGCTTATTCTCTCTCTTACGTTTCTTTCAAGTCTCGACCAGAACGATCTGCGCGAACTTATGATGAACCAGGAACTTGACCTTGACCAGTATGTAATGACCTTTACCCGAAGGTCGGTTGAAGCGGGTTGCGACGGGGTGGTGGCTTCCGGGGATTCTATCCAGGAGATAAGGCAGAGGTTCGGAGACGGTCTGGTGATAGTTGCTCCCGGAGTACGTCCGGAGGGAATGGACAGAAATGACCACAAAAGAGCGCTTACTCCCGCTCTTGCGGTCGGTTACGGAGCGGACTATCTGGTGGTGGGACGTCCGATTACGCAGGCGAAAAACAGCGTTGAGGTTGCAGAAGCCGTAATAAATGAAATGAACTCGGCATTTTCTGAGAGAAAGAACTGAAGCGAGTGCTCAGACAACGATTTCCATGAGATCCTGCGCCGTTATTATTTCCGTTCCGGTATTTCCGCAGAGCGCTTTTATCTCTTCGGCCAGATTTTTTTCATCCATAGACGGATACAGATGGGAGAGTAGAATTCTTGCTGGACTGCTTCTGCGGAGAATCTGCGCTATGTCGCGGGGAGTCATGTGAACCTTTGTTCTTTCCTGGTCCGTAACTGCGCATTCGGTAATGAAAAGGTCCGCTCCTTCCGCTTCTTCACAGAGTTCGGGGAAATAACCGGTATCCCCCGTGTAAACGATCTTCTTTCCGCCCGCGTGTATCGAGTAGCCGATGCTGTTTTCCGTGTGAAGAGTCTTAAACGTATTTATTGTGAGTCCGGAGGTTTTCCATTTTTTCTTTCCTGTTTCACGAAATTCCACAAGTTCAGGTCTCACCCAGTCTCCGTAGGGTTTTTGAAGATTTCTTATAAAATCGCAGAATTCCTCAGGTCCCCAGACGACAAGAGGTTTTTCTCTCTTTTTTCCGTAGGGGTACTTGGTTGCGAAAAGAAGAGGTACGAGATCCGAGGTATGGTCGGGGTGAAAATGGGTTATAAAGACGCAGTCGGTTTCCAGATAGTCCGCCCCCGCCCGTTCAAGTTTCCACAGAGTGCCGTTTCCGCAGTCGAGAACCGCAACGCATTTATCTGTCTGCAGCAGGTATCCCGAAGAGCCTCTTTCACTGTGCGGCACGCATGTGCCCGAGCCGAGAACGGTGAGTTTTATCATCCGACTTGATATAATTCCCGCCTCGCTCCATAATTTTTATTCAGAGAGGATTCAGCCATACGGAACATTATAACATTCACAACTGATTTCGGACTGAAGGATCATTACTCGGGAGTAATGAAAGGGGTTGTTCTCTCTATAAACGAATACGCCTGTCCTGTTGATATAACCCACCTTATAGATCCTCATGACATTTCTTCCGCCGCGTTTGTGATCGGTAACGCGTATCGGTCGTTTCCCGAGGGAACCGTGCATGTGGTGGTTGTTGATCCCGGAGTCGGCACCGGAAGAAGGGCTGTTGCGGTGCGTGCCGACGGGCATTTTTTTGTCGGACCTGACAACGGTGTTTTCAGTTTCGCGCTGCTTTTCGGCGAGAATCCTTGCGCGCGCGAGATAAAAAACTACTCTCTTATGCTTCCGAACAGAAGTTCCACTTTTCACGGAAGAGATATTTTTGCGCCAGTCGCCGCACACCTTTCCCGAGAAGTTCCGTTTTCCGAAGTTGGACCGGAGATCAGTGATCCTGAAATTCTTTCCCCCGCCGGATTTTCAGTTGACGGAAACATTATATGCGGACACGTAGTGTACGCGGACAACTTCGGCAATCTTATAACCAACATCCCTGTTCCTGTCGTTAAAAATCCGTCTTGCGCTTCAGTGAGTGTGGGAGGAGAGTTGATGGAGGGGATTTCACAATCATACGGTTCTGTGAAGCCGGGAGAGTTGGTGGCGGTGGAGGGGAGCGGCGGATATGTGGAGGTGTCCGTTAACAGGGGAAGCGCGCGCGATATTTTCGGCGATGAGTCTCCGGAAATCACTATCACTGATTCCGTGCGGCAAAAGGGCTGATGGAACTGATGCGAAAAGAGTCCGTAACGCGGATACCGGATGAGTTTGCGGGTAGAAGAGCGGATGTGTTTTTGTCCGGGTTCTTGGCGGGGCTTTCCCGTTCCGCGATAAAGAAGCATATAAAGAACGGGGACATACTTATTGACCGCAGGACGTTTAAGCCTTCCAAGATCATAACCGGCGGAGAGAGTCTGAGCGTGAATATTCCGCCTCCTTCGCCCCGTAATATTGAAGGAGAGGAAATCAGCGTTGAGGTGATATACGAGGACAGGGACCTTATAGTTGTCAATAAGCCTGCCGGAATGGTTGTTCACCCCGGAGCCGGGGTGAGCGGAGGCACGCTTGTAAATGCGCTTGCCTATATGCGTAAAGACCTTTCAGGAATAGGAGGGGAAACGCGTCCCGGGATAGTGCATCGTCTCGACAAGGAGACATCGGGGGTGATGGTGGTAGCTAAAAACGATTCGGCTCACAGAACTCTTTCATCTCAGTTCAAAACCAGGGAGACGGAAAAAGAATATCTGGCTGTCGTATGCGGAGAAATAAAGAAGAATTCAGGCATGTATAAGTCTTCCATAGGAAGAAATCCTTCGAACAGATTGAAGATGACTTCTCTTTCCGGAGCCGGGAGGGATGCCGAGACCCGATGGGAGGTGGTCACCAGATTCCGCGCCGCGACCCTTGTCAGGGCTTTTCCCAAAACCGGGAGAACTCACCAGATAAGAGTTCATTTTTCAGAAAACGGATTTCCTGTTCTTGCCGATAGGGTTTACGGAGGCAGAAAAAGCCGCCTGCGGAACTTCGGGATTGTCGGTCCGCTTATAAAACGCCACGCTCTCCATGCGAAGACCTTGGGGTTCGCCCATCCGAGAACAGGTCGGCGGCTTGAATTTTCGGCGGGCATCCCGGACGATATGAAATCCGTGATTTCTTTTCTGGAAGGGAAAAACGGATGAGGGCTTTCCAATCTGAACTGCTCAGCAAGTGTCGGGGGCTGGTTCACGGTTTTGTTTATGACCCTGCGGGCCCGAATACTGAGGAAATCGCTTCCTCGAATAAACTTCAAACCGTTGTTATGGTAAGACAGGTTCACGGAAACACCGTTTTTTTCGCAGATGGGCATACGGACCGAAAAACCGTGCAGGCTGATTCCATTGTTTCCCGTAAGGCCGGCAGGGCGGTAGCGGTGGTCACGGCTGACTGCGTTCCCGTTCTTGTGTGTTTTCCGAACTCCGGATGCGTCTGCGCGATCCATGCCGGATGGCGAGGAACTTCCCGGCGGGTGGTAAAAAACTGCATTGATGCCGCCTGCAGAGAGTATCGACTGAATCCGCGGGATGCGGTAGCCGCAATAGGCCCTGCGATAGGAAAGTGTTGTTATGAGGTGACGGAAGAGGTGGTTTCTCGTTTTCTTTGCGGATATGGCCGAAAAGACAGGTGGCTTTTTCAAAAAGGCGGCGGCAAATACCTTCTTGATCTTTGCGAACTCAACAGAATGGAACTTGTCGCATCAGGTGTTTTGAATGTTGAGACGCTTGATGTCTGTACATGTTGCGGCAATCTTCCTTCTTACAGGAGAGAGGGTCCGAATGCTGGAAGACTGATCAGTTTCGTCGGGTTTGCATCCTGAGATCAGACTTCCCGACATGATTTTTCAGGCCGGCTGTCAGGCGGGTCACGGAACTTGTTGTTTTTCAATATGCCCATTATTTGTGCTGAAACAACGGATTTCCGTAGTCCTTCCATAACACTTCAGTTATCTTATTCCGCGGCCGGCTAACAACAGCAATTGCTCCTTCCAATCAATGAAATCAATCAAACCCGTATGATCTATCCGAAGACCAATCTTCGACTTGTGTAAGAACTCCCAAGTTTTGTATTTCGAAGTTCAACGGGTGCCGTAAAAACGGTTCGTTTAAATTGTGTAGGGTAGGTGAATCTGAAACTGTCAACGAGTCGGACTCTGTATTTCTTCACTGCGGAAACCCGGGTCGCAATTTCTTGAAACCCGGGTTTGTCAGACACCTGCTGAAGACTAAGGCGTAAAAACAACTTAGTCCACAAACTCATACAGAGTCGATGTAGTGCGAATTGTATTCGCCAAAGTCTCATCTGCCGAGTTGTTCACCTGTATCTCGACGACATTATCTCCTCCTACGGAAATGATACCGCCTGAGCCGGCTAAGGTTCTAGCAGTGTCTCCTGCAGGAAAACCTTTGAACCGGATCTTATCATTCTGCGCTGCTGTAAAGTCCGTAACAGTATCCTTGTCGCTTCTGTGCGCGTAGTCGATGACGAAAGTGTCGGCTCCCGCACCGCCGGTAAGAATATCGGCACCCCCGTTACCTGTAAGGATGTCGTTTCCGCCGGCACCTTTAAGTTTGTCGGCACCTTTGGCGCCCGTGATGCTATTCGCCTGACTGTCTCCTGTCCAATCAAGGTCCAAAGTTGTTTGTTCGGCGCCCGGATATAATGAAACAGCGGAAAGACTCTCTATGCTAAGGGTAGCATCACTAGCATTCCTCGCTGCGAGGTCATACGTGCTTGCTGTAATTATCAGAGTATCGTTGCCGTCGCCACCCCATATATAGACTATGCTGTCGCCGGTAATTTCAAGTGTATCATCTCCGTCTTCACCGCGCAGCCACTCTTGCTCGCCGCTTTTACTTTTACCTCCAAGTCCGCTGATCAGAGTATCGTCGCCGTCGCCGCCCCATATATGGTCCTTTCCACCTTCTCCGTAAACGATGTCGTCTCCGCCTTCGGCGGAGATTTCATTCCTCAGATCATTTCCGCAGATGACATCATCGTCATGGGTCGCGACATAAGACAGAACACCTTGAGGCACATTCAGACCATTGCTTATATCGCACTTAGGATCACCGGCATCCGGTGTCAGATCCTCGCCCGGGTCGCCTTTATCGCCTTTCGCCCCGTCTTTACCTGCCGGTCCTGCCGCTCCCGGATCACCTTTTTCCCCGTCTTTACCGTCTTTACCTGCAGGACCTGGCGGACCTGCCGGCCCCGTATCCCCTTCACAGGCTGTAAGGAAAACCGCTCCGCCGAGCAGAAACAACAACACTAAAAAGTTACGCAACTTCATAATTCGACCTCCTTGTGCATAATATCTCCTGCATCATAATTTTTATCACCATGACTCCGATTCTACCCCCCCCCTACTTATGTCAAATGCAAGTGCCTGCATTCAGTAATAATAGGGTTGGCGGTTCAACCGGTCGGGATTCGTTTCCGGTTCCTTGCGAAGCGCGGTCGCATCCTCTTTTCGTGGTTTGTCGGGTTGTACCGTCCACATCCTGAACGATTCAATTCGGACCTGTCCCTAGGCCCGATAGACGGTGTCTGAGCAGACCGGAATCCCGACGACATTTCTATCAGCACGGATGTAATATTGTATCGTCGGGTTCACTGATCGGGTGAGCATAGACAGACTGTGTAGAGAATGTACGAGGTTGGGAATTTATTCCATGGAAGGCCAGGTATTGTCTGATGGCGCTACGGTGAATCCTTGCAGGTCGTGTCTGAATCATGAATCTGAAAGTGGATTATATTTATCATCGCCCAATAGACATGACCGCTTCAGCAACCCCAGCGGGTATTGTTTGCCAAACCACAATTTTTAGTTACTTTACGGAGTAAGTCTTCCGGAGGCATTTATGGCGCGTATGAATTTTAATAACTACGAGACCGAAGGTTATTATGATGAGGTTTTCAGGGACGACGGCACATGCTATGAATGGACCCGTTTTCTTGTCGACAGAATAGAAAGTCTTTCCGATGGAGGGCTTGTCGAAAGGCAGAAAGCCGCCGAGGCCAACCTTTTTGAAATGGGGGTCACCTTCACTCTCTATTCGGAGAAAAAAAATTTAGAAGAGAATATCTTTCCCTTCGACATAATTCCGAGAATAGTTTCTTCTGAGGACTGGGATACGATAGAGAGGGGGCTCAAGCAGAGAATCCATGCGCTCAATCTGTTCATAGACGACATCTATACCGACCGCAAGATACTCAGGGACGGCGTAGTTCCCAAGAGTCTCATTCTCTCAAGTAGGGAGTTTCGCCTTGAATGCGTCGGTTTTTCTCCACCGAAAAAAATCTGGTGTCATATTACCGGGACGGACATAATAAGGCACACGGACGGCAATTTCTATGTTCTTGAGGACAACCTCAGGTCTCCATCCGGAGTTTCCTATGTTCTTGAGAACAGAGAACTTCTGAAGCGTACGTTTCCCAAGGTGTTCGATTCCGCAGACATAATGCCGGTAAGTGATTACGGCATCCACCTGCTTAATGTCATGCAGCACCTGGTCTCCGACATTACGTCAAATCCTAAAGTAGTTCTGCTGACCCCGGGAATATACAACTCGGCCTATTTCGAGCACTCGTTTCTGGCTAAAGATATGGGGATAGAGCTTGTTGAAGGCAGGGACCTGGTAGTTGTTGACGACTTTGTCTACGTAAGAACTACCCGCGGGCTTGAAAAAGTTGATGTAATATACAGAAGGATAGACGATAATTTTCTTGATCCTCTGGTGTTTCGCCCTGATTCCGCGCTCGGAGTGCGCGGGCTTTTCAGCGCATACAAGGCGGGACATGTGGCGATAGTGAATGCTCCGGGAGGGGGAGTAGCGGATGATAAGATAATATACGCCTATGTGGAGAAGATAATAAAGTACTATTTGGGGGAAGAGCCCATAATCTCCAATGTACCCACATACGTGTGCGAGGAAGAGAAAGCGAGGAAATACGTGCTCGAGAATATAGAAAAACTTGTGGTCAAACCGGCAAACGAATCCGGAGGGTACGGAATAGTGTTCGGCCCCAAGGCCACAAAAGATGAACTTGAACAGGCTAAAGCTGATATAAAGGCTAACCCCAGAAACTATATTGCGCAGAAGACCATGTCTCTTTCCCGCGCCCCGGTAATAGTAGGGGACCATTTCGAGGGAAGACATGTCGACCTGAGGCCCTTTATCCTTTACGGAGAGGACATATATGTTCTGCCGGGAGGGCTGACCAGGGTCGCTCTTCGCAAGGGTTCGATGATAGTCAATTCATCTCAGGGTGGAGGAAGCAAGGACACTTGGGTTCTCTCACCTCCGCGTGACGGAAAAAATTCAGGGGGAAGGAAATCCTAAGTCGCGTCGCAGAATCAATCTACTGGATGAGCCGTTATGCGGAGCGTGCGGGGAATACCGCAAGGCTCATAAGCGTGAATCTGAGTCTCGCTATCGACACTCACAACTCCTTGGAGCAGGAGTGGGACCCGATAATCAGCGTTACCGGAGAGATGGGCCGTTTCAGGTCTACTCACGAAGAGGTCACACGGGATAAAGTTCTTCACTTCATGGTACTTGATCCCGACAACCCCAACTCCATACTGTCCTGCGTGAACAGGGCTCGCGAGAACGCGAGATCAGTAAGAGAAGCGATCTCTTCGGAAATGTGGCTTCTGCTGAACCGTTTCTACCATCGGCTCAACAGTCCCGACGCCATGGAAAAACTTCTTGATAATCCGTCCAGGTTCTGCGAGGTCGCCAAGGTTCAGAGTCTGCTTTTTCACGGTTCCACTTATATAAGCGTATCCCACGGAGAGGGGTGGCATTTCTCCGAGTTGGGAAAACAGATGGAAAGGGCGGACAACACGTCGAGAATTCTTGACGTGAAGTATTACACGTTGCTTCCCAAAGTTGACATGATAGGGTCTTCCATAGACAACATGCAGTGGATAGCGCTTCTCAAGTCCGCAAGCGCGCTTGAGACCTACAAGGTGAAGTATCAAAAAATTTCAGTTGATAAAGTGCTTGATTTTCTTATTCTTGATAATTATTTCCCCCGTTCCATAAGCTACTGTATCGAGAGGGCGGATGAGTCTCTTCACTCCGTCTCCGGCAGTCCCACCGGCTCCTACAATAACGAAAGCGAAAAGAAACTGGGCAAAATATTCTCAGACCTCCGCTTTACAAGCGTGAAGGAGATAATAAATTACGGAATGCACGAATACTTGGATTCTTTCCAATCCTGTATGAACGAAGTCGGGAATCAGATACATAACGATTACTTCAGCTGCACATTGCAAAACGGCTCTGTCAGGGATTTTGATTCTGTCTGAGGAGAAACCAACTGATGACTTTCTGCGTGGGAATGAGACTCAAAGAGGGAATTATAGGTCTTGCCGATACCCTCATAATAACCGGGAACGAAGCGATACGGGCAAAGAAGGTCACCCTGCACTCTGTAGGCAAGAATTCCTTTTTTCTCATGACCTCGGGACTTCGTTCCGCAAGGGACAAGACCATCACTTATCTTGATGAGGCGCTTGCGCACACGGATGAGCAGATTGATTGTCTCTACAAGGCAGTGAATCTTTTCTCCCAACAACTCCGCAGGGTAAAAAAAGAAGACGGCGAAGCGCTTGAAGAGTCAGGACTTACTTTCAACGTGTATTCAATAATAGGAGGGCAGTTCGAGCACGACTCCGAGCCGCAGCTTTTTCTCGTCTACCCGCAAGGCAACTGGATAAACGTGGGGACCAGATCTCCCTACGTTATCATAGGAGAGTCGAAATACGGAAAACCGATCATAAAAAGAACCCTTAATTACGATACTGGTCTTGAAACCGCACTGCGTATAGCATATCTGGCGTTTGACTCAAGCAGAATAAATGCGATAGATGTGGATTTTCCCGTAGATATAGTTATCTGCAGAGATGGTTCATATGGAATAGAGCAGTACGTTTTTAACGAAGAAGAACTCTCCAGCATATCGCAGTGGTGGCAGGAAAGGCTCCGCAAGTCGGTTGAAGACATGCCGGCCGAATGGGTGGAAGAGGTTCTCGGCGGAAAACCTCGAAATGCTCCTTAGGATAGATCACAGCACCGTCTATTCTTATGGAAAAAAAGTCGTGCTGACTCCGCATATCATAAGACTGCATCCGAAGAACGACTGTACGCAGAAAACCCGTTTTTTCTCTCTGAAGACGGACCCCGAGGAGACCGGAAGAAGCTTGAACTCCGACCTTGACGGAAATACCACGACAACTCTGTGGTTTTCAGGAGAACATGAGCGTCTGGTCATGCAGACCCGATGCGTGGTGGAAACTCTCAGAAACAACCCCTTTGATTTCATAATCTCCGATGTAAGGTTCCTTGATCTTCCGATGAAGTATCCTGACATTCTGGTATCCGCATTAGTTCCCTATCTGGAGGTAAGTCCGAAGACCTGCAGGGAAGTTTCAGAACTCAGAGAGTCCGTGCTCGCCGAAACGGGCGCAAAAACCCTTGATTTCCTGCTTGCGCTCTGTGAATGCATACGTGGGGAATTTCTTCACATAATCAGGGAGAACGGAGCCCCCTGGTCAGTGAAAAGGACCCTTAAAGAGAAAAGAGGGTCATGCAGAGACCTTGTCGCATTGTTCGTGAACGTCTGCAGATCAACGGGTCTTGCCTGCAGATACGTAAGCGGTTACGCGCTTAACGAAGACCGGGACTCTCCGCACAATCTCCACGCCTGGGCCGAGGTCTATGTTCCCGGGGGCGGCTGGAGGGGTTATGATCCGACCGCCGGTCTTGCGGTCGCGGACCGCCATGTCGGGCTTGCGGCAGGAACGGAACATGAACTGGTTTCTCCCGTGTCGGGCAGTTTCTATGCGGACGGAGCCGCACCGCGCCTTGAGTTCTCGGTTAACGTAAGTAAGGATGCGTGATGGTTTTTCGGCCGGGTGCTACGGAACGATGAATCCTTGTTTTACAGGGGTGCTGAGCAGAAAATATATGACAAAAGTGCCTAAGGTGAGTGATAGGAAGACGGCGAAGGTGAGAAACAGCGACTTGATGTACCTGGGAGGCTTGATTTGGCTCAGAGAGTCGGCGATTTTCAATGCGGTCCAACGGTAGTCGTCAAGTTCTGATTCTTTATAATCTCTCGCCATATCTTTTGTCAGCAGTTCTATATGGGCGTTGCTCTGTCTGCGCATTTCTTCCAGTCCTTTCTGCACTGCAAGATTTGCGGTATCCCAGAAATCTCCTATCGTTTTCCTGACTCCGTTCTCCTTGATGGAACTGTCGGCGTTCAGCAGTCTCGACACTTCTTTTGCAAGACTCCTCTGCCACGGCCCGCCGTCCGATTTGTATTCGGACCGTCTCAGCACGGATGCTATGTCGATCCCGGTTGTTATAGGTCTTCCCAGAGCGTCAACCGGAGAAAAGTCTCTGTCGGAACTACCTGGTGGATCCAATGGCAGAAGGTATCCGTTGGCATTCGCAAGAGACGGACTCTCTTTGCCGGCTGTCGGTGATGATGTTTTGGAAAACGTTCTCACTCCCGCCGCATCAAGTTTTTTCTGTCCGGTCGTGAAGGCTGTTTCCGGATCGAAGGACAACACCTCATAACAGTCCCTATCCTCCTTCACGGAGAATTGCAGCTTTGATACTGACGGCAGGGCTTTCTGCCACTGCAAGATCAGCTTTTCTATGCCTTCAGATATCGCTTCGGAACTTTTTTTCAGAGTACTTTCAAGTTTTGATGCGATAAGTTGGCCGATATAATTACCGATTTCCCGGCGTGCTTGTTCTTCGGTTTCGAAACTGTATTCGATAAAAGCGGTGAGAGAGTCCTCGGAGGTTATTGTTTCGTAGTAACTGTCTATGGATCTCAATTCAAAGGACTTTTTTGCCGAGCAGTATTTTATGAACTCTGCAAACCGGGTCATTATATGCTCTGATTCTTTTCGGAATCGATCGATATGATGGTCCGTTTCACTGATTCTATGCCTGTTTGTTTCTTCAGAATACAAAAGCGCTCCCGATATCTGAATATTTATATCCAGAACTCTGTTCAACCGGTTAAAACCATGTTCAACACAGTTTTCTGCCAGTTCTTTTCTGATTTCCAGAAGATATCCGGCGAGGTTATGGATTCTAGCCAGAGTCTGTTCTCTGAGATGACTGTCTTCGCGTGAGAAAGGCTGTATCCTTGCAGTCAATTCTTCTTTTCTCGGGATGGATTCTATGTATTTATTCTCCTGGAGAAATTCAAACGCAAGTTTGCTTAACTGCTCGCTGCCGTTTTCCGCGATCCGTCCGGAGACTTCATCCGCTTCTTCGGTTCTGCAGTTGGAGCAACATGATCGTATTAAAAGAATATGGTCCAGAGGTCTCTGCGGGTCGGACGGAGGGCATCTGCGCAGAATATTTTCAAACAGGCACAGATCTTCTTGCTGTAAAGAATGGGGGCATTGAGAAAGCAGGACCGCTCCATCCGCAAACTCAACAGACCTGAGCGCGCCTTCCGATGTAGATGGAGCCTCCATAAGCCATGCGCGGCGCGTAATGTCGGTTCGCATGAAAATCACGACAAAATGCGCTGAGGAGACATATTTGGAATCTAGAGAGTCGACTGCATCGAGGTCTCCCTGCCAGATGAGGTTTTTTTCAACATGGTTTTCGTCGTCTATCATTTTCGGGTCGAAATTCTTTCCGAAAAACACGGTCTTTGAAGAAATCGAGGACGGACGGTCTTCTATATGTCCTATCAGAACCGTTGGGTTTACGATCCTTTCAGGAAGCGGTAGCTCTTTATCGATAATCGTGTTTATAAGAAAAGATTTTCCTGATCCGCGGTTACCGAAAAAACCTACTATAGGTTTTCTTCGGATTGCTTTGAAGAACTTCTCCGTTTCAATGAACGATTCAAACAGCCTGAGGGATGGAAGGATGTCGCTTTCGATAGAACGGAGTTTCGACCTGAGGCTCGCAAGTTTGGTAAGCCCGTCGTCAACCTGTTCAAATACATTGTTGCTTTTTTGAAGAGAGATAGCGGCTCACCAATCCTGTTTCAATGTGAGTATCGAAAATATTCTACTGTTATAAGTACAAAAGAACAAAGAGCACGGATAACGCGGCTGTCGTGTACGCGGAGTTTGTAATAACAACCCGGATTGTTATCATAATACTCCTTTATTTTTCCGAAAAGGAGTATTTCATGCTGGATGTGGGAATCAGGGCTCAAACCCTCGTCGAGGCGCTTCCCTACATAAAAAAATTCCGCGGGAAAACCGTTGTGGTCAAATACGGAGGGAGTATAGGTACGGAGGACCTATTGAATTTCACGCAGGATGTGGTGCTTATGAAATACGTGGGGATAAAACCCGTGGTCGTGCACGGAGGGGGCATGCAGATACAGGAACATCTGGACGGACTGGGGATCAAATCGGATTTCGTCGCAGGACTGCGAGTTACTGACGAGAAAATTATGCGGGTGGTGGAAATGGTGCTTGTCGGAAAGATAAACCAGCAGATCGTATCATCCATAAATGATCATGAAATAGCCGCGGTAGGGCTTTCGGGCAAAGAGGCGAGGCTTATAAAAGCGAGAAAACTTGATGTGGACAAGTTTGCTTCCGAGCACGAAGTGGACATTCCCCCGAACTCCGATTTAGGATACGTTGGGGAGGTAGTGAAAATAAACCCGGACATAATCAGAGTGCTTGAAACACATGAGGTGATTCCTGTAATAGCACCCATAGGTACCGGAAGCGACGGGACCACATATAACATAAACGCCGATCATGTAGCGGGTATGATCGCGGGAGCGCTCGGCGCCGCGAAACTCATATTTCTGACAAACGTTAAGGGAATTCTTGATGATGAGGGTGAACTTATATCGTCTATAACGAAAAAAGAGATAGAGAACCTTGTCAGAAACGAAACTATAAGCACGGGGATGATTCCCAAGGTTGTATGCGCCGTTAATGCGCTTCAGGAAGGGGTCGGTAAGGTGCACATAATAAACGGAAAAATAAAAAGAGCTTTGATACTTGAGCTTCTGACCAATTCCGGAATCGGAACGGAAATAACATTGTGATGTTTTCTGAGGCGGAGAGCGCGAAGCCGAATCCCCTGATGAATACCTACGGCCGGATCCCCCTTACGATGAAAAGAGGGAAGGGGTCCTGGCTCTGGGACGGCGAAGGCAGAAAATATCTCGACTATACGACAGGAATAGCCGTAACCGCGCTGGGCCACTGTCATCCCGAGGTTACCGAAGCGATAAGATCTCAGTCCGGCACGCTGCTTCACACTTCGAATCTTTTCAACATAGAAAATCAGTATGCTCTTGCGCAGTTGCTGGTTTCAAATTCCTTTGCCGACAGGGTGTTTTTCTGCAACAGCGGAACCGAGGCTGTTGAAGGTTCCATAAAGCTTGCGAGGAAGTGGGGTTCGGCGCATGGCGGAAAATACGCCGTCATATCAACCTTGGGGGCGTTTCACGGAAGGACTCTGGGAGCGCTCAGCGCCACGGGATCGGAAAAATACAAAGAAGGTTTTTCCCCGCTTGTGCAGGGTTTTCATTTCGCACCTTATGCGGACGCGGACGCAATTTCCCGGCTTGTGGTCGAGACTGAACCTTGCGCCGTGATTCTTGAGCCCGTACAGGGAGAAAACGGCGTTGTGGTACCTCCTGAGGGATACCTCGGCAGAGTGAGGGATATCTGTACGGAAAACGGTGTTCTGCTTGTGCTTGACGAGATACAGACCGGAATAGGAAGAACGGGGAGGTTTTTTGCGTGTGAGCATGAAGAAGTGGAGCCGGACATAATGGCCGTAGCCAAGTCCCTCGGCGGAGGAGTGCCGTGCGGAGCTGTTCTTGCCCGGGAGGATGTCGCAGCCCATTTCATTCCCGGGATTCATGGAAGCACTTTCGGCGGAAATCCTCTTGCCTGCGCTGCCGCCTGCGCCGTGATAAAAACGATTCTCGGAGAAGGGCTTGTAAAGAGGGCGGAGAAGCTCGGAAACTTTTTTCTCGAAAAACTTGAGATGATAATGCACAGATACCCTGAATATGTAAGAGAAGTCAGGGGAGCGGGGCTTATGCTCGGTCTTGAATTTAAGGATGAGAATTTCGCCGGTCGTTGTTTTTCCGTTTCTCTCAGAAGGGGACTTCTGGTTATTCTCACCGTGGGGACAGTATTCCGAATCCTGCCTCCGCTCAATACGAGCGAGCAGGAAATTGAATTTGCCGTTACCGTTATAAACGAATCAATTGACGAGGTCATTTCCGATGGGAAGGAATCTTCTTTCGGCCGCAGAACTTGAAAAAAGCGACATCACATGGATGATAAGTCGCGCCGCAGAACTCAAGAAACTGAAAAAACAGGGTGAGAACCATCAATCCCTTGCAGGGAAATCAGTCGGTCTTCTTTTTGAAAAGCAGTCTACCAGAACCAGACTCTCTTTCGAAGTCGGTCTTTCCGACCTGGGCGCGCATGCCGTTTACATGAACCCTGCCGACACTCAACTCGGAAGAGGAGAGACTACGGCGGACACCGCCAGGGTCATATCGTCCTATCTTGACGGAATAATCATAAGGACATACGGACAGGAGAAGGTGGTTGAGTTTGCGGAGAACTCAACCGTTCCGGTTATAAACGCCCTTACCGATCTTGAGCATCCGACACAGATAATCTCGGATATTTTTTCTGTTTCCGAACAGGGAATAGATCCGGAAAATTTCAAACTTGCTTTTCTGGGAGACGGAAACAATATCGCGAACTCTTTTATGATCGCCTCTTCGATAATGGGGTTTGACCTTTCAATCGCCGTACCCTGTGGTTATGAGCCCGACTCCGAAATTCTTCGCCGGTCTCTCGAGCGCGGAAATTCCGAAATACACATTACCAACGACCCTGCAGAAGCGGTGGGGAATGCGGATGTGATTTACACCGATGTTTGGGTGAGTATGGGTGAAGAGGAAAAAGTAACGGACATCTTCATGCCTTTTCAGGTGAACGCCTCTATTCTCGCATCCAGCCGCAAGAGCCCTGTTGTGATGCACTGTCTTCCAGCGCACAGGGGGCAGGAGATAACAGATGAAGTGATGAATGATCCTTCATGCATCGCGTTTACCCAGGCAGAAAATAAACTTCATGCGGGGAAAGCCGTGCTTGAGTTCTGTTTAGCGGGTTAGCCGTATCCATTTACGGAGCGGCTGAGAAGCATTCGGGGAATGTGAGACTGAATTCACTGGTTGACCTGATGACAGGTTTCGACAGTATAAACCGGTGGTTTTATTGGCGTGCCTGAAGAAATCCACGCACAGCGGTTTTGTGTCCTGAAAATTCAAGAAGCCCATCGCTGCGTACTCAAATATGACGGTCATGTTCGGAAAATGAAATGACGGAAGTCGAATTCAGTGGAATGAAGCTGCCAAGGAAGTTACACTACTCCGACAATCTTTCAATTCTGCAAGACTTCGAGTCTGAAAATATAAAGTTCGACAGAGAAGGTCAGGAGGGATGATTTATGGCGCTTTATAAACTTGACGACAAAAAGCTAACCCCGATATTCTCCAATTTCAGGCAGCAGAAAATAAGGGAAAGAAAAGACCTGCAACCTCTGTTTAAGTCCAACCCGGAAATCCTGTCCCCGGGCATATTGATAGTTGCTGAAGAGTTTTGCGGCTGGACAGACAGCCGATTACGTATTGATCTTCTGGGTGTTGACAAAAGTGCTAATTTCGTCGTTTTTGAATTGAAATCCACCGAAGATGGCGGACATGCGGAACTCCAAGCGATTCGCTACGCCGCAATGACTTCCACTATAACTTTCGACGATCTGGTAAGGATTTATGATCAATATCTGGTGGATAATGGGTTTGATGATAAAAGAGATGCAAAAAGCGACCTGCTGGAATTTTTGGGTTGGGAAGAATCCGATGATGTGAACTTCGGTCAGAGAACCAGAATTATCCTCGTGTCCGCCGGATTTTCCAAGGAGCTGACAACATCGGTCCTGTGGCTGAACGAACAAGGATTGGACATTCAGTGTCTCCGTATGATCCCCTACGAAAGCGAAGGACAGGTATTATTGGACATTCAAGCCATTATTCCTCTCCCTGGAACAGAAGAGTATCAGATTCGTGTTCGGCAGAAAAAATACGCGGAACGGAAGTCGAGAGAAAGCGCCAGAGACCTTACCAAGTATGATTTGATTATAGACGGCAAATCCATGGGCACGAACCTGAACAAGCGTAAAATGGTATGGCGTCTTATTTCGGAGATAATCAAAAGAGGCGTAGACCCGGAGCGAGTCGGAAAAGTTATCTCCCCTAGTAAATTCCGGATTTTCAAGGGGAAGTTAGATGCCGGACAGGTTGAGGAAAGATTTGAAGATGATGATGCCGGGGGGAAGGTAAGATTATGTGATCGGTTTTTTTGTAAAGAAGGCGAGCTCTTCTATACGGGTGAAGGCAAGACTACGTATGTGCTGTCTAATCAGTGGGGCACGGATGCAATTCCTGCTGTGAAAAACATAAAAGGAAAATTTCCCGAACTGAAGATTGAATTTAAGCCGTCTGACCTTGAATGACAGGCATTGCACCCATTCAACTCCGAGGTATGACACTTCGTTCCGTTGCGAAACATGTAAAATTCCGAGTCTTGCGGAGAGATGGTCTTCGATTGTTTATACCGTATCGGGTCATTTGAGGTGCTCTTTCACATTCTCCGCGGCTTTCTTGGTCATGCTTTTTACCGAGGAGAGTTCCTCAACCGTAGCATCCTTTATCTTTTCTATGCTTCCGAAGCGCTCAAGGAGCAGAAGTTTTCTTTTTTTCCCTATACCCGGTACGCCGTCTATACGCGAAGCGAAAGCATTGTCCTTCCTCAGTCCTCTGTGATAACTGATTGCGAAGCGGTGAGCTTCATCCCTCACCCTCATCAGGAAATAGATTCCCTTTTTGTTGCTGGAAAAATCACAAGGTTCGGATCTTCCACGCACATAAATCCTGTCAATTCCAGACCGTCCCGGGGTCTTCGCTATTGAGGCGACATCAACTTCATTTTCAATTCCGCAGTCGCAAAGAGCCTTAAATGCGGCGCTGAGTTGTCCCTTGCCTCCGTCTATTAATATCAGATCGGGAAGTTCCCAGTCGCTTTGCTCTGCTCGCAGAGATCTTCTGTAAACCACTTCATACATGGATCGAAAATCGTCGTTGCGGCCGGATACGGAGGTGATTCTGTACCTTCTGTATCTGTCTCTTTCGGGTTTTGCATTTCGGAATCTTACCAGAGATGCGACTATCTGAGTTCCTTGAATATTGGATATGTCGAAGCACTCTATAGTGTAAGGAGTTCTGGTTATCCCGGTCGACTTCCTTATACTGTGCAGAAGTGAACTGTGTTTTGTCTTTTCATCCGCTTTTCTGAAAAAACTCTCCTTTGCGTTTTTTGCCGCAAGATTTACAAGTTCTTTTTTCTGCCCGCGTGTCGGGGTTTCGAGATAAACCCTCTTTCCTCTTTTCTCCGTAAGCCACTGGCTGTATCCCCCGCGGTCTCTTATCTCGAAAGGTAGCAGAATTCTTGCGGGGACATAATGGTCTGAGAAATAAAATCTGCCGATGAACTCCCTGAGAGTCTCGGTTTCGTCGTGCACGCTTTTTACCGAGAAATTAACCTTGTCGACCACGGATCCTCCTCTTGAGAGCAGCACCATAAACTCGTAGTGTTCGGAGTCCCTGTGAAAGCCCACTACATCGGTGTCTTCAAATTTATAAGAAGAGAACCTGTCGATCTCCGCGTTTTCCTTTAGGCTTATGAGTTGATCACGGTAGTAAGCCGCGTTTTCATACCTTCCTTCCTCCACAGCTTCTTCCATCATCTCCCTTATCATTCTGACAAGCTTTTTCTTGTCTCCTTGAAGAAAAGAGGTTGCCTGAAGTGCCAGATGTCGATATTCCTCTTCCGAAATCTTACCCGCGCAGGGGCCCGAACATAGTTTCATGAAGTAGTTCAGGCAGGGTCTGGTCCTGTGTCTTTCGAATTTGCTTCGAGTGCAGTCCCTGAGCGGAAAAAGCCTGTGGACAAGGTTCACCGTGCGTTTGAGAAATTTCCCCGAGGCGAATGGACCGAAATAAACCGCCCCGTCATCACGTACTTTTTTCGTGCGGGAAAGCCTGGGAAACTTATCTTTGACGGAGAGGCGAAGTGAAGAGAAGGTTTTATCATCCTTAAGCCTTATGTTGTATTTTGGTTTATGGCGTTTTACCAGAGAGTTTTCAAGGAAAAGCGCTTCGCTCTCGTTTTCGGTCACCAGGTAATCAACGGAATCAACTTCCCTGACAAGATAGGGTATCTGTCCTCTATCCCCTCCCCGTTCGGATTGAAAGTAGGACATCACGCGGGAGCGCAGATTCTTCGCCTTGCCTATGTAGACGGGGGAGCCGTCCTTCCCGTTCATTATGTAAACGCCGGTTGCGGAAGGAAGGGAACCGCAGAACTCGGAGATCTTTTCCTGCATCGCAAGCGGAGAGCAACCGCAAGGGCTTTAAATTTCCAGTTCCTTGCCTCTGGTTTCAGGAAGCGTCAGAACTACGAGGGCAGCCGCCACAGCGAAGACTGATACGGTTATCAGAGCTGTACCGTAACCTTTCATTCCGGCCACAAAGCCGACAAGAGGCGGAGCTATCGCGGATACTCCCCGTCCGAAGTTGTAGCACAAGCCCATCGCCGCGCCTCGCGCTCTGGTCGGAAACATCTCGGAGAATATCGCTCCGAATCCCGAGTAAAACCCCGTTCCGAAAAATCCTACAAGCGGACCCAGGAGAAGAACCTGCGCCAGAGATTTGGATTGTCCGAAGAAGTAGACCAGGACGGCCATCGCCAGAAGATAACTTATAAAGACCGGGCGTCTTCCCAGTCTGTCGCTTATCCAGCCGAAAGTCAGACACCCGAGAAACGCGCCTATGTTGAGCGGTATTATCCAGATGAATCCTTTGGTTCCGAGTCCCACCCCTCCTTCCGAGAGAGGTCTTGAGAGAAACTGCGGAACCCAGAACATAAGTCCCCAGTAGGCGATCATGCATAAACTTGTAAGCAGCATGGATAAGAGCGTATAACGCAGAAGTCCGTACCTGAATATCTGAAACATGGTGAAGTCCTGTCCCCCTTCAAGCTTTTTCTCCTTTCTCATCAGGGAGGTCTTCCGCCATATAGCGGGTTCCGAAAGATTGCGCCTTATATACAGAACGAGAAATGCCGGGGTCACGCCCATAAGGAAGAGTATTCTCCAACCTAGGTCAACTTCGAAGTAGGGAAGTATGGCGGTGGCGAGAAGCGCGGCCAGGATGTATCCGATGGCCCATCCGCTCTGGACCATTCCGATCACCTTTCCTCTGTGCTGCCTGGGCCATGATTCGGCGACCAGAACTTCTCCCGAGGCCCACTCTCCCCCCATTCCCAGGCCGAGGAACACTCTGCACACCAGAAAAAAGATCACGTTGGGTGAAAATGCGCTGAGTCCTGTGAAAAAGGAATAGAGAAGAATTGTATATGTAAGTGCCCTTACCCTTCCCAGATAATCCGAAACTACGCCGAACAACGCTCCCCCGAAGGCGGAAGCGAAAAGAGTCACGGAGAAAAGCGCCCCAATTTTTTCGGGAGAAAGGTTGAAAACCTCCGCGATACTTCCGACCGCAAAGGCGAAAAGCAGCAGGTCCATGGCGTCGAGAGTCCATCCCAGAAACGCCGCTATAAAAGATTTCCACTGCTCGGAGTTGATGTCGCCGAACCAACCGAAAAGACCCTTCTCGCGCGAAGGGTCTCCTGATTGAAAATCCGACTGATTGTTTGTCATAATTATTCCCTTATCCAGAAGATTTCGCGTCCAAGTTCCGATATGCCGGTGCAGAAAAACGGAAAGTCGGAAAATAGTTTTTATGGATCATCACCTTTGAATATTGTAATATATTGCAAAAAATATATCAACATCGAAGTGTTCTACATCAAGGCATCGGTTTTTTTCAGAGCGCGGTTATGAAATTGTTCCAAGAAGAACTAAATTCAGACCCTGATTTTCAAACAGGTTCCTATGTGAAAATTCTTCCCCCCTCTGATGTTCTTGATACATTGTCTGTATCCGGGAATGTAGATGCTGTGGTTCTTGATCCTTGGTACAACAAGGGTGTCGGTGGAGAAAAAGCGGATTATGATGACTGGCTTGCGTCCGTGATTAATAAGGCTAGTCGAATTTCACCGCATATATTTGTATGGGGATTCCCTGAAATTCTGGCATTACAAGTTCCAACTATACCGGAGGGCTTTGTATTGCTTGCTTGGTTAACATGGTTTTACAAAAACTGTCCGTCAGTGATCAGAGGATGGCGACCTGCTCAGAGCACCTGTTTGCATATCGCCGCGGTAGATGCACCAACTTACCCGGAACATTTTTAAATAAAAAACAAATGAACCGATGGCAAGATGGAAAAATGAGGTTTATACCGGGACCGCTTTCGGTGTCGGAAGTACCACTGGTTGTAAGATTAATCATACTTCTTTCTTAGTGTTGCAATATTGTCGAGCATGTTCTGCGCCGCCTTTCTATCTTCACCTTCAGGCAATGAGATAATTCTGTTGTTCCATTTCTGGAATTCTGACCTGAGATGTCTGCGTTTTTGTTCATCGGACCACGAAGACTTAATTCCCACCAATAACTCCAGTCCTTCATCGGATGTCAACTCAGTTGACAAATTGAGGGTTACCTTCTCCCTCATATTTTCGACTTCTTCCATATCAAGACTAAGGCTCTCTGCAACACCACGTATTATTGACATTTCTTGTGGGTCTGCAACTTTATCAGCTGCCATGACATTTAGACAAAGTTCGACTGTTTCATACTTGGTTTTCTCATCACCAATCTCAGACAGATGATCAACAAGAACTGACAAGGACAGATTCCCCTTCGCTGCCTCTACAACTCCATCCTTAACAGCATTGTTGAGGACACCCTTAATTTCCTTCTGGACGCCATCGTCATATTCTGACGCTTTTTTAATAATCCAATTTTTAATAATCTCTTCTTCTGCATAATGCAGAGTGCCATCCGCCACCGCGACTGCTACACCAATCTTGAGAGAGATAATTAGAGATTCTTCTCTATCTCCCTTAGATTCTTCTCTATCTCCCTTTCTTGATCTTAATATAAACCACAAAGGAAGAAAGAGTATGAGTAGCAGAAAAACTCCTATAAACCACAATGATGCCATCTTTGTGGTCCTACCCCTTTTTTTTGCGTCCTTATAAACCCAGAGAGCTATGAGTGCAAATATTGTCGTTAAGATTACTTCCACGATAGACAGAGTTGAATCCAAGATAGTCCTCAAGATGAAGACTGGAATCCCATCTAATCCAGCACAAATCAGTCAATCTCAGATCAAGTGTTTTTAGATGCTCTAGAAATAGAGATTCTGCCCTCTTTGCCGGATTTAATATCCCTAAATGATGCGTGAATTATCTGATTCTCATCGTAAGAATATCTCACAACTAACTCCTGACCGGCAGGTCTGTTCGGAGGTACTTCAAGTTCATATTCACGAATAATTTTGACAAATTTAGGGTTCGTCTCCGGACTTTTCGACTCCGTAACACGGAAACTAACAATTTCCTGTCCATCATAGAGTGTAGCATAATTCCCCGTGGCTGAGCATGGAATAGGTTGTCCTTTTTCAATTATGATTGAGTTGACCTCTTCTTCTCCCTTGGATTCCGAGACTACTACACAAATTGTTCCGAAGTATTCGTTCGTTACTTCAGACACATTAAGTTTTGAAACGGACCTCCTCTGAATTTCCGAGAGGTTGGAACCGTCACTTTTATATGCTTTATATGCCGCATATAAACTGGCCCCGAGCGCGACAACCTCGTCCACATTCACCGTCGAAACAGGGTCCTGCTTGAAGACCTTCTCCGCGCATTCAACAACACAGGGAATTCTTGTGCTGCCTCCCGCCAAAAATACGGAAGTTATCTCCTCAGGCGTTATATCGGCCTCATCAAGCGTTGTCTCGCACATCATCTCAATCTGAGCCATCAGACTCGAGATGCCTTCCTCGAACTCCAGTCGGGTCACATCTATCAGTTCTCTCTCAATTTCAGCAGTCGTCCGTTTTCTTCCCGACAGGGATTTCTTTTCTTCTTCAGCATCATTTATCGGAAAGTCTTCCTTCAAGAGGTCAGACCCTGTTTCCTCTTTATATTTTCCTGCAATCAGGTCCCAGAGACATCGGTCGAAGTCGTCTCCGCCGAGTTTATGCAGGCCGTTCGAGGCGAGCACTTCAACATCCTGGCCTTTAACTCTGATGACCGAAACATCAAAGGTCCCGCCGCCGAGGTCGAAAACAACGTATGTTCCTTTTAATTCACTACTAGATTGAAAAGCATAATAGAGAGCGGCCGCAGTCGGTTCGTTGATGATGTATTTCACATTAAGTCCGGCCATGCGGCCCGCTTCCATGGTCGCCTCCCGAGCCTCATGAGAGAAGTTCGCCGGGATGGTTATGACGGCTTCATCTATAGGACCGATCTTCGCTTCCACATCGCTTTTGATCTTTTTCAATACCTCGGCACTCAATTCAGTCGGGGTGAACTCCTTATCTCCTATTTTATGAGTTGCGGATGTACCCATGTCTCTCTTGAACCTTGCCGCGGCATTCGCCTCATCGTTCGCCCATTGCCTTCTCGCCCGCTCACCGACAACGATTTCACCCTTGATTCCGGCGACACACGACGGAGTAATGTTCTCGTCACGATCATTGTTGATGATTTTAGGCCGCCCGCTTTCGTCGATATAGGCGGCGGCCGAGAAAGTGGTTCCAAGATCTATGCCCACATAATTCGACATCTATTCCTCCTCGTTCCCATAGTTGAACCGAAAGATCGAGACTTTCGATGGAACAACAACCTCCACATCTCCTTCTCCTTCCAAGATGTATCCGACGGATTCAACTACAGCTATTTTGAAGTCCTGCGATTCATCGTCGGCGGGTAAAACAGTCGGGTCGTCCGCTATCTGAGGGCCCTCGTCTCTGTAGTCGGAACCGATTTCAGGAGTGAACCGCTCCACTCCGCACTCCTCCAGAGCATCCTGCATAATACGGGAGAGATACTTGTAGTTTTTCGATTCCTTTTCATTTTCGGATTCTTCCTGCATTTCTCCGAGAGACCGGTCCACCCGGATGAACCGCATCAAAAACCTTTTGAAAATTTTGGCGTCATACCCTTTTTTAAGCCGCGCAATTTCATCATCCTTGCTATTGAGAGCATTCTGCAGAGTAAGAAAACTCTCAAGCAGATCATTCGACTTCTTGGATTGTTCTTCTGATGATTTCTGAACCTTTCCCAATATCTTTTGGAACCGAGTATCGGATGTTTGGGAGGATTTTATCAATTCTCCGATGATTGCTCCCCATTTTTCCGGGACCAGAGCAGGTCCGTCCTTGATGTAGATCGACCGGACATAATAGGTCCAAAAAGAAATCACCAGACTTATTGATGTAACAACTACAAGTCCGATGACCAAAACCCAAGGAAAATCTCCGTCCTGAGAAGTATCCGAATTCCCAGAACCGAATGAGAGAAGAACAACAGCAACAACAAGTGTGCAGAGGATGCTGAGGACAACAATTTTACCCAGAGAAAATCTCTGAATAAGTTGTTCCTCATGTCCACTCTCCTCAGACCCATCGTAATTCGGTTCCATCAGCTTATACCATATTTCTCGTATTTTGTTGTAAACAATTTTCTTCAACCAACTAATGGCCTCCTTAGAAAATTTTGAGGAAAAGTAACCGTACGATCAAAATGTAGTCACTGAGACAATTTGTACTAATGTACCCCCCCCCTAAGCATGTCAAGGACTGATAATTTTTTTAGGCCACAGTAGCATGCCTATCCATGTGGATGTTCGTTCATCGGATGATGGCACCGCCGGCATTGATTGCCTGTCGACTCGGTCAGCATGCGTTTCGGTAGATTGAAAGTCTCTGTACGAGGAGCAAAGAACTTAAGTGCGTCGGACAGAAGTTCATATGGTGGAAGCATGTTGTCAGGAGTTGGAATGTGCATTACCGGTAGAGCGGTATAAGGCGGGGTATTACGAAGCAATGTTTCGACGGGATGCGACCCAGGACTTTTCAGTTGTGGGCAGATTTTTATGACTGATAATTCAGTTCGTGATGTGGTATGGTGTAGATCATGGACAGACAGTCGTTTCAGGACAATGAGATTGACCTGCGCAGGGTCACGTTGCGTCCGACATTCGGGGAGGTTGAACACCAGCACAGCTGGGGCAATGCAGACTACTGGCCGGGGTCGGATGAGCGTGACTGAAAAACTACTCTTTCCCAACCCTTTTTGATATGTATACACCTCTTGGACAGCGCAAGGCATCGTGTTTCGCCTGTTCTTGATAGTTGCATCCTCATGCGTTAAGATTCCGGAGACCCATGAAAGACAACAATGTTCTCTATCTTGAAACCTACGGCTGTCAGATGAACGGGTACGACTCGGACAGGATAAGAACCGCCCTCGGCGCCTGTGTGACTGAGGACCCTCGACAGGCCGACATAGTGATCGTAAATACCTGCGCCATACGGGAGAAGGCCGACCGGAAGGCTCTCAGCAGTCTCGGGCGGTTCAAGCATCTCAAGGCCGAGAATCCGGAACTTGTAGTGGGGATATCGGGATGTGTGGCGCAACTTTACGGAGAAGAACTTCTCCGGAAAATGCCTCACCTGGATTTCGTTCTGGGGCCGAGAATGATCCCGGGACTGAAAAGAATTGTGGACGAAATAAGGGAGAAAAGAACAAGACCTGTCGAGACATCCTTTGATGTGGAGGAGCCTTTCGACATTCTTCCCCATCACGTAGACGGCAAGCCTACTGCCTTTCTCTCGATACAGCAGGGGTGCAACAAGCGGTGCGCCTACTGCATAGTGCCCAGGGTCAGGGGTCCGGAAGCGAACAGGACTGTCGAGGATATCATGACCGAGGCCCTCTATCTGGTCTCAAAAGGCGTCAAGGAGATAACTCTCATAGGTCAGACGGTAAATTCCTGGAAGACGGAGAAACTCAGGTTCGGGGACCTTCTGAGAGAGGTGGGAGAGATCGAGGGACTTGAGCGTATAAGATTCACGACTTCCTACCCGAGAGACATAACGGGAAAAATGGTCGGATCCATGGCCGATGTTTCCAAGGTGTGTCGTCATATACATCTGCCCGTGCAGTCGGGTTCCGACAAGGTGCTCAAGTCGATGAACAGAACCTACACCAGGGCCTGGTACGTTGATTCGGTGAACAGACTTAGAGACGCTATGCCGGATATAGCGGTATCCACGGATATAATAGTGGGATTTCCGGGCGAGGAAGATGATGATTTCGAGCGGACGATGAGTCTTGTCGAGGAAGTGGGTTTTGAGAGTTCCTTTTCGTTCAAGTATTCTCCGCGCCCGGGAACTGAAGGAGACAGACTCTGGAGGTCGGGGGAAAGGGTGGAGGATGCCGTCGCGAGCGGGAGGCTCGCGCGTCTTCAGCGATACCAGCGGGAGGTTACACTTGAGAAGAACGCGGAGAGAATCGGAAAATCCGAGCGTGTTCTGGTGGAAGGCGTGAGCCGAAATGACTCCACCTGGCTCGCCGGCAGGACTGATCATAACAGGATAGTGAATTTTCCCGGGTCTCCGGAACTTATAGGGCGAATGGTTGATGTGAAGATAACCGAGGGACTTGCCAACTCTCTCAGGGGACAATATCTTAATCGGCGAAGTATATCAGAGGACGGAAGATGTTTATTGAACTGAAAGTTTCCTGTATAGTCGCAGACCCGTTTACGGACACGCCGGTGGTGATACTCACCGACGAGAAAAAACAGAAGAGTCTTCCCCTCTGGGTCGGTGTTGAGGAAGCAAATGCCATAGCCATAGAGATAAAACAAATGGAAAGACCGAGGCCTCTTACCCATGATCTTATGAAGAACATGATTGAAGCGGTTCAATGCAGGTTGCTCAGGGTGGAGATAACCGAACTTAAGGACAGCGTTTTTTTCTCGCGGCTTGTGATCGGAAAGGACGGAGAGGAGTTGTTCGTCGATTCACGTCCGAGTGACGCGATTGCTCTCGCGCTCAGAACAGATTCCCGCATTCTGGTTGAAGAAGAGGTGATAAATATGGCCCTGAGCGCGAAGACCGGCGGTACCGACATAACCGGAGGAGAAATATTGGAGAACCTTCCGCCTGAGGATTTCGGCAAATACAAGATGTAGTTTTATCTGTTGTGCTCAGCGTACTGCTCGAGAAACTTCCTGTCTCCTAGGATTACTTCAAAAATCTCCCCGCATCGGTCGCATTCCCAGTTTATCTGTTTCGGAGGGTAACTTACTCCGAGACTCATCGCAAACCACCCGCAAAGAGAGTATCTCTGTTTCGGAACCACCCAAGGGTCACCGACGGAATGTCCGCAGGCACATACACCACGCCCGATTTTTTCACTGCTCATCTCAACGTAAGTTGCGCGCAGGGTCTTCCGGCGTCGCTGAATATTCTATAGACCGTAGTAACCGACTTCTCCGTGGTCGGTTATGTCCAGGCCCTGGCTTTCCTCGTCCTCGTCAACTCTGAGCCCGATAGTCATATCAACAGCCTTGAGTATTATGAAACTCAGAACACCGGTGTATATTACGGTGAATACCGCTCCATATAGCTGAACTCCCAACTGCGCTCCTATATCCAAATTCTCGATCGACCCTCCGTACGAGGTTGAGGCGAACACCGAGACCAGCAAAATTCCGACCAGCCCTCCGACTCCGTGTACTCCGACAACATCAAGGGCATCGTCGTATTTGAATCTGAACTTTATATACGTGGCTGCTATATAGGCCAGTAGAGAGGACGCGATTCCTATCACTATAGCGCCGCTCGGTCCTACTGTTCCCGATGCGGGAGTTATGGCGGCAAGTCCCGCTATCGCTCCCGTGGCGAAGCCCAAAGCGCTGGGTTTTCCCGATTTCACCTTTTCAAGCAATATCCATGTAAGTGCCGCTGCGCATGGAGATATCTGGGTTACCACGACCGCCATGGCGGCTTGTCCGCCTGCCGCGAGGGCGCTCCCTCCGTTAAATCCGAACCAGCCGACCCAGAGCATCGCAGTTCCCATCATGGTGAAAGAGAGGTTGTGGGGAAGATTTATCTGATGAGGATAGCCTTTCCTGGGTCCTATCACTATCGCGGCTACAAGCGCGGCGGTACCCGCTGTTATATGTACGACTATTCCTCCTGCAAAATCAATGAGCCCCTTGTCTCCGAAGAAAGAGCCGTCTCCTCCCCAAACCATGTGAGCGATCGGGAAATAACAGATGATTACCCATAAAGCCGAGAAAAGGAGCATCGCCGAAAACTTCATTCTTTCGGCGAACGCGCCGATGATAAGTCCCGGAGTTATAATGGCGAAAGTGAGCTGGAAGGCGAAAAACAGCACTTCCGGTATTGTTCCGGAGAGAGTATCGGCGGTGACTCCGTTGAGAAATGTCTTCGATAATCCTCCGACAAAAGAGTTGACTCCGACCTCTCCCGCAGTCATCCCGGTTGTGTCGAAAGTCATGCTGTAGCCGAATACGGTCCAGATAATCGTTACTATCGCGGTAATGGAAAAACACTGCATCAGTATCGACAGGATGTTCTTTTTTCCAACCAGACCGCCGTAAAAAAGCGCGAGTCCCGGAATCATCATGAACAGGACAAGTCCTGTGGAAATCAGTATCCATGCGGTATCTCCGGTATCGAGTTCACCGGCCGAGGCCGGGTCTGCAAGCAGGAAAAAAGCGAGAACGGATAACAGCAAAGTCGACAACCGAATCGGTCTTCCGAGTATCATCGTACAAAATCCTCCCTAGTGCTTAACTTGTTTTTCCCGCCCATTATATCACATGTGGAGTGAAAAATCTTGGTCGAGTCTCTCGAGCTGCCTGTCGGAAAGACGCCATCCCGATGCTCCGCAGTTCTCCACTGTCCTTTTCACGGAGTCCGATTTCGGAATGCAGACGACATTTTCGTGCGAAAGACACCAGTTGATAGCCGTCTGCGCCTCTGTTTTCCCCGTTTCATCCGCGATGGCGGAGAGTGCTGCGCCGGGATTTCTTCTGCAGAGTCTGCCGTTGTCGAGAGGAGTGTAGGCCATTACCGTAATTCCGTTCCGTATGCAGTAGGGCAGAATGTCCCGTTCTATACTTCTTGAGTTCAGATTGTACAGCACCTGGTTTGAAACTATCGGATAGTTCGGAAAATGATGTTGCGCCTCGCGCATATCTTCCACGGAAAAATTACTGACCCCGACGTATCTTACCCATCCGCGGTCAACCAGTTTTTCAAGCGCATTCATGGTGCGGTTTATGGGGTATGAGGGATTCGGCCAGTGTATCTGGTAAAGATCTATGCGGTCGGTGCCGAGTTTTTCGAGACTTCGTTCGCATGAGGAGAGCACGCTGTCATAGGCGAGATTTCTTCCGGAAACCTTTGTTGCAAGGAACACATCTTTGCGCAGAGGAGCCACAGCCCGCCCGACCGTATCTTCCGTATGGTATCCTTCCGCGGTATCGATAAGTGCGGCTCCGAGCCCGATACCCGCCCGAAGCGCCTCGACTCCACCTTTGTATCTCCAGGTGCCGAGTCCGACCTCGGGAATCGAGGTTTCCGTGTTCCCGAGTCTCTTCAGGTTCACCGCGTTGCGCTCCGGCATATCCAGCACCGGTTATTCATCGGAGTTCAGGAACTTGAAAGATACTGCCGCGAGCACGGCTCCCGCAAAATTCGCGACTACGTATATCCAGGCGTTCTCCGGCGCGGAAAGCCCCATCACGATGATTCCCACTACCACCGCGGGATTGAAAACTCCACCTGAAACTTCACCCACGGAGTAAATTCCCGCCATAACCACAAGTCCTATGGCTATGCCGTAATAGGAATTGCCCTGCGTTTTCTTCGAGGTGGCGACCTCAAGTATCACCAAGCAGAGAGCGAAGGTGAAAAGCAGTTCCGAGAAAAGCGCGGGTAGAACTGATATTTCCATCGCCGACACCGCAGTCGGTGTCTTTACAAAAAGTACCGCTACGGCCGCAAGCGCGCTTCCGACTGCCTGGGCGACGATGTAAGGCACGACTTCCGTGCGAGCGGTCTCTCCCCGAAGCCATAGAGTCACGGTCACGGCGGGATTATAATGTGCTCCCGATATGTGTCCCCCCGCGTAGATCATGGCCGCGAGCACGGCTCCTATCGCGAAAGGAGCGAAAGATCCCGCCCCCGGGCTGATCACCGCAGTTCCTATGGTGAATACCAGAAAAAAAGTTCCTATGAATTCGCAAATGTATTTTTTCATCAGAATCCTCGCATCGGTTTTTTTGATATGTCAATAACGCTACTTCGGCTCGCCGGTATAAGGATAGCCGGGTGGAAAATCCGACGGCTTTTTCTCGCCTCTTCCTATACTGCGATACATCTCGCTTTCTTTTCTGTGGTACTCCGCCACCCTCGCCCTGGATTCTTTAGTAGGTCGGAAGTAATAAATAATTATGCTCCAGATATAGCTCATGAAAATAATCGGGAAAAAAGCGGGGAACATGGAGCACAAAGCTATCATCAGCATGAAATATCCGAACTTCATCCGCCACCTCCTTTACTCAGTACAACCTGAGAGGCGCCCTCGGGTTTGTAGGTTATGGAGTTCAGCAGGTCCTCGGGGATCCCCGCCTTCTTCGCCTGCGTCAGGCTGATGAGTTCCTTTTTGTACGCATCCGCACCCAGGTGCTCTTCCAACACTTCGAGTGCTTCAGGCAGGTACTTGCGGGATGTCCGCTTCGTTCCCGACTTAGCACCTTCAATCTCCTGACCTTCCAACAACAGTAATGTCAACATGTTTTCAACTATGTGGAAAATTCTTTCCGTAGCTTTCAAGGTGAAAAACATCATCCGGGCTTTTTCTTGATTTTCCGGAAGATAAAAATTTTCTTTCAAAATAGCCGAAAGGAAGTACGGTCAGAATATCAAGTTCCTGCGGCACCGCAAGGTGCTTTTTCAGCTCATCTTTTTCAATTCTTCCTATCCAGCAGGACCCGAGTCCCCGACCCCATGCCTCAAGGACCATATTCTGCACAGCCCTTGTACCGTCTATCTGATACCATTTATTTTCAGGGTCGACGACGATGATTACGGCGAAACCCGCCCGCGCGACGAATCTTCCGCTTATACAGTATCCGCTCAGCTGCCGCAGCGCGGTGCGGTCTTTTACGAGCACGAACTCCCACGGCTGGTTGTTGCGGGCGCTCGGAGCTAACCTGCCAGCTTCAAGGACATCCATTACGACTTTATCCGGAACTTCCTTTTCAATATAACTTCTTACGGAACTGAGCGACCTTACGCACTGATGAACATTCATAATATTTTCTCTATACCTGAAATTTATCGGGAATACTCACTCTATTATACCGGAAGGAAAAGACGGTTGCTCCATGCTGAGGGATTTATTTTTCACTTCCATACGAGTTTTGCTTTTCCTTTTGTGACAGATGCGATTTTTTCCTCGATCTCCGCCGCGCAGACAACGGACGTCTCGAAGTCGAGGCACACGGTTTCGGTTCTCCGCGCCTCTGTTATTTTTGCTCTCGTTTTTTCAAACAGAAACCGTATCGAATGTTCCTGCGCGTATGGAAAACTCACGCTTCCCGCCCGAACCGGCACGTATTTCATGCAGTCGAGTTCCGCAAGAGCATCCCGCAGACAACCCGTATACGCTCTTGTAAGTCCTCCTGTGCCGAGCCTTACCCCTCCGAAATATCTGCTTACCACAGCCGCTATTTCTCCTATACCGCTTCGCCTGAGAACACTGAGCATGGGGCGCCCTGCAGTTCCGGAGACTTCTCCGTCGTCTCCGAACCCGATTTCCTGTTCTCCGGGGGCGCAAGCCACAAACGCGTAACAGTTGTGAGTCGCTTCCGGGTGAGTTCTGCTTACCGTTTCTATAAAATTCTCTGCGGTTTGTCTGCTGTCCGCTCTGCCTACGGTTGCCACGAACCTGCTTTTCTTTATCGTCAGTTCCGCTACGCGGACTCCGCCGGGAACAGAATATGAAGTGTCCTTCAACCTACCTTGTCCTTTGTCGCTACGGCATCCGCGTACAATGCTAACTGATCCGCCGTCTTTGGCGGATTCCTGCTGTCCTCATTTGCAAAAAAAAGAACTTCAGAGATTTTTTCAGGGCTTTTATCCGTTATATTAGTTGTCCGAGTCGGTATCTTTCTCCGGATATCTGTTTAGAATCAAATCCGTTTCTGCGCTTGCGGCCTCCGGTTCTGCACCTGCGCAAGCGTTATACGTTCACGCCATTGATGAGAAAAACCAGCATATCTTCTCTCCTTCTACGGTACAGATACTCGTTTCTTGCAGGTCTTTTGTGTCTTACGGTGGTGGATATGGCTCAACTCTCTGTTCCCATAGTGATTCAGTGGATAATAGATGAACTCATCCTCGGGACAGCCGATTTACCGCTTATAACCAGATATGCCCTCTATATATTCGGGCTCGGGGTGGTCATGGCGCTTTTCAGGCTCGGATGGCGCTATTTTGTAATGGGTGGAGCTAGGAAAATAGAAAATTCGCTCAGGGATGACTTTTTCTTCCATATTCAGAAACTCGATTTTGATTTCTTCTCGAAAAGAAAGACAGGCGACCTTATGGCGCACACCGTAAACGATATAGAGACTCTGAAGTTCTCATGCGGCCTCGGACTGCTGATAGCGTATGACGGGATTTTCCTTTTTCTGTTCATATTCGCGGCCATGGTTTATATTTCTCCGGAACTCGCCCTCTATGCCTTTTTGCCTTTTCCGCCGCTTGTCCTTTTCATATACAAGTTCGGCAATATGATAGAGAGAAGATTCCAAAGGTCGCAGGATTCGTTTTCCGAACTCACAGAGACCGCCAGGCAGTCCGTTTCGGGGATCAAAGTTGTGAAGGCTTTTGGAATAGAGAGAGCCGAGCAGGCGGATTTTGATCGCGCAAGTTCCGATTACCTTGCAAGAAACCTGCATCTAGTAAAGGTGTGGGGTCCGTTTCAGCCGTTTGTATATTTTATTCCTTCAGTGGCGATGGCGGTGTTTCTCTTCTTCGGCGGAAACCAGGCCATAGGGTCTGAGATCACCCTCGGGGAATTTTCCGCCATGCTCATCTACTTGATGATGCTCGGCTGGCCTATGATGGCCATGGGATGGGCAGTCGACCTGCTCAAGCGCGGCAGCGCGTCGATAAACCGTCTCAACAAAATTCTCGAGGTCAAAGAGGAAGAGGAAATTCGTCCTCATGAAACAGATTACGAACTTCTCGGGGAAATAAGATTCCGCGGGGTCGGTTTCTCCTACGGAGATATTCCCGTCCTGCGCGATATAGACCTTGATATACCGCGTGGACAAGCGCTGGGAATAACGGGTCTTACCGGATCCGGGAAAACCACTCTAATAAAGCTGCTCATGAAGATACGCCGGGTGCACAGGGGCTCCGTAACTATCGACGGGATAGACATCGAGGGGATATCGAGAAAAAGTCTCCAGAGAACCATAGTCTACGTTCCACAGGAAATAACCGTCTTCAGCGGTACGGTCTCCGACAACATCAAATTTATAAATCCGAATATAACCACGGAGCAGACGGAGCACGCTGCGCGCGTAGCCGGGATATACGATCAGATAATGGAGTTCGATCAGGGTTTTCAGACAGTTGTGGGAGAACGCGGGCTCACGCTTTCGGGCGGACAGAGACAGCGTCTGGCGATAGCCAGGGCGCTTGTTCTCAGCCCCGAGGTGTTGATACTCGATGATGTGCTCTCCTCCCTTGATCCGCAGACGGAAAGCGCCGTCATACGGAATGTCATCCGGGAGATGACCGGCAGGACTGCAGTGATAATATCAAGCAGGACATCTTCCGTCGCGGGGCTTCCGAGAATCGCGGTCATGAAAAGCGGCGAGATAATCGAGGTCGGAAATCACGCGGAACTCATGGAAAAACGCGGGGTATACTACGCGCTTGAAAGACTGCAGTCGGAATAGGATGCGGAAATGAGCGGAAAGACAGAAAGCAAACCGGCCTACGACATCAAAATCATGGGGTGGATTTTAGGTTTTGCGGGAAAGTACAAACTGTACTTTACTCTCTCATTTCTGCTGATGACCGCCACAGCCGCCCTTGAGGTCACGGTACCCTATCTTATAAAAGTCACGGTGGACAACCATGTCTACCCGACTTGGGGTATGACCGAAGGACGCGGTGTCGATGATCATGCGTTCGGCGGGATTCCGCCCGAAGCCGCCATTGCTCTTCCCGACGGCGCTTTCCTTGTTGATTTTTCCCGGCTTTCCCGTTCGGAAAAAGATGAAATCGAACGTGCTGGAGTTTCGTTTTCGCAGACAAAATACATCGTGGTCAATCTTGAGGATTCCGAAGGGAAGCGGAAGCGGAAGGTTCTTGATCTGGTTAAGAACAATCCCGGGATTTTCGAAGAGACGGAAGGCGCGGCCTTTGCGTCTTATCCCGATGTTCAGAAGCTTTCAAAGGATGAAATCACTGTTATCCGTTCCGGTCAGATAAGCAAACTCAAGACTTTTTCCTTTTACATACTGCTTTCAATAACCGGAATTTTCGTCTTCACCTCGGCTTTCACCTACGCTCTTCATTACTCGGGGCACCGCATAATGCACGATATAAGAAGGCATGCCTTCTCCCACATCCTTTCCCTGCCTCAAAACTATTTCGACCGTAATCCCGTCGGCAGGGTGACCACGCGCGTCACAAACGACATAAACGCCATAAATGATATGTACACATCGGTCCTCATCCACTTCATGAAGGACGTGATAATCATAACGGGAATCCTGATGATGATGTTCGCAATGGACACCGGGCTTGCTTTCATAATGGTAGGACTCACGGTGTTTCTGATCTTTGTCGTATCCGTCTTCCGTACGAAACTCCGCACCGTGTACAGGGAGATACGAAGCACCATCGCCAGACTCAACACGTTTGTTGCGGAAAGCGTGAGGGGAATAGAGCTTATCAAGCTTTACGGCAAGGAGGAGAAAAATTTCGAGAGATTCTGGGAGGTTAACAGAGAAAACTACAGGGCCAATATCCGGCAGTTATGGGTTTACGTAATTTTTCGTCCATCCATTGAGTACGTAAGCATAGCGGCGACCGGGATAATTCTCTGGTACGGGGCGATCAGAGTGATAGACCTCGATCTTTCTCTGGGTGCGCTGCTCGCGTTTCTTTACTACGCGAGAATGATCTTCAAACCGATACAGGAGCTTTCTGAAAAATACAACATATTTCAGTCTGCGGTGGCTGCATCTGAAAATCTTTACGAGATGCTTGACGAGCGGCCGGAGCAGGGCGGGGCTGTTGCGTCCGGGGAGTGCGGCGGGTCACTTGAGTTTCAAGGGGTATGGTTTTCATACAACGACAGGGAATGGGTTCTTGAAGATGTTTCCTTCAAAATAATGCCGGGAGAAACCGTTGCGCTTGTGGGGATTACTGGTGCGGGAAAATCAACTGTGGTGAATCTTATACTCAAATTCTACAAGCCGCAGAAAGGACGAATACTTTTTAACGGAATGGACATAGAATGCTTTTCCAACAGTTATCTGCGCCGGAATATAACTGCCGTTTTCCAGGACCTGTTTCTGTTTGAAAAAGATGTCTCGGACAGAAGGCAGGAATCTGTATCTTCTGCCGGGACGCCCGAGAATCTGTCTTCAGGAGAGGCGCAGGCTCGTTCTATTGAAAAGGCGTTCAGGAAAGATTCAAGGTTTCTGATAATGGACGAGGCCACTTCGCACCTTGATGCTGCAGCGGAAAAAACAGTACAGGAAACGATGAAGAAAAACGCGGGTATTCAGACAAGATTGATAATAACCCACAAACTTACAACGCTAAAAGATGTGGACAGCATCATAGTTATACACAGGGGGAAGCTTGTGGAGCGGGGAACACACCGGAAACTTCTTCAGAATAAAGGACCTTACTGCACTCTGTATGATTTTTTGAAGAAGACGGGTGATTACTCCGCGGAGCGCAGCAGCGCGTAGTAAGATTTTTCTCCGCACGTATTTCATCGCCGTGCTCGAACCGGGCGGTGTCCGCCTTCAGGTTTTTATTTAAGAGCGATTCAGCTTTCCGGCGGCGGTTGAAGATTCCCGGGTCAAACTCTATAAGAGAAGTTTTACGGCCATAATCCCGACTGCGATCACAAGCGCGGCTTTTATATACTTTTCACCGCCCCTTAAACTGAACTTCCGGAAAAAACCACCTGTTTTTAACATAACCTGCTCATAATAGTTCACTTTTACATGTTTTCGGCTGACAGCCTATCCATATATAATACAATATTTCTGTTGTTTATTACTTGATATTACTTCTTTATCAGTTTATGATCCTAATCATCTACATAGAAAGCGTACCGAACAGAAACTCTCCCCCGGCCATCTTACTGCGTGAGTCCTATTGGAAAGACGGAAGAGCTCACAAACGCACACCCGCCAACCTGTCCAGATTGCCGCCTGAAGTGATTGAAGGAATGCGCGTGCTGCTCAAGGGCAGTCGTGCTGTTTCCGACCCCTGCGAAGCCTTCGATATAATCCGGTCCCTTCCGCACGGACATGTCGCCGCAGTTCTCGGAACATTACGTAAACTGAAGCTCGACCGCATAATCGGCTCTTCTCCGTCTGCACGGCGTGAACGTGTTCCGGCACTCATAGTCGCCCGCATACTCTTTCCGGGCTCAAAACTGGCCGCCCAGGACCGCGGGCAGTTCCCTTGCCGAGGTGCTCGACATGGAGAATGTCGACGAGAACGAACTTTATGATGCTGTGGACTGGTTGCTGCAGCGTCAGAGCACCATTGAACGGCGCCTGGCTGAACGTCATCTGCGGGACGGGTCGCTTGTACTCTATGATCTCACGTCCGCATACCTTGAAGGGAAGTGCTGTTCTTCTGCGCAGTTCGGATACTCACGGGACGGCAGGAGGGGAAAGAAACAGATAGTATTCGGTCTGCTGTGCAGTGATGAGGGGTGTCCCGTTGCTGTCGAGGTCTTCGAAGGAAACACCGCCGACCCCGGGACGTTGAGTGTACAGATCGGCAAGATACGTAATCGCTTCGGACTGTCCCGTATTGTACTTGTCGGTGACAGGGGCATGCTGACCGAGGCGCGCATCCGTGATGAGGTCGAGCCCGCGGGGCTTGACCGGATCAGTGCGCTGCGTACAACGGCCGTCAGCAGTCTGGTTGTATCCGGCGCTGTGCAGCTCCCGCTGTTCAGTAAAACGGACCTGGCCGAGATAAGAAGCGATGACTATCCCGGGGAGCGTCTGATAGTGTGCCGCAACAAACAGTCGGCGTTCAGGCGGAAGCGTAAACGTGAGGATTTATTGAAATCCACCGAAGATGCGCTTGATTCCATTGTTGATGCGACCAGGCGGGACAAACGTAAACTCAAAGGCAAGGACAAGATCGCGCTTCGGGTGGGGAAGGTGACAGGCAGATACAAGACGGCGAAGCACTTTGAGTTTGAAATCATGACTCAACCCACTGAGCTGCAGCAAAAAGTTTTTGAATTGCTGGGGATCAAACTGAAATGTACCCGGTAACGAACATGTTGCTCTTTTGCTTTGTCAATAATATCAATGAGTTAAGATAAACCTGCTCTGGAAGTTCGGGTTAGTACCGACAAAGGGAAAGACCGGAGTCGGACGAGAACGAAAAGGTTTCTACGCGATATACGGCGTCCGGAGACGAGGAAAATAAAAAAACGAGAGCAGTCACGAAAGACTGCCCTCGTCCTATCAACAAAACTTAAAGTTGCAACTAAACGCGTCTTCTCAAAAACACAACCGAGAGCAGCACGGAAGCCGTCAGCAGCAGATTAACCGGAGTGCTTTGAGATGATGAATAATCCGTTCCGGCAATCGCGCATCCGTCATCGTCATCCTCAGCCGCAGGCATACCTGCCGAAGCCTTCGGATAAATCCCGGAACCGACGATGTTGTCGACCACGACACTTAACGAACGCTCGAAGGCCGGATTCTCCTTAACGGCTTCGGACATCGGGTTCATGACTTCGATATAACTCGTTTTGGGCGAAGTGCCGGGCACCTTGTTCGTTTCAAGCCAGTTGTCAACTTTATCGTCAGTGCGTTCAGGGTCGCTCCAGCGGTATTTTACTGTGGCGAACTGTCCCACTTCAGGTTCTCCGCCGCTGCCTTTCGTCAGGGCATTTCGAAACAGAGTTACTATCTTTTTGTCCGGCCCCTCCAGCTGGTCGTCTTCCAACTCCAGCGTAAGACCGTTCAGAGCGGGATTGTTTCCGTTGATGGTTACAGTACCGTCCGGAGTTTTTTTCATGACGAAAAGGTATATGTTCTTATGCTTGAATTGTCCAAGCGTCAGACACCCAACCAATCCGCCTATTTTCTGAGTAAGCGCCAGAGAGAATCTCGCTGCGCTTTGCGCATCACTCAAGTCCGGGTCAGTTTCGTTGACCAATTCGGACACCTCGGCGCGCAAAGCCTGTTCGTACGATTCAATGGAACTTACCACAAAAGCTTTGAGTTGAGCTTCGGTGGGGTTCTTATATACGTCCTCGGCGGTGACAGGCAGACGCGGAAAAGATGAGCAGTCGGGTTCGGAGAAAACTCCTTCCTGTGCATGGTGAAGACCCGCTACTATCGTCATGCTGTTATCCACTACGAAATCCCCGCGGGTTGCGCAGGCCACTCTGGTTTTACCGCCGTAATTGTAATCTTCACACACGGTATTACCACCGGCCGACCCTTCTATCAAAGATTTCAATGCCTTCTCGGGAGACATGTCTTTTCTCGTTGAATCCGAATTAAATTTGTATCCGAAAAATTGAGGGTATGCCGTGTGATTCAGTACAGCTCCGGCAGAGTTTATTAGAATCACGTACATTTCATCCGGATCCATCATTTTTTTGTCATCACGAGTTGTTGTGTAAACTTCACTTATTCTCAAGTTCCTGGAGATAACTGCGATCTTCCGGCCCAGATCTGTTCTCTTTCCGCCTGATTCCATGAAGGAATCATAGTGACCCTTTACATGCGAGAGAAACTCGCGAACATGGCTTTCATCCGTAACAGTTACCTCTGAAGCCTCTCTACCCCCTTCGGTTCCACCTTTATCGTCGTCGACATGAGCGTAGACCGGCACCGAGCCGAACGAAAAGACCAATCCCAGCAGAAAAAGCAACCGAACATTCTTTATGATTTTCATGCAACCCCCCCCCTACAAGATTTATTCGGGTCTTGTGATGCTATTCTAATACTGAACTGAGAGTTCTGTCAAGTCTTTATTTGCATTGTCCTGATTTGCATTGCCCCCCCCCTCAGCATATGGAAACTGATGACTTTTAAGTGGAATGCCTGCGGGAGTGGATGGCCTGCACATAAGACCTGCCGGTTTTAAATTACTTGACTTATTTTTATCAGAACGAGAGATTAACTGTTCCGAGTGCTGAATTTCGAAGGAGTTCAAGTCACGGTGCGGAGACTCGAATTCATTGCAGTAAATCCGCTGGTATTAGCCGCAGGGAGACAACTGGTTTTGAGAGGAATTGTAATTCCCTACTGGTCAGACGTGAGAAAAGACGACCTTGTCTATTTCGCAAAACTCGCAGAAGAACTCGGGTACCACTCCATATGGGTTCCTGAAATGTGGGGGCGGGATGCGTTTTCTCTCATATCGCAGATGATTTCCGTTACCAGGAGGATAAGACTGGCTACGGGGGTTGTTTCCGTATAGTAGTCATACACGGGGGGAAGCTTGTGGAGCGGGGAACACACCGGAAACTTCTTCAGAATAAAGGACCTTACTGCACTCTGTATGATTTTTTGAAGAAGACGGGTGATTACTCCGCGGAGCGCAGCAGCGCGTAGTAAGATTTTTCTCCGCACGTATTTCATCGCCGTGCTCGAACCGGGCGGTGTCCGCCTTCAGGTTTTTATTTAAGAGCGATTCAGCTTTCCGGCGGCGGTTGAAGATTCCCGGGTCAAACTCTATAAGAGAAGTTTTACGGCCATAATCCCGACTGCGATCACAAGCGCGGCTTTTATATACTTTTCACCGCCCCTTACCGAGAATCTGGCGCCGAACCATCCGCCGACCGAGTTTCCCGCGGCAAGGCAGATGCCGACAAACCAATTTATGTTTCCACTCAGAAAAAATATTAAAATCGCCGGAACCGTATAGAGAAGAACTATGATCACCTTATGAAAATTCACCTTGGAAAGAGATGCTCCCAAAATATGATGAAGAATCGCCATTATCAGAATTCCAACTCCGACCTGTATGAAACCTCCGTAAAATCCTATGAGTACCAAGGCGGGGTAAAGAAGCGACCTGCGTGTCTTCCCTTGGCTTTCACCCAGGAATCTGCCGAGAGATTCCGTATTGAGGAAAAAGGATGCGCAGACAAAAACAAGTACAACCGCAAGAATTTTCTCAAAGAATTCATCCCCGACCCTTATCGCCGCAAATCCGCCTGCGACGACACCGGGAAGCGTGAACAAACCCAGCCTGAGGCCGGTTTTCATGTCTGCCGCACCTTCTTTCCTGAAAGATGAAATCGCCGAAAGATTCTGAAACAGAATAGCCACCCTGTTGGTTCCGTTTGCGACTGTGGGGTCAATTCCCAAGAATATAAGCACGGGAAGCACTATGCTGCTGCCCCCTCCCGCCATCACGTTTATGGCTCCCGCAGCAGCGCCCGTGAAAAAAAGCATAATCAGAGAAAGAATATCGTATTCATACATTTTGTTCAGACTCAATGCGGCAAGTCGGGATGAGACCTTCAACCTGCGGATTCTCAACGATACCGGAAGTTTCTACGACGAGGTTTGTAGAAATCCCGGCGACCGAGAACTGTATTTTTTCATGGTTCCTTTTCCTTTGGTCGTGTGCCCGCATGTTGAAACACATTCGTGGGAGCAAGGTTAAACGAGCGCATTAAACGGATTGTTTCGTTAGTACCGACAAAGGCAAAGACCGGAGTCGGACGAGAACGAAAAGGTTTCTACGAGATATACGGCGTCCGGAGACGAGGAAAATAAAAACTAGGGCAGTCACAAAGGACTGCCCTAGTCCTATCAACAAAACTTAAAGTTGCAACTAAACGCGTCTTCTCAAAAACACAACCGAGAGCAGCACGGAAGCCGTCAGCAGCAGATTAACCGGAGTGCTTTGAGATGATGAATAATCCGTTCCGGCAATCGCGCATCCGTCATCGTCATCCTCAGCCGCAGGCATACCTGCCGAAGCCTTCGGATAAATCCCGGAACCGAAGACATTGTCGACCACGGCACTAAACGAACGCTCGAAGGCCGGATTCTCTTTAACGGCTTCGGACATCGGGTTCATGACTTCGATATAACTCGTTTTGGGCGAAGTGCCGGGCACCTTGTTCGTTTCAAGCCAGTTGTCAACTTTATCGTCAGTGCGTTCAGGGTCGCTCCAGCGGTATTTTACTGTGGCGAACTGTCCCACTTCAGGTTCTCCGCCGCTGCCTTTCGTCAGGGCATTTCGAAACAGAGTTACTATCTTTTTGTCCGGCCCCTCCAACTGGTCGTCTTCCAACTCCAGCGTAAGACCGTTCAGAGCGGCATTGTTTCCGTTGATGGTTACAGTACCGTCCGGAGTTACTTTCATGACGAAAAGGTATATGTTCTCATGCTTGAATTGTCCAAGCGTCAGACATGCGACCATTCCGCTTATTTTCTGAGTAAGCGCCAGAGAGAATCTCGTTGCGCTTTGCACATCGCTCAAGTCCGGATCAGTTTTATTGATCAATTCGGACACCGCGGCGCGCACAGCCTGTTCGTACGATTCAATGGAACTTACCACAAAAGCTTTGAGTTGAGCTTCGGTGGGGTTCTTATATACGTCCTCGGCGGTGACAGGCAGACTCGGAAAAGATGAGCAGTCGGGTTCGGAGAAAACTCCTTCCTCTTCTTCTTTCTGTTCTGCATGGTGAAGACCGACTACTATCGTCATGCTGTTATCCACTACGAAATCCCCGCGGGTTGCGCAGGCCACTCTGGTTTTACCGCCGTAATTGTAATCTTCACACACGGTATTACCACCGGCCGACCCTTCGATCAAAGATTTCAATGCCTTCTCGGGAGACATGTCTTTTCTCGTTGAATCCACATTAAATTTGTATCCGAAAAAGTTGGGGTATGCCGGGTGATTCAGTACGGTTCCGGCAGAGTCTATTAGAATCACGTACATTTCATCTGTTTTGTAAACTTCACTTATTCTCAAGTTTCTGGAGATAACTGCGATCTTCCGGCCCAGATCTCTTGTCTTTCCGCCTGATTCCATGAAGGAATCATAGTGACCCTTTACATGCGAGAGAAACTCGCGAACATGGCTTTCATCCGTAACAGTTACCTCTGAAGCCTCTCTACCCCCTTCGGTTCCACCTTTATCGTCGTCGACATGAGCGTAGACCGGCACCGAGCCGAACGAAAAGACCAATCCCAGCAGAAAAAGCAACCGAACATTCTTTATGATTTTCATGCAAACACCCCCTTGCAAGATTTATTCGGGTCTGGTGATTCTTGTCGACTTCCTCGAACAAAACATCCACCTCGCCCACCGCTATTCTAATACTGAACTGAGAGTTCTGTCAAGTCTTTATTTGCATTGTCCTGATTTGCATTGCCCCCCCCCCTCAGCATATGGAAACTGATGACTTTTAAGTGGAATGCCTGCGGGAGTGGATGGCCTGCACATAAGACCTGCCGGTTTTAAATTACTTGACTTATTTTTATCAGAACGAGAGATTAACTGTTCCGAGTGCTGAATTTCGAAGGAGTTCAAGTCACGGTGCGGAGACTCGAATTCATTGCATAAATCCGCTGGTATTAGCCGCAGGGAGACAACTGGTTTTGAGAGGAATTGTAATTCCCTACTGGTCAGACGTGAGAAAAGACGACCTTGTCTATTTCGCAAAACTCGCAGAAGAACTCGGGTACCACTCCATATGGGTTCCTGAAATGTGGGGGCGGGATGCGTTTTCTCTCATATCGCAGATGATTTCCGTCACCAGGAGGATAAGACTAGCCACGGGAATCATTTCTGTTTACAGCAGAAGCCCGGCTTTGATAGCCCAGACCGCAGCTACGCTGGATGAGTACAGCGAAGGAAGAATAATACTCGGCTTGGGAATAAGCAGTTCTTACCTGAACGAATGCTGGCACGGAGTAAAATTCGAAAAACCTCTCAGAAGAACCCTTGAATGCGTGGAGATAATAAGAATGGTGCTTTCGGGAGAGAAGGTGAATTACGAAGGGGAGGTTTTTAATCTCAGAGACTTCAGACTTCTTTTTAAACCTCCGAGAAACAACATTCCGATATACATAGCGTCTATGGGTCCCAAGAACATAGAACTTACTTCTCGGATTGCGGACGGATGGCTTCCCTATCTCTGTCCCGCAGGCCTGTTGAACCGACACAGAGAAACATTTGTCTCAGAAGGCAAAGAAATAGAGCTGGCTCCGTTTCTTCCCGCAATGGTTTCCGAAGACGTCCGGGAATCAAGAGAAATCGTCAGAAATTTTGTGGCACTCTACATATGCGCCATGGGCGATTATTACCACGAACTCGTAAGCAGTTACGGATTTGCCGAAGAAGCGGACAGAGCGAAGCAACTCTGGAGAAAAGACAGAGCAAAGGCGGCAACCGCCATAAGCGATGAACTTCTCGATCTGGTCTCGGCCAGCGGTTCTACGGAACAAGCCGAGGCGAAGATTTCAGAGTTTTCCGCAAGTTCCGATCTTCAAATACTTATGGTTCCCTACACCGCATCGCGTGAACAGACGGTTTCTTCCCTAAAAGCTCTTGCACCTTGAAAAAAAGGGGGAGGGGCAAGATCAAGGGTCAGGTCTTGCAATAATTTTCAGTTCTCGTTATAATACGTAATATGGCGAGGCCTTTGAGACTGGAGTACCCGGAAGCTCTTTATTATGTTTCTTCTGCGGGAAACAGAGGACAATCTGTTTTTCAGAGTCGGGATGACGCAACTATCTGGATAGATCTGCTTCAATGGGTGTGCGAAAGATTCAGTTGCCGCTGTTTCGGTTACTGTCTTATGCCCGTGGACTACCATCTCGTCGTAAGTACCTCCGAGCCGAATCTTTCAAAAGTCATAAGACAGTTGAACGGTGTTTATACGCAGCGTACAAATAAGATTCACGGTACAAGGGGACATGTTTTCGGCGGAAGGTACAAATCCATCGTCGTGCAGGAGGAAAAATATCTTCTGCCGCTTCTAGCCCATATATTCTGTCTTCCCGTCAGGGCCGGTTTTGTAAAGCATCCTAGTCAGTTCAAGTGGAGCAGTTTCAAGTATTTACACAGAGAACAACAGGTCCCGGACTATTTTGATCTCAGTTGGTTTGCCCGGGATTTTTTCTCTGACGTGAATGAATTTGAAGAATTTCTCAAGCAGAACCTGTCCGGTGACCTGCTCGCGAAAGTAAAGAAACAGATATATCTCGGAGATGACCGGTTCATAGAGAAGGTTCTTGAGAAAACAAACCGGAAGAACCGTTCAAAAGAGATTCCCCGCTGTCAGAGCACAAAACCGGTTTCAGTTCTCATATCAGATTTTACTCGAAGAGGCCATACAAGAAACGACGCTATAGCCAGGACCTATCTCACAGGGGACTATACCCTCAGACAAGTTGCAGACAGCGTGGGTGTACATTACTCGGCGATAAGCAAAATAGTTAGTGATTACGAAAAACACGTTCAGGCGGAAGGTCGGTAAGGTCTGTCAGCAGCAAAGCCCCGGCAGTTTCCGGCAAGATAACAACTGACTGTCAAAATCCTTTGTTCCACACTCTCTCTATTCAAAAAGTGTTCTGCCTTCTGCCCGTGTTTCTTTGTGCAGGATCATGACAAAATGCAAGGGAGATAACCCAAAGTGCCGGATGCGTCTGTAAGTTCGCCGAAAAAAAGAGACTGACCTCAAATCGAAAAACGAAAAATAAAGACAATTGTTTTACAAAATCGGAATATCCGTTATTGTTTTTCCCGAGGAAATGTCGGTCGTCCCGGTCGGGCGAGAGTTTCATAGTTTTCTTGCTTTCCGGTGATTTCTGTCGTCTCAAGAATATTACGAGCGCCGAGAGAAAGTAACGGCGGCCTGACCGGAAGGGTATCCTGTTCGGGAGATTGATTTGAGAAGATTAATCGGTAAGGAATATTTCCGTAAGTCCAGACCCAAGCAGTCCAATCTCCATCAGTCGGATATTAACCGTTGCGTTGCCGCTGTCGGTAAATTTCAGAGTAACATACGTCATCCGGGGCTTAACTTCGAGAGGCTCGGCATTCAGTCCGGGCAGAATCATTGGTCAATACGGGCCTCGCAGGAGTTGCGCGTAATACTCGCCGTGGAGCTTGACGATAACTACCGACCCGTTCGGTTCGCGCCCGTCAACATGGGTCACCACGACCAGATGTACGAATGGGCTGAAAGGCAGGACTACTATACTGACCTTGACGACCGTGCGTCGGTCTATGACCCGCCCGCCCAGTCAGATCGGAGGGGAATCGGGCGTACTTCCTCACTTCCACCGGACGAATTCGAGGAGTGGATGCTTTTTCTCTCCGACAGGCAGAGAAGTCTTGTGGAGCGCACTTATCATTCAGGAGCCGCTCGCATCAGAGGACCGGCCGGTACGGGAAAGACGGTGATAGCGTTGCACAGAGCTGCCGTGCTGGGCGGACGATACCCGGATGACCGGATTCTGATAACGACATTCAGTCGTTCCTTGTGCAATTATATGAAATCCCTTTTTGATCGTATGCCGAATTGTTGCGAGAATATCGATTTCATAAACATAGACAGACTCGCCTCGAGATTTCTTAAACCGTCGGAATTGTCCGAATCGGTAGATTCGGGAGACTTGAACGAGGCTTTTGAAGTTGCTTACCGGAAGACCGTACCGGAGGAGATGAGAACCCGGCTGGACCCGGAGTATTTGAGAGAGGAGATACGAAGAGTGATAAAGGGGAGGGATGCAAGCAGGGAAGAATACCTCGACACAGGACGTTTTGAGAGATTGGGACGGATACGCTCTTTTAAGAAGCGCGACCGTGAAATCTGCTGGAATCTGCGCGAGGCATGGGATCGTGAGATGCGGGCACGTGAGATGACTTCATTTGAAGACCGGCTACTCAAAGCCCGCGACCGCGCTTGGAAAGCGGAACGGCCCGCTTACCGTTGTGCGGTTGTGGATGAGGGGCAGGACATGACTCTGGTGGGCGTTCAGTTCGTCAGGGCTCTTGTGGCCGGTGCTCCGGAATCACAACTGCTGCCGGACAGCATTTTGATGATGGATGACACGGCGCAGAGAATTTATCCGGGCGGCTACCGACCCCGCTGGGCGAATCTTGATTATACGGGCAATTCGACGACCCTCGAGATTAATTACCGCAACAGCAGAACTATATTCGAGGCGGCTCGCGCGGTGCGGGGAGATGTGCTTATAGGCAAGGATGCCAATGACGACGGCGTAGTCGGCAATGTGGGTTTCGAGCGGGACTCCGGAGAACTTCCCCTGCTTTTAAAGACACGGAAGGGGGAGTCGAAGGTGATTTTGAAAGAAATCCGGGACCTGGTGAACAACAAGGGTTTCAGTCTGGAGGAGATAGCGGTACTGGTTTGGAGAAGCGCAGATGTTTTTGAACTTGAAAAGTACCTGAATAACAAAGGAATTCGGTGTGTTAACCTGAAGAACCTTCGTGACGAACAGATTGGAGAAGGAGTCCGTATCGGAACGTTTGACCGCGCTAAGGGAATGGAGTTTCGTGCGGTGTTTATCCCTCGTCTCGGTAAATCACGTTTTCCGTTGGAAGAGTCCGATGTTACGGATTCCGAGTCCCTATCTCCGGTTACGGAAGAGAAGCGTCAATTGAATCTGGATAGGTTGTATGCTGCGATGACTCGTGCCCGGGATCTTCTCTATCTGATAGCGGATGAAGACCCGTGCGAGGGGATTGATCTCGACTATGACCATTTTCAGCGCAGACGGGACTGATCTCCTAGTCGTCCTTCGGTTATGATTCTCGGATTAAAAAGCGTCCGTTAAACTTGGTGGTTGTTCTTTGAATACTGTAATTATCGGAATCGGTTCAAACATAGACGCGGAGAACAATGTGAGCGCCGTCAGAAAAATTCTGAAAAGAAAACTGCATGTTCTGGATGAATCACGATTTGTAAAAACGAAACCCATAGGCATCCGGGAGCAGAGGAATTTTCTGAACGGCTCCATTCTTGCGCAGACCAATCTCGGCCGTGAGGGTCTGAGAGCCATGCTCAAACGGGTTGAGGCATCGCTTGGAAGAGGAGAAGAAGATCCTTATGGTCCGAGGACAATGGACTTAGATATACTCGTCTGGAATGGAGAGGTAGTTGATTCGGATGTCTACGACCGGGATTTTCTGCGCCGCTCCGTAATTGAACTCTGTCCCGAACTTGAAAAAACAATTGAGGAAGGACCCGACTCTGCCTGAGAAAAACAAAACACTGGAAAGTATCTCTCTTAAAAAGATTCTCTCGAAAAGCGACATAAAAACCGCTGTTGCGAGACTTGCCGGAAGGATTTCAAGGGATTACGACGGAAAAATTCCCGTTGCAGTCTGCGTTCTGCTGGGAGCTCGTCCTTTTTTTGAAGACCTCGTTGACGCAATGACCGTAGAGGTTGAGAAACGGTTTCTCAGGATCTCGAGTTACGGGGAAAATACGCGGCCGGGGCATCTCAATCTAATTGAGGACATTGAATCCGAAGTAAAGGACAGAGATGTTATAATAGTCGAAGATATAGTCGACACATCAAGGACGGTGGAATTTGTTCTGGAGCACATAGAGTCAAAAAATCCTAGTTCAGTCCGTATATGCGCTCTTATAGATAAAAAGGGAGAACATACGAAGGGTTCCGTACCTCATTATTCGGGTTTTCGTGTGAACGGGGGATTTATCGTAGGTTACGGAATGGATTATAAGGGTGCAGGCAGGGACCTTGAGAATATATATATGTGCTTCAAGACGAGGCTGTGAAGATATTCTGAGATTCTGCATTGTTAAGCGTATATCTCGGAACCGAGATGTTTTTACAGAATCTGATTTCTCTCCATCCTTCTCCCCTCGGCCGATACTATCTGAAACGGCATAATTATTTTTGCACCCGTTACAGGCAGTCAGGCGGTGGAATCACCTTTTTCCCAAAGTATAATTACACTATTACCGACAGTCTGTTTATTTTTTAACGATCTTTCTCTCAATACTCTCACAGTCTCAGATGGGTTTTCATACAAGTGAATCAGGAGGAGTGATATGGCGGAAGCTCAGGGCGTAAGATGGAATCTGGAAGACCTCTACAGTGGGATCTCCGATCAGCGTATTGAAAGAGACCTAGGGCGCATGTCGGTCCGCGCTGATAAAATCGAAAAGAAATACAGAGGTAGGATAAACTCTCCCTCACTTAAGGCGAAAGAACTTGCCCGGGCTGTGAAGGAACTTGAACGCCTGTCGGAAGGAATCGGGAAAATTCTTTCTTTTTCATCACTTCTATTTGCGGCCGACACGTCTGATCCGGAGACCGGGGCCTTCCATTCCGCGATGCATCAGAGAGTTACGGAGATTCAGAAAAAACTCGTTTTCTTTGACACTGAATGGGCTTCGGTTCCGAAAAGGAGAGCGGAAAAACTCCTCCGCCATCCGGAACTTTCTCTGTACAGACACTTTCTTGAACAAGAGAGAAAGTACAAAGACCATATTCTTTCGGAAGCCGAGGAAAAAATACTTCATGAAAAATCAAATACGGGACATAAGGCGTTTACAAGACTTTTTGACGAGGTTGTCAACAATATTGAATTTAACGTGAGAGTTTCCGACAAAACGGAAAAACTTTCTCAGTCACGTACTCTTGCGCTTCTCTACGACCCGGATAGAAAAAAAAGAAAAGCCGCCTGGTCGGGACTCACCCGGGGTCTGAAGAAAAACTCTCATGTGCTTGCCTACATATTCAACACTCTTGTCAACGACCACTCAATAGACGACAGGCTCAGAAATTACGAAGGTCCGATGTCCTGTCGCCATCTGAGCAATCAGATATCTGAAGATGCCGTAAATGCGCTTCTTGAATCGTGCGAGCGGAGTTTCGGGTTGGTGAACCGCTATTATCGGATCAAAAAAGCACTTCTGGGGTACCGAAAATTCTACGACTATGACCGTTATGCCCCTATTATCTCGGGAGAAAAACAGGTGTCGTGGGAAAGCGCAAGGGATACAGTGCTCACTTCTTTTGGAGAGTTCTCTTCTGAAATGAGCAGGGTAGCATCCTTGTTTTTCGATAAGAAATGGATAGATGCCGAACTTCGCGACGGAAAAAGAGGAGGTGCCTTCAGCCATGGAACCGTTCCTTCTGTCCACCCTTACGTATTCATGAACTATACCGGAAAACCGAGAGACGTTATGGTTCTCGCTCATGAACTCGGTCACGGAGTGCATCAGTATCTCTCGAGGCGGCAGGGTTATTTTCAGGCTCACACCCCTCTTACGACTGCTGAAACGGCAAGCGTGTTTGCGGAGATGCTGGTGTTTCACAGACTGAAGGATGCGGAGACGCAAAGAGAGGCAAGACTGGTTCTGGTTGCGGAAAAACTTGAGGATATAATGGCCACTGTTTTCAGACAGGCGGTGCTTACAAGATTCGAGCAGACCCTGCATCAAGAAAGAAGAGGTAAGGGAGAACTTCGGGCCGAAAGAATAAACGAACTTTGGATAGATGCCAACCAAACCATGTTCGGAGATTCCGTAATCCTCACCGAAAATTACTCTTGGTGGTGGCTATACATTCCGCATTTCATACACTCTCCGTTTTACTGCTACGCCTATTCCTTCGGTGAACTGCTCACATTAGCTCTTTACGGAATGTTTCTTGACAGGGGAAGGTCGTTTGTTCCCTCTTATATGAAACTTCTCCGCTCAGGGGGAAACGCTTCGCCCGCAGAACTTCTCAGGGCGGTAGGAGTGGATATAAACGACCCCGATTTCTGGCAGTCGGGACTCGATGTCATAGGAGATATGGTGGATGAGGTGGAGAATCTTTCCGGAAAAGAAACACCCCGCCTTGACCGAACTCTCACAGTTCGGATATAATCCGAGATCTGGATAAAGACTTATCAGTCCGTCAGCGGAGAGATGTGTCTGAACTTGTCCTTGTATGAAAATGACTTTTTCCGCTCCTCTGAGTATCATTGAACGGTGCGGGAGAGATGATTCGGGGGAGGCATAGACAAAAAACCATGTTCAACAGTATCCGGAACCTGGTTGGGTATAGGGTTGGTTTTCGGTTGAGGGGGAGTGCGGATGAAATTACTATGTATACTTGGTTCAGCATTTACGCTGTTTTTCCCTGTTCACTACGGGGTTTCAATCACGCTTACCCCTATTTACGTTGACGACCCGTCAACGGGATTTAAAGACACAACTACTCTTTCCGATTCGGAAAAACAAATTCTTTCCGCTGCGGGCAACAATGCAGTCACTTTAGGCGAAGCAAGAAAAAACGCTTTTGAACATGTTCTCGGTGTTTTTGAAAAAAAACTTCGGGGCCGAACCGTAGTGACCGTCAGTGCCAGATTTAAATCGTTTAGCGGCAGAACCGTCGCCTCCGCCAGTCCCTTCATTGTTTACAGCCCCGACAAAAAATTCTATCTCCCGTGCGCGCTTGCCTCCGCGACCGGAGCAATTAAAAGAAAGTGCGGACAACTGTTTGGCATAACCTCTGATATACATGTGGATTTCGGCAAGAACACCAATTTTTACTACGGTCTTAACCGGAATCCGCCAAGGAATTCAGTGGATTTCGTCTTAGTCACAATGCATGAACTCTTCCACGGGTTAGGATTTTCTTCCAGAGTGAGGGGCAGTGGTTCTACAGCATGGGGAACCATTTACGATGCGCAGGTTTATTCAGAACTACATGATGAGTTTTTTTACGAGCTCTCCAATGCGGAAAGATCAGAAGCCCTCGTCTCTGAGACGGGGCTTTCCTGGGACGGGACCCGGGGGAACCCGTGTAGTTACGCGCAACGGATTTCTGAAATAAAATCAGCTGGTATAACGGCGGACGGCAGACCCCTGCTTTATACCCCGACGACTTTCAGCCAATCTAGTTCTTACCTGCACCTATCCAAAGATACTGAAGACATCATGGAACCTCACTACCCTTTACCTGATAACATGCTTATCAGTCTCGGCATGCTGCGGGATATGGGATGGGAGATAAAAGACGGCGCGTTTCCGCCGTCCTGTACACCGACAGGGGTAACCGCCTCCGCACCCTCCGCGGGGACCGGAGGTGAGTCGGCATTCACGTTGGAACTGGACTCGGAACCTATGAGTAATGTTTCGATATCAGTGACGAGCAGTTCAGACGAGGTCAGTATATCACCGGCTAATCTTGTGTTTACGCCCGACAATTGGAGCGACTCTCAGAAGGTGACGGTAACAGCCTCGGGCGGCGGTCGGAACAGCGGTCCGAATACTTACAGAGTAGAGCTCGGCGTTACGAGTACTGATAAGTTCTATAAGAAGCTTGATCCCGATGATGTTTTCGTAAGGCTGGGTGCGGGTGACGGGAGTCGGAACCAACCGGGTGGAGTTTCGCTGGGCGTAGGGGATGTGAGTGTAGTGGAGGGCGGCGCGTTTGTGTTTACGGTAACAGCAGCACCTGCGCCGGCGGCGGAGTTGAGTTTCAAATACAAGGTGACGGCGGAGAGTGGAGACACTGCGACGGCGGGGACGGATTTCACGGAGGTGAGTACGGCTGCGGCAGCAACCGTCGCGGCGGGTGAAACTGCAACCGCGATAACGGTTTCGGTAACGGATGACGGTATGGACGAGGCGGATGAGACATTTACGGTTACGCTGTCTGAGCCGTCTTCCGGGGTGACGATTTCCGACGGAGTCGCGGTGGGGACGATAGAGGACGACGATGATCCGCCGGGCGTGTCCATCGCGGCTGCGGGTTCTGTAACGGAAGGGGATTCCGGCAGTACGGATATGGTGTTCAGGGTTACTTCAGGAGCGGTGAGCGGTAAGGAAGTGACGGTGGACTACGGGGTGGACGGCGCATCCACGGCAGCATCGGGGACTGATCATACTGCGCCGGCATCGGGTACGCTCAGGTTTGCTGCGGGGACTGCAGTGCTCACGCGGAACATCACGGTGGGGATAAGGGGAGATGAGGTGGACGAGGCGGATGAGACGGTGGTGATGAAGTTGAGGAATCCGGGGAACGCGACGCTGGGGACGGACACTGCACGGGGGACGATAAGGGATGACGACGCATCGCCGGAGTTGTCGGGGATTGCGGACCGGACTGTAAGGACGGGAGGGGATGTGGACATCACGGCTTCGGCCGTGGATGCGGACGGGGACTCTCTGGTCTACAGATGGAGGCGCAGGGTCGGAGAGAGTACGCCTGCGATGCCTCCCGGTACGGCATTGAACCGGGCGAGACTCAACTTCAGTCCGAGAGCGGCCGGTAAATACACGATGACGGTGACCGCAGATGACGGTAAGGGCAACAGCGACACCGAGGAAGTGGTAATAACCGTGAGGGACGCGGATAAGGAGGTATCGGTACCTGCTGTCGTTTCGGTAACGGAAGGTGCGGGGGACGCGACGGTGAGGATAACGACCGGGGAAGTGTTCGGGCGGCTGATGACGTTCAGGGTTGTCTACGGGGGCGGCAGTGCCGTAGGAGCGAGTGATCCTGCGGGCGGAGATTATGACAATGATGCGGTGACTTCCGTCACATTCGGCGCGGGAGAGACCGGAAGGGACATAGAGATTCCGATAACAGATGACGGTGTTGCGGAGGGGGACGAGACATTCACGGTCAGGATAGCGCCTGCGGGCAGTTTACCTGCTGGTTTCAGGCTGGGGAATGCAGAGGCGACGGTGACGATCAGGGATAATGATAACGGAGGAGGCGGGTCGACGAGGGGTGGGGCATCGACCTCGGTTACATCGACCAGTTCCTCAAACGAAAATGGAGGGTCGACAGGGGGAGGGACATCGACCTCTGCGACGACACCGACCAATCCGACAGGCGGAGGAGGGTCGGCGAATCGGAGAACACCCGACACTGCACCGGCCGACCCTGCGAACGGAGGCGGCGAGTCGGCAAGGGATAGGACTTCTGATACTGCTGCACCGGCCGATCCTGCAAATGAAGGCGGCGGGTCGACGGCAGGAGGTTGTTCAATTTCCGGTGAAAGGCAGGTTCAGGGGAGTTTTCTGTCAGGCGCGTTGCATCTTGTGTTGATCGGTTTTTTCCTGCTTGTGCGAAAAAGGCAATTCAGGACGGAGCGGCGATGGTGGCTGAGGTTCTTGAGTTGTTGAGTATTTACATTGTGCATCAGATGGTTTTGGGAGGAGCAAGGAGATATAGCCAAATTCAGAGTCTTGATGCCGGGATTATTTCTCGTGCCGAGTACTGCGGGTCAGAAATAAACATCGCTGCGGCTCGCGATGCGGTTCAGATATTTGAGATGTTTCGGGATTTATGGTGGTACCTTCCCATGACCGCTCAAACTACAGGGTTCAGGAAATTTATAGAGATTCCAAAGTTGACGAAATATATGAAGGAATAAAGTTAGATATACGATGGTAGTGATGACAGCAAGATCAATTTCAGGAAAAGGAGGAGACTGAGTTGCGACTGATAAATCTGGAATCCTATACGGACAAAAGCGTTTGTGAGAGTCCATCTCATAATTTGCGGCGGGACATCATTGTTAATATGAAAGAGGTGTCTTCCAACGAGAAGAAGAAAGTCAGAGCCGCGACGAGGCTGGTCTACGGAATCCACGGCACCCGGTTTGGAAAATGTCTTGTAGGGGTCTGCGAAAAAGGCATGTGTCACATGAGTTTTTTCCGTTCCGACTCAAAGACCCATCTGGAAAACTTCTGCAAAATGTGGCCGAATCCGAATAACCGAAGAGACGAAGAAGAAACTCGCGCGATGGTTCAGCAGATTTTCCCCCCGAAGGGGAATCAATCTCCTGAAATTTTACTTTTTGGAACCCCGTTTCAGTTGCGGGTCTGGGGGAAGCTGCTTGAAGTTCCGAAAGGGGATACGATTTCTTATTCGGACCTCGCGGAATCTGTAAAAAAGCCTGACTCGGTAAGGGCTGTTTCAAACGCGGTGGCGAACAATCCGGTCGCTTATATCGTGCCGTGTCACCGCATCATAGGAAAAGATGGAGACCTTCACGGATACCGCTGGGGTCTTGAAGTCAAAAGGGCGATTCTTGAATATGAAGGGGCTTTACGGTTCACTGTGCCGAAGCGAGTCGGGTTCTTTCCCTCCCTACAGGTTCTGCAGGATTCCCCGCAGGAGGCTGAATGATGAGAGGTTTTCAGCAAGTACTTGATCACATACGGTCCGTATCGGAAACGGAATCCCGAAAGGGTCGTTTGTTTGAGCGGATTATGAAAAAGTTCTTCATACTGGACCCGATCTATAAGGACAGGTTTTCAAATGTTTGGTTGTGGTCCGAGTGGACTGATACCCGGCATGACTTTCGCGGTCATCCAGATACCGGCATCGATCTTGTCGCTGAAAAGTGTGATGGTGGATTCTGTGCCATACAGTGCAAGTGTTACGCGCCGGGCACGAGGATAAGCAAGAAACATCTCGATTCCTTTATTTCAGACTCCGCACGGGAACCGTTCACGGGGCGCATGGTCGTTGATACGGGTGATGAGTGGGGTCGAAACGCTAGAGAGACAATCATGGGGGTAAAGCCTTCATGTCAGGTGCTGCGTTTCGGAGACCTGGCAAACAGTCCCATAAACTGGCCGGACCTAGTTCACCAGTCTCCGGAAGATCTGTTTTTAGAACAAGAGAAATTCTGTCTGCGTCCTCATCAGCAAAAGGCGTTTGATGACGTGATTGCCGGCTTTGAACAACATGACCGCGGCAAGTTGGTGATGGCGTGCGGAACGGGCAAGACGTTCACCGCATTGCGCATCGCCGAGTCCGTCGCCGGCATCGGTGGAAGGGTTCTCTACCTGGTGCCGTCGATATCACTGTTCCAGCAGTCGATGCGGGAATGGGCCGAGCAGCAGGGAGTACCGCACGGTTATATCGGCATCTGCTCGGACACTCGAGCCGGGAATAGAGACGAAGACGCTTCGATTCTGGAACTTGAAATACCGGTTACCACGGATCACTCATTGATCAGCGCCGCGTTGAAGGACATAAAACCGAATGCTATGACAGTTGTCTTCTGCACCTATCACTCACTCGGTCTTGTTGAGTCGGCGCAGAAAAACGGTTCCCCGCCATTTGATCTTATTCTCTGTGATGAGGCGCATCGGACCACAGGCGTTGACCGTCCGGGTGATAAGACCTCGCCTTTTGTTCTCGTGCATGGACCAGCACGCATTCGGGCTCGTAAGCGCCTGTATATGACCGCTACGCCGCGCCTGTATACAGAGGGCGCAAAGGCGAAGGCGGCACGTCACAGCGTGGAGGTCTTCTCAATGGACGACGAGAATACTTACGGTCCCGAATTTCATCGATTACAGTTTTCCGATGCCGTGGAACAGGACCTGCTTTCGGATTATAAAGTTGTTGTTCTGGGGATGTCGGAAGACTATGTGGATGCCGCACTGCAGGCGCATTTGACGTCATCTGATGGTGGTGAGATTAATCTGACCGATGCGGCCAAGATCGTCGGGTGCTGGACCGCTCTGAAAAATCCCGAGGACCGGGCACAGTGCGATTCCCCGATCCCGCCGCTCCGCAGGGCGATAGCATTTACCAACACGATTGAGTCTTCAAAACATTTGGAGAAACATTGGGGTGATATAGTCAAGGAGACCGTCGCATTGTTATCCGCTGCCCCCCCCCTCAGTTTAACTGTGAAGTTCGTCATGTAGACGGACAGCATCATGCCCTTGATCGTAAGTCTAGGATTGAATGGTTAAAGGGTTCTGACGACAACTCTTGTCGCATCCTATCCAACGCTCGCTGCCTGTCGGAAGGTATAGATGTGCCGGCGCTTGATGCTGTGCTGTTTATGAATCCGCGTAACAGCCATGTCGATGTGGTGCAGGCCGTGGGGAGAGCAATGCGGAAAGCCGAAGGGAAGACCTACGGCTACATCATCCTGCCCATAGCAGTGCCCGCCGGGGCAGACCCTGCCAAAGTTCTGGATGACAACGAGCGTTTTGCGGCTCTGTGGAGCGTTTTGCGCGCACTGCGTTCGCACGACGACCGTCTTGATGTCGAGATCAATAAGATCGATCTCAACGAAGTTCCGACCGATCGTATCATTTTCAGCGGTGTGCTTGCAGACCCTGGAGACTCTCAATCTAATCTTCCTTTCCCACCGTTGGACCTGCCGCCCGGAGCGATCTTCGCCAAGATTGTCGAGAGGTGCGGAGACCGTAAATACTGGGAGTCCTGGGCCAAGGATGTAGCGGATATTTTCTCCCGCCTCACGCTCAGAATCGGCGGTCTTCTGGACAATCCCGAAAACGAGACTCTATGCGAATGGTTCGAGGCGTTTCACAAAGAGTTGAGGGTTTCGATCAACGAGTCCATTACCGCGGAGAATGCCGTCGACATGATGGCTCAACATATTCTGACTCAGCCGGTTTTTGATGCGTTGTTCGAGAGTTATGACTTCGCCGGAAATAATCCGGTGGCCCGTGCACTGGATGAACTGCGGAGAGATTTCGGGGAGTTCGGGTTAGAAAACGAAATTCGAGATCTGGAGGGGTTCTACAAGAGTGTGCAGGATCGGGCGCGCGGGCTTGACAACAGCACTGCGCGCCAGCAGGTGCTGTTGGAACTTTACGGGAAGTTCTTTGCTACGGCGATGAAAAAGGATGCGGATAAACTCGGTATCGTCTATACGCCGGATAAGGTCGTCGATTTTGTTCTAAACAGCGCTGATGTTGTGCTGCGCAACGAGTTCGGCCGCTCCTTAAGTGACAAAAATGTCCATATTCTAGACCCTTTCACCGGAACCGGCACTTTTTTGGTGAGATTATTACAACCAGAGTTAGAGTTGGTCAAGGATACCGACCTTCGCCGCAAGTACCAAGAAAAACTTCATGCAAACGAGATCGTACTACTCGCCTACTACATTGCGGCGGTCCATATCGAAGAGGCGTTTCACGGACGCAGTGATAGCGGTTATGAACCGTTCGGTGGTATTGTGCTCACAGACACGTTTAATCTTCATACTAAACGGAAAGGTTTCCCGAAGATTTGGCTGCCGACTAACAGTGAACGCGCAGAACGCCAGCAAGAGTATCCTATACAGGTCATTGTCGGCAACCCGCCTTGGAGGGCGGGGCAAAAAAGTTCAGCTGACGACAATCAGAAGGTGAGATATCCGGAGATCGAAGCGCGTGTTGCTGAGACATACGCCGCCCGTTCCAAAGCGACATTAAAAAGAAGTCTATATGATACCTACAAGATGGCGGTCCGATGGGCGTCTGACCGGATCGACAAGCAGGGTGTTGTCGCCTTCGTCACGAACGGCTCATGGATCAACGGCAATGCTGATTCAGGTCTGCGCGCCTGTCTGGCTGAGGAGTTCACATCCATCTATGTGTTGAACCTGAGGGGTAATCAACGGACGCAAGGTGAACGTTCGCGTCGTGAGGGTGGCAAGGTTTTCGGTCAGGGGTCGCGTGCGCCTGTCGCCATCACCATCCTGGTCCGCAATCCGAACGCAGACCACGAAGGCTGCCACATTCGCTATCGAGACATTGGCGGCTATCTTTCCCGAGAGGATAAACTCTCAATGTTGTCTGAATGGGGTTCGATTGACGGAATTCGTGACTGGGAAAAAATAACCCCCGACCATCACCACGACTGGATTGAAAAACGCGACCCTGCATTCCAGCAGTTTCATCCGATAGGGTCAAAAGATGTTAAGGCAGGTAGGACGGATAAGGCGATATTTCAGTTGTACTCGGGAGGACTTGCGACTAGTCGTGATGCCTACATATACAATTTCTCCCGCGATGCATGCGCTAAAAACGCACAAGCGATGGTCGGCGATTATCTGAGTGCATTGCAGGAATTGGAGAATAATAAGACTACTTCGCACATAGATGAGATCACGAGACGGCATTCCTCAAATATTAAATGGGACCAAAACCTAGAGGACAACCTGTCACGTCGCAAATCAATTCGATATTCTCCAGACAGGATTTGGAAGACTCAGTATCGGCCGTTTGTCAAACAGCACTGCTATGTCGAGTATGTTCTGGTTAGTAGAAAGCATAAATTGGACGATATATTCCCTGTCGCCGACAGCGAGAATCTTGTAATCTGTGTGCCGGGTATCAGTTCAACCAATCCGTTTTCTACCCTTATGGTCAATACAATGCCAGACCTTCATTTTCTCTCGTTCGGTCAGTGTTTTCCGCGATACTGCTGTCAGAATAGAAGCAAACAGCAAACCTTTGACGGAATGCAGCATCCGGAACGTGTAGACAACATTACTGACACAGCACTTTACATCTTCCAAGCGCACTACAAAGACAACTCAATTAGTAAAGACTCTATCTTTGACTACGTATACGGTATTCTCCACGCGTCCGAATACCGCAACCGCTTCGCCAACGATCTAGCGAAAGGACTCCCGCGCATCCCCTTAGCGCCGGATTTTCATGCGTTCGCCGAGGCCGGGCGGGAGTTGGCAGATCTTCATGTTAACTACGAGAGTTGTGCGGAATTTCCTTTGCGGATTGAATATGACGGGTTGGTAGACCCAAAGCCGGAACAATTTCGTCTCGGTAGGAGTACCATGAAATTTGCCGATGCGGATAAAACCGTTCTCATCATCAACAGCCATGTACGCCTGACGGGTATTCCATCGGATGCGCACGAATACAAGGTCAACGGACGAACACCCCTTGAGTGGTTTATAGACCGTTACAAAATAACTCAAGACAAACAAAGCGGCATAGTCAACGACCCCAACGGATGGTTCGACGACCCGCGTGATCTGGTCGCCGCGGTCCGTCGTGTAGTCCATGTCAGTGTGGAGAGCGCGCGCATCATTGCAGGGCTTCCGGAGCCTTTCTCGGAAACGATTACTGAACCGGAAGATGTGCCTTCATGAATGCAGGGTTTGTCAACCACACCAACTCACCTCAGTAATACGAGAAGTGGTCGGTAAATGTCATCTATATCTGAGGAGGCATTTTCAGATTCGGTTTCTTCAGATCAAAAGACATTGCGCTAAATTCTTTACGCACGAGCATTTCAAATCGTCGGCCGCAATCACCGTTTTTTTGTTTCCCTTACTGATACAGAGTCCGCAAACCTGAGAGCTCCCGGCTTATCCACCTTAACCGAGACTTCTCTTACACTCCGACACTCGAAGACTATGCCGCATATTCCACCTGCGACCCTTTCAAGCAGATTGAAGTTGTTCGTTTCCACAAAATTTATGATCTTTTTGTTTATGGATTTGTAGTCGACGGTATCTTCAATACTGTCGGTCAGGGCGGCTTTTTCACCGTCAAACTCAATGGTCACGTTTATGACCAGGTCCTGTTTTTCCTTTTTCTCCCAGTCATAAATTCCGACTATCGTTCGAAGTCTCAGATTTTCAATTTTTATTATCATCCTGTTCAGGTAAGGCTTATTCCTCCATCGACGAAAAGACACTCTCCCGTCACGTAATCGTTTTCCAGCAGATAGTTGACCGCGTTCGTTATGTTTTCAAGACTGCCTGTACGTTTCATCGGGATTTTCTTCGCCATCGCCTCGATATAGTTCTCAGTTTCTCCGGGAGGAGCGAGAATCGTTCCGGGACATACCGCGTTTACCCTGAAACCGGGGGCGAGTTCTCTCGCGAGCATTTTAGTCAGGTGGTGGAGACATTGTTTGCCGAGGTTGTAGCAGAAATGCTGCGAAGGAACTTTCCTTATCCTCATATCAAGAAAGTTCACTATAATTCCGCTCTCTGTATTTTCGGCAAAACACTGGGAGAGAAAAAACGGCGCTTTGAAGTTTACAGCCAAGTCTCTTTCCAGAAATTCAGGTGTTACGTCGAAAAACCTTACATCCTCGAAAACAGACGCGTTGTTTACAAGAACCCAAAGCTCCGGGAATTTCTCGAGAACCTGCAGAACCAGTTCTCCCGCAGCGGCGGAAGACAGGTCGCATCTGAACAGTGCGCACCTCACTCCATACTGCTCTATCTTTTTTTTTGTTTCCAGAGCTTCTTTTTCCGACGAGTTGTAGTGAAGCGCGATGTTGTAGCCTCTTTGAGCAAGATCAAGGCAGATGGCCTTTCCTATTCTCACTGCTCCTCCTGTAACCAAAGCCGCTTTTTTCATTGTTGTGCGGAGAACTGCGGTTTCTGTCGCGCAGGTAATATAAAACCACACCGTTCTAGGTAGTTGAAATATTATCTCGATTGTTTATCATTAGTAAACTTGAAACGGCAAGCGCAAGCAAAACCCCGGCTGTTTTTATATTGATCCGAACCGAGCGTAAGGCGCTTTTACAGACCAATTTTCCCCGAGGATAAAGAATTTGGATAGTGTTGTCGTCAACTGCATCAGAGCGCTTGCGATGGATGCCGTGGAAAACGCCGAGTCCGGACATCCGGGAACTCCGATGTCTCTTGCTCCCGCCGCTTTTCTGCTTTTCGACAAGTTCATTCGCCATAATCCCCTGAATCCGCACTGGCCGAACCGAGACCGTTTCGTTCTGTCCGCGGGCCACGCCTCAATGCTTCTCTATGCCTCTCTATACGTAAACGGTTACGACCTCACGATTGAGGATATAAAGAGTTTCCGCAGGCTTCACAGCCGTTGTCCCGGTCATCCGGAGTTCGGAATCACTCCGGGAGTGGAAACCACTACGGGTCCGCTCGGTCAGGGAGTTTCAAATTCCGTGGGAATGGCGATAGCGGGGAAGTGGCTTTCCTGGTATTTCAATCGTCCGGGCTACGACATTGTCGATTATCATATTTATTCAATCTGCAGCGACGGTGATATGATGGAAGGGGTTTCATCGGAAGCGGCATCCATAGCGGGACATCTGGGTCTCGGGAATCTGATCTGGATATACGACAGCAACGGAATCACCATTGAAGGTGGCACTGACCTTGCGTATTCCGAGAATACGGCTATGCGTTTCGGTTCCTATAACTGGCATGTCCAGACGGTTTCCGACGCAAACCGCCTACAGGAGATGGAACAGTCGTTGCGGCTGGCGAAAGAGGAAACTCAAAAGCCTTCTATAATCATTCTCAAAAGCGAAATAGCGTACGGAAGTCCCAACAAACAGAACACCTGTGAAGCGCACGGAGCCCCGCTCGGCCGAGATGAAGTGACGCTTGCAAAGCAGTTCTACGGCTGGGAAACGGAAGAGGATTTTCATGTCCCCCGGGAAGTTCTTCACTACATGGACGAAGTGAAGAAAAAAGGAGACAAATCCGAAACCGAGTGGATGGAGAGATTCCGCAAATATTCTCTCGAATATCCGGAACTTGCGGAGGAGTTCGAGATGATCCGGAAAAGACGGCTGCCCGATGGGTGGGACAGTGGTTTCCCGTCTTTTTCACCCGAATCCGGTCCCGTCGCAACTCGGTCTTCGAACTCGGACATTCTGAATTCCATAGGTTCGAAAGTTCCGTGGTTTATGGGTGGAGCGGCGGATGTGGGTTCCTCTACAAAAACCTATCTCGAAGACGCGACAAGTTTTTCCCTGGAGAACCGCAAGGGAAGGAACTTTCATTTTGGAATAAGAGAACACGCGATGGCCGCCGTGGCGAACGGAATGTGCCTGAGCGGTCTCAGATCTTACGCTTCAACTTATTTTGTGTTCTCCGATTACATGAAGCCTTCGATAAGACTTGCGGCTCTGATGAAACTGCCTGTCATCTATATATTCACTCATGACAGCATAGGGGTGGGGGAAGACGGACCTACGCACCAGCCCGTCGAGCACCTTGCGGCGCTCAGAGTGATCCCGAACATGGATGTTATCCGTCCCTGCGACGCAAATGAACTTTCCGTGCTGTGGAAACATGTAATGGATCTTTCCGACCGTCCTGCGGCGCTTGTTCTCACAAGACAGAATGTTCCCGTGATAGACAGAGAACGCTACGCTTCGGCGGAGGGCGCTCTTATGGGCGGTTACACCATAGCGGACTCCGACGGAGATGCCGACATCATACTTATATCCACCGGTTCCGAGGTCCATATATGCATTGATGTCCATGAGAAACTGCAGGAGAGAGGAGTGAACTCCAGAGTAGTAAGTATTCCCTGCTGGAATCTTTTCGAGCGGCAGACGCAACAATACAGAGACAGTGTTCTGCCTCCGTCTGCCGCAGTGAGGATGAGCGTTGAAGCCGCGGCGACTATGGGCTGGGAAAAATTCACGGGCTCCGGTCCTCTGTCCAAAGTCTACGGGATAGACTGTTTCGGGGAGTCGGCGCCGTATCGCGACGTTATGAACAACTTCGGCTTCAACACCGAGAACATACTGGAGGAGAGTCTTGCGCTTCTGGGTGGCTAGGCATGTCTGAACGCAGAGGAACCGGTTATAGAGTCCGGGGCTGTCGGGAATTCGCCGGAAGTCTGAAAGAACCGATAGAGACCGAACTTTCCGCGCTTGAGGAAAAACGGTTCGCACGGAGAATCTTTTCTTCCGACCATACCCTCTGGAGAGGCGGCCCCGAGGAGATAACGAATCGTCTCGGTTGGTTGCGTCTTCCGAAGCGGATGCTTCCGGCTGCGGAAGAAATAGACGGTTTCTCAGAATCCGTAAGAAAAAAAGGGTTTACGGATGCGGTTGTCCTCGGCATGGGAGGCTCGAGCCTTTCCTCCGAAGTGTTCCGAAGCGTATTTCCTGTCCGCAGGGACTTTCTGCGTCTTTCTCTTGTCGACACCACCGATCCGGACTTTATCCTGAGAGTACGCAGGGGGCTTGACCTTCGGAAAACCCTGTTTGTAGTCTCATCCAAATCAGGGTCTACGGTGGAAACGGTTTCCCTGATGAAATACTTCTACGGAGAACTTGAGAAAATCACGGATTCTGCCGGAAAACATTTCGTCTGCATAACCGACCCCGGGTCCGCGCTTGCGGAAACCGCGTGCAGTCATAACTTCGCCAAGGTGTTTCTGAATGATCCGGATGTCGGAGGAAGGTTCAGCGTGCTTTCATATTTCGGACTCGTTCCGGCATCTCTTGCGGGAATTGATATAAAAAAGATGTTGGGGTCGGCCGCGGAAGTGCTTTACGACCTTGAAAAGGTATCGGAAGAAGGCGGCTTGCGTGAAAACAGTTCTTTTCGCCTGGGGACTTTCCTGGGGGTTGCGGCAAGGGAAGGAAAAGACAAATTGGGGTTTGTTTTTTCAGAGAAACTTTTTCCTTTCGGATACTGGGCCGAACAGTTGATCGCGGAAAGTCTGGGTAAAAACGGAGTCGGGATTCTGCCTCTTCTGGATGAGCGGTTCTCCGCTTCGTCTCTCGGAAAAAGGGACAGGGCTTACATGCTTTTCTCCTTGGGTGTCGACAAAGAGGTGGATGCCGTTTCCGAATCTCTTGAGGCCGCGGGGCTTCCTTTCGTCAAAATGGTTCTTTCCGAGCCGGAGTATGCCGCTGCTGAATTTCTGCGTCTCGAGTTCGCAGTTGCGGTTGCGGGAAGCATCATGAATATAAACCCGTTTGATCAGCCCGATGTCGAGTCGGCTAAGGTTTTTGCCAAAGATTTTCTCGACCTGTACAGAGAGACCGGCGGCGAGTATTCCGTTCCGTCGGATTTTTCCTGGGACGGATTTGCTTTTTCAAGCAACATAAACTTGGAATCACCCCGACAGCTGGCGGAATTCATCCGCTTGAAAACAGACGGTTACATATCAATACAGGCTTATGTCGACCACGGGGAAGAAAACTCGGAATCCCTTTACTCTCTTCGTAGAGAAATTGAAAAAATTTCCTCCGTACCCGTAACTCTGGGTTTCGGTCCGCGATTTCTTCACTCCACGGGGCAACTTCACAAAGGGGACTCGGGAAAAGGGTTCTTCATCCAGATGGTGAGCCGCAACGCGGAAGATATTTCCATACCGGATGAAGTTGGGTCTCGGGCGTCGGTATTCTCTTTTGAAATACTCAAGGCGGCGCAGGCCACGGGTGATTTCAGATCTCTTGACGAGAAGGGAAGAGAAGTGGCGGCAATCGGTATTTCCCCCGAAGTCTCAGCCGACATACAGAAAATCAGAAAAATTTTCAGTTAGGCAGCTTGAGTTCTTTGCCGATTTATTAAATGCCGGAAGCGGGATCCCCCCGTCTCATATACCGTATTCCTCTGTCAACACCTATTATCAACTCGTCTGCGGTTCCGATAAAAAGACCGTGTTCCGCTATGCCGGCCCTGTCCGACAGTTTTTCCGCGAGACCGGCCGGATCCGTTATCTCCCCGCAACTCCAGTCTACGATGAGATTTTTTTGGTCTGTAAGAAACGGAGAACCGTCCTGCGCGAGCCGAAGTCGCGTCTCACCTTTCAGACTTTCCAGATAGTTTCTCTCAACTTCCAGAGCGAATCCGACCACTTCCACAGGTAGCGCGAATCTTACGCCGAGGCGAGAAGACAGCTTCGATTCATCGGCGACGATTATGTTTTTTTCGCTGTTCTGGGCCAATACTTTTTCCCGCAGAAGCGCGCCTCCTCCGCCTTTTATAAGATTGAAGTCGGGGTCTATTTCATCAGCCCCGTCAATATTTACGTTGATTTTTTCCCATGCTCCGAGTTCGACAAGTCTAAGCCCGAGAGCCTCTGCGAGTTTTTCCGTTCTTTCGGAACTGGGAATACATGATATGCGGGAAAGTTGTCCTCTTTCGATACGTCTGGAAAGTTCCTTTATCGCAAACTCGGCCGTTGAACCCGTACCGAGCCCGACAAGCATTCCGGAGCGCACAAGATCAACGGCTTCTACACCCGCGGATTTTTTCATTTCCTCGATTCCGGTCATTGCGGATAAGCGCTTACACCGAGATACAGCCGCTTCGGTATTTGTTCATAACTGACTTCCGCATAATACTACACGAACAACAGAAAAAACATGTCGTTTTCCGGGTATGACGCTTTCTCCCGGTTTTGTTTTACAAGACGGTTTACCGGGGTTTTCGGAATCGGTCCCTAGAAACCGGTTTATTTTGAGACTGAAAACCTATATAATTTGAAGTATAGGAATATGTTGTTCCGTACGGTGCCGCCATGGACAATATCAAGCACATACTAAAGAACAAGAGCAGCGATGTATGGACCATAGGGCCTGATGAGACTGTATACAGAGCCCTTGAGGTTCTTGCGGAGAAGGAAATAGGAGCTTTGGTTGTCGTTGAAGGAGAGAGGGTTGTGGGAATATTCTCCGAGCGTGATTACGCGAGGAAGGTGATCCTTCAGAAAAGATCATCGTCATCCACCAAGGTAAAGGAACTGATGATCAAGAATGTTATCTATGCATCTCCGGACGACTCCATTCAGGACAGCATGGCCGTAATGACCAACAGTAGAATAAGGCATCTTCCGGTTATAGAAGACGGGAAACTCTGCGGAATGGTTACATCCGGTGATATAATAAACCACATTATTTCCCGACAGAAATTTGAGATTGATGCGCTCAGAAAGTATATAACCGGAGGTTATTGATTCCGCCTGCTCTGCTCTACATGCTCAGTTGTTCCTGAACCTTCTCGCATTCGGCATGAAATTGCTTTGCGACTTCAAGGAACTCTATAGCGGTTGTCGCCGACGGCTCGGCGCTTCTGTATTCGTTTAGCCTGTGTGATACGTCAAGCCATTTCTCGTCGGTCTCTCCAGTTCTTACCACAAGGTTTTCAAACTCCCATATGGTTTGCTCCGGCGTGAACGGGTCGACAAGTTTTGCGTACAGTGGAACGTGAGCGCTGTCCGAGCACGCAAGGTAAAGTTCATTTATGCAACTTTCATAGTCGCCGTGGAGAAACAGGGCCTGAGCTTGCTCGAGACGACGCTCGGCGTTGGAGAACACCGGAATTTTTTCTTCTACGGTAACCCCCGCGCACTCTCCCTTCACTCCCTGCTGAACGGCGAACTTATCTTCCTCGTGTCCCCAGTCCTTATAGAAGTTCGGGTCTTGCTCGTAAGACGGTATTTCGTTGAACTCTGAGATCGCCTGTTTTATATACTTTGCTCCAAGCCTTTTCATTGTGAAGTCGAAGTGTTCGCCGTCTGTTTTCTCCTTTTCATATATCTCAAGCAGTTTCTGGACGACCTTCGGGGCATTTCTCGTGGGAACCTTGGTGACCGGCATAGCAAGGCGGGAGTCGTCTCCGTAAAGTCCTCCTCCCAGGTAAAGCATCTCGGACGGTACGCTTCTTCCTTCTCTTGTTATCGATGCTCCCTGAAAGCCTATGTTCGCCGAAACATGCTGGGCGCAGGAATTAGGGCAACCCGAAATCTTTATTCTGAGATCGGAGACAGTGTCTTTGTATTTTCCCAATCCATTTTCCATCATCCCCGTAAGTTTAGTCGCAAGCCCTTTGGCGGAGGTGATTCCCAAACGGCAGGTGTCGGCTCCTGGGCAGGCCGTTATATCTTCAAAAGTGTCCGCGCCCGATTCGGCGAGCCCGACTTTTTCAAGTTCCGAGTAAAGAGACGCGAGCGCTTTGTCAGGAACCCACCTGATTACGAAATTCTGCTGAATCGTTATACGAGCCTGCCCGTCGGCATGGACATCCGCGATATCGGCAAGGGCGCGGGCGGTATCGGACGGGACATCTCCGAGAAGCACTCTTATGTTCACGATCGAATAGTCCCGGACTCCGGCTGGGGAAACATTTTTCTTCTTCCAAGTCAGAAAATCCGGGTTTTCCTCTTCACGGAATGAAACTTCGGGAAACTTGCGCTCATCGTATGCTGGAGTTTCGTGGTCGCGTTCTATTTTCTCCAAGTAGTTGTTCCAGGAAGGGTCTACATTCAAAGCGGCTCTTTCCTCTTCGATAACTTCCCTGAATTTTTCAAAGCCGAGTTTTCTTACCAGAAATTTCATTCTGGCCTTCATGCGTACTTTCCTCTCCCCGTGTCTGTCAAACACTCTGATGACCGCCGCTGAAAACGGTATCATTTCTTCAACAGGCATGAACTCGGTCCACAGATGGCCGAGTGACGGGGAAGCTCCCAGTCCTCCGCCTATGTAAACCTGAAAACCTCGTTTGGCGTCCTCTTTTCTTATTCTCGCTCGAAAACCCAGATCGTGAATGCGTATCCCCGCATTGTCGACATCAGGATTACTTTCAAAACAGACTTTGAATTTTCTTCCCATATTCTGACATATGGGGTTTCTCAGCATAAATTCCTTGAACGCTTCGGCATAAGGAGTCACATCAAACGTTTCTGTAGGAGATGCGCCTGTTATGGGGGATGCGGTAACGTTTCTTACAGTGTTGCCGCACGCTTCACGGGTCGTGATTCCCACGCTTGCGAGTTCTCTCATAAGATCGGGTTCGTTTTCAAGGGAGATGTAGTAAATTTGGGCATCCTGACGGGTGGTCAGATGAAAAAAGCCGCTTCCGTATTTATCTGATACATCAGCGAGTTTTCTCAATTGAGCGGATGTGAGTTTGCCGTAGGGAATCTTTATCCTCTGCATCTGCACTCCCTCCTGCCTCTGTGCGTACACGCCCAGTTGAAGTCTTATCTTCTGAAACTTCACCTCGCTTATTTTCCCGCTTCTGTAATCGGAAATCTGCCCTTCAAATTCATCAATTTCATCTCTTATAGATTTAGGCAACCCCGATGCGTCAACGCTCATTTACCTTGCCTCCTTGATACTTTGCAGATTCACTCAATTCAACTCTCAATTTTAACACAAAAGATTTTTCTGAAAAACTGAGGCCTCATATCGTTAACGAACTGAGTATCCGGTTTTCAGGTTTTTTGGAAAAAACTTAAAACACATACAGAATTTGTATCGGTTCAATTATACAAAGAGCAGTTTAGACGCGATGGAGAAAGGGAGAAACGCATATTTCCGAGACGGAAACTAGTGCTCCCTCATCTTAGGATTTTTGGGTAATTGTGTTTCAACAACAAGAGGCATACAGATTTAGAAGGAGAAACCATGAAGAAATACATCGTAAGGCTTACGGATGAGATCCGTAGCGGGTCGACTACGAGTACGAGCTGGCCGGCCGGCGACGCTGTTTATGTTCTGTGAACCGCTGGCGGGTTGGAGAGCGGTGAATGTACGCCCGAGGCGCACGAAGCGGGACTGGGCGCAGGAGGTGGCGGGTCTGCTGGAAGGTTGATATGCGAATTGTAAGAGTATAACGTTGGTGCTGGACAACATCAACACTCACAAGCCGGGAGCGTTCTACGAGACCTTCAGGCCGGAGCGGGCGGAACGATTGATGAGGCGCATCGAGTTCTGTTATACGCCGAAGCACGGCAGTTGGCTTAATGCGGCCGAGTGTGAATTAAGTTGTATGACACGGCAGTGCCTGCAGGACCGGCGTATCGGGGATTTGGAAGAATTGAGGAAAGAGGTGACGGCGTGGTTCACGAGCGTGAATGCAAGTCGGCACGGTATGATCTAGCATATGACAGTCGCTGATGCCCGTTGTAAACTCAAGTACATCTATCCAAAAAACGTTGTATGGCGGAGCACTAGTTTATATGTAGCGTGTAAAGAAAAAAATCGCATTACAACCGTATCTTCTTCAACGTTTCTTCTATATTCGGTTCTTGTCTGAATAGCCATGTCCTTCCTCTTTTGGCCTGTTTAAAAACACCGAGGTCTACAAGTTCCCGCAGATCTTTTATCGCTGTCTGATAAGTAATATTGTGAATGTTTTTATGCGTCGTCGTGGTGTAGTAGATTGCGTTTGGATGTCTTAATGCGTGTGTGAGGAGGTCTTTTTGTCTGTGGTTAAACAAATCTAGAGCATGTATCTGCGATTCTATCTGTTTTAATTCGTTGGATTTTGAGTTATGCTCTAATCTGGTGTTCGGCAGGTTTTGAAAAAAAGCGGCGTATCCGGTTAATTTGAATTCACCAAATTTGAATTAACAGGAGGATACGCCACTATGGGCAGAAAATATAAAGTCTCTGACCGTGAAGGTCAAAAAGAGTTTTTGGATTCATTGGAAAACATTTTCAGAAAATTCGTCGGCAGAGAGGAGACCCGAACAGTAATCGACGGGTCCCGCACTCAGAGACGACCGGACTCCGGATTCGGCAGTCCTGAACAGGTCTGCGATGACCTCAGTGATCTGCTGAGCCGGTCGGCTCGGTTTCTTCTTGGTTATGCAATCAGAATGGAGTCGGAAGAATATCTGCGGTCCCAGGACGACAGACAACTTGAAGACGGCAGAGCCGCGGTGATCCGCAACGGATATCACCCCGAACGGGATGTGCAGACGGGTATAGGCCCCGTATCGGTACGCATACCGAAGGTGAGATCCCGGGACGGTCGGCCTGCCGTGTTCCGTTCGGCTGTCGTGCCTCCGTACGTGCGCAGGGCTGCGAAGATTGATTCGTCTCTGCCGTGGCTTTACCTGCAGGGGCTGTCCACGGGGAATATAAAGTCCGCATTGGAAGCCCTTATAGGCCCCGAGGCTCGGGGTTTTTCCGCGGCTACGGTATGCAGGCTCAAGCGCGGGTGGGCTGAGGAATATGATAAATGGCGCAGGAGAGACCTCGGCGGCCACGACTGGGCTTACATATGGGTGGACGGTATACACAGCAGGGTGCGCGGGGATGATCCCGGGTTGTGCACGCTTGTGGTGATAGGGGTGGACGAAGCGGGCAGGAAGCACTTCCTTTCCATTGAAAACGGAGTCAGGGAATCAAAGCAGAGTTGGCGCGAAGTGCTGCTGGATCTGAGGGCCCGCGGGATGGAAGAGCCGAAGCTTGCAGTGGGCGACGGAGCTCTCGGGTTCTGGTCCGCCCTTTCGGAAGTTTACGGGGAAACGCGGGAGCAGCGCTGCTGGGTGCACAAGACTGCGAATGTTCTGAACTGTCTTCCGAAGACTTCTCAGAAAAAAGCGAAGAGGAATCTTCACGACATATGGCAGGCGGAGACGAAGGAGGAAGCGCAGAAGGCTTTCGATCTGTTCATAAGGATGTACAGGGACAAATACCCGAAGGCTGTTGAATGTCCGGAGAAGGATCATGAGCGGCTTCTGACCTTTTACGACTTTCCGGCTCAGCACTGGAGAAGCATAAGGACGACGAATCCGATAGAGTCCGCCTTCGGAACCATACGGCACAGGACAAGGAGAACCAGGGGGTGTCTGAATTCCGAGGGGATGCTGCACATGATATTCAAGCTGGGGATGTGCGCGGAGAAAAGCTGGCGGAGGCTCAACGGATTCGACTTCGTGGGGAAAGTGATAACGGGTGTGAAATTCAAAGACGGGATTGAGGAGACAGATCAGGAAAACGAAGAGGTGAATTCAAATAACTGGAGCGCCGCTTGATCACGCAAACACCAGATTTGACAATAACTCTTGGATTTTCTGTCCAGATACTCATAGAGCGCGTCAGTAGCTTTTAGTATTACATTGAGATGATAAATGATGAAATAATTCAAGTCGTTCTCGTCGTTCTCCGTGTACAGATACGCTCTGGTATACCGACTTTTAGTTTTAAGCATGAATTGAGATATTGATATAAACTCAAACAGCCAATAACCACGGTGAAGCATAGACCAGTAAAATAATGCCCTCGCTGTTCTGCCGTTACCGTCATAAAACGGGTGATCATAAGCAAGCCAAAAATGAAGAATTATAGAACGAAGCACAGGATGCGTAAAACCTGAATTGTCCTTACAGTTGGCAAAGTCACACATCTTTTTCATCCTTGCAGGTAGTTCCGAAAAGAGAGGAGGATCATGCAACACTGTTCTGCGTTCGTTGTCATAGACTTTTATATCTTCATACTCATTACGGAATCGTCCGGATGCACTTGGCTCATCAAGTGTTCTCCGAGTTACGATATCGTGAATGTGAAACACCAATTCGGGGGTGAGAGGTTCGTCTTTCAGTTCTACAATCTTCCGCATAGCCATATAGTTGTTAAGTATCATCTGTTCACTTTTGTGTCTTGGTCTGCGCTCCGTACGTATCATTTCCTTGGCCACCTCATGAGTCGTCGTTGCACCTTCTATCTGGCTTGAGGTGATAGCTTCATTTATGAGTGAACGTATAACGTATCTGTCCCTTGTCTGGGGGGTTATATTCCTATCCTCCTTTCTCGCTAATAATCTGTTGGTTTCCATATCAATTCTATGTAGCATCTCAGATATTGACTCCGTAAGATTATATTTGAAAGGTTTTTTCTGTCTGTCTACAAGATTGATGTTCTTTGAATTTACAAAACGCTTGAGTTTTATCAGAAACCACCATTCCTCTCTTCTTATGCCGGTAGGAACCTTTCGGTGTCTCAGCTGGTCCCAGTGCAGGTATTTTTCAGGTGTTTTGTCGGAGTAGAGTTTTAACAGGTCTGCGTGCCCTGTAGCCTTAGCCGCGAGAGTTTCAACCAGATGCTCAAAAGGAGGAGGTTTAAGAGGAAGTTTCATAAATAAAACCCTTTTTACTGCCTGCCGAGTTTCAGAATATATTTTATAATCTGACTTCAAAAACATTATATATAAAGTGAGGATTTCATCAAAAAATCACCAGATGAATACTAAATATTAAGTAATAAAAGTATAATAAGATTTGAAATCTTATTATAATCAGATGAAATTTAACAAAAAACAAGGTGTGAATTATTTGAAAAACCCGCTAGTACGTATAGAATTGTGTATATTTGGGTAGAGGATTATGAGATGGAGATATACAAAAGGTTCCACCCATGAAAGTATAGTTTACGTACATGTCAATACTGATTAATTGACGGGCGAATAGAAGAAGGGAGAGTATAGGTTTCGGCGAGATTGTTGTAATTCTCTCTTTTCTTTGACAGGTGTAGGTTGAAGATTTCAATATTCTGGGAGGTTGAGTAATGAATGACCAGCGACTGGAAATTGCGCGCTTAAGTTTCAGCGGTCAACATTACGATGCCGGAGTTGTTGATGCCGCGGTGTTCGTAGAGTTGCTTTGTTTTCAGAAAATTCTGACGGAGATGGCGAAATCTGTTTGGAAGAAGCAAAACCCGGAGCGTGAGCGGCTACCTAGAGACTTTGATGACCGTACTCGTTTTGTATTTCGCAGTGTTGAAAGCGGAAACACGGTTATCTCTCTTGGAGTGCCTCAAAATTCAAATCAGATTCTACCTCTGTTCGGATATTCTGACGACGTAATTAAAAAAGCTGTTGAACTTACCTACAATACCTTTGTTGCGGCTGATTGCGGCAGAATCCTGCCTTCAGATGTTCCTAGGGATCTAATTCCCAGTCTTTCTAGACTAGGAGGAAATTTGCCAGGTGATGCCGAAATGCAATTTGCCGCACCGAAGCGAGAAATGAGACCGGTCTCTTTAGAAGCGCGCTGGATGCTCAAGTCCTTGGTTGGGGACCCCTACGAGGATGAGATTGAAATCACCGGTCGCGTCCTTGAGGCTGATGTCCGTAAAAGAAGATTTCAGGTCTGGATGGATGATCAGACAAACGCTACAGTAAACTTTATGGAGAACCAGGAATCTGAAGTCATTACAGCACTCAGGGAACATGCTTCAATGCGTTTATCGGTGAAAGGGCGGGGCAAATTCAGCAAGGAAGGAACTTTGCAGCAAGTTCATAATGTGGAATATCTCAAGGTAATTCCCGACAACCGAACCGAGTTTGATATGAGTGCTTCTTGTATTGAGGACACTATTTCAGAAGTTTTCAACAATGTACCGGATCATGAATGGGACGAGGTTCCCAGCGACCTGTCACACCGCCACGATTTCTATCTGTACGGAGACGGCAAAAGGTGAAAAAAGTTTTTGTAGATTCTTCCTATTGGATTGCGATGGTCAATCCACGTGATCAATGGCACGGTGTAGCCGAGAATGCTAAGAACTTGCTGGGAGATGTGCTTCTGGTGACGACGGATATAGTTTTGATGGAACTTCTCACGGCTCTTTCATCCTACGGTCCCGTTTTGCGCGACGGTACTGCAAAAGTGGTGCGGTCTATAATCAGCAATCCGAATATTGAGATTATTCCACAGACTCGGGCTCTATTTCTTGAGGGGCTTGATATGTACGAGAAACAACTTGACAAGAAATGCAGCCTGCAGGACTGCATCTCCATGGTTCTCATGAGAAAAGATTCAATCAAGCAAGTTCTGACAAGCGACCGACATTTTGAGCAGGAGGGTTTCATCGTTCTTATGTAGGAACCCCGAGAAATCCTTGAGAAAAGACTCAAAAAAGTCTTTCTTTTTTGGAAATCTACATTGGCATTTATCCGGCTATAGCATTTTCAGGAATGCGGGGAAGACCTTCTCTTTGCAGGTAGAAAGCATAACGCTGTTTTATTCTGGTTATGTAGGGGTGAATAAGGCGACCGACTCGCTTATCTTTTATGTCCGAGAATTTTTTCTTTTCGAGTTTTCTAAAATCGAACCGAATAGTTTTTCCTTCATGAAGACTAAATGAGATGCTTTCCCAAACCCTTTCTTTAAAATGCCCCTTTTCATAGCTCTCACACAGTTCTTTCTCTCTTATCTTTTTTCCCTCCAAGCAGTAAAGTTCCACATCAAGAATATCTTTCACGCTTTCTCTCGGTATGCAGTCACAATCAGGACGTATATTGATCAGGTATTTCCCCTGAGAGAGTCCGAACAGGTCCCCAGACCTTATTTCATCGTCGGACAGATTCTCTCTCCCTACAAAACTCGCCTCCTGTATCAGCAACCGCATATCTTTCCTGCTCACATCGGAAAACTCGGAACCAAGAATATCTTTTTCGAAAATACCTGTCCTGAAACGTCCAGACAAATTGTCGTTTATCAGATCAGCCAGAGATGAACCCGGGTCCACTCCGTCATCTTCGTAAGATTTCCAGAACACTTTAGGCCAGTCAGGACTTTTCGTGTACATGGAACTGAAAAGTGCTCTTTTCGACTCGTAAAATTCCCCTTCCCAAGCTTTCAAAGCGTAAACGGAAGCATTTCTTTCTATCCATTCTTCTATTGAATCGAAAATATCACTTTTCTGCGCCAATTCCGACTTTCTCTTTATGAATATGAAACTGCTTTCCGACTTCTCAGCGTCATACAACTCTCCGGGCAGTTTATCGACCACATCGGAAGGGTCTTCATTTGTAAAAATAAAAACCGGAATGAAATACTCTTTCGTTTTTTTAAGAAACTTGATATTTTCCTCAATACCGTCTTTTTCAAGTTCAGGAGAATCGGATTGCCATAATTTCCAGTCAAGCAGCACGAAACTGGCCGACCGAAGCAGACTGTCTGAATAACCGTCCGGCGGGATTTTAGGGGTTCTGTAAAAAGGCATTTCCCATCCGCATTCAATATCCCTGACGATCTGGAAGATACTGTCCTTACTCCCTTTACATGTTTCCCTGAACTCATCATCAATAACAACAGCTATTCCCGACATAAGAACTTTGAGATTCACTGGGTCTCCTCCCCGATAAAATTTACAATGAAGTTGGCACCGGACAATTTTTTCCGATACTTCTGCGCAACTGATATTGTGTAATCATGTCTTTGAAGCAGTTGGCGGGCGATGTAAAGACCAAGCCCTCTACCCTCCTGACCTTTGCCTGAGTAGAAAGCTTCAAAGATATACGGCAAGTCATCTTTATCTATACCTGGACCATTATCGGAGAAAATGAGTTCTCCCTTGGAACCATCCAAGGTGACTAGGATTTCTTTCTCCTCAACATCAATTGTATCAAACCAGTAAGAAGCATTATCAAAAAGATTAATCAGCACCTGCATGACAACTCCATCGTTGGTATTTGCTACAAGAGGAGAACCTGGCAAAACAACCTTTCGATACTGGATACCTTTTTTTTCCAGAAGATTTTTGTATATTTGGAAAATCTTATCCAGCACAGGTTCAATTCTGAGAGCTTTTTTTCTTCTTTTTGCCGATTTAAAAAGACTCTGAACATCCTGCATTGAATCAGTGATCTGAGAAAGAATCCCGACAAGCATATCAGACCTCTGCCTGATTTCGACATCAGCCGAGTTTTTTGATAACCTGCTGATTTGTTTAGCGATATCATCGGCCCTGATTATCATAAGCATAATATCATGTGAGGCCATTTCCACTGACAATCCGACCCCAGCCAAATCTTCTGTTGTCTCTGCTCTCTGGAGTAGATATTTTTTTTCTTTTTTGTAGTCTTTCTCTATTTCTACAACTTTACGCACAGCGGGGCTATCTCCTTTCTCCTTAAAATCGCTCTTCAAGTCAGAAAGGTGCTTGGAAACAATTTCACTCCGCGCAAGATCAACCACATTTCTGTCTTTTCCCTTCTGCTGATAGCGCGAATAGTGGTACTGCTTGATGTAGGACAAAAGGGCCGGTATAAGAAATTTAAAATCTGAGACTGCATCTCCCTTTTCTATAAGTCCTTCCCTGTTGGTTTTGTCTCTGAGATCAGGATTGTCTTCCTGAGATATATCAATCCAGCCAACTATCTGATCATTGCTGAAAAAATCACCTGCCCTTGCCGTGCCTCTTCTTACATCTATGTTAAGCCAGTCGTCATCAGGGTCTCCATATGGATAAACCCGGACATTGTCCCTGTAAAGGTAAATCCTGTAGTTCTTGAGGATGTTTTTTTCATTCTGTTTAAGCTCATATTTTTCTGATATGCCTCGCGAAAAATCAAATATAAAAAAATGGAACTTAAAACTTCCACACTGATATTTGTAGTCCGCCTTTCGTCTGTTGGGCTTAGTTTTAATTCCCTTTTGCTGTATAGGCAGTCTAGGCAATGTGGGCTGAACATGTATGTTTTTACCGTCCCCGAATTCATTGCGCCATATCCACAGTCCTTTTATTTTTGGATCCTCAAGACTTATTTGCTCTTCTTTGCCGTCTTTACCTTCACTGAATATAAACGCGTTCTGTTCAGAATTGAATTCTCCCCGGATTTTCAATACAGCTTTATCTTCCACCAGTCTTTTGAGATATTCCGCATCTTCATCCTCCACGGGCTCAGGATGCCCGTTGCAGACTACTGATATCTTGAAATTATCTGCGGCTTTGCGACTGGTAATCCTCGATACAGGGTCTGTAAGACCGGATACATCCCTGCATAATCTGTCTATTACGTCTCTATTCCACCGCCCTTTAAGTTCATGTATTTCTATTACGGTTCCCCGAGACTCCGTTATTAGTCTTGGCGGTGAAACCTCTGAATATTCTATTTCGATTTCATCCAGAAAAATGTTCTTTCTCTCATTATTTCTTGAAGTGAATTCATCATCAAATTCAGTAAAATCATACTTAAGCACCGACTCGAATTCCGACTCCTCAGATCGAGTTGTTATCGTTATTGATTTCCCCAATTTCAGAACTGAAAAACGACCAATACCTTTTTCGCCCTGTATGATTCTTCTCTTCTCGGGTGTTTTTCTTTTTCCTTCTTCCTTATCAATATGTTTCTTCGGATCAGCAGGATTCATCCATGAATCTTTTATTTTTTCAGGAGTCATCCCGCATCCATCATCCCTCACCACTATGCTGGAACGGTCGTTGATCGACATATCTTCGTTGAAATTTTCAAAGCGTACTTCAACCGAATCAGCATCCGCGTCGTACGCGTTTTTAATGAGTTCCACAAGTGCGACCCTTTCGTTCTTTATCAACTGGTCGCCGAGCATAGTCAAAAGTCTTGCGTATGGACGGATCGGAAGTTTTTCTGAATTCATCTTTTTCTTCCCATCACAATAAATTCTTCGTTATAAACTTTTCTCTTTTTTGAATCTCTGGTGAAGCAGCCTCTGGAATCTCTGTAAGGAGTCATCGTTTTTGAGGAAATCTTCCGCTTTATGATTTCTATATCCTGAAAATCTGATTTCTCCATACATTCGGCCAGATATCCCGCGTTGTTTATTCCAGTGTTTTTATATTGAGTATTACCTATAACAAAAAAAGCCAGTCCGTTTCTGTTTAAGATGACATAGCTTTTTTTCACGGTTTTTTCCATATCCATAAAATATCTTGCAACAGAAATCGCCTTCCGTTTGTCCGCGTGGAAAAGGTTGTTATAGGTTTCTCTCCCCGATTCAAGGAGTTTATCAATATCATATTCTGAAAGAGGACTGACGCCGTATTGATTACCTATCATGTTTTTTCTCAAGTCGCGATAGTCATGAGCAAAATCAAGCCAAAAAGATGACAGTTGATGTATACTTGCATAATCATAGGACACTACGTAGGGAGGACTTGTAACTATCAGGTCAGCTATGGGTTTTCTTGGCCTTATCGAAAGAAAGTTTTTTCTGAATATCTGAATTTTATTGCTATTTAATGGAAATATGTTTTCCCTGTTTGCTTTTCTCATCAGCACGAACTGAGATTCGAATGCTTCCATAACGCCGCGAGGAAATTTGTGCGGGTCAATTTGGGGTTTTATAGATTTTGTAAGCCATCTGGATGTCGGTTTCAGTATGTTTGAGAAGGCGCAAAAGAAAAATTTACGATAAGGACTGTGGTCGGATACCTCAAGCATGATTGCTTTTTTTAATTTCAGCAGACATTCAATATTCTTTTCTTCAAACCAGTATTTTATCCTTTCACTTATACCCCCATAGTCCTCTTCAGTTGTCTCTACAGAGTAATACCTGTTTTTTACGGCGTAAAAATATCTTTCAAGAGTAGTATCGCAGTAATGTCCGGTCTTGACCTTGGCAATAAGAGTGGCAACAGGATTTATGTCGCAACCCCAGAAGTTCTTGCCGTTTTTTCTTGCCTCTACTGCGGTTGTGCCACAACCGCAAAAAACATCCGCAACAGTTTCAACTTTTACACCCTTTCTCTCTGCGTACCGCAAAGCTTTGGTAGTTATAAAAGCGGGGAATTTTGCTGGATAGCTATGAATTCTGTGTATAAGACCTTCCTTGGAATCTCCAAAATTCCATGTCTCATCTATTTTTGCATTCATAATGTCCATAACTGAACTTCTAAAATGAACTTGACTTAACCTGTTAGTACTACTGACAAAGTAAAAAAATAGACATATCAGGTTGCTAGACAGGTTGTTCTTTTGCCTTATCAATAATATCAATGAGTTAAAATAACCCTGCTCTGAAAGTTCAGATTAGTCAGTCTCAAGCCATTTCGCAAGAGCCTTGTTCGGGTCGGTTATCTCTTTTACGGAACTGTATAAGTGAGCATTCCATCCTTTTTCAGGCATTCCGGAAAACAGCATGAGATTAAGCGGATAGTCCTCGCTGTTCGTACATCTGCGGAAGTCATCTCGGAACAGAAATACGGATTTACCCCAGGCAATCGCCATTCCCAACTCCACCATCACCCCTTCGTCCGGAGGACAACCGTTTACGACTGCGAATAATCCATCGGCATCGCGCACATCTCTAAGGTCCGACTGTCCCACTCTCCAAGCCCAGCCGGCGGCTGCCTTGTCAATTTGATTGTTCCGACAAAACGGTTCCCACACCTCTGCACCCATGGATTCCAGAACTTTCACCAAAGCATTCAGAGGTCCTTCCCTCTGCTGCAGGGAAAATCCGTAGGGATTGGCCAGATACAAGATTTTTCGTTTCTTCATATTTTAAGTCGCCCGCCTTGACTGAGCCACAATCTGATCAGACCGATAACAAAACTTTTTTCTTCTGCGGACAGTCTTTTGTTCTTTGGTATTCCGTGCCATTTCAAAAGACAACTTCGGCAACATGTAGCCGTTGCATGCTGTGCCCGGAACACCGGATGGCCTCCCCAGGGAGTTTGCTTTCCGTCATTTACCGGAACAGCAGGGGCAAGCCTTTTCTCTATAAAATCTTTTCCGTGATCAACAACGACCGGGAGCCCCTTTTCTTTGAGATAAACCCGTTCTTTCGAATTCAGTTTGAAACCCGAGCGGAAATTTGAACTGTTGAGTCTTGCAAACGCCTTTTCCAGATGTTTCTCCGTGAATTTGCCTTCGTTGTTTTTCTCCGATTTCATCGAACAGACTTCATTTAGTGAGACGGTCATTGAGGAAAAATTCACGCATTCGCTCCAGTACCTTTTCTGTTTCACCGAAGAAGAAGTCACTGTCTCTGACAGAGTTTACAAAAGATCTGCCGTATTTTTTCGACTCTATCCGCTTGTCAAGAACCATCACCACTCCCCTGTCCGTCTTTGACCGTATCAGTCTTCCGAAACCCTGCTTGAATTTCAGCACTGCGTGGGGAAGGAAGTACTCGCGAAACGAATCAATATCGCGATTTTTCATATACTCGATTTTCGCCTCCGTAACAGGGTCCGAGGGAACTTTGAAGGGTAGTCTGCAGATGATCACCATTTTGAGTGAGTCTCCGGGAATGTCTACCCCTTCCCAGAAACTGTCTGTGGCGAAAAGAACCGAATTGCCGAGCGTCTTGAATTTCTCCAAGAGCATGTTTCTCGGCATTTCTCCCTGTTTGAAGAGAGAAGCAGAAAACCCTTCACACTCTGCAAGCAGAGCGCCTGTTTCTTCGTAAACCTTGTTGAGCGATGCGTATGAGGTGAACAGCACGAGAGCGTTTCCGTTTGTTATGGAAACGGCTTCTGATATAACGCCCGCCAGATGATTTTCATAGTTTTTCTCTCTGGGGTCGGGGATATCGACCGGTACCGTGAGCAGGGATTGAGTTTTGTAGTTAAAGGGAGATTTCACTATGGTTCCTTTGAATCTGTCATTGCTCGAAAGGCCTAAGCTTTTTTTCTGAAAATCGAAATTTCCGTCTACTGCAAGCGATGCGGAAGTCATGACAACTGTTTTTGTTTTCCCGTATAGTTTTTTCTCAAGTTCAGGAGCCACATCAAGCGGCGAAAGATTGATGGAGCAGAGAACCGTTTTGCCGCGTTTATTGCCCTCGAACCACTTGACGTAATTTTCATCTGCCTCGCCGAAAAAACTGGTTGTTATCTCTCGGAAAGAAGAGCATCTTTTTCCTGCTCCGGCAAGTTCCGCGGTGAGTTTTATGTAAGAATCTTTCTTCGGTGAATTCTCCAGGATGTCAAGCAGCCGCGATATCTCGTTTCCGAGTGAAAAGAGGGATTTTTCAAGAGATGAAAATGATTTCTCCACTTTGCGCCATCCTCGGTTTTCTTCAATCTTTTCCGTTAGTCTCAAACTTATCTGAGTTTCGCCGCAAAGTTCGCACCCCAGGGAGTAAAGCGTGATGAACGCATCCTCGTTTCTTGCTTCCACTTGTTCTGCGTTTTTTACAAGTGCGGTTGTTGAATTTATAAGAATCTCTCTGAGGGAAGAGTCCGTCTCTTTGTTCGCAAGACGGTTAATGTGGGATACAACTCCCTTGTCTCCGCCGGTCTTTTTTGCGCCGCGAATTCTTGCGAGATTTCTGATGACCGCGTGGCGGCTGAGTTTCTGGCTGAAATGGGATGTTGCGGCCTCGGTTATATTGTGAGCCTCGTCGAGCACCACTCTGGAGTATCCGGGGATTAATCCGAAGCCGGCTTCTGTGCCGGACTCACCTTTTATCGCTATATCGGAAAAAAGCATGTGGTGGTTTGAAACCAGAATATCCGCCCTTGAAATCTCTCTTCTCGCTCTGTAGAAGAAACAGTCCGAATAATGCGGGCACTTGCTTGCCGGACAACTCTCGCTTTCAGCGGACACCCTTTCCCACACTTCGTTTGAGGGAGTAAAACTGAGGTCGGAAATAGAACCGGATGAAGTGGTTTTCGACCATGCGATGACATCTTTTATCGTTCCTTCTTCTCCTTGATCAATAAGATCAAGCAGTCCTTCCTCCGCCGATTCTCCGCGAAGAATGCAGAAATAGTTTCTCATCCCCTTGATGAGACCGTAATCGAATTTTTCCGGGAAAATGTCACGGAGAATCGGCAGGTCCTTGTTTATCAACTGTTCCTGCAGATTAATGGTGTTTGTGGATATCACCACTCTTTGCTTGTTGCTGATGGCCCAGAGAATGGAAGGAATCAGGTAGGAAAAAGTCTTTCCGGTACCGGTACCCGCCTCTATCATCAAGAGGCGCTCATCGTTGAAGGCTCCAATCACATATGAGAGGACTTCAAGTTGCTCATCTCTGCACTCGTACCTAGTTCCGAAAGTTTCAGCTATAGGACCATCCGGCAGAAGGTATTCTCTTGCAGATTCGTTGTCAAGTCTTATGGTTTCTCCCGGGACGGAGGGTTCGACAACGACATATGTCTCCTTTACTTCGTTGTCCACTATGTAGAAGCCGGCTCCGTTGTTGCCGAAAATTGAGGCTGCGCTTATATCCTTAGAGGAAGGGTCCAGATTTCCCGAAGGGTGGTTATGTATGACTACGTTTCCGGGTTCCGCCTTATCGATGATGGCGGGAACCGATACGCGATTTCCCCGGGCTAGAACCTGAACTTCGTAAACTAAGGAGTCTTCGTTTATTTTTCCGACGAAAAAGACTTCATTTCCGTTAACTTCTTCTATTGCCTGTTTTATGGAATCTGCAGCTTCGGGGGTAAAGTAAACCTTCCTCATTTCGGTCTAATTTTACATAAAAGAGTTAATAACTGAACTCTTTCGGGTATGTTGTCTTGCCTGGTTGACTTCGGTAATCTGTTTTTTGGATCTTAGGGAGGGATGGCCGAGCGGTTTAAGGCGCTGGTCTCGAAAACCAGTGGGGTCTCTCAGGCCCTCGTGGGTTCGAATCCCACTCCCTCCGCCAACAGGGTGCTACTGCTGATGTTGTTAGGATGCTTATTAATGTCCACAGAAGTACGAATTCGTTCTGGACACAGTCGTTAAAGAAAGTCGGTTTCCGACAATCTCTACGGTATAACTGTCTACGCTTGAATCTGATTCTTGATTACACTATCAAGTGTTTGTACAATAAGTCAGGAGGTGAGTAAATATGGACGTTAGGAAGCAGGATAATTTGGATGGTAGTACGGGGAATGTAAATGAGCAGTCACTTGAGCAACTGCATCGCAGTCCGTTTGATCATCCAAGCGATGAAGAGTGGAGTGCAACTCGATCCCTAGCCCAGCCGTCATTTCTCAAGCAGGTTGACAGCCGTGGTAGTGGCCGTAGCGAGCCAATTAAAGTCTCTTTAGATGCTCCCACGCCTATTACTCAGGATGGTTGTCAAAGCCTGAAATAGAAGGCATACATATTAATGATGAAGACAAGAATGGCTTCATGATGTCCGTTCATGGTCCTCACCGTTCTCTCGGGCTTGATTTGATTTTGCATACTCCAGGCGGAGAAATTGACGCGACGGAATCAATCGTTAATTACCTCCGCCAGATGTTTGAAGACGATATCCGGGTCATCGTACCGCAAATAGCTATGTCGGGCGGGACACTTATTGCCTGTGCCTGCAAGCAGATTCTTGTGGGTTCCCGTTCAAATCTAGGTCCGATTGATCCACATTTATTAGGAGTTCCCACCTGCATATCTCACCAAGTTGAAGACCGGGCGTGATTTTGGGTGTTGTTGAACTCGGGAGTGGATTTTCGGCTGAATGACCTGCCGAACACTTTCTTATGCTCCACGCAGGTTGGTAGGGGGGGGGTAGAATTAGAGCATTCGGGTTAGATTTGGAGGTGAAAGTACATGAAAAAATTATCAATTATGGTTTTGGCTTTGTTTCTTACTTGCTTATCAGCAATTCCATCACGCAGTGATGCGCAGCAGAAAAGTCAGAAAGACCAGAACACTGAACAGGTTAACTCTGAATCCGGCGAGGGCACGAAAAACGTTCCTGAAACAGTGCCTGAAGGCAGAAAAGTTATCCTGAAAGACGGTAGAGAGATTGTTGTTGTGGATGTTCCGGATTCACTGATGAAGGAAACAAGAGTACATTTTGACGAGGAGGGGAAAGCACATGTTTCATGCCATTAAAAAACAGTCTTTTACAGTACTGCTTCTCTTTGTACTGGGTGCTTTTTCTAGTGTTCCGGACAGTTCAGCGATTACGTTCGAACCTTTATATGTTGATGCGCAGGGAACAGGATTTTACGACCTAACTCCTTTGACGGCAACGGAAAAGACATTACTTCTTGCTGGTGGCAATACAGCTCAGACTCTAGGAGAGGCTAGAAGAAATGCTTTTGAAGCAGTACTCAGACAGTTTGAGTTCTGGTTTATCGGCAGGACTACGGTCAGAGTGCAGGCATCATTTCAAAACTTAGAAGAACGAGTCTTAGCTGTAGGCGGACCGGGAAACTTAATATACGACCGTTCGAACCCGGAAGGTCCCATGATTCATATAGCACTTGCGGAAAACATTTTTGAAGAAGAAATCAACAGTCCGACGGAACCGGATGTGGTAATAAAATTCAATGAAAGACAACATTATAATTATGGCCTGAATGAAGAGGCTTTCCGACGATCATTCGGCCCTGCTATTTTTGTTCTCATAGCAATTCATGAGCTTATTCATGGGTTGGGTTTTACTGATTCTATTGGTGCGGACGGTTCTTTTCAGTTTCCCCGGAGGACAATCTATGATGTGAATCTGTATTCAGAAAGATATGGTGAACTTCTTATAAATCTTTCTTCCGATGAGCGAAGGCGGGTTATTACTTCGGTGAACGGGCTTCTGTGGGACGGAACAAACAATGGAGTGGATGACTACAGTTGCGCACAGATATCGGGAAGAAAATTAGTGGAGATGAATTCTCCTCAAACTGTCAGGGACATTGTGGATTCCGAAGGAAGAGTAAGGCTGTATGCTCCCGCTGTTTACAAGCAGGGAGGTTCTATCTCACATTTTGCCGAATCTACGCTGGACATAATGAAGCCCAGTTATGGCTCACTGGCATACGCAGTATTCACCATGGGAGTACTCGCGGACATGGGCTGGATACTCAACAGGGATGGTGTTAAGGAGTTGGTTTCGGTTGAGGAATTCCTGGAGCGCTGTACGACACCCGCAATGCGGGAGCCAGACCCGGGTCATGGAGGAGAAACCGGAGGTAGTAGTGGCGGTGGATGTGCTATTGCCGAGACTAAGAACACACTACAAACCACTATACTCAACCTGTTTTTAATTCTATCCACTATACTCTTGAGTGTTTTCTTCAGAACTGCTGAGGTGCGATAAATTGTGCTCGGCGGAAAAACTCTTTTTTTGGACGGCAGATGACAGATGAAAATTCATCACACCTTGACCAAACGGTTATAAACAAACACCTTCCGGACTCATCACCAAGGGAATTCAGCCCCGAAGAATTTTACAGCACAACCTCTCGTTCGGTATTGACATCCGCTCGGACTACGGATTAGACTAAAGGGTCATTTGCTTCGTGCATGCATGACGCCAGACGGTAGAAATTCAGCACGAGGGGAACGGGTTTATGACGAAGATGATGGACGACTTCACAACGAGCACCTGTCTCGACCGTTCAGCCGGGGCGCCGAAGGGAATTATCTGTTTCCTGGTCCTGTGCCTAATCTTCGCTTTGGCGGGTTGCGGAAGAGTGGTAGTGCCCCCGGACAACAGACAACCAACCCGAACGCCCGACCCCCCGGACAACGGACAACCAACTCAAACGCCCGACCCCCCGGACAACAGACAACCAACCCGAACGCCCGACCCCCCGGACAACGGACAACCAACTCAAACGCCCGACCCCCCGGACAACAGACAACCAACCCGAACGCCCGACCCCCCGGACAACGGACAACCAACTCAAACGCCCGACCCCCCGGACAACGGATCACCGAATTCGTCATCCTGTCCGGCCGGAACGATCACCACCCACCCATCTCTCGGACTCGGCTGCATTGCAGAAGAGGAGTTTCTTCTGAAGGTGGAGGAATTGTCCCGCGACTACAGCAGCGAACAGAGTTTTCAGAATCAGTGGGGTCTGAAGACCGTTAACGCCGACCGCGCCTATGCCCACCTGCACCTCATCAAGGGAGCCGACGCGGAGCCCGGGGAAGGCGTCACCATCGGATTTATCGACAGCGGTATCGATAAAGATCATCCTTCTTTTTCGGACACAGATGTCACTGAGAAGTTCCTGAAAGGAGCGACAGACGAGACCGGTAGCAGTGTGTCCCACGGAACATTCGTCGCCAGCGTTGCAGCCGGCGACCGGGCATCAGGTCTTGACAACGCCCATCACGGAGTTGCATGGGGTGCCGACATCACCATGTTCGCTATCCCTCTGGGCAGTGGAGACAGTACCTATGAACCAATATCGTCTGCACAATTAAATCAGCTGGATATTCAAGATTCTGAAATAATTAAATCTGTTCTCGGAGAAAATATAGACATCCTGAATTTAAGCATCGGCATTGACGGGAATATCGAAGATTACAGCGAAAATCAGTTGCGCAGCAACTACGGCAGAACAATCGCCGCTCTTGCTCAGGAAAATGCCGGAGAAAAAACAATTATTGTTTGGTCCGCAGGCAACAGCAACGGAATCAGTTGCGATGTGAATCAGGTCGGGGCAGACCGGTGCGTCAACGGCAGGGTCAAGGCTTCTTCTCCCGGGTACGAAGCCGGGCTAGCCGTTCGCATCGAGGAGTTGCGCGGTCATTTCATAGCAGTCGCCTCCGTGCGGGAGGACGGCTCCATTGCAAGTTCTTCCAATCGCTGCGGCATCGCTGCCGATCACTGCATTTCCGCCCCGGGCGTGAATGTCCGAGGCGCCTATTTCGGACCTGTCCGCGGAGTGAACGGACAACGGACATGGGGGAACTCAAGCGGCACATCCTTTTCCGCACCGATGGTCAGCGGGGCTCTGGCTGTCATGAAGCAGCTCTTTCGAGACCAGCTCTCCAATGTCGACCTGGTGAGCCGTATGTTCGCCACGGCCGACAAGACGGGCATCTACGCCGACCGGTCCATCTACGGCCAAGGACTCCTAGACATCGGCGCCGCCACGAATCCTTGGGGAATGGTCGCCTTTATGGGGACCGGACGGACGGTTATGCAACAGGACGGACGGACCGGGGTCGCGGGCTCATTCATACACCCGAGTCGGGCACTGGGGGACAGTTTCACCCGTGCTCTCGAACAGCGCGAGGTCGCCGCCTTCGACGAATTGGGTGCGCCCTTCTGGTTTGCGGCCGGCGACTTTGTGCACAACAACCCGCAAAGCCTCGCGCCCGCCCGCCTGAACCGGCTTTTCACTGATTCTGAGAACGGCTGGGGAAGAGACCCCGGCCATCTTGAGATCACCGGCGATGCCGTCCGTTTCGATCTTTCCTCACCCGACGACTGGTCTGCCGCTTTCTTCCACCGACCGCAGGAGAGAGGGAACCGACCCTTTTCAGGCTTCACCGCCGAATGGCGTCCGGAGGGACTGTCGACGCTCGCCCTGCAGGCCGGTTGGCTGGCGGAGCAGGACAGTCTGTTGGGCAGTTCCGCTTCCGGAGCCTTCGGAGAACTCGCCGGCCGCACCACATTTCTTTCAGCCCGTCTGGAGACGGACGGTCCTCCGGGATGGCTGCTGAGTGCTCAGGGAGAGTTGGGTGTGGTGAGTCCTGAATATGTTCGCGGGCTGCTCATTCGTGACATCTCCACATTGCGCACCGGCGGCTTTCGCGTGGCAGCGACGCATGCCGTCTCTCCCAATGGTGCAACCGTACGGTTCGCTATGAAGCAGCCGGTACGCGTCACCGAGGGGGTAGCCGTCCTCGACCTGCCGACAGGCCGTACGGTTGACGGACTGGTGGTGGGCGAGACCGTCAGCGTAGAACTTGTGCCGACAGGACGGCAACTGGACCTGAGCGTGCGGACCGATCATCCTCTGGCCGGCGGCACTCTCGCCTTGGAGTCCGTCTGGAGTCGGCAGCCCGGCCATCGGGCGGATGCGCCGGCGGAATGGGCATTTCTGGCGGGATGGAAGAAAAGACTTTGACTCTACGGGGAATCGGCAGGTCGTCTTCCTTCAACATCTGCCGAGGTGTGGAGATCCGGAACACGGGAGACACGCATAATCATGCAGCGGACAATAACCGCTCGCCCGAATCGGTACTCGACACCGTATTATCCAGCATGGTTGAGAAGATTGCCGCACTTTAATGTTGTTCTCTTTCAGCCCGGAAAAAAGAATTTCACAGATTACGTTCGGCAAAGCGTTCGGTCATGGGATTACAGATTGGATGACTTTTCCGCCACGAGGTTTTCCTGACCCCTGACCGAAGAACCGGGTCACGACGCAAGCGCAAACGTAAGCCTTCTTTTTTCCGTATCCGCATCCACGAGTTTTACCCTTACCTCGTCTCCGAGTTCAAACCATTTTCTTTTTCTGCCCCTGCCTCTGCCGTTGTAGGAATGCTCGGGAATAAGACCCTCTACGAAATGTTCCTTTATCTCTATGAATACTCCGAACGGGTGTATGCTCACGATTTTTCCGTTAAACATTCCGCCCATGTGGATTTTCATAAAATGTGCTGTTTCAAGGTTCATAAACTGACGTTCCGCATCTTCCGCGCGTCGCTCCGCCACAGAACAATGCTCGGCGATTGATTTCAGACTTTCAGGACTGTAAGATGGCTCTTTTTTCTTCAGGATGTCGTCAACGATTCTGTGAACCACCAGGTCGGGATATCTTCGTATGGGCGAAGTGAAGTGCGTGTAGTCGTTTATGGCCAAACCGAAGTGTGGAACATGTTTTGTCGAATAGACCGCTTTTTTAAGAGCGCGGAGAATCTGGATATTTATCTGTTCTTCGTCCTTTCTTCCCGAAGCCGCTTTCATGACCGATTGTAGGTCAGTCTGGCTTGGTTTGGATGAAAGATCAATTTTCAGTCCCATCTTGCGAAGGTTTTCCCTTAGTTGATTTAAGGAGACCTGATCCGGAGGCTCATGAATTCTATAAATTGATTCAAACCCGTTTTTAAAAATAAACGCCGCTACTACTGAGTTGGCCATGATCATAAATTCTTCTATCACCTCGTGGGCGGCGTTGCGCTCATATCTGACTATATCGCTTATTCCTCCACCGGGGTTGCGAAGAAGCAGAGTTTCAGGAAAGTCGAAATCAAGACCTCCGTTATCTATTCTGCGTTTCTTGAGTTTCAGATAAAGCTCTTTCATATCGAGCAGGGATGAAACTATGTTTTTTAAAGTTCTTCGGTTTTTTCCATCAAGAACATCCGCAACATGAGAGTAGGTGAGCCTGGCGCAACTTTTTATCACGCTGTTGTAAATCCTTGAGTTTCTGAGGTTGCCGGAAGAGTCAAAATCCATTTCAACTGTTTTTGTAAGGCGTCTTCTGTCCGGCCGCAAACTGCAGAGGTCGTTGGAGAGTTTTTGAGGCAGCATCGGAACAACTCTGTCGGAGAGGTAGGTGCTGGTCGCTCTATGTCTAGCCTCCTCATCACATGCGCTTCCGGAGGTTACGTAATGAGAGACATCCGCTATGTTCACCCAGAGTCTGTACCCTCGTCTCTTTGTTCTTTTTATGCCGACCGCATCGTCAAAATCCTTTGCGTCGTCTCCGTCTATAGTGAAGACAGTTTCTTTTTCAAGGTTTACCCTCCTCGAGAGGACGCCGTCTGAAAACTCCGAGTTAAACGCGCTTGTTTCTTTTGTCACGTTTCGGGAAAACCTCTTGGGAAGGCTGTACTCCCTGAGTATCCCCTTTTTTTCAGCATTAATGTCCCCGGAAGCTCCGAGTCGTTCTTCAACTACGGCGAGCTCGGCTACGGGGTCGATCTTTACTACTATCAGTTCTCCTGCGGAAAAGGCTTCTCCCTTTTTCTGCCGAATATCGTATTGATCAAATACCGGGTTTCTCGGATGAGCGATAAACCCGCTTGCGGTTTTTCTCACTTCAGCGAGAGTGTGCTTCGGGAGAGGGTCCTCGTTTTTTTGTGGTTTACCCGGTTTTCTTTTTTTCGTTGAGTCCGTGAGACCTGAAATCCGGTCTTCTGTATTTTGAGAGAGACCCTTGTCGGGTTTTTTAACCCGGTACTTTCCTCTGGGTGTTTTTTTAAGGACTCCGAGCATTACCATGTCTGCCAGGGTTGCGCGCAGGTGCTGCCTTTTTTTCTCGGGCATCCCGAGTGTGCGAAGGATGCTGCCTTCAGAGAGACTTTTCACATCTTTTTCCTGCAGCAGTTTCAGAATCTGAGATTTTCTTTTACTTCTAATGTGTGTAGTCGTCATATGTTTCGGTACCGGTTTTTATCCGGTGGAATTGAAATTTATGTGATCTCGTATACAGTATCCCCGTCTCATAAATTCTGTTTGCGGGAGTCTTGCATGCTAAGAACAAATACCCTCGGAGGAATATTGATAACCGTTCTCGTTCTTTTTATAGTCGGTTTCGGAATTTCACTTAAATTTACGCTTGATTGGCCGTTATACTTCAAGGTTTTGGCAACGGTAGGCGCGGGCGCGCTTGCGGTTTCCCTTATAGTCCACCTTATCCCTTCAAGAAACTGAACCCGGCACACGGAATTTCCTACCGGTTTTTTTCACTCTTTACAACCCCCTGAGCGCAAGACCTGTCGCTACCGCCATTTTCGGGGCCAGGTAGTTTACGTACCCGGCGTCAAACTGCGATTCTGAAAATACGATATTACGAAAGGGGTTTGATATTTCAACGGAAACGCCCGTCTCTGCGGCGAGTGACTCGCAAACCCTCCTGATATTGCAGCACCCCCCTGAAAGAACAACATCCGGGATATCTTGTTCCGCGAGAACCGCATTAATTCTATTCGCCGTCTGTGTGGCGAAATCTTCGAAAACTTCTGTAATTTCGTCATATCTTCCGTAGTTTTTCAAACTATATTTTATTCTTTCCGCTTCTTCATATGTGATTTTGAATTTGTCCATAAGAACCCGGGTTATCACCTCTCCTCCGATATCGAGGTCTTCAACAATAAAGGGAATGCCTTTGTCGATTGCGATTACGTTTGTTACCGCCGCGCCTATATTTACAAGCGCGGTCTTTCCAGTTGGTCTGTCTTTGAGGTTGGCTGTCCACGAGTTTACAAGCGCAATGGAGTCCATATCGACCGCCTGTACTCGAAGGTCGGCGGCAGCAACGCAGTTTTCGTAACTGCGGATTATACTTTTCTCAGCTCCCGAGAAAAGAATCGGAATTTCTCCGGAGTTTTCCTTCTCGTCCACGCCAAGAACCATATAACTGTGATTTATCTCTCCTGAATTTTTTTTTAAAAGATGTTTGTCCGCGATATTCCGGGACAGTTTTTTCATATCTTTTTTCAGGGAACTTCCAGATACGGGTAAAATTTTTGACGCAACCGCCTCACCGCAGACACCGACTACAACTTCTTTTCCCCTGAGGTTGAGGTCAAAGACTAAGTTCGATACGATGTTCGATACAGTTTTGAGGTCCTGTACTGATTTGTTTGTTATCGCCCCGTACGGAACCACAGCCTCTCCGATGCCTTCAAGCCGCATCCGCCCCCCTGCGCTTTGAAGTTCCACTATCTTGACGGAATTTGATCCTATATCAATGCCGACCATCACATCGGGTTTTTCCCGGAGACGGGAAAACTAACGCAATTTCCAAGTCCCGGAGAAAATTCGCGGCCTGAAAAGAGAAGAGTCAAGCAACCGGGAGGTCCGTGAAAACTACTCTTCCACCAGATCGTAATATATCTCCACTTCGTTTAAATGGGCTTGTTCGGGAAGGATTTCGAAGTTAACTGTAAAAAAAAGCCTTTCCTCGGGTTCCAGAGCATCACCGTCCTTTAACAGGGTTGAGTTTATCGCTATCGAGTTCTCCTCGTGGTCCTTTATGTGAATTACCACATAGACGGACTGAACCGGAAAATCCGCGGTGTTTACAACAGCGCCGTTAAAGTCCACGCTTCCGTCAGATCCCTCGGTCTGAAGAATGGGGCCGTCAACCAGAACAACGGATTCTTCCTCCTGTGTGCATCCGGAGAGAAAAAAAACTGCGCAGACAATTGAAATTAGCAGAAAACGTTTCTTCATTTTTCCGATGATTTAGTAGCCGCGTCCGAAATGGAAATAACCTTCGTCGCGTCAACTCGACTCTTTTTGTCTTTTACGTTCTCGTGGTCCTCTATTATATCTCCAAGCACCTTGTACATCAGTTTGAGAGCGCCTATGGAGTGCTCCTTGAGGTATCCCTCTTTTGTAAACGGTATCTCCTCTTTTTTTCTTCTGAAAAACAGGTTAAGGATGAAAGCCTGGTTGTTCAGCACCACCAGAATAGCCGCGTAAAGCAAAAAGTTGTCCGCAAAAACTCTTTTCATCAGAGTCCTGGTATCCGAATCAATCTTGACTATTCCAAGCGGACCTTCAGTTTGTCTGGTGGCGAAGAATGGAACGGAAACGGAAATTTTCCCTGCGTATCTTTCAACCGAGTACCCCTCAAGAGGGTAGGTGTCTTCTATAAGGTGTTCCGAGGCTTCTGGAGCTATGGACGGTTGTCGTTCTTTCGGGAAAGTGACGCTGAAGAACTTAGGAGAAACCCCGAAAGTGTCGAACAGTTTTTTTCTTCCCAACCGTTCATCAAGAAAGAGGTAGAAATCCCCGCTTGTGGAACGGTTGCCGCGGTCTTGGTAGAAACTTGTAGCTTGGTCACCTATGGTTTCCGCAATAGCTCGGGTTCTGGCGACAAATTCTTTTCTGGCGTTGTCGAACTGAAAATAGAATATCACCGCTATAAGGGCGATGATGCCCAGTTCCACGAGAAATATTTTCGACAACATTCCGAGTTTTTGGTTCAGGCGCATTTTACGAATTCTTCAAGTACTTTACGTATTTCCTTATTTCGGGAATGTCTCAGAAGCATAAAAACCATTCCCGTGAAATCTTTTTTCATCTCTCCGCCGAGGCTCCTGTACAACTTGAGAAGAATTTTTTCCTCGCTTGTAAGAACCTCAAGCTCTTTTTCCGATATAGCTTCTTTTTCAATAAATTTCTTCAGTTTCTCAGCTCTCGCAACACTCCATATCTGTTCAACGCTGATTTTGAGAATCGAGGAAATCTGCTCGCATCTTTCATATGATGGAGCGTCCACCTTGCCGGTTTCAAGCTGGTGGATGTATACGCTTGATACATCAAGGTATTTAGCAAGGTTCTCCTGGGTGATTTTCTCCCTTTTCCTTATGCTCTTGAGATAATCGCCAAATCTCATGTATAACCCCTCCGGATATATTAAATAAAACAAAGCATTTAACGGACGTAAGATTAATACAGTATCGGGAGAAATGCAATAAAGATTGAAGAAGATTCAGTTGTCGTGATGGATGCCTTGTAGCTGTTGGATTGGTGGTGGTTTCGGGGTGTTCAGACCGTGATTCGGACTCGGGATAAGGAAACTCGGCAAGGAAACTGGGTCTGCTCGGCGTAATTTTGCCGTGTAGAACAGCCTGAATCCGTCCAATAGACAACAACTGAAAATTCCTGAATAAAGATGGAGAGAGCGGTTTTTTAGTGGTGGAGGTGTTCTACGCGGGCTTACTCCTCCGTGGATATGGTAAAATTTCTTGCTCATCCACACATTGACCGAGAATGGTTATGTCCGAAATCACGGAACCCTCCGGACGGTTTCACTGCAAAACCCGGGTCCTTATCTCTTGAGACCCGGGTTTTATACAGAATCTGCTGAATATCAGGATCGTTCCTTTCTTGGGAATAAATTCACTGGAGCCGATTGAATTCAATCTACAAACTCACGCAGGGTCGCCATGGTACGGATTTTCGCTGCTTCGGACTCGTTTGCCGAACCCAGATTAACAACATCAGTTCCTCCTACGGAAATCTTTCCGTTCGTGCCGGCTAATGTTCTGGACCCTTCTGCAAAGCCTTTGAACTGGATTTTATCATTCTGTGAAGATGCAAAGTCCGTAATCATATCCTCACCGCCGTCCGCTTTAGCGATAACGAAAGTGTCAGACCCTGCTCCACCGGTAAGAATATTCGCGTTGTCGTCTCCCGTGAAAGTAACAGCTGATTTACGGGGACCGAAGTTGAAGTCGGTAGCGGAAAGGTTCTCAAATCCGGTTATGTCGGTGTGAGTATCTTTAAGACTGAAGGAGGTGGCGTTGGCACCTGAGCCGTTTTCCATGTAATCAGTTCCTCTAATATCATAAGTACCCCCGTACACATGAAGAGTATCGTTGCCTTCTCCGCCTTCCGTTCTGCCTGCGCCGGTATCGCTGGGTGAACCGGGAAAACTCGGGTCAATCGTATCATCTCCGGCTCCGCCTATTATAGTATCTACACCATAGCTCCCGAGCAGAACATTGTTCCCGTCATCTCCGGTAATCTTGTCGTTCTTGTCACTACCCCAGACATCCTCGATATTCTTAAATGTATCAGTCCCGAATTGCGTGGATTTGCCTGAACTGAGGTCGAAAGTAACAGCTACAGTTCTCACGCTGCTCGGGATAGCCCCGCCGATGTCGGGCGAAGGACCGGAAAGACTTAGAATGTCTTTACCGTCACTGCCGTCGAACATATCGTCGCCCGGGTCTTGAATGTAAAATACATCATTCCCATCTCCACCGTGGAGTTCATCATTTCCGGCATCACCGTAGATGAAGTCTCTCGCACCTTCACCCCTGAGAGTATCATTACCGTCTCCACCCCGAAGATAGTCTCCCGCACCTCCTCCGTAGATCATGTCATCGCCTTTCTCACCGTAGATACTGTCCCCGGCTCCTTCACCATAAACAGTATCATCACCATCTCCGGCTTTAATTGTGTTAGGGTCGGCATTTCCGCAGATGATATCGTCATCATCAGTCCCATGCAGGTCTACCCTGAGCCCTCTCGGCAAGTTTATACCATTACTTACATCACATCTGGTGTCACCAACGACCGGCGGCACATCCGGAGTTCCCGCTGCTCCAGGGTTCCCTTTATCCCCTTTCGCCCCTGGTGTCCCCGGGTCTCCTTTATCTCCTTTCGGTCCTGCCGGCCCCGTATCCCCTTCACAAGCCGCAAAGAAAACCGCTCCGCCGAGCAGAAACAGCATCGCTAAAAAATTACATAACTTCATGATAAAACCTCCTTCATATTTATATATCCTCAAGACTTCACCATAAACCTCGATGATATACGGATTCTTGATTTTACCCCCCCCCTAATCAAGTCAAGCACTTTCGCTGCTTCAGTTAGTATTGATGCAATATGACGGCTAGATTTGATTTTCATGGAATCGGACACGATTTCCCGTACTATTTGATGTTCAGAAACACGAATTGAATGGGCGAAGTTATTTATGTTCCGGAGAAATTTTGCCGGAGGCTTCTTCTCAACTGATTCTGGTTCGAGGTACAACTTTCGGTCCGGCGTGAATCAACCGATTTATTGAGAGGTGGAAGGGTGGAAGTCCCGGAGTAAGAATAGTCTGCCGCTTCCCGAACTTATTGCTTCAATGGAGAGTTTATATGAGAAGAGTTTCTATATAACGGTCGCGGTAAATACTATTGCGCAAATTGTTTCTGCCTCATTTTTTCAGAATGGGCATCGCGTTTCAGTGACAGTTGTGGCGGATATATGCCCGGAGGCGGAATCGAACCACCGACACGAGGATTTTCAGTCCTCTGCTCTACCAACTGAGCTATCCGGGCGGGAATAAACGGGACTTAATTTTACCTGAACAGAATATTTTCTTTCAAGTGATTACCTTGAGGTGTAAAAAAGAGCGCTGGTCCGGTAAAGGACCAGCGCTAAACACAGAAAAAAGAGGTATGGGAGAGATGGTTTTTGTTCTGTGTTCTTTTACTTATACGTCAAAGCCAGTAAAGAAGCTGTACCGCAAACCCGTGCTGGTTGTCTTCTCCGGCGAAATAGATGTCGTCTCCATCAGCCTTGTCATACCTGTACTCCAGCCTGGTTTCAAAGTTCCCCTTGGTAGTATCGGCAAACGGTTTGAGTATAAGCGTGGAAGTGAACTCGTAGAGTTTGAGTCCAAGGTCCATCCCATTTTCGTCAAGCCTTTCAGTTTCATCCACATATTCGCCCCTGAGTGATACGGACACGAAATCTGAAACGGCCATTGTGGCGTATCCGGCAACTCCCCATCGGTCCCCGCCCGCTTCATGCCAGGTGTACTCGAAGTCTCCTACAAGCGAGAGTTTGTCAATGGGGGATACGGTGCCCACGACGGTGACAAGAGATCTCGTCTCGTCATCTGTTTCACCGAAATATCCGGTGACCCCGAGCCAACAGTCATACGGGAAATTAAGCGCTATCTGGGACTCGAATGTCTTTCCGTCGTCGACATCATCAACCGCATCCCAGTCGTTACTTACGCCCAGGGCTAAATCAACCGCTCCCACGCTGGTAGTGGCCCGCACTCCTGTGTGAGCGAACGGTATTCTATAAAAAAGCAAAGACCTTGTTATGTTGGTATTGTTCCTTGCCTCGATAAGTTCCCATCCTGCAAGTGTGGTGAACTGTCCCGCATAGATGTTGATACCGTTTCTTCCCGTGGGCAGCAGTACGTTTATATATGCCTGATAAGGACTTACCGCGCCGTCACCGTCGCTGTTGAAACCGAATCCGAGACGCTCAGACTGCTCACCGAAAAGAATGTCGGTTCTGAAACCGACATAGTCCATAGCCCCTCCGTCCGCGTCGGGCGTCTTTTCAAGGGTAAGGGTGAAAGCGTCTAGGGAAAAATCGTTATGTTCGGGGTAGAGACCCCTCTCAGCGATACTGCTTCCGACTTCTCCGTTCGATACGTACTGATAGGTGGTGTCGAGCGAGATGCCGAGATTCAACCACTCAAGATTCCCAACATCAAGGGCGGCTGCTCTGGGGACGCCTATCTGAGTTCCCAGTAACAGTACCGCCGCTACCGTCATCAATAAAAACTTAGAGATTATATTCCTCATTTCTTTTCCTCCTTAAACTGTATGGAATCAATTCTCTTTCTGCATATAAGAATACTACGCTTCGGAGATGGCTTGGAAATCCGGATATGCTTCCATTCCATGCTCCCTTATATCAAGCCCTTTTATCTCATCGTCCTCGTCCACCCGTATTCCGATCGTAATCTTAAGAGCGTAGAAGACGATAAAACTGCAGACGACCGTGAAAACTCCGTAAGCCGCAATACCGATAAACTGCGTGAGTATGCTGAAATCCGGACCTCCTAAAATACCTACCGCGAGCGTTCCCCAGATACCGCAGACAAGGTGAACCGGAATGGCGCCGACGGGGTCGTCTATTTTTATCCTGTCGAGAAAACTTATAGCCAGAACGACTATCACGCCGGCTGCAAGTCCTATCAGCACGGCTTCCGCGGGGCTTACAACATCAGCGCCTGCAGTAATTCCCACAAGTCCCGCAAGGACGCCGTTGAGCGCCATTGTAACATCAGGATATTTATACATGCCCCACGATGTGAAAATCGCGCCTAAGGTGCCTGCCGCCGCCGCAAGCGATGTGGTTACTATTACAAGCGAGATCAGTTCCGGGTCTGCGCTCAGCACCGAGCCGCCGTTAAAGCCGAACCATCCGAACCACAGCAAAAATACACCGATGGCCAGCAGTGGAAGAGAGTGGCCGGGAATCGGTCTGATTGCTCCCGAGGAGAGATACTTGCCCAGACGCGGACCCAGAAGATATGCTCCTACAAGTCCTGCCCATCCGCCGACGCTGTGAACGAGCGTGGACCCTGCGAAGTCATGAAAACCCATCTGATCAAGCCAGCCGCCTCCCCATTTCCACGACCCCGCTACGGGGTATATGACCGCGACCAGTATTGTGGCGAAAATAAGAAAACTTGAAATTTTCACCCGTTCCGCCACGGCACCCGAGACTATGGTTGCCGCTGTCGCCGCGAACATCGCCTGGAATATGAAGTCCGTGTGATAAGTATAACCGCCGTCCGCGTAGTTGATAAGTCCATCAGCTCCTTGCGGAGCGGAAAGACCGAAACCGGCGAACCCGAAAATACCTCCGAGGGAAAAATCACCCGGATACATAAGGTTAAATCCCATTAGAGCGTAGGTTACAATACCGACTGCGATGATAAACGTGTTTTTAAACAGTATGTTTATCGTGTTTTTCGATCTGGTGAGTCCGCTTTCAAGGCTGGCGAAGCCAAGATGCATTATAAATACAAGGAAAGTCGCCAGCAGCATCCACACGTTGTTGGCAACGAAGGTGGAATGCGCCACCCCCGCGCTTACGACCTCCTGCTCAGCATAAACCTGATAACCTCCTAAAACCACAGAAGCGAAAACCGCCAGAAACAGCATGCGGCCGAGAACGGAAGTTCTCTTCAGAAAATCTGTAATGTTCATGACCAACTCCTCCATGTTCGGACAATTTCTGCCGTATATGCGTTCTATACTTGCAATTAAGAGGCCAGGAAAGTTGAAAAACTGCCAATATCCTTTTAATCAACTGAAATAATTTATAAAAATTAACTTTATCAAGATTTCATGTTCTGATGTTTATGCGGATTCTCAGGTCCGCGCTTAAAAAATACGCATGATACGCGCCACGCTTAATCTCGGCCGTTTTTGATCTTTGGGACTGCGGGCTTTATTATTAAATGCGGATTTATGCTCTCATCCGAGAATACGCAGACAATGAGAATACTTTTCGCTGGGACACCGGAATTCGCAGTACCTTCGCTTGAGGCGCTCTGCAACTGCCCCCATGAGGTGGTCGGGCTTCTCTCAAGACCGGACAGACCCGGGGGAAGGAGCAGGGTTCCGGTGCGTACGGACACAAAAGAGGTCGCCATGCGGCTGGGAGTGCCGGTTTTTCAGCCGGAAAATCTTGAGGAACCGGGGTTTCACGAGACCCTGAGAGACCGGATCGCCCCTGATATGATAGTCGTTGTGGCCTACGGGTGCATATTCCCCTCCGCGGTTTTGAAAATACCTCGACTCGGGTGCGTAAATGTTCACGCGTCTCTTCTCCCGCGCTACAGGGGTGCCGCGCCAGTGAACAGGGCTATAGTCGCGGGTGAGAGGGAAACCGGAGTTACGACAATGCTGATGGATGAGGGAATGGATACGGGAGATATACTTTGCCGGAAAAAGATTTCCATAGGAGAGGATGAAACGGCGGGAGAACTTCTCCGGAGGCTTTCGGTCGAAGGATCTCGACTTCTTCTTCAGACTATTGAACGTATCGAAAAAAAGGAGATAACACCTGTAAAACAGGACGAAAAAGCGGCGTCTTACGCGCCGGCTCTTCTAAAAAAAGACGGTGAAATCAATTGGCGTCGTTCTGCCCGGCAGATAAAGGACCTGGTAAGAGGCATGAACCCGTGGCCGTCCGCTCATACTGCGCTTGAGGGAAAAACCATCAAGATTTTCCGCGCGGTCGTCGTTTCGGGAGAAGGGCTGCCGGGAGAAATACTGTCTTCAGGCGGTCACGGCATCGATGTCGCGACGGGGAAAGGGGTTCTGCGCATATTGTCGTTGCAGGCGGAGGGCGGCAGAAAAATGGAAGCGGCGGAGTTTGTGCGTGGAAGAAGAACTCTTCGCTCGGGACAGATAATGGGGCGTTGCTCTAGGTCTTGACGGCAAGTTCAAAAGTTCCTATGTTCATTCTGCCCGCAAGCCCGTGTTTCCAGCAGATGTCGGCGGTGCGGGTTTTTGTCTTCACGGGAACCAACAGTAGGAACTGCACGGGAAGTTCGCACAGTTCCTTCCAGTAATCCGCTCTCTCTTCCGTTATGGTGGACTCGGTCTCAACCTCGATTATCTGCACCACCTGACCGTACGAACCCAGAATCACGTCCGGGAAAAAGCCCTCGAATTCCGAGGACTGCTCATTCATCGGGTTTGTTTTTATGTCCTTGTAAAGAGAAAGGTATTTTTTCTCGATCTGTTTTATTATCCAGTCGTGCACAACTTTTTCTTCATTCGGAATTGTCATATCTTCCGCTCCACATGAGTTTTGTTTTCAGAATGCTGAAGTAATCCCGAAATGGGGATTTTATGATACTCACGGATTTTCCCTTGTTCTCGAGGACTATTTCGTCATCCCGGTGAAGGGGCATTCCCACCTGGCCGTCAAGGGTAAGGTAAGTGTTTTCCGTATCGGTGAGCACTCTGGTCATTATCTTTTTCGTGGCGGGAACGACTATAGGTCGGTTTGTAAGAATGTGAGGACATATGGGAGTGATGGTTGTCACGGGTAAAGAGGGGTAGACTATGGGTCCGCCGGCTGAAAGCGAGTAGGCGGTTGAACCCGTGGGGGTGGCGAAGATTATTCCATCGGCTTTGAAGGTGGTCACATAGTGCTTGTCTATGTATATGGAAAGGTCCACCACCTTGGAAATCGGGCCGTTGTTTATTACGACATCGTTCAGAACGGTAAATTCCTCGCGGGCTCCGTTTTTTCTGACCAGTTCTCCCGACAGCATATCCCTTTTTTCAGTCTCATAGTCTCCCTCGAGAATTTTCTCCATCATGGGAAAAATCTCTTCTATGGTGAATTCGGTAAGAAACCCCAGACTCCCGAGATTGCAACCGAGTATGGAGACATCGTGTTCCTGCACCAGCCGGGAAAACCATATAAATGATCCGTCGCCGCCGAATACCACCATCACGTCCACAGTCGCCGCAAGCTTATTCTCGGTGAGCAGATTCTCCGCGCCTACGGCATCTCCGAGTTCCTGCTCGACGAAAAATTCTATTCCTCTCCCGGAAAACCACCGGCATAGTTCTTTCGTTACTTCGTAGACTTTTTCGCTGTTCTTTTTCCCGGTTATGCCGAATTTCAAAAGGTCTTCTCCTTGTCTTTCACTGCGCTTCCGCGCTTTGCGTAAGGAATGATTCTATGAAATTTTCTATTTCTCCGTCAAGCACCGAGTCGACTCCCGATGACTCAAGGTCGGTGCGGTGATCCTTTACCATCCTGTAGGGATGCAGAACATACGATCTTATCTGACTTCCCCAACCTATGTCTTTTTTCGAGGAATTAAGTTCATCCTCTTTCGCCTTTTCTTCCATTCTGTGAAGTTCGTAGAGTCTGGCCCTCAGTATTTTGAAAGCGTTTTCTTTATTTTGACGCTGCGAGCGTTCGTTCTGGCAACTGACCGCGATTCCGGTAGGTATGTGGGTTATACGCACCGCGGAATCCGTTTTGTTCACATGCTGACCTCCCTTGCCGCTTGCCCTGTATGTGTCGATGCGGAGGTCCTTTTCCTCTATGTTTATCTCTATGGAGTCGTCAATTTCCGGAGAAACAAAAACGGAAGCGAATGACGTGTGCCTTCTTTTGTTTGAATCAAAAGGGGATATTCTCACCAACCTGTGGACCCCGGTTTCCGCTTTGAGATAACCGAAGGCGTACTTTCCGCGCACGACGATGGTGGCGCTTTTCATACCTGCATCCTCTCCGTCCTGGTATTCCAGTTCCTCGACGGAGAACCCCTTGCGTTCCGCGTACCGAAGATACATTCGCAGAAGCATCTGCGCCCAGTCCTGGGCCTCTGTTCCCCCCGCTCCCGCATTTACCGAAACAATGGCGTTTCTTCCGTCGTCCGCGCCGCCGAGAATACGTTCGAATTCCAGCGCCGAAACCCTGTTCTCGAGGGATAAAAGCATCTGTTCGGCTTCTGAGGCGGAATCGGAGTCTCCCTCGCTCAGAGCCAACTCGAGAAGACAAGAAGCGTCTTCTAAATCCGAACGGAGTTTTTCAAATCCGGAAACGCGGTCCCTGATCTCGGATTGTTCCTGAAGCGTATCGCGCGCGAGTTCGGAATTGTCCCAGAAATCGGGCGCCGCGGCGATTTTTTCAAGTTCTTCGAGTCTTTTTATCTTTGAAACCAAGTCAAAGACAGTCTCCTGTCTTGTAGATTCTGGTTTTCAGCTCTTCCGCCAGATTTCGCAACTCTTCTTTCATTGTCCGCCCCCTCCTTGATCTTTTCGGTTTAATACTATGAAAACTTCAACTTAATGCAAGCAGTACCGGTTGAAATGGTTTCAATGATAAGGTAGATTAGCCGTTCTTTATTAAATTTCTCAAATCCACGGGAGAAAAGTTGAAATGAAGAGATTACTGCTGACTCCGGGTCCGGTCGCGGTTTCAAGTGAAATAATGATTGAGATGGCAAAGCCTCTCATTCATCACAGAACAAAAGAGTTTGAATCCGTATTCGAGCGTGCTAGGGACGGGCTTAAACGGATTTTTCAAACGGAGCAGGAGGTTTTCATACTTGCGGCCTCGGGAACCGGCGCCATGGAAGGAGCCGTCGTCAACACTCTCTGCGCGGGCGACAGGGTGATTGTCGTGAACGGTGGAAAATTCGGGGAGAGATGGGGAAAGATCGCAAGAGCTTACGGGCTTGAGGTTGATGAGATGATGGTCGAATGGGGGTCGGCCGTATCGCCTGAGACAATAGAGCGGAAGCTTGACTCGGATCCTTCTGTAAGAGCGGTGCTGATGCAGGCGAGTGAAACCTCGACAGGAGTGAAGCATCCCACCGACAAGGTTGCGGCCGTCACATCGAAGAGGGACGATGTACTGCTTATAGTTGATGGGATCACTGCAGTCGGAGTTTTTCCTCTTCCGTTCGATGAACTTGGAATCGATGTGCTGGTAGGCGGTTCACAGAAGGCTTTTATGCTTCCTCCCGGGCTGTCTTTCGCGGCCATGAGCGAAAAGGCTTGGGAATTTGAAAAAAGATCCGATCTTCCGAAATTCTATCTTAATTTTGTCGACTGTCTCAAAAGCGCAAGGAAAAACACCACGCCCTGGACTCCAGCAGTTACGATGATAATAGGTCTCGGCAAAGTAATAGAAGGCTTTTTGGAGGAGGGGATGGAAAATGTTTACAGAAGACGGGAGATTCTCTCTCTCGCCGTGCGCGAAGCTCTGCGCGCCGTCGACATAAAACTTTTCACCACCGACGAGGCGAGTCCCGCTCTTACAGTCGGTATCGCTCCCGAGCAGATAGGAGCGGGGAAAATCATCTCCGAACTTCAGAGCAGATACCAGATGACGGTGGCCGGCGGACAGGACCATGCCAAAGGCAGGATATTCAGGGTCTCCCATATAGGCGATGTCGACGGAAACGATATGGTTGCGTTTGTTTCGGCGCTCGAATCCGTTCTGGATTCGCACGGACACGATTTCAGGAGAGGAGCCGGAGTTTCAAAAGTTTCCGAGATACTCGCAACCGTATAACCCGGTCCCGCGTGTTCGTCCGACCGCGCTCGGAGATCAGTTGAAATGCTTCGAGGCGAGCGGTCCTCCGTCTATTTCCGAGATCAGATAACCGATTCCGTAGTAGTCGCCCGAATTGTGATAGAGTCTCACCCCCTGCGGGGTTGTGAGATAGTTTCCGGTTTTTACGGTGTCCTCGGGAAGCAGGACCTCGTAGACCGTGTAGCCGGTTGTTCCGGACCCTATATTCACTTTCTTCCGTTCTTCCCTCAGCCGTCTTACGCTTCTGGCCACTTCCCTGGCTTTGGGATAAACATGCCCTTTGACGAGAAATTTCACGACAGTTCTAAGGAACCTCCATCTCCACGCGGTCTATCAGACTGATGCACATCATTATCTTGTCTATTTCGGGATTTCTCTTGTGGACGAAATCCGAAGACATCTTCCCTCCGCATTCCGGACACGGCTCGTCATCCTCGGATTCCGCTCCGCAGTCCGCACAGTAATATGTCTTAGTCGTGTACCAGTGTAAAGAGGAATAGAGAAGTTCTCTGAAACCGCTTTTGCTGAGACACTCCCCCCACTCGGAGACCGCTTCGACGAGGTTCCGGCGATAGTAGTCCGGCATTTCCGACAGGTGCCCCGAATATATCACCTCTTTTCCTACGTATACCCTGAAAACTTCAGACACGGCTGCAGATCATATCCTCGAGAGTTTTGAAATCAACAGATGGTCCGCGAGCACCAGATTGACCATGGCCTCCGCTATCGGAACGGCCCTCGGACACAGACACGGGTCATGCCTTCCCTTTACCTGCAGTTCTCTGCTCCCGCCTTCCTTGTCGACTGTGTGCTGAACTTTGGATATGGATGAAGTGGGTTTTATCGCGATTCTCACCACAAGATCTTCCCCGTTTGTTATCCCGCCGAGTAGCCCTCCCGAGTTATTGGTTCTGAAACCGAGAGTTCCGTCCCGTTTTCTGTACATAAGGTCGTTCACCTCGGAGCCTTTTTTCTTAACTACTCCAAAACCCATCCCCACTTCAAAACCTCTTATTCCTCCTATGCTCATAAGAGCCCGGGCGAGGTCGGCGTCGACCTTGTTGAATACCGGGTCTCCGAGTCCGGAAGGAATGCCGCGCGATACGACCTCGACGGTCCCCCCTATGGAATCTCCCTGTTTTCTCACCGATTCTATGAGGTCGATCATTTTCCGCGCGGCCGCCGGGTCCGGGCATCGTACGGGGTTCTGCTCGACTCGGGCAAGGTCAATGTCCGATGCGGTCACATCTCCTATCTGCCTTACGTACCCGGTGGTCGTTACGCCTCGGGCGTTGAGGATTTTTTTGGCTACGGCGGCGGCGGCCACCCTGCCGACGGTTTCCCGCGCGGAAGAGCGTCCACCTCCCCGGTAATCCCTGCGTCCGTATTTTTCATCGTAGGTGAAATCCGCGTGTCCGGGGCGATAGACATCTTTTATGTCCTCATAGGACCTGGATATGGCGTCCGTATTTTTCACCATCATGGATATGGGGGTTCCCAGAGTTTTCCCCTCGAATACGCCGGAGAGTATCTCCACATGGTCCGCCTCTTTTCTCTGAGTGGTTATCCTGCTCTGCCCGGGACGTCTTCTGTCGAGTTCGTACTGTATGTCCGCGGGGGATATTTCAAGTCCCGCGGGACAACCGTCCAGAACCACTCCCACGGCCGCGCCGTGGGACTCTCCCCAGGTCGTAATCCGAAAGAATCTTCCGAAACTGTTTCCCGCCATCCGGAATTCCTCCTCAGTTCAGATAACCGTTGTTCCTGAACCAGTCGACGGTTTCCCTTATCGTCTGCTCGACAGGTCTTGCGGTGAATCCGAGTTCCCGTACCGCCTTCGAGTTGTCGGCATGCCAGTTGAACCTTGAAAGTTTTATGGAATCCGTATCAAGCGTGGAGTAGTTCGGAAAACTGAGACGGAAAACCCTCTCCAGCAGAAACGCGGTGAAGTAGGCGAACGCATAGGGAATCTTTATTCTCGGAGCGGAAATTCCGGTTATTTCTTCAAGAAGGGAGAAATAACCGCGCACATCCACATTCTCGTTGGCGAGTATGTATCTCTCGCCGGGTTTTCCGTTTTTCTCGGCAAGCAGATGCCCCTGCGCCACATCGTCAACATCAACGACATTGAAAGTACCGTCCATATAACCGGGGAACCTTTTCCTGCAGAACCAGAGAACCGACCCTGAACTCGAGAGATAGATGTCTCCTGAGCCCAGAACCACCGAAGGGTTGGCGATTACGACAGGCAGACCTTTTTCCGCGTGATTGCTCGCTTCTTTCTCCGCAAGGTACTTGCAGTTCATATAACCTATTCCCTCGGAGTAAAGATCGTACTTCGTGGATTCGGTTATCGGCGAGCCGTCGTGCTCGACGCCGATGGCTGCCACGCTGCTTGTGAAAACCACCTTGGTTACCCCCGCGGCCGCGGCCGCGGAAAGAACGTTCGAAGACCCTCTGACATTTATTTCAAGCATCTTGCGATGGTCGGATTTCTTAAACGAAACAAACCCCGCTGCGTGAAAAAGCTTGTCGCATCCCGTAAAAGCCGTCTTGAGAGACGCGCGGTCCGTAACATCCCCGTAAACCTTCTCCACATCAAGAGAGTCTATGTTCCGGGTGTCGCTCGTTTTTCTGACAAGAACTTTAACCCTGTCACCTCTCTCGACGAGTTTTTTCGTTATGCGCGATCCTATGAATCCGGTCGCTCCGGTAACAACTGTCGCCATCGGGTCCCTCCTCGGAAAAAATTCTCGAACAATTGTTCTGCGGAGAAGATTATAACGATTCCCGATTCCAATGTACAAAGACGGAACAGGTATCTGCTCATCTACCGCTTCTCCGCGTCGGGAAAACCCCGCTCATTTCGGACCGGAGTCATGTTCAGAACGGTGCATGGGCGTTTCAATAAATCCGACAGCTTCCGTCGGCCGGAGATGCCCCCGGAGGGTCCGCGCCGTCATACGCCGGGCCCCCTGGTTATATTCATCAGAGTATCATCATCGAGTCTCCGTAACTCAGGAATCTGTAACCGCGCGATTTGGCTTCCTCGTAGGCGCACAGCAAAAGTTCCCTTGAGCCGCAGAAAGCGGAGACGAGCATTAAAAGGGTCGACCGCGGCATGTGGAAGTTGGTTATAAGAACATCGATGAATCTGAACCGGTAGGGCGGTTTTATGAAAAGCGCGGTTCTTCCGGAAAAGGGTATGATCTTTCCTTCGCCGTCGTGTTCTGCGGACTCGAGCGCTCTTGCGACCGTGGTTCCCACGGAAACCACTCTTCTTTTTTCTTCTCCTGCGCTGTTTATCGCCCGTGCCGTTTCCTTCGGAACGAAAACGCGTTCTGAATGCATCACATGATCCCGTATCATCTCTTCTTTCACCGGACGGAACGTTCCTTCTCCGACATGAAGAGTGATGTGCTTTATCGTGACCCCCTTCATGCTGAGTTCCGAGAGGAGTTCCGTGTCGAAATGGAGACCGGCTGTGGGCGCCGCGACCGCTCCTTCTTCTTCTGCGTAGACGGTCTGGTAGGTTTTCCTGTCGGACCGCTCTGGTTCCCTCCGCAGATAGGGGGGAACCGGCATCTGTCCCTCGTTCTCGATTATGCTTTCAACGGGTTCCGTAAACGTTATTGTCCAGCTTTTGTCGGACTGCCGTTCGAGTGCGCCCGATATTCCGCCGGACAGTTCGACTCTGAGATTTCTCGTCGGATTCTTTATGAGAACCTTCCATCGGGTGGCGTCCTTTTTTTCCGTAAGAAGAAGTTCTATACGACCTCTGCGTTCCGCGGTTCCCCGAAGTCTTGCGGGAATCACCTTCGTGTTGTTGAGAACCAGCAGGTCTCCGCTTCGGAGCATATCTCCCAGGTCGGAGAATTTCGCGTGAGAAAAGCCGCGGTTTTGCCTGTCCACTATCAGAAGCCGGGAAGAACTCCGCCTCGACAGAGGATAGCGCGCTATCAGATGCGGGGGGAGGTCGTAATCGAAATCGGCTGTTCTCATCCCCGGGATGATCTGCTCCGCTCGAGGATCTTTCTCACCGAGAGCCTGAGAGAGTTCAGTTTTATGAACCCGGTAGCGTCCGACTGGTTGTAGATCGAATCTTCTTCGAAAGTGGCGAGAGTTTCGCTGTAAAGAGAATTCGGAGACCTTCTTCCGCAGACCGTTACGTTGCCCTTGTAGAGTTTCAGCCTCACCTCGCCCGTTACGTCCTTCTGGCTCTCCCTTACGGCGGCCGTGAGCATCTCCATCTCGGGGGAGAACCAGAAACCGTAATATATGAGCTCCGATATCTTGGTTATAAGAGAATCCCTTATGCGCATCACCTCCCTGTCCATAGTGATGGACTCGAGAGCCCTGTGAGCCGCGTGGAGAACCGTGCCGCCCGGTGTTTCGTACACTCCTCTCGATTTCATTCCGACAAATCTGTTCTCGACGATATCCAGCCTGCCGATTCCGTTCGACCCGGCGAGATGATTGAGATTTTCGAGAAGAGATGCGGCGGAAAGAACCTTTCCGTCTACTGAAATCGGGATGCCTTCTTCAAACCCGATATCCGTGTAGACGGGTTTGTCCGGGGCTGTTTCCGGAGAGACTGTCATCTCGAAAATGTCTTCGGGAGGTTCCGCCCAGGTGTCCTCCAGTATTCCGCCCTCGTAACTTGTGTGCAGAAGATTGCGGTCGCAGCTGTAGGGTTTTTTCGTTGTCGCCGCGACATCTATTCCGTTTTCCCTGGCGTAGTTCATAAGGTCGGTTCTGGACCTGAAGTTCCACTCCCGCCAGGGAGCTATAATCTTTATCTCGGGAGAAATCGCGTGAAATGCGAGTTCAAACCTCACCTGATCATTTCCCTTCCCCGTGGCTCCGTGGGAAACGGCGAAAGCCCCCTCGCGTTCGGCTATTTCTATCTGCCTTCTGGCGATAAGCGGTCTCGCTATGGATGTCCCCATGAGATAACCGCCCTCGTACACAGCGTTCGCGCTTATTGCGGGAAAAACGAAATCTCTTACGAATTCCTCTCTCAGGTCCTCAACGAAGACATCGCACGCTCCCGTGTCCCGAGCCTTGCGTTCGACCTCCTGCAGGTCTTCTTCCTGACCCATATCCGCAACATAAGCTATGATGTCGGAGTCGTATTCGTTCGCAAGCCATTTGAGTATTATGGAAGTGTCGAGTCCGCCGGAATAGGCAAGAACTATCTTTTTTCTGCTAGACATTTCAAGGGGTTTTCCTTTTGAATCCGGAGTTTTTTCCGCCGGAAGCGCCGATTACGGTCTGTCCCGGTTCTGTCCGGAGATCTGGCGAAGGTCCATAAGTCCGAATTTGATTCCCTTGTTCTGGTAGAATTTTTCAAGAGAAAGTCCGGCGTACTCTATTTTCTGAACATCGTCTCCGGTGTAGGTCAACTTTTTCACTTCATCTGATATTCTGCAGGAAAACGGTATGTCGGAGTCGGGTTTCTCCTGACAGATAAAGCCGATTTCCATTACGCCGCTTATATCGAGTCCGAGCGGGATGACGAACCCTACAACCAGCTTTACATTCTGAAGCTCCACCACCATGATCTTTATGCTGCTTGTATCATCCTCGCTTCCGACTTCCATTACATAACCGTAGTAGTTGATCTGCTTGTTCTGCTCGCTGAGGGAATTGAGATACCAGTAATCTTCAGAATCGAGCCAGCACATTATCTTCATTGTTTTTCCTCCAAGACGACCGCTGCGGAATTATATATAATCTCTTCACCTGCGGCAATCGCAAATCGCCGCCGGATTACGGCGTTGTTCCGTGTTTTTCGGGGAGACGCTTACAGTATATACCTGCTGAGGTCCCGGTCGCTCACTATATCGGCTATTTTCCCTTCCACGTATTCTTTGTCTATGACAATCTCCTTTTCCTTCATTTCGGGAGCGTTGAAGGAGATTTCATCAAGCAGTTTTTCAAGTACCGTATAGAGTCTTCTTGCTCCTATGTTCTCGGTCGAGTTGTTCACCTCGGTCGCCGTCTCCGCGATTTTTGAGACGGCGGCATCGGTGAAGACCAGATTTATCTGTTCTGTTTTCATAAGTTCCGCGTACTGTCGCAGAAGGGCGTTCCGAGGTTCGGTGAGGATACGGATGAAATCTTCTTTACTGAGCGATTCAAGTTCTACGCGTATCGGAAAACGTCCCTGGAGTTCCGGTATCAGGTCGGACGGTTTCGAGACGTGAAACGCACCGGCTCCGATAAAAAGTATGTGGTCGGTTCTTACCATTCCGTGCTTCGTGGTGACGTTGCTTCCCTCGATTATCGGCAGGAGGTCTCTCTGCACTCCTTCCCTTGAAACATCCGGGCCGGAGAGGCCGTTTTTACCGGCTATCTTGTCTATTTCATCAACGAAGATTATCCCCGAGTTCTCGGTTCTCTCGACGGCCATCTGAGTGACCTTCTCCGTATCTATCAGTTTTCGGGCCTCCTGTTCCGTGAGGATGTCCATGGCCTCGCTCACCTTCACCTTCCTCACTTTGGTTTTCTTGGGCATGAGGCTTCCGAGCATTTCCGATATTCCGGGGTCCATCTCCTCGACTCCGGCCTGACTGAAAACCTGTATGGGAAGATTTCTGGCGGTTATCTCTATTTCCACTTCCCTGTCGTCGAGTTTTCCGCTCCAGAGAAGCTTCCTCATCTTCTTTCTGGTTTCACTCACATCGGTTTCCGGGTCAGAGGGAGGCGGCAGCAGCAGGTCGAGCAGTTTTTCCTCCGCAAGTTCCTTAGCTCTCGCGTTTACGAAGTTCGTCTCTTCTTCCGTGACCATCTTGACGGCTATCTCCGTCAGGTCCCTTATCATCGATTCCACATCTCTTCCCACATAGCCGACTTCGGTGAATTTGGATGCCTCGACCTTTATGAACGGCGCTTGGGCAAGTTTGGCCAGCCGGCGGGCTATCTCTGTTTTTCCCACCCCCGTCGGTCCCATCATGAGTATGTTTTTCGGGGATATTTCGTCACGGAGTTCAGGAGAGACTTTCCGCCTTCTCCATCTGTTCCTGAGCGCCACTCCGACGGCTCTTTTGGCCATTTTCTGTCCGACTATGTACTTGTCGAGTTCCGATACTATTTCCCTGGGAGTAAAATACGATTCAGAAGACATTATTCCATTACCTCTACTGATATGCTGGTGTTGGTGTAAATACATATGCCGGCCGCTATCTGCAGAGAGCTCCGTACGATCTCCTCGGCCGTGAGTGAGGAGTATCTACAGAGCGCCTGAGCCGCCGCCTGGGCGTAAGGTCCTCCGGACCCTATTGCGATTACGTCATCGTCGGGCTCTATTATGTCCCCGCTGCCGGAGATGATCAGCATGGCGTCTTTACTCGCCACGGTCAGCAGGGCTTCGAGTCTCCTCAGGACTCTGTCGGTTCTCCACTCTTTCGCGAGTTCGACCGCAGACCTTTTCAGGTTTCCCCGGAATTCGTCGAGTTTTCCTTCGAATTTATCGAAAAGCGTCAGCGCATCCGCAGTGGACCCCGCAAAACCGGAGCATATTTTGCCCTGGTACATCCTTCTTATCTTTTTCGCGTTGTGCTTAACGGCAGTCTGCCCCAGAGTTACTTGTCCGTCCCCTCCGAGCGCCACCTGTCCGTCTCTTCTGACGCACAGTATTGTTGTTCCGTGAATTTTGCTCATAGTTTTTCCTTTTACCGGTCTTTATGCGTTGGGATGAGTCTTGTCGTATACCTCCATGATATGTTCTATGGAGAGATGCGTATACTTCTGTGTGGTCGAGAGGCTTGAATGGCCGAGCATTTCCTGGATTGACCGCAGGTCGGCCCCGCCTGCGAGCAGATGGGTTGCGAAAGAGTGTCTCAGCACGTGCGGACTTACATTTTTCGGCGTTCCGGAGATCAGTCCGTATTTCTTTATTATCCTTGCAAGACTCCTGGTCGTTATCCTACCCCCTCTGAAATTCAGAAAAATGTGGTCCGAGGAAGGTCTCAACCGTTCTCTTACGCGCAGGTATCGATCAAGAGCGGAGAGAGCCTTTGAGCCTATGGGGACGATTCTTTCCTTGTTTCCCTTGCCTCGAACTTTTATGAGAGCCTGTTTGATGCTTAAATCATCAAGAGTCACATCGGCAAGTTCGCTTATCCGAAGTCCGCTCGAGTAAAGGAGTTCCAGGATGGCCCTGTCGCGTACGGAAAGCGTCTCTTCCCCGCCGCTCTTCGCCTCGAGCAGACTGAAAACCTCATCTACGCTTAAAAACACGGGAAGAGGTTTTTCCTTTTTCGGGGTGCGTACCGACTTGGCCGGATTCACGGTCAGAATGTCTTTTCTTACCAGATATGAAAAAAACGATCTGATGGCCGACACTTTTCTCTCCACGGATGCCGGGGAGTTTTTGCGGTAGAGGCTCGAAACATATGCGTTCATAGTTTTTACGTCCGTAAGATTGAAGGTTTTTTCCTTTTTTACGAGAAAATCACGGAAATCTTCAAGATCGCCCCTGTACGCCTTCACAGTGTGTTCCGAGTAGTTTCTTTCGACAGACAGGTGGTTTATGAAACTTTCGAGCAGTTTGTTCATCCGCCACTGAAATATATTACACTCAACACGTTTGGACAAGGGGTAGGGGAAAGAGAGGTTGTGAGATGGTCTGCGGGAGACAACGGATATTGCCTTTCCCCGTCAGCTTCGCGCATGCGTGTTCCGGTTATTATATATTGAATTCTGTCCGACCTTAGAAACATGAATGAATTCAAGCGGGAAAATAGCGAGTTCCGTGCTCCGTCTAATAGCTGGCCTGAAAAGTCATTTCAGAAAATCTGAACTTTTTTCTACGAGTCTGCTGACTTTGCTTCAACATACAGGAGAAGCAGAGTCGGACGGGCTCTCTTCTTTCCCTGTAGTCAAATACCCGTCAAGTAAAATTGATTTTTATAACCAGTTGAATACATTTACATTTTTCTGTTTCTACGAGACAAAAGACTCTCCTGAAAACTGACTAATCAAGTAAAAGTCGGGTCCTTTTCCTTGGTCCACCGAATCTTTTCATAGAAAGAAGGCGGGGGTTCAACCCACCACTGTCCAGGTGTCTCAGAGGTGAACTGAACGGATTTACCGCTGAAGTCCTTTTTGACGAAGATGACACATTTTTCAACAAAAATTATGTTCGGAAGCTTTTCGAACTCAACAGAAATACTCTCACTGATCAGACCGGACGGTTATTTGCGATTATCGTGTTCAGAGTCTGGCGGATGAAATATTCCTGACGGCGGAAGGCATCGTTCAGTTCTCGCAGCCGATTATCTTCAGATATCTCTCGATCATTCCTTCTTTGGTCACCTCTCCGAGTATTTTCCGTTTTCCCTACGCTCCGAATATCTCTCGTCTGGACTCGTCCGAAGGAAGAGCGGTTATGTATTCCGCGACCTGTTCCGTGTCCGTTCCGTCTACTACAAACCCGTTTGCCGTGTTACACCGCCTCTTTGCTTCCACCGTCGCTTCTGGTGATTACGGGTTTTGCTCTTGCGGCGGCCTCCTTAAATACATCTAGCAGTCCCTTGGTATTTTCCTTTTCCTCTATAGTTCTGTTGACCATTGCGAAGATGTTGCAGAAATCATAAAAATCCCAGACCTGTTCATGACCTTTTGGGGAATTTGCGGAAAACAATATCCCCGCTGTGCTTCGCGAAAAAATCATAAAACATTTCCTCGCCGACGAAGTGGTACTTCATCTATCAAGGTATTCAAACCCTATCTAGGGTCGACACCTGCTTCAAAATCGTAGCACAGCCTTAGACGCAAACATTGCTGTCCGCTAGGGATTGCGAACCGTCAAAGGAACCGACACGCATTGAATATCAAAAAAGCATGAACCTCTCAGATAAATGCTATGTGGGCACGAAGAAAGACTCCAAGGGCTGTAAACACACTTGGGTGGGATGAAAACTGCATATAGACTCCGCAGATTTCGGCATTCCGTTGAACTGTATACTGCCCTTATTTTCTGTATATGACAGTCAGATTGCAATTCCATGACTCCTCAAAGGGTGGCCGTCTATATAACCTTATGGACTCTGCCTAAGACATGAATGCTATAGGTGATTGCAGCGAAAAAAACCTTCCGCATAGCAGTTCATAGAAGCGAATTCATGAAATCTATAGTTCTGGCGGATCTGTTTCCCCAACTGTATTCTCTGACTTGGGCACATGCCCTTTTTCCTATCGAGCGTGAAAACTCTTTGTTTTCCAGACATTTCCGTATACCAATTGCAAGAGCCTGTGAATCATCAGGTGGAACTAAGACACTGTTTTGTTCGTTCAAAATTTCCCTGATATTCGGAAAATCGGTTGATACAATTGGATTCCCCGAAGACATGTATTCAAACATCTTAATTGGAGAAGCCCACTCCTGAAGATTCCAAATTGTCGAATATGGCATTACCAGAACATCCGCTGCCAACTGATACTGTGGAATTTCACATGAAGGCTTATGTCCCTCGATTCTGATTTTGCCCTGCAAATTGTTTTCTTCAACCATACGATTAATTCTTTTCATATCCTCGGGCAAAGAACCAACAATTAATATCAGCGTAGAGCCATCTAGAAACTTCGCACTGTCAATCAAAGTCTCTACCCCTCTATCATTATATGGTTTCCCAGTATAGACAACTAGATTTTTAGAAATTGGAATAGACAAATTGTTCCTTGTCTGCTCTTTAGAGTTCTCAAAGCTTTTTTCATAATAGTGAATATCAACTCCGCTTGGAGCGAGCAGCATTTTGTCAGAATCCAAACCGAGACCCTGCAAATGATTCCGTAATCCTTCACTAATAACCACGATTCCTCGCATCTCTTTTAAGTATTCTATTTCCTTTTGAGATTCAATCCCTGTATGAATCTCTGTAAAGAAAGGTATTTTGTGACGACGTGCCTGGTTAGCCATAAACTTGCTCAGTTTTCCAGAATACCTGTAATAGACCGCCGCTTCACCATAAGAAAAGGTTCTAGAAAGCCTGTCAAACTCAACTCCTAGAGAAAACCAATAAACGAAATCAAACATAACAGGCAAAAAATCCAATGAGGAAATCTGCTTGATGCGTAAATCCCGTTCCAATCCGAAATAGTTTCTTATGTTGTCAGTAAATTCCTTTTTATATCTCCGAAGTAGAAAAGTGACATCCAGTCTCTCGGAAAAAGCATCTACCATCTTTGCTATCGCAACGTGATGAGCACGGGGTCCTGGAAAAGGGAAATGGAACCCGTAAAGAATTTTGCTGATGCTGGGCATTTTCGTATTTATACAGAGCCTTTTGCAAAATTATTGAGTCAATCGGGCATCTGAAAAATCCTACCACTTCCATGGTGAACAGAGCACGAAACTCCCCCACAAGCAAATAAAATGCAAGAAATCTGACCGTAAGATTGTCTCAATCCGAAGTGAGACAGCGGAAGATATGTACTCATATGCGCTCATTAGATGAGAATTGGGTCGAAAAACGTTACAGCACAACTGAGACTGCGAAGATATTCTGAGATTCTGCATTGTTCAGCGTAGCCCTCAGAACCGAGATGTTTTTACCGAATCTGATTTGTCTTCCATTTTCTTCTCTCCTCGGCCGATACAGCGGCATAATTATCCTTGCATTACAAGCAGTTAGGTGTTGATGTCATTTCTTTCCCAAAGTACAACTACACACTATTTTAGAAGATTTTCAACCTCCTCCTTCAAAAAAACAGATGCATTCCTAACAGTAGATTTATTCTTTAACGACCTTACTCGTCATATGACGATTTATGAATAGACGGCTTGAGTTTGTAGCGATGTCAGCGAATGTGATTTTTCAGTTCATGTCCCACAATGTACTCTCTTCATATGTTCCTTCTTCCTTATGCTAGATGCATCCATCTTGAAATACATTGTACCCAAATCATTGTGTGACAGAATACTAGTACAGTTAAATTCTTCTTTCCCCTCTTCTTCCTCTTATTTCCCGAAAAAGCAGAACAGCTACGCTCAGCGAAATCACATGAGGGACGAGTTTAGCAAAAGCGGCTCCTTCAACGGAATAGAAGGGAACGAGATAAAAACAAGCAACAAGGTAGCAGATGGAGTTTATAAAGGTCAATCCGGTTCTAAACCATATTCTCCCCAGCACAAGAAAAACTGCAGTAGTCCAGAAAAAAAATCCGTATAAAACCTCCCCCACCACAATAATTCTCATCGCAGTTGCAGCAGGAATATATTCCGCACCGAAGGTAAGGGCGATAATCTCGTCGGCAAATATGAAAAATACAGTTCCGATTGGAATAAAAAATTTGAGCAAGAAACTAACTGAATAGGAAATAATTTTTTCGAAATCATCATAAGATCCCCGTTCTTCGAGACTCACTAAAGAAGGATATATCACCCTTCCCAATGGAGACCTAAGTTTTACAATTACTTTTGGAAAAGCGATAGCGATTTTGTAAAGCCCGGAAGTTTCCTTTCCAAAAAAATGGCCAAGTAACAATATCGGAAAATCTTCCCTGAAAACTCTGCCGAAAAACGCAGAGAGAGTTGAACTGAAAATAAAAGACATAACATTTTTTATTTCAGATTTTCCAAGCTTAAAACTCCCCCTGAACCACCCTCCAAAACCCTCTCTTGTTAAAACGCTATTCACAAGAAATTGAAGAACGGAGAAATTTATAAACGCCCCCACCACGTAAGCCAGCAAAACGCCCTTTATTCCAAACCCCGCCATAAGAAACACAAGAACAAAGAGAACCCTAGCGGCAACACTGAACATGTCCACAAGCCCGACACTGCCGAACTTTTTGAAAACTTCCAAAATAGCCCGAGAACTAGCATTGACAGTTGAGACTAATAGACAGAACGAATAAATAAGAACAAATTCAAAGACTCCTTCAGATTTGATAAAAAGCGTATCAGCAAGACCTGCAAACGCAATTGCCACGAAAAAAGCCATCAAGCCAGTAGAAAAATCTATCAGGTAAAATAACCTGATGAATGAAACTAGTTTTTTCTTTTCGTGTCTTTCCATCTGTTGCCCCACATATTTGACGGTCGCTTCCTTAACTCTGAGATCAAAAAAACTGTTGACGATCCCCACATAGGCCACAATCAAGCTGAAAAGACCAAACTGCTCAAGCCCTAGGAATCGGGCAAGAAGCACGGCTTCAAGGGCTACGAACAGCGAACCTCCTATCCTGCTTCCAAAAAGCCAAGAAACATTTTTCAGTAGATTTTTTTTCTCAACGGATAATGAGTTCGGCATTTGTCAGAAATCTGTCAGATTTTATAGGCCGACGGAAACCGTCCTTGAACCGCTAGAAAACGGTGAAGTTTCTTCCCGAATACTTTCCGTTTTGTTCTTTCTTTCGCCGAAATAGAGAAATCTGCAAACCAGGACGACATTAATGGGGCAAATAAATCCCCATATGATATTATATTATAATTATTATAAAGAGTTTCAAATGAAAATTTTAATGGTGTTGTCTCATCTTCAAATAGGCGGAGCGGAAAAACAAACCATAAATCTTGCGAGAAGGCTTGTGGAGAAAAACATGCGTCCTGCACTGTTTGTCTTCAGAAAACATGGTCACATGGTAAAAGAGATTCCTGAGGGAGTGGACCTTTTTTTTCCTGGTTTTTGTGCGTTTTCGCCTTTTAAAACTCTGATCAAAATTTTTTTTCTGATAAAAGTTTTAAGAAAAGTTAAGCCCGATGTGCTTTACACTAGAATCGAACACGCATCCGTCGCTATTGCTGGAAAAATTGTCGGAATACCGACGGTCATCGTCATAGTAAACCACCCCAGAAAAAGAGACTCCACGGGGATCAGAAAAAAAAAGGACAACCTTATTTCCTTTCTCTGGCTTAGACTGAGCGTAAAACTTGCGACTCATATGGTCACAAATTCACAAGGACTTGCTCTGGAATGTGAGCGACTTCTGAAACTTAAATCAAAGCCGACGGTTGTTTACAATGGCTTGGAAACAACACTCATAAAGAAAAAGAGCATCAAAGAAACACAAAATGAGTGGATCAAGATGCAAACTGTACCTCTTGTTGTTTCAGTAACAAGGCTTGCTAATCACAAAGGTCTTGAGACCCTGATTGACGCGTTTGCGATTTTAAACAAAAAAATGAAAGCACATCTTCTGATAGTCGGCGATGGCAAGATGAAGAAAAAACTGCTTGAAAAAGTCAGAGTGCTACGCCTCGAAAACGAGATTTCATTCGCCGGATGGAAACTTAACCCCTACCCGCTGATGGTCGCCGCTGATCTGTATGTTTCGCCATCAACACGAGAAGGTTTTTCCAATTCTCTCCTTGAAGCTCAACTCCTCGGAATACCTACAATCTCAACAAATCACAAGTTCGGCGCGAACGAGATTATTGAGGACGGAAAAAATGGATTGTTGGTACCCGTCGACGATGCAGAAACCATGGCAAAAACAATTGAACAAGTGTTAAAAGACAAGGATCTCCAAAAGAGCATGTCTCTGAACGCAATGGAGAAGGTACAGAGTTTTACGGTTGAGAAGATGACTTCCGACTATATGTTGCTGTTTAAAGAAGTAACGAAAAAAAACAACTCCACCCATGCTAGCCTACAAAGGAACTGAATTCCTGAGATACTGGGGTAAACATCTTACGCGGAAAAAATACCTCCACTCGGGAAATCTGCGCACCTACCAAATCAAAAGCATTAATGAGATGGTCTCCAATGCGAGGGCACATTCGCCGTTCTACATGGAACTGTATGAAGAATACTCCGTACCAAAAGACTTCGTTGTTAGAACGCTTGCCGATATACGCAAACTGCCGGTTGTAAAAAAAGAGGCGTTCAAAGCAGCATGTTCAGAAAATCAGGTTCTATGCGCGAATCTCGATGAAAAGAACCTGCACCGCGAAAGAACGACTGGGTCGACCGGAGTGCCGACGGAAATTTTCTTCACTCGCGACAGCCAGCAAAAGAAAAAAAGAGTTAAGAATCGGGTGTTTCACGACGCAGGCGTCCGTAGATACGACCGCTACTGCATGATATGGAGATCAAAGCCCATGAGCCCACGCGACATTGCTCGCCAGCGCAACAAACTGTATTTCTTTCTAGCGGCGGGGGACATAAGTAATCCGATGCAAAGCACTCTCACGCGAGAGAAGATTAATCGCTCCGTCCGCTTGATTCTTGATTTCAACCCCCAAATTATGCACGGCTACGTAAGTGCGCTGTTTACCATTGCTGAGTATCTTGAGAAAAACAATCTGGATCTTCCTGAACTGAAGAGAGTAGTGACCGCCGCAGAGTATCTTCCCCCAACCGTCTGGACCACGCTTGAGAATATCTTTAAATGTCCTGTTATCAATTTTTACGGTGCATCAGAAGCAAGTGCTATAGCGTGCAGTGGCGCTAATACAAGAAACATGACGATTTCAGAAGATCTTTACTTTGCCGAGGTCCTTGATGAAAACGACCAACCCGTAAGGCCCGGAAAACCTGGACTCATAACCCTGACCAACCTGACGGCAAAGGCAATGCCGTTTATACGCTTCCAGATCGGAGACATGGCCATGGTGGACGATGACTTTTACAACTACGGGGAAGATTTCCGCTATTTCAATTCAGTCGAAGGACGAACCAACGATGTGTTTGAACTCGCCGACGGGGCTGTTATATTCTCCCACCTATGGCATATATTCTTTCGGGACCAGTTGTGGATTGAAAGATTTCAGGTGATACAACGGTCCCCTTCCAGTATAGAAATTAAGATCCTTCCATTAAGAAAAAATGAATCCGAATTCCGTTCTTTCAGAAAACTTATCCAAGAAAAGTTTGAAGGAATCAGTTTCGATTTCCGTATAGTAAACGGAATGGAATTCGGGCCGGGAGATAAATTCAGGGCTGTTATTTCCTATATCCCTAACAGATTCAACAGAGTGAACAAATAAGGCATGGAACTGGCAAACAACTATATCAAAAACTTGCGACCGTACCATGCCGTTTCACATAAGGCATGGAATCTGACTGATAGGAACAATGTGCTGAAACTTGACTGGAATGAGGCAACCATGCCCCCCTCACCAAAAGTCAAGGAGGCGGTGGAAAAGTTTCTGAATAGCGGACAACTTAACTGGTATCCAAACATCAACAACGAGAAACTTATCCACCTTCTTGCGAAGTACAGCCAAGTACAAACGGAAAATGTTCAGTATTTTGCTGGTTCAGATGACTTGCACGAATATATAATAGGAACTTTTACGGAACCCGGAAACAATGCCCTAATCGTATCACCAACATACGACAATTTCCGCGTTGCTACAGAGAGCAGAGGGGTTTCGGTCAGCTATCACAAGCTAGAAGAACCTTTTGACTTTCGCACCGAGGAATTTTTCTCTCATGCAAAAAAACTGAATCCTAAGATCGTCTACATATGTAATCCCAACAACCCAACCGGGACACTTTACAAAACATCGGAAATAGAAATGCTAGCGAAGTGTTTTCCATCCACACTTTTCATAATTGACGAAGCATATTACGAGTTCACGAAGAAAAGCGCCAAAAACGTGGCAGTAAAATATCGCAACACTATAGTTACAAGAACATTCTCAAAGGCCTTCGCCCTCGCAGGATTCCGCATAGGATACGCAATCTCCTCAGCAGGTAACATCCGACATCTCAACAAAATCAGAAATCCGAAGAACGTTACGGCCCTTTCCCAGATAGCTGCTATAGCCGCACTTGAAGATGTCTCTTACACAGAGGCTTACGTCAAGGAAGTTATTCGGACGAAGCGATGGTTTTGCAAGCAACTAGCTAAAATGGAAGAATCTCGTTTTAGGATTATAAGCAACGGTGGGAACTTTATCTTGCTATGGATGGAGGACGATGTCAAGAGCAGTTTGATAAGATACTTGCAAGAATCCGATATATTTGTGCGCGACTACGGCCATGTTGAGGATATGGATGGATACCTACGTATAACAGTAGGAACAAAAGAACAGATGAGCAATTTTCTTGAAAAACTGATAAGATTTGATCATGAAAAGTAAGCGAGTTCTCGCAATTTTTGATTTCTGCGGAACACTTGTAAACCTTCAAACCGCAGACCTATTTATTATGGGGCTTTCAAGTCGGTATCCATCCTTCAAACGTCTCGCTTTGGAATTGATGAGAAAATCTTTGTGCAAGGCAGGCGTACTTCACGGAGCAAACCACAAAAAATTCCTACTGAGGCAAGTGTCCGGAGTTCACATTAATGCGGCAAGAAACTACGCTCGCGAATACCTGCTCGAAACTCTCCTGCCAAAAGAAAATATCCCTGTTGTTCAGCAAATGAAGAAACATAAACGGCGAGGAGACTGTATCGTAATAGTTTCGGCCGGTTATGAAAACTATATACTAGAGTACGCACGCCACTATGACATAACAAACGTTGTAGCAACCAAACTTGAGAAAAAAAACGGAATTCTGACAGGAAAGATATTGGAAAATGATTGTTTCGGCAGAGAAAAATTACATCGTCTGTCCAAATTCTTGGATTTGTCGTCGTTTGATCTAGAAAATTCCTACAGTTATAGCGACCATGTTTCTGACATGCCTCTGCTTGAGTTAGTGGGAAACAGAATAATCGTTGAAACGGGAAAAAACACAACTTGGTGCAAAACTGCAGGGTTTGAAATTCTATCTGTTTAGCTTGATTTCCTTTATTCTACTTGAACTCGGGCTTTTGGATAGTTATGGTAATCGCGTTTCCGCAGTTTCTTGCAGTATTTGTTTTCTGGTTGCCGTGGGACAGGATGGTCATCTTCTGTTGCGGATGGATTTTTCCGGTGCCGCCCAGCACGCTACATTTCTCTGAACAGCCTTTCGTACGCTGATATCATTCTATCCATTGAGAAGTCTTCAGATTTCTTCTCAGCTTCTCTCTCTAGGCTTCTTCTCAGTTTTTCGTCTTCTAGAATCTCTATGATTGCGTCCGCCATCTTTTGCGGATCCCCCACGGGAACTAGTATTCCGCTTTTTTTGTCCTCAATAATTTCGTCTGCGCCGTGTTTGTGATTCGTGGATACTATCGGCTTGCCTAGAGATAGAGCTTCGAGAATGACATTCGAGAGGCCTTCATATAAGGATGAGCACGCGAAAATGTCAGCCTTTGCCATGTAGGGAAAAGGATTCGGAACCGTACTGAAAAAGTCCGTTTTTTCTTTTATTGAAAGTTTCTCCGCTAGAGCTTCCAGCTTCTCCTTCTTGCCGTTTCCTATGATTATGAGTCTTGCGGGGTTTGTCCGGTTGACGATTTCGAGAGCTTTAAGAAGGTGGGGAAAACCCTTCTGGTCATTTTTGAGGTACCCGACCGCGAGTATGAGAGGTGTTTCGCAGCCGAGCCACCTGTGTGTCTGATTTTCTTTGGATTTTTCTCGTATGTATCTGATATCGATTCCGTTGTGTATTACTGTTACGTCGGAATCAAGACCGAAGACCTCCTTTACCTCACGGCCGAGGCTTTCTGAATTGGCTACCACTTTGTCCGACAGTCGCGTGCAAAGTCGCCTGCTCCGAAACAGAATCGGTCTTTTAAAAAGAGAGTGCTCAAGGTTGTTTCCTTCTACGGAAATCGTTTTGACTTTCAGGACTTTTCCTATGATCGCTATCGGCATTTTGGGCCACTGCCTGCTGTAAAGCAAATCAGGTCTTTCGGTCAGAACAACCCTGAAAAGTCTGATTATTCCATAAAACCTCCAAAGAGGGCTAAGCCTTTCCAGAATCCCTGCGGATGGCGGCAGAAATGTTCTTATGTATTCATCAAGGTAGCTTTTTAAATCACCTTCGTTGTGGAACAAGAAGACTGAGACTTGGTACCCCTTCCTGTGGAGCCCGTTGGCGATACTGATCAGTTGCCTCTGAGCTCCTCCGGCTGCGAGGTTCGGGGATACGAAAAGAATTTTTTTATGGTGTTTACAGGTGTTCTTGTTCATTATATTAAATCGGCACGCAGCAGTTAAGCGCGTTTGACGCGGTGATATTCAATCTCAAGAGTTTTTTTCATGTGAGCGACCATTTTGCGAATATATCAATAACTCGGGAATCGGTTTCCCAAGGTTATCGGTGCACATCCTATCACTGAAACCCTTCGCAAGTTTGTAACTTGTCGTGGCGAGTCCGCCCCGGAACGGTGGGAATTCATGGGCTGGTGTATATAAGAGCCCCCGCCCCACGGATTTTCGGACATGTCGGCAGGTTTTCTCTATTCTATTCATATCTCAGTGATTCTATTGGATTTAGTTGCGCGGCTTTTCTTGCAGGGTATATGCCGAAGACTATTCCCACAAACGCGGAGAATGCAAAAGCCATCAATACTGACCATAAAGATATTTGAGTCGGCCATCCGGTGATGGAAGACGCCGTTTCGGAGACGATTATCCCCAACACTGTTCCCGCAGCGCCTCCGACCAAGGAGAGCAGCACGGACTCTATAAGAAACTGAACCAGTATGTTCCTTTCCTTTGCTCCGACCGCAAGCCTTATCCCTATTTCTCTTGTCCTCTCTCCGACCGAGACCAGCATTATATTCATTATCCCGATTCCTCCCACAACCAGAGATATAGAGGCTATGCTTCCCAGCAGTACCACCATTATCCTCGATACGTTTTTTATAGTATTTATCTGGGTCTGCTGGGTTCTTATATAAAAGTCGTTTTCATCCCCGTCCCTTAGCTGGTGTAATCTTCTGACGGTTTTTTCAATTTCCCTCTGGGCGTAGGTTATGTCATATGCGGGATCGATGAAAATCGTGATTCTATCAAGGGTTTTTTCTCCGACAAGTCTCTTCTGTACGGATGTATAGGGTAGAAGCACGATATCGTCTTGGTCCTTTCCGCTCGGAGTCGGTCCGATAGAGGACATGACTCCGATCACCCTGTATGTGTGCTTTCCGATTCTTACTTTTTCTCCGACAGGGTTTTGTCCTCCGAACAGATTTTCTTTCACGGTTTTTCCGAGCACACAGACGGGAACTGATTCTTTTACATCGATACTGTTGAAGAAAGTTCCCTTTTCGGGAAACCAGTCGTTTATAAAAATAAAATCCTCTCCGGTTCCGACCACCGCCGTGAATACGTTTCTGTTTCCGGAAACGATGTTTGTAGGAGTGCTTGTTATAGCGGAGACATACTTTACCGGTTCAAGAGCCTTTATAGCGTCTGCAGTCTTTCCTGTAAGGGGTTTTATATTGCCGGTATTCAGAGTTTTTCCGCTTTTTGTCCTTTTTCCGCTGTTTACAACCAGAGAATTCGCGCCCAATGATGCAAGTTGTCCTTCTATCATGTTTTTCGCCCCGTTAGTGACGGATACAAGTGAAATCACCGCAGCGACTCCTATGATTATTCCCAAGGTGGTAAGGAATGACCTTATCTTGTTGCTTCTTATAGCTCTGTACGAGATGCCTATTGAGAGAATAGGGTTCACCATGTAAATCATAACTTGTTTTGAGCAGGATTTTTTCAGATACGACTTGAAATCGGAATTTTCCATACAACCACATCCCGGCATTCTGACCATATACCGCATACCGCGCGCTATGATGGGTGATCGGATTAATTTAAGTGTATGATAAATTGACTCGCCCGTTAAACTTCGAAGTGCAACACTTCAATTACAACGAAGCGGTCCGTAAAAACGAGTAGTTGAAAGGGCCGAGTAATAGGTAGACACAGCGAGAAACAGGGGTCTGTTCGGCGTTACTTTGCGGTGTGGAACAGCGCTTGCGTCTGTGCGAGGTTATCCGCCGCTGAATAGTCCCGGGATGCATACTGGACAATTACTCTACGATCAAATCCTGAACGCTTACTGTTAGATTGAACTCATATTTTTTAAGATATTTCAGAACGGAAAGATTTTTTCTTGACAATCTTTCTGTTACGTATTATTCTGACTGACCAGTCAGTCAATTTGCGGAAAAAATAATGGTTCGAACTGTCAGCACTACACGGAGTAAAGGTAATCCTCGGGGAGCTAGAACTTCCCGGAAATTCAAAAGGAGAGATGAAATACTGAAAACCGCCACTGATCTGTTCTTTGAAAAGAGTTATCACGATGTAACGATGAACGAAATAGCCGACAGGATGGGTGTGGCGAAGGGAACCATATACAACTATTTTCCTTCAAAGGAAAATCTTTACCTGGAGATCCTCGAGAAGAGTTTTGAACTTGTGGAGAAATTTCTGCATGAGGAGATGGAAGACAGCGATTCGGCTCCTGTAAAACTCAGAAAATTACTTGCGGCCGTATTCACCTTCTACAGACAGCACCTGAAGGTTCTGAAAATATTGAGTCGTGACGAGACCCACCTCGTGAAGGAGCATTTCGAACTGACGGAACAATGGAGAATGGCCCGGTTGAGTCTTTACGAGACAATAATAGGGGAGGGCATAGAGGAAGGAACCTTTGTCAGCCAGGATCCCAGACTCAGGGCATTGATGCTGTATGGGGCGGTGGGGGCGGTTATGATTCACCATGATTTCTCAAGAGACCCCGAGGTTGTGGCGGATGAAGTTTTCTCGCAGCTGTCTTCGGGTCTGTTGGTTAAGAAGGAAAAATCAACTTGAATTTTTTAGATTCATTAATAAGGAGGATAGAAGTTATGTCATCATATGGATACAGTTCACGGACTAAGCATTTTGTTCCGCCTAAGCAATGGGCGAGCATGAGAGTTGCCAGGGACCTTGAGAAGAAGACAGGGAAAAAGATAATACATTTTGAAAAAGGTGATTATCAGGGACCTGATTTTGATACTCCCGAGCATGTTCTCGAGGCTACCGAAAGAGCGCTCAGAGAAGGATATGTGAGGTACGACCCGGGCCCGGGGCTTCCGGAACTTCGCGAGGCGATAGCCGAGAAGATGCTCGAAAGGGGTAGACCCACGGAGCCTGATGAAGTTATAGTGACTGCGGGAGCGAAACACTCCCTCACGATGAATCTCCTTACGTTTCTTGAAGACGGGGATGAGGTTATATTTCCCAATCCGGGTTATCCGCCTGATGAGGTATGGGCGAAGTACGCCAATGCTGTAATCAAGCATACTCCGCTTACCAAGCCCGATTGGCAGTTTGACGTTGAGAAACTTGAGGAACTTATAACACCGAAAACGAAATTGGTCATCATAAACACTCCTCAGAGACCGAACGGCCACTTGGTGGAAAACCCCGATGAGATTGCCGCCATGCTGGAACGTCATCCGCAGGTTATGGTTATTTCGGACGAGATATTCTCCCAGGTAACCTTCGGAAAACCTCATGTCTCGATATCTTCCATAGAGAGTATAAGAGACAGAGTTATCTGTATAGACACATTCTCCAAAACTTGGGCCATGACCGGATGGAGAATAGGTTGGACGGTGGCCCCTAAGCCTGTCGTCGACAAGCTTTCGATATTTCTTCAGGACTCGATCACGAATGTCGCTGCCTTCATACAGAAAGCGGCCCACGCCGCGATCACCGGCCCGCAGGACTGGGTTGAGCACAAACTCGGTTTACTTGAACGGAAGAGGGACCGTATGGTAACGGCGCTCAACCGGATTGACGGCATAACCTGCGATACTCCCGACGGGGCGTTTTACGCGTTTGCGGATACTTCCGGGACCGGAATCACATCCCAGCAGTTTACCGACAGACTGGTCGAGCGCGCCGCGGTTGCGGTTGTCGCCGGCACGGCTTTCGGGAGCGAGGGAGAAGGTTATGTAAGAATTACTTATGCGTGCTCCGACGAGGATATAGACGAGGGGATGGAGAGAATGAAGAACGCGGACCTGTCCTGAACGTATGTTTCGTTATCAGTTCCATCCGAGTTCCGTGTGAAACACCGTTTCGGGGAAGACGGCTTAGGGGATTTTAAACAATGATGTCGGAAAGAAAGGTTGCTTCTGCAGGTGTCTTACTGTTTTTTCTGCTTTTTACCGTCGCATGTTATAAAGTACCCGTCACCGGCAGAAGCCAGTTTATTATTCTTCCCGAGTCGGTTGAACTGGCGATGGGCGCCACATCGTTCGCCAATATCGCTCAGACCGAGAAAATCTCGAAAAATCCCGAATACCTGGAAGCTGTAAGACGCGTCACGCAGCGAATATCCGCCGTTTCATCCAAACCGGGATATCGCTGGCAGTATGCGGTCTTCGACGATGACGACAATGTTAACGCTTTCGCGCTTCCGGGAGGGAAGATCGGCGTTTACTCCGGTATTATACGAGTGGCTGAAACCGACGCCGGTCTTGCAACCGTAATAGCCCACGAGGTGGCTCACGCAGTCGCCCGACATGGCGGAGAAAGGGTCAGTTTAGGTCTCCTGATTCAGCTCGGGTCCGCGGCCGTTATGAAAGGGCTTGAGAACAAGGATCCCAAGGTGACGAAGAGTGTTCTTGCGGCTTACGGTGTCGGAACCAGTCTTTTCGCAGCCCTTCCGTTTTCAAGAAAGCAGGAATCAGAGGCGGACAGAATAGGGCTCGTCTATATGGCCAAGGCCGGATACGACCCGCGTGAAGCGATAACGTTCTGGCAAAGGATGGGAAAACAAGGCGGCTCATCCCAACCGCAGTTTCTTTCTACCCATCCAGGTTACAAAACCAGAATATCGAATCTCCGCAAGTGGATGCCGGAGGCGATGCGATATTACAGAAGCAGTTCCAAGGCTCCCGACAACATCATAACCACTTCTGCGCGGAAAAGACCCTAACCCCGGAAAATGTTGCGGCGCAGGCTTGTGGTAACGCTTTTGAGTTTGAGATCACGGACGATACATTAGAATATCGACGTAAAAGCGATTCCACAGCGGCTGAATCAGCCCTTGACGGTATATACATAGTGCGCACCGGTATGCCTGCCGATGAACTTGATGCCGAGCAGGCCGTGCGCGCCTATAAGAATCTGAGTGCGGTGGAGCGTGCATTCCGCAGTTTCAAGACTGTGGATCTTAAGGTGAGACCTGTATATCACTACAAAGCAGACCGGGTGCGTGCACACGTGTATTGTTGTGCATGCCGGCCTATTACGTAGAACGGCACATGCGCCGGAGCCTCAAACCGCTGCTGTTTGATGGGCGATATAATTACCGTCATCATGGAAAAGTTTGATCTTACGGTTGCAGGATCCGGACCCGGCGGATACATAGCGGCCATGAGAGTCGCGCAGATGGGAATGAAAATCGCGGTAGTGGAGCGGGATAAACCCGAGTGTTATAGTTCGAAGTTCAATGGGCGATGCGAAACTCGGAATATCTTCGCAGACTCGACTTCCTACTTGACATAACTATTTCGAATATGTGAAACTGTACAAGTAATGTTTAAAATGATCAATGGTCTTTCTCTACCCCCCCCCTCCGCGACATGGTGCATACGCGTGCTGTGAGCACCGTCCTCAGGGCCGTTTGCTGCCTGAACGGGACGCTCGCCGTCATTCTGCTGCTCGTGCTGACTGCCGGGGTCTTCACTCCGAAGGGCGCGCAGGCGCAGGTCGTCGGGACGCCGTGTCAGCAGTGGATTTCCGGTGCCGGCATCTTTCGGCAGAGCGTTCTGAGGTACACGGTGAACGTGCCGGCGAACTGCGGACAGATTACGAAGACGGAGTTTCAACTGAGGACCTCGGGTCAGTCGTGGAGCGAGGTCCGCTGGACGAACACGGGTTTCGGAGAGTTCGCCGCCGCCGGTCAGCCGCAGTCGAAGGAGTTTTTCTTCAATCTTGCGCCGGCAGGGAGTATGCCCGCGGCGGGTCTGCGGGAGATGCGGGTTCGGGCGTTCAACGGTTCGGTGGTCGGTCCGGCTTCGTCGTCGAAGCGGTTCTGGATCGGCCGGCCTGAGCAACCGACCGGGTTGCGTGCGGAGGGCGGTCACAAGCACGTGAGGTTGTCGTGGGATGATGCGGAGAATCCGAGCATAACGCGCTGGGAGGTTCAGAGGAAAGAGTCCGGCGCCGTCAGATACGGGGGTTGGACGCCGATCGACGGCTCCGGCGCTTCGACGACGCGCCACACGGTGTCGGGTCTGGACAACGGTACGGCGTATTCGTTCAAGGTTCAGGCGGTGAATTCGGCGGGTGCGGGTGCGGCGTCGGCGGAGGCGGAGGCGACGCCGGTTTCGGGTGCGCCGTCGGCTCCGGCGGGTCTGTCCGCGGTGCCGGGGGACGGTCGGGTGGTGCTGGCGTGGCGTCCGTTGGGGGATTCCAGCGTGACGAAGTGGCGTATTCGCCTGAAGGTATCGTCTTCGAAGACCTGGGGTGAGTGGAAGGACATCGGGGGTTCGGCGGCGGAGACGGCGCGCCACACGGTGTCGGGTCTGACGAACGGGACGGTCTACGATTTCGAGATCAGTGCGGTGAACGAGGTGGGTGCGGGCGGTTCGTCCGGGATCTCGGCGACGCCGACGACGGCGACCGTCAGGACGGTGACGGTTCCGAGGGCGGTGGAGGTCGAGGAATCTGCGGGTTTCGCGACGGTGCGGGTCACGACGGAGGCGGCGTTCGGCGAGTCGGTGACGTTCAACGTGGCGTATGGCAACACGGTGACGACCCGGGACAACGACGCGACGGGGGCTTCGAATCCGGCGGACGGGGACTACGACAACGATGCGGTGACCTCGGTGACGTTCAGTGCGTCGGATACGACCAAGGACATCCGGATTCCGATCACGAACGACATGGTGGACGAGGGCGACGAGACGTTCACGGTGACGATTTCGGCGGCGGCGGCGCTGCCGGAGGGATTCGTGCCGGGCAACGCCGCGACGACGGTGACGATCGCCGAGGACGATGTGGCGAGGGTGACGGTGTCGCGGGACTGGGTGAGGGTGTGGGAAGGCGGCGCCGCCGGCTACACGGTGGTGCTGGACACACGGCCGACGGGCGACGTGACGGTGACGGTGGGCGGTGCGGGAGGCGGGGTGTCGGCGTCGCCGGATTCCCTGACGTTCACCCGGTCGAACTGGAGCACGGCGCAGTCGGTGACGGTGAGCGCGGCGGAGGACGCCGACGGCGAGGACGCCGATGTGAGGCTGACGCACAGGGCGACCGGAGGCGGCTACGATTCGGCGCCGGTACATTACGTCACCGAAGCCACCCAACCCCGCACTTCCCTGCGGGTGATTGTGCGCGACAACGACAGGAAGGGCGTGACGCTGTCGGTGTCGGAGTTGAAGGTCGTGGAGGGCGGCAGTGCTACCTACACGGTGGTGCTGGACACGCAGCCGACGGGCGACGTGGCGGTGACGGTGGGCGGGATGTCGGGCGACGTGACGGTGACTGGTCCGCCTTTGACCTTCACGTCCGTGAACTGGAACGAGGCGCAGACCGTGACGGTGAACGCGGCGGAGGACGCGGACGACGAGATGGATGCGTCCGTGACGCTGACGCACGGCGCTTCGGGTGGCGGCTACGGTTCGGTGACGCTGGACGACACGGTGGTGGTGAGCGTGGCGGACGACGACGTGCCGTTGCCGGCGAAGCCGGCGAACTTCGCGGCGGCGGCGGGGGACGGCGAGGCGGTGCTGTCGTGGACGAACCCGAACAATGCGACGATTTCGGGCTGGAAGTTCCGGCAGAAGTCCGGCGGCGGCAGCTACGGGGGCTGGACGCCGATCGACGATTCCGACGCTTCGACGACGAGCCACACGGTGTCGAACCTGACGAACGGCACATTGTACGGGTTCAGGGTGCGTGCCGTGAACGCGGCGGGGGACGGTGCGGCGTCGGACGAGGAGACGGTGACGCCGATGGCGCCTGCGCCGTGCAGGATCGGGGTCGGGAACGTGCGTGCGGTCACGAGCGGGAGCGCCCGTTCGTTGTCGTTCGGCGTGCGTATACCGGCGAACTGCGGAGTGATCACGGGACTGCAGTATCAGACGAGGGCATCGGGCCGGTCGTGGGGCGCTTCGTGGACGGACTTCGACGACATAGGCATGAGCGGTTTCGCGGACAGCGGCAGCGCTCGGACGCCGTCGGGTCGTGAGACGGCGTCGGTGTCCGGCGGCGGCGTGCGTGAGGTGCGGGTGCGTGCGCTGAACGGACTGAGCGAAGGTCCGGCGTCGAATGAGGCGGGCGCGACCTTCGCCGTGCCGCCGGTGCCGACGGGTCTGAGCGCGACTGCGGGGGCCGCGTCGGCGGTGCTGTCGTGGGACGCGCAGGCGGCCGCGCAGGGGGTCACGGCATGGGTGGTGGGTTACCGGCAGGGTTCCGGCGACTGGCAGACACAGACGGTCGAGGGCGGAGGCGATACGACGACGGCGACGGTGACGGGGCTGGCCGCGGCGGAGCACACGTTCCGGGTGAAGGCCCGCAACGGCAACGGCGACAGCGGCTGGAGCCAGACGGCGACGGCGGTGCCGACGGCTGCGACGACGCGTCCTGCGCGGCCGGCGAACCTGAAGGCGACGGCGGGCGTGTCTTCGGTGACGCTGACCTGGGATGATCCTCGGGACGCGAACATCACGAAGTGGTATTTGTGGTACAAGACGAGTCCGGTGAGAACGGTGTACAGGAATCCGACGCCCGTGAGCGGCGGTGTCGGGAAGCTGACGACGACGGTGACGGGTCTTGAACCCGGTAGGAGCTACACGTTCAGGCTGTCTGCGGAGAACGCCGTCGGTCAGGGCCAGAACGCCGAGGCGACGGCGACGCCGACGGTGGGGCTGAGCATTGCCGACGTGACGGCATCGGAGGACGGTACGTTCAGGTTCACGGTGACCTCGGCGCCGGCGCCGGGGTCGGCGGTGAGTTTCAAATACACGGTGATGTCGGAGAGCGGGGACACGGCGACGGAGGGCGCGGACTTCACTGCGGTGACGACTCCTGTTGCGGCGACGCTGGCGGCGAACGCAGCGAACGCGACGGTCACGGTGGCGGTGGCTGACGACGATCTGGACGAAAGCGACGAGACGTTCACGGTGACGCTGTCGGATGCGTCGTCGAACGCGACGATCACGGACGACACGGCGACGGGGACGATCGAGGACGACGACGCCTCGCCGGTGCTGACGGCGCTCGCCGATGCGGGCTACAAGGTCGGCGCGACGGTGTCGGTGACGGCGGATGCTGCGGACGCGGACGGGGACGCCGTAACTTATGTCTGGTCGCGTAAGGCGGGCGAGACGACTCCGGCGCTGCCGCAGGGCACGAGTCTGACGGACGCGGAACTGACGTTCGCGGCGTCGGCGACGGGTAAGTACACGATGACGGTGACGGCATCCGACGGCAACGGCAACAGCGACACGGAGGATGTGGTGATAACGGTGCATCCTGCGGCGAATCTGGTTTCGGTGCCTTCAAAGCTGACGGTGGCGGAGGATGCGGGTAATGCGGTGGTGCGTATAACGACGGAGGCGGCGTTCGGCAAATCGATGGTGTTCAATGTGACCTACGGAGGGGGGTCCGCGACGGGAGTTTCCGATCCGGCGGACGGGGACTACGACAACGATGCGGTGACGTCGGTTGTATTCAACTCGACCGAGAAGACCAAGGACATAGAGATACCGATAACGGACGACGGAGTGGACGAGACGGACGAGGCGTTCACGGTCACGATAGAGGCGGCGGGGGAGTTGCCGGAAGGGTTCGCGCTCGGTAACGCCGAGACGACGGTGACGATAAAGGACGACGACACGGACGGAGTGACTGTGGAGCCGACAGCGCTGAGGATCAAGGAAGGTGGAAGCGGTGAGTACACGGTGGTGCTTGACGCGCAGCCTTCGGGGGATGTTACGGTGACGGTGGCCGGCGAGTCGGGCGATGTTACGGTGACGGGTTCTCCGATGACCTTCACGCCGCGGAACTACGGTACGGAGCAGACGGTGACTGTGAAAGCCGGGGAGGACGATGACCGGTTGACGGACGCCGACGTGACGCTGAGGCACACGGCATCGGGCGGCGGTTACGGTACGGTGACGATTGATTCAGTGGTGGTGAGCGTGATGGAGAGCGGGGCGCCTGATATGCCGACGGGACTGACGGCGGTTGCGGGCAACGCGAAGGTGGCGCTGAGTTGGACTGATCCGAGGGATGTTTCGATCACGGGGTATCAGGTCAGCATGCGCAGGGGGAGGGGGAATGCGGTCAGATGGGGTCCCTGGAGCAACATCGACGGCTCGGGAGCCGGGACCGTGTCGCACACGGTGGGGGAGTTGAGAAACGGTTCGTTTTACCGTTTCCGGATTCGCGCGGTGAACGGCGCCGGTCCGAGTACGGCATCTGCCGGGGTCGACGCGACGCCGATGACCCGGCCTGCGCCGGTTCTGACCGCGGAGGCGGGGGACAGGAAGGTGACGTTGAGATGGAAGGGGCAGCCCGGGGTCGGTGTCACATACTGGCATTATCAGTACCGCGGCGGCGGGAGATGGATTGATCCAGGGACTCTTCTGAACGGGGGAGACAGGAGCGTGGTGGTGACGGGACTGCAGAACGATGTGAAGTACACGTTCCGTCTGAGAGCCTACAGCGGAAGGTATTCAGGTTGGTCGGACATGGTGAGGGCGACGCCGACGGTAGGCACGGTGTCGGTTCCTGCCGCGCTTACGGTGGCGGAAGATGTCGGAAACGCGACGGTGAGGATCACGACGGAGAGGGCGTTCGGCGCCGCGACGACGTTCAACGTGAGTTACGGCAGCACGAGTTCGACATCGGATGCGGACGCGACGGGCGCCGGCAATCCTGCGGACGGAGACTACGACAACGACGCGGTGACGTCGGTTGTGTTCAACGCGACCGACACGACGAAGGACATAGCGATACCGATAACGGACGACGATGACGACGAGACGGACGAGACGTTCACGGTGACGATTGCGGCGTCGGCGTCCCTGCCCGCCGGTTTCAGGCTCGGCAACGCCGAGACGACGGTGACGATCACCGACGATGACGCATCGCCCGAGTTGACGGCTATCGAGGATGTTTCGTACGGGGTGGGCGAGACTGCGGACATCACGGCTTCGGCGACGGACGCGGACGGGGACGCCGTAACTTATGTCTGGTCGCGTAAGGCGGGCGAGACGGAGCCTGCGATACCTGAAGGCACTGTGCTGACGGCAGCGCGACTGACGTTCGTGACTGCGGCTGCGGGTAAGTACACGATGACGGTGACGGCGTCCGACGGCAACGGGAACAGCGACACGGAGGAAGTGACGATAACGGTGGCGGAGAAGCCTGCCGAGCCGACGGGTTTTTCCGTTGCGGCGGGCAATAAGCAGGTGACGCTTTCCTGGGATGATCCCGACGACAGCAGCATAACGCTCTGGCAGTTCCGGCAAAAGAAGGGGAGCGGGAAATGGACCAAGTGGACGAACATCGACGGTTCCGGTGCCGGGACCGCGTCGTACACGGTGACGGGTCTTAAGAACGACACCGAGTACCGTTTCAGGATTCGTGCGGTGAATGCGGGCGGCGCCGGCGCGCAGTCGGGTGTGGAGGCGGCTACGCCGTCCGTCGTGGCCAAGCCGGTTCTGACCGCGGAGGCGGGAGACGGGCGGGTGACATTGAGCTGGAACACTCAGCCGGGCGCGGGGATTGTGAGTTGGGGTTATCAGTACAAAAGCGGCGAAGGAAACAACTGGAGCGCAACCGCGACCGTCGCGGGAGGTGGTACGACCGGTGCAGTGGTGACCGGTCTCGACAACGGTGTGGAGTACACGTTCCGACTGTTCGCGCTCACGGGCGGCGGGCGGCAGTCCGTCTGGTCGGACTGGAAGACTGCGACGCCGATGAAGGGTCCGGGCGTGACGGTGACGCCGACTGCGTTGACGATCAATGAAGGCTCGAGCGGTACGTACAAGGTGAAGCTTGACGCGGAGCCGTCGGGGAACGTGACGGTGACTGTGGGCGGAGCATCGGGGGATGTGACGGTGACGGGTTCTCCGATGACCTTCACGGCGGAGAACTACGGCACGGAGCAGACGGTGACGGTGAGCGCGGCGGCGGACAGCGATGCGACCGACGGCACGGCGACCTTGACGCACACGGCATCGGGCGGCGGTTACAACTCGGTGACGATCGATCCGGTGAAGGTGACGGTCACGGACACGACGCCGGTACTGCAGCTTCTGGCCGATCCCGCAACGGTGACGGAGGGGTCGTCGATCAGTCTTACGATAACGTCGGACAAGCCCCTCACGGGGACATTGTCGGTGAGTCTTACGCTGGCCGACCGGGGGTCGAGCGGTTTCACCGCGGCGGACATACCGGGCATGCTGGGGCCGCGTACATTCGATGTGAATTTCGGAGAGAGCGCGACCGCTACGGCTGCAGTCTTGATTCCGACGAGCAAGGATGCGGAAGAGGAGAACTCGGAGACCTATCGGATAACGCTCAACGATACGGGTGATTATGAATTGGGTGCGGACAAGACGGCGGACGGCACTCTTGACGACGGCACGGCGACGGTGTCGGTTCCTGCTGCGCTTACGGTTGCGGAAGGCGTCGGAAACGCGACGGTGAGGGTCACGACGGAGAGGGCGTTCGGCGCCGCGACGACGTTCAACGTGAGTTACGGCAGCACGAGTTCGACATCGGATGCGGATGCGACGGGTGCCGGCAATCCTGCGGACGGAGACTACGACAACGACGCGGTGACGTCGGTTGTGTTCAACGCGACCGACACGACGAAGGACATAGCGATACCGATAACGGACGACGATGACGACGAGACGGACGAGACGTTCACGGTGACGATTGCGGCGTCGGCGTCCCTGCCCGCCGGTTTCAGGCTCGGCAACGCCGAGACGACTGTGACGATCACAGACGACGATGAGCTGAGTAAGCCCGCAAAGCCGACCGGATTGACGGCGACGGCGGGCGATAAGCAGGTGATGTTGTCATGGGACGACCCGGACGACGACAGCATAACGCTCTGGCAGTTCCGGCAAAAGAAGGGGAGCGGGAAATGGACCAAGTGGACGAACATCGACGGTTCCGACGACGAGACCGCATCGTACACGATAACGGGTCTTGAGAACGGTTCCGAGTACAGCTTCCAGATTCGCGCAAGGAACGCCGCCGGCAACAGTGTGAAGTCGGAGACGGAGACGGAGACGCCGATGCCTCCTGCAGGCGTGACGGTGACGCCGACTGCGTTGACGATCAATGAAGGCTCGAGCGGTACGTACAAGGTGAAGCTTGACGCGGAGCCGTCGGGGAACGTGACGGTGACTGTGGGCGGAGCATCGGGGGATGTGACGGTGACGGGTTCTCCGATGACCTTCACGGCGGAGAACTACGGCACGGAGCAGACGGTGACGGTGAGCGCGGCGGCGGACAGCGATGCGACCGACGGCACGGCGACCTTGACGCACACGGCATCGGGCGGCGGTTACAACTCGGTGACGATCGATCCGGTGAAGGTGACGGTCACGGACACGACGCCGGTACTGCAGCTTCTGGCCGATCCCGCAACGGTGACGGAGGGGTCGTCGATCAGTCTTACGATAACGTCGGACAAGCCCCTCACGGGGACATTGTCGGTGAGTCTTACGCTGGCCGACCGGGGGTCGAGCGGTTTCACCGCGGCGGACATACCGGGCATGCTGGGGCCGCGTACATTCGATGTGAATTTCGGAGAGAGCGCGACCGCTACGGCTGCAGTCTTGATTCCGACGAGCAAGGATGCGGAAGAGGAGAACTCGGAGACCTATCGGATAACGCTCAACGATACGGGTGATTATGAATTGGGTGCGGACAAGACGGCGGACGGCACTCTTGACGACGGCACGGCGACGGTGTCGGTTCCTGCTGCGCTTACGGTTGCGGAAGGCGTCGGAAACGCGACGGTGAGGGTCACGACGGAGAGGGCGTTCGGCGCCGCGACGACGTTCAACGTGAGTTACGGCAGCACGAGTTCGACATCGGATGCGGATGCGACGGGTGCCGGCAATCCTGCGGACGGAGACTACGACAACGACGCGGTGACGTCGGTTGTGTTCAACGCGACCGACACGACGAAGGACATAGCGATACCGATAACGGACGACGATGACGACGAGACGGACGAGACGTTCACGGTGACGATTGCGGCGTCGGCGTCCCTGCCCGCCGGTTTCAGGCTCGGCAACGCCGAGACGACTGTGACGATCACAGACGACGATGAGCTGAGTAAGCCCGCAAAGCCGACCGGATTGACGGCGACGGCGGGCGATAAGCAGGTGATGTTGTCATGGGACGACCCGGACGACGACAGCATAACGCTCTGGCAGTTCCGGCAAAAGAAGGGGAGCGGGAAATGGACCAAGTGGACGAACATCGACGGTTCCGACGACGAGACCGCATCGTACACGATAACGGGTCTTGAGAACGGTTCCGAGTACAGCTTCCAGATTCGCGCAAGGAACGCCGCCGGCAACAGTGTGAAGTCGGAGACGGAGACGGAGACGCCGATGCCTCCTGCAGGCGTGACGGTGACGCCGACTGCGTTGACGATCAATGAAGGCTCGAGCGGTACGTACAAGGTGAAGCTTGACGCGGAGCCGTCGGGGAACGTGACGGTGACTGTGGGCGGAGCATCGGGGGATGTGACGGTGACGGGTTCTCCGATGACCTTCACGGCGGAGAACTACGGCACGGAGCAGACGGTGACGGTGAGCGCGGCGGCGGACAGCGATGCGACCGACGGCACGGCGACCTTGACGCACACGGCATCGGGCGGCGGTTACAACTCGGTGACGATCGATCCGGTGAAGGTGACGGTCACGGACACGACGCCGGTACTGCAGCTTCTGGCCGATCCCGCAACGGTGACGGAGGGGTCGTCGATCAGTCTTACGATAACGTCGGACAAGCCCCTCACGGGGACATTGTCGGTGAGTCTTACGCTGGCCGACCGGGGGTCGAGCGGTTTCACCGCGGCGGACATACCGGGCATGCTGGGGCCGCGTACATTCGATGTGAATTTCGGAGAGAGCGCGACCGCTACGGCTGCAGTCTTGATTCCGACGAGCAAGGATGCGGAAGAGGAGAACTCGGAGACCTATCGGATAACGCTCAACGATACGGGTGATTATGAATTGGGTGCGGACAAGACGGCGGACGGCACTCTTGACGACGGCACGGCGACGGTGTCGGTTCCTGCTGCGCTTACGGTTGCGGAAGGCGTCGGAAACGCGACGGTGAGGGTCACGACGGAGAGGGCGTTCGGCGCCGCGACGACGTTCAACGTGAGTTACGGCAGCACGAGTTCGACATCGGATGCGGATGCGACGGGTGCCGGCAATCCTGCGGACGGAGACTACGACAACGACGCGGTGACGTCGGTTGTGTTCAACGCGACCGACACGACGAAGGACATAGCGATACCGATAACGGACGACGATGACGACGAGACGGACGAGACGTTCACGGTGACGATTGCGGCGTCGGCGTCCCTGCCCGCCGGTTTCAGGCTCGGCAACGCCGAGACGACTGTGACGATCACAGACGACGATGAGCTGAGTAAGCCCGCAAAGCCGACCGGATTGACGGCGACGGCGGGCGATAAGCAGGTGATGTTGTCATGGGACGACCCGGACGACGACAGCATAACGCTCTGGCAGTTCCGGCAAAAGAAGGGGAGCGGGAAATGGACCAAGTGGACGAACATCGACGATTCCGACGACGAGACCGCATCGTACACGATAACGGGTCTTGAGAACGGTTCCGAGTACAGCTTCCAGATTCGCGCAAGGAACGCCGCCGGCAACAGTGTGAAGTCGGAGACGGAGACGGAGACGCCGATGCCTCCTGCAGGCGTGACGGTGACGCCGACTGCGTTGACGATCAATGAAGGCTCGAGCGGTACGTACAAGGTGAAGCTTGACGCGGAGCCGTCGGGGAACGTGACGGTGACTGTGGGCGGAGCATCGGGGGATGTGACGGTGACGGGTTCTCCGATGACCTTCACGGCGGAGAACTACGGCACGGAGCAGACGGTGACGGTGAGCGCGGCGGCGGACAGCGATGCGACCGACGGCACGGCGACCTTGACGCACACGGCATCGGGCGGCGGTTACAACTCGGTGACGATCGATCCGGTGAAGGTGACGGTCACGGACACGACGCCGGTACTGCAGCTTCTGGCCGATCCCGCAACGGTGACGGAGGGGTCGTCGATCAGTCTTACGATAACGTCGGACAAGCCCCTCACGGGGACATTGTCGGTGAGTCTTACGCTGGCCGACCGGGGGTCGAGCGGTTTCACCGCGGCGGACATACCGGGCATGCTGGGGCCGCGTACATTCGATGTGAATTTCGGAGAGAGCGCGACCGCTACGGCTGCAGTCTTGATTCCGACGAGCAAGGATGCGGAAGAGGAGAACTCGGAGACCTATCGGATAACGCTCAACGATACGGATGATTATGAATTGGGTGCGGACAAGACGGCGGACGGAACACTTAACGATGACTCCGGTACGGTATCGGTTCCTGCTGCGCTTGCGGTGACGGAGGGTACGGACGCGAATGCGACCGTCACGATAACTGCATCGAAGGCGTTGGGGCAGGCGGTGACGTTCAACATAAGCTACGGCAGCACGAGTACGACGTCGGATGCGGATGCGACGGGCGCCGGCAATCCTGCGGACGGAGACTACGACAACGACGCGGTGACGTCGGTTGTGTTCAACGCGACCGACACGACGAAGGACATAGTGATTCCGATTACCGATGACGAAGAAGCTGAGGGAGACGAGACGTTCACGGTGACGATAGCGGCGTCGGCGTCCCTGCCCGCCGGTTTCAAGCTCGGCAACGCCGAGACGAAGGTGACGATCGGAGATAATGAACAACCGGCTGCACCTACGGGCGTGACGGGCACGGCGGGTGCGGGGGAAGTGACGTTGAGATGGGATGACCCCTCGGACTCCAGTATTACGGGGTGGCAGTATCAGCAGAGTCCCCCGGGCGATGAAGACCAGGTGTCTCTCCTGGTCGGTGACGCCGTCCCGTCTTCGGCCGCCGAGGAGAATTACGGTCCCTGGAATAATATTCCGGGTTCGGGACCGACTACGACCAGTTATACGGTCACGGGATTGACCGGAGGCGTGGAATACAGTTTCAGAATACGCGCGGTGAACGCCGCCGGCAGCAGTGTAGCTTCCGCCGCGGTGCGCGCGACGCCGAGCGGAGCGGTTTCCGAAGTTTCACTGAGCATTGCGGATGTGACGGCGGCCGAGGACGGAACTTTCGCCTTTACGGTGACGGCGGAGCCTGCACCGACATCGCGGATAAGTTTCAGATATACGGTGACGGCGGAGAGCGGAGACACCGCGACGGCCGGAGAGGATTTCACTGCGGTCAAGACACCTGTCGAGGCGGGTATTGCGGCCGGAGAAGCTACGACGACGATAACGGTGACGGTAATAGACGACAGCATCAATGAAGATGACGAGACGTTTACGGTGACTCTGTCGCAGCCCTCTTCCGGGGTTATGATTTCAGACGGTGTAGCCAGAGGAACGATAACGGATAACGAAAGGGCGGCCGGAGTGACGGTTGCACCGACCGAATTGACGGTGGATGAGGGATCAAGCGGTACATATACGGTAGTGCTGGAATCGAAGCCTGCGGGTGAAGTGACGATAACGATGAGAGGAGCGGCGGGAGATGTATCGGTGGACAGGACATCGCTTGTATTCACTGCGGATAACTGGAATGAAGCGCGGACAATAACCGTGAGCGCTGCTTCTGATGATGACGCGGTTACGGATCCCGATGTGACGCTTACCCACAGCGCCTCGGGCGGCGGTTATGATTCGGTAAGTATAGACTCGGTGGTGATAACCGTGACGGAGGACGACACGGCCGCAGTAACGGTTGCGCCGACCGAATTGACGGTGGATGAGGGATCAAGCGGTACATATGCGGTAGTGCTGGAATCGGAGCCTACCGGTGAAGTGACGATAACGGTGAGAGGAGCAGCGGGAGATGTGACGGTGGACAGGGCATCGCTTGAGTTCACTGCGGATGACTGGGATACCGTGCAGACGGTGACGGTGAGTGCAGCGGGAGACAGAGACCTGGATGATGAGAGGGTGACGCTTACCCACAGCGCTTCAGGCGGTGACTACGGCTCGGTGAAGATCGACTCCGTGCAGGTTCTGGTGAAAGATACGACGGCCGAGCGTCTCAACACTATAAACCGCGTCGTGCTGCCGAGGGTTACGGCAGCGATTATGTCTCAGTCGCTGGATGCGATTTCCTACAGGATTGAAGCCGCGGCCTCGGGCAATACGGCGGATACGACACTGCGCTTCGGAAACACGCCGTCCCCTCCGACCGAAGAAGATAAGTATCTGAATGCGCTTTGGCCTGAAGATGTGTCGGAAGACCTCGGCATAGGCATGCGGGAAGCGCTCGACGGGATGGAATTCAGCTTGGGGCTTAACGGACAAGACGGCGGCGAAGGTATGGATTCATCGACGCAGGACGGTCAAATGCCTTGGGCAGTGTGGGGTAGAGGAAATTGGATGTCGCTGTCCGGCTCGGATGAAGATATTTCATGGAACGGAGGATTGTGGACTGCGCACCTGGGTGCGGATGTCCGTCTGCGGAATCTGCTGGCCGGTTGGGCGGTGTCGCGTACGGAAGGGGATTTTGATGCGAACAGCGAGGGGTCGCAGGGTTTATACCGAACTACTTTGACTTCGGTGCATCCGTATGCGGCGTGGCTTGCGCCCGGAGGTTCAAGTCTGTGGGCGAGTGCGGGTTACGGTAGAGGTAATGTGAGAATAGGAGAGGATCAGAGCGTGATAAGCAGAGCAGATCTGACGTTTACCGGAGCAGCCTTGGGCGGTCGTCTGGCGCTGGGGGAGGGTTCCGACATGATAGCCGGCGGGATGACGAGGTTTGCGATTAAGGGTGAAGGCTCGTTCGCGCGTGCGAAGACGGGAGCGGATAACGGTCTTGCGGAACTTGAAGTGGATGTGCGCAGACTGCGCATGGCTCTGCAGGCTTCCCACGAGCGTGTTCTGGAAAGCGGAGCTGCGGTGACGCCGACGCTGGAGATAGGCGTACGGCACGACGGCGGGGATATGTCGGGAGGGGCGGGACTGGAAGCGGGAGCATCTCTGAGTTACAACAATCCTACGGGGCTGACTGTGGAGTTGAGAACCCGGACGTTGGCTGACCATGAGCAGGATTGGGAGGAGTGGGGAATGAGCGCGTCGGTGGTTCTTGAACCCGGCGGAGACGGGAGAGGGACGTTTCTGAAACTTGAATCCTCGCGTGGTGATACGGGAAGCGGGATAGAGAGTCTGTTTGACCGCGGCACTGCGGAGTTGCTGTCTAGGAGCGGTACTGACGCGCGCAGCAGCATGAATGCGGAAATCGGACACGGCTTCGGTCTCGGCGGCGTAACCGATCTCTCCGTGCTGAGCCCGTATGCGGGACTGAGCCTGGAGGACGGGGGAAGCAGATACCTGCGCCTCGGCACCCGTTATCGCCTGGGCGACGGAGTCGACTTAGACCTTGAGGGAATCCGCAGAGAACAACAGTCGGCAGATGCTGAAAACGGTATTATGCTGAAGGGTAATCTACGCTGGTAAAATACAAGAGAATTAACGGCAAAGTCTGAACATAATTGCTTACATCAGACTCGGTTTAGTTGGCAGAAAATCAAGTGCTGTTCTTGTACACCCTCAAAAGATATCTGCACAGTGCCGTGTATAATCTCTGCCGGTCTTTTTGATCTTTTTTTCGGGGGAAGTGAGAAAATTTTGTTCGCCGTAGGTGTTTGATTTTTTTATTGAACAGTAGAAATATCTCTTGATTAAGTCCTGTCCTGTGATCAGTACAGAGGCAGGTTCACGGTGAATGTGCTCCCTTCACCTTCTGAACTCTTAACCTCGACAGATCCGCCGTGTTGAAGGACTGCGTGTTTAACTATGCTCAGACCAAGTCCCGACCCGCCCAGTTCTCTAGACCGGTCCTTATCAACTCTGTAGAACCTCTCAAATATTCTTTCTTGGTGCTCTGCGGGAATTCCAATACCCGTATCTGTTATTTCTATCTGGAGAGAGTTTTCATAGGGACATAATACGCTCAACGAAATAGACCCGCCCTCCGGGGTGTATTTCACCGCATTTTCGATGAGGTTCAGCAGCATGCGTTCTAAAAGAAATTTGTTGGCATTGAACGCGGGAAGATTATCTTGCACCCTAACTGATAGGGATATTTCCTTTTTCAGCGCGAATGAGTTAAGAGAGTCTGCGCAATGACGGATAGTTTCTCCGATATCAATTTCTCCGTACCCCTTTCTTTCTTCCTCTGAATCCAGATTCCTGCTTTCGATTTCCGAGAGAACCAGAAGGTCGGAAGCGATTACTATCAGTCTGTCTGTATTTTCGTTTATTATTTGAAGAAAATTCTTTTTTTCCTCCTGAGAGTCGTAGTTTCTATCCATAAGAGTTTCGATATATCCCTTTATGGATGTGAGTGGAGTTCTCAGTTCATGGGATACATTCGCCACAAAATCTGCCTTCATACGCTCAAGTTTCTTTAATTCCGTTATATCAAAGATAACGACAATGGTTTCCTTGTAGCGGGAACTGACCCTGATGCTCGCCAAATAAGATCTTTCTTCCGGAAAAAATACCGGGATTTCCTGAGTTACGGATTTGTTTTTCTTCCTTGTGTGCGAGATAATATTCTGAAGTCCGGTGTTTCTTATGGTCTCCATATAAGGACGGCCAAGCAACGGGTCGGTAATTGAGAACATCTCCCGTGCGGTATCGTTTATAAGCAGGAGTTTTTCGTCGTTTGATATGACTACAACCCCCTCCCTCATGGACTCCAGTATGCTTTTCAACTGGTTTCTTTCCCTTTCTGTATCTTTCATCTGAATGGATATTCTTTCAGAAAGTTCTCTTATGGAATAGACAACACCCGTATCGAAGTCACTTAACTTGCGACCGGTCTTCTTAGCTTTTTTCTGTTTTTCGGGAAGGAGTTCAAGGGCTTTGGATATTCTTGAAAAATCCTTGAGAATGTCTTTTTCCACTATCTGAAGAATTACGAGCCCGAACGCGAGAAATACCGCCATATGCGCCACAAACGTAGTGATTTCCCTCTGCGGCGTGATAAAAACTACTATGATTCCCGCAGCTGCGGCCGAGAGGGTGAGGATGTATAGAAAATGTTTTTGAAATATCTTCAAACCGTTTGGATGTTTTCCAGCTTGTATCCGATGCCTCTTACGGTCTTTATCATTCTGCCGGCAGGGCCCAGTTTTTCTCTAAGGTTCTTTATGTGGACGTCTATAGTTCTGTCAAAGACCACTCTTTCATCCCCCCAGAGAGTTTTTCTCTTAAGAAGTTGGTCTCGAGTAAAGACCTTCCCTTCTGTTTCGGCAAGGGTTTCGAGTATCCTGAACTCAGTGGTTGTAAGACCGATTCTTCGAGAATCCACCGATACTTCATAATTGTCGGAATTTATGTTTATCGGACCTACCTGCAGAGAACCGTCTCCGGAACCATTGTTCGAAGATCTTCTCATCATGCTCTTTACCCGCGCTGCAAGTTCTCGGATTCTAAAAGGTTTTACTATATAGTCGTCTGCACCCAATTCAAGCCCGACTACTATGTCCGCCTCGGTGGATTTCGCAGTTATCATTATTACGGGAATTGAACTTGTCGAGGGTTTGCTTTTGAGAATCCTGCAGATTTCAAGTCCATCCATTCCGGGAAGCATTATATCCAATAACACTAAGTCGGGAGGAACTGAATCAAGGTATAGAAGAAAATCTTTTCCACTCCGGAAGGATTTTACTTGATAGCCTTCCCGCTTGAGATGGTGTGTTATAAGGCTCAGTATATCCTTTTCATCATCTACCACAGCAACAAGTTTTTTCATCAATCTATCCTGAGGATAATGTACAGAATGAGTAACGGCGCATCAATTGCCCGGCCCTGCTTCTTAACTCAGAACTAACAATTTATTTATCTTTAATTAACCGTCTTTCCATAGAATACTCTCCAATTGCTCAAACCATGGCAGAGAAACATAACCTTAAAGGAGGGTTGAGAGATGAGAATTTTATCTGTTTTAGCGGTGTCGCTTATGGTGCTACTTACTTTTACATTTGCCCCTTCATCAGTGCAGGCTGATGATTTAATGGTCAAATTGAAGAAGGGCACCGGTCTTACTTTTCAGACCGCCGACAAGAATTACAAACTAAGAATGAGGCTTCGCGGTCAGTTCTTGGCCAATTACACCAACAAGGATGGAGATGATGACGATGGCCTCGGTTTCAGGGTAAGGAGACTCAGGATAACTTGGGACGGAAACGCGTTTGCACCCTGGATGAAATACAAGATTCAGTACGATTTCTCAAGGGATGGGGAACTGAAGGATCTCAAACTTTCGTTCGCGCGGAACAAGATGTTTGTTCCCGTTGCAGGACAGTACAAGGTTCCCTTCAACAGAGAGGTTCTTAATTCCTCGTCCGCACTCCAGCTCGTAGGTCGTTCGATCATAACCGACTACTTCGAGTTCGACAGGGATATAGGTGGTGGTATTTACGGTCTTCTCGGCGACGGCATGGTTCGCTACGATCTGGGTATTTTCCAAGGAGAGGGGGCAAACACTAAAAATGACAAAGGCGATATGGGAATGCTGTGGTCAGCTAGAATCCAGGCTTCGGTCATGGGGGAAAGTGCTGAGAAGGTGAAAGAGAACTTCGGCAAAGAGCCGACCCTGACAATCGGTGCGGCGGTTGCCGGTATAGATGTTAAAGACGATGGAAAAGACGACCCTAGCCGTCTTGATTCCAATGTTGGAATTCCTTCGGAAGAGAGGGCTCTCGTAAACGGTTCCGTGATTTCTTTTACCGCCGACGCGAACTACCGCGATCCCAGGTTCAACCTTACCGGTGAGTATATCGGAAGATGGGTAGATGACGATGCCTTGAAAAAAGCCTATGATTACGGTTTCAGGGCACAGGGCGGTTTTTTCCTTATGCCGAAGAAATTTGAAGTTGCGGCAAGATACGCGCAGATCTCTTTTGATGAAGATGTGCCTGCTGAAGATAATATGGACAAAATCTGGGCGGCCGCCGGAGGCGTGAACTACTACTTGAGCGGTAATCACAAATGGAAGGTGCAGATTGATTACACATTCCAGAAGCAAGAGATGATTGATGGAACTGAGGCTGACGAGAGCATGGTAAGAGCTCAGGTTCAGGCATACTTCTAACCGAACTGTTACCCCCTTTTAAGTCCATTGAATTGATGAGGATTAAAAAAAAGGGGGGGGATAGTCTTCGGGTTTTTCGATTGCTCTTTTTACAATCTATAAAGGAGGCTTATTGCTATGAAGAATTTGAATATCAAGTCATGTTTGACCCTTGTTGCTTTTCTAAGTGCTCCTGCGTTTGGTGTGAATGCCCAGGCTCAGACAGTAAAAGTTGATTCCGGCATACCCGCTTACAAAAAAGTTTCAGGTGTTTCCGGAAATATAAACAGCGTCGGTTCCGACACCATGAATAATCTTATGACGTTCTGGTGCGAGGGGTTTGCGAAATTCTATCCTAACGTTAAGTGCCAGATAGAGGGCAAGGGTTCAAGTACCGCCCCGCCGGCTCTTATAGAGGGAACTTCACAGTTCGGTCCGATGTCGAGAAGCATGAAGTCTAAAGAGGTTGACGCTTTCGAAAAAGCAGCCGGTTACAAGCCGACTGCCGTTCCGACTTCGATTGACGCCCTTGCGGTTTATGTCAACAAGGACAATCCCGTAAAGTGTCTTTCAATAAAGCAGGTTGACGCCGTTTTCTCAAAGAACAGAAAATGCGGCGCTTCGTCCGATATTGCTATATGGGGCGAAGCTGGAGTGAGAGGTTCTCTTTCCGGAAAGCCTATAAGCATATATGGAAGAAATTCCGCGTCGGGAACGTATGGTTTCTTCAAGAAGAAGGCTCTCTGCAAGGGCGATTACAAAGATACTGTAAAAGAGCAGCCGGGGTCTTCAGCCGTTGTTCAGGGGATAACCGAAGACTTTCATGGAATAGGATACAGCGGTATCGGATACAGAACCTCCGGAGTAAAGGCCGTCGCGCTTGACAAAGGCAAAGGGTGCTACGAGCCTACTCCTGAAAACGTGGGGGCCAAGAACTATCCGCTGGGAAGATTTCTATACCTCTATGTGAACAAAAAACCGAACGAATCTCTCGACCCGTTGCGTCTTGAGTTCCTCAAATATGTTCTCAGTCGCGAGGGGCAGCGGATAGTTGTAAAAGACGGTTATCTTCCACTGAGCGCCGCCAAGGTAGCGGAACTCAGGAGTTTGATAGAAGCTAACTGATAAAAATTCTTTTTTGTGCTCTTGCGGACTGCCGAAGAACTGCATATACAGTCCACAGGCGCTTTTTTTCTTTATCTGTTCAACATAACGGCATGTTCGAAGCGGGGTAGTTTCTATTGTCACAACTTAATAACGAGCAGTTGGAAACTGATGAGAGTTCAAAACGCAAGCAGATAAAGAGAAGGAAACTTTATGACAAAATTGCCGGAAATGTAGTTTTTGTCGGCGGCGTCGGAATTATTTTCTGTATAATAGGAATACTTTTCTTCATAGGTATCGAGACTATACCTCTTTGGAAAGGTCCCGAGAAAAGCCTTGCTGCCGTTTCAGAAGTAAAAAATGAGTCGGATGTCGAAGCCCGCCGAACCGCGCGGATATTTGAACTGGGGGTTGACGAGCACCGCAAGCAGTTTTTCACGGTGGATTCTAATGGTGCGGTAAGGTTCTTTACTCTTGAAGAGGAGCCGGAACTTTTAAAAACTCACGCACTTGATCACAAAACTTCCGGATACTCATCTTTTTACAAAATCAAAAGCAATTCATCTTTTGCTCTGGCTGATGGAGAGGGGTACATAAAACCCTTTGAAGTACTGTTTAAGGTCGAGTTCCGTGAAGGTACGGAAAGAACTGTTGTTTCCCGGGTAAGGGAATCCGAGGCTTTCCGCGTAATTGACGAACCGATAGATGTTTTCGCTTACAAAACATCTCCTGAAGATGGAACCGCAATGGTTGCGGTGTATACGCAGAGCCGTCGTCTTGTCGTGTATTCGGAGACGGAGGAAGAAGATTTCACGGGTGAAAGTTTAATAGAGACTTATACCCATGATCTGACTTCCGACCTTGAAGGCTCGTCGGTTACCGCGATGGAAGTTGATGCGGTTGCGGAGAACCTGTATGTCTCCACGCATGATGGAAAAATTTATCACTGGAGACTTTCATCGTCTTCTCCCCCGAAACTCAGTTCTGTTTCAGACGCCACAAACAACCCTGAGACAGCAGTCACTGAAATAGGATTTCTTCTCGGCGAGCGATCCCTCATAGTGGGAGATGAATCCGGGAATGTGAGCGTCTGGTTCGAGGTCAGCGGAGAGCAGGGTGATGCGCGTCTTACCAGAGTGCATACGTTTCCGCCACTTGCGGGTTCGGTTGAAAGGTTCGCTGAATCCCGGAGAGGCAGAGGTTTTCTTGCCTCGGACAGCATCGGCAACATATCTCTTTATCACGCGACTTCGGCTGTTAGACAACTTGATTTCGAGGGACGGGGAAAACCTTATCAAGGTTTAGTTTTTACGCCCAAGGCAAACGGAATCGTAGCTCTGGATTCCGATATGATGCTTTTTAACTACCATGTCGACAATCCTCATCCCGAGACGAATTTCCGTTCTCTTTTCGGCAAAATCTGGTACGAGGGATACAGTGAACCCGAATACGTTTGGCAATCGACAGGAGGAACAGACGAGTTTGAGCCTAAGTTCAGTCTTACTCCACTTGCCTACGGAACATTGAAAGGGGCCATATATGCTATGATGATGTCGGTTCCGCTTGCGATTCTCGCTGCTATCTGCGTTTCTCAGTTCCTCCATCCGTCAATAAGAAGTGCGGTAAAACCCGTGATAGAGGTTATGGCAGCGCTTCCGAGCGTAGTACTTGGGTTTCTCGCGGGGCTCTGGCTCGCTCCTCTTCTTGAAAAGATATTTGTTGCGACCCTTATAATGCCGGTATTGGTGACTCTGTTCACACTGGCCGCGTTGTTTTTCTGGAACAGGCTCCCGCTTTCTTTTTCCGGCAGGTTTCGAGCCGGGACGGAACTTTTTTTTCTTGTCGCTGTAACAGGGATTGCCGTCGGGCTTTCTCTCTGGCTTAACAACCCTGTTGAAAATCTGGTTTTTACCGGGGATTTCAAAGACTGGTTTTACAGAGTTTTCGACCTTCGCTATGATCAGAGAAACATGATGGTTGTGGGGTTCGCCATGGGCTTTACTGTTATTCCGATCATTTTCACAATCTCGGAGGATGCTCTTTCAAGCGTTCCGAGGAATCTCAGCGCTGGTTCCCAGGCTCTCGGGGCCAACAGGTGGCAGACTGCTGTGAGGATCGTGTTGCCTTCCGCCAGCGCCGGAATATTTTCGGCTGTCATGATCGGTTTCGGTAGGGCGGTCGGGGAAACGATGATAGTTCTTATGGCCACGGGAAACACTCCCGTGATGGACTGGAGTTTCTTTAACGGATTCCGGGCGCTTTCCGCCAACATCGCCGTGGAACTTCCCGAAGCTCCTCATGGAGGAACTCTGTACAGAATTCTGTTTCTTGCGGCGATTCTATTGTTTCTTACAACGTTTTTTCTCAACACTTTGGCGGAGATTCTCCGGCAAAGACTAAGAAGGAAGTACAGTCAGTCAGATGCCTAGAAAATTATGGAAAGCCGGTGATGCCTATGTCTGGATGTCGGGGCTTGCCCTGATGATGACCCTTGTGATGATAGGAGGTCTTCTTTACCTCATAGCGACCAAGGGATTGGGTTCGATGTGGCCTGCTGATATGGGACGTTATGTACTCAATGATGGTTCTGTGTACTTGGGCCAGTTTCGCGCGAGGGAATCTGTCCGGGGCATAGAGGGATTGAGTGATTCGGAGTTCAGGATAAAGCTCAAGATCGGAAACAGAGATCTTTACGGCCTTGACTTCAAGTGGGTTGACGAAGCGGACCTGGCGTCTGTGGATTATCCCCGTGAGGCGGTGATTCTTGAGAGAAGAGAGTGGGGGAATTACCACGGTTATATAAAGGAGATACGCGAGGAGGGAAAGATTGTTCCGGGCAGTTCTCCTAAGGCTTTTATATTGTTTAAGGATCTTGTGGACGATGCCAACCGTATCCACGAAGAGATACTGAAGATAGAGAAAGGGGTTATCGGGGATATCAATCACGGCATTGAGAAGCAGCGTCTTAAACTGAAGGGACTTGAGATGAGAGGAGAAGACGCGGATCCTGAGAAAACCGCTCCTTACCTGCGCAGAATAGAGCAATACGAAGCCGAGTACGAAAAAGTTGAAGCGGAACTTGAAAATCTCTACAGTGAGATCAACAGAAACCAAGTTGTGGTGCTTTCTCCCGGTGGAGATGAAAAAGTCATAGAACTCGGGAAAATCGTCATGGCTTTTCGGCCCAATGATCTGAGCGTGATGGGCAAGATCGGCTTTTATATTGAAAGATTCTGGGGATTTATCTCGGATGATCCGAGGGAGGCTAACACGGAAGGAGGAATATTCCCCGCCATTTTCGGCACCGTGCTTATGGTCTTTATCATGAGCATAGTGGTAATGCCCTTCGGAGTGATAGCGGCTCTTTATCTGAGGGAGTACGCAAAGCAGGGAATCATGGTCAGAATTGTGAGGATATGCGTGAACAACCTCGCGGGTGTTCCGTCAATAGTATTCGGAGTTTTCGGCGTAGGATTTTTCCTCTACGGTGTCGGCGGGATAATAGATGCGGTGTTTTTCAAGGAATCTCTTCCCAATCCCACATTTGGTACAGGCGGTATACTGTGGGCTTCACTCACTCTCGCTCTTCTGACGGTGCCTGTAGTGATAGTGGCTACGGAGGAAGGGCTCGCCTCAGTGCCCAGAAACATAAGAGAAGGGTCCTTGGCGCTTGGGGCGACCAAGTTCGAGACTACATGGAAAGTAGTTGTTCCCAGTGCTCTTCCGGCTATTCTAACAGGGCTGATACTGGCTGTCGCAAGAGCTACGGGAGAGGTCGCACCCCTTATGATAACGGGAGTGGTCAAGTTGGCTCCGGACCTTCCGATAGATGGAAGATTTCCGTTTCTTCACCTGGAGAGGAAATTTATGCATCTCGGGTTTCATATATACGACTTGGGATTTCAGTCCCCCAACGCCGAGGCGGTGAAACCCATGGTTTTTATGACGGCTTTTCTACTTATATTAATAGTGGTTATTCTTAACATAACAGCCGTAATAATACGAAACAGGCTTAGGAAAAAATATGCGACTTCTGCCGTATAGTGCAGAGCTGTTGAATGCGGGGAGGATAGTTTGGTGGTGTCTGAAGTGATGAGAAAGGAGGAGGTCAAGATTCCCGTTGCGAACGGAGATTCCGCAGCCGTTAATACGAATGTTTCGGAGAAAGCCATGGATGTTACCGACCCGGTCGTAAGGGTTAGGAACTTAGATCTGTTCTACGGTCAGAAGCAGGCCCTTTGCGGTATCAATATGAATATCCCGAGAAAGAGGGTTACGGCGTTTATAGGTCCCTCAGGTTGCGGCAAATCGACTTTGCTCAGATGTTTTAACCGGTTAAACGATCTGGTGGACGGTTGTCGGGTTGAAGGGGAAATAGGAATTAACGGAGAAAATATATTTTCCCCGGATGTTGACATTACGGACCTGAGAAAAAGAGTAGGGATGGTCTTTCAGAAATCGAATCCGTTTCCCAAGTCCATTTACGAAAACGTCGCCTACGGAGCGAGAATAGCGGGAATCAACAAGAAATCAGTTCTTGATGATATAGTGGAGAAAAATCTAAAGCGTGCGGCTCTCTGGGAGGAGGTGAACGACAGGCTCAACGAAAGCGCCATGGGGCTTTCAGGAGGACAGCAGCAGAGACTCTGCATCGCAAGAGCGGTTGCGGTGGAACCGGATGTTCTGCTTATGGATGAGCCCTGTTCCGCTCTTGATCCGATCGCCACGACGAAAATAGAAGACCTTATAACCGAACTTAAAAGCAAGTTCACCATAGTCATAGTAACTCACAACATGCAGCAGGCTTCCAGGGTTTCCGACTACACTGCCTTTATGTACATAGGAAGCGTAGTGGAATTCAATACCACGGAAAAGATATTCCTTAATCCGGCCAAAAAACATACAGAAGATTACGTTTCCGGGAAATTCGGCTGATGTTTCGGCCGTCGGGAGAATTCGCGGATGATCAGATTTGAAGAGGAGATGGCGCTTCTGAATAAGAAGTTGCTGGAGATGGTTTCTCTTGTTGAAACAAACATAGCCAAAAGCGTGAAAGCTTTGCGCGACGGCAATATGATTCTCGCCCAAGAAGTGATAAGTGCGGATGAGCGGATAAACAGTATGGAGATTGAAATAGACAATCTCTGTATAAAGATACTGGCGCTTTATCATCCGGAAGCTCAGGACCTGCGTACCGTGACGATGGTGATGAAGGTGAACAACGATCTCGAGAGGATAGGAGATCATGCCACAAGCATCTCGAGAATGGCGCTTTTCATGGCGGATTACCCTCCGATAAAACCGCTTGTGGATATTCCCAAAATGGCTGATAAGACTATGGAGATGCTTCGCGAGAGCATAGACTCCTTTATAAGAAAGGATTCAGACCTTGCGATATCCGTATGCGAAAAAGACGACGAGGTCGATAACTACGAACCGCAGATAGTAAGAGAACTTATAACTTTTATAATTTCAGACCCGTCTACGCTCAACAGGGCGCTTCGTTATATATACGTTGCAAGACATCTTGAAAGAGTTGCCGACCTTGCCACAAACGTAGCGGAAAACGCCTACTATATGGCTACCGGAAAGATGATCAAACACCAGCACACTTCTGAGATGAACTAAACGAGTTCCGTCTCGTATACGCAGCCTGTCCGAGTCGGTCGGTGTTCTGCCGGACTGAAAGATCCATTCTCCGCAACGCTTCTATCCGGATTCGTTCTTCGCAGCCGAGGTGATTGCAGTCTGATGACATCAGATATGCCTTCCTTTAACGGGTATCGGAGCATATCCTTATCCCTCGGCCCTATCAACTACTCGTTTTTACGAACGGCTTCGTTATAATTCAGGTGTTGCACTTCGAAGTTTAATGAGCGAACTATATCTTTAATTTGCGGAATCGGGTTGCCTTTGTTTTCATCTGCACTGGAGTTATGTGCCGATATAATAAATGTGATCGTTCTTCAACTGGAGATAAGAAAACACATGCTAAGGAGGCTTGAGAGATGAGATTTTTATTTGTTCCGGCGTTATCTCTAATGATGTTTACCGCTTTCACCTTTACTCCTTCAACTGCGCATACTAACGACGTGATGGTCAAGTTGAGAAATGGATCCGGTCTTGCTTTCCAGACCGCCGACAAGAACTACAAACTCAAAATGAGGGTTAACGGTCAATTCTCGACCAGCTATGTAAACGAGGAAGAAGTTGATGATGACGGCCTCGGTTTCAGTGTAAGAAGGATTGATTTATTTTTGTTGGGCAACGTATTCGCCCCTTGGATGAAATACAAGATTCAATATGATTTGGCAAACGACGGGAATCTGCTGGATTTTTATTTTTCGTTTGCAAAAGATAAAAGACTTACTCCGATTGTGGGTCAATATAAGGTTCCCTTCAACAGAGAATTTCTTAATTCAACGACTTCTCTGCAGTTGGTAGATTATTCGATTCTAACCAACTACCTCAGTTTTTACAGGGATATAGGCGGCGGCGTATACGGATTTCTCGGCGACGATGCGGTTCGCTATGAATTAGGCGTTTTTCAGGGAGAGCAGGCAAACGCCAAAAATGATGACGGCGATATGGACATGCTCTGGGTCGGTAGAGTACAAGCTTCGATTTTAGGTGGAAAAATCAACAACTTAAAAGAGAATTTCACCACAGAACCGACCTTGACAATCGGAGCGGCTGTCGCCGGTATAAGCGTTGAGGATGGTGGAGATAAGAACATAGGAATTCCTAAAGGAGAGAGAGAACTCGAGAATGGCTCCGTGATTTCTTGTACCGCCGATGCGAGTTATATCCACTCCAGGTTCAATCTCAATGGCGAGTATGTCGGCAGGTGGGTAAATCCCGATGATGCAGGTGCGGAAAAGACATATGACCACGGGCTTAGAGTTCAAGGCGGTTTTTTCCTTTTGCCGAATAAGGTTGAACTTGCTGCAAGGTACGCCCAAATCTTCTTTGATGACGACAAAAACTCCGTTGCGGGAAATGACCTTGACAACATCTGGACGGTTACCCCGGGTATGAACTACTATTTAAGCGGTGACCACAGATGGAAGTTACAGGTCGACTATACCTTTCAGAGAAAAGATAGGCTTGATGGAACCGAAGTTGACGAGAACATGGTAAGGGCGCAGGTTCAACTCCATTTTTAGGAACACACTCCTGAAATAAATCCTTTCTGCTCGGTTCTATATTTTTTCACGCCGACAATGGCGTGAGGAGTTTAATGGGCGGTGGAATCAGAACGGAACTGATTGCCGAAGATCTTTAATCAAAGTATCGTTGTCGGCTGACATGTAAGCGTAAATGACCAGAGTAAAGATTTGCGGAATCACGGATAAAGCAGACGCGCTTTTTGCTGTGACGGCGGGTGCTTCTGCACTGGGTTTTGTTTTCTACGAAAAGAGTTCTAGGAATATCTCGCCGGCCGAGGCGAAAAAGATAATAGATACACTTCCTCCTTTTGTGATAAAAGTGGGGGTTTTTGTGAATGCGGAGAAGCATTTCCTTGAAGAGGCCAAAGCGGAAGCGGGTTTTGATGTTTATCAGTTCCACGGCGAAGAGTCGCCTGAGATGTGTGCGGCATTCGGGAAAAACTACATAAAAGCCGTAAGGATAAAAGATGCGGAAAGTCTTGAATCACTTGATCTCTATAATACGCGGACTTTTCTTTTTGACACATGGTCTCCTTCGGCATACGGAGGTACCGGAGAGAGTTTTTCTTGGGATATGCTGGCCGCGGAGAAAATCTGCGACAGATTCGTTATACTATCGGGCGGTTTGCGTCCGGAAAACATCGCTCTGGCGGTGCGGACAGTGAGACCCTACGCGGTTGATGTGAGTTCCGGAGTTGAAAGTTCTCCTGGAGTAAAAAGTCATTCCAAAATCGCACGGTTTATGGAGGAGGTAAGAGGTGGCGCAAACAAACATCGAGTATGATTACCCGGACGCTGAAGGCCGTTTCGGTGATTTCGGCGGCCGTTACGTTTCAGAAACGTTGATGCCTGCGCTTGAAAATCTTCAAGAAGCTTACGGCGAAGCGTCTTCGGATGACTCCTTTCAGGAAGAGATTGATTATTACCTGAGCGAATATGTCGGGAGGCCGACTCCTCTTTACTACGCTCGGAGAATGACCGAAAGACTCGGCGGTGCGAAGATATACCTCAAAAGGGAGGACCTTGCCCATACCGGCGCTCACAAGATCAACAACACCATAGGCCAGGCGATTCTGTGCGGGAGAATGGGGAAAAGGAGAATCATAGCGGAAACTGGAGCTGGACAACATGGAGTTGCTACTGCCACCGTAGCTGCCCTTCTCGGCAAACAGTGTGTTGTATATATGGGGGAGGAGGACATCAGTCGTCAGGAACTGAATGTTTTCCGCATGAAACTTCTGGGTGCGGAAGTGGTTCCTGTAGTTTCAGGGACAAGAACATTGAAGGACGCCATGAACGAGGCCATGAGGGACTGGATTACCAACGTCGGAGACACTTTTTACATAATAGGAAGTGTTGCCGGACCGCATCCGTACCCCATGATGGTAAGAGATTTTCAGTCTGTGATAGGCAGGGAGGCGATGGAGCAGATACTCGGTCTCGAGGGCAGACTTCCCGATATTCTTGTTGCCTGCGTCGGTGGAGGTTCAAACGCCATGGGACTTTTCTTTCCGTTCATTAAGCATCCCGAGGTAAAAAAAATCGGAGTGGAAGCCGCCGGACACGGACTGAACAGCGGCAGCCACTCAGCCACTATAACGGCAGGGTCGGCAGGTGTTCTCCATGGCAGCAGAACTTATCTTCTCCAGGATGAAAATGGTCAGATAAAGGGCGCCCATTCGGTCGCCGCGGGTCTCGATTATCCGGGAGTGGGTCCGGAGCATTCCTATTTTCAGGATACCGGCATGGTGGAATACACTGCAGTTACGGACAGGGAGGCACTTTCCGCATTCTCTTTCCTTTCAGAAACCGAAGGAATAATTCCCGCCCTTGAGACATCCCATGCCGTAGCTCACGTCTGCAAAATCGCTCCGAATATGTCATCCGGTCAGATAGTTGTGATATGCCTTTCGGGAAGGGGAGACAAGGACATACATACAGTTTCGGGCAGCGGCTGAAGTCCTTTAAGGGTGGAGTTCGATCAAGAGATGGTTGCTCGGTCCGCTGCCGGGATGCCCGGCATTCTCGACTTGTAATTCCATTCCGTGCTTGACAATGCAGTTGTGTGCGTATATAAAAAACGCAAGGTTGGAGCGAGTTTCACTTTTTTCATTCTATCAGTCAATTGGAAATTTCTGCAGTTGAGGTTTCCGTCCGGCTTAGGCTGTAGGCTGAAAGCATATGGGAAGAATAGAAGAAAAATTCTGCGAACTCCGGAAAAAAGACAGATCTGCTCTTATCTGCTATGTTACTGCGGGGGACCCCGATATCCGTCTTACCGAGCGGATTGTCGGATGCATGGAAACTGCCGGAGCTGATATGATTGAGATCGGCATTCCTTTTTCTGATCCGATGGCGGATGGACCTGTGATCCAGGCGGCATCTGAAAGGGCTCTTCGGAACTCGACATCGGTTGCTGATGTATTGGAACTGGTGAAAAGAATAAGAGCCTCCTCCGACATACCCATAATACTGTTCGGATACTATAATCCTTTTTTTTCTTACGGACCGGAACGCTTTGCGCATGACGCCCGGCGGGCGGGCGCAGACGGCGTGCTGGCGGTAGATCTGCCACCGGAAGAAGCAGATGAGCTCCACATCTGCACTCGGCGCGAGGGGCTTGATCTCATTTTTCTTCTTGCGCCTACAAGCACGGAACGGAGAATAGATCTGGTGTCACAGAAAGCATCGGGATTTGTCTACCTTGTTTCGGTTACGGGTGTTACAGGGGCACGGCCCGACATGGACTACAGTCTGCATGACCTTGTGGACAGGATCCGACAGTACTCCGATCTGCCTGTGGGTGTGGGATTCGGAGTATCTTCAGCTGAACAGGCAAAATCGATAGCCGCTTTTTCAGACGCGGTTATTGTGGGGAGTGCTCTTGTGAGAATAATTGAGAATGAAAGGGACTCGGAAGAGGATATGCTGGCAAACATTTCTCGTCTCACCCGGCAACTCAGCGATGCCTGTTGCAGATAGATAAAAAAATCGCCTGAGACTCGGTGCGTCATGAAACAAAATCGTGACAGAAGATACATGTTCATCGGGAAGTTCGATATTCTCCTGATAAACCTTTTTGAGAAAAGGGGACAGGTACTGCGCGTCAGTTCCTTGGAGAGCGCCCTCAGCCAAAAAGGTAAATTCACCCTTATAGTGGTAGGCAAGGAAATTTCAGATGATAAGGCATTGTCTGATCTGTCCGCAGGCTACCCGGACAGCCCCATTGTGGTTTCAGACAATATAGATTATGAGGACGGCGGCTGTCAATCAGTCAGATATGTGAAATTTGAGGATGTTGTTCAAAGTCAGCTGGCTTTTGAAGAAAAGCTTGCCGGGACGGAACTTTCAGTAAGGGAAATAAGGTATGTACACCGCAACGCGAAGAAACTTCTTATACTTATTCACAACCAACCCGACCCCGATGCGATTGCAAGTGCTCTGGCGCTCCGCACCTTGCTGAAACGAAACAAGAAAACCGCCATCATAGGCTACTTGGGTGAGAGAATATCAAGACCTGAGAATGTTGCCATGGTCGAACTTATGGGCATAGACATCCGGGTAATATCCACTGAAGATATAAAAACTTTTGATTCCATAGCGCTTGTCGACGTACAACCTTCTTATTTCGCGGGTGTGGTGACTGATATTGATTCTGTAATAGACCATCATCCGAATGTTGTTGAATGTCATGCTAAATTTACCGAGATAAGCTCGGAAGAGGGTGCGACGGCAACTATTATGACGCGGTTTCTCAGGGCCGCGCAGGTGGAAATTTCCAAAAAACTCTCGACTGCTCTTCTTTACGGAATAAAGACGGATACGATGACGCTTAACAGAGGGGCGGATTTCGATGACCTTGAGGCATTTACATATCTTTACAACCAAGCTGACCTTTCACTGCTCAGGAAAATAGAATCAAAGAACATATATCCTGAAGAGGTTAAGTGTTATGGAGAGGCGCTCTCCATGCACTGGATAAAAGACAAGATAATTTTCATGAACCTCGGAAAGATAGAGAAAGAACACCTGATTGCTCAACTTGCCGATATGGGGATAAAGGTGGAAGGAGTGGAATGGTCAGTTGCCTTTGGAATCATTTCCGGTACGCACATTGTAATTTCCGTAAGAAACACAGGTTCTGTACAGAGCGCAGGGAGGCTTCTTTTTGAACTCTTTGATCAAATCGGGAGCGCCGGCGGGCACAGGTCCTACGCAAAAGCCGTGATCTCCCTGGAGCAGGTAAGAAAACTCATAGGACGGACCTCCCGCGGCAATATCGAGCGCTGGATGGACAGAGTGTTCACTACAGCCGTTATTCGGAAACTCAGTTATGGAAAATAGTTTCTGTGTCGGCAGCAGACCGTCCGACCGGGTTTGCGAAGAAAAATGAAGATTAAAACGGCAGTTCTCGGAGTTACCGGGTATGTCGGACAGCAGTTGATTTCGCTTCTGTTGAGGCATCCGGATGTTGATCTTCGGTTACTGACTTCAGAAAAATTCTCAGGAATGAGGTTGGACAGGGCATTTCCTCATCTTCGCGGCTGTTCGGATTCCGTCTTGGTACCGATATCGAAAATACCCGGACCTGAACCGGTGGATCTTGTTTTTTCCTGTCTTCCCGGCGGTGTTTCTTCAGTTTTTGTAAAGAAGTTTCTCGAAAAAGGGGCGAAGGTGGTGGATCTGAGTCCGGATTTGAGATTCAGCTGCCCTGACGGCTACTTCCGCGCCCATGGTTCTGCGTCCCGTTATCCTGACCTTCTCCGCAGGGCGGTGTACGGACTCGGAGAACTTAACCGCGGGAATATAAAAGATGCCTCCTTGATAGCGAATCCAGGTTGCTGCAGCACATGCGTTTTACTTGGGATAGTGCCGTTTCTCCGCGCATACAAAACCGGAGATGATGTCATAGTGGACATAAAATCGTCTCTTTCCACCTCGGGACGCGCGCCGAGGCTTACGAGTCACTATGCGGAGGTAAAAGAAGACGTTTCAGTTGAGAATACAGGCGGACATGACCAGAAACACGAGATTCGCAATATGCTTTCCGAGTTCTCCGAAGTGAGGAAAAACATTGTTTTTTTAAACACTAGGGTTGCCGTAAAAAGAGGGATAATGGCGACTTCCTATCTGAGACCTCTCCGTCCCGTGGATCTGGATAAGATAAGGAATATCTATACGGAGTTCTATCGGAAAGAACCTTTTGTCTCTGTCTGCGGGAATGGCGTACCGGGCGTCTCCTCCGTTCTGGGGTCAAACCGAGCGTTTGTGGGTTTTTTACTGCAAGAAGATCACCTTGTTGTCATAACCGTCCTCGACAATCTTATGAAAGGAGCGGCGGGTCAGGCCGTTCAGAACATGAATATTATTTTCGGTTTTCCGGAGAATCGGGGACTTGACCAGGTTCCGCTTTTTCCATAGATGAAAAATTACTGCGAGACGCTCTATTCAAACCTCGGGCGCAATCCTCAGAGCCCCGCGGTATGGTACGAGGGAGAAACTTTCGACTACGGGCAGATCTGCGGCTTTGTTGACCGGTTCTCTTTTTTTCTTCTCAGTTGCGGAGTGTCCAGAGGAGACAGAGTGTGTGTTTTTCTCTCCAACTCCCTTGAGCTTGCGGTATCTCTTTTTTCCATAGCCAAGTTGGGAGCCGTCTGCGTTCCTATCGACAGCGCCTGCCGGACAGAGGAGATAAAACACTGTTTTGAGTTTTCAGAACCGTCTCTTGTTTTGACAGACAGGGTGCTCGGAGAAATCCTTGATCAGGTTTCAAAAAACGCGAAAACAGTTCACATAACGCGAGAACACTTCCATGAGAATGAATGTTCCGATACAAATTCAACGGAAGAGCTGCTGAACGCGGACGCAATTCATCTTTTTTCAACCGGTTCGACCGGAAAGCCTAAGTGTGTGGCGAGAACCCACATCAATATGATAGCCCTTGTACGCAATCATACGGCGACCATAAGATGGAATCCCGATGACAGAGTTCTTCTGTCCGTTCCGATATCCCATACTTACGGCCTCGGAAATTTTGTAAGTGCCCTGAGCGTCGGAGCCTGCTGTTATCTTGTTTCGGGTTTTACCAGAAAAGGTATTGTCGACATCCTGCGGGAGCAGAAAATAACAATTTTCCCTGCGGTGCCGTTTATGCTTGAGACTCTGGCGCGGAGTGTTTCCGCAGAATGCTCCGGTTTTCCCTTCCTGCGCCATGTTATCTCCGCCGGCGCGCCGCTGTCCGAGGATGCCTTCTTTTCTTTCCACAAAGCTTTCGGAGTCTATCCGCGCCAGCTCTACGGTTCTTCGGAGACCGGGGTTATAACTATAAACACCGCGCAGGATATAGTGGAGAAGCATCTTTCGGCAGGAAAGGCTGCGGAGAATGTCACCGTCAGAGTGGTTTCAGAGACAGGAAGAGACCTTCCTTGCGGCAGCGAAGGTGAGATTATTGTCAGAAGTCCTTCAATGACCGGCGGTTATGTGGGTTTTCAGGAAGAAACCGCAAGAGTTTTCAGAAACGGTTTCTATCACACGGGGGATATCGGAATGTTCGATGAGGACGGATATCTTTTTATACGCGGAAGAAAAAAACTTTTCATAAATATTTCGGGGAATAAAGTTGATCCGTTCGAGGTTGAGAATCTGCTTTTATCCCATGAGAAAGTAACTGAAGCCGCCGTTATAGGCGCTGCAGGCATAGAAGGCAGGGAAGAAGTCAAAGCATTTATAGTTGCCGAGGGTCTCTCACGCGGGGAAGTCGTAGCTTTTTGCAGAGGGAAGATTTCTGATTATAAAATTCCATCGAGAATCGAGTTTGTAGATTCGCTTCCGCGTAGCCCCGCAGGCAAGATAATCAGAGAGAAACTCGGATGAGTTCAGAAAAAGAGATTCTTAAGAACAAAATAAAACACATTATCGCCGGCAGGACTTATCTTGATGTCGACCTCGGGGAAATATCATCCGATCAGCCGCTTGTGGAACTCGGGATCGGAGTTGATTCCGTCTCAACCCTTGAGTTCATAATGGAGATTGAAGAAGCTCTCGGTGCTTCTATCGATGAATCTCTTCTGACTCCTGAGGTTTTTGATACCGTCGGGAGCCTGTCAGAATTTCTGCTTTCGCTTATTATGAAAGGCAACCGATAATACAATTTTCTGCAGATGTTTTTTTCGGCGGATGAAAAAAGCAGGTTGCGGCAGATTAAAACTCCATCTGCCGCAACCTGCTTTCCAAAATCATCTTCATGATTTATGAAATTTCAGATCAGAAGAAATAACGCAGTCGTCCGTAGTAGAAACCTCCGTTAAACCCGGCAGGGGCTGATTCCGGATACTTGGATCCTGTGTTCTCTTTATAAGGGTTTTCTTCAGGGTAATTGTCAAATACGTTTTCCGCTCCTATGGTGAGTTCAACATTGCTCAGCAACGCGTAAGTGGCCTCAATGTCAAATGTCACCTGACTGTCCGCTTTGATAATCCAAGCCGTATTGTCGGTATGAATTTCAGTATATGGACCGTAGTAATTGAGACGTACAAGTCCTCTCCACTTGTCCCGCTTATGGTTCAATGACGTATTGAACCGATAATTCGGAAGAGCATCCTCGAGTTGTAAGATACGTCTGTCATCCAAGAAGTCAGGATCATATGAAGTCACTTCCGTCTTGGTCCAGTTACCGACAAATACCAGTCCGGTTCTTCCCTGACCAATAAAGGAGATGAAGTCGGTGAGATCAAGATTGGCGGAAACATCTACACCTTGCGTACGCGTGTCGAAACCATTTCCGAAGAAGCGAATTTTACGAACATCCTCAGCGGTGATGCAAGGGTCGGCGATTTGTGTTATATCAATCTCATAATCCTTTGATGCTCCGATTCGTCCTTCAACCTTGATGTTGAAGTAATCCGCTGTTAAGGAAAGCGGTCCGGCTTCCGTCACTACACCTCCAGCGAGAGTAAGAGACTCCTCAGGTTCAAGTTCTTTAGCTCCGATATGCTTTGCCTCGGAGCAGAAAGAGGGTATGATCCCCTGTTGCGTAAGCGCCCCGTCAATATATGCTGTCGTGATATTCGTGACATTTTCCTGACCGACGGTCGGAACTCTGAATCCCGTGCTTACCGAACCCCGCAGACTTAGATTGTCGGTTATTCGATACAGGGATGAAACCTTTCCGTCAGCCGTTGAACCGAAATCATCGAACTTTTCTAGACGCCCCATGAGTCCTATTGTCAATTGCGGGATAAGGTCAGCTTCCAGGTCCATATAACCGGCGATATTGGAACGATCCCAAGATCCTGATATATCGGGAGAGAAACCTGAAAATCCGTTAGCACCGATTCCGAAGCCCTCCTGTGCCAGCGGGCCCTCTTTGTAGGAAGATTCTTCACCCGGTTTTATTCTGAATTTCTCGTTGCGCCATTCGGCTCCGACCGCAAAGAAGAGAGGAGATGCGAATCCGGAAATCTCGACCGGATAACTGAGGTCCAGATTGGCCGTCTGCTCTGTCTGAACATAGGAACCAAGTTCAAACTGGGTTGGTGAATCAGCCCCTAGGCTGGGATTCAGCGTGTTTCTTATGGAGAAGTCCGCCTCACTACGCCCTAAGGTATAACTTAGATCATACTTGGCGGATGAGAGGAAATCTCCACGAATCCCCACAGTTGCGGACTTGTCGGTTATCTTTCCGCCGAATCTGGGATTGAAACCTCCCGGAAAACAGTTTTTCCCGCTCGGAGAACAATTCTCGTCGGCGAAACTGAAACCGTCTCTTGATCTCAGAGGAGTCTTGCTTCCGTCAGGATTTTCCAAGAAGAAAACTCCGATACGTCCCGTACGTTCCAATGGGCTGCGGAAGAAGAATTCTCCTTCAGATTCTTTTCTTGAGAAATTTGCAAATGAGTAAAGATGGGACTGCTCGCCGACATCAATGCCGAAGTTAAGAAATGTCTTGATATCGTCGTCTATGTCCGGTGCTCCCCATCGCTGAGCATACGGTTGGCGCACATGGGTATTTCCCCCTTGAATCAGTTCCGCCGCATCACTTCTCTGTACACTTCTGGAAGTGGGTTCGGTATCCCGCCACTCGGCGCTCAGATTCAGAAAGCCGTTTTCAGTTATCGGAAGACCTAGATTTGTCGCAAGTCTCAACTCATCGCCGTCCCCTTCATACGTCTGCCCCCACTGCGCTTCCGCTGTTCCATCTTCCGGACTGTCTTTCAGAACGAAATTTATTACTCCCGCAATCGCGTCAGAACCGTACTGAGCGGATGCGCTGTCGCGGAGAACCTCAACGCGTTTGAGGGCTATTGCCGGGATGACGCTTATATCGGGACCCTGAGAAGCGTCCGAGACTCCGTTTCCAAGGAAAGTAATCACCGCGCCTCTGTGTCTGCGCTTACCGTTAACAAAGACTAGACTCTGATCAGATGCCAGTCCTCGAAGATTCGCGGGGCGTATAAACGTGGCAGCATCGCTTAGAGGCTGTCTTGAGACGTTGTAGGAAGGTACCACGTTGCGTATGGCGCTCGTGACATCGCCTGTCGCCTGGTCGGTGATCTCTTCTCCGGAGATTATGTCTACCGGAGCAGGCGTGTCGACTGCGGAACGAATCTCACGACGTGAACCCACAACATAAATGCTCGGAAGCAGAACTTCCGAGTCGTTCTGAGCCTTCGCGGGCGAAGGATGAATTGCCGGTAACAGCACTGCTATGGTCCCTATGAGGAGCCAAAGTACTCTGAGTTTAACTAAAGAGTTTTTTACACTTGATGTCGTCATTGAAAAACCCCCTGTCATTGTTGTTTTTCCTCTTTCGAAATTCCTCGAAAAAATTATATCGAATTCTCTTTCGTATATCAAGCAGATGGAGTATTGAGGCATTTGCGCTGCAGAGATTCTCGGAGACCGGATTTCTATAGAGGCGTTGAGCCCGTACGGGTTTGCTCTTCTGCGGACGAGGTAGTTATCGGTGAGATGTACTTCGCCTCTATAACTCCGGTGTAAACAATCCCTGCTGCCTGCCGACAAGATCATAACGTACAGGCTTCTTCAGTTTTATTAGATGTCCGTCTGTAACCGCCTGTTTAAGCCAAGTATTCAGCTGCGTTTTGTTGAGGGAAAGTTCTTCCGCCAGTTCATCGGTGGTCCGGGAACGACACCCACAAAGCAAAGTAACCTTACTAACGAAGAGATCATATAATGGGATTCGGGATAGATTGACTGATTCGGAAACACTTGGCTCCGAAGCAGTGTCTGCTGCGTCCGTACCATTTTTGCAGACGGGTCTCCTGGTGTGCTCATTTGAAACATCCGTGTCGTTTCGGGGTTTCTCTGTAACCTCTTCAGGCAGAGCATCCAAGTCGACAGTTGAACTGGAACTTGGAGGGTCTTGGTTGTTGTTATCGGGCATCTCATGTGCTGCTTTAAAAAATGCCTCGATACTCACCTCGTCAATACAGGCTGAAACTTCTGATGCTCCGGCGGCGATAAGTCTGCTGTTACCTGCTTCAGGGTCGTTGGTTTGTTTGACCCATAACGGCACCCAGCCTTTTTTCAAGTTTTCCCGTGCGCCTGCCCAGGTTCCACCCTCTGTTCCGGAGTGGATGGCGAGTGCGGTATCCGCGAGGCAGTAAATATATTTATTCCGCGCCATTGCATTGCCTGTGCTGAAACCTGCTTCAGGATTAAACGGCGAAACAAGTACCAGATTGTCTTCCATCAATGCGTGGCGATATTTTCTGCTGGTGCATGCTCGCAGCAGACTTTCGGCCAGTACTCCCACCGCCGTACCTCCTGCGCCAAGCGCTCCGAGCATTGCCGACTCATCAACTCCTCTCGCGCCGCCGGAAACAATTGAAAATCCCGCATTGGATGCCAATTCACCAATTTTACTACTGTAGGCAAGGTCTTCCTGAGAAACCTTACGTGATCCTACTACCGCTAATCCTCCGGCATTCAGCAAGGACTTTCTGCCGCAGCCGAACAACACCGCCGGAGAATCACAACGAAGATGGTGTTTAAGCCTTTTCGGGTAATACTCATCTGATCTGGCAATCACCCACAAGCCGGAACTTAGCCACTTCTCCACCGACAGGGCGAGTGCGGAACCCCTGTCCAGAAGGGCGTCAATACGCTCAACAGTAACCGTCTTGTCATGCCATCCCGGCAACAGTTTTTGCAGACTGCCGCTTAAAAGCCGTTCAGGACTCAGGCATTGCAGCCTGAGCCATTCCGCAAAGCGTCCGTATTCCTTCGGCGTCAGTGGATTGTCGGTACCCGATCCACCACCGGTAAACCGAGCTGTAAGCAGCAGTATCGTCTGCGTGTTTGCGGAAATCTTCATTCAACCACCACTGGAAGTCGAGGCTAGGGCAACAGGAAAAACTGGCCCACTACCCGACTGTTGCATTAGTGCTGCCAGCACCGTTACTGTCCAGCCGGAATCAATAATGTCATCTACCAAAAGAACAGGTTGTCTGGGTATATCAGCCACAACTTTGAACACGCCGTCAAGGTTGCGGCATTGACGGAACATGTTCTGTTGCATTTTCTGCGGTTCGTTGTCAAGAACTTTGATGATAACTTTGATGAACGGCAGTCTAAGTCGTTCAGCCAAACGGGCAGCGAAATCTGGAACCAGCGTTGGACTGTTTTTCGAAGGCACGCAGGTAATCCACCGGGGCACAGGTGCCGGTTTCCATCGTTCGCGAATCATATCTGCCACTGCGTCCACCAGTTTATCACAGAACCGGCCGGCATGTTTGTTGTCGGCTACAATTCCACCCCACCCTGCGTCACCCCAACTTGAAAGAATCCGGCCTTCTTGGGATTGCAATTCAGTCGGTAACAAACTACCTGTAAATCCATATTCTTTAAATGCGTTGCTCGCAATTCGCTTTTTCGGCTTGAAGATTCTTTCCGCGCGTCGAAGGAACCGACCCGCTTCAATAATCAAACTACGGTTAATATTGGTGCCGACAACGGGTTGTCCAGTACACACTGCACACTTTCCACACTCAACAGCCTTTGGGTCATCCAGAGCATTGCGCAAGAACATCATCAGACAACTTTGACTATCAATATAATTTTGAATCTCTTTCCATTCGACCTCTCGCTGTTGTGTGAGCCACTGAATACGATCATGGTCTATCTCATAGTGGACTGGAGTTCGGTACCAATGATTTCCATTTTTTGCGACTGGAGCAGGATTTTCTACGCTAAGAAATTTAAGAATTTTGTCTTTAATCTGCGATTGCCTCAGGTTTACCATAGATTCAAGTTGTCCAACTTTCAGACCATCACTGTTGGCCAATGCTTCCAAAACCGCGTTGACATCACACTCATCAGGGAAAGCTGTCCGTCGGAAGAAATCATGGATGTCTGCATCTTCATGACCAGCGAGCAATATGCCGTAAGCCGTGTCAATCGCTCGCCCTGCCCGCCCCACTTGCTGGTAATAGCTGATAACTGAACCGGGGGACTGATAATGAATAACAAAACCCAAGTCCGGTTTATCATACCCCATTCCCAGAGCGGTCGTTGCTACTAAAACCTTGAGTTGGTTATTCTGGAATAAGTCTTCAAGATGCTGGCGGTACTGACCGCTATTATGGAAATCCTCATGCTTGACTTTTGCATGGTAAGCTCGCGCAACGATTCCTTGCTTTACAAGCCAATTTGTAACCTGCTCGGCATCCCTAGTGGTTAGTACGTAAACGATACCGGTTCCAGGAATTTCGGGAATTTTCTGGGCGAGCCAAGCCAGTCGAGAGTCTTGATCCTGTAATCGTAACGTCTGTAGCACCAAACTTTCTCGTACCAATGTTCCGCGTTGTATCTGGACATCACCCAATTGAGTGCGGATATCCTTTATCACTCGATTGTTAGCAGTTGCCGTTGTCCCCAACAGCGGTGTATTTGGTGGCACCTGCTGCAGTATATTCACCAGACGGCGATAGTCCGGCCGGAAATCATGCCCCCAATCAGAGATACAATGCACCTCGTCCACTACAAGAAGGCCGATTCTTTCTGCGATCCGGTATAGAACACTCTCAAGAAACTTTTCGCTGGAGAGTCGTTCAGGTGAAATCAAAATGGCATCAATCTGATCCTTGAGAATTTGCTGTGTAATCTGATCCCAATCACTTTGATTACTGGAATCAATTCTTGTGGAGCGAACCCCCAGTCTCTCTGCAGCCTCAATTTGGTTACGCATCAGTGCCAACAGCGGGGAAATAATAATTGTTGGTCCTGCGCCACGATCCCTTAATATGCGGGTACTAATGAAATAAACGGAACTTTTCCCCCATCCTGTTCGTTGAACAAGTATGAGTTTCTGCCGATAATTCACGATGGTATCAATAGATTCCCATTGTCCGTCCCGGAATCTTGCAGTTTGTATTCCGACGGCTTTCTGTAAAAGTTTTTCTGCTTTCTGTCTGTTCATTTTTTAGTAGCAGTAAGATTAGCCGTTACTTGTCAGATCCGAAACTGCCAATCATGTTTTTGAGTATACCCTTGCTTGAACTAACAACTGAAGGTTCTATTGTATGAAGAGACGCTGAATCCATCCTTCGAAGAATTCTTCTAGTCACCGAACAGTGAAAATCGCCACCTGACAAAGTGCAAAAGGATCTGAAATAAACTCCGGCAACTCACTTTTCACGCCGGTCACAATAAAGATCATCGCTAACCCCGAGACGGTGATAACTCGCCTTCGGTCTACTTCCACACCCTTCTCAGAAGGGTGCGATTACCGTGCGTCTTGAAGTCCGGTTGTCCTTCCATGCCCGAATAAACAGACCGCTCATTGGCAGGTAGGACCTCTCAATCCGTTATCCCTCGACCGAACGCTTACCAAAGCGGTGCGACTGCCTAGTACTTATTTTCCGTAGAGGTTGGTTATAGGGAAGCGTCGGTCTTTTCCGAATGCCAGAGATGTTATTTTTACCCCCGGAGCGCTCTGTCTTCTTTTATATTCGTTTGAATTGACCATCGAGATTACTTTCTCCACGGTCTTTTTTTCCTCACCGAGCCTCGTTATTTCATCAAGCGTGAGACCGTCTTCTACATAAGCCTTCAATATTCTGTCAAGAACTTCATATTCCGGTAATGAGTCATTGTCTTTCTGGTCAGGGCGCAGTTCCGCTGATGGTTGTTTCCTTATTACAGACTCAGGGATTGCGTCATCTCCTTTGATGCGGTTGTAGTACCGGGAAAGTTCGTAAACCACTAACTTCGGGACATCCTTTATCACGGCAAACCCTCCGGACATATCTCCGTAGAGCGTGGTGTAACCGACAGCCAGTTCGCTTTTATTGGAAGTGGCGAGCACCAACCAGCCGAACTTGTTTGAAAGAGCCATAAGAATGTTTCCTCTTATTCTTGCTTGGATGTTTTCCTCGGTTACATCGGAGTTTGTACCGGAAAATACTTCGGCAAACGTCTCTTCATAACAGTCAAACATCTTTTTTATCGGGATGCTGAGAAGTTCAATCCCGAGGTTGCGCGCGATTTTGCGTGCGTCAGACACGCTCCCCTTGGAACTGTACATTGAGGGCATGGAGACTCCGACCACCTTTTCCGCCCCGATGGCCTCAACGGCGACTGATGCTACGAATGACGAGTCTATTCCGCCGCTTAACCCCAGCACCACTTTTTCAAATCCATTTTTTCTTATGTAATCCCTCGTACCCAGAACAAGAGCGGAGAAAATTCCTCTCAGGGGGTCATAAGGTCCGGCAGGACGTATCTCCGCAGTCCGCGGCTTGGACTTTTCTTCCGGAGTTTCAATCTCAAATGTTTCAACCTCCTTTTCTCCGAAGGAGAGTTCGTATCTGGTTTTTCTGATCGTAGAGGTGCTGAGTCTTGATCTGTATACTTTCTCCGTGTTTATGTCGCAGATAAGCAGGTCTTCCTCGAAACTTCGCGCAGAACTGATGATTTCTCCTTTTTCGCTTATAAACATACTGCTTCCGTCGAACACAAGTTCATCCTGTCCGCCTACCATGTTGCAGTAAGCTATTACTGTGTTGTAGTCGACAGCTCTTGTCGCCAGCATCCTTTCCCTCATAACGGGCTTTCCCATGTAGTACGGGGATGCCGAAAGATTGAATATTATCTGGGCGTTTCCGAGCAGCACCTGGTTTCTTGTCGGATTACCGGGATACCATATGTCCTCGCAGATGTTCACTCCGAAGCACATTTTCCTCATTTTATAGACGGGCGTTCTCCTGCCCGCCTGGAAATAACGATTTTCATCAAATACTCCGTAGTTGGGAAGGCGGACCTTGTGATATATATCGACTATTTCCGCATTGTAGATTACTGCCGCGGCATTGAATATGTCGTCTTTTTTATCGACAAATCCGACAATGACGACCATATCGCCTTCACAGCGTTTTCTTATTTCGTCAAGTGCGGCGATATTATCGTTTATGAACTCCGTTCTCAGGAGGAGGTCTTCGGGAGGATAGCCGGTCAGCGCAAGTTCAGGGAAGCAGAGAATATCGGTATTGAATTCCCGCGCCGCATCCATCGCATTAATTATTTTTCTCGTGTTTCCGGTTATATCTCCGACGCTTGAGTTGATCTGGAAGAGACCGGTCCGTAACTGTTTCATTTGAAAACTCTGCTTAGAATCTCATGACATTTTGAGAATTGCTCTTACAGAAAATGATGCTGACTCATGGGAAATTTCTACCTATTGTACCTGATTACCTCGAGAATAGACCGCAGATTGAGTATTTATTCTGCAATGTTTTTTGGGATTCGGATGCCGTATTCTGTACGGTCACGACGTGTTTGTCACGGCGACAACTCATATCAAGTTCATATTGATGCAGTCTGAAGGTCGCCGGATTCTTGATTTATGCGGATTCCGTGCTTGTTCCTGCGGAACCGCCGGATCAATGTATTTGAGACTGTGAGAGTATTCCGAGGTTCTGCATTGTTCAGCGCAGATATCGGAACCGAGATGTTTTTACAGAATGTAACCGTTCAGCGAATAGAGATATCCGATGATGTCAAGGTATGTGTCCCGCCACTGTCCAAGATGCGGATGACCCGCTGTGTAATCTCAGACTCCCCGACATGACTTTTCAGGCCGACTTATTAGACGGACCACAGAACTCGTTGTTTTCCAACATTTATCTGTGCTGAAACAACGAATTTTCTCGGCAATATACGATTTTCCATTCACAATTTGCTATGAACCATTTTCCTGGTCCTTCCATCACCCTTATCCCATAGTTAACTCAACAGCAATTGCTCCTTTCTATCAATGAAATCAATCGAATCCGCATGATCTATCCGGGGACCAATCTTCGACTTCTGTACGAACTGTCAAGGGTAGTTTCGACATATAAATGTTTCATTTAAATTGTGTCGGGTCAGGAAGTCTGAATCTATGAAATCTCTTCCTACATTCGCCCGGCGGAAACACAGTGTCACTTTGCCGGCAGACTCTCGGGCCGTCTTCTTGTATGCGCTGTAGGGAACTGCTGCGGTGTCTGTAAACAGTTTCTTCGCCGCTTCACAACTTGCGTGAAGGGTCTATACGGTAACAGGTAGAGTCGCTGACTACCGAGGTCCGCAATCATGCACATTGTGAACGACCGGGCTTTTTGAGGTCTCTGATGCACCGACCGGTCTCATATGCATGACGCACCGCCTCTTTATTCTGATGTAATCGTTCGGTCAAGGTGTGGTGAATGAGTGTTTTCAGCGGTTGCGGATTCGCTTCCTCAAAATGAGTTGTCAATTCCTCATCTTGAAACAGAGTGCTTGACTTCAGTCGGGGGGGGGGTAAAATCAAAAACATATTCGTAGAGACTGTGTACAAAAAAAATATATGTTCAAGGAGCTTATGTCATGAAATTACGTAATTTCTTAGTGATGTTGTTTCTGCTCGGCGGAGCGGTTTTCTTTGCTGCCTGTGAAGGAGAGATGGGTCCTGCGGGAGCACCGGGGAAAGATGGGGCGAAAGGTGAAAAAGGAGATCCGGGACCACCGGGACCACCGGGAACACCGGGGCCGGCAGGTCTCTCGGGCGAGACCCCCGGTGACCCCAGATGCGACGTGAGTAACGGTATAAATGCGGTGAGAGGCGTACGGGCAATCCGGGGAACCGCAGATGACGACGTCATCTGCGGAAATGATGACATCAACGATATCAGAGCCGGAGGCGGTGATGATGTTGTTTACGGTGAAGGCGGGGGTGACTTTATTCGAGGTGAAGCAGGTACCGACACTCTCTACGGCGGTGACGGGAGAGAGAGTATCTATGGCGGCCCTGGAAATGATGAACTCCACGGCGGCGGGGGAGGTGATTTCTTCTACATTACGGATCCGGGAGACGATACGTTCAACGGCGGCGACGGAAACGACATGCTGTATTTAGCTGGTCCTCCTACTGTTCCCGACGGGACTATACCAACCGGCACGCGGAATGTGGCTCTTACTTTCGACCTCCGTTCAAAAACCTTCACGCATGCCACGTTCGGGACCGATACATTTGAGAGTATCGAGAATATTTCGGGCAGTAACGGTAACGACCGTATCACGGGAGACGACGGGGACAATCTTCTGATCGGATGGTACGGTACGGATACTCTGAAGGGCGGCAAGGGAGATGATACGATCGAACCCACCCCCGTCAGTTTCACGGCAGGTCAGGCGGACGGCGGTGAAGGGAACGATACTCTTGTAGTCTACGGTGGTAAGTATATAATTCGTGGTACCACATACACAGCAGGCGGAACCGGAAACAGAAATACCTTCGATCTTGAAGACAGCGGTCATACTTCCACTATGTCCAACTTCGAGAACCTTAGAGCCGTACTGGTAAGTTTGGATTCCGCTCCTCGTATTACAGCTGTTACTTTCAAAGGAGACGGCAAGGCTAATATTCTCACGGGCGGAAACGCCGGCGACACTCTTGAAGGTAGAGGAGGAAACGACACCCTCATAGGCGGTAAAGGCGAAGACACCCTTACCGGAGGAGACGGGAACGACACTTTCGTTATCAACAAAGGCGATGACGACCCCGGCAATACCGTGGACATCATCAAGGACTTCGCATTGACGGACGACAAGATTCAGTTCAGCGGCTTCGCGGCGGGGTCTGCGGCAACTGTAGGCACGACTACCGATACGGGCAACAAGATTTATGTGGGAGGAACCGCATTTGTCGAGATAAGGGCGGGAACTTCACGAGCCGCCGCGGACAACACCAAGGCAGGCAGCATCATCAGCCGGAACAAGTATGAGTTCGTAGACTGAATCCGGTGAAGTTGTTTTCGTAAAAGAAACAGCCTCGCTTTATATTCAGTAAACCCTGTTCGTTTTTTTCGAGATCTATCCGGGTCTCAAGAAATTGAGACCCGGATTTATTGCAGTGAACCTGTCTGAAGGGAAAACCGTGATTCAGACAGGGCGAAAGAGACTGTAAAAACATCTCGGTTCCGAGATATACGCTGAACAATGCAGAACCTCAGAATACTTTCACAGTCTCAATTCTTCCGGTGAAATATACGGGCGAGGGTTCAACTGGCGATGCCGGAACCGGATAAATATCCTGATTCGGCGGGGAAGTTGAATCCGGATTGCCCTATCGTGAAAGCCTGAGAAGCAGATTTTCAAGAGAAATTTCTACATTTGCGTTGTTTTTGGCGATCCGAGTCATAGTCTGTTCGAGGGTTGCGAACTTACCGACAAGTTCTTCTACGTTTCTTCGCTCGGAGTATTTGTTCAGATGGTCCAAGAGGTCGATGTTTACTATATTCTCTTGATTTCCGGAGACCTTAAGAACTACCGAGTCCCGAAGCCAGGAGGAGAAAATGTCAAAGATAATATTTAGTTCCTCCTGTCCTCCCTGCTTTATTTCATTCCGCAGATTCTCCACGGAATCAAAAAGCGTAACCGGTTTTTCTCTGCGGACGGCTAAAAGGCAGTCGATGTATTCATTTCTTTTGCGGATGTAGTTTTCTTCCATATCGAGCGCTTTTGCCGCGCTCCCTCCGGACATTCTTGCCATGAGTTCGGGATTCGAGGTTTCGGGTCTTTCCTTTTCAACAATTTCCCTTACAACTTTTGTTTCCAGGGGTTGAAATGATACCACTTGGCATCTTGACCGTATCGTGGGCATCAGAAGGTCGGCTATGGTCGTCAAGAGAATTATCACGGAGTTCTGCGGTGGTTCTTCCAGAGTTTTCAGGAACGCGTTCTGGGCATTGAAGTTCATCCTGTGCGCATCGTCGATTATGAAAACCTTGTACGGGTTTTCATAGGGAGTCAGATAGACCAGATGTTCTATGTCATCTCTTATGTGGTCTACTTTTATGGTTTTTTCATTTGAGAATTCAAATACAAGAACATCGGGGTTTACTCCTTTTCTGATTTTTACGCAGGAGACGCATCCGCATTCACCGTCCTCCGTTCTGTTCTCTGCGCAGTTTATGAGTTCCGCGAACCCTTTGGCGACCAGTTTTTTTCCTATGCCCTTCGGTCCTGAGAAAAGATATGCGTGCGCCACGCGGTCTTTACGCACTGAATTGCGGAGAAATTCTTTTTGGCTTTCGTGTCCTGCTATTTCCGAAAATCCCATGACTTCTTATCTTACCGGCAAGGTTGGGAGTCTTCCATAGTCGGTGTTTGGAGGTTTTCCGCAAAAGGAAGGGGAAAGCGGTTTCAGGATTCTAATCCGCAAGAGATTCACTTATCAGAAGCGCTGCGTGAACAGCAGGCGCATCAGTGAAATGGGATATCTGTTCGAGACAGGAAACTCCGGTGACGCAGACTCTCTCCTCGCCGGCCAGATTTCTTATCTTCGGAAACAGTTCGCACTCTCCGACGGCTTCTGATATTTCGTAGTGTTCCTTTTCATATCCGAAACTCCCCGCCATCCCGCAGCACCCGGATTTGCTGGTCCGCACATGATAGCCGAGGTTCTTGAAGAGCGATACCGTTTTTTCAAATTCCCCCGAGGACCTTTCATGGCAGTGCCCGTGAAGCAGTATTTTACCCCGGTGTTTTCGACCGAATTTGTCCGCGCCCGACTGACTGGAAAGAAATTCGCAGATCGAGTAGATATTCGAGGTGACTGTGCTCAAAGCGCTGTTTTCCGGTAAAAGGTCTGAGTATTCGTCTCGGAATGCGGAGATGCAACTGGGTTCTGAAAAGATCACGGGGATATTCCTTTTCGCGTAATCGAAGAGGATGTTTACATTGTAATCAGCGTTTTCTCTGGCTTTCTCCACCATGCCCGTGCTGAGCATGGGCCTGCCGCAGCATTTCCTGCGGTTTTCAATGATGATCTTATAGCCGAGGCTCTCAAGCGCTGAAGTCACGGCCTTTCCTATTTCGGGGTAGAAAAATTCGGACCATGTGTCGTGGAAATAAACCACCTGTTTTTTTCCCGCTGCGGCTTTTCTTTCACTGAACCAACTGCTGAAAGTCTTTTCCGCTATCGGCGGGAGCTTCCTTCTGTCGTCAATTCCTGCGAGCAGAAGTAGTTTTCGGGCGGGATAGCTCTCGAGAGTTTTGTTGAAAAACCGAGGAAGAGCGCTTCGGGCTGAACTTATTTCATGCACTCTACCGAACAGCAGGTCCCTCGCGGTGAACCCCTTCTCATGTTTATAGCCGGCCAGAAACTCCGTTTTCATTTTTCCCACGTCAACCCCTGAAGGACATTCCGTTCGGCATGCCTTGCATCCTATGCACAGATCGAAAACTCCGTAAAATTCTTTTTCGTAAACCGCATCTCCTCCCATCCTTCCGCACAGAACTTCTCGAAGTAAGTTGGCTCGCGCCCTGGTGGTGTCGCGTTCATCAAGCGTCGCTCTGTATGAAGGGCACATGATACCGCCTGCGGTCTTTCTGCAGACCCCCTGGCCGTTGCACATCGCGGCGGCGGCCGCAAGTCCGCCTTCCCGAGACCAGTCGAGAAACACGGGGAAACTTCCGACCGGTTTTTTTGCCCGCAGCTTTTCCGAAGGGTCTTCTCCATTGACTACCTTTCCGGGATTAAGCGTTCCCTTCGGGTCGAACACGCTTTTGAGTTGTTTCATCACCGAGTAGAGATCTTCTCCGAAGAGTCTCCGGTTGAGATGACTTCTCTGAAGACCGTCTCCGTGCTCGCCGCTCATCACCCCCGAATGCCGCAGGACAAGTTCAAGGGTGCGTTCCGTAAGACGGGTCATATTCATTACGCCGTTTTCTTCTGCCAGGTCCATAAGCGGTCTCACGTGCAGACATCCGGCGCTCGCATGGCCGTAAAATGCGGCATTCAGACCGAATTCGTCCAGAAGTCGCAGCAGGTCTTTTGTGTAATCGGTCAGGTTTTCGACGGGAACTGAGACATCTTCGATGCACGGCACGGGTTTGTGACGGCTCTTATCGCTCATCAGAATTCCAAGCCCCGCTTTTCGCACCGCCCATAGGTCCTGCTGCTCTTGCGTTTCTTTAAGCGCAGAGATATTTTCTCTGAATGCCGGCAACTTCGTGAAACCGTCTGATTTCTGTTCCGCTTCGTTTTCGTTTTCTCCCTGGAATTCAACTACAAGTACGGCTCTGGGGATGTCCTGAAGAAAAGACAGCCGGCGCAGAAAGCCTCCCTTTTTCCCGGCAAGACCTATCAGTGTTCCGTCGATGAGTTCGACCGCCGAGGGCTTTAGTTCGAGAATTTCGGGGACTGCGGACACGGCCTCGGGGATTCCTCCGAATTTTATAACGCAGAGAGCGGTTGCGCGGGGTTTCTTCACGAGGTTTATTTCAAAATCCGCGGCGACGGCGAGGGTTCCTTCCGATGAGGCAAGAAGTTGCGCGGGATTCAGGTTTTTACGGAGAAAACAGTCAAGAGAGTAGCCGGATGCTCTTCTCCAATGCTTCGGAAAATCTCTTTCCACTGTTCCCTTACTTTCCTTCATAAGTTTCGAGAGTTTCTCAAAAAGGTTCTCAGCAAGACCTGCCCCCCTCGCCATGTTTGCGTAACTTTTTTCGGAAAGTTCGAAAACAGTTCCGTCGGCAAGCACCGCGTTCGAAGAAATGACATGGTCGCCCGACATGCCGTACAGTATGGAGTGGGCTCCGGTGGCGTTGTTCGCAATCGCTCCGCCGATGGTGGCAACGCCTGAACTTGACGGGTCGGGTCCGAACATGAGTTCGAAGCGGGACAATCTTCTGTTGAGTTCGTCGATTGTGATCCCGGGTTCCACTTTCGCTTTTCCGCCTTCGGGGTCGACCTCGATCACTTTGTTCATCCGCTTTGAAAGATCAATTATGATTCCCGCGCCTACCGCCTGGCCTGCAAGACTTGTGCCCGCGCCGCGCACCGTGACGGAGATGCCCCGGGCGGACGCCTCGTATACGGTTGCGGCCAGGTCTTCCCGGCTTTCCGGGATTACGACCGCTTGCGGGACGATTCTGTAGTTGCTCGCGTCCGTGCTGTAGAGGGTTCGGTCAACGAGGTTCTCTCGTATCTCGCCTTGGATTTTCCTTCGAAGCGTCGGGAGCAGGTCTTTTGTTTTCGGTTCCCCCATCAAAGCCCCCTTTCAGCAGAGACGTTTCCGGGAATGACTCGACGCTTCCGGTAAAGCATTTTCAGGCTTCGCCGTTTTCAAACGTTTTCAGTATTCCGTAGGTGGTGTTTCTCTCGGCCGGAATTCTTCCTATTTCCCTGGTGAGTTTTCTGAATTCCTCGGGTGGAAAGTACTGCCCGTAACTTGCTCCCGCAAACCGGGATATCTGTTCCTCCATAAGAGTTCCGCCGAAATCATTCGCACCTGCCGTAAGAGAGAACTGAGCGAATTCCGGACCCTGCTTCACCCAGGAGACCTGTATGTTGTTTATCCACCCGCGAAGCATCATGCGGGAGACCGCATACATCTTAAGTTGGTCGAGGTCTGTCGGCCCCTGTCTGACCTTTCCCTTGGAATGGGTGAAAAGTCTGGTGTTCCAGGGAATGAACCGCAGTGGAACAAATTCGGTGAATCCTCCTGTTTCTTTCTGAATGTCCCTGAGGATTCCCAAGTGTACGGCCCAGTGATGACGTTTGTCCAGATGTCCGTACATTATCGTGGATGTCGTTCTCATTCCCTCTCTGTGGGCTTTTTTCACCACCCTTATCCATACCTCCGTGGGTATTTTCCTCGGAGCGATCATTTTCCTCACTTCTTCCACCAGCACCTCGGCCGCCGTTCCCGGAAACGTGTTGTGACCTACATCCTTGAGCCTTCTTATAAACTCCTCTTCCTCCATACCCAAGGTTTTTGCGCCGTAATATATCTCGTAGGGCGAGAAAGCATGGGTGTGCATGTCGGGTACGGCCTTCTTGACGGTTTTTATAAGTTCTATGTAGAAGTCACCGTCTATTTCCGGGTGCATGCCTCCCTGCATGCAGACCTCCGTGGCTCCTATCTCGCGGGCCTCAATCGTTCTTTCGGCCACCTCATCCATGGAAAGGAAGTAGGCTCTGTCGTCTCCCTCATCAGCCATGAAGTTGCAGAATCCGCAGTAGACGTCGCATATGTTCGTGAAATTTATGTTTCTGTTCACGACATAGGTGACGACATCTCCTACATCTTCCTTTCTTATGTGGTCCGCAGCGAGAGCCAGAGCCGCTATTTCCTCCGGGTCATCCATCTCGAAAAGACGGACTCCGTCATCGACCGACACCTCTTTTCCGCAAAGAGCATCCTCGATGATTCTTCCCGCAGAACCGTTTATGCGTAAAAGAGCGCCTTCAACCCCCGAGGGTCTTATCTGTTCTATAAATTCGGTCGTCTCTTTTATATCTTCCATATTCTTTCAGTTCACGGGAACGTATCCGTCATCTCCAACTCTTTCTCTTACTTTGCCCAGGACATAGGGGTCTATCCACCGTTCGCTTATGTACTCCGGGTAAACAGGCAGTCTTTCCCGCAGTTGATAGCCCAGCGCTCTTACCTCGCGTTCCATTCGTTCCACCTGCGGCCACGGAGCCTCGGGGTTCACATAATCTATTGTGAGAGGGGATACTCCTCCCAGGTCGTTTACTCCCGCAAGAAGATAAAAGACGAAGTTTCTGTTGTTCAGGTTCGGGGGAATCTGTATGTTCATATCTCCTCCGAACACAAGTCTTGATATGGCTACGGTCTTGAGCATCTCAAGAAAATCGGCCGGGGGGTATCGTTCCATCTTTATACCTTCTTTGGGATTGAAGTTCTGGATAATTATTTCCTGAAGATGTCCATACTCAAGCGACAGTTCACGAAGCGCGTAAAGCGAATCGATTCTTTCCTCGAACGTTTCACCAATTCCGACGAGGATGCCGCTCGTCCAGGGAATGGACAGTTCTCCGGCAATCTCCATGGTTTGCATTCTGAGTCCGGGGACTTTGTCAGCGCATCCGTGGTGCGCGTTTCCTTTGCGAAGCAGTCTGTCGCTTATGTTTTCAAGCATAAGCCCCATGCTGGGATTGCTTTTGCGGAACTGTGAAAGCTCCTCTGTTGTGGACAGTCCGAGATTAGTGTGCGGGAATATGCCCTCTTCAAGACCCGTTTTCCCCATCTCTATGAGGTACTCGGCGGTGGTGTCGTAGCCTATTTCCCCAAGAGCGTCTCTGTACACGTCATATGCCAGTTCCGGCTTGTCGCCTGTGACGAAAAGAAGTTCTGTGCAACCGGCACCAGCCCCCTTTTTCGCAATATCAATGACTTGTCCCGGAAGCATGAACAGGTTTCCTTCTCCGGGCTCTATCTTGAATGTGCAGTAACCGCAGCGGTCCCTGCATAAACGAGTGAGAGGCACAAAAACATTTTTTGAGTATGTGACTGTCTTTCCCTTGGAACGGTTTCTTACTGCCGAGGCGGCGAGAAGAAGAAACGGAATTTCCTCGGGAGGAATCTGCGACAAATAAAGGGACTCGTCCCGAATCGGGGTTTCTCCTTCAAGTGCCTTGGATATTATTTTTTCAAGTCGGGAAGATGCGCGGAGTTCGGAAAACTCCACTCCGCCGAAGACATCAAGCAGCATGACGCTTTCCCGCGTACTGAATGTTTCCTCCCAAATACCCGCAAAAAGTTTCATCTGGACCACTCTTGTTTTCCGTCCGGATTTTTCCGTCAAACGAGTCATCGTATCCGGACTACAATCCGAACCTTTAAGTATCTCGGATCAGATACGGAAACGCAACAGCGGGATGCGATGAAGGTTTAGTAAGGATCGTTAATTTACCCTTTCACAATATGCCGTTTGGTTTATCGGAAGCCCGATAGTTCCGCTGTTGGAAAAAGCTCTTGGGGTTTGTGGGGGTATCCTCAACAGATCTGGCGTCTCGAAGATAATATCCCCGCAAAGAACAGTAGCGAGATCGTTGTCACTTCTTTGGCAATAATAGAAAACACCGTTATCACGGGGGACGGTTTTCCACCAGCCTTTTCCATTCGGGGGACGAGTTCCGATCCGACATTCTTCCCAAACATCTAGATTGTGGGATTCGGAGGGCATCGAGTCGTAACTTGCTGAATAAGTGCCGTCTGCGTTATAAGTTTCCGTTGATGTGAAACTTCCATAATCACATTCCCATGTACCGAGCAGGTTTTCCGCAGGTTGGTAGTTGAAAGAAGGCCATTCAATTCGAACACGCGAAACGGAGCAATTGTAACCATAGTCACCATCACCATCACCATCACCATCACCGCCGCCGCAGCTCACGACAAACAAACCCAACAACAGAACGGATAACTTTTTCATAAGTAGTTCCTCCTTTTTGGCTCACTCGTTATAAATCTCTATGGCCAACATTGTATTTGATTCTACCCCCCCCCATATAAGTCAAGACTCGTTTGAAGAGAGAGTTGCGCTGTATCAATCAAAAAACGGTTTATGATCAACTTAGGTTGATGTCTCTTAAAACGACGAACGATTGACAACTATCGGGGGTTGTTGTTAGTTTTAGGGAACATGCAATTAAGGGCTGTCGGGTCAGAGGACTTCCAACACTGCTGTATTTCACGCAATAATTTTTATATCCGAGAGATGTCATGGAAGATGTATTCACGGCACGATGAGGCGGTCTGAATCATGAGAAAGGAACAACAGATAGAAGAATCTCTGATCGAAAAACTGAAAGATCTCAAATACACCTATCGCGGCGATATTCGGGACAGAGACTCTCTGGAAAAAAACTTCCGAGAAAAATTCGAGGCGCTCAACCATGTGACTCTTACCGATGCGGAATTCTCTCGACTGCAGAGTGATATAATCACCGCGGATGTGTTCACGGCGGCACAGACCCTTCGAGAGAGAAATACGTTTATTCGTGAAGACGGAACGCCGCTTCAGTACACGCTTGTTAATACCAGCGACTGGTGCAAGAACGACTTTGAAGTGATCAATCAGCTGCGGATAAACACTGACAACAGTTATCACCGTTATGATGTCATACTGCTGATAAACGGGGTGCCTGCGGCGCAGATCGAGTTGAAGATGTTGGAGATAACCCCGCGGCGGGCAATGGAGCAGATCGTTCGTTACAAGAACGACCCGGGCAACGGTTATACCAACACCCTGCTTTGTTTCGTGCAGTTGTTCATCGTCAGCAACGAAAGCAACACGCTGTACTTTGCGAACAATGCCGACCGACATTTCAGTTTTAATGCCGATGAGCGTTTTCTGCCCATCTACAGGCATGCTGATAAAGATAACAAACCTGTCGTTCATCTGCACGATTTTGCTGAAGATTTTCTTGCCAAATGCGCGTTGGGAAAGATGATCAGTCGGTACATGGTGTTGGTGGTCAGCGAGAAGCGCTTACTGATAATGAGACCTTATCAGATCTATGCGGTAAAAGCGATAGTGGACTGCATTGAGCAGGGCCGCGGCAACGGTTATATCTGGCATACTACGGGCAGCGGAAAGACGCTCACGTCATTCAAAGCCTCTACACTTCTGAAAGATAATCCTGATATAGAAAAATGTCTGTTCGTAGTAGACCGTAAGGATCTTGATCGTCAGACGCGGGAGGAATTCAACAGGTTTCAGGAAGGTTGCGTCGAGCAGAACACCAACACCGGGATGCTGGTGCGGCGGATGCTGTCTGAAGATTATACGGATAAGGTCATCGTCACTACGATACAGAAGTTGGGGCTTGCGCTCGATGAGAACAGCGGACGGAATCAATTCAAGAAGAGCAAGGGAAAACTTACCTATAAGGAACGATTGAAGCCGCTTCGGGACAAGCGCATGGTGTTTATTTTTGACGAATGCCACCGCTCGCAGTTCGGAGAGAATCACAAATCGATCAAAGAGTTTTTTCCCGAAGCGCAGTTGTTCGGGTTTACCGGTACGCCGATATTTGAAGAGAATTCCAGTTACAGACAGATTGACGGTAACATCGGCTCATTCAGGACCACCAAGGATATTTTCGAGAAGGAACTGCATGCCTACACCATAACGAACGCGATAGATGACCGTCACGTACTGCGTTTTCATATCGACTATTTCGGTGAGAGGCTGAAAGACGATAAAGGGGATGGGAAGGGTAGGGTAAAATCTAAGTCGTCGGAGTCCGAGACTATAGTGGACGAGATACTGAATAAGCACGATGCTGCTACCTGTCGGCGTCGTTTCAACGCGATACTGGCCACGGCCTCAATCAACGATGCGATAAAGTATTACGAGTTGTTCAAGAATGCACAGACAAGAAGAGCGGAGGAGGAAGAGGGGTATGAACCTCTGAATATAGCCTGCGTATTTTCGCCGCCGGCCGAAGGCAATAAAGATGTACAGCAGATACAGGAAGACCTGCCGCAGGAAAAAGAAGACAACAAACAAGAGCCGGACAAAAAGAAAAAAGCCCTCGACGCCATCATTGCCGACTACAATGCGCAGTACGGAACCGATCACGGAATCGGCGAGTTTGATCTTTACTATCAGGATGTGCAGCAACGTATCAAGAACCACGAATACGTGAACGAGGACTATCCGCGCAGAGAAAGAATCGACATTGTGATAGTGGTGGATATGCTGCTCACAGGTTTCGACTCCAAGTATCTCAAGACTTTGTATGTGGACAAGAATCTGAAGCATCACGGACTGATCCAGGCGTTTTCACGGACCAACAGGGTATTGAACGATACCAAGCCCTACGGCAGCATTCTGGATTTTCGAAATCAGGAGGATGCGGTAAACGAAGCCATAGCATTGTTTTCGGGTAAGGAATTGAGTCGGGCGAAAAAGATCTGGCTGGTTGATTCAGTGCCGGAAGTTATGGAAGAATTCGAGGTTGCCTTGGACAATCTTAAAACCTTCATGGAGTCAAATGGTCTTGACTGCGTACCGTCGCAGGTGGTCGGTCTTAAAGGAGACAGCTCACGCGCTGAATTTGTTAACCGTTTCAAAGAGGTGCAACGCTTGAGAACCCAGCTGGACCAATACACGGACCTCGGAGATGACAACAGGGAGAAGATAGAGTTGCTTATGCCCGAAGATGAGTTGCGCGGATTCCGAGGAGCTTATTTGGAGACTGCGGAGCATCTGAAGAAGCAGCAGGAAAGGGACTCGGGGGCGGTCGGCGATGAAGTTCAGCAACTGGATTTCGAGTTCGTGCTGTTCGCGTCGGCGCTGATCGATTATGACTACATCATGGATTTAGTCTCCAGATACACCGGAGAACAACCCGGCAGAGAAAAGATGACTCGTGAGCAGATTGTCGGACTCATCTGCTCCGACTCCAAGTTCATGGATGAGCGCGAAGATCTCAAGGCATATGTCGGTAGTCTCGAAGCGGGGAAAAAACTGAGCAGAGAGGATGTCAGTGAAGGTTATCAGAAATTCAAGGATGAGGAGTTCGGAAGGGCTGTTGCGGCTACAGCGGAGAAGCACGGAATAGAAGAGAGGGCTTTGCAGAATTTTGTTGATGTTGTTATAAACCTTATGGTTTTCGACCATGAACGGCTCGGCGACTTAGTACCGTCGCGGGGTCTGGGTTTCAGGACCCGTATCCAGAAAGAGGATGCGTTGATGAAAGACTTGGTGCCGTTACTGAGAAAACGGGCCGGAGGGCGGAATATATCGGGGTTGTCCGCATATGATTGATCGGGAGAAAAAGAAATCGGTGCCCGAGCTGCGGTTTCCTGAGTTTCGGGATTTAGGGGGGGGGGTGGAAGCAAAAGAGATTAGGATATATTTCTAAGATCAGCAAAGGGAAAGGGATTTCGAAAAAAGATGTTACAGACAACGGGGCAGTAAAGTGTATTCAGTGTGGTGAACTCTACACCCACTACGGAGAAACTATTTCAAATGTTATTTCCAGCACAGAAGTTCCCGTTTCTGAACTGGTTATGGGTAAAATAAATGATGTAGTTATTCCTGCCTCTCATACAGCATCGGCTTCTTGTATATGCGTTGATGGAGTTGCATTGGGGGGAGACATAAATATCATCCGCAGTCAGCAGAACGGAATATTCTTGGCATATTATTTGAACACACCTACCCAAAAAATGAGACTTTCAGATTTGGCACAAAAAACGACAATCATTCATTTATATCCAAGTCATCTTAAGTTGCTTACACTGGGAATCCCCTCCCTGAGCGAGCAGCAGAAGATCGCCGACTGTCTGACTTCTGTCGACGATCTGATCACTGCTCAGTCCCGGAAAGTCGATGCATTGAAGGCTCATAAGAAAGGTCTGATGCAGCGGCTGTTTCCGGCGGAAGGTGAAACGGTGCCCGAGCTGCGGTTTCCGGAGTTTCGGGATGCGGGGGAGTGGGAGGAGAAAAGTTTAGGTTCAGTGTTTTCAGAAAGAACAGAGAAGGGTGATGAGACTCAGGAAATGTTATCTGTATCGTTATCAAGCGGTGTTATACACGCGAAAAACTTGAATAGAAAAAACAACTCTCCTGCCGATAAGTCAAAATATAAAAAAGTGAACGTAAACGATATTGCATACAACTCAATGCGAATGTGGCAGGGTGCAAGTGGTGTTTCAAAATGCGAAGGTGTTGTTAGCCCAGCTTATACGGTGCTTATTCCTAAAGTCGGTCAGCACGCAGAATTCTGGGGGTTTTATTTTAAGTTGAAAAGTGTTATGCAAATTTTCCAAAGAAACTCGCAGGGTCTGACATCCGATACTTGGAATTTAAAGTTTCCTACATTGTCTAAGATCAGTCTCTTTTTACCAAACGAGAAGGAGCAACAGAAGATCGCCGACTGCCTTACTTCTATCGACGACCTGATCACTGCGCAGTCCCGAAAAGTCGATGCATTGAAGGCTCATAAAAAAGGTCTGATGCAGCAGTTGTTTCCCTGTACGGATTATGAACTCACTCGGGAGCCCGCGGCATGACGGAAAAAGAACGCGACCTTGGTAAAACCCTCTGGGAAATCGCGGACCGGTTACGGGGTTCCATGGATGCCGACGACTTCCGCGACTACATGCTTTCATTTCTGTTCCTGCGCTATCTCTCGGACAACTACGAAGCGGCCGCCCGAAGATTACTGAAGGAGGACTACCCCGACACGGATGACGACAGACGCTCGCCCTTATCGGTCTGGTACGACAGCAATGCTGAAGATGTACCCCTTTTTGAAAAACATATGCGCAGAAGAGTGCACTATGTGATCAGACCGGAGTATCTGTGGGCAGGTATAGCCGAGATGGCGAGAACTCAAGATGAGGACCTGCTCGATACTCTTGAAAAAGGCTTCAAGTATATAGAAAACGAATCTTTCGAGACCACGTTTCAAGGTTTGTTCTCCGAGATCAACCTCAGTTCCGAGAAACTGGGTAAAAGGCACAAGGAACGCAACGACAAGCTCTGCACTATCATAACGACAATTTCGGAAGGCATTGCGGAGTTTTCAACCGACAGTGATATACTGGGCGATGCCTACGAGTACCTGATAGGGCAGTTCGCCGCCGGTTCCGGAAAGAAAGCGGGAGAGTTCTACACGCCGCAGCAGATTTCCACCGTTCTTTCCCGGATTGTCACTCTGGACGGTCAGGAGCCGACCGCAGGGAAAAAGAAGAAACTCGACAGAGTGCTGGATTTCGCGTGCGGCTCGGGTTCGCTGCTGCTCAATGTCCGTCATCAGACGGGTAAGGACGGTATCGGCAGAATCTACGGTCAGGAAAAGAACATCACGACCTACAATCTGGCGCGCATGAATATGCTTCTGCACGGAGTCAGGGACTCCGAGTTCGAGATATTCCACGGTGATTCGCTTCTCAACGACTGGGATGTCTTCAGGGAGAGGAATCCCGCAGGAAAACTTCAGTTCGATGCGGTGGTGGCCAACCCGCCTTTCAGTTACCGGTGGGAACCGGAAGAAACAACGGGTGAGGACTTCAGATTCAGGAATTACGGTCTGGCGCCGAGGGCGGCTGCGGACTTCGCCTTTGTGCTGCACGGCTTCCATTTTCTGAGCGATGAAGGAACGATGGCGATTATTCTTCCGCACGGAGTTCTGTTCCGCGGAGGAGCGGAGGCGCGCATCCGCAGGAAGCTGCTCGAGGACGGACATATAGACACGGTGATCGGACTGCCTGAAAAGTTGTTTTTCTCGACGGGTATTTCCGTATGTGTTCTGGTTCTGAAGAAGTGCAGGAAACCGGATGACGTGTTTTTCATAAACGCCGCCTCGGAGGAGAACTTCGAGAAGGACAAGCGCAGGAACCGTCTGCTTCCCGAGCACATAGAGAAGATAGTGGAGACCTACAGAAACCGCAGGGAGGAGGAGCGTTATTCCCGCCGCGTGTCGATGGAGGAGATAGAGGGAAATGAATACAATCTGAACATCTCCCGGTACGTGAGCACGGCGAAGCCTGAACCGAGAGTGGATCTGACGGAGGTGAACGGGGAACTGATTGATTTGGAGGAAACCGTAGTTTCCGCCGCGGTCGGGCATAATCTTTTTCTTGAAGAGCTGGGACTGCCCGCACTTCCTGTCGCGGGCAGCGGAGGAAACTGAAACAGGCGGAGATATGACGGATACCCAACACAGGTTTGTAAATTCCTCTGTAGATAGGACTCGTGTTGCTTTTCCTCAACTCCCCGGAACTGATACATGAGGAACAAAGGCGGCGAAGGTTCTGCAAAAACAGTTATGAGGAGCTAAGATATGTCTAAAACCTTTCCGGTACAGGAGTCGTTCGCATCGCAGGCGCTTGTCGACAGGGACGCATACAGGGACATATATCGCCGGTCGGTCCGGGATTCAGAGCAATTCTGGCGAACTGCGGGCGGCTGCATCGACTGGATCAGACCCTATACGAAGGTGAAGGACGTAAATTACGGCCCCGGGGATGTACACATCAAATGGTTTCATGACGGCACGCTCAATGCATGCGCGAACTGCGTTGACCGTCATGCGGAACGAACTCCGGACAAAGTCGCTGTCATCTGGGAGGGGGATAACCCGGGCGAGGATAAGAAATTCACCTATGCGGAACTGAAAAAAGAAGTATGCCGGATGGCGAACGTTTTAATTTCTCTGGGTGCGCGCAGAGCGGACAGGATAACCATATACATGCCCATGATTCCTGAAGCCGTATTCGCGATGCTGGCCTGCGCGCGCATAGGAGCGATTCACTCTGTGGTTTTCGGAGGATTCTCGCCGGATGCTCTTGCGGGAAGGATACGCGACTGCGGGTCCGAGATAGTGATCACCGCGGATCAGGGAGTTCGAGGAGGCAGCACGGTCCCCCTGAAAATCAATACGGACAGATCGCTTGAGACCGAGGCGGGGTCGGTCGTCAGAAGGGTTCTCGTCGTGCGCCGCACGGGAGCGGACGTACCTTGGAACTCGGATCGGGACGTATGGTATCACGAAGCCGCGCAGGAGGTTTCGGACGAATGTCCTTATGAGGAGATGAATGCGGAGGACCCCCTGTTCATTCTCTACACGTCGGGCTCTACGGGAAAGCCGAAGGGAGTTCTGCACACCAACGGAGGATACATGGTCTATGCCTCGAAGACCCACAGGTATGTTTTTGATTACCATGACGGGGATGTTTACTGGTGTACGGCGGATGTAGGGTGGGTCACCGGCCACAGTTATATTGTTTACGGGCCGCTTGCCAACGGCGCTACCACGGTGATGTTCGAAGGCGTACCCAACTACCCCGACATATCACGTTTCTGGCATGTCTGCGACAAACATGAGGTGAACATCTTCTATACCGCCCCGACTGCGGTCCGCACTCTGATGCGCGAGGGAGAAGAACCGGTACATAGAACATCCCGTTCTTCTCTTCGAGTTCTGGGGACCGTGGGGGAGCCCATAAATCCGGAGGCTTGGAAATGGTACTACGATGTGGTCGGCGGAGGTCGTTGTCCGATAGTCGACACATGGTGGCAGACAGAAACCGGCGGCGTTCTTATAACTCCGCTTCCGGGAGCGACTGACCTTAAGCCCGGCTCCGCCGCGTTGCCGTTTTTCGGCGTGCGTCCGGAACTGGTTGATGACGACGGCAATGTTCTGCAGGGCGCGGCGGAGGGCAATCTCTGTTTGGTGGATTCATGGCCGGGACAGATGCGCACGGTTTACGGTGATCATCAGCGTTTTATCGAAACTTACTTCACCGCATATCCCGGCAGGTACTTTACCGGCGACGGTTGTCGTCGAGATGAAGACGGTTATTACTGGATTACCGGCCGTGTGGACGATGTGATAAACGTGTCCGGCCACCGCATGGGAACTGCGGAGGTAGAAAGCGCGCTTGTGGCTCATCCTGATGTCGCCGAGGCTGCCGTAGTCGGCTATCCGCACGAAATAAAAGGACAAGGCATATACGCTTACGTTACTCTGAACGCTAATCGCGAACCATCAGAACAACTTCGCGGGGAACTGATCAGGTGGGTAAGAAAGGAAATCGGACCTATCGCTTCTCCTGATCTGATGCAGTGGGCTCCCGGTCTTCCGAAAACCCGCTCGGGCAAGATCATGCGCCGGATACTGCGTCGGATAGCCGCTGACGATTATGGTGATTTGGGAGATACATCAACGCTCGCGGACCCTTCTGTGGTGGACAACCTTGTCCGAAACCGCATGAACCGCGCAAACTGACTCGATGTGAATCGCATGGTGTCTGTTCTGAAATCAGATGAGGCTTAACAGATTCTTATCCGAGTGCGGAATAACCTCGAGAAGAAAGGCTGACAACCTTATAAAGTCCGGCCGCGTGAGCGTGAACGGAAAAGTCGTCTGCATTTTAGGGTCTGCGATAGACGAGAATTCCGATGTTGTTTCTCTTGACGGAAAACGCGTGCGTCCCGAACAAAAAAGATACGTGATGCTCAATAAGCCTCCATTTTTTCTTACTTCACTCAGATCAACAGAGGGTGGAAAAAAAACCATAACGTCTTTTCTTGCCGATGTAAGTCAGAGGGTCTACCCTGTCGGAAGACTTGACTATGACTCGGAAGGACTTCTGCTTCTCACAAACGACGGAGAACTCGCAAACAGAATACATCACCCCGGATATGGAGTGGTGAAAAAATATCTTGTCGAACTGTCGGGTGAAATTTCTCCTGATTTCGAAACGCGGATTGCCATGGGAATGCGGATTGAGGAACGGTTCGCAAAGCCTGATTCGGCAAAGGTCGTAAAAGTTTTCAAGGGACGCGCTCGAATAAGCATCTCGTTCTGCGAGGGAAGAAAACATCTTGTGAAAAAATATTTTGCGGCATTCGGACACAGAGTTACAAGACTTAAGAGAGTTTCCTGCGGCAATGTGCGTCTCGGGGGGCTCCTGAGCGGAAAGTGGCGGGACCTTTCTCAGCGGGAGCTGGAAGGACTTCGGAGAATGACAGGGTTTTCACCCGCAAATCCTGACTCTAATTCCGCGCGGTGAATAGTAAGAAGCATGATAATCTGACTGATATGTTGTTGAAGCATCTCAATTTGACCGTTGAGTTTCAAAAGAATGCGGTTTTTACGGAAGACGAAGAACCGTTCTGTTTCATACGAGGCGACTTATGAAAAAACTTATCACGTTTGAGGGAACGGAAGGAAGCGGCAAGTCGACACAGGCGAAACTTCTTGCCGATTACCTTGAATCTTCGGGAACCAGAGTTGCTCTTACCAGAGAACCCGGCTGGGGGAAATTAGGTGGAGGCATAAGAAACGCGATTCTCAATAGAAGGGACATCGATATTGAGCCTTTCGCGGAACTTTGTCTTTTCTGCGCGGACAGGGCGCAACACGTAAGGGACTTCATACTACCCAGGTTGATGGAAGGGTTCACTGTAATATGCGACAGGTACTACGATTCAACCTTCGTTTATCAGTGTTTCGGTAGAGGAATTGATCGAGACATCGTTTCCCGCATGGCTCTTGCATCCTCTTTGGGAGTTGATCCGGACATCACGTTTCTGCTTAGAATGCCGGTGGAAGAAGCCCTCGACAGACTCAGAGGCAGAGGGGAAAACTCCAAAATAGATGAGGAGCCTCTGCTTTTCCACAAAAGAATCTACGAGGGGTATGGAGAACTGCTTAAAAAAGAGCGCTCGAGAATGAAAGTTGTAGACGCAACATTCTCCCCCGAAGAAGTTCACCTTGAAATAAGAAGTTTTTTTACCTGACCTGAGGACTTTCAGTCAGATTCAGTTGCTTCTTTTACAAGATGTTCAGTACGCGGATACATGTAGATCTGCAACGCTGCTCCCAGTGCGGAGAACGGTACTATATCCACGGGATTTTTGCTTATAAACGAAAGAACGAACCCGAGAAGTACTATGCTTTCGTTTATCCCCCATGGAATCACATGCGGAAGCAGGAGAGAATTTGAGAGATCATCAAACCTTTTCTGCTCTTCTTGCCCTTGGGTTGTGAGAAATTTTTTCCGAAGCGATTTCCGTGACAGAGTGAATTTGAATATGAGAAGCGAAATTATCCCCAGAGAAACTCCGCCGATCAGGAAGAATGTTTTCGTGTTTTCTTTCTGGTCTGCAGGTACGGCCCCGGAAAAAACAAATCCCACCAAGGTATAGGCCAGCATTGCCAGCACAAGAGCGAGCCAAACGACTTTAAGAGAACTTTGGTTCCTTGTAATTGGTGAGGAGTGATTCTGGGGTTTCATTGTCCATCCCCCGGAAAACCTGTGTGCTTCAGGATGTGAGAACGGCGAAAAACAGGCTAAGTACTATAAGTACCGCAAAAATCCCCATCATGTAAAAGGGTATGTTTTTATTATATCCCTTTTCTATGTTGGGAACTCTTTTCTGAGACCAGATTACCGGGACCTCTCCACCAACTGTTTCTGTTTTTTGTTTTTCGTCTTTCGCCATTTCTGGTAAATCCTACTCCATCTAAGAATATTCCAAATTAGCGGGACTAAATCAAGGTTTTTTCTCTCTTCGAAATATTTGCTCGTTTACAACCTTCAGGTCGGGGTGTGACGGATGAGCGTTTTCAGCGGTCGAGGATTCGCTTCCAGTTCCCGCGAAGCGTTTTCATCCTGGTGTCCTTTTCGGGTTTGTCGAATTAACTGTACCGTTCGCAGCGTCCGCATTCCTGCATGGTTCCGACATGTATCCATCCCGAGGCTCGGTAGACCGTGCCCGTGTATGTCGGGATCTCGACAACGTTTCTACCAGCACCGGTTTTATATTGTCGGGTTCACTCGTCGGGGGCAATATAAAAGGCATCGGGGAAATTCATCGGGCGGACTTTCTGTCTCCTCACTGCGGAAAACCCGGATTCATCCGAAAAAACAAACAGAATCCACTGAATATCGAGGTTGTTCCTTCTGCGGAAACAACTTCACCGAAAAGACGATGAACTCAGTCTACAAACTCATACTTGTTCTGACCGATGATATTCCCCGCTAGTTCGTTGTTTGCCGAGCCGCTTACTTGTATCTCAACAACTTCAACTCCTCCTACGGAAATCTTGCCGGCAGCGTTGGTCAACGCTCTGGCCCCCGCCGCGAAGCCGCTGAACTGAATCTTGTCGTCCGCCAGTGTGAAGTCCTTAATGATATCCACACCGCCGTCGGCTTTTCCGATGAGGAAAGTGTCGTTTCCGGCTCCGCCGGTAAGGTTGTCGGCGCCTTTGCCGCCTATCAGAGTATCGTTCCCTCCTCTACCTTCAAGAGTGTCGACGGCGTTTCCTCCTCTGAGAGTATTCGCATTGCCGTCTCCTTTAAAAGTAACAGATGTAATACGAGGAGCGCCAGTATAACTTATCAGTACGGCTGAAAGGTTCTCGAAGTTGGACATATTGGAAGTATGAGTGCTGTCTGTAAGATCGAAGGCGTCTCTGTGCCCGGCGCCGTTTACCGTGTAGGTGTTGCCGCCGATTACATACTTGCCTCCGTACACTACAAGAGTATCGTTGCCTTCACTGCCGTCTGCTGTACCTGCTACGCCGTTAAAAAAATTAAGAGGAGAGGGTTCGATCGTATCATCTCCGGCTCCGCCTTTCAGATTGTCACTACCGAACCATCCGGATAGAACATTGTCCCCGTCATCTCCGATAATAGTGTCGTCACCCTTACCGCCGACAACAACCTCGATACCCGTGATTTTATCATTCCCGTACGTAGCATGCGTCGAAGAGACTTCCTTGCTGAGGTCTACAGTATGCCCCGCTGTAATAAAAAGTCCGTCTGCGTGGTTTTCAGTACCGGGTGTAGGAGCATTAGAAAAAATCAGCCTGTCAAATTTTCCGCTGCCGCCGATAAACGTATCGTCACCCGTGTCGGTGATGTGGAAGTTGTTATTTCTATTTCCAGCCGGTTTGTAGACCGTATCATTTCCGGGTCCGCCGTAGATCGTATCATTACCACCCTCACCGTAGAGCAGATCATTACCTCCCGCGCCGTAAACAGTATCATCACCATCTCCGGCTTTAATGTCGTTGATGTATTGATTTCCGCAGATGACATCGTCACCACCGGTTCCCTGGATCAACCGTTGGCCTTTAGTCGAATCTATGCCGTTACTTACATCGCATCTGGGATCACCGGAGACATCGCCCGAGGGTCCCGCCGGTCCTTGTGCTCCTGGAGGTCCTGCCGGTCCCGGTGTTCCCGGGTCGCCCTTATCTCCTTTCGGACCCGCCGGACCCATATCCCCTTCACAGGCAGCAAAGAAAACCGCGCCGCCGAGCAGAAACAACATCACTAAGAAATTACGTAATTTCATAATACAACCTCCTTTGACGATGTAGGATCTTTCGTGACTCTGATTCTACCCCCCCCCTTACTAAGTCAAGGACAGATGCCCGACCACATATCTGACCGAGTTGGAGATAAGGACTGATTTCGGATGTTCTTGAGCTTGGAGGTGAGTTTTCGGCCGGATGATCTACAGTAAGCGCAGGTACGGTATCAGTCGGGGAGTTTTATAAAGCGCGGTTTCGATCGGATCAGGTCCGACGGGAGGGTGAAGAGCATCCGTCGTACAGATAAATATCCGGAAGCCGAGGTGCGGGCATGGGACAACAGCCGAGCATACCCGGATCATGGCCTGTAATTCCGACTGCATTCGGATGTGGTGGAAAAGCGACTGTTTCCGCCCGATGACGGTTGACCTGTTCCGATTGAGGGAATCCGTACGGTCTTATAGGACTGAGACTACGCTGTCGGGTTGCGCAACCGCTGAAACTTCCCGGCCCGTCACACCTTGACCGAACATTTACCCGCTCGGTTAAAGGGTGGCGGGAAAATCAAGGAGTTGGAACAAACAACCTACAGAGAAGCCGAAAACCTCCGACTTATGTGGAGGTGGGATAAAAGTCAGAGATGTTGGTGACAGGAAAGGGTTGTGGCGGAATTTTTCTGGACAGACTGCCTTTATGAGCGGAGTAAAACGGGTGGTCTGAAATGACCACGGAACAAATGCCGCTTGCTTGTGTTGTCTTGAAAACCTCAATCCGTAATTTATACTTGTCCTAAATACGGTAAAAGGTTGTTTGAATGCGACCTTATGGAGGTTTTTAGTTATGGCGGACTACGCGAATCCAGATGTTCTCGTAAGTACTGAATGGGTGCAGGAGCATATTGACGATCCAGATATCGTTATAGTTGAATCAGATGAGGATATTCTCCTGTATGAGGTGGGACACATAAGGAATTCAGTCAAATTCGACTGGCAGACCGAGCTTCAGGATCAAATTGTAAGGGATTATGTGAGTAAAGAAGGTTTTGAGTCCCTGCTTTCTGAGAAAGGTATTTCCAACGATCACACCGTGGTTTTTTACGGAGACAGAAACAACTGGTGGGCATGCTACGCTTTTTGGACTTTTAAGATTTTCGGACACCGGAAGTGCCTTGTAATGGATGGAGGCAGGCAAAAATGGGTTGATGAAGGCAGAGAACTTGTAAGGGATGTTCCGAAGAGACCCAGAACTGATTACAAGGTGTCGAACGTGGATGAGTCTATAAGGGCTTTCCGCGACGATGTAGAGAAGCACATGAGTTCAGACGGACCGCTCGTGGATGTGCGTTCTCCTAAGGAGTATTCGGGAGAGTTGCTTCACATGGAGGCGTATCCTCAGGAAGGAGCGCTTCGCGGAGGTCATATTCCCGGAGCTGTGAATGTTCCTTGGGCTGCGGCTGCGAACGACGACGGTACTTTCCGTTCCGCGGATGAACTTTCCGAGATATACGAAAAAGGGCAGGGTCTTTCAAAGGACCAGGATGTTATAGCCTACTGCAGGATAGGAGAGAGGTCCTCCCACACCTGGTTTGTTCTCACCTATCTTCTCGGGTTTGACAACGTGAGAAACTACGACGGCTCATGGACCGAGTGGGGAAATTTGGTGAGGGCTCCGATAGAAAAGTAGGCAGGTTTCCATGTTTGATGGAAAAGGACCCTGTTGCGCGGGCATGCGTCCTTCCTTAATTTGTAGGACTTCGGAAGATGACTTCCATAGAGGAAATAGTAAAAGAGTTCAGTGAGGCCGGCCATAGGGAGACCATGGACCTTCTTCTGGATTATTCGTTTGATCTTCCCGATGTACCTCAGAGGTTGCTTGAGCGGCGGGACAGGGATATGAACAGGGTGCACGAGTGCGAAACGCCCGTGTTTATCTGGGTCGAGGTGAATGACGGTGTGGTGAGAATATTTGCCGATGTTCATGGAGAATTCCCTACAGTCCGGGGTCTTGTGTCGATTCTCGTGTCCGCTTTTGACGGGGCGACTGCAGAAGAGATTGAGTCGGCTCCCCGGGATCTGCTCACCCGTCTTGGACTTGCGCAGAAACTGGGAATAAGGAGAGTGAGAGGATTAAGCGCCGTCTATGCGAAGATAAAGAGCGAGGTGATTAAGCAAAGCGCGGACTCATGATTGAAGAAGAAAGAATGAAGATGATCATGGACCATTATGAAAACCCTCGGAATTTCGGCGTGCTTAATACTCCTTCTGTAGTAATAAGGGGTGGAAATCCCTACTGCGGAGACGCAATAAACATCTACATAGACATAGGAGACCGGAACATAATAGAGAACATCGGTTTTGATGGAAAGGGCTGCATAATAAGCCAGGCCGCCACTTCGCTTCTTACCGAGCATGTGAAGGGGAGAACTGTAGGCGATGTGGAGCAGCTTGATTCCGATTACCTGAGAGATATTGTGGGAAAAGAGATGTTGATAACCCGCCCGAAATGCAGTCGGCTTGCGCTTGAGATGCTCGTATCCTGGGCAAGGGGCTTTCAGGGCGGAAAAAGTATCTGATTCCATGTATAATCAAGCAAGTTGAATTTCAAGGAGACGCGAACTGATGAAAAACGGTGAAACGGAAGGACTTGTCCTGGATAAAAGAATCGAAGATGCGCTGCGGTATCCGCTTTTTGACTCCATTTTTAATCGCCGCTCAAGAAGATTCGGCCTGGGAATGGAACTCAAAGACAGCACCCTGGAATTCAAGTCTTCCTATGAACCGGTACCGTTGAGCGAAATTGAAGAAGCGCTTCTGGTCTGGGCCGGAACAGGACTTACGGGGCTTTGCCTTGCGGACCTGCCTCCGGAAAACGGAATAGATCTTCTCTGTCAGTGGACAGGAAGAACTTGGCCTTCAGCATGCAATAATCACGGAACGGAGCTTTTCTTCACGAACGACGACGGGCTTTACCATGTGGACGTGAAAAACATGTTGCCCCGGGCTCACGAACTTGACCTGTTTTTCAGTCTCTCCAGGGAAGAGAAAATGGCCAGGGTTCTTGAGCTTTACAGAGAAAGCCTTAACAAACTTGAAGACGGAAGAGCGGACATGCCCGACAAGATGCCGGGACTTTTCGAGTTTAACCAGTGGAATGCGAATAAACCGGGCACCACGCTTTTTGTTCCCGTTACCGACGTTACGGAAGAGTATCTGAATCTGCTTACTCTTTACTGCAGTCACACTTACGGATTCACCATAATAGATGATCTTACCGGCAAGCCGGCGGGGGTTGAGAAATGGGTAGAGAAAGGGAGACTTAAAGATGCGGTTAAACTTTCACTCTTTGACCTTGAGGTGAGGATACTTACCGGACTTAATGTCGAACAGGCGTTCATCACGCAGAACATGGCGCTGGCTCTGCAGCCTCTGGGGCTTGCGGGATGGGCGTTTACGGGATTTATTCCCAGGTTCGCCATGGGTGCCGTACCGGAACTTTTCAAAGGGCTCGGATTCCGGTTCATTCAACCCAAGAAGGGCTCAATCGATCCTCCTCCGACCGTTCCCGTAGGAAAAGACGGAGTCTTCCAAGCCTACTGCCCTCCGTACTATGAGAATATGGATGCCGCTATAGACGCCTTCCTCGCCCACAAATGGAAGGCGTGGGAACCTGAAAAGCCTTTTCCCTACACGGAACCCGACAGGCATCTGATGAAAGCTCCGAGACCCACCGATACCACCATACGGATCGTCAAGGATGTGGCGAACTACATTTACGATACTTACGGCAGATTTCCCGCCTTCGTGGACCCCATGTATATGAGACTTGTGTTCCAGGCGATGCACATAGACTTGGATTTCTATGACAAGTATTATCCGAAAGGTTCTTATTCCGACAGGCATCTTCAGGCATTTCTTGAAAACAACCCTGACCAGATGTCTCGGTTCGAAGAATAAAATCTGTTCGGAGGCGGACAGAGAAAAGTTGTTCACTCCGAGGAGGAAAGCCGCTAATGCGTGCGGTTGTAGTCGGAAATGGCATAACTGGGGTTTCTGCGGCGCTTGCTGTTCGCCGTCTGCAACCGGACTGGGAAATCGTAATGATTTCCGGCGAGTCTTCGTTTCACTACTCCCGACCTGCACTTATGTATATATTCATGGGCCACATGAGTTATCAGGACACAAAGCCGTACGAGGACGGGTTCTGGAACAGAAAACGCATTGATCTTATCCGCGACTGGGTCACGGGTATAGATACTGAGAGTAAAGAACTTCTGATGCGTAATACCGGTCCCGTCGCGTATGACAAACTGCTTCTGGCCACGGGATCGAAGCCCGACAAGTTCGGATGGCCGGGGCAGGATTTCCAGGGCGTACAGGGTTTTTACAACCTGATGGACCTGAGGCTTCTTTATGAAAACGTAAAGAACGCGGAAAACGCCGTAATAGTCGGCGGCGGGCTCATAGGAATTGAACTTGCCGAAATTCTTCACTCACGCAATATCCGCGTTACTTTCCTGGTGAGAGAGTCGTCCTACTGGGCGAATGTCCTTCCTGCTGAAGAGTCGCAGATGGTAAACCGGGTGATAATGGAACAGGGGGTCGACCTCAGGCTTCGCACGGAACTCAGGGAGATAGTGGGGAATGAGTCGGGAAGGGTCTGCGGGGTTATAACGGGAGAAGGGGAGTTTATTGAATCTCAGTTGGTTGGACTCACTGCGGGCGTAAGCCCCAATATAGCCCTTGCGCAGGCAAGCGGTATAGAGACCGCGAAGGGAGTTCTCGTTGACCGGAGTTTTGCAACCTCGGTTCCTGAAGTGTTTGCCGCCGGGGACTGTGCGGAGATGGTCATTCCGGGGCGACAGCGTAATCTGATCCAGCAGGTATGGTACACGGGCAAGGAGCAGGGAGCGGCGGCGGGAGAGGTTATGTCTGGTAAACAGAGAGTATACGAACCCGGCATCTGGTACAATTCAGCTAAGTTTTTTGATCTTGAGTATCAGACCTACGGTACGGTCAAAGCCGTCGCTTCAGAAAATGAGCGTAGTTTTTACTGGGAGCATCCGGACCGCAGACGTTCGGTAAGAATCGTTACGGACAGGCATGGGAGACTGCTCGGCGTGAATGTCATGGGAGTTCGTTATAGGCACAGGGTTTGCGAGAAATGGGTAGCGGAAAAAAGATCTCTTAGTTATGTGCTCGAAAATCTCGGGGACGCGAATTTCGATTCTGAGTTCTCTCAGAAATCCGAAAGGGAAATAATAAACGAGATAAGGAAACAAGTGGCCTGATGGACCAGCGTGTCTTGGATTATGATTACGACGAGGAATCCAGGGGCTTTGAAGAGCCGGAAAAAGTTCCCGGCGAGTCTCTCGGAGCGGGTGAAAAATTTTCCCTTGCTCTTTTCGGCTTCGGCGCGCTTATGTTCATTCTGCAGTCAACGGGAATGCCTCCCGGGGGTACATGGACGGGATTTTTATTGGTCGTCATCCCTGTTTTCTTCGGTAGCGTTTCCTATTTTTATCTGAGTTTTGCAGGCACGGTTCCCGGAATCAAGCATGACGGCATTTATTTTCGAGGGATAACTTCCCGCGGAGCGCTGGGATGGCTTGTTGGTGTGGTGTTTACCGGTTTCTACATAGCGCTTTACTGGTATCCGCAGTACCTGGCCGGAGGAATAGATATTGTGAACCCTCTTGCGCTGGCTCTTTCGGGGTCTCCCGCGGACCGGTGGTTTTTTTACAGTTTCGTCTACACGCTCGCGGTCTTTGTTTTCGGAGCGAGAATGTTTATGAAGTACAGGAATAACCGCTACCAGATAATAAGGACTGTATCGGTTATGGTCTTTCAACTGGGGTTTGCATTTCTGATTCCCAATGTACTCAAGCTTTTCAACCAGCCGGAGTTTTATCTCAGTTATTTCTGGCCGCTCAAGTACGATTACCTGTTCCCCGAAACTTTCAGTTATTTCGTAAATCATCCGGGCGGGCTCGGAATATTTCTCATTTTCTGGGGAGCGGTCCTGTCCTTCGTGGCGACTCCGATACTCACCTACTATTTCGGCAAGAGATGGTATTGCTCATGGGTGTGCGGATGCGGAGGTCTTGCCGAGACCTTGGGAGATGGTTGGAGACAACTTTCCGATAAGTCCGTTAAGGCGTGGCGTATTGAACGCTGGCTCGTACACTCGGTGCTTGTATTCGTAGTGGTCACCACCGTTTTTCTGTGGGTGAATTCCGCTACTTCCGGAGCGGTCTTCGGAGAGGCTTCCTTGTCTCTTAAGAAATGGTATGGATTTTACATCGGAGCCGTTTTCTCCGGAGTGATAGGTGTCGGTTTTTATCCTCTGATGGGAAGCAGAGTATGGTGCCGGTTCGGCTGCCCTATGGCCGCGGTTCTCGGGATTTTCCAGAGATACTTGTCAAGGTTTAGAATTACCGCAAACGGGGACCAGTGCATGTCGTGCGGCAACTGCTCCACATACTGCGAGATGGGAATAGATGTGAGAGCCTACGCTCAGAAGGGAGAGAATATAGTTAGAGCGTCCTGCGTGGGATGCGGCGTCTGCTCTGCGGTATGTCCCAGGGGAGTGCTGAAACTCGAAAACGGAGGAACTTTCAAAGACAGATTCGAAGGGTCCGAGAACCCACTCGGGGCTTTTCTTGATTCACTGAAACGTCTCTAATCTTAACTCACGGGAAGAATCTGTATGTTTTCGAGTGCAGTTTTTCGTAGTATTTCGTCTTTTATCCGTGGTTGTTTTTGGCAACCTGATTCATTTGGTTATGTTAATCGGACATGTACATAGGTCGCGTGCTGAACCGTGACCCAAGTTTACCCGAAATCTGCTAAAACAGGGCTGAATTCGGCTTTTTTCGTACATATGAGATCTCTATCTCGTCGATATACAATCATTTTTGAATCCTGAACGCTGAAAGTAGTGCCATAATATACTTCCTGCCTTTTGGCAATAGAGGCTGTGAAGATATTCTGAGGTTCTGCATCGCCCGTTACACTTCGAAGTGCAACACTCGGGTTTATCCCGCTCCACCACCGTGGTTTTCATTCCCATCTGCGCGGCTCTTACGGCTGCTATGTATCCGCCGGGACCTGATCCTGCAACCGTAAGATCAAACTTTTCCATGGCAACGGTAATTATATTTGCCTTATCGTCAAAGACGGAACTGCAGATTTGTTATATGTTTCACATGAGTTGAACTCGGATTCGGTTTCGGACGGGATATTATCGAATGCGGAAATGATTCCGGCTGAATGATCTCCACAACACGCTCTTTCATGGCGTCCGACATTCAACGGAAAAATGTTTTGTCGCAATGTAAAAGGCTTATGGGTGATGTATGCAAGGTATAGGGGATATACACGGGTCGGATATGGTGTCTGTTCTCTGCAGAAAACCCGGGCTCCGATCTTTCGGAACCCGGGTTGATCTGAAGAAGAACAAACAGAACCTGCTGAACATTGAAGTTGTTTCTCTATAGAGAAACAACTTCACGGGAACCGATTGAATTCAGTCCACGAATTCATATCGGGCCGCTGTAGTGCGGATTGTATCTGCTACACCGGATGACTGCAACTGAACAACATCATCGAAAGTAGTGGTTCCTGCTACGATAACGGAAATATTAACGGTGCCGGTTCCGCCGAACGTTTTGGCTCCTTGGGGGAAACCCTTGAAGCGGATCTTGTCGTTCTGTCCCGCATTGAAGTCCCTGATAGCGTCCTTCTCATTTCTGTGCTCGTATTCAAGGACGAAGATGTCGGCGCCGGCCTGGCCGTAAAGAGTGTCGGCACCGGCACCACCTATAAGAGTATCATTACCATTCCCTCCGCCCAGCAGGTCATTTCCGGCTTTTCCGTCAAGCGTATCGTTTCCATTCAGCCCGTAAAGGTCATTTCCCAGAGCATCTCCGCTGATGGTATCATTGGCGTTACCGCCGGAAGCATTCTCAATACCTTCAAATGTGGACATTCCCCAACCATGAGTACTGCCGTCGAAAGACCCCGTGGAAAGATCAAGGGTTACACCTGTTCCCGCCGGTGAGTTGGCGGCTCCTCGACCAGCCTTCAAGTTCGGCATTATCACATTTACAGCAGGAATACTACCTGTGACCAGAATATCATTTCTAGAATCACGACGAGCAGTCCCTGTCGGGGCGCCGCCGTTGAAGCTGTCATTGCCCGGTTCGGTCAGAAAAAAAACATCTCCACCGTCTCCACCGTTGAGCGTATCATTGCCGGCACCTCCATTGATTGCGTCGTTTCCCGCATCGCCGTTGATGGTATCATCGCCGCCTGCTCCCCGGATATAATCAGCACCGTCTCCGCCATGGATGGTGTTGGCGCCGGCGGTGGCCCAGATTGTATCATCTCCGTCTCCGCCATGGATGACATCGTCGGTAGTTGCCGTGAGGTCGCCGTCAAGATGAGCATCAATGTGGTCATTTCCGTCTTCACCATATATCGTATCCGTGCCGGCGCCGCCGACTATCTTGTCGTTTCCCGCATCGCCGTTGATGGTATCATCGCCGGCGCCGCCGGATATCGTGTCGTTTCCGGCACCGGCGTAGACAGTATCATCGCCGGCGCCGGCATTAATCGTGTTTTTGTACTGATTTCCGCATATGACATCGTCATCCGCAGTCCCCGTGATATCGTTGGAGATACCGGGCAGTGCATTTATACCGTTGCTCACGTCGCATCTGGGGTCACCGAAGGACTTTCCCTGATCTCCTTTCTGGCCTGCTGCTCCGGGGTCGCCTTTCGGACCTGCAGGGCCTGTCTGTCCTGCTCCGGGGTCTCCCTTATCCCCCTTATCCCCCGCCGCTCCCGGTGTTCCCGGGTCTCCTTTATCTCCCTTCGGGCCTGCAGGCCCCATCTCTCCTTCACAGGCGGCAAAGAAAACCGCTCCGCCGAGCAGAAACAACATCACTAAGAAATTACGTAATTTCATAACACAATCTCTCCTCTTCATAACAGAACCTCCTAAGATATGCCTCTACGGCAATACAAATCCAATTCTACCCCCCCCCATATGAAGTCAAGCACTCTTTTTGAAGAGTTAGTTAAGGCTGTGAAGATATTCTGAGGTTCTGCATTCTTAAGTGTAGATCTCGGAACAGAGATGTTTTTACAGAATCTGATTTGTCTCTATCCTTCACCCCTCGGCCGATACTATCTGAAGCGGCATAATTATCTTTGCGCCCATTAAAGGCAGTCAGGAGTCGGCAGCACTTCTTTCCCGAGGTACAATTACACCATTCTCGATACCGAGGTGGAATACGCAATGAACCTACGCCGATACAAACCCGCACTTGACCGAGGACAAACACTGCTTCTGCCCGAGAGAGTGGAGGACTATGCGGGAGAGAACCACCGGGTTCGGGCGCTTGATGCCTATGTCGACACTCTTGATCCGGCTTCCATGGGATTCAAGCATACAGAGGCCGGCACCACAGCAGGGCAGCCTCCATATAATCCGTGGGCCATGCTGAAGCTTTATCTCTATGGATATCAGAACGGCATACGCAGCAGCCGCAAACTTGAAGCAGAGACCGGAAGGAATCTTGAAGTGATGCGGCCTTCCTGCAGGAGCATTGCTGATTTCCGCAGGAACCATGCGGCGCAACTGCGGAATGTCAACAGGGATTTTGTTCCGCTGTGCAGCGAGTTATCCCTGTTCGGCGGGGATGAGGCGGCGGTCGACGGTTCTTTTTCTTCTCTGCGGACGCGAGCAGGGCAGGCATACGTACCGGAGGGTATATAGACAGGGAATTGGAGAATATAGAGAGCAGGACAGAAGAGTATCAGCGGGAACTTGAAGAGTCCGACGCCGCTGATGAGAAGGCGGGAAGACAGGATACGGGCAACGACAAGGTGTTGAGGGAGAAGATGGAGAAGTTGAAGAAGTGTCGGAAGGAGAATCGGGAGACTGAGGACCGCATGGAGAGAAGCGGTGACACTCAGGTATCGACGGTGGACGAAGACGTGGGGCTGCTCAGGAAGCAGGGGGGGGGACATCTGTTCGGGACATTGAAGGTTGGAAACGGATTTCATCAGTTTCCGATACGGGGTTTTGAGAAGTGCAGGGGCGAGTTCAGTCTGATGACGCTGACCTACAACTTGACCCGGGTTTTGAACATCCCGGGGGTGGAGAAATTCAGGGAGTACTGCGCGGGAAGGAGAGTTCACAGTCCGCAGACGGCGTGAAACAGGGGTGGAAAAGCCCCTGATTCAACATTATGACACCGGATTCGAGGTGTCGAACCTGATCCTGAAGATTTTCAACCTGTTCCTTCAGAAAAACAGATGCATTCCTGACAGTCGGTTTATTTTTAACGATCTTTCTATTGATACTCTCACAGTCTCAATAGTTTTTCCGCGTTTATTTTTCCTTTCCATATTCATTCTCCGTACCAGAACCCGAAAGGGCAACTACCACTCCACCTGATGCGACGCAGTAAAATAGTTCCCGTGACAAAATATAGCGCCGCACGATTTTTTTACGGCACCTAACTCACTGATATTTAGCGATTATTTTTTTGCTATGGTAAACTTGGGCTAAATATTGAGAAATTCCATAGCCTCCAGACTTTCTTTGTTCCCTCTGTCAGTTCTTTCAATCACTTCGCCGCTTTTTATATCGAAAGCGAAACAGGAGATCCCGGAGAGTATTTCCATATTGAATTCAAGGAAGTTGTTGACATATATCTTTGAATCTTCAATGATTTGCCTGTTGTCGGCTTTATCGGGATTTCTTTCCAGAATGAAATAAGCGCATAGAAAATCCGGAAGGTCCGGGTTATGAGCGAATACAGCCTTTGAATCGTATTTCTGGGTCACATTCAAGTTAAAATAACGCTGGTATCCGGCTATGAGCGGCTGGTTCAGATGAGACAATGCGTAAACGATCGCGCAAGTTATTCTGTTCTGGTTCTCAAGCATGAAGTCAAGCGCTTCCCCGTTGAACCGCTCAAGCGTTTTCTGAGCCTTTTCGTTTATTACTTTCTCCGGCATTAAATTCTCCTTCTCTTTTCGGATTTTCAAACGCAGGGCAGATGCCTTTTAAATTTGGTCTAATATACCACAAACCCCGCGGTTCTATTTCAAGATTTCAGGAAGCGTAGGCCGTAGCTCTGCTTTCCCTTATCACCATAATTTTTATCTGGCCCGGATAAACGACCTCTTTTTCTATCTTCTTAGCTATCTCATGGGAAAGAAGCGCTCCCTGCTCGTCGCTTACCTGCCCGCTTTCCACTATTACCCTTACCTCTCTTCCTGCCTGGATGGCGTAGCATCTCGCTACTCCCGGAAAGGAACCTGCAATACTTTCTATGCTCTCAATTCTCTTCACGTAGTTTTCGTAGGTTTCACGTCTTGCTCCAGGTCTTGCTGCTGAGATGGCATCTGCGGCCTGAACAAGCAGAGGTAGTATCCCTTGAGGGTGTGGGTCGTGGGTTTTTTCAAGCGCATCGACAATTTCAGGTGGCTCTCCGTATTTCTTTACGATATTGGCTCCTATATCCACATGTGACCCTTCAACCTCATGGTCGACCGCCTTCCCTATATCGTGGAGCAATCCGGCTCTTTTTGCGAGTTTTTCGTTGTAGCCGACTTCAGAGGCCAGAATTCCGCAGATAAATCCGACCTCTATTGAATGGTTAAGCACGTTCTGCGAGTAACTGGTTCTGTACTTGAGCATCCCGAGTTTGTTTATCAGATCTGGATGCATGCCACCTATACCGAGGTCGAAAAGTGCCTTTTCACCCTCTTTTTTTATTTCCTGTTCCATTTCCTTTTCAACTTCGGTAACCACTTCTTCAACCCTCGCCGGATGAATTCTGCCGTCATCTATCAGTCTCTCAAGCGAGATTTTCGCAATTTCCCTTCTGATCGGGTTGAAGCAGGAGAGTACGACTGTCTCAGGTGTATCGTCGATTATGATGTCAACTCCGGTGCGAAGTTCTATAGACCTGATATTTCGTCCTTCACGTCCGATTATTCTTCCCTTTACGTCGTCGCTTGGAAGATTCACTACCGAAACGGTTTTTTCGCTTGTATAAGTTCCGGAATATCGCTGAATGGCAAGAGATATGATGTTTTTTGCCTTCTGTTCGGCATGCGCAGCGCATTCTTCTTCTATATGTTTGAGTTTTTTCGCCGCTTCATGTTTTGCTTCATCCTCGACAAGATTTACAAGTTCCGCCTTTGCTTCCTCACGGCTAAACTCGGACACTTCCTCTATTCTTTCCTTTATCTCCTCCATTTTTTCGTCAAGAGCCTTCTGTTTTTCCTCCGCGGCGGAATTCTTTCTTTCGACCTCAGCCTCCATTTTCTCCGCATCCTCAAGTTTTTTGTCTAGACTTTGCTCCTTTGCGGTGAGTTTTTTCTCGGTAAAAGAAATTTCTCTGCGTTTGTCGCTGATCATTTTCTGCAGTTTGGAGTTTTTATCCTTTATCAACTTTTTCGCTCTGTTGTCCGCCCTAGTTCTTATCTCCGCAGCTTCTTTTTCCGCTTCTTCAATTATGAAACGGGATTTCTTCTCGCTTTTTGAGATTGTTTTCCCGTCCATAATCTTCCTGTACAACACATGGGTGACGAATCCCAGCGCAAACAGCATCAAAAACAGTAGTATCGGTTGCAGTTCTTGCATTTTCAGTCTCCTTGTTTTCCAAGGCAGTTTATGGTTCCCTCTTCGGTGACTATATATCCCATTTTCATATCGGTATTGAGCGTCGGAATCCTTCCGAGCACTTGGAATCTGTAGGCGAGCCCGAAAGATGATTGCCTGGGAAAGTTCTTTAGAAATATGTCGTAAAATCCTTTTCCGTATCCAATTCTGTTTCCGCAGAGATCAAAAACCAGTCCAGGCACCAACGCAAGGTCTATACGGTCCGCCTTTTCTGAGTCTGCAGGAGGTTCGGGGATGTTGAACGGTCCCGGGATAAGTTCTCCGAGGTCCCGCGTTCTCAGAAAAACCATATCGCCCCCCATTATTTTCGGGAAAAAGACTTTTTTCCCCATCTCAAGACATTTGCGGAATATTCCGAGAGTGTCGACTTCTCCGTTTACGGGTAAATATGCGGCGACATTTGATGAATCGGCAAAGGCATCTGCCCTTAAAAGCGCATCAAGAATGAGTGCTGATTTCGTCCGCCGGTCGGATTGAGAAAGTTCTGTTCTTCTCGTAAGAAGGCGTTTTCTCAGCTCTTCCTTTTCAAAGACTGATCTCTCCAAGTCATAATTTGGAGAACTGCCTGCTGATGAGGCGTAACTTTCGTCGGAGTCAGTAACTTTTTCCTCTTGAACTGAAAGGGTCCTGCCCAATTTCTTCAGTGAGGATGAACTTCTTGGGCGTGCTGTCTCCGGATGATTCGAGCAACTTGACCAGTTCTTCAGTCTTGTTTTCGGTGTTTCTCTTGAATTCATCAAATTTCCTCTGCAGTGCGAAGAAATCATCAACGATCTCAAGAGATGTCAGAAGAACGGGAGTGGAAATTGTTATCGGTGTTCCCACCGCCACCGTTTTATTGAATTTCTGTTCAAGGTAATCCACTATTTTCACAACATACTCTTTGTCGGCATCCGTGACGATAGAATACTCTTTGCCGAGAAAAACCACATTCACTCTGTTTTTCATGCCGGTTTTTGGCCGAGATGTTGTTCGATTACGCTTATTATGTTATCAACACGAGTTTTTAACTGTTGTTTTTCCTCTTCAAGTGTTCTGACGGTCTTTTTGAGTATTTCAACCTCTTCGACAAGCCTAGAGCGCTCTTCTGTAATCAGGGCGTTTTTATCGGCAAACTCTCTGATCTTTCTCTCAAGAATTTCCAATGATTCCATAGCAAGTATAAGTTTATCTTGGAAAGTTATTATTGCAAGTGTCGTTTTCAGCCGAAAACTCACCTCCACGCTCAAATTAATCCCGGTATCCAATTTTGGTGAGACATCGGGAACATTAAGTTGTCGTGATGGAGACTTTGCAACTGTCGGTTGGTAGTGTGGTTTCGGGATGTTCAGATCGTGATTCGGACTCGGGATAAGAAGCCTCGGCAAGGAAACTGGGTCTGCCGGCGTAATCTTGACGTGTAGAACAGCCTGCATCTACTGTACAGGTTTTGCGAGTTTTTCCGATCTTCTCGGAGGAAGTGAGAAAAATTTGTTCGCGCCATATAATATACGTGATCATCTTTCTCATCGAACAGCGTAAATGCCTCTCCTTGGTCATGATGATTATCCAAACAGCACAGGCTTGTGATAACTCTTCATGTATTGCAAAAGTAGAGCTCTATGCTTTTCCTCAAACATTTCACTGCAGAAATAAAATCCGGGCCTCAATTTCTTGAGACCCGGATTTTCCGAACGGAACTTACTGAATATAAGTTGTTCCTTTCGGGGAAACAACTTCACCGGAACCGATTGAACTCAGTCCACGAATTTATATAGGGTTGACGTACGGATTGAATTTCCTGCGGCGTCATCCTGCACATCAAATAAATTGTCTGATCCTATAGTGATCGTGCGACCCGACCCTGTCACCGTAGACCCGTTTGGAAAACCTTTGAACTGAAGTATATCGTTCTGAGAGGCGTTAAAGTCTTTAATATTATCCTTGTTGCTTTTGTGCGCGTACCTGATTTGAAAGGTGTCGGCACCGGCACCGCCCGTAAGAGTATCGGCACCGGCTTGTCCGTCGATCAGATCATTTCCGCCTCTTCCGTCAAGGGTATCGTTCCCGGGCAACCCGTCTAAATAATTTCCCAGGTTGTCTCCGTTAAGAGTATCATTTCCGTATCCACCGAAAAGGTTCTCAATACCTGTAAATGTAATCGATCCTCCTCCATGACCACCGGCGTCAAAAGTCCCCGCGGCAAGATCAACGGTTCCAGCTGTATTATTTTGTGCGGAACGGATAAAACCATCCTTCACGGCCTGTATTCCGTTGCGGGAACTATCAGTAAAAAGGCTCTCGAGGATTATAGCATCACCAGTTTGCCGACCATTCCTGACAGCAGTTCCTATCGGGGGGCCGCCGTTAAAGGTGTCGTTGCCTTTACTGTTAACGAGATAAAATATATCTGCCCCGTCTCCACCGTTGAGCGTATCATTGCCTTCGCCGCCATGGAGAATGTCCCGCCCCGCATCGCCGTTGACCGTATCATCGCCGCCCATTCCCCGGATGTAATCAATGCCGTCTCCGCCATGCAGGGTATTATTGCCGTTATTGGCCCAGAGTACATCCTCTCCATTTCCGCCATGGAGGATGTCATCGGTAGTTTCCGTATCGGTACCTGAAACCTGAGCCTCAAGATTGTCATCTCCATCTTCACCGTATATCGTATCCGTACCGGTGCCGCCGGTTAGCGTGTCGTTTCCGGCACCACCGTAAACAGTATCATCTCCAGCTCCGCCGGTAATCGTGTTAACGTACTGATTTCCGCATATGACATCGTCATCCGCAGTCCCCGTGATATCATTGTCGACACCGGGCAGAGCATTTATACCGTTGCTCACGTCGCATCTGGGGTCACCGAAGGATTTTCCCTGATCTCCCTGCGGGCCCGCCGCTCCCTGTGTTCCCGAGTCTCCTTTATCCCCCTTATCTCCTTTCGCCCCGTCTTTACCTGCCGGACCTGTTTCCCCCTTCGGGCCTGCCGGCCCCATATCCCCTTCACAGGCAGCAAGGAAAACCGCTCCGCCGAGCAGAAACAACAAAACTAAGAAATTACGTAACTTCATAACACAACCTCCTTTGACAATGTGGGATTTTAGTAGGGTCTTTCACATCTTTGATTCTACCCCCCCCCTACCTAAGTCAAGGACAGATGAGACTGTGAAGATATTCTGAGGTTTTACATTGCAGCGATTCTTGGAGACCGGTTTTCTTCAGTAGATGTGAGTCCGACACCGGCACGGGTTAGAGCGTTGTCAGAGATTACCGGCCCTCACATAAAAAAAGTTGTCGGTTTCTATGTGCTGGAGTATTCCAAGACAACGAGTCCACTTATCACCTTTTGACCGAGTGCTTAAGAATGGATTATTATGTCCAAAGGCCGGATATTCCTTGATACCCGGTACTGGATTCAGTCAGAATCAAAAGGTCCGACTTTCAAACTGCTTCGATATGAACTGAAACAGCGGCAAACATGCGATCATATACCCACCCATCACAATGGAATTCTCAACCGCTGAAAACGCTCATCCATCACACCTTGACCGAACGGTTACTTGCGGACAGCGGAGTCGTCTCTTAAAAAAATCCTGCTGTTTTACGTATAATCTTGTACCATGCAGGTAAACACCACGGAAGACAGCGCCTTATCGGCAAAACTCGAGAAGATTGAGCGCAGGTTCACCGCGCTTGACAGCAATCTCGCCGACCCCGGTATTTCTTCAAAGCAGAGAATAGAGTATTTCAAGGAACGCTCCGAGCTTGAAGACTTGGTATCCGTATACAGGCGTATCAAGGATGTCGTCAAGGACATTGAGGAAAACTACGAGCTGCTTCAAGATTCGGATCTCGCGCCTCTGGCGCGGGAGGAGATCAATGCTCTTTCAGAAGAAAAAAGAACTCTTGAAGAGAAACTCAAGGAACTTCTTCTTCCAAAGGACCCGAACATAGGAAAAAATGTTTTCCTTGAAATACGGGCCGGAGCCGGGGGAGACGAGGCGGCGTTGTTTGCTGCGGACCTTTTTCGAATGTATACGAGATATTGCGAAAACCGCCGCTGGAAGATTGAGATGATAACTGTGAACGAGACTGGAATCGGAGGGGTCAAGGAACTTGTGGCGAAAATCAAGGGGCGGGACGTCTACGGCAAACTACAGTACGAAAGCGGGGTTCACAGGGTCCAGAGGATTCCTTCAACGGAGGCCGGAGGCAGAATACATACCTCCACCGCTACAGTGGCGGTACTTCCTGAAGCGGACGAGATCGACCTGCATATAGAAGAGAAGGAACTCAAGGTGGACACCTACAGGTCCTCTGGACCCGGCGGACAGCATGTGAACAAAACGGACTCGGCCATAAGAATAACGCACATACCGACGGGGATTGTGGTCCAGTGCCAGGATGACCGCTCACAACAGAAGAACAGGTCTCATGCCATGGCCATGCTCCGCTCCAAACTTTACGAGATTGAGCAGCGCAAGCGCGAAAGCCGTATCTCACGGACCAGAAAAGATCAAGTCGGAAGTGGAGACAGAAGCGAAAAAATAAGAACCTACAATTTTCCCCAAGGAAGGATAACGGATCACAGGATAGGACTTACGCTTCACAGGATAGAGACAGTTTTAGAAGGAGAGATAGACTCTCTTGTAGAACCCTTGGCAGCACATTTCCAGGCTGAAAGTCTGAAGAACATATCATCCGGATAACTCATTTTCGAGTTTGTATTTGAATGGGGGAAGCAATAAAATATTACCCCTGATGAAGGTTATATATGCGATTTCCGCCTCTTATGTTGTCTCTTCGCTTTTTTACGGAACCTACCTGTGGTCGCAGAAAAGGAAAATTTCCCGAGCGGGAATCTACTTCTGCATCGCGGGGTCTTTACTTCACACAGCGTTGCTGGTGAGTTTTCTCGTGCGTGGAGAAGTGCTTGCCGGCAGCGCGTCAAGGTCTCTTTTTATTTTCTCTTGGCTTGTGGCGCTTGTTTACCTCGCTTCTCAGTTGCGGTTTAGAACCCCCGTGCTGGGCGCGTTTGCGCTTCCCGTCGCATTTATCGGAACCGTGCCGTATCTGATTATTCCCCATGGGATGATCACTCCCGATCCTACTCTCAGCAACCCGTGGATACTGGCACATGTCTTTTCTATTTTTCTAGGAGAGGCTTTTTTCGCCATATCCTTTATCGCCGGCGCGGTCTATATATTCCATGAGAACAGACTTAAGGCGAAGAAAACCGGAAGCCGCCTCGGAAGGCTTCCATCCCTGACCATGCTTGACAGAATAAATCACCTCAGTCTACTACTGGGTTTTCCGCTTCTGACGGCAAGTTTGGTAATGGGTTTTATTCTGGCAAAGGAAATATGGAACGATGAGTGGATATGGGGAGCTAAGGAGACATGGTCGACGGTCACTTGGATTCTCTACGCTTTTCTTATAAACGGACGTCTTTCGCTCGGATGGAAGGGGAGAAGGGCCGCTCTTTTCGCCGTGGGCTGTTTCTGCATAGTGGTTGTGACGTTCGCAGTCGGGTATTTCTTTCCGGGGCAGCACAGGTTCGAGTAACCGGGTGCTTTGTATCTGGAATGTTTACAAAGAACTTGAGATAGCGTTATAATACAGAACGGTATATCTGAGAAATCTAGTTCAGGAGGAATACTTAAATGGCAGTAGCAAGAGTAACGGAAGTTATAGGATCGTCTGAGGAGTCATGGGATGCGGCGGTGAGAGAGGCTCTTGACAGGGCTAATAAGACCATAAGAGGACTTACAGGTCTTGAAGTGACGAAAATGAATGCTCACATAGAAAACGGGGAGATAACCGAGTACAGGGCGCACGTAAGGATCACATTCATTCTGGAAGATTAGTCTTTACCCGCGAAGTATTTTCCCGCCCAGAAACAGTAAAGAGTGAAAAACCATTTCGTAAAGTCTCACGGTTTAGGCAATGATTATGTGGTTATGGATGCCGAGGCTCTGGATTTTACCATTAGTGCAGATTCTGTCGGGGTTCTGTGTCACAGAAATTACGGCATAGGTTCTGACGGGATACTCCTTTTAGTCCGCTCGAACGAAGCGGATTTCGGGCTGAGGATACTGAATCCCGATGGAAGCGAGGCGGAGAAGAGCGGCAACGGTCTTAGAATTTTCGCTAAGTATCTGTATGAAAAAGGTTATACTAGGAAAAAAGTCTTCTCGATAAAGACTCTTGGGGGTCTTGTGACGGCGAAGGTGGAAACAGAAGGGGATAGGGTGCGCATGGTTACGGTCGATATGGGGAAAGCGACTTTTTGCCCGCGCGAGATACCGGTCGAGTCGGAAAACCAGGAGGCTGTTGAAGAGAAACTTCGTCTGGAGCAGCGCGAGATCAAGTTCACTGCCGTCTCCGTCGGAAATCCGCACTGCGTTGTTTTTGCAGACGAACTTGATGAAGAACTAATAAGAGAAATCGGTCCGGAAATAGAGAACCATCCGGTTTTTCCCAACAGAACAAATGTTCAGTTCGCTAGGGTTGTTTCCGATAGCGAGGTGAGCATTCTCATATGGGAGAGAGGAGCGGGTTATACTCTTGCCTCCGGCAGCAGTTCGTGCGCCGTTGCGGCTGCGTGCGTGAGGTCGGGTCTTACGCAGAGAAACATGCGGATAAGTATGCCTGGAGGAAATCTCTATATAACGGTGGGTCGGGATTGGTCAATCACGATGCGGGGGGAGGCGGAGGAGGTGTTCACGGGAGTTTTAAGTCCGGATATTCTCCGCAGACTGAAAGAATTTCCGGTAATTGAAGCCTGACTCCTCGGATTCTTCCCGTATGAAAAGACTGCTTTTGACCGCGGATGTGGTGCTTCCGATCAGTTCGGATCCGATTCGTGATGGTGCGGTGGTTGTGGAAGGTGGACGCATAGTCTCTGTCGGGACCATAAAGCAAATCGGTAAGACGCATCCGGGTCTGTGTAGAATTGAAAATCCGGGATCAGTGATTCTTCCCGGATTTGTAAACGCCCACACCCATCTTGAACTCAGTTGGACAGAAGGAAAACTTGGCGGCTTTGAAGATTTCACGGGGTGGCTTGAACGAATGATCAACCTCAAGATGCAAAGCGTAGACCCTGATTCTGTATTGAATTCAATGAGAGAGGGAGTTTCGCGAGTGGTTCGTAGCGGAGTTACCACAGTCGGGGAAGTATCGTCTGTAGATTTTTACGGCAAAGAGATACTTAAGGAATCGGGGCTGAGAGTGATTGCGTTTGTCGAGCTTTTCGACCGTTTTCTGCCTCGAATCTCTTCGCTTGAGTTTGTTGCAGAGGATCTTTATGAGGAAAGACCCTTTCCTCATGCTCCCTATTCCTGTGCCCCCGAACTTCTGCAGGCTGTTTTTTCGCGCGCGGAAGAAGACGGAATTACTGTGGGACTTCATCTAGGTGAAAGTCAGGATGAAGTCGAGTTTCTGAGGAATGCCCCGAACGGATTTGAACAGAGGATATTTCCGCTTGTCGGAAAGGAAGACTTCGCGAGACCTTCGGCGGGAACCCCCGCACGGTACATAGATCTTTTCATTAGAGGGAAAGATGTGAAAGTCTCTGCCGTCCACATGGTTCGGACAAACGCCGAGGATTCTGAAATAATCGGAGGCAAAAACTTCGGTATAGTACTCTGTCCTAGAAGCAATGTTTTTCTGAAGGTGGGGGAACCGGATTTAAGGTTCATATCCGGTAGCGGTAAGGTGGGGCTTGGAACCGATGGGCTTTCAAGCAACTGCGACCTTGATTTTTTCGAGGAGATAAGATTTCTCCACAACATGATGATCAGGCAGGGAATTGGATGTGAGGAGGCTGCAAGGCTGTCGGTGCGTTTTGCGACTCTAGGCGGAGCCGAAGCACTTTTTCTAGAGGAAAAGATAGGGAGTGTTGAAGTCGGAAAGCATGCCGATCTGATATGCCTTGAGCGTTGCGGAAATTTGGAGTCCGACCCTTTTATGAGTGTGGTGTCTTCGAGGTCTCGGAATCTTCGCTTTTCAATGGTATGCGGGGAATTTGTCTGTGGAAAAGACTCTTTCAGTCCGGATAAGTCCGCTATCTGCTGATGTTTTCCATGAGTGAATCTTGTATGGAAAAACTTTTTGTATACGGAACCTTGAGAAAAGGTGAGATAAGAAGCGCTCCTTTTAATTAGTCTTCGTCAGAAAAACCCCTTTTTCATGAGGCCGGGCAAAGTTCCACCCGACCTGAATGCTGATCAAGAGTTGACCGGGTTACATTTTGAGATTCCGACACGTTTCGGACAACCGATTTTCGCCTTCAGAAGCAATTTCCACGATCATTATCACCACCGGCGCACAGGTCTCCGCCCCCGCTCGGGAGCAGGTTGAAAACTGCCGTTTTTTTGAGGGGGGGGGCCGTGCCGGCGACATGCCGTCATATGTACATCGGCGAGAATACGTAGTCGTAACCTCGACGATGACGGTGGAGCCGAGTGATCTTGCGCGCACGTTATGAACGCTTACCGGCAGGCTATATTGCGGGACAGCCCTTCATGTCTTCCAAGAACATAAAAGTTGGTTGGGCTTATGGGCAGGTTAAAACCTTACTAACCGAAAAGGATGTCGAGGTTCGGCTTTTCATGTATCAATCCCTTTTCAAGAGTTTTTTCAAACAGGTGTATAAGAGCCTCGGTTCCACTTTCTCCAATATCTCTTGTCCATTCATTTACGTACATCAAAACAAATTTTTCTCCAGTTTCCTCACTCATTCCTCGCCCGAACTGCATTGCATAGTCTAGAGCTTCTTCCGTATTGCAAAGAGCGTATTCTATGCTTTCTCTATGCGCTCTATGGATCAATTTATCGATTCCTTCGGGTACATCTCTCCGCAGAGCATTGAGTCCGAGCGGCATTGGAAGGTCCGTTTCTTCCGCCCACGCTTTACCGATGTCAAGTACAAGTGAGAACCCCTCGTCTTCATAGGTAAGTTGTCCTTCGTGGATCAGAAGTCCGGCATCCACATCCTTTCTCCGTACTTTGTCCATTATCTGATCAAAAGGCGTCTCCACAGGAGTAAACTCATCCGCGTAAAGATTCAGGAGAAGACAGGCGGTTGTGAGCTTTCCGGGTATAGCGACTGTTTTTCCCCGAAGACCGGATAGATTTTCTCTTGCGACCACCACCGGACCATATCCTTTCCCCATACTTGCTCCACAGGAAAGAATACGGTACTTGTCCTGCACGCTCAGATATCCGTGAGCGGATATCGCCGTCATCTCAAGTTCACCTCTCAATGCCCTGCGGTTAAGTGACTGTATATCATCTATAACATGTTCAAAAACAATTTCTTCACAGCTTACTATTCCTTTTGCTATGGCATAAAACATAAAAGCATCGTCAGCGTCGGGTGTGTGCCCGAGTCTCATCACCCGTTTTTCCATTTCAGTTCCTCTCTTTCGAGTGCTGCATGTCCGGAAGGTTCGTAAAACTCAATCCGGTTTATTTTTTCTATTTCTCCGAGTCTGAAAAGAAGGTCACGATATTTTCTCAGTCCTTCAATTTTTTTCTCGTCAAGATCGTATTTGATTCTCTCCCCGAGGTAGATACTGCACTGTTTTTCGGAAATCTTCAGTTTTTTCGATTCAATACCGGCTATTTCCGATACAAGTCCCTCACCCTTTTCTCTCGCCGACAGAAGAGATTTGTAATTTTCCTCAGAACCCCGGTTGTTTTTTCTCGCCGCCACGACAGCGTAGACAAACGGAAGACCGGTATTCTCGGTCCAGAGTTCTCCGAGGTCGTACTTGAACGCAATATCGTCGCTGTCTTCACAGCGGGCGCGGAGCCCCGCGTTTCCTATGAGCATTCCGGCATCCACATCGTCCAAAAAACCATCTCCCGGTTTTCTCCTTACATATCGGGGTTTCCGTTCCAAGAAAAGCTCGAATACGATTCTTAAAAGAGCCGTGGAACTTTTTGACCTGCTGTCGACCGATACGCTTTTTACTGATGTTATTTCCGTTTTTGATGCCAGTATGACACTGTCGACCTTACCGAAGGAAGATATTGAGATGTTCGGCAAAGCGCAGAAACCTCTATTTCTCAGAAACTCCACCGATGGTACTGCCGCTATATCCAGATTCCCCGCCTCGAGATTCCGCCAGAGCAGTGAAGGTTCAAGGTAGACTATATTGATCGAGTGTGTTATGAGACCCTTCTCAATGGGATATGTGATCGGGCGCATGTTCAGGAAAGGTACCGCTCCGAAGTTCATCGGAAGCCGGGTTGTTTTTTCGTTCATAGGTCGGTATCCCACATCTCCTGAGCTTTAGTCCATCTGCTTGGAAGAAACAGTTTTCGGTAAAGCGAGAGGATGTAGAGGTCGGTCATTCCTGCAATAAAGTCACACACCGCTCTTTCGTGTGTTTCTCCATCTCGCTCTGCAACTCTTGCGAATTTCTCGCGGAAAATCTGTTCTTCCTCACAAAAATACGCAAAAATCTCTTTTACGACCTTCTTCGATTTACGGTGAAGTTCGAGCAGTCGCTCGCTTGTGTATACGTTTGCGTAAAGATATTTTCTCAGTTCGATAAGCGCTCCAAACACCTCATTACTCATAGTGATTTTCTTCATTTCTCCGCTGGAGGTTTCACTCACTATGTCGCTTACCATGGTGTGTATTCTTTGCGATGCTGTCTCGCCGAGAACTGATATGTACTCTTCCGGCACGTCCTGGGGCGATATGATTCCGGAGCGCACCGCATCATCAAGATCATGATTTACATAAGCTACCAGGTCCGCGATTTTTACTGCCTGCGCTTCAAGCGTCGATGGTCTGTTCTCTTCGGTTTCTATTCCTTCTTTTCCCCAACCCTTGGAGTGTTTTGCGATGCCCTCTCTGACCTCATGGGTGAGGTTAAGCCCCGCGCCTCCGCGCTCAAGCAAATCCACAACGCGCATGCTCTGTCGAACATGCCTGAAACCGCCGGGCATCACTTCGTTCAGTCCTTCCTCCCCCGAATGCCCGAAAGGTGTGTGTCCCAAGTCATGCGCAAGCGCTATGGCTTCGGTCAGGTCCTCATTGAGCATAAGGGCTTTTGAAATGGTTCTGGCTATCTGAGAGACTTCTATAACGTGCGTAAGTCTCGTGCGGTAGTGATCGTTTGTCGGAGAGATGAAGACTTGGGTTTTATGTTTGAGTCTCCGAAAAGCCTTGCAGTGAGTGACCCTGTCCCTGTCTCTCTGAAAACAGGTTCTTATGTCGCATTCATGTTCTTCTTTTACTCTCCCCCTAGACCCGGAACTGAGAGCGGCCGCAGAGCAGAGAAGTTTTTTCTCGTTTTCTTCCGTCTGTTCTCTTATAAGCACCATATTACGAATCTCGCGTCAGGATGATCTGACCTCCACTCCGTTTTTCAAAAGAAAATCTTTTGCCTGGCTTATCGAATATTTTCCGTAATGAAAAATGGAAGCGCACAGAACCGCGTCGGCTCCGCCCCGTCTCAGAGCCTCAAGAAGATGTTGCGGTCGTCCGGCGCCCCCGGAAGCGATAACAGGAATTCCTACTGCTTCGGAAACTGCTCTTGTGATCTCTAGGTCATAACCGTCTTCTGTTCCATCTTTGTCCATGCTTGTAAGAAGAATCTCGCCTGCTCCGCATCTCTCCATTGTCTCCGCCCAGTCGACCGCGTCCATTCCGGTGGGATTCCTGCCCCCGTGGATAAACACCTCCCAACCGTCCGCATCCTCTTTTTTTCTTGCGTCTATGGCAATCACTATGCACTGGCTTCCGAATCTGTCGGCAGCTCTCTTCACGAAATCAGGGTCTGACACGGCGGCTGTGTTTATCGTTATCTTGTCAGCTCCCGCAAGAAGCAGCCCTCTTATATTTTCCAAACTCCGAATGCCTCCCCCCACTGTAAGCGGCACGAAAACTTCGCCTGCGGTACGCGCCACGACATCCACCATGGTTTCTCTTTTTTCATGGGATGCCGTTATATCAAGGAACGTTATTTCGTCGGCGCCCTCCTGACTGTATTTCTTCGCCGCTTCCACAGGGTTTCCCGCGTCACGTAGATTTAAAAACCGCACGCCTTTGACTACTCTTCCGTCCTTTACGTCAAGACACGGTATTATTCTCTTTGATACCATATTACTGAAACCTTCGTATGCTTTGTTCAAGATCTATGGAACCCGAGTAGATTGATTTTCCGAGTATCACTCCGAGAAGATTCTCTTTGTTCAAAGACATTATTTTTTCCAGGTCGGAATATGACGCTATTCCTCCGGAGACTATTACCGGAAGCGGACAGTTGGAAAGAAACTTTCTTATCAACTCGGTTTCTACGCCTTCCATTGTTCCGTCCTTGTCCGCATTTGTATGAATTACAAGTGATACGCCGGCATCAGAAAGTCTCCGCATCGCCTGCTCTATACTCTCGTCTACTGTCTCTTCCCATCCGCGAAGCGCTATTTTCCCTCCGAGAGTATCAATCCCAACGGCTATTTTTCCGGGAAACTTCCTGCAAGCCTCCTCAAGAAAAGTTCTGTCCGTAAAAGCGGATGTCCCTATTATTATCCTGGCAACGCCCGCATTGAAATACTCCTCCACGGTTGCGATATTTCTTATTCCTCCACCTATCTGAACGTTTGAAGATACGGAACTTGTTATCCGCGTTATCACATCGGAATTTCCGGGTTTTCCCTGAAACGCGCCGTCAAGATCAACAACGTGAATCCATCTTGCCCCGCACTCTTCCCATTTTTTCGCCATGTCGGGAGGGTTATCTGAGAAAACGGTCTCGGTGCCTCGCTTTCCTCGTACGAGCCGCACGCACTTGCCGTCTTTGATATCTATTGCGGGAATTATCTTCAATCTGGAAACCTCACCGGAGTTTTCCGGTTAAAATTATGGAAACGCTACGCGAACGGGAAGATATTATAACGACATTCAGAAAAAAGTTCATTATTTCGGGTGGGACATCTTCCTTGACAACTTAACTCTAAAATTCTACTATGAAACATGGGTGTTTTGTGCGAGGAGACCGGCTGCGAAGTTATATGTTTTTTTGATTACACTGATCTTATTTAACGGACTGGTTCTCTCTGCAGCATCCGAGCAGGTGTAAGCGGCAGGCCGAGGTGAATGTGACACGGTCGGTCGCTTCCGTTTACGGGGACGGATGGAGACGATGTTGTTTGGGGAGACGGCACCGTTAGGGCTTAGGTCCGGTTAGGGTGATGATGTCTGCGCTGGCCGGCGAGTACACTCTCAGGGGTGGAAGGGGAGAGGAGGACTTGATGTTATTGAGCGGAGAATTTTAATTTAACGGATGATACAGTTTGTTTCAGAGGTTTCGGAGGAGGAACGCCGGCTGCCTCGGCAGGTAGAATTTCTCCTGGAGGCAATGAAGTTGTTGAGTAAGGACATAGAGATTTAAGGGACAGTGCCGAAGTGCGGAGTATTGTTACGGACGGCAGATATGGAGTGGTGGTGGATTAGGATAAAATTCAGTTGTGGGCTGGTTCCGTAAAAACAGGAGTTATATTCAGCGGTTTCTGCTTGTTTCTTTTAGATTAACCCGCGACTCGAGAGTTTGAGGTCCGGTTTTTTCACGGTACTTGACACAATAGATTCTTTCCCGGACCGTAAGGCGCGTTGATATAACCCTGCCGGTGTTCCGTCATGTGATGATTTTCCGGCGCTCGGACCTGAGTTTACAGCGGACATCGGCGACCGTCGCCTGCCGGTTCACTCCTCACATTGTATTTCTTCATAGTTCCTTCTCCTTGGGTATTATGCCCGCCGCATATTGAAACGCACTGCGCCTGAATTGTTGCGATTGACAGAACACCGTTTATCCGAATAAACAAAACTGAAATCCGATGAGAGACCCGGGTCAGATGAAATTGAAGTCGGGAAATCTGCTGGAAGTTCTAATCGAAAAAGAGCATTTTAACGGGTGATGTGATTGAAAGAACTGCAATCAAGGTATTCAATGGTTTTATATCTCGCCTATCGAAGCGGACCGTCCATTTTCCCGAGTTGTATATACAGTTTAGAATGTAACGTGTTCGGATTTTCATATAGGCGGCTTGCGGCTGGAATTTAGTTGTACAAAGCTGTTACGACTTTTAATGCATACTCAACTCATTATAAACTCGCTTTTTAACGAGACCAGGATAGCCGTTCTCGAAAAAAGCAGACTGAGCGAACTTTTCATTGAAAGAAAATCAAATTCTTCCATGGTGGGGAATGTATACAAGGGAAGAGTTGAAAAGGTGGTTTCCGGAGTTCAGGCCGCGTTTGTCGACATAGGCGGCGCTCAGTCGGGGTTTCTCTCTGCGGAGGATGTATACAACGGGTCTCCGGATGAGTTTTTCCTTGAGGAGGATAAAGTTTCGAGAAGAAACCGTCAACCCATACAGCAGATTCTGCGCCGTGGTCAGGAAGTCATGGTGCAGGTCACCAAGGAGCCTTCGGGGAACAAGGGCCCCAAGGTCACTTCTCTTGTCGGGATACCGGGCAAATACCTCGTTCTGCTTCCCGGAGTGGATACGATAAACGTCTCCCGAAAAATAAAGGAAAAGAAGCGCAGAAAAAACCTCTCGGAAATTGTACAGGGAAAGCCGAAAGATGTCGGTTTTATAATGAGAACCGCGTGTGTGGGGATAGATGCGAAGCATATAAAGACCGAGATGGGGTCGTTGGTCAGAAAATGGAGAAGAGTAAAGAAAAAATACGATACTGTGGATTCTCCGAGCATGGTGTATCAGGAAGCCGATACCTGCGTAAGGGTTGTGAGGGATATTATGGGAAACGGTCTGCAGAAGGTTGTTGTCGATTCGGATAATGCTTACGGTAAGATCGTGAAGTATTTTTCCGACAAGATAGATAATGGAGACTTCAAGGTTGAACTGTATAAAAGGAAGGAGCCCATATTCGACAGATACGGAATCGAGAGTCAGATTGAGAAGATGTATAAAAAGAAGGTCTGGATGAAGTCCGGCGGGCACTTGATAATAGACGAAGCCGAGGGACTTACCGTTGTGGACGTGAACTCAGGCAGGTTGGTAGGGGAGGAATTTCAGGAAGAAACCATAATAAGGACAAACGAAGAGGCGGCTGTTGAGGCTGCGAGGCAGATAAGACTTCGAAACCTCGTCGGAATAGTGGTCATTGACTTCATAGATATGCAGACACCGAAAGCCAGGAGAAAAATAGAGTCGCTTTTTTCTGAAGAAATGAAAAGAGATAAAGCCAAGACCACTGTCCTGAAAATGTCCGCCTTCAGCGTTCTGCAGCTTACAAGACAGAGACTTAGAGAAAGTATATTGTCGGGTTTGACCGACACATGCGTTGTCTGCGAAGGAAGCGGCAGGGTGAAATCTGTATATACCGTCTGTTATGAGATAATGAGAGATATCGACAAGTGGACTAAGGAAAGCCGCGAAGGAACCGTACTGGTAAGCGCGGACCGCGACGTTATAAAAAAATTAAAGGAAATTGAAGCAGTGTCTATAAGAAGACTTCGGAGAGAAAGAGGATTGAGGATAAAATTCAACCCGACAGATGGTCCTCCTGAAAAATTCAGCATATCAAGGGAAAAAACCGCCCCGTAGTTCAAGTATGTTTCTGTCTTACAGTCGATTTGCTATACCATCCTGACCGAGATGTAGACGATGTTTGCGGCGAAGTGAAAAAAAACGCTTGACCATAGAGTTCCGGTTCTCATATAGATGTATCCCATTACTGTTGAAGGGAAAAACGTGAGGAGGTTCTGCATGCAGTTTCTTCCACCCGAAAATATGCAGATCACGATAAAATGAGCCGCAGCGAAAAGAATGCTGGTTATCACTACGGCGCGCCAACCGCCGCCCATCTTTTTCTGCAGATACCCTCTGAAGAAGAATTCTTCGGGTAATGCGTAGACGACCAGATGCGTCAGCATCAGGAAAATACTCGGCTCCGTGAATACGACGGTTCTCTCCATGGAAAGGCCGAGTATCTGCAGAAAACTCACATAGGCGAAAAGTACTACTGCTGAGACCGCGACGCCTGTTGAGAACCCGCGCAGATTGAATCTGAGAGAATCCGTGTTCTCGCGGTCCAATATGGAAGGAATGCAGAACATGAGTCCTGCTGCTGTGAGAGCGGAATCAAACCCCAGATGTTCTGCAAGTTGCTTAGAAAGCACTATTCCCGCTATGAGCAACAGATAAGCGACCATGGGCTTCGGCAGGTTTTTTAAAAGAGTTTTTCCCGTCGGCATGTCAACTGTTTTCTGCAGAGCGACGGGTTCCGACCGCCGGTTCTGCGGACCGGCGCGGTGACCCGTTTTTACTCCGCGCGATTTTCCTGAGTTCATTGTTCCTTAAGCTCATTATTCCGCCTGATAAAATCATGGTTTCTCGGATTTGTATATACTTAATTCTTCTTTCGGCTTGCGGTATTGTACTGTCGGAATCTTTTTTAACCAAGGTCGCAGGGAAGACCGGGGGAGATGGGTCCTTTTCAAAGTTCAAGATACAAATCGGGCCGTGAGGGCGGAGACTTTGTCTTTAAAAGTCGAAAACGCTTCGGAGTTTGACGGACGGAGTTGTTTTCCCATGAATTTCTCAAAGATAAAAGAACATATCAAAGCGAAAAAAGTCGGAAACACTCTTTTTGTCTACAGGCAGACGGATTCCACGAACAATGCTTTGCTGAAACTTGCTGGGGATGGCTCCGCCGGAGACGGCTCGGTCGCGATATCCGACTCCCAGACGGCGGGCAGGGGGAGGCTCGGGCGGGCGTGGAAATCTCCTCCGGGATGCAATCTCTATCTTTCCGTAATGCTCTGTCCCGACATATCTCCCCAAGAGTCCGCGGTTTTCACGTTTCTCGCTTCATGCGCTCTTTTCGACACGTTTTCCGATTACGGTGTAGGTTGCTCCATAAAATGGCCGAACGACATACTAGTTGACGGAAAGAAAATCTCCGGAGTGCTTACGGAACTGGGCATTTCCGACGGTAAGGTGGATCATCTGATAATCGGCATCGGTGTCAACCTTAATCTTTCAAGAGAGTTCATAAAGAAGAAAATGAAGGATATTTCGGACAAGACCACATCCCTTTCAATAGTTCTGGGTGAAGAGACGAACAGGGAGGAGTTCGCAGGGAGATTGATAAGCTCTATTGACCGGTTCTACGCGGAGTTTCGAAATCACGGATCTTCGGCGGTAATTAAGAATTGGAGCGACAGGTGGGGGTTTGAAGGTAAGGAAGTGTCGATAGATGTTTCAGGCGAGATAGTAAGCGGGACGGCCGAGCGAGTCGATGAAAACGGATTTCTTTACCTTAGAACTCGAGACGGGACGCTTAAACGCGTAATAGCGGGAGATGCCGTTTTTTAGAGAAACTCCTCTATTTCCTGCTGAAGGCTTTTCATCAGGTCCATCCACCTGTTTATCACTTCTTCACTTTCATCGCTTACGTCTTTCTTTATAACCATTCCGTAAACCCTGGGTTCAACCGAGCACTTGTCATACCTGTGAGCCGTCATGGAGCCGAACCTGTAGAGTATCTCAATCGCCTTGTCTGTCTTCCCCTCAAACCTGCATACAAGAATCATCTCCGAGGAAAATCCCTCAAACACCTTGTTCCACAGAGTTGCGCTTGATTCCATGTGAAAGGAGAGATTTACTACCGTTCGGTTCTTTCTCACTTCATTATCTTTTCCAAGGAATGACCGGTCATGACCGACCGTACCAGTATAAACCATGGTTACGGATTTACGCAGTTGTATACGGCGCGGTATTTATGGTAGACTGAAGGGTCGCGTGAGGAAAGCGGCGTTCCATACTCCGTCGGTTCTTGGTTGTTTTTCATAACGATACAACTGAGGGCAAAAGAATAAAGGTGTGACATGTGGGAATTTCTTTGGCATGCAGGAGCTTCTTTGTTTATGCTGGCAGGGGGGCTGATGATGATGTATTCGCTGTATGCGACATTCATCGAGGATAAACGGTTACGGGAAAAAATTGAAACATTGAGAAGAATAGAAGAAGGAGAAAAGACGGGAAGCGTGGTTAATGAAATTATAAGAGAAAAGCATTCCAAGAAGAAAGACTCTTGACATTTTCGTATTGAAGGAGGTGAGTTATGCCCAGATTCGTATTAGCGCTTTTTCTTCTTGTCGGGCTGGCCGCGACCGCGGCGGCGGAGACTGTCGTGGTTATACCGATCCACTCTTCGGAGGAGACCGACCTGAAGCCGGGGGTAGTTGATTTATTATGGATTTAAAAAAGTTTCCTGAAAAATTCGGATTATATGATCCCGCGTTCGAACACGATTCCTGCGGAATAGGGTTTGTGGTGAATGTCAGGGGAAAAAAGTCCAACTCAATAGTAAGACAAGCGGTTACCGTACTGAAAAATCTCGAGCACCGCGGGGCCTGCGGGTGCGAATCGAACACCGGCGACGGCGCAGGGATACTTTTACAAAAACCCCACGCGTTTTTTGTCGATGCGCTTGCGGGGAAAATTGAACTTCCGGAAGAACAGAACTACGGAGTCGGGATGATGTTCCTTTCCCCCGACGCGTCTGCAGGTAAGGAAACGGAAGGAAAGTTTGAGTCTGTAGTCGCGGAGTACGGTCAGTCGGTTCTAGGATGGCGAACTGTTCCGACCGACAATTCATCTCTCGGAACTACCGCGGTTGGTTGTAAGCCTGCGATACGACAGGTTTTTATCGGTCGAGGGGACGGCACCGAAACTTCAGATGAGTTTGAAAGAAAACTCTACATGATAAGAAAGCGCGCTGAATCCTTGATAAGAAATTCCGGCCTTGATCGATACTTCTACATGCCGAGTCTTTCACACAGAACCATAGTATACAAGGGAATGCTCACTACTTGGCAGCTTGATCTTTTCTTCCCCGACCTTCAGAACGGTCTTATGGAAAGTGCGATAGCGCTTGTGCACTCACGTTTCAGCACCAACACCTTTCCGAGTTGGGACAGAGCACATCCCTACAGATACGTTATACACAACGGGGAGATAAACACTCTTCGCGGCAATATAAACTGGATGTACTCGAGACAGGCGGTTCTGGAGTCCGAGTTCTACGGCGACGATATCGACAAGATATTTCCGGTTGTCGAGGCGGGAGGAAGCGATTCCGCTTCGTTTGACAACATGCTTGAATTCCTTTCGCTGTCGGGATACTCGATAGAACACGCGCTTATGATGATGATTCCCGAGCCATGGTCCAAGCACCGGACGATGTCCGCAGAGAAAAAGGATTTCTACAGGTTTCACAGTTGCCTGCTGGAACCTTGGGACGGTCCCGCATCCATAGCTTTTACCGACGGAGAGAAAGTGGGTGCAGCGCTTGACAGAAACGGACTTCGCCCCACAAGGTACTATGTTACAAAGGACGATACCGTGATCCTGGGTTCAGAAGTCGGAGTGCTTGAAGTGCCTCCGGAGAGAGTGAGTTATAAAGGCAGACTGCTTCCGGGAAGGATGCTTCTCATAGATACCAGGGAAGGTCGCATCGTTGGGGATGAGGAACTGAAAACCCGGCTCTGCGCGGAAAAACCCTATGGAAAATGGCTTGCGGAGAACATGGTCAGGTTTTCGGACATGATGAAGGGAGAGTCTGAGCAGGTTGCGGCTGAATACGATTCCGAGGAACTTCTTACAAGGCAAAGAGTGTTCGGATACACGTTTGAGGATCTGCGCGTTTTACTTGGTCCGATGTCGAAAAATGCAGTAGAGCCCGTAGGGGCGATGGGAGTTGATACTCCTCTCGCCGCGCTTTCCGACAGGCCGAAGCTTCTCTACAACTACTTCAAACAGATGTTCGCTCAAGTCACCAACCCCGCGATAGACGCCATACGCGAAGAACTCATAACGGGGACGGTGGTCACGCTTGGGTCGACGGGGAATATACTTTCGCCTTGTCCGAAGACCTGTGAGAAAATAGAGATCGAGACTCCGTTTCTGACAAACCCCGAGATGGAGAAACTGAAGACTCTTTCTTCCGGCAAGTTCCGCTGCGAAACAATACCTATGCTTTTTGATCCGAAAAAAGGAGAACAGGGGCTTTCCGATTCTCTTGAGGAAATTTTTTCCCGGGCGGACGAACTGATAGAAAAAGGCGCGAACATATTGATTCTGTCCGATAGAAATTTTGATTCGGAACACGCGCCCGTCCCCGCGCTTCTTGCCGTTGCCGGGCTGCATCATCATCTTATAGAAAACGGAAACAGAATGAAGACAGCCATTGTAGTCGAATCGGGAGAACCCAGGGAAGTTCACCATATGGGGCTTCTTATCGGTTACGGCGCGAGTGCCGTAAACCCCTATATGGCCTATGAATGCTTAGGAGGAATGATTCAACAGGGCATGCTTGAGGATATTTCCTATGAGAATGCGGTATCCGGATATGTAAAAAGCCTCGTAAAGGGCATAGTGAAGATAATGTCCAAGATAGGTATTTCCACCGTGCAGAGTTATCACGGTGCCCAGATATTCGAGGCTCTGGGTCTGAAAACCGAATTTGTCGATAAATACTTCACTTGGACCGCATCCAGAATACAGGGAGTGGGAATTGATGTCGTGGCTGAAGAAGCTGCGGAAAGACACTCCAGGGCGTATCCTGAAAGGAAAGTCACTGCGGCCGCGCTTGATACGGGAGGAGTATACAGGTGGAGACCCGACGGTGAGCGCCACATGTACCGCCCGCGTACCGTGCACAGCCTGCAGGATGCCTGCACGACCGGAAGTTACGAAAAATTCAAACAGTACTCAGCGCTGGCGAACGACGAGGAGAAAGAACACTTCACTCTTCGAGGTCTCATTGATCTTAAATATGCGGAAACGCCCATACCTGTTGAAGATGTGGAGTCGGTTCAGAGTATATGCGCGAGGTTCAAGACCGGAGCCATGTCCTACGGCGCGATAAGCAAGGAAGCTCATGAGAGTCTTGCGGTGGCGATGAACCGTATAGGCGCGAAAAGCAATACCGGCGAGGGCGGGGAGGATACCGACAGATTCACGCCGGACCCCGACGGGGACCTGCGTCGGAGCTCAATAAAACAGGTAGCCTCGGGACGTTTCGGAGTGACAAGCGAATACTTGGTTAATTCCGACGAAATACAGATAAAGATAGCTCAGGGAGCAAAACCGGGAGAAGGAGGTCAACTTCCGGGAAAGAAGGTATATCCGTGGATTGCCAAGGTGAGGCTCTCGACCCCGGGAGTGGGACTTATATCCCCTCCGCCTCACCATGACATCTACTCGATCGAGGATCTTGCGCAGTTGATCTATGATCTTAAAAACGCGAACAAGTATGCGAGAATAAACGTAAAACTCGTTTCCGAAGTAGGTGTCGGCACCATTGCCGCCGGGGTGGCCAAAGGTCATGCGGATGTAATACTCATAAGCGGCACATCGGGAGGCACCGGAGCTTCTCCTCAGAGCAGCATACAGCACGCCGGCCTTCCGTGGGAACTCGGCATAGCCGAGACTCATCAGACTCTTGTTCTCAACAATCTCAGAAGCAGGGTGGTCCTTGAGACCGACGGGCAGATGAAGACTGGAAGGGATATTGCCGTAGCCGCCTTACTGGGTGCTGAGGAGTATGGTTTCTCAACCGCCCCGCTGATAGTTCTGGGATGCATAATGATGAGGGTGTGTCACCTCGACACCTGCCCTGTGGGAGTAGCGACGCAGAATCCCGAACTTCGCAGTAAATTCACTGGAGATCCCGCGCATGTGGTTAATTTCATGAGGTTCGTCGCCATGGAATTCCGTGAGATAATGGCGAAAATGGGTTTCCGGACGGTCAATGAGATGATAGGAAGAACTGACCGCCTTGAGATGAGAAGGTCGGTTGAGCACTGGAAAGCGAGAGGGGTGGATTTGAGCAGAATCCTGGTCCGTCCGGAGGTTCCGTCCGGCTGGGGGACTTTCTGTCAGATGGAACAGGACCACGGTATACAGCAATCCCTCGATGAAACCGTGCTTATGGAAATCTGCCGCCCCGCTATCGAAAAAGGTGAGCGGGTGGAGGCATCTGTTTCCATAAAGAATGTGAACAGGACCGCCGGAACTATAGTCGGAAGCGAGCTTACCAGGAGATATGGACTGGATGGGCTTGCCGAAGATACTGTCAGACTTCATTTTTCGGGTTCCGCCGGACAAAGCTTCGGAGCATTTATTCCTCCGAGCATGACTCTGGTTCTTGAAGGAGACTCAAATGATTATACCGGTAAGGGGCTTTCCGGAGGGAAGATAATCATCTACCCTCCTGCGAAGTCCACTTTCGTAGCGGAAGAGAACATAATAATCGGAAATGTTTCTTTTTACGGTGCGACAGGCGGGGAAGCCTATGTAAGGGGAGTGGCCGGCGAGAGGTTCTGCGTGAGAAACAGCGGGGTACGCGCCGTTGTGGAAGCGGTGGGTGATCACTGTTGCGAGTACATGACAGGCGGCAGGGTGGTGGTTCTGGGTCCCACTGGAAGAAATTTCGCTGCGGGGATGTCTGGAGGAATAGCGTATGTTTATGATGATTGCGGGGACTTCGATGTGAGGTGCAACACCGACTCCGTGTTTCTCGAGAAAGTATCTGAAACGGACGAGACGGAGCTTCTGGAGATGATAGAAAAACACCTCAAGTATACCCGAAGCGCCTCGGCATCAAGGATTCTGGACAACTGGCGGGAAAGTGTCCGCAGATTCGTGAAAGTGATACCTAAGGACTATAAGAGGATGCTCGAGCATATAAACCGCGCCCGGGAAAGAGGACTTTCGGGTGATGAGGCGCTTATGACGGCTTTTGAGGAGAATAAAAAAGATTTGGCGCGGGTAAGTGGAAATTGAAGATGAATTTCTATCAGAGGAATTTTTTCAATGGGTGACCCAGAAGGTTTTATGAAGCATAAAAGAGAGGTCGGTGTTGACAGGGACCCTGCGCTCAGAGTCGCCGACTGGGACGAGTTCCACGGCCATCTTTCTGAAAAAGAGCTTGCCCTGCAGGGAGTGAGGTGCATGGACTGCGGCGTGCCTTTTTGTCAGACCGGGGAAATATTGGGAGGACTGACCACGGGTTGTCCCATAAACAATCTCATACCGGAGTGGAATGATCTTGTTTATTCGGGACTTTGGAGAGAAGCCCTCGAAAGGCTTCACAAGACGAACAACTTTCCCGACTTTACCGGGAGAATATGCCCGGCTCCGTGCGAAGGATCATGCGTTCTGGGAATAAACGAACCGCCGGTCACCATAAAGAACATAGAATGCGCAATAGTTGATAAAGGTTTCGAGCAGGGGTGGATAGTGCCGGAACCTCCCGGGAAAAGAACCGGAAAAAGCGTGGCGGTAATAGGTTCCGGACCGGCCGGACTTTCATGTGCCGCGCAACTTAACAAGGCGGGACATCTGATCACCGTGTTCGAGAGGGACGACCGTATCGGCGGACTTCTCATGTATGGAATTCCAAACCCTCATCTCGACAAAAAAGTAGTACAACGTCGTGTAGATATACTTGAGCAGGAAGGAATCAGTTTCGTTACGCGTACGGAAGTCGGTAAGGACATTGACGGAAACGAACTTCGCAACAGTTTCGACGCGGTGGTTATATGCACCGGGGCGACGAAACCCAGAGACCTTCTGATTGAAGGAAGGGATCTTGACGGAATACACTTCGCGATGGATTTTCTGCGGACGACTACGAAGAGTCTGCTTGACAGTTCGCTTCAGGACGGCGACTACATTTCGGCCGCGGACCGTGATGTTGTTGTTCTCGGCGGCGGTGATACCGGGACCGACTGCGTCGCCACTTCCATGAGACATGGATGTAAAAGCCTGCTTCAGTTCGAGATACTTCCCATGCCGCCTTCACGGAGGTCTGCCGACAACCCGTGGCCGCAATGGCCTAAGACCTATAAACTTGATTACGGTCAGCAGGAGGCTATGGCTGTCTTCGGAAAGGACCCGAGAAGGTATCAGGTGCTCACTAAAAGGTTTATAGGGGACAAGAAGGGCAGGATAACGGAAATTGAGACTGTGCGTATTGAGTGGTACAGGAATGAGGACGGGAGAACGACTTTCAGGGAAGTTCAGGGGTCGGAGCAGAGATGGCCTTGCGATATTGTATTTTTAGCGCTCGGTTTTCTGGGTCCTGAACAGATGCTTCTTGAGCAGATGAAAGTCGAGACCGACGAGCGTTCCAACATAAAGGCCGAGTATGGAGAATATATGACCAGCGTGGATGGAGTTTTCGCTGCGGGCGATTCCCGCAGAGGTCAAAGTCTCGTGGTGTGGGCCATAAACGAGGGAAGAGAAGCCGCCAGGGAATGTGACAGATATCTGATGGGTTATACGGATCTGCCGTAAGTCGCCCGTTCTGCCTATCAAGAAGGAAATCCGATTGATGTTTGCCGACCCCGAACGACAGCTTGAAGTCATAAAAAGGGGAACGGATTCGATAATTCCCGAGGATGAGCTACTTTCCAAATTAGAGGAATCGAGGAAAAAGAATATTCCTCTCAGGGTGAAAATCGGGTTCGATCCCACCTCGCCGGATCTTCATTTAGGTCATGCCGTGGTTTTAAGAAAACTCCATGATTTCCAGACCCTCGGTCACGAAGTCGTTTTCCTCATAGGTGATTTCACCGCCGGGATAGGCGACCCGTCGGGAAGAAGTGAAACCCGCCCCTCCATATCGAAGGAAAAGATAATCGAGAACTCGCAGACTTATGAAAAACAGGTCTTCAAGATCCTTGATCCGGAAAAGACTCGAGTTCTTTCGAACTCGGAGTGGTTGGGGAAACTTAGATCGGAAGAACTTCTGGGACTTGCATCCCTGGTCAACGTTTCTCGTATACTGGACCGGGACGATTTTTCAAAGAGATATAGAGAAGGGGTGCCGATTTCACTCAGAGAACTTCTCTACCCGATGGTTCAGGCGTACGACTCCGTGTCCGTAGAGTCGGATGTAGAACTCGGCGGTACGGACCAGATGTTCAACATTCTGCTCGGCCGGGATTTTCAACGCCACTACGGACAATCACCCCAAGTCGGAGTGTTTCTTCCGATACTTGAAGGTACTGACGGGGCAAAAAAAATGTCGAAATCTCTGGACAACTATGTTGGTCTTGACGAGTCTCCGAACGATATATTCGGAAAACTGATGTCGATTTCCGATGAACTTATGTGGAGATACTACCTCCTTCTCACTTCTCGCGGTGAAGAGGAGATAGAAACGCTTAAGACGCTCCATCCCATGGATGCGAAAAAAGCCCTTGCGCGGGAGATGGTTTCTTGGCTTCATGACGAAAAAAGCGCGGAACAGACATCCCTTGATTTTGAAACGAAATTTTCTAAAAGGTCTTTTCCTGAAGAAGTTGAGGAAAAAACCTGCGTATCCGCGCCCCGCAGGGCAATTGACCTGGTAGTCGAGGTTTCCGGTTCAGTCACCACCAGAGGACAGGCCAAAAGGCTCATATTACAGGGGGGGCTGGTTATAAACGGAGAGAAGTGCACCGACCCCAACTCTGCTCTGCCCGAAGAAGGTGTCTTTGAACTTAAGATCGGGAAAAAAGAATTTCTAAGAGTGTTTATAAAGTAGCGAGTCAGTCTGTAAGCCGAGTTCTGTCAAGCGCGGTCATCCATCTGAGATACCTGTTACCAGATACCTTGAGCGACTACCCGAAAACAGGGACGGGCCGTCCCGTCCGGACCGAGGTCCGGATGTTTTCTTATTTGTCTTTCTTCAGGCGGGGTTTGCCTAGCCTCTTCCATCACTTTCGGAGCGGTGGTCTCTTACACCACCTTTTCACCCTTGCCCTGATGCCCTAACGGCACAAAGGCGGTATTTTTTCTGTTGCACTTTCCGTTGTCTCACGACACCTGGTCGTTAACCAGCGCCTTGCCCTGGGAAGCTCGGACTTTCCTCTCGCGCATAAGCGAGCGACCGCGCAACTGACTCGCTAATTACTAGCGTATCTGTCAATGGCTTCATTTGCAAGCCTGTCGGCTTCTGAATTCCGCTCTCTGGGGATGTGTTTTATTTCAAGCGAGGAAAATGCGGACAGAAGATTTTTTGCTTTTCGGTTAAGGTCGCCGAGTCTGGAGTTTCTTGTTCTCCAAATACCGTTCATCTGGTTGGCTACGAGCTGAGAATCCGTGTGGATTTTTGCGCTTCTTATTCCGCGCTCAGCAAGGCAATCAAGAGCTTTTATAAGAGCCTTATATTCGGCCTCGTTGTTCGTGCCTTTACCGAGATATTCCCGAATTTCTTCCCTTCTACCGTCTGTGGTGATTATGAGAACGCCGATACCGGATTCTCCGGGGTTGCCCCGGGATGCTCCGTCTAAGTAGACTTCGGCTATTTTCCCCTGGGACATATCGGCTGCAGACGGTACCGTCACTGATTTACGTAAAGGATCTTCTTGCAGCTCGGGCACTGAATCAGCTTTGACTGCTTCAATATTTCATTGAAAAGTTGGGGAGGAATATTGATATTGCAGCTTGTACACTTTTCATTCTCCGCTCGCGCAAGAGCTTTTCCGTTTCTTTTGAATATTTTTTCGTAAACCGGCAAAATTCTCGGATCTATACTGGACACCAGTTGATCTTTTTCCTTCTGCGCCGGTTCAAGAGAAGTTTCAATATCCTCAATCAATCTTTCTTTCTCGGCTATCTGGTCCTCGTATTCTCCCTTGACTGATGAATAACTTTGCTTCTGCTCGGCAAGCAGGGTCTGTTTTTGCTCCGTTTCTTCCATTACGGCTAGGGTCTGGTTTTCAAGTTCAAGATTCTGTTTTCTGGTATCGGTTATTTCGGTTTGAAGCGCTTCGTATTCCCTGTGGGTTTTTATGGAGAACAGTCTTGCTTCGGATTTCTTTATTGATTCACGGTTAACTTCAACGGAGGACTCAAGAACTTTTTTCTGCTTTTCAAGTTCATTGAGGTGGGACTGCAACAGTTCTATGGATTGCTCTCTTTGCCTGAGTTCTTCTTTGAGACTGTTTATTTCGTCCGGATGTTTTTTAAGCCCTTCTATCAGTTTTCTTATTCTGAGGTCGATTGTCTGTAGTCTCTGCAGGCTTTCGATGTACTCTTGCATCATATCGGAAGAACTGGACGAGATAGGTGCTGTTTCTGCTTTCAGACACCGACTTTGCCGAGTTCTGATTCTTTCTGGGCCCACCCGGACTCGAACCAGGGACCGACGGATTATGAGTCCGCTGCTCTAACCAACTGAGCTATGGGCCCTAATCAAACTAGGCAACAGAATATATTTAATCGGATTTTTTTGTCAAATAGTTAGTGTTCGGTCAAGGGATGACGGATTGGGAGTTCTCAGAGATTGAAGATCCGCTTCCAGTTCCTGCGAAGTAGCGTAATCAGATGTTCTTTTCAAATTTGCCGGATTGGTTCTACCGGTCGCAGCGTCCATGTTCTCGGGTGGTTCCGATGTGACTCCATCCCGAAGTCCGTACAGGCCGGAATTTCGACGAACGTTCCTACGAGCATTGCTGTGATGTTGAATCGTCGGGTTCACCCTTGAAGGAACGTTTATGACATACAGGAAAATCCGTCGGTCGGACTTCATGTTTTCTCCTCGTCATTTCATTTATTCAGAATGGTACAGGCTTACATGGCACTTTTCCGCTGTCCCCGGTCACTCTTTCCCTTCAGAAGGTTTCACTGCAAGAATCCGGGTTCCAATTTCTTGAAACCCGGGTTTATCTGAACATTAAACTGAACTTCACCTGTTAAAAACACGGAATGGTCAATACAGTATTGAGATATAGGCGAATTCAACCTGTCATTGCACTGGAAACAATATAATGTCAATAGATTTTATAATAATAAATATTATAAGGATAAATACAGGTCATCAGGAAGTTTTGCACTGGAAACAAACAGACAGGTAGAAACTCTTCTTTTCAGACAAAAACTTGTTGAATCTCAATGTGTTAGGTAAAAAATAAACGGTAAAAGTTACGTAAAGTTCAGATTAATCTTCGTTTTTGATTCTACCCCCCCCCTTGCTAAGTCAAGCCATCATGCTTTGACCTGCCTGTCAGGAACATCGACTATTCAATCGTCGTGATGAGTCATATCAATTGAATTCCTGCGCAGAAAACGGTCGGAAACTACTAGGTGATCCGATAACCATGGTTGCCGTGGTTGATAATTCTGGCCCATCAAACTTTTTTTTAAGCGGTTATCATCCATAGCATGCCTATTGATACGGATGTTCGTTTATCGGTTGTTTGCCGGCCTCGACATCATGCGTTTCGGTATTGGAAGTCTCTGTACGAAGAGCGTTGTCTGGATTTTGAACGCGCATTGACGGAACAGCGGTGTCGGACGGGAAGTTATAAAGCATGGTTTCGGCGTGCCTCGAAACAGTGGGATGAGGCTCGTGATGAGGTGAAGCGTATTCGTGCTGCAGCGAATAATCCCTTGGCGTTTGAGGATGAAGTCAAGAGACTTCAAGCGATGTCGGCCGAAGTTGGTGTGGATACCCGCAAGCGCAGCACTATAATGTCGCTGCGAATGGAGATTGTCCGTGTAAAGGCCGAGGTGAAGGATCTGAAGGCTGAGTTGGGGAAAAGGGATACTGAGGTACAAGATCTGCAGACCCGAAACACTGAACTGGAGAACAAGGTTGAGGAACTCGTTTGTTCTATACTGAACTTGCAGAGCAGAATTATATTAACCTGTTGATATTATTGATAAAACAAAAAACAGACATGTTCGTTACTGGGTACGTTTCAGTTTGACCCCCAGTAATTTAAAAGCTTTCTGCTGCAGCTCGGTGGGTTGAGTTATGATTTCGAACGGCTCGGCATTGTCCGACGGCACCACCACTTTATTCCTGCAGATAGTGGCCAGGTCATCAAGCAGTGTGCGGAAACTGTGCACAGGTTCTCCTGAAGTCGTGCGCCTGCGCCGGGCTTTGTTTCGGGCTGATGAAGAAACCTCCGCAGGTTCCACTACCGATGATCGCGCATCCTGCCCCTCTTCAGGGTTCTCGTCGTCAAACAGCAGCGGTCTGAGACTCCGGCGCATGTGCCACTCAACGTAATAGGCCGGCATGCACAACAATACGTGCGCACGCACCCGGTCTGCTCTGTAGTGATAGACAGGTCTAACCTCAGACTTCCTGACATGACTTTTCGGGCCGGATGTCAGACGGATCACGGAACTCGCTGTTTTTCAACGTTTTTTTGCACTGAGACAAGGAATTTCCTTGACATTCTGCGGTTTTTCATTCACAATTTACTATGAAACATTCTACAGATATTCCAGTCAAGCTCGAACTCCCCCTCTCACCCGCAGAATCCACCCCTATTGCAAGGAATCATTCCTGGATGACTATTGGTGACATCACTTATTACTTCTACAATCTTGAACCGTATGATTTCCACAAGGCGGACGACGCTCGCGGCATGCATCTTCGTATCGCCCGGTTGCACGAGTTGAACCGGATTCGCATTGTCGACCTGGTTCGCGCTTTTCCCGTTTCACTCTCCACGGTCAGACGTGCAATCAGTCTCATGAAGACCAAGGGAGAGGATGGGTTCAGTGAACCTCAAAGACGACGAGGACGCACTGTGATCAAACGAGAGACGGCTGAGAAAGCCGAAGCCATGCTCGCATCGGGCATGAGCAGGCGGGCTTGCGCCATAAAGCTCGGAGTGGCCTACTCCACCTTCAGCGAGAACCTGAGCAGCGGCATCATCAGGAGTCCTTCAACATCCGGGAAACAACCGGCGAGCGGGCGTTCACAGCGTGACGGTCATGACAGGAAGACTGCGATGGGCAGAGCCTTTCACGATGTCGACGGACGTACTTCAGCATCCAACGGAATGATGATTGAAGCCTCTCCCGCATTCAATAAACAGGCTCTCGGGGTGTCCAACGGGGGTGTTCTCACCGCCCTGCCGATGCTGCTCGAAGAAGGTCTGCTTGATACTGCGCGTCAGTTACTGCGTCTTCCTAAAGGTTTTTACGGACTGTCCACCATTATTGTCTTCATAGCCTTTCTGATAATGGCCAGGGTGCGTACATCGGAGGCGCTGCGCTATCAGTCTCCCGGGGAGTGGGGGATTGTGCTCGGTCTTGACCGTTGTCCCGAAGTCAAGACACTGAGGAAGAAAGTTTCATTGATCTGCAGTTCGCACGAGGCGGTACGGGGCTGGCAGAAGGCGTTGATTGATCGATGGGTGGAAGCGGAACCGAAAGACTGGATGACACTGGCTGTTGACGGGCATACGAAGGTGTACAGCGGACGCAAGGGGAAACTTCCCCGTCACTTCGTTTCGCGTCAGAAGCTTTGTCTTGCGGCTTCAACGAGTTATTGGATAAATGCTATGGGAGGCAAACCGTTGATCTGTCTTCATAAAGACCTTGACCCGAAGATGGTTAAGATGCTTGAACACGATGTTGTGCCGGAACTGCAGGCTATGGGAGTCGTACCTGAGGATGCGCCGGACCTTGCCCGTACGGATAATTGTGAGCCGGCAGTCACCTTGGTGTTCGACAGGGAGGGGTGGAGCCCGAGTCTGTTTCTCAGGCTGGCGCGCAAGGGCATAGCATGCATCACCTGGCACAAAAACTTCTCGGGTGAGGACTGGCCTTCAGATGATTTTGAAGTATATGACGTGGCGGTACGGGGTCCGGCGGGTTCGGTGATCAGGAGTGTTCGATTGACTGAAAAGCGTATAGTTCTGAACAATGGACCTTGTGTGCGTCAGATACGCCGACTGCTCGACAACGGGAGGCAGGTTCCGTTGGTCACTACTCACCCGACCATGCCTGTGGAGGAGGTTGCGGGAGCCATGTTCTCACGCTGGTCCCAGGAGAACTTCTTCAAATACATGCGGGATGAATTCAATCTCGACGCGCTGCCCGAGCATGCGATAGAGGATGTGGATCCCGATGCCCTTGTGATCAATCCGGACCGCAGGAAGGTTCAGAAGCGGATCAACAAGGTGAAAGCTCACCGCGACAGACTTATCGTCAAGGCATCGGTGGATACGAGAATCGATGAAGGTGTTAAGGCGAAGATTGTTTCTCTTGATGAGGAGCTTGAGAATCTCAAGCAACAACGCGGAATTCTTCCGAAGCATGTCAGAGCGGGAGACCTGCCGAGGGGTGAAAGGCTGAATGCGTTGCCTGTTCCCAAGCGTCTGTTTATAGATATCATTCGGATGATCTGTTATCGTGCAGAGACTAAAATGATGCAGGCGATAACTGAAGGACAGGGTAGAAGACAGGATGGGAGGAAACTGCTTGCGGCTCTAATGCGGGCGGATGCCGACATTCTGCCGGAATCGGACAAGGGTATACTCAGGGTGCGGATTCCGGGGTTGTCCAACAAAGCGATGGACCGGGAACTGCTCGTTCTGATTGATGAACTCAATCGAACCCGCACGGTCTATCCCGGGACTGACCTCCGACTTGTATACGAACTCCAGGGGGCGATTTCGACATAAAAATGTTTCATTTAAATTGTGTCGGGTCAGGAAGTCTGAACCTTAAGATTCCCGCAGCAGTATGGCGGGAGGAGAATTTCTGTTCGGGACGCTTTCTATGTACATGGCTACTAAGTATAATGGACATAAAAAGATTGTCAAGGGAGAAAAGCGAGAAAAAACAATAAATACATGTGTACAAAATTACTTCAGAAAACGGTGATAAATAAAGTAATATGAGGAAATTACAGCCGAAAACAGGTGGATTTTTTCCGAAAGTTCAGTCTATAGTAGCGAGTTGGGACACCGTGCGAACAATCCTCTGTTTTTAGCCGCCGGCTATGGGGAAAGGGAAGAACGAATTCCCTAGCTTGATAATCGTGTTCTCAAGATTCGGTTCTTCTGGTCCCCCTCTTGCAGTTGGGAATTCAGGTTCATTTAAATTGTGTCGGGTATAGGGAGTCTGAAACTGTCGACGAGTCGGACTTTGTATTTCTTCACTGTAAAAACCCGGGTCACAATTTCTTGAAACCCGGGTTTATCAGACACCTACTGAACATTAAGACGTAAGAAAAACAACTCAGTCCACGAATTCATATAGGGTTGACGTAGTACGGATTGTATTCGCCAAGGTTTCATCTGCTGAGTTGTTCACCTGTACCTCGACAATATTAGTTCCTCCTACGGAAATGATACCGGCTGAGCCGGCTAAGGCTCTAGCAGAGTCCCCTGCCGGAAAACCTTTGAACTGGATCTTATCTTTCTGTGCTGCTGAAAAGTCCTTAACAATATCCACCCACTGTCTGTCTAAGTATTCAAGTACAAAAGTATCGCTTCCTGTCCCTCCGGTAAGAGTATCTTTGTTCTGCAGTCCTCTCAGGATATCGTCTCCGGCTCCTCCGTTAAGAACATCATTCCCTGAGTATCCCATCAGATAATTATTTTCAGCATCTCCGGTAATATTATCAGCACCGTCACCGCCGAAAACATTTTCAATACCTTCAAATGTAAATATTCCTAAACTCTGACTGCTGCCGTCAAAAGTCCCTGAAGAAAGATCAAAGGTTATATCAGCGTCCAGAAAATCGCCTGTTCTAGTAGCAGGAACACCAAGTATAGGTATCTGTATCCGGGCTTTTTCTGGGGTTAGATTTCCAATGTCGGTAAAAGATATAGTATCTTGGAAGAACTTATTACCTGTCGGCTGACCCCCTCCAATAAATTTGTTAGTACCCGGGTCAGAGAGATAAAAATAATCATAACCTTCTCCACCGTAGAGCGTATCATCTCCACCTTCATTGAGCGTATCATCTGTTGCGTCACCATAGAGTATATCCGTCCCGTCTTCTCCGTAGACCGTATCGTTTCCGTAACCTCCCTGAATATAATCTATGCCGTCTCCTCCATAAATAGTATCATTGCCGTCACCGCCGTTTATGTCGTTCTCATATTGATTTCCGCAGATAACATCATCATTCACAGTTCCTGTGATCTGTTCAAGCCCCACCACCCCATTAACTACATCGCATCTGGGGTCACTGGAAATTGCCGGATCTCCTTTATCACCCTTATCACCTTTCGCCCCCGGAGTTCCTGCCGGACCTGCAACTCCCGGGTCACCTTTATCACCTTTCGCCCCATCTTTACCTGCCGATCCAATATCCCCTTCACAAGCAGCAAAGAAAACCGCTCCGCTGAGCAGAAACAACATCACTAAAAAGTTACGTAACTTCATAATTCAACCTCCTTGTGCAGAATATCTCCTGCATCATAATTTTTGTCTTCACAGTTCTGATTCTACCCCCCCCCTACCTATGTCAAGGGCAAGTGAGACTGTGAAAGTATTCTGAGGTTTTATATTGTTAAGCGTAGACCTCAGAACCAGATGTTTTTACAGAATCTGATTTCTTCGTCCCCCCCCCCTCGGCCGATACAACAGCATAATTATCTTTGCATTACATGCAGTTAGGTGTTGATGTCTCCTCTTTCTTAAGGTACGATTACTCCACATTCTTGATACCGAGGTGGAATACACGATGAACCTACGCCGATACAAACCCGCACTTGACCGCGGACAGATACTGCTCCTGCCCGACAGGGTGGAAGACTATGTCGGAGAGAACCACCAGGTTCGAGCGCTTGATGCCTATGTCGACACTCTTGATCTGTCTTCCATGGGATTCAAGCATACCGAGGCCGGCACCACAGCGGGGCAGCCTCCCTGTAATCCGTGGGCGATGTTGAAGCTTGCATCTTTACGGATATCAGCACGGTATACGCAGCAGCCGCAAGCTTGAAGCGGAGACCCGAAGGAATCTTGAAGTGATGCGGCCGTCATACAGGAGCATTGCTGATTTCCGCAGGAATCATGCTGAGCAGCTGAAGAAGGTCAACAGGGATTTTGTTCTGCTGTGCAGGGACCTGTCGCTGTTCGGCGGGGATGAGGTGGCGGTCGACGGTTCTTTCTTATCTGCGGACGCGAGCACGGCAAGCATACGGACCCGGGGTTATATAGACAGAGAGTTGGAGAATATAGAGAGCAGGATAGAACAGTATCAGAGGGAACTTGAGGAGGCCGACGCCGCTGACGAGAAGGCGGGGATACAGGATGCGGCCGACGACAGGATGCTGCGGGAGAAGATTGAGAAGCTCGGAAAGCGTCAGGAGGAGACTCGGGAGACCGGGGACCGCATGGAGAGAAGCGGCGACACTCAGGTATCGACGGTGGACGAAGACGCGAGGCTGCTCAGGTAGGCGGGGACAGATTGTGGCGGGTTACAACGCGCAGATAGCGGTGGACTCGAAGCACAAGCTTGTCGCTGCTGAAAATGTGGTTCAGGACGGCAAGGACAGCCGTCAGCTGTCCGGGATGCTTACGGAAGCGAAGAGAAGTCTCGGTACGGAACAGCTGAGACTGTGAGAGTATCAGGAGAAAGGTCGTTAAAAAATAAGCCGATTATCAGGAATGCAGTTGTTTTTCTGAAGGAACAGGTTGAAAATCTTCCGGATCAGGTTCGACACCCCGAATCCGGTGTCATAATGTCGAAACAGGACAGTTCTCCCGCTGTTTCACGCCGTCTGCGGACCGTGAACTCTCCTCCCCGCGCAGTACTCCCTGAATTTTTCCACACCCGGGATGTTCAAAACCCGTGTCAAGTTGTAAGTCAGCGTCATCAGACTGAACTCTCCCCTGCACTTCTCGAGACCCCGCATCAGAAACTGATGAAAGCCGTTTCCGACCTTCAATGTTCCGAACGGATGTTCAACAATCCTTCCACGCTTCCTCATCTTCTCTCCTCCCTGTTCCATTCTCCGCCTGTGCCTCTCAAGTACTTCCCGGTGTTCCCATCTTCGTATCGACCTGACCTGCGTCTTCTCACCGATGCAGCGCCTGCGCATCGGACACGCCCTGCAGTCCGCGCTTCCGCCTGCATATGTAATGTACTTCTTACCGGCCCTGAATCTCGGATTTCCGCCGGGGGTCAGCCTCCTGCCCTGCGGACAATGATAACAATCCTCTTCAGCGTCGTAAGTGAATTCGTCAAGACTGTAACGCCCCCGTTGTTTCATTCCCGAACTGTTGTCGGGAACAGGCACATAGACCGTGATGTCCTCATCTTCGCACCGCTTGAGTTCCATGCTCTCGTAATAACCTCCGTCGGCAAGTCCGGTCAGCTGTTCCGTACCGAGACTTCTCTTCGCCTCCGTAAGCATCCCGGACAGCTGACGGCTGTCCTTGCCGTCCTGAACCACATTCTCGGCAGCGACAAGCTTGTGCTTCGAGTCCACTGCTATCTGAGCGTTGTAACCCGCCACAATCTGTCCCCGCCTACCTGAGCAGCCTCGCGTCTTCGTCCACCGTCGATACCTGAGTGTCGCCGCTTCTCTCCATGCGGTCCCCGGTCTCCCGAGTCTCCTCCTGACGCTTCCTGAGCTTCTCAATCTTCTCCAGCAGCATCCTGTCGTCGGCCGCATCCTGTATCCCCGCCTTCTCGTCAGCGGCGTCGGCCTCCTCAAGTTCCCTCTGATACTGTTCTATCCTGCTCTCTATATTCTCCAACTCTCTGTCTATATAACCCCGGGTCCGTATGCTTGCCGTGCTCGCGTCCGCAGATAAGAAAGAACCGTCGACCGCCGCCTCATCCCCGCCGAACAGGGATAAATCCCTGCACAGCAGAACAAAATCCCTGTTGACCTTCCTCAGTTGCGTCGCATGGTTCTTGCGGAAATCAGCAATGCTCCTGCAGGACGGCCGCATACCCTTCACCAGCCGCATCACTTCAAGATTCCTTCGGGTCTCAGCTTCAAGCTTGCGGCTGCTGCGTATACCATGCTGATATCCGTAAAGATACGAGCTTCAACATCGCCCACGGATTATATGGAGGATGCCCCGCTGTGGTGCCGGCCTCCGTATGCTTGAATCCCATGGAAGACAGATCAAGAGTGTCGACATAGGCATCAAGCGCCCGAACCTGGTGATTCTCTCCGACATAGTCTTCCACTCTCTCGGGCAGAAGCAGTGTTTGTCCTCGGTCAAGTGCGGGTTTGTATCGGCGTAGGTTCATTGCGTATTACACCTCGGTATTGAGAATGATGTAATTATACCTCGGTTAAGGGGTGATTCAATACTTAACTGCTTGTAATAAAAAAATAATTATGTCGTTGTATCGGCCGAGGGATGAGGGATAAACCAGATTCTGTAAAAACACCTGGTTCCGAGATCTGCGCTGAAAACAACGCAGAACCTCAGAATACTTTCACAGTCTCAATTGTACCGGTCGCAGCATCTATGTTCTCGGGTGGTTCCGATGTGACTCCATCCCGAAGTACTTACAGGTCGGAATTTCGACGAACATTTCTACGAGCATCGGTGTGATGTTGGATCGTCGAGTTCACTCTTGAAGGAACATTTACGACATGCAGGAAAATCCGTCGTTCGGACTTCATGTTTTCTCCCCCTCGTTTCATTTATTCAGAATGGTACAGGCTTACAAGGCACTTTTGATCTGTTCCCGATCACGCTTTCCCTTCATAAGGTTTCACTGTAAAAAACTTGGTCCCAATCTCTTGAGACCAAGTTTTATCTCGAATAAAAACAAACGGAATCTACTGAACGTTAAAGTTGTTCCTTTCGCGGAAACAGCTTCACCGGAACCGATTGAACTCAGTCCACGAATTCATATCGGGCCGGCGTGGTGCGGATTGTATTCGCTTCACCGGTCGACTGTACCTGAACAACATCGGCAGCAGCCGTTCCGTCGGCCTTCCCCACGGAAATGTTCATACCCGTGCCGCCCACCGTCCTGGAATCTGAAGGAAAACCCCTGAACCGGATCTTATCATTCTGCGCCGCAGTGAAGTCCTTAATACTATCCTTGTCGCTTCTGTGCTCGTAGTCGATGACGAAAGTGTCGGCTCCGGCTCCGCCGGTAAGGTTGTCGATTCCCTTATTGCCTATAAGAGTGTCGTTCCCTCCTTCACCTTTAAGAGTATCGGCAACGTTTCCGCCTGTGAGAATATTCGCATTACCGTCTCCCGTAAAAGTAACGGCGGTAGTACGGGGACCCCACAATGGTGAAACAGCGGAAAGGTTCTCGAAGTTGGTCATCCTTGCGGAAAGAGTTGTTCCCAGGGTGAAGTCGTTTTTCGCATCAGCAATACTTGCTGTCACACGAGTTCTTCCTCCAAAAACAGTCCAGGTCCCCCCGAACACCACCAGAGTATCGTTACCTTCACCGCCATCCGCCCTGCCTGCAGTGCCGTACACTGCATTTGCAGTGTCGGTAGTGGTACCTAAACCGGGTTCGAGCGTATCGTCTCCTGCTCCGCCTGTCAGAGTGTCGATACCATAAAGTCCATTCAGGTAATTGTCTTTCTCATCTCCGGTAATGGTGTCGTCTCCCGTGCCGCAAACAACATTTTCAATACCCTCGAACTTATCAGACCCGTAACCGGAAAATGTCCCTTCGGAGAGGTTCATTCTTATATTCTCATTGGAAAAAAAGGGATCACTCTTTACCGGAGTACTTTGCAGATGACCACAGAAAAGATAGTCTTTACCGCCTGCGCCGCCTATAAAAGTATCATTGCCCGCATCATGCAGGAAAAAAGTATTTTCCCCGTCTCCACCGTAGAGAGTATCATCGCCTGCTCCACCCTGGAGTTCGTCGGAATCCCCGCTCTCGGCGTAGAGAATATCATTACCGTCTCCACCTGCAATCAGGTCATCTCCGTCTCCGCCGTAGACGGTATCGTTCCCGGCGCCGGCAATAATCGTGTTGTTGTACTGATTTCCGCATATGACATCGGCATCCGCAGTCCCTGTGATATCTTGTGAGACACCGGACAGCGCATTTATACCGTTACTCACGTCGCATCTGGGGTCACCGAAAGGTATCGGGTCACCTTTGTCGCCTTTCACCCCCGGAGTTCCTGCCGGACCTGCAACTCCCGGGTCGCCTTTATCTCCTTTATCACCTTTTGCCCCATCTTTACCTGCCGGCCCCATCTCCCCTTCGCAGGCCGCAAAGAAAACCGCTCCGCCGAGCAGAAACAACATCACTAAGAAATTACGCAACTTCATAATAAACCTCCCATTGTAGAATATTTTCCGCAACCCGTTAAATTTCGTCTTTGATTTTACCCCCCCCCTTACCAAGTCAAGCCATCATGTTTCGACCTGCCCGCGCAGAAAATGGTCGAAAACTGCAGGGTGATCCGATAACCATGGTTGCCGTGGTTGATGAGCGAGGAATGTCGGTGCGAATTCATCGTCCCCGCATTGCTGCAGAGATTGAATGCCGCTGCTGCGGTCGTGATTTCACTACAGAGGAGATGAGTCTGCTGCGGGCCATTACATCGGGGCCCGAGCGGCTGAACCGTACGGCTCTGTCCGGGGAGTTCTGCAGACGCATAGGTCGGTACAGAACCGACGGTGGACTCAAGGATATGACGGTCCGTGTCACCATGCTCGCCATGCACCGGGGCGGCATCATCAATCTGCCGGCGCTTGCTCAAGCATCGCCCCGGGCAAAGCCGATCGTATTCGGAGATGAAACGGAACCGCCTTCGGTTACGTCTCCCCGACAACTTTTGATGATGTCCGACCTCTGCAGATACACACCGTGGTCAGCGGCACACATGAAGGCAGGTTATGGAACGAGTTCATTGCCCGTTATCACTATCTCGGCTGTAAGACCCTGGTAGGACACGGATGCGCTATGCTTGCCGTTCACGACCGCCGAGGTTCACCGCTCGCCGTGCTCGGCTTCTCCACCGCCGCATGGAGACTTGCGTCGCGCGACACCTTCATCGGACGGGCATACCGAAAGCGGGAGCGGAATCTTCCGCTTGTCATGGACAATCCGAGATTCCTTATTCTTCCATGGATACAAATACCCGACCTGGGATCTCATCTACTCTCCATCGTGTGTAGACGACTGACTGCCGAGTGGAGCCGACGATACAAAGTAACACCGGTGCCGATGGAAACATTTGTCGAGATTCCGACATACACGCACGGGCACGGTCTACCGAGCCTCGGGATGGACACATGCAGGAACCACCGAAGGACGCGGACGTTACGACAGGTACAAAAAATTCGACAAACCCGAAAAGGTCATCCGGATGAAACCGCTTCGCAGGAGCTGGAAGCGAATCCTCAACAGCTGAAAACACTCATCCAGCACGCCTTGACCGAACGGTTTCTCACCACCAAACAAGTGAATCGGAAAGTTTTGTGAATTTGCGTATCTACCTGAAAAGAGCAAGGTTCCCACTTGCATAATCACGAGATCCCCGCACCCTAAATACTGACAGAAGAATATTCTGACAGAGAGCCTCGGCCGGGATTCCAAGCGCGGCTATCTTTCCTTCGTTCAAAACGACAATTCTATCGCAGAATTTGCTTGCGATATCCAGGTCGTGCAGAACCGTCAACACCGCCTTTCCGTCAAGAGCAACGGATTTGAGCATTTCCATGACCGCGAACTTATGATGTATATCAAGGTGAGCGCATGGTTCGTCAAGAAAAATGAAATCCGTTTTCTGCGCCAGAACCCGGGCGATCGAGACCCTCTGGAGTTCTCCCCCTGAAAGTGTCATAACGTTTCTGTGCGAAAGTCCTCCCATGTCTACGAGCGAGAGACACTGTTCGGCTATCTCTATGTCATCTGCACTTTCATTCTCAAAAACTCCCAAGTGCGGGTATCTTCCCATAAGCACCACATCAAGCGTGCTGAACGGAAAATCGAAACTGAGCGTTTGGGGAAGGAATGCGATTTTTCTGTAAAACCGCAGGGGGTTGTAGAGCGAGATATCTTTTCCCTCAAGCGAGATGGTTCCGCCGGAGGGTCTCAGTGTCCGGCACAGAAGCCGCAGAAGTGTTGATTTTCCCGCGCCGTTCGGCCCCACCACTCCTAGAAGTTCACCGCTTTTCATCTCAAAGCTCAGGCCGGAAACTATATCCTTGCCGTTTGCTCGGTAACTGAGGTCATACACTCCGATGCTCTGAGTTTTTTTCTCCATCCTACGCTCCGGTTTTCCCGTGAAAATTTCTTCTCAGCAGAAATAGAAAGAACGGGACTCCCATAAAGGAAGTGATTACTCCCAATCTTAACTCCTGCGGACTCATGATGGTTCTTGCGACGAGGTCCGCTATCGGTAGAAAAATCGCACCTGCAATCAGACTTGCGGGCAGGAGTTTCCTATAATCCACTCCGACCACAAGCCTTGCCGAGTGCGGAACTATAAGTCCCACAAATCCGATGATTCCACTAACCGCCACGCTTGCTCCGATTATGAGTGAACTCAGGATTATCAAATGCCTCGTAGTTCTTTCGACATCAACTCCTATGGTCTTCGCCGCTTCGTATCCCAGAAGTTGCGCGTTGAGATTTTTCGCGTAAAAAAGCAGGATTACGGAGGCTATTGTTATCGGAACGGAAGCCATGGCCAAATGGGTCCATGTGCGCGAATCCAGCCCTCCCATTATCCAGAAAAGCATTTCCTTCATTGACCACGCATCTGAGATTGAAAGTACAAAAGTGGTGAGCGAAACAAAAAGCGTTCCTATGGCCACGCCGCAGAGAAGCAGAGTGGCGTTTTCGACAAAGCCCCTGTAGCGTGATATCCCGTAAACGAGCCATGCGGTGATCAGCGTGCCGGCAAAAGCGGTAATCGGGAGTACAAGAAACCACTGCTGGTGGATGCCTGCGTATATTGTCGCTACGGCGAAGAATGCCCCGCCACCCGACCAGCCCAGTATTCCGGGTTCGGCAAGGGGGTTTCTGAACATCGCCTGCATAACCGCCCCGGCGACTGAAAGCCCGCCTCCTATAAACGCCGCAAGCAGCACTCTCGGAACTCTCACTTCCCATATTATGAGTTCATAATATCTGCTGTCGACATCTCCGCCGGAAAGTCCTAAAATCTTGTTCCCCAAAACTCCCAGTACCGCGTCAAAAGGAATTGCGGCAGTTCCAAGGGATATGCACATTACAACGGAAAGAGCGGACGCGAATGTCCCCGAAGCGAACGCAAGCGCAGTTTTTTTATTTTTGGACATTGTCTTTTTTTGCAGAAATCGCTTCAACAAGATCTTCTACCGCTAGGACAATGTAATGGGATGCGGCATCCAGTCGATTGCCCGCAATTACGACTGTCCTACTGCTTCTGAAGACAGGATTTTCAATCAATGCGCCGACGAAATCGGGATGAGACGGATTATATGTGCTTGTGAGAATAATGTCGGGGTCGACACTGGCTATGTATTCGGTCGATATATTGCTGTGTCCCCGCAGTCCGATGCTTGCCGGAATGTTTATTGCTCCGGAATGTTCTATTATGTCGTTTATAGTATTTTCCGTGCCTACCGTGAATCCGGGTGCTCCGTAGTAAAGAATCCTCGGGGGCTCAGTGCGGAGAATCTTTAACTTTGAGTCCTCAAGTTTTCTTTCCATCTCGTTTACAAGTTCCTGCGCAGCCTTCTCCTCGCACACTGCTTTTCCGACCTTCATTATGTTTTTCTTTATGCTTTCAAAGGAGACTGTTTTGTGCAGGACAACCGTTTTTATGCCTGCGCTTGCCAGATGTGCGCGAATGTTCTGATTTGTATAACTGGCCACTATGACCAGATCAGGGGACATTGAAAGTAATTGCTCCAAGTTCGCCCTTGTCTGTGGAATATCCGGCACCTTTTCCGCAATATTTGAAATATACGGGTCGGATGCAAGGTAGGTGAGAGCCGCTATCCTTTTTCTATCGGCTAAAAGATCAATCAGTATTTCATCTGAGGCCAGCGCAAGAGATACAACTCTCTTAGGACACCTCGGCTCGGCAGGAGACTCAGGGGCATAGGCTGCTAGAAACAGTAACGCCGCCAGCAACAGATTTTTGTATTCAGATCCGGAAACGGATTTGTCCTCTTTATGGATTCAGTATGATTTTTCCGAACTGTTGGCGATTCTCAAGGATCTTCTGCGCCGTAGCAGCCTCGCTCAGACGGAATCTGCTGTGTATGGAAGGTTTGAGTTTTCCTTCTGCCGCAAGCATCGCGACTTTCTCAAAATGCTCCGCTTTGGCGTTAAACACGGTGACCCCGATCACAGAAAGATCCTTCATGATAAGCGGGCCGAGACCGGCTTCCGATACTACCCCGCCTCCCGCGACTCCGATAAGCAGAAGTTTTCCGCCGGGGGCGAGACACTGTATGTTCTCTTTCCAGACAGAGGCTCCTACGGGGTCGAATATCATGTTTATCTTTCGAGTTTTTGAAACTTTTTTGAGTTCCTCTCCCAGGTCTGAGGAGTTGTAGTTTATGGTAAAGTCAGCTCCCAGATTCTCGGCTTTCTCAAGTTTTTCATCACTTCCTGCAGTAGCTATGACGAAGGAGTCGAAAAGTTTTGCCACTTGAATCGCTGCGCTTCCTGTTCCACTTCCAGCTGCATGAACTAGAACAGTTTTCCCTTCGGATATGTCCGCTCTCTCGCAAAAGGCATACCAAGCCGTGACGTAGCATGTGGGGAGCGTAGCCGCATTATCAAAGGAAAGTTCATCAGGAATCGGAACTATATTGGATGCCGGGACCTTTATGTATTCGGCAAATCCCCCGTATAGGTTTACCCCGACTATTTCAAGCCCCTTATTCGAGCGCACGGCAGGCATGATTATGACCCGCTCTCCGATTTCAACACTCGATACATCGTTACTTTTGTCCCTGACCGTACCTGCTACGTCAACTCCCCCGACATGTGGAAGAGGAACGGGACGCGGAGACTTTCCGCTTCTGAGTCTAAGATCAATAAAGTTTATGGACGAGGCTTTTACTTCAACAAGAACCTCTCCCGAACCCAATTCCGGTTCGCTTATGTCTTCGTACTTTAAAACATCTGTATCACCAAATTCGTGGTAGATTACCGCTTTCATTGTGATATGCTCCTTTTCTCCAAACTTACTAAGATTAAACTACTTAACTCTTGCGTATTTACGATAACTTAAGCTGTGCGCTTAAGGGCTTTTAGCAACTGCAAAGGATATCAAAAAAGGGAACAGACTCGTCGTCATCGTCCTCGTCGGTAATACCTTGGGGAATAATACCCATCATCGTTGTAGTCTTCTGGACCGAAAAAAGGCTCATCAAGAGGCTCGTCGTAAGAATCTGGGTACTTGCCGTACTTATCGTAATAACGGTCATTATAATAATCTCGATAGCCGTCGTCATGGTAGCCATGACCATCTTCCCTGTCCTCCGGCCACCATGCTAGAAGTGGAATATGCGATGAGTTCTGCAAAGATGGAAAATAATCACCACGAATTGCTATAAGTGAGAGGGCCAGGACCATGAACGCAACAATACCCAATCTTTTCAGCAAAGAATTTTTTGACATATACCCTCCGCTATATCCAACTTCCTTTAGAGAAGACACCCTTACCGAAAAAACACTTTACCATTTTTTAATTCATTCTCAACAACTCAGATGGACACAATATAAGATAAACTTCCCGACCCGACACAATTTGAATGAACTATTTCCATGTCGAAACACGAGAACGAAAAGTACAAATCCATCTGCTACTGTACCACCCCCAGTTCGACTTTTTTATGTCCTCCGCCTACAATGCTCCCACTACCACCTTTACCGATTTCGGTCTCGGAACAGTTATCCAGAAGATAAATTAATGAGGTCAGAACTCTTGGTTTTTCTGGAAAACCCTTGCCGTCGTTTGCCTTGATGCCGCCCGTCCGCTTCGGTTTGATGTAACGGACGATTCGATCTGCCGTCGGTAGATCAAATCCTTTCATTCATGAGTAATGTGTACAGTTCAAATTCATGGATTTGCCGTTTTAATCCATCCAAGGAATCGCGTCCAGAGACCCTCGAAATTGGCTGCCCCTGCTCGCGTCGCTTGAATATCACATACTGAACCATTCCGCCCCCGAGGAACTGTAACCCTAGACTCGTACCCTGTTTATCCTTCCAAATTGCTCTAAGATTTCCGTTGTCCAGCAGTACTAAGTTGCCTCTTCGAAAGCAAGGTTCGGAGCAGACAAAGTGCCGGAAATCGATTTCGGAGGCAAGATTCAGCGTATGGCCGTCGTCTTGAGCCTCGTTCTTCAGAAGATTGATTCTCAAAGTGTAGGAATGCAACTTATCAGCAAACTTGTGTCTAAGTCCCACGGCCATACGAAGGTTCCGGATTCATCAACGTTAACAACGCGCCCACTAAACTTCGAAGTGCAACACTCGAATTATAACGAAGCGGTCCGTAAAAACGAGTATTCGAGAGGGGTGAGGGATAGAGGTCTGGGCGAATTGAAATGGTGGCAAACATGCACTCGCATGCGCTCATTATATAAAAATCAATCCCGAAAAATGCTACGGCGCAACCGCCTCGACATTATAAAACGCCGCCCATTAAACTTCACTTCGGTTGTCTGCTCACCCGAGTTTTTTGGTTCTTTTCTTGTAAACTGGACATGCTGTCGTATATAATTCAACCTGCGGTTATGGAAATAAGCAGAGTTACAGAGTTGATAGAGCAGGGACTTTCAACATCTTTTGTAAGAGTTGAGGGAGACGGGGTTCACTTCGAAGCGGTTGTGGTGTCTGAGCAGTTTCAAGGAAAATCTATGATAGATTGTCACAAACTTGTATATGCCGCGCTCGGGGACGCTATGGATCAGGAGGTCCACTCTATTTCAATAAAAACCTATACAGAAGAGCAATGGCGGAAATTTAATCGGTAGGGAGTAATTGTATGTCCGACATAAAAAGCATAATAGAAAGTCAGATAGCGGAAAACTCGGTCATTCTCTACATGAAAGGTTCAAAGGAGATGCCCAAGTGCGGGTTCTCCGCCCAAGTGGTGAACATACTCAATCACTACGGAGTGGATTATAAAACCGTTGATGTACTGCTTGACCCTGAAATCCGTCAGGGCATAAAGGACTATTCGAATTGGCCGACTGTTCCCCAATTATATGTAAACGGCAGTTTCGTGGGCGGCTGCGATATATGCACCGAGATGCATATAAGCGGCGGGATGAGGGAACTTCTTTCGGGTGGCGAAGAAGATTGAATAATTCCTGTCGACTCTTAGCGCGTCGTATTAACATTTTTCCGTAACTTCGGTATAATTCCCGTTTCTATCATAATTTTTTATTAAATTTCGGAGGTGCAGGGATATTGAGGCATACCATATCCATAACGGTGGACAATGAGGCCGGCGTACTTTCAAGAATCGCGGGTCTGTTCAGCGCTAGAAATTTCAATATAGAGAGTCTCAATGTTGCCGAGACCCATGATGCCGGAGCATCCAGGATAACCCTCGTGACGACAGGTGATGAGGCCATAATTCAGCAGATAATCAAAAGGTTCAACAACATGGTCAACGTGATCAAGGTTGTCGATATGACGGAACTTGACCGAGTGGAGAGGGAAATGATTCTCCTTAAGGTCGACGCGAGGGCGGATACCAAGGCGGAAATTCTGAGGATTGCCGACATATTCAGGGCCAAGGTGGTGGATGTATCTCCTCGTTCCTACTCGTTTGAGCTTACGGGGGATGAGGAAAAGATACGCGCATTCATTGATCTGCAGAGGCCTTTCGGGATAAAGGAGATAGCGAGAACCGGCACTGTTGCTATGTCCAGGGCGAACAAGAAGAGCAAATAAGGGAGGACGAACGTTGAAAGTATACTACGACAAAGATATTGATTCATCCGTACTGAAAAGTAAAAAAGTGGCGATTATAGGCTATGGAAGTCAGGGGCATGCCCATGCCCAGAACCTTAGGGAAAGCGGAATAGATGTTGTCGTTTCCGACATTGAAGGCGGAGACAACTGGAAAAAGGCCGAAGATGCAGGATTTGACGTAGCGGCCGTTTCCGACGCATCCAGAGGTGCGGATATAGTGGTTATGCTCGCTCCTGACACATACCAGCCGGCGATATACCACGGGCATGTGGAAAAAAATCTGTCTTATGGAAACGCTCTTATGTTCAGCCATGGTTTTAACATCCACTACGGACAGATAAATCCTCCTGCCGAGATCGATGTTTTCATGGTGGCTCCGAAAGCTCCCGGACACACGGTGAGAGACCAGTATGTCAGGGGTTCCGGGGTTCCGGGACTGGTCGCGGTTCATCAGGACCCGAGCGGCGACACGAAAGATCTGGCTCTGGGTTACGCTCAGGCCATTGGCTGTTCCCGCGCGGGAGTTATTGAGACGACTTTTAAGGACGAGACGGAAACTGACCTTTTCGGAGAGCAGGCAGTCTTGTGCGGAGGACTCACCGCGCTTATACAGGCGGGCTACGAGACTCTGGTCGAGGCCGGTTATCCGCCGGAGATGGCCTATTTCGAATGCTGCCATGAAGTGAAGCTGATAGTGGATTTGATATACGAGGGCGGAATAGCCAACATGCGCTACTCGGTAAGCGATACGGCCAAGTACGGTGATATCACGAGGGGTCCTAGGGTGGTGAACGAGTCTGTGAAGCGGGAGATGAAAAAGATAATCGGGGAGATACAGTCGGGACAGTTCGCATCGGAATGGATACTTGAGAATCAAGCCGGAAGACCTTCCTACAACGCGCTTCTGAGAAAAGGGCGGGAGCATCCGATCGAGGATGTCGGGGCTCGGCTCCGCGGCATGATGAGTTCGCTTTTCCAGAAAAAACTTGTAGACAAAGACAGGAATTAATGGGTTATAGGATTCCAAGGGTTGCAGCCGAGGGAATCGGTATAATTTCTGTATCCGCCGTGCTTTGCGTTCTCTCTGCCGTTTTCGGTAACGATTTACTGTTCTACCTTTTTCTGCTGACCACTGCCTTTTTGCTGTTTTTCTTCAGAGATCCTCATAGGGACCTGCCGAAGGCTGGAGATTCCCACGTTATTTCTCCGGCAGACGGCAAAGTGGTGGAAGTATCCGAGGCATTTGAGACCTGCCACCTGAAAACAGACACTAAAAAGATAAGTGTTTTCCTCTCCATATTTGATTGTCATATAACTAGGTCTCCTGTTTCCGGCAAGGTCGCCGGAACAATCTATACGCCGGGAAAATTCGATCTGGCGTTCCGGGAAAGTTCCTCCGATTCAAACGAGAGACTCTCCACTCTTATAGAACTTGAAGATGGGGTTCGTGTGGTTTTGGTTCATGTCGCCGGATTTATTGCCAGAAGAATCGTATCCGGAGTAAAGTACGGGGATCCCCTTGAATCGGGACAGAGAGTCGGAATTATAAAATTCGGATCAAGGATGGATATCTATCTGCCCCTGGATGTGGATGTTAAAGTCAGGGTTGGAGACAGGGTGACTGCCGGGTCTACGGTTATAGCGTTACTGCCATGAAGAGGAAAAGAAGGTACTATCGGCGCGGAAAATTCATTCCGATACTTCCCAGTCTGATCACGACTTTCGGTCTTATTCTGGGTCTTGCGTCAATGATGACGTCAATATCAATAGTGAATTACTCCGCCTCGGGAGAATCTTCTGCGCAGTGGCTGCACGAAAGATTCTGGTGGGCTGCGGGCTTTATCGGGATCGCCGTGGTTGTTGATATGTTTGACGGGAAGATAGCCCGCGCGCTTAACTCTGAAAGCAGGTTCGGCGCGGCCTATGATTCTCTCTGCGATCTGGTGTCATTCGGAGTGGCTCCTGTTTTTCTCCTTTACGTGTGCGGACTTTCAGATTACGGAAAGCCCGGACTTATGGCGATGCTCTTCTACGTGATCTGCGTCGCCCTTCGACTCGCTCGATTCAATATTCAGTCCACGGGAAGAGAGAAGAGAATGTTTACTGGCCTTCCGAGTCCCATGGGTGCTGCGCTTATCTTCTCTCCGATACTTCTTTTCTCCGGGTTCGGGGTCGAGTCACCGCAGGTTATGAAGACCGGGTACCTTTTTTTCATTCCTTTTGTGGGAATTATAATGGTAAGCGAGATTCCGTTCAGAAAGTTTCCCCGTTTTGAGGGGTCCGGACCTTTCGGAACTCTTGTTGCGGGCGCGGTACTTATTACGGCGCTTGTAACCAACCCCGGCATATTTGCCGCTGCGGTCGCTTACGGCTATTTCCTCTTCCACATCGGCCGCTTTGTATGGAAACTGGGCGACAAGGCAGCCTTGAGCAAAAAGAAACAACAAGATATTGCGGAACGGACATCCTAACTTTTTTCGCTCGGGAAGGGCTGATGAGAGGTGATTTTCAATCATTTTTTCTGTTTATTCTTTTTACAGGAGCAACTTTTATGAATTCTGTGGCCGAACCCGCTGCGGGTGCTGACGAAACAACTAAATACAGTCTTGAAAACGGTATGACCGTAATTTTAGAGAGAAACGCCTCATCTCCTGTCGTCGCATTGAACGTCTGGGTAAAGACGGGAAGCGCATGCGAATTGGAAGGAGAATACGGTCTCGCTCATGTACATGAGCACATGCTCTTTAAGGGGACTGAGAGACGTAAGGTAGGAGAGGTGGCGGCGATTGTGGAAGCCGGAGGAGGAGATATAAACGCATTCACATCCTTCGACGAGACGGTCTACTACATAGTAAGTGCGAAACGGTTCCTTCCAACAGCCCTTGATCTGCTGTCGGATGTGATTGAGAATTCAACTTTCGACCCCGTAGAACTCAAAAAAGAACTCGAAGTCGTCACGGAAGAAATAAGAAGGGGAGAGGATTCCCCGTCGAGAGTGCTCAGCCAAACGCTTTTCTCAACCGCTTTCAGAGTTCATTCGTACGGAAGGCCGGTAATAGGGACCAAAGAAAGCGTGGCAAACTTTACCAGAGAGAAAATTCTTGAATTTTACCGCAAGTGGTATTCTCCGGACAACATGGTGCTGGTAGTTGTAGGAGATTTTGACCCTGGGGAGATAAAGGGGCGGATAGAGAGAACTTTCGGAAAAATCGCATCAGGGAAAACACCTGCGTGTGAACTTACTCCCGAACCCGCTCAGGATGGTACGAGGAGTTTTATAGTCGGCCGCGACGTAAACACGGGATATTTTCTTTTCTCGTTTCACACCCCCTCGACGAGACATCCCGACTCGCCGGTTCTTGACGTTATAAGTGAGATACTCGGAGGCGGAGACAGTTCGAGACTGTACAGAAAACTCAAGGAGGAACGCTCCACCGTAAACGACATATACGCTTATTCGTACGGTCTCAAGGAAAGCGGTCTTTTTATCGTGGGAGGTGTGGTCGACCCGGACAAGGTGGAGAGGGCGGCTGAGGAGATAATAGCGGAAATAGCGCTTCTCAGAAAGCACTCGGTTACAAAAGAGGAACTTTTGCGTGCGAAGGTGAACATAGAAAGAGATTTCATACAAGCTCGGGAGACAATGCAGGGTCAAGCGAGAAAGATTGGTTATTTCGAGGTTGAGACTGGAGATTACAACTACGAGACCCGCTATCTGGACATCGTGAGGGCAGTGACGCCGGAAGATGTAGCGAGGGTTTCACGGAACTATTTTTCACAGGAAAATCTTACTGCCGGAGCCCTGCTTCCCAGGGAGAAAGCGGAGAAAGTGAAGGCGGGCTTTGAAGAATCTCTCGACTTTATTAAAGACAAAGGGAAAAAGGACGAGATGTCGGTCCCTGTTGAGGATTTTGAAAAACACGAACTTTCAAACGGGATCCGAGTTCTCCTGAAACGAAATCCGTCCGTTCCGCTTTTCTCCGCAGAAGCGGTGTTTCTCGGCGGTCTGAGATATGAAGACAGAGAAACAAATGGAATTTCCAATTTCATGTCCGGAATGCTTACCCGGGGCACATCCACCCGTTCTGCAGAAGAGATAGCCGCTCAGGTAGAAGGTCTCGGCGGAAATATAGGAGGTTTTTCGGGAAAGAACAGCGTCGGAGTTACGGTATCCGCTCTGAGCCGCAACTTTGATGAGGTAATGGATATTTTTTCCGATGTGGTACTCAATCCCGCTTTTCCTGTAGAAGAGGTTGAAAGGGAGAGGAAGGAAATTCTCGCGGCACTTGAAAAACAGAAGGATAATCTAACGGGAAAGACGGTGAGGAATTTTCTTGCAACTCTTTTCGATGATCATCCCTACGGGATGAATGTTCTGGGCACCGAGGAAAATGTAAAGGTCTTTGTCCCGCGACAACTTTCCGAATTTTACCGAAAGGTGGTAATGCCTGAAAACATGGTTGTTTCTGTTGTCGGCGACATTGATACGGACCGTACACTAGAAACTCTTGAAAAACTGTTCGGGTCCATGAGGAGAGGCGGGTTTCAGAGTCCGAGTGTCTCCGATGTAAGGTCTCTATCAGAAACGCGGCAGAACATTGAGATTGAAAAAGATAAGGAGCAGACTCATATAATACTGGGTTTCCACGCTCCAAGTATGACAAGCAAAGACCGTTATGCGTTTGAGGTGCTCAATTCCATACTGTCAGGTCAGGGTGGAAGACTGTTTGTAGAACTTCGGGATAAAAAAAGTCTCGCGTACTCAGTAACATCCTTTTACACTCCGGGAATTGAAAGCGGTTATTTCGGTGTCTATATAGGTACAGCCCCGCAAAAAGAACAGGAAGCGCTTACATCCATAAAACAACAGCTTGAACTTATTCGAAACGGGGTTGAGACGGAAGAGGTGGAGAGGGCAAAAAACTACATTGCGGGTAGTTACGAGATAGGTCTCCAGAAAAATTCCTCTCAAGCATCAACCGCAGCGTTTAACGAGCTTTACGGAATGGGAGTCGGCGAATACAAGGAGTATCCGGAAAAAATAATGGCCGTGGCCCCGGACGATGTGGTCAGGGCGGCTGCTAAATATATAAATCCCGAGATTTCCGCAATATCTGTGGTCAGGTCTGAAAATACGAAAACAGGCGGGCGGAACAATTAACAAAATCGCAACCGAATTTGATTCTCGCTCCAGACCTGTAGTATCAACATGAATTTGTTAGTACAGATACACGAGAAAGGTATTGCCGAAAGATTATGGGCGGATTCTTGCTTGTTTCCCGTAATTCACTCTGACGTTGCACTTTTCGGTAGTGGCGAATTCTTACGTAGCGGTGCTGTCTTCCATCCAACTCGGAAAATTCCGGTTGTTTCCTCTACCGAGCTTTTGCGAACAGGCGGATGGTGAAGCGGTCATCCTTTTCAATCAGGTCGGGGTCGGTCTGATTATGCTCTTTCATCCCACGGATGATCTTTCGAGGCACGCCCATCCCCATGTGTTCGAGATATCCGTAGTCCCTCATGATGTCTTTTAGAAGTTGGTTCCGGGTGGCTCTCACTCCTACACGCATGCGCTCCGGCGTTATGCCGTTTGGAAGTCTGCCCGGTGACACTATCTCCAGTCGGTCTTCATATATCGCCAGTTCAATATCGGTATTGGTGAAAAGGTAGTCACGGTGTATAAGAGCATTCACCACTGCTTCGCGAATAACCTCATCCGGGTATGTACGTTGTTCAACGCGTCTCGCTCCGTCTTCAAGAAAAGCGACAACATGCGTATTGCGCCTGACAAACTCAAGCGCCTGTTCTACAAGTCCAGACTCCACGAACTCGCCGCTTCTGTCCCTAAGAGGTGTCATCGGTCCGCGCAGCGTTTTCCGTTCTTTCGCAGCATAATCTTTTTCCGTTCCCGGAAAGGCTGCCGCGTCGATACCGGCCTGCGGCAGATACCTTTTCGGTGTTTTTCCGAAGAGCAGCATTCCCGACAGGGTTGTGCAATCTTCTACCATGATCTCCGTGTTCACAAGAAGCGTGCGCCATTCCTTATCGTCATTGTCATCCGGGATTTCCTGTTCGCGGATGCGCCCGAAATAATCCTTGAGTCGCCGCCGGTCGAGGTCGTTAAGAGTTGTGCCGGAAACGGGTAGCAGATCTGCTCTAAGTGTAGTTCGTCGTTGAAAAAGACGCTTCAGTTCATCATCCGTTGCTTCCCTGCTTTGCGAGCCGACACGGATGTAGTAGGTGCTTTTGTTATTATGCCTCCGGCTGTGGACATCGGTTCCGCACGGCACATGGACAACCGCAACATCTTTGCCCGGTTCCACATCGCTTATTATCTCAAAATGCGGATTTATGCTGGGCCTGATATTATCCCGGCACACCGTAATCACCCATTCTTCGAGGTCGTCCCTCACCAGTCCGGATAAATTGCCGTCGTCTTCAACACCGAGCAGAATCATTCCGCCTTCGAAATTACAGAGGGCGACAAGTTCTTTGGCGAGAGAGTGGTTCTGAAGAGAATCCCGTTTGAATTCCACCTTGGAATTCTCACCGTTTTTAATGATTTCCAAGAGGCTTGTTCTTGTCATCACATTTCAGAATCCATACTTAGAGCGGCGTACTTCAAATGCGTCCTTGCCACCCTCCAGTATTTCCTCAACCAGTTCCCGCACCGGCTGTAAGTCTATGGACCCCATATGCTTGTCTGCGATTTCAGCATGGCCCTTACCGGCTTCTCCGCTCGCGGTGAGCCCGAGGATTAATTCCGCGTCTCCCAGTACCGGTATGTTAGCATTGTGTGTTGAGAAGACAAACTGACGTTCCTGTTTTTGCTGTCGTATGATCGGCACTATACCTTCTGTAATAAACCGATTATCAAGGTCATCTTCCGGCTGATCAATGATAAGCGGTGCTTTGGATTCGAGTAACAGAAGTAAAATTACAGCGGTTGCTTTCTGGCCGGTTGAGATAGCTTCTAATCTCTGCCAGTTGGCCTCATCACCTGCTCGGGCGGTGTTCAACTCAATTTCAGTTGTCGCCGTCAGATCAAGTTCCTCAATTTCCATGAACAGTTCCAAGTCGGATTGCGCAATTCGTTCCGCCGCACTAGGCGGCAGATTGTAATGATTCATGAGAGATTCTTTTCCTTCTCGGCATCGTTTTGCCAGTTCTCTTAGGGATAATTGGTCTTCTGAGCGCAGGCGCTCGAGAGCTGCTGAGAGATTGCCGCCGACCTTATCGCGCAGCAGTTGTTCCAGTAATTCGCGGTTTCCGGCCATTGTAACTCCGACCTGGACCCGGTTTTGCAGTTTCTTTGATATCTGGTGTGCCGCTTCTTTAATTTTTCGGTATTCGCAGGCAGTTACTCCCTCCCATTCCGCCAGCAACTTACGACGTTCCGCTTCAACTGTTTCCAAGATACGTTTGAGTCTTTCCCTTCTGTCCTTAGATGGAATCAACTCCTCAATCTGTTGGCGAATATGGATAAATTCTGTACAGTCGATCTTTGAATTCTGAAATTCTCGTAGGAGTTTTTCATAAGCTTCTTCAATCGCCGCCCGCCGGTCATTCCAACGGGATTTTATTTCTCTGATTGCAGTGTCGGCTTCGGCAAGTGCTGCAGCGAACTGCTCAGCGATGGAGGATTCAAGTTTTGTACTCAAACTTTCAAGAATTTTCTTGACTTCGGCAAGGATCTCCTCATTCGGTAACCCGTTGATAGCTTTACTTGAGACGAAGACTGTATCTGCAGGCAGATTATCAGCCAGTTCGTTCCGGATAGTCCGGTACTGCTCCATCCGTTCATCCAGACCGGAAAACAACCGTTCTTCACGGATCAAGAGACTTTTTTCCTTGAAGCGTTCCTCAAGCCCCGCCTGTTGAAACCGCTTATCCGTCTCCTCGAGGCCCGGCAGTTCCGCAAGAACATCTTCAAGTCTCTTTATGTCGCGGTGCAGGTCTGCGATCTGCCTTCGCGTTTTTTCCAGTTCCACGCTCAGTTCCGACTTCCGTCTTAACAGTGAAGGCTCAAAATCAATGAACCGTTTCAGCAGAAGGGTAAGATTCTCAGGACTTTTCGCAAGTTCGGATATTTCATGCTGACCGAAGACTTCAACTCCGGGTATTACATCCTCCGGCGACAGCATCATGACTTCGCCAGCTTCATCCTTCACGATAGGTGGATTAGGTACTGTTCGTTCAATCCTGTAAGTTCGTTTTGATGGCTCATGTGACCGTACAATCAGCGAAACCTTAGTGCCGGGCTGCAGGACATGTCGGATTACCCCCTCATGAACTCTACCCGCTTCTTTTCCGACGGGGTCAAGACCGAGCACATAGCGAATACTTTCAATCATTGTCGATTTACCGGTGCCTCGTCCACCGATCAGGACATTGAGGTTTTTGTTGAACTTTACAGCGGCGTCACTTAGGAAACCACCTTCCCAGGACATTTCTAGAAATTCGGCGTTAGGTTCAGGATTCGGGTCACTATGTAGTCTGATGCGGGATTCGGGGTCGAGAAACGCTTGCCGTAAACCCTCGACAGAAACAGCAGACATCTTGATAAAGCAGGATGTACTATCTTTTTTCAGATCTTCCGGGTCGTTTACGTCCGAGACATTCAGGACCGCCGGCATTCGGTTGCGCCTGTAATTGGCATCTTTATTTTCCAGGATGGTTCTGACTCCATCAGGAGCATCGCTTACAGGGCCGGGCAGTGCGCAGGCAAGCAGTCCAGGATTCCTCCAAGCATTGACTCGCGGTTGTCCCGACAGGGTCCTCAGCAACCCTCCGTTCGAGGCCACATGGGCGGCGATGCATGCCGCACCCCATTTCTTCGCATGTTCCGGCAGTTCGACGGAATCAAGGATTCCGGTAGGAGATGGTTGATCATTGTTGTGAATACCGCACTCTCCGAGGAAACGTTCAAGATTGTTGTCCTTATCCGGGTCAAACAGGCACAGGAAGTGAACGCCGTCCTTTGTGACGGCTTCAAAACCGCTGAAAGCGTACAATCCGGCATTACGCGCCGTACGCACGAGGCATTCAGATCCCTTGGTGAGGTAATGATCAGTAACGGCGACAACCTCTACCTTAGTCTCAAGACAGACATCAATAATCGCCTTGTTGTACTCATCTTCTGATGAGAATGCGGTCTTTTTATTATTTCTTCCCAGATATGCGAACGGATTAACCTGTAATGCGCACTTGTAAAACCGCGCACCATTCCTGAACTTGCTTTGTTCAAACTGCGGAACAGTTGGACTGGATGTATCTGCTGTCATCTGTAATTCTCCGTAAGTGTTATCACCGATTAATGCTGATCAAGGAGTTTCCCACTCGAGAACAGCGAAGTTGAACACTCATCGCGTTCAAGGTTCGATACAACACGGGTATCTCTCCTCAAATCTCTTGATTTATATACACGCACTGAAAATCGCAAACATCTCTTAGGAAGATTCATTGGGAATCCGTACAGGGTCTGTATTCACTGAATTTGTCGTATAGAATCGGGTAGTAGGGTAGGCGATTCTGATATCTGAATTTTTTTCAAACTCTTCAAATATCGCTTCCCAGAAGATCTGCTCCGACCCTCTTCTCTGCCTGGGATCCACTATATATCTGATTGAAAATAGTACTCCGCTGTCTTTTGCGGACATATAGACTGCAGGAGTGATTTTGTTGAAATAAATCATATACTGTTCCGCCGCGCGACGGATTTCTTCTTTCGCTTTGTCGGAGTATTTCTCCATTTTTTCTACAGCTATTTTCTCGAGAATTTCGCGAGTCTTTCTCCAGTTGCTCTCATATGTGATTAACACCCGTATCTCGTTCCATATGTAATGGAATCCGCTATGGTAATTGGCGGTTTGTTCCTTGAGTACCTGACTGTTCGGAATATGCACCATCCTTCCTGTGCTCTGTTCCGCTTCAACCCAGTTTCCGACCTCCGCCAGAGTGAACTGAAAGAGCCTCATATCTATAACATCTCCCTTGGTCTGTCCTATCTCTATCCGGTCGCCTATTACAAAAGGTTTTTTCCATACGATAAAAACCCAGCCGGCGATATTGGCGATTGTCTCATGCAGCGCTATCGCAAGCCCCGCGCTGGCTATACCTAGATAGGTTCCTATGGAACTGAATCCTTTTATCCACACTCCCCCGAGCAGCAGTACGAGAAGTACGGCATGCCCGTACCCTATAAAACGCTTTGAGTGGTAGACGGTCTTGGTATCTTTCGCGTTTTTTCTTATAACGGAAAAGAGAACCCTTTTAAGGACAAACAGTACCACTACTATAACAACGGAAAGAAGCAGTTTCTCGAAAGGAGTGTCCTGGATGCTCAAGTATTTTCTGAAACTGTTTATTACGGTTTCCATCACACTTGAAAATTATACTGTCTTTACAAAATTCTGAAAAAAATCGTATTCTTCTCCGTTGAAATTTTTAGTTCCTGATGCGGAATTCGGGTTTTCATTTTCCGTTTTTTCCGTTATCTTACAGACGGGCTGCTAGCTCAGCCTGGTAGAGCAGCTGACTCTTAATCAGTCGGTCGTGGGTTCGAATCCCTCGCAGCCCAGTTTTTATTGCGTTCTGCAATTGCTCCGAGTTGAGTTCGGTAGGTGTAGGTGCGGTCGCTTACAATTTTTTCGATAATATATGAAGCGAGAGTGGCGGAACAGGCAGACGCGCTAGATTTAGGATCTAGTACCTTCGGGTGTGAGGGTTCGACTCCCTCCTCTCGCAAAGAAGACGACCTAAGCGGATTTTCGACCGCGGCATCGTGGAAAATTCACGCAGCCGAGAAAGCGGCCGTATTTCCCGCTTCGTTCAACAAGCCAACCATCGACGCATTCAGGGCAGGCCGGAAAAGTTTCCCCGCACTCGCATCGGTTGACGACCGGCTTGGAAATACTGCGAACGGGCAAGTCTGTTCCGCACTTTGAGCACGCGGGAAGACGAGCATCGCAGAGACTACCGTGTCTGCAGACAAAGAAACGCTTGTTGTCCCGAAACAGTCGGCCGCCGCATCTGTTACAGCGATATTCGGAGATGTTTCCGTTCTCCCAATTCCATTGCGCTGTACTCCTTGTGCTCCAGCATCTCGGTTACAAAACACGAAGGCAGCCTTTCGGAAGCGATGACCGTAACGGATTTACGGGCGCGGGTAAGGGCCACATAGAACACACGGCGCTCTTCGGCATGCTCGAAATAATTCGATTCGGGAAACACTAGTTCCAACACGGGATCATCAACGATCTCAGACGGTAGACCGAGGTGTCCGCCGTCGGCGCCAAGGATGATCACATGGTCCGCTTCGAGTCCCTTCGATGCATGGATGGATTTGAACGATAATGAAAAACTCGGGTAAGAGTTATTCAGATCAGTCAGGTGGGAGGGATGCAACCAATTGTAGCGTCCGAGCAAGAGGATACTTGCCCGCGCACTCTTTGTCCGTTTCGCGATATGGTCCAATGCTCCCTTCAGTGCCGCTTTGTTATTTCGTTCCGCACTCCAGATGATCCGGATCGCAGGTTCGGTAGTTTTGTGCGCGGGAGTTACGTTTTTTACGATCTGGGAAGGATTTTTCAGTACGAAACTGCGTGCGGGGAGAGCAATCCGGTCTACACTGCGGAAGGTTCGGCCTAGATCCACAGATTTATAAATGCCTTTTTTCCCTGCGAAGGTACCGCCGAAAATTTCCCCGAAATTCCGCATCAGATGAATGTCGGATCCTGAGAATCGGTAAATCGACTGCCAATCATCGCCGACCGCAAAAATACGGGAATCAACATGCTGTTCCTTGAGCGCCAGAAGAAGGTCTGCGCGCCCCTGCGAGATATCCTGAAACTCGTCCACCAGCAGATGACGATAAGGGCTTCTGTAACGGTTCGCCTTGATGTGCCGGGTTGCTCTGGTGATCATGTCTTCAAAATCTATGCGGTCGGCAAGTCGCTTCTGATACTCGGTGAAAAGAGATTCGAAAATGTCCAGAAACGCCGAACAGCGTTGCCTGTCATCAGAATTGTCTGCTTTACGACGGCACTGATCCAACGTGAGACCGGCACCTTTGAAGTGTTTCAGAAAAGTTGCGAGAGTTCGGGTGAAACTGTCGACCTGCCCCATCTCTCTTAACCGGTCAAGGACTTTCTCCGGTGCAGTAGGGTTCAATTCCACATACGGCGAGAGTTTTTCACGCAAGTTGAATGTCGGACATCCTTCGGATTTTTCGTAACTGAATGTCTCGATAAGTGTCGTGCCGTATTCGGCATGTATGTTTCGTTTCCAATTCATTCCGTCAAGGTATTTCTCCCGATCGACGAAAGGTGCTGTCGAGAGATATTCGTTGCCTTCGGAATCCGACTGTCGACGCACTCCGAAATGTTCTATATAGACGCCGCTGTCTTTCAGGCGAAAATCCGGCGTGTAGGCTTTCCTGCCTGAATCGGGCAGGTCGTGTTCGTAAGTCGGTTCATATTCATAGTCGACTCCGTTCATATAGAGCCAGTTGGCAATCTCCAACTCTTCGAAACTGCGGACCTTTTCGCCTTGAAGAGTTCTCATTTCATGATTTTCTATGTAGTTGAAATAGTCGTGTTTTGTATCAAAGTCCCATGCGTTTCTGGCGGGTGTGAAGAACTCGCAGAACCAGTGCAGCAGCAGTCCCCTTTTGTCCGGGTCGGTTTCGCCTTGCTCGAAAAGGATTTCCCGCAGAAGCGCGCTTAACGCCATATCGTCTGTGGCATGGCGGGCGAGTGGAGGCGCGGTGCCCTCGACTTCGGCGATAATCCCGTAAGCCAGAGAATGAAATGTCATGGCGGCAATCGACACGCCGCAACGCTGCGACACTCGCTCCGACATCTCTTTTGCGGCATCTCTCCCGAAAGCCATAAGAAGAATTTCCTGGGGTTTCCGTATTCCCCGTTCGATCAGATAGGCGGCCTTGGATGTAATGACACTGGTCTTCCCGGACCCCGCTCCCGCCAGAACCAGCGTGGCGTCTTCATCGCAGACCACGGCGAGGCGTTGTTCCTGCGTCAGAGGATTTTTCTCAATTCCTTCGAAAAAGGGAGCCATAGATTTCAGTTCGTTTTTTGTAAAGCGGTCTATGGCTTTGTCTCTCAGATCTTCCGGTGAACGATGGAATTCGATAATCCTGGTAAGACTCTCCCTGACACCGGGTTCAAGCATAGAATCGGGTAAATTCGTCGGTACGGAACGAACAAGTTCCGCGGCCTGCTGCAGGAAAGGTTCCATAAGGCAGGCGGCCGGAAACCTGCGCGGCGTTTCAATCCTCTCTATCGTGTTCGAAAGCCGCCGGATTTTGTCGATGTATTGAGTTATTTCCAGACACCATGTGTCCCTCCATGCCCGGTTTAACGCACTGCTGAATGTTTTTATCTCAACTGTTTTCAACCCCCGAACCTTCAAAATCGTATCGTTCATCAGAGGGACATTGATCGACCCGAGGAAAAGTCCTGCCTCGGCGTATGACAATCCGGCCATTGCCGTGAAAGGAATTTTTTCCGGATTGTTTCCCAGGACCGTCACCCCGTCGGCGTCAATAGCCAAACCGGTTCGCTTATCTCCGATCAACGAGTAAATGATATTCGCAATGGAACCACGCTTGATCTTCATCTTCGGCGGGTCTTCTCCGGGTACAGTTCCCATCTAAATGGTGCCGGGATAGGCGGTCTTGGAGTTGACTTCAGCTGTAATAAATCCGGTTACTTCGGGTCCGGTCGCAAACGGGCGGTTGTCGATGACTTCGGACAGTTGTATGCGTGATGCTGTCTTGGGACTATGGTAGAAGTCGGCGTAGAGGTGGATTAAGTTGAGTGGTATGTTTCTGCCGGAATTAAGTCTGAAGGTCTGTATTTCAACGAGAGGTCCGCGCATAGCACAGGAGTAATTGAGACTGTGAGAGTATCAAGAGAAAGATCGTTAAAAAATAAACCGCCTGTCAGGAATAAGTCTGTTTTTTTGAAGGAACAGGTTGAAAATCTTCCGGATCAGGTTCGGCACCTCGAATCCGGTGTCATAATGTTGAATCAGGAGATTTCTACCCCCGTTTCACGCCGTCTGCGGACCGTGAACACTCCTCCCCGCGCAGTACTCCCTGAATTTCTCCACCCCCGGGATGTTCAAGACCCGGGTCAAGTTGTAAGTCAGCGTCATCAGACTGAACTCTCCCCTGCACTTCTCGAGACCCCGCATCAGAAACTGATGAAATCCGTTTCTTACCTTCAATGTTCCGAACGGATGTTCAACAATTCTCCCGCGCTCCCTCATCTTCTCTCCTCCCTGTTCCATTCTCCGCCTGTGCCTCTCAAGTACTTCCTGGTGTTCCCATCTTCGTATCGACCTGACCTGCGTCTTCTCACCGATGCAGCGCCTGCGCATCGGACACGCTCCGCAGTCCGCACTTCCGCTTCTGTATACAGTGTACTTCTTCCCTGCTCTGAATCTCGGATTTACGCCGGGGGTCAGCCGTCTGCCCTGCGGACAATGATAACAATCCTCTTCAGCGTCGTAAGTGAATTCGTCAAGACTGTAACGCCCCCGTTGTTTCATTACCGAACTGTTGTCGGGAACAGGCACATAGACTGTAATGTTCTCATCTTCGCACCGCTTGAGTTCCATGCTCTCGTAATAACCTCCGTCGGCAAGTCCGGTCAGCTGTTCCGTACCGAGACTTCTCTTCGCTTCCGTAAGCATCCCGGACAGCTGACGGCTGTCCGTGCCGTCCTGAACCACATTCTCGGCAGCGACAAGCTTGTGCTTCGAGTCCACCGCTGTCTGCGCGTTGTAACCCGCCACACTCTGCCCCCGCTTCCTGAGCAGCCTCGCGTCTTCGTCCACCGTCGATACCTGAGTGTCGCCGCTTCTCTCCATGCGGTCCCTGGTCTCCCGAGTCTGCTCCTGACGCTTCTTCAACTTCTCTATCTTCTCCCTCAACACCTTGTCGTTGCCTACATCCTGTCTCCCCACCTTCTCGTCAGCGGCGTCGGCCTCCTCAAGTTCCCTCTGATACTGTTCTATCCTGCTCTCTATATTCTCCAACTCTCTGTCCATATAACCCCGGGTCCGTATGCTTGCCGTGCTCGCGTCCGCAGATAAGAAAGAACCGTCGACCGCCACCTCGTCTCCGCCGAACAGCGACAGATCCCTGCACAGCAGAATAAAATCCCTGTTGACTTTCTTCAGCTGCTCAGCATGATTCCTGCGGAAATCAGCAATGCTCTTGTATGACGGACGCATCCCCTGTACCAGCCGCATCACTTCAAGATTCCTTCGGGTCTCAGCTTCGAGCTTGCGGCTGCTTCGTATACCGTTCTGATATCCGTAAAGATGCAAGCTTCAGCATAGCCCACGGATTATATGGAGGATGCCCCGCTGTGGTGCCGGCCTCTGTATGCATGAATCCCATGGAAGACAGATCAAGAGTGTCGACATAGGCATCAAGTGCCCGAACCTGGTGGTTCTCTCCGACATAGTCTTCCACTCTCTCGGGCAGAAGCAGTGTTTGTCCGCGGTCAAGTGCGGGTTTGTATCGGCGTCGGTTCATTGCGTATTACACCTCGGTATTAAGAATATGGAGTAATCGTACCTTAAGAAAGAGGAGATATCAACACCTAACTGCTTGTAATAAAAAAATAATTATGTCGCTGTATCGGCCGAGAGGGGGGGGGAGATGGGGTAGAAGCCGGATTCTGCAAAAACATCCCGGTTCCGAGACCTGCGCTGAAAATAATGCAGAACCTCAGAATACTTTCACAGTCTCAATTATGTGTATCGCCCATTTAACTCTAAGCGACCTATGTCCTGCGGACCGGTTTCAGTATTCCGCCGTCGCGCCTGATGAGCATAAGGTTCGCTCCAGTCATGTGTTTTGCGCCGCTTGGTTTTCGCAGACTTATGATACCGCACAGGGTCACGAAGTCAATTCTGTAGTCAACGTATGAAAACAACTCCGATTCGAAAGAATCATTTATTGACAATGAAGGTCTAGAATGGTAGAAATGAACCTCTTAAAATAGTTCGGCGGGAGAAAATCAATTCATGCGGACATCAAGAAAAGGGTTTTTCATCACATTAATCCTCATCTTCTGCTTTTTGCCGAGGCATTCTTACGCCGAGGAGATGGACAGGATACTCTCTCTGGTCGACTACATAGGAGGGGATTACTCGAACGCGGTGAGAGATGGTGAGATAATAAATGAGTTTGAGTACAGGGAAATGGTTGATTTTTCCTCCGCCGTAGTAAGCATCTGGGGAGATTTGGGAGAGGAAAACGGCGATACAGCCGATTTCTCGGAGAAATTCCAGTCGATCCGTTCTCTTGTACTCTCCAGAGGTCCTGTTTCCGATGTGAAGGTGCTTGCGGATGAAATGAAGGAACGAATAATTTCCGTCTACGGCATCAGGACTTATCCGCGGCAAATTCCGGATTACGAAAACGGAAAGGCTCTTTATGAAGCCGGATGCGCCGGTTGCCACGGTTTTTCCGGCATGGGAGACGGTCCTCTCGCCGAAGCGCTTGATCCTCCCGCTACCGACTTCACCGACACCGGAGTGAATTCAGGACTTTCTCCCTTCAAGGTTTTCAACACCGTTACTTTCGGTATTGAAGGCACTGCCATGGCTTCCTTCGACGCATCGTTTGATGAAAAGCAAAAATGGGATGTCGCATTCTATGTTCTCTCTCTAGGGTATCCGTATAGTCCCAAGGACGCTGTTTTTTCTCCATCCGATGTCCCCGATGATACGAGAGGTCTTGAGAACCTGTCTCTTTTGAGCAACTCGGAGATTCTGACGTCAATAGACGCAGAAGACCCCGGTGTGGCTCTTTTTCATCTGCGGACGGAATATCTCAGAGATGGAATAACGGTAGCACCGGCGTCAGAAGCAGTTCTATATACGATGCGGAAACTTGAAAGGGCCGTTGACCTTTATGAGACGGGGCGCAGGGATGATGCTTTTGCGGAGGCGCTTGATGGTTATCTGCAGGGTTTTCAGAAGATTGAGCCTGCTCTTGTGTCAAAAAACAGGTCGCTTGTTCTTGAAGTGGAGAAAAAAATGGGGTCTTTCCGATCACAGATAAAGTCCGATCAAGACTCCTCGGAACTCCGCGCTCTGAAGACGGAGATAGAGGATGACCTCCTCCGTGCCGAGCAGATTCTTTCCGGCGGTTCGCTGCTTGGAGGATATCTGAGTTTCATAAGTTCCTTCTCCATAATTCTCCGCGAGGCGCTTGAAGCTCTTCTGATAATCTCCGCTATTATGGCGTCTCTCGTCCACAGCGGAAACCGCAGTATGCTGAAATACGTGCACACAGGGTGGATACTCGCCCTTGCGGCCGGAGCGGCTACTTGGATGCTGGCAAAAACGGCGATAGATATGTCCGGCGCCAGAAGAGAAATAATTGAGGGAGTGACTTCCCTCCTTGCCGCCGCAGTTCTTTTCTACGTCAGTTACTGGCTTATTTCAAAAACCGATGTCAAGAAATGGAAAGAGTATGTCCGCTCAAAAACCCGTATGGCGGTAGGGAGAGGAGGGGGTATAGCACTTGTCTCCGTCTCGTTTCTGGCTGTGTACAGAGAAGCTTTTGAGACTATGCTTTTCTACCAGGCTCTTTTCTACCAGACCGGATCTTCTGCTCCGCATGTTGTCTACGGTCTTGTTGTCGGGGTTATAGTCGTAAGCGCAACAGCTTTTTTCATGTACAGATTCACCTTCCGGATGCCGCTTCGATACTTCTTTTCTTTTGCAAGCGTTTTTCTTTACCTGCTCTGTTTTATACTGCTGGGGAAAGGGATTTTCGAGTTGCAGGAAGCGGGTATGATTTCTACGAACCAGTTGAGTTTTCTTCCCTTCATCGACTCCTTGGGAATATATCCGACTTACGAAACGGCCGTCCCGCAACTTATCCTGCTTATTCTGGCAGCGCTTATGTTTGCCCGCGGTCATTTCTACCATACCTCCGGCGGAGAAAAAACATCTCGATACGCAACCGGTAAAGTATAAATCGAAACTGATTTGACCGATTGCTTCTGGTTTTTTCCGTACAATTAATGTATTCTTGCCCGGACTGTTAATTGAGGTTTGAAATGAAATGGAAATAAATGTCCAGGATATCTGCAGCACCAGAAAGAAAATCAGAGTTCGCATTCCTTCCGAGTTGGTGCGGGAGAAAAACAATTCGGTATTTCGGAGCATGGCCGGTGAAATTAAAGTCAAAGGGTTCCGCAAGGGCAAAATCCCGCGCGGAGTTTTTGAGTCTATGTACGGAGAAGAACTCAAACAAGAAACGGTTTCTAAACTTATTTCTGATACTCTTAGCAAGGCGCTCCTTGAAAAATCCCTGTCACCCGTGAACAAACCGGAGATAACCGAGATGGACGAATTTGTTCCAGGAGGCGAATTTGCTTACTCGGTGGAATTTGAAGTGATGCCGGAGTTTGAACTTGCTGATTACAGTTCCATTCCGGTGAAAAAGCAGATCTGCAGGATAAGCGACGAAGATGTTGAAGCGTCACTGGAGAAATTCAGGCAGAGTAGTGCGCAACTTAAACTTGCGGAACAGGACCGACCGGCAAAGGATGGTGACTGCATAAAAATACTTTATACGGGAGTTCTTGAGGATGGAACTGTTTTTCTGGACGACGCAGAGATAAATATGATTATAGGGGAAGGGAATCTGGCTGCGGGCAGGTTGATGACGGAGTTCGAGAACAACTTAAGAGGAAAAAAAACAGGGGAAGGAGTTCAATTTGCAGTTAAGTACCCTGAAGACTTACTGGCACCAGGAGTCGCCGGGAAGATAGTAACGGTTCATGCGGCGATTAAGGAGATCTACGACATGGTAGTTCCCGAACTTGACGATGATTTCGCTAAGGATGCGGGCAAGCGGAACATGGATGAACTTAGAGACGAAGTAAGAAAGATGCTTGAGTCTTCCCATGAAAAATCACAAATACACTCCATGAGAGCTCAAGTAGCCGACCACCTTGTTTCCAGCAACCAATTTAATCTTCCGAGTTCGCTTGTTGAAGAAAAGAGAAAGGATCTTGAGGACCATTTTATCGCCGATCATAAGAGAGCGGGGATAGATGAGGTCGAAATCAACCAGAGTCAGAAGGAAAAACTAACCGAGAAGGCGGTCGACATGTTAAAAACCATGATAATTATCCGTCGTATCGCTCATGAGGAGAAAGTGGAGATCAGTCACTCCGAGATAGATGAGCAGGTAAAGAATGTCGCTTATTCTTACGGGGTTTCCCCTGACCGCATCCTCAAGGCTTACGATAAGGACCCGGCGGCATTGTACGTTGCGGAGAGTATGGTAGAAACCAGAAAGGTTCTTGATATTCTTCTGGAAAAAGCAGTTGTGGAAGAGGTTGATCCCCAGCAGGTCTCAATTGACAATAAACAACCCTCTCAGTAGAATCCCTCCAGATGATTACTGATTTCATACCTTACGTTATTGAGCGGACCAGCAGGGGGAGTCAGGGTTATGACATATATTCAAGACTTCTTAAGGACAGGATAGTTTTCATCGGGTCCGCTATAGATGATTCTGTTGCGAATGTCGTCATAGCCCAACTTCTGTTTCTTGAGTCCGAGAACCCTAAAAAACCGGTCTATCTTTATATAAATTCTCCCGGTGGAAACGTAACATCCGGCCTTGCCATCTACGATACGATGCAGTACGTAAAACCAGAAGTTTCCACCATATGCATCGGACAGGCGGCCAGCATGTCCGCGGTGCTTCTTGCAAGCGGAGCCTCGGGACAGAGGTATGCGCTCCCGCACTCACGCGTGATGCTTCACCAGGTTCTCGGAGGAATTTCAGGACAGGCGAGCGACATAGAGATACACGCGAAAGAGATTGTCAGGGTGAAAAACCAACTCAATTCCATACTCGAAAGACACACCGGGCAGACTCTCGAGAGGATAACCAGCGATACTGATAGGGACTATTTCATGACGGCCCAGGACTCCATTGATTACGGTATAGTGGATTCCATAATCACAGAAAGAGAGGAGGTGGAGCGGTGAGTCCCAGAAAAAGTAAAGATGAAAACAGACACTATTGCTCTTTCTGCGGGAAGAATCAAGAAGAAATCAGAAAACTCATAGCCGGTCACGGGGTCTATATATGCGATGAGTGCATAGATCTCTGCAATCAGATAATAGCCGAGGAAAAGACCAAGGACAGTGCTCTTCTCAGACCCAGGAAATCTTTCCCCACACCCAAGGAGATCAAGTTTTTTCTGGATGACTACATAATAGGTCAGGAGAAGGCTAAGAAGGTGCTTTCCGTCGCAGTCTACAATCATTACAGACGCATAGGATTCAACGAAGCGCCGAAAAAGAAAAATGATAAGGTTGATATCCAGAAAAGTAATATACTTCTCATAGGACCCAGCGGGTCGGGTAAAACACTTCTTGCTCAGACACTGGCGAAAATTCTTGATGTTCCCTTCACAATAGTTGACGCCACATGTTATACCGAAGCTGGTTATGTAGGAGAAGATGTGGAAAACATGATAGTGAGCCTGCTTCAGGCCGCGAACTACGATGTGGAGAAGGCGTCTGGGGGAGGGATTATCTATATAGATGAAATAGACAAACTCACCCGTAAATCAAGCGATAGCCCTTCAATAACAAGAGATGTCTCCGGAGAGGGGGTGCAGCAGGCGCTTTTAAAGATAATGGAAGGCACGCTGGCCAATGTTCCGCCCAAGGGAGGGCGCAAACATCCTCAGCAGGAATTCACTCAAGTCGACACTACCAACATACTTTTTATATGCGGCGGCGCCTTCTGTGGTCTTGAGGATATAATCGGCGCGAGAGTAGGTGAAAAATCAATCGGTTTCGGGTCAAAACTGCCCACCGCATCCGAAGAAAGTAAAAGCAGTCTCCTAAGCAGAGTTCAGCCCGAAGACCTCGTTCAGTTCGGACTTATCCCCGAGTTTGTGGGGAGGATTCCTGTGATCTCCACCTTGGATGAACTCGCCGAGGATCAGTTGGTGGAGATTCTCACCAAGCCCAAAAACGCGGTTGTGAGGCAGTTCCAAGTGATGATGGAAATTGAAAAAGTGGATCTGGAGATAACAGAAGACGCGGTAAAATCCATTGCACGGCAGGCTGTCGAGAGAGGCATGGGGGCCAGAGGACTTCGGTCCATAATTGAATCGATTATGCTTGAAGTCTTCTATGAAGTGCCTTCGCTTGACGGAGTGACCCGTTGTATAATTGATAAGGATGCGGTGGAGGGGTGCGGCCGACCGGATTTCCATTTCGAAAAACCGGAGGAGTCCAGGAAGCAACTTTTGGGTACTTGAGCAGGATGGAGAGCGTGGTCAGTTTCAAGTCTGTTTCTACACTTTCGTTATAGCGACATGGCTATTGATGCGGAATTCCTTGAGATTCTCGTGTGTCCTGAGACAAAGGAGCCTCTGCGGGAGGCCGACCCCGTTACTGTATCACATCTGAATGAACTTATTGAGTCCGACAACCTTGTTGACAGGTCGGGAGAAAAAATATCCCTTAAAATCGAGGGGGGGCTTGTTCCACGAAGCGGCGGACGGCTCTACCCTATAAGAGAGGGTATACCGATTCTGCTTGTTGAAAGTTCTATTAATCTTCGAAGTGCAACACTTGGGACTGATGTTGTTCCGTTCTGATAAGCTCTTCAGATAACTCTACCACGCCTGTCTCTTTGTGCGAGTTCATGATGACGGAATTATATTTGCCGTATCTTCAAAGACGGAACTGCGGACTTGTTATCTGTTCCGCATGAGTTGAACTCGGACCTGGTTCCGGACGGGATATTATCGAGTGCGGAAGTGATTCCAGCTGATATGCCGTCCGACAGTCAACGGAAAAATGTTTTATCGCAATGTAAAAGGCTTACGGGCGATGTATGCAGGGTATAAGGGATATCCACGGGTCGGATATGGTGTCTGTTCGCTGCAGAAAACCAGGGCTCCGATCTTTCGGAACCCTGGTTGATCTGACGAAAAACAAACAGAATCTACTGAACATTGAAGTTGTTCCCTGTACGGAAACAACTTCACCGGAACCGATTGAACTCAGTCCACGAATTCATATCGGGCCGGTGTAGTGCGGATTGTATCTGCTACACCGGATGACTGTAACTGAACGACATCATCAAAAGTAGTGGTTCCTCCTACGATAACGGAAATATTAACGGTGCCTTCTTGACCTCCGAGCGTTTTGGCTCCTGCTCCGGGAAAACCCTTGAAGCGGATCTTATCGTTCTGTGATGCATTAAAGTCCGTGATAGTGTCCTTCTCATTTCTGTGTGCATGTTCAATGACAAAAATGTCGGCGCCGGCTCCGCCGTAAAGAGTGTCGGCACCGGCACCACCTTTAATAACATCATTACCAGCCTGTCCATCGAGTACATCATTCCCGGCTTCGCCGTTAATCGTATCGTTTCCAGCCCACCCTTGCAAAATATTTCCTACTTCATTTCCGGTAATAGTATCATTGCCGTTACCGCCAACAACATTCTCAATACCTTCAAATGAAGTTATTCCCCAACCATGAGCCGTGCCGTCATAAGACGGCTTGGCAAGACTAAAGTCTATATCTGGCGCCGCCGGCCACCACGTGATATCAGACTCGGTCTTCAAAGGCTTAAGTGTCACACTTGAAGAAGGAATACTACCTATGGCCAGATAATCCTTCGCGCCACTACTGGAAAGAGCAGTCCCTGTCGGGGCGCCACCATTAATGTGGTTAGTGCCTTTTTCAGTGAGAAAAAAAAGATCATTCCCATCTCCACCGTTGAGCGTATCATCACCTTCGCCGCCGTCAAGTACGTCCCGCCCCGCATCGCCGTTGATGGTATCATCGCCGCCTGCTCCCCGGATGTAATCAATGCCGTCTCCGCCATGGATGGTGTTGGCGCCGGCGCTGGCCCAGATTGTATCATTCCCATCTCCACCATAGATGATGTCGTCGGTAGTTCCCGTGAGGTCGTTTTCAATATGAGCATCAATGTGGTCATCTCCGTCTTCACCATATATCGTATCCGTGCCGGCGCCGCCGCCTATCTTGTCGTTTCCGGCACCGGCGTAGACAGTATCATCTCCGGCACCGGCATTAATCGTGTTTTTGTACTGATTTCCGCATATGACATCGTCATCCGCAGTTCCCGTGATATCATTGGAGACACCGGGCAGTGCATTTATACCGTTGCTCACGTCGCATCTGGGGTCACCGAATGACTTTCCCGGGACTCCCTGCAGTCCCGTCGCTCCCGAGTCTCCTTTATCTCCCTTGTCCCCCTTATCTCCTTTTGCCCCGTCTTTACCTGCCGGTCCCGCCGGCCCCATATCACCTTCACAGGCAGCAAGGAAAACCGCTCCGCCGAGCAGAAACAACATCACTAAGAAATTACGTAACTTCATGACACAACCCTCCTTGAAATATGTCTCTACTGCAATATAAATCCAATTCTACCCCCCCCCATATGAAGTCAAGCACTCTTTTTGAAGGAGGAGGAGGTTGAAAATCTTCTAAGACAGTGTGTAGTCGTACTTCGGGAAAGAAATGATAATCAACACCTGACTGCTTGTAATACAAGGATAATTATGCCGCTGTATCGGCCGAGTAGAGAGGAAAATGGAAGACAAATCAGATTCGGTAAAAACATCTCGGTTCTGAGGGCTACGCTGAACAATGCAGAATCTCAGAATACTTTCACAGTCTCAACTCACCTCCCTGCCCGCGGTCCCGCCTGATGTATCTATATACGGATGTCGCGCTTATACCCGCTGTCTGTTCATACTTCAGACGATCCGCTGTCTGTTCGGGACTGAACCGGCAGTTCGTCGGCATTCCGCTGATCACCGCACGGAGATCGGCCGTCATCTTCCGAACAGACGCCGCAACCCTCCGTCTGTTCTCCGCCGTCTCCTGCGCCCGGTCCGTGCCTTTAACCTTCGCCCATTAAACTTCGAAGTGCAACACTTGGGGCTGGTGTTGCTCCGTTCTGATAAGATTTTCTGATAACTTTACATGTCTGTTTCTCTGTACGAATTCATGCGCAGATACGCATGAAAACTCTTCGGATTCGGTACAACTCTCCCCATGTGGGTGCACCTGTCCTGTTCCGTCTCTCTGATTCTTTCTCCGTCCGACGACATCATGCCGAACAACGTAATCGGTATCTGCAGCAGCCGGACCAGAGAGGCCGTGACTTCACCGCAGCATCCTGCAGACTCTCCGTCCGCACAGCGGCACGGGCTGTCAGGTGCCTACCCGTTCTTCTATGGGACTCTCTCCCCGTTCCGGCGCTCCGTGAATCACCTCATACGGCTTTCTGAATCCCGGAACCTTCCGCGGACGATGATTCAGCAGATCTTCCACCCGTTTCACCTCCGACTTACTCAGTCGGCTCAGATCAGTCCCCTCGGGCCGGTACTGCCGAATCAACCCGTTGCTGTGTTCGTTCAGCCCTCTCTCCCATGAATGATACGGCGTAGTGAAATAAAACTCCGCTTCCGGAGCTTTCGATACTTCCTCGTGGTCGGAGAACTCCCTGCCGTTGTCCGACGTCATCGTCGGACACAAATCCTTCCAGGACTCCAACTTCCTCTTCATCGCCGCACTCACTTCCTTCGCAGTTCTGCGTTTCACCCCCTGCAGCAAAGAGAATTTCGATCCCCGCTCCACCATCGTCACCACAGCTCCGCGATGCTCACCGCCTGCTATAGTGTCCAGCTCCCGGTCCCCGAACCGACTCTTCTCATCCACCACCGCAGGCCTCTGTGCTGTATCCACCCTGTTCACTATCATCCCCCGTCCCGCCTGCCCCTTCACGCGACGGTTGTACTTCCTGCCTCCATGCCGCAGATGGCGATACAACTCACCTCCCTGCCCGCGGTCCCGCCTTATGTATCGATATATGGATGTCGCGCTTATACTCGCTGTCTGTTCATACTTCAGACGACCCGCTATCTGTTCGGGACTGAACTGGTAGTTCGTCAGCATTGCGCTGATCACCGCACGGAGGTCGGCCGTCATCTTCCGAACAGACGCCGCATCCCTCCGTCTGTTCTCCGCCATCTCCTGCGCCAGGTCGTGCCTGTAACCTTCCTTCCCCATGTTCCTCTTCAACTCCCGACTGATCGTGGATGCGGAACGATCAAGTCGGTCGGTAATCTGCCGAACAGATAAACCCTCGGCCTTCAAAGTCTCTATCCGGATTCGTTCTTCGCAGCCGAGGTGACTGTACTTCAGTGACATAAGATATGCCCTCCTTCAACCGGTATCGGAGCATATCCTTATCCCTCGGCCCTATCAACTACTCGTCTTTACGGACTGCTTCGTTATAATTCAAGTGTTGCACTTCGAAGTTTAATGGGCGTAATGAGCGGTTTAAATTATCGCATTAAAATATCATATCATCTTCTGCAGTTGGGAATTCAGGTTCAACAAACAACAACGGAAAATTCTTGGAGGTATTCCAAGACAAATTACTTGACAACCGCGCCTTGGCCGAACGGTTACGTTCAGTCCAGGAGAAAATCAAGCACGGTCCTGTCCACCTCCGTTTGACATTCTTTCCAGAAACCGTGACCTGCCTCCGGAAAGGCTATCTCCAAAGCGTCGGGTATGAGTTCCGCAATTCTTTTTGATTTTTTCGGGGGAGTCAGAAAGTCCTGCTCTCCGTATATGATCAGCGTTTTTGCGGAAATTCCGCTCAGTTCACGGACAACGTTATGATTTTCGCATGCGTAACTCTGATTCCTATATCCGGTGAACGCATCCGGGTCAGGTGGAATTTTCTCCGCTGCCGATAAAAGCTCATTGTAATTTTCTTCAATGTATTTTCTCTGGTACCCGAGAAGAAGGGCGAAAAGCCACCCGTCGCCCGGACCGAGTCCGTCCGTTATATCCCTTCCCATTCTGAGAATAAGGTTTCCCACATCATCTCTTTCTGCAGAGGTACACCCCATAACGATTTTCCCGACTCTTTCCGGGTATTTTATTCCCAGCCACTGAGTTATCATTCCGCCCATGGATTTTCCCGCGAAGTGCGCTTTTTCTATTTCCAGAAGATCAAGCAGACCTACAGTATCATCCGCCATCTGCTCTATCGTATAAGGATAATCAGGTTTGTCCGAGCGCCCGGAGCCTCTGTTGTCGGGAGTTATAACCCGGAAGTGGTCGGAGTATACAGGAACTTGTACCGACCAACTCTCAAAGGTGCTTCCCAATCCGCTCAGCAGCACGAGAGGATGGCCGTTTCCATGACTTTCGTAGTAGATTTTTATTCCGTTTGTTTCAGCATACGGCATGATGGTTCAAGCCTTTCCATGCGAGAGATACTCTCTCAATATTACAGCGGCGGCCATTTTGTCTATGACCCCTTTCCGTTTCTTTCTGCTCACATCGGCTTCAATAAGGGTATGTTCCGCGGTTTTGGTCGAAAAACTTTCATCCCAGAACTTCACTCGAATATTGAGCGCGTCTTCAACGAACAGTCCGAATTTTTTAATTTTTTTTCCTCTGCTTCCCAGAGAACCGTCCTGATTGTAGGGAAGTCCCACGACGATTTCCTCGGGACCGTACAGATTTGTCAAATCTCTGAGTTTTTCCAGATCTTCGGTTGCGTTTTTCCTGCGGATAGCGGTGATGCCGTTTGCGGTTATACCCAGTTCGTCGCTTGCAGCAACTCCTATGGTTTTAGTTCCGATATCAAGAGAAAGGGTTCTGCCTGGGGTTCTTTTTCGCTTTTCAGACGGTTTTTTCATCAGGTTCAAGATTTTCTATAACTGCCGCGCCTATGCTGTCTCCCCACACGTTTACGGTTGTCCTGAACCTGTCGAGAAACCAGTCAATGGCGAGTATCATTCCTATGCCTTCTATGGGAAGTCCGACAGCCTGCAGAACGAGCACCATAGTTACCAGTCCCGCTTCCGGGATTCCCGCAGCTCCTATGGCTGCGAGAGTCGCCGTAAGGAATACCACTACAAGTTCTCCACCGCCGAGATCTATACCGTAACTCTGCGCTATGAAGATTACCGCCACCGCCTCGTAAAGCGCCGTTCCATCCATGTTGATTGTCGCCCCGAGAGGTAGAACGAATTTCGATACTTTAGGAGATACCCCTGCTTTCTCCGTCACGTTGGTGATGGTAAGCGGCAGGGTTGCGGAAGAAGACGCTGTGGAAAAGGCGGTGAAAAGCGTTTCACTGAGGTTTTTGAAATACTCAATCGGATTTCTGCCCGAGAACACTCTGAGCAGAACGGGGAGAACAATAAGCGCGTGAATCGAAAGTCCGGCCAGTACGCAGAACACATACTTGCCAAGTTGCGTGGCGAGTCTCACAACTTCATTTCCGCCTCCTGCCTCCCCGATCTTTCCCGCTATAAGTCCGAAAATTCCCACCGGAGTAAGGACGATTATCCAGTGCACCACTGTCATAATCGCCTTGTCCGTGATTTCAAACAGGTCTCTGACCAAATAACTCTCCTTCCCGAGTTTCCCGAACGCTATTCCGAAAAGAAGAGACGCGATGATGATGGGAAGAATCTGAAACTCATAGGCGGATTTAAAAAGATTGGGCGTTGATATCTGTTTGAGGATGTCGGTAACGCCGAAACCCTCCTTGCTTTTCACTATTTCCGGCATATCTCCCGTGATCGTCTCGCCGCCCGCTCCCGGCTGGACCAAAGATACTACCGCTATTCCGATTGAAACCGCTATGGCCGTGGTCGCGGCGTAATATGCGATTGTTTTCATCCCGAGAGATCCCAGGTTTCCGACTTTCATTATGCTCAGCGTGATCGAGACTATTATCAGCGGGAGCACAACCATCTTAAGAGCGTTCAGAAAAAGTTCTCCTATTATTTTTACGCTTACGCCGAATTGAGGAAAAAATGACCCCACTGCTCCACCTGCCGCAACGCCTGCGATTATTCCGAGAACCAGTCTGTTTTTCGATATGAACGATTCCATAGTTTCTTGACTTTCTCCTTGGTAAGGTTAGACTAAAAACTATACAGATAGCCCCCTGTTGTAAAGTTGTTTGAATCTTGTTTTCCGGGAGAGCGGAATGAATTCGCCCGTTTCAAAAAAGTGTTGCGCGCTGGTTGTCTGCATGTCTCTCTTTATCTTTTCTTCTGGATGCGTGGCCCCGGCCGTGGTCGGCGGCATTATGGGCGGCGGCGCCGCAGCCTATTTCAGAGGGGACCTGAAGACGGAGGAGCCGGAGCCTTTCGACAAAGTCTGGCTGGCGGTGGTGGAAGCCGTTGAGCAGAACCGCATAGAGGTGATCAAAAAGGAAAGCAGCCCGAACAAAGCGCTTATAGAAGGCAGGATCCCGGAAACGGACAGACTTGTCTACATAACGGTGAAGTATGAAAGTCTTTCGATAACCAGCATCAGTATTCGGGTGGGCGTATGGGGCGATGAAACCGAGTCGAGGCGCGTTCTAAGTCTGATTCACGAAAAACTCTACTAGATGTCATAAGGTTTTCCGACCAGATCTCTTTCAATGTCAAGTTCGGTTCTTATTCCGGCCGCGTTGAGTATCGCGGAGGCTTGTTCTATGGTTCGGGTTTTATAGACCATCCGGGCCGGCGCGGATATTTTTTCGTAAACGACTCTGGGGTCCATGTAGAAAGTCACTGTCGACCTCATATCAAGATTGACGTTTCTGCTGCGGTTTCTTATTGATGTGGGGTTGAATATTCCCCTCGCGTATTCAGCTGGAGTTCTGCTCGCCTCGGTGGGTACTGTTCTTATGACTTTTTCCATAAGAGCGAGAGACTCCGTCGAGATTCCCCAACCTCCCAGCAGACCGCCGTTTTGAGCAAGAATTCGAAAAGATCTTTCAAGTTCTTCTTTGGAAAGTTCTCCGTCGCTTCCGAAACCGAACACTCCCATAAGAGTCGGCATTCTGAAGCTCAGCATGTACAGAGAGGCCGTCATTACCGCATCGGCAAGCGGGCTCATAAGCCCTTTTTCATCTCCGAACCCGAGCACATCTCCTCCAACATCTATTCCCACCACCACATCCGCTTCCATCTTTCGGGCCGCATCCGCAATTCCCTCAAAAACTTTCTGAGGCCCGAAGTTTATATCTACAAGAAGGGTCGGGTCTTCCAGCACTTCGGCCATGCATGCCTCGGCGAACCTTGCGCCGCTTCTGGTGGTCGAATCCCCATTGCACAGCCATACGACATCGTTTATTCTGTCGACATTGCGGGATTCCTCAAATTTTCGAGGTCCGGGTTCAGGGTCTATTGATGACCTCTCCCAACTTAACCCTCCTAAAACGCATTTAATGCTGTTTGTTTCAAACAGGTCGGCAGTGGGAAGTGTTCCTACAATATCTCCTCCTCCGCCTATGCCCAGTAGAACAGCCTTTTTTGAATTTCTAAGAATGTTTTTGAGCACGGCACTTTCCCCTTAATATATTTTGTCCCGCAGGTACGGGTTACTAATATACGTATTTTGTGGGGTCAGCAAGAGAGTTCTTCTTTAATTGCAGTCGACTTCAGCATAATTGCGGCGGAGCGGAAAGTGTGGGAAAATTCCAGCGGGTTTAATTTGGATGGAAGATTCGAGGAAAATGATAAAGGGCTGGCGACACAAAGCAGGAGTGCACTGCGGCTCTGCTGCCGTCAGAGATGTCTGCGGTTATTATGGTTGTGATATATCTGAGACGATGTGCTTCGGGCTTGGAGCGGGATTGGGTTTTTATTATTCCTGCGATGACGCTATGGACCCCAGCAGGATAATCCACCTTAGAGGTCCTCTGATGGAAGTCAGTTTCCTCGCATATTTGGGTCTTGATATAACGGATTGGAACTACGAAGAAGACGACAATCGAGCTTTTAAGGATCTGAAAAAATCAGTTGACTCGGACATTCCGGTGCTGATACAGACAGATATCCGCTATCTCGAGTATTTTGATTCCAAGACGCATTTCCCCGGACATGTGATCGTAGTGTGCGGATATGACGAAACAGAATCGTCGTTCTATGTTGCCGACAATTCTTTTGAACCGATACAGTCAGTCTCTTTTGAAAGTATGAAAAAGGCGCGAAGTTCAAAGGCGAAACCCTATCCGCTTTCGAACAATCGGATTGAAGTCGGGTCCATTCGGGAAGACTTTGATCTTCACGATGCTGTTTTGAGCGCAATCATGAAAAACGCCCGGATGATGCTTGAGGGGAGAGCCACTCTCAGAGGCGTTTCAGGAGTTGAAGTCTTAAGGGAGTGGGCTGAGGACCTTCCTCGATGGAAAAATCTTTCCGATTGGAAGTGGACTGCCAGGTTCGCCTATCAGGTCATATGCAGAAGAGGGGTCTGCGGCGCTGGGTTCAGGTGGTTTTACAGGGATTTTTTGCGGGAAACCTCAGATATCCTCATGCCTTTCTACAGCTGGTCTCTTGCCGATGAGATGGATGCAATCGGGGAGAGGTGGTCTGTTATAGGCGCTTTGTTTAAGAGCATAAGCGAGAGTTCTTCCCCTGAGCGGGGATTCCTGCGGGCGGCGGACATCGCATTTGAGATATACGAGCACGAAAAGAATTTTTTTTCCATGGTGCTGGAAAGACGCGACCCGTGGATTGAGGGTTGATCCTTTGTAGAAACTACTTGGTGTTTTCTTCGGACGGGATAAGAACATCGCACCATGGTTTGTCTGCCGGGCATTCACTCTGTGTTTGCGTTTCTATCAGCCCGGATAAGGTATACTAATTCCTTTTAAGAATATATTCGGGAGACCGGCTGTGATTCTGGCCATTTTAAGAAAATACACTTGGATAATAAATGCGGTTATCATAGTCGTTATCTCGTATACGGTTGCGTTGATGATCAATAAAATTCTCCGCGACGTTATAGAGACGGATGACGCGGGAGTTTTCGATGAAAGTCTTTACAAGGATGACTACGACAGGATAAGAACGCCTTCTCATTCGAGAAAATACTATGACCGTATACTGAAAAACAATCTGTTCGGAGAGGGTTCGTATGACCCCTCCTTTGATGATTGGTACGTGCCTGATATTTCCGAGCAGGACGACGCCCGAAAAAGCTCTCTGAAAATAGAACTTCTCGCCACTTCGCTCTCTTTCGGCAGAAGGGTTGCGGTTCTTAAAAATATGGAAAATCTTAAAATAAAAAGTTATTCTGAAAACCAGGGAGTGGACATCGTAACCTCGGATGAAGTAAGAATAGCAAGCATACGGGATTGTGAGGTGACTATAGACCGCGGCGGCGTTACCGAACGCATCACCTGCGGAGGACAGCGGTTGACGGATTTGTCGGGTCAACCGTCTCAGCATTCCCGACCAGGCGGAAGAATATCAACCCCTTCGGTGAAGGGAATCAGTAAAGTCGGGGGCGGAGTGTATCATATAGAGAAAAAGATGTTTGATGAACTTCTCGCCAAGCCCAACGACCTGATCGCCAAGACTAGGATTGTTCCGCGTGATGACGGCATTAAAATTCTGGGACTCAAGAGTGAAAGCGTATTTTTCCAAATCGGCCTCAGAAACGGTGACGTGATTCACCAGATAAATGAAGTCGCGCTAAACAACGTACAGAATGCTCTTATGCTTTTCAACGATCTGGGCAATCAGAATCAATTCAGTATCGACTTTACAAGAGGAGGAAAGAGGCAGAGCCACCGCTACACTGTTTATTAGTTTTTCGGTTCTATAGTCGCTTTTTTGGAAAAACGGATTATGGCAGATTATGCAGGTAAAAGAATTTTTCTGATTTTACTGGGAGTTGCTGCTTGCGTTGTAGTTTTGTGGAGTCAGGAAGCCCGAACGCAGCAAAACGATATCGTTACGGAAACAGCTCAGGACAACGATTCCGGGCAATCCGCATCCGATGCGGAGATTGCGGAAGGCATGGTAAATCTTCGTCCCAACATGTCTCTTAAGGATCTGGTGAAAACAATCAGCGAGATCACTTCCGAGGTTTATCTTCTCAGCGACGAGATAAGAGACAAGAACATGGAAATCATCACTCCCGAGGGCGGATTCAGCAGTGAAAGCGCGCAACGGATTTTCGATATACTGCTTGATATGAACGGATATGCCGTCGTGAAGCTGAACGGAGTTAACAAGATAGTTGAGAGAAAGGAAGTGAAACGTCAGAGCATTCCTCTCAGGCTCAGCGAGGACCCGTCGCAGTATTCCCACAAATACGTGATGAAACTTATAAAACTCAAAAGCGTGGAAGTTAAGGAGGTCGCCAGTGTTTTGCGGAATCTTGTGAACAGAAACGGGTTTATAAAGGCATATGAACCCTCGAACACCCTCGTTGTAGTCGACAGCGAGGACAATGTGAACAGGATAATCGAGATCGTCAACAACCTTGATTACAAAAAACAAGTGGAGTTTGTAAAAATACAGAACACGAGTTCTGAAAACGTGATGGTGAAGCTCCTGGAGATATTCAGTCCCAAGGAAGGCAAGGCCGGCAGAAAGACGGGTTCCGCCAGAGGTTCTGCGATTTCATCGGGGATTTCCGATCTTCTCGGGTTTAAGGTGATAAACGATGAGAGAACCAATTCTCTGATCGTGATCGCCGACCCCAGAGATCTTTCGGTTATAAAGGATACGATCGAGGTTCTAGATGTGGAGAGCGAGTCCGCGGAAAGTGATGTATATGTCGTACCTGTGCGCAACGCCGATGCTGAACAGATACTGCAGGTTCTTGACAACCTGTTTTCACCGTCGCGCAGTTCCGGTGCTATCTCCTCTTCTTCCCCTTCGCCGTCTTCCTCCCAAGCCGCCGACCGCTCGATGGTCGGTTCCAGGTCCGAGCCCTCTAAAAACGTCCTGGGTGGAAGTCAATTCGGCGGATCCGGGCTGGGGTCCCAGGGAGGAGGAATTGACAGGGGGGTCAAAGATGGCGGAGGTTCCACGGTCATAGCCTCTGAAGACGGGCTCAGGATAACATCCGACCCGGCGACCAACTCCATTCTGGTGGTAGGCTCTCTTTCGCAGTACAAGACTGTAAAGCGTATAGTGGAGAAACTGGATATAAGAAGAAAACAGGTGTTTGTCGAGGCTGCCATACTGGAGGTGGGCCTTGACAACCTGCAGTCGTTGGGCGCCAACTTCGGTCTCGGCGTAACAGTGGAGGGAGACAATTTCGGCTTCGCCGGACAGCAGCTTCCGGGAATGCCGAGTCTCCTTGGGGTTGCGGCTGATTCCCAGACCGCAAGTTCAACGATAGGAAGCCTTTCAGGGCTTTTTCTCGGGATCGTGGGAGATGAGATAGACCCCGACGGCTCGGGACCGCTTCCCGCCATACCTTCGTTCTCGGCGGTGTTCCAAGCTCTTAACTCGGTAACCGACGTAAATGTTCTTTCAACTCCGAGCATCATCACAACCGACAACGAGCCTGCGGAAATAGTGGTGGCCGACGTGATTCCGTTTCCCATGGGGAGCACCGTCGGGACGAGCGGCGTTACCGTGCAGACGATAGAGAGGCTGCCTGTGGGGATAAGACTCAGCATAACTCCCCAGATAAGCGAAGGAGAGTATCTGAACCTCGATATAGTCACCGAGGTTTCCTCGACAAGAGAGGCTCCTTCCGGGCTCAACACCGCCCAGTTCGGTATTGCAACCACCACGAGGAGCGCCGATTCCTCAGTCATAGTCAAAAACGGACAGACTTTGGTTATAGGCGGTTTGGTTCAGGACAGGGAGGAAGTGCTCCGCAACAAAACCCCTCTTCTCGGAGATATACCTCTCCTCGGAAACCTGTTCAGATTCAAACGTAATCAGAGCCGCAAACTCAATCTGATGATACTTCTGACGCCGAGGATAATCGAGACGGAAGGCGATATGAAGCAGTTGCTTCTTGATTATCAGAAAAGGAAAACGCTGCTTCACAGAAGGGACCTCAAAACCCTTGAGTGAAAAGGAGTTTCTCGGAAATGAAGGCATTGGATGAAATAATAAGTCGTCTCCATCCCGAGGCGACCCCGAAGATACGGGAACTCGGAGAAAAAAACGGTCAGAACACCGAGGATATAATCCTCACGACCGATATACTCGAGGAATCATCCCTGCTTGATGTACTTTCCGAGTTCTACGGAACAGAAAAGGCGGAGTCGATTCCGGAAGATGAGATAGATTATGAATTGGTGAAACAGTTTCCGATAGGTTTCGCCAAAAGATTCAGAATTCTTCCGATAAGCCTCAACGACGGAGTTCTCAAAGTCGTGTTCGCCCCTCCGCAGGAGTTGTACGCCCTTGACGAGATAATGTCGCGGTTCAGTTGCTCCCTCCGAACCCGTATAACCCTCGAAAGGGTTCTCAGCGAAAGCATAAACAGGGTCTATGAGCGGAGCAAGGACATCGGTTCGGAAGGCATAAGGGAAGGGACCGGACTTGATGAAATGGATTTCGCCGAGCCTCAGGATCTTATAGAGGCCGAAGACGAAGCACCTATCATAAAGTTCATAAACACGCTTCTTTTTCAGGCGGTCAGAGAGCATGCGAGCGATGTTCACATAGAGTGCTTCGAGAAGGATGTGAAAATAAGGTTCAGAAAGGACGGCATACTGCACGACGTCACAAGCGTACCGAAGACGGTACAGTCCCAGGTTGTCTCCCGAGTCAAGATAATGTCTCAACTGGACATAGCGGAGAAACGAAAACCTCAGGACGGAAGCATAAGGCTTAAGGTCGGCGGGAGGGATATCGACGTCAGGGTTTCGACGGTTCCCACTTCGTGGGGGGAGAGCGTGGTCATGCGTCTGCTCTACAGGTCTTCCGTGCTGCTGAACTTCGAGGACTTGGGGCTTGAGGGAGAAAAACTCAAACTTGTGGAATCCTTCACGCGTCGTCCTCACGGAATTGTCCTAGTGACGGGGCCTACGGGAAGCGGCAAGACGACAAGTCTCTATGCTGCTCTGCAGAGAATCAATCTGCCCGACAGGAAGATAATTACGATAGAGGACCCCGTGGAGTACCAGATACAGGGCATAAACCAGATACAGGTGAACACGAGGGTCGACCTCACGTTCGCCAACGGACTGAGATCGATACTCAGGCAGGACCCCGATGTGATACTGGTGGGTGAAATAAGAGACAGAGAGACCGCCGACATTTCTATGAACGCTTCGCTCACCGGCCATCTGGTGTTCTCGACGCTGCATACGAACGATTCCGTAAGCGCGGTGACCAGACTCGTGGACATGGGGGTGGAGCCGTTTCTGATAGCTTCGACTCTCTCCGCGGTCATAGCGCAGAGACTGGTCAGGGTTCTCTGCGGACACTGCAGGGAAAGGTACGAACCTCTTTGCGAAGAGATTGCGCGTATCGGACTTGCCCGCGAGTCGTGCCCGGAAGGAAAGATTTACAGGGCGAGGGGATGTACTGACTGCATGGAGACGGGGTTTTCGGGAAGGATAGCGATTTTCGAGATACTTGTTATCGATGATGAGATCAAGAACACCATTCTTACCAGTCCGGATGCGGCGACGCTCAAGGACAAAGCCCTTCGCAACGGACTTGTCACCCTGAGAACGGATGGTGCGGCCAAGGTGGCCGGAGGGACAACATCCATTGAAGAAGTGCTCAGGGTTACAGAGGAGGTAAGTGAATAGACCTTCCGGGTTCTGAAGAACCGGTATTGCGCAATGCCTGTTTACAACTATAGAGCGATTAACGAAAAAGGGGCTGCGGTCAAGGGGACTATCAGCGCTGAATCCGTCCGTAACGCGAACGACAGACTCCGCAGAAGCGGAGTCTACCTTTCTTCCATAAAGGAGGTTTCAGTCACCGGAGGTACTCTTCTGAATCTTCCGTTCAGGGGAGTCAGGGCGTCGGAACTTGCGGTCATGACCAGACAGCTCTCCACTCTGATCTCCTCCGGCCTTTCCCTGGAAGCGTCTCTTGCCGCTCTATACGACCAGACAGGGGATGAAAAACTCAAAGAGATACTTTCCCGTGTGTGCGAGAGGCTCAGCGAGGGAAGTTCCCTTCATTCGGCTCTGCAGGAGCACAGCGCCGTTTTTTCCGGACTCTACACGAGCATGGTCAGAGCGGGAGAAGCCAGCGGAACTCTTGATGTGGTGTTTTCCCGGCTTGCGGATTTTATGGAAAAACAGATTGAACTCACCTCGAAGGTCAGAGGCGCTATGATATATCCCGCCATAATGTCCGTAGTGGGTATCGGCATCCTTGTTTTTATGATGACGTTTGTAATTCCGAAAGTGGCGGACATATTCGAGGCCGGAAACAGGGCGCTGCCTTTCGCTACGGTAATGCTGATATGGGCAAGCGACTTTCTAAGGGGAAATTTCATCTTTATGCTTATTCTGCTTTCGGGAGTTCTGTTTTTCCTCAACAGATATATAAGAACTTCTGCCGGAAGAAGAATGTACGACAGGATTTATCTCAAAATCCCTGTATTCGGTAAGATGTCTTCGAAAGTCATGATATCCCGCTTCACAAGGACTCTCTCCACATTGCTTTCAAGCGGTATTCCGCTTCTCGACTCGATCAGAGTCAGCGAGGCCGTTCTCGGAAACAGCGTCTATACGGAAAGCCTGAGTGATGTCAGGGGCAAGGTGGCGGAAGGAGCCGCATTCGGGGCGTGTCTCGGGCAGACGGGGATTTTCCCGCCTCTCGTGGTAAGGATGGTCTCTGTCGGGGAGGAAGCGGGCAGACTGGAGGTCATGTTGTCGAAAGTCGCCGACATGTATGATACGGAGGTTGACGGCATGCTTTCTACTCTGGCTTCTCTTCTTGAACCTGTGATGATACTTGTGATGGGAGTTGTGATGGGTTTCATAGTTTTTGCTATACTTCTGCCCGTGCTGAACCTGACTTCCGTGATAGGATAAGAAACTGGAGGTGACGAAAATGAGATCTCAGGCTGGATTTACCCTTATCGAGGTCATGGTGGTTGTGCTCATTATCGCCGGACTTGCCTATGTAGTCGGCGGAAACGTGATAGGACAGGGAGAAAGAGCCAAGGAAAAACAGGCGCTGATTCAGATAAAGCAGTTCGAACAGGCGCTTCAACTGTTTAAATTCGACAACGGTTTCTATCCGGAAACCCAGCAGGGACTGCGTGCGCTTATTGAAAATCCCTCAGTCGGCAGAGAGGCCAAGGAGTGGAAGCGTTATCTGGAAGCCGCTTCGATTCCCGTTGATCCTTGGGGGAATAATTTCGTGTATTTCGGGATAGACCAGACGGAAGACGGATTGTTTCTAATAAGATCCAATGGTCCGGACGGAGTGGGAAACACCGAGGATGATCTGTCAAGCAGAGACAGATAGAAAGAAGAAATCCGCGGGGTTTACCCTTATCGAGACCATGGTGGTCATTTTGCTGCTGGGAGCGTTTTTCTCCGTGGCGATGCCCAAGCTGCTCGGTACGGGTGATGCGAATCTGCGCCGAGCGTCAAGGGGAGTCATAACCGCTGCAAGGTATCTGCACAGCAGAGCCGCATTCGAGAAACAGGTTCACAGGCTATCTTTTGATCTTCAGACGGGACAATACTGGGCTGAAGTTCTTGAAAACGGCGAGTACGTACATGATGCCGATTTCTCCGGCGCCAGAAGAAAACTTCCCCCCGGAATTTCTTTCCTGGATATACAGACCGAAAGAACTCAAGGCAAGGTTAAACCGGGAAGGGATGCCTTCATATTCTTTATGCCGAACGGAACGGTGGATTCGGCCGTTATACACCTCCGGGCCGACGGGGGTGCTTCCTTCACGCTTTCCACCAATCCGTATACCGGCGCGATGAAGGTTTTCGACAGTTATATCGAGTTTGAAGACAGATTTGACAATATAGAAGACAACTTCCATGAGGGGCCCAGATGATGCGCCGCGGTTGCGGGGATTCAGGTTTTACTCTGCTTGAAGTCATGGTGGCGGTCGCGTTGCTGTCTTTCGCCGTGGTGTCTATTCTCGGTGTCGTCAGCTACAACATAAATCTGGCGTCGAGGTCCTCCGATTTTCTGATTGCGGCCAGTCTCGCTGACGAGATGGCTTCGAAAATTGACGCCGTCGGAGTACCGGCAGAATCAAACGAAAGCGGAGAATTCGAGAATCATCCGAAGTTCAGATGGGAGGTTGCGGTCATCCCCTACAACCTGCCGCAGATGGGAGTTCTGATGAAGCTGGTGACGATAGTCATAACTTGGGATGACGGGGAGGAAAGCTATGAAGTCAGTTTCATCGCGGAAGGAGGCTAGTCGAGGCTTCACTCTCATAGAAGTCCTCGTGGCCGTTTCCATAAGCGCCATCGTATTCACCATGCTCTACAGTTCTTTCTCGCAACTTGTGAGCGCAAAACGCAGGGTCGAGACGAAAAACGAACTGCTCGGGGAAGCGAATCTCGTCCTGACGAAAATACGTCATGACCTTGTAAATTCCTTCGCCAGAAAGGAAGTGAACCCGTCAGCATCCTCATCCGACCCCTATCCCTACTTCAGAGCAAAGACCGACGGCGCAAAAAACAGCAGCATCGTTTTCACTTCCTTTGCCAGGGATCCGTTCGGTCACTCCGATTATTTCACGCAGAGTGAAATATCCTACTATCTGGTTCCTTTGAAGGAGGGAAGCGGAAATATGTTCGCGCTTGTGAGAAAGGATAATTACTGGATCGGAAACGACAGGGCCGGTTCCGCCTATCCGCTTTCTGAAAGGGTGCTGAGTTTCAGTGCTGAATTTCTTCCCCGAATATTAAGTTCAACTCCGATGGCGGAGCAGAATATGGTGTCTGAATGGGATTCGCGCGATATGGAGAGATTCCCCGAAGCCGTACAGATAAGGATAGTCCTTGCGGGAGACTTGGAAGATGAGGAAGAGGTGCACTCCGTTCTGGTCGCAATACCCGTGGACAACTGAAGCAATGAAAGAACCCGAGACGCAGGCGCAGAGAGGAGTGGTGCTGATCACCGTTGTTCTGGTTATAGCGGTACTCTCCGTCATAGTAGTGGACTTTATCTACTCGACCAGAGTCAGTTACGAGATGTTCAGCAACAGCGCGGAGGGAGTAAAGGCAGGTCATATAGCGAAATCTGGAGTAAAGGTCGCCAAAAGCGTAATAGGTAAGAAGGTTCTTGAAGATATTCCGGTCCGGGGAATGATGAAGCAGTTTATAACTTCGGAGAAAGGGCCCGGAGGCTGGACCCTTTCGGTTAACTCCTTTCCTGCGGGCACCGGAATCATATCGCTCAAACTGTATGACGAGAGATCGAAAATAAATCTTAATGCGCTTGTGGACCAGCAGACGAACCGAGTGGATTTTCAGGTGCGCACGCAGCTCATTGAACTGTTGCGGATTGTCGGCGTCAAGGAAGAAAAATCCGATCTCTTCATAGCCAGTCTGGTGAACTGGCTTGATCGTCCGGGAAAGAATATAATAAACGACCAGGACCCTGAAGGCGCGACTGCCGCCCACTACACCGCACTGGAAAATCCGTACTACATCAAGGACGGAATGCTCGACAGCCTTGAAGAGATAAAGATGATCCATGGGATGAATGATGCTTTGTTCAGTAAAGTCGGCAGATACCTGACAGTCTATCCGGCCGACAAAAAGGTGAATTTCAGTACTGCTTCAAGAGAGGTTATAATTGCCACGATAAAAGCGTCCGCGGTCACGGTTACTGAGAGGAGAGACAAACCCCGCGAGATAAAAGACAGAGTAGCGGAGACGGTGGCCGACAAGGTGATAGCGAAGAGACTGTTGAGCAGAATAATATCTTTGGATGAAGCGAAAAAGACTCTCAAACAGATAGATTCCACGACCAATATAAGTTCGGGGCTCTCTGGTCTTGTTCACAAAGAAGGCAAAAGCGATATCTACACGGTTGTTTCAACCGGCATGACAGGTGAACAGAGGGATTTGTACAAACAGGTAAGAGCCGTAATATGGAAGAATCAGAATGAAAATCAGACAAAAACGGTTGTGGTGTCATGGCAGGAGATATAACAGTCGCCGAAGTGGCGGAACAGGCAGACGCGCAGGATTCAGGATCCTGTGGGCATTGCGCCCGTGGGGGTTCGACTCCCCCCTTCGGCAGATTCTTCTACTCAATAAAATCCGTTATGCGCGGCAAATCACAATTGAGGCCGGCATAACAGAAATAGAAAGTTATCAATCGGTTCGTTAAAATTATAGTCCGTATAAGCACATGTACGTGGATATAGTTGGTCGTCAGCTGACTTTCGGATGTTTTAATGGGGGGGGGCGGCTTTATGATACAGCGGGCCGCAATTGCCGCATTGAGCATCGGACGGAGGATTGCGCACCGAGGTCATTTTGGTACTGACCGGACAGATGCGGGGGATACTCCGGAACAGGGTTGAGAAATCATTCGGCGGGAAGAACTTCGGACGGATGACGAAGCGAATATTGAGGTGAAAATTCAGGATTATGGCTGGAGGAAAAGCAGGGAAACGACGAGGTAGTGCAGAAGCGAAGTCGGACAGCGGTGCTACCACCGGCTACGAGGCTGAGTTGTGGGCGATGGCCGATGCTCTGCGCGGCTCGATGGATGCATCCGAATACAAACATGTTGTCCTCGGACTGATTTTCCTTAAATACATTTCCGACGCCTTTGAGGAAAAACACGCGCTCCTCGAGTCTGAGCGGGACCAAGGCGCCGACCCGGAGGACCCGGATGAGTATCTTGCCGACAACATCTTCTGGGTTCCGCCGGAAGCCCGATGGAGTCAGTTGAAGGCGAAGGCGAGACAACCCACTATCGGACAGGTTGTTGATGACGCTATGGCCCTCATCGAGCGCAAAAATCCGACACTCACCGATGTTCTGCCGAAGGATTATGCCCGCGAGGTCCTCGACAAGCAGAGGCTCGGCCAGATCATTGATATGGTGAGCAACATTCGGGTCGGTGACGGGGAGTCCCGCTCGAAGGATGTGCTCGGGCGTGTCTACGAGTATTTCCTGTCCCAGTTCGCAAACAAGGAGGGCAAGAAGGGCGGTGAGTTCTACACTCCGCGCTGCATAGTGAAACTACTGGTCAAGATGCTTGAGCCCTATAGAGGCCGAGTCTATGACCCTTGCTGCGGTTCGTCCGGCATGTTCGTGCAGTCGGTGGAGTTCATCCGCGCGCATGCGACCGGCAACGGTAACGGCGGCAGAGCGCGCAGGGATATCTCCATCTACGGGCAGGAATCAAACTATACGACATGGAGACTGGCCAAGATGAACTTAGCCATCCGAGGCATCGAAGCAAAGGTCGAGCACGGCGACAGTTTTCACAACGACCACCATCCTGACCTGAAGGCTGATTTCATTCTCGCCAACCCGCCGTTCAACATCTCCGACTGGGGTGGCGAGCGACTTGCGGAAGACAGTCGCTGGCGGTACGGAACCCCGCCGCCACGCAACGCCAACTTCGCTTGGATGCAGCATATCATCCATCATCTTTCGCCGAGAGGCGTTGCAGGCATCGTGCTTGCCAACGGCTCGATGACCTCGGTGCAGTCAGGAGAGGGCGAGATCCGCAAGAATCTGATTGAGTCGAATATCGTGGATTGTATGGTCGCACTTCCGGGACAACTCTTCTACTCTACCCAGATTCCCGCATGCCTCTGGTTCCTCTCTCGTGACCGGCGTGGCGGCAGGGTCCGCGACCGCCGCAGTGAAATCCTGTTCGTCGATGCGCGCAGACTCGGTTCCATGGTCGATCGTACTCACCGCGAACTGACCGACGATGATATTGCCCGTATTTCTGGTACCTACCATGCTTGGCGTGACAAAAATAAGGGGGGGGGGTATCGACATGCCCGGCTTCTGCAGGAGCGTGTCTACAGAAGAAGTCCGTAATCACGATTATGTGTTGACCCCCGGGCGCTATGTGGGTGCGGAGGTAAAGGAGGAGGACGGAGAACCGTTCGAGGACAAGATGAAACGACTCGTCGCACAGTTGCGGGAACAGCAGTCCGAGGGGCGTAGGCTGGATAAGGCGATTGCCGCCAATCTTGAGAAACTGGGGTTCCTGAAGGGGGACAGATGAGCAATACGGACGAAATCCGCTGGCAACAAAGGTTGGAGACACTTGGAGCCGCTCTTCCCGAACTCACCGATGCCTGCGGAAAGCCCGATTACACCGATCTTGAGCGGGCTGGACTCGTACAGACTTTCGAGTTCAGTTTCGAGCTTGCTTGGAAGACTCTCAAGGACCTTCTGTTCTACGAAGGCTATGACGAAAAGACACCGCGTGCTGTGATCCGTCGTAGTTTCGAAGCCGGTTATTTTGGTGAGGACGATTGCGAGACCCTGATCGACGCGATGGAGAAGCGGAATCTGTTAATCCATACTTATAGCCAAGAACTTGTACTTGAAGTCGAAGGACTGATCAAGAATCACTACCATCCGGCTCTAATACGACTCCATGAGTTTCTGACTGTGAAGAGGTTTTCATGACGGACGGACTTAAGCCCGAGCACCGCGAGGCCATTGTTGCTTTGCTCTCAGTTGAGGAGAAGGTGGAGCGTGCGGTCTTGTTCGGCTCACGGACAACGCAGACCCACAGCGTGACCTCGGATGTAGATATCGCACTTTTCGGTGAGTACCTGACATCGACCGACCTCGCGAACATCTCTGCTTCTATGGATACAATTCCCATGGCCCAGTCGGTAGATCTGGTGCTGTACCGCTCAATCGACAACCCGGTGCTGCTGAAGCATATTCAGGAACATGGCATTGAGTTATACCGACAACACATTGAGTTCAGTGGAACCCGAGAGATTAAGCGTAATCATGTAATGTTGGATCCGAATGATAATCAATACGATATTAAAGGGTGGCGAGACATGACGTTTAGTGAAGCTGTACAGATCAACCCTAAGGTACAACTTGAACGAGGGGTTACTTATCCGTTTGTCGATATGGCTGCGGTGATTCCCAACTCGCCATGTGTATATGCGCCAACACGCCGCAAGTTCACAGGTGGAGGGTCAAGATTTTCAAGTGGCGATACACTTATGGCTCGTCTTACACAATGCCTAGAAAAAGGAAAAGTTGCACGTTATTGCTCCGACAACCAATTGTCTCTAGCGCATGGATCGACAGAGTTTATAGTAATTAGAGGCAGAGACACTATTACAGATACTTTGTTTTCCTATTACCTGACGCGATGGGAAAAAGTATGCCAGTACGCTATAGACCACAGGATAGGTACGACTAGGCAAAGGGTCTCAATAGAGTCCCTAGACCATCTAAAGATCCCAATACCACCCCTGTCCGAACAATATGCCATTGCCCACATACTAGGTTCGCTGGACGACAAGATTGAGTTGAACCGGCGGATGAACGAGACGCTGGAGGTGATGACTCGCACCTTGTTCAAGTCATGGTTCGTCGATTTCGATCCTGTCCGTGCCAAGATGGAAGGGCGGGATACCGGATTGCCCAAGGAGGTCGCTGATCTGTTTCCCAGTCGTTTGGTGAACTCGGAGTTGGGTGAGATTCCAGATGGGTGGGAAATCTATTGTCTGGATGATCTAGCGAAACATCATACGCTGACTGTTTCGCCTTCAATCTATCCCGAGAAAACATTCGAGCATTTCAGCATTCCGGCATATGACAGGGACAGGATGCCTAGTATTGACTCTGGAGAGAGTATTAGGAGTAACAAAACTATTGTACCTTACGATGCAGTTCTATTGTCCAAACTTAACCCTGAGATTCCGCGTGTCTGGATTTCTGGTGCGAGTAGCGGAAGTTTGCAAATCTGTTCCACTGAGTTCTTGGCTTTTACAGCTCGCCCGCCTGCAAATCGCGGACTATTGTTCTCGTTGTTTACAGATGCGACCTTTCGCGAAGTGCTCTGCTCTATGGTAACTGGTACATCGAGGAGTCATCAGCGAGTACCACCCGTAGCCTTAAAGCGATGCAAAGTTTTATCTGGAGTGCCGGATTTATTCGACAAGTTTGGCAAATTCTCGATACTCTTGCTAGACCAAACATGCAGAAGACGTACTGAGAGCAGAATTATTCTTTCCCTGCGTGATTTGCTCCTCCCCAAACTCATGTCCGGCGAAGTATGTCTTCGCGAAAACATTAAGACATTGAAGACAATAGTATAAAGAAATGATACCTAGCAATTGTGCGAGGAAATATGGAGCAAAGTTTCAAGTTGTTTGTTTTGAATCGAAATCTCAAACGCAGGAGCAGAAGCACTTACGAGAGTACTCAAGGTGGTTGGTATCAATAGTCGCTCTCGTATCTCTAGTTGAAGAAGTGAAAAAAACTGACTCACGCCGAATGATGAAAGCGACCTTTATCCGTACAATCGACGGCTATACTTTCCATCGAGAGTTTCCAATTTTTCCATTGATCGACAATCCTGTTTACTTAATCAAAATTCGTGAGGTACGCCCCGTGTCACGGAGTTACAACCCTAGGTTCTATCAATTCTGGCTTGATGAATGCATTCCTTCAGTTGATGTTGAAGGTGCCTGTGCGCAGTTGGAAGGTTTGACAACTTCTGATGATATGGAGGCGATCAAGTGACCGGTGTCCGAGAATCTGCTCCGAACAGCAAAGTTATCATCTACGAAACCGCTGACGGAGATGTACGAGTGGGTGTGCAGTTGGAGCAAGAGACTGTCTGGCTGTCGCAACGGAATATGGCGACGGTATTCGGCACCACCCCTGAGAATATCCAGATGCATCTGCACAATATTTTTTCCAGTGGAGAATTGGAGTCAGAGGCAACTACTAAGGATTTCTTGGTGGTTCAAACCGAGGGTAGTCGGCGTGTGCGGCGCAGAATCCTGCACTACAACTTAGATGCTATTATATCAGTCGGTTACAGGATCAAATCAAAGCGGGGTGCGTTCTTCCGTCAGTGGGCGACCCGCACCCTGCGGGACCATCTGGTGTGTGGTTATACGCTGAACGACCAACGGTTAACTGAATGTGGCCTTGACGAAGCCCGCAAGGCTCTCGACCTGCTCACTCACTCTCTGCAAAACCGGGAAGTAGCGGATGATGTCGGCCAAGCTGTTCTTAACCTTATCGTAAACTATGCCAACACATGGCGACTGCTCTTGGAATACGATGAGAATCGTCTAGGGGTTCCGTCCGGCGCGAAGCCGGCTACTACCGCTGCGCTTGCTCCCGACCGAGTAATTGGTGCGATTGAATCGTTGAGGTTGGACCTTGCGGCGAAAGGCGAAGCTTCGCCGCTTTTCGGCAACCGACGAGATGACGCACTGGAAGCCATACTCGGCAACATAGAACAGACCATGTTCGGTGAACCGCTTTACCGAACCCGAGAGGAGAAAGCCGCGCACCTGCTCTATTTCATAGTCAAGGACCACCCCTTCACCGACGGTAACAAGCGGATCGGCGCTTTTCTGTTCATGCTCTATCTGACTCAGAACGGTATTGCCCACCGTATTGGTCCTCAGACATTGACCGCACTCACCTTGTTGACCGCGGAGAGCGCACCGGCCGATAAGGATATGATGGTACGTCTCATCATGAATCTGCTGGCGGAGCCTGTAGTCAAATAACTGTATTTACCGATACCGATGTTGCAGGAGAACATTTCGGTCCGTCGGACAGCTTCAATAGTTTCAAAGTTTTACGCGATGTTGTTGCTGAGACCACCGTGTGATATTAACTGAACTCAATGTTAAGACCATCACGCTTGAATGGCTTGAAAATCTCAACTGGCGTGTAGCCATGACCTGAGCATTGCTTCCGGTACTTGCTTCTACCCGAGTTGATTTCAGGTAAATTAAGAGTATGCAGTCTCTTGAGACAAATGAATGATCGGAATGACGATGGAATGTAAAGCACCGCCGAGAATTGAGCGCCTCAAGGTATCGAATTTTCGTGTGTTGCGTAATATTGAATTGACGCGGTTAACACCGTTCACAGTTCTACTCGGTCCGAACGGCAGCGGAAAATCCACACTGTTCGATGTGTTTGCTTTTCTATCCGAATGCTTTGAAATTGGTCTACCCAAGGCTTGGGAAAAGCGCGGCAGGGCCCGAGAATTAAAGTCCCGAGGCGGTCACGGGCCAGTTCTGATTGAGATTGCCTATCGTGAACAACCATGTAAACCCCTGATCACCTACCACATTGAGGTGGATGAGAAAAACGGTCGACCCGTTGTCGTCCGGGAATGGCTCCGGTGGAGGCGAACAAGTTGCGGGTCACCCTTCAAGTTTCTCTGCTACACAGATGGAGTCGGACAGATTATTTCGGGAGAACTGCCGGACTTGCAGGATGAGCGGATCGAAATTCCCCTGAGTTCTCCCGACACTCTTGCGGTCAACGCGCTCGGTCAATTAGCGGAGAATCCCCGTTTAGTTGCGCTCCGAAATTTCATCATGGGGTGGCATATGTCTTATTTGTCATCACGAGATATGAAAGGTCAGCCGGAAGCCGGACCGCAGGAACGCCTGAGCAAAACCGGGAACAATCTCGCCAATGTGATCCAACATTTGTCCGAAGAGCATCCTGAACGTCTGGAACTGGTTTTCAGCAGGCTCAGGGAGAGGATTCCTAGGATTCTGAACGTTGTTGCGAATCGGATACCGGATGGTAGGCTTTTGCTGCAAATCAAGGATTCCCCGTTTGCCGATCCGATCATGGCCCGTTTCGCATCCGACGGTACACTCAGAATGCTCGCTTATCTGATCTTGCTGTATGATCCTGTTCCGCCGCCGCTCATAGGTATTGAGGAGCCTGAGAATTTCCTGCATCCTCGCCTGCTCTATGGTTTTGCGGAGGAATGTCGAGAGGCTACGGGGTCCGCACAGGTACTTGCGACCACTCATTCGCCCTTTTTCCTAGACGCGCTGCGACCCGACGAAGTGCGGGTGTTCTGGCGTGACGGGGACGGCTGGACGCACTGCGAGTCCTTGGATCAAAATGAAAAGGTTAAGGCATTCATGACAACCGGTGCTCAATTGGGTGATCTCTGGATGGAGGGACATTTCGGGGTCGGAGATCCGCTGACTAGAGGTGGAATGCCTGTGCGGGATGCAGCCGAGAACTGATATGTCCGCTTCCCATCTTGAGTTTCATGTGGAAGAGCGTTCTATGCAGATGTTTCTATTTGCTTGGTTGCACAGGTTCCTGCCGGAAGACTGCACCTTTGAGATTTACTCGTACTCGGGGAAGCACGCGTTGTTACGAAGAATCGGCGACCGACTCAAGGGTTATACTAAGTGGATGCCGGCCGGGTTCCGCATCATCGTTCTCGTGGACCGCGACGCGGATGAGTGCGGGGAACTGAAAGCTAGGCTGGAGCAAATTTGTGAGAATGCCGGACTTCAATCCAGGAGAGCCTCATCCGGACCGGACTGGCAGATTGCAACGAGAATCGCTGTTGAGGAACTCGAAGCGTGGTATTTCGGTGACTGGTCAGCGGTCTGCACCGCATATCCAAGGGTGCCTGTGAACATACAGGACCGAGCCCGCTACCGGAACCCTGATGCTGTCACAGGTGGTACATGCGAGGCGTTCGAGCAAATTCTGCAAAAGCACGGATATTTCAAGCAGGGGTTGGCAAAGACGCAAGCCGCTGTTGCTATAGGTGAACATCTTGACCCGGCACTCAATCGGTCCAACAGTTTTAAGGTGTTTCGCGATGCCGTCGCTGAGGCCGTCGCACGATGAGGTTCACTGAATACGAGGTTGAAACTGCAGCGCTTGAATGGCTGGGGAATATCAACTGGCATGTTGCTTACGGTCCGGATATCGCTCCTGATACGCCCGCCGCTGAACGCACAGATTACAGCAAGGTGGTGTTAGGCAAGCGCCTCCGGGATGCGTTGAACTGTTTTAATCCCAAACTTCCTCCCGAAGCCGTTAAACGGGCTTTCCTTAAGTTGGTTCGCCCAGAAGGCTCAACTCTTGAGACCCGCAACCGCGCTCTGCATCGAATGGTTGTGAATGGGGTAACTGTAGAGTATCGCACGGATGCCGGGCAGGTTAGGGGTGCGCAGGTAAGCGTCATTGATTACGACAATCCCGCCAACAACGATTGGCTGGCGGTCAATCAATTCACTGTAGTAGAAAATAATCGTAAGCGCCGACTGGATGTCGTACTGTTTGTCAACGGATTGCCTCTCGGCATCATAGAACTCAAGAACCCGGCAGATGAAGATGCGACGATCCGGACCGCGTGGCGGCAGATTCAGACATACAAGACCGAGATTCCGTCGCTGTTTATGTTCAACGCGGCACTCGTTGTTTCCGATGGAGTGAGTGCGAGGATTGGTGCGCTGGGTGCAGGGTGGGAATGGTTCAAGCCGTGGCGCACGATTTCCGGTGAGACCTTAGCTGACCCGGATATGTCTCAATTGCAGGTAGTGCTCACGGGTGTTTTCGAACCGCGTCGTTTTCTAACTCTCGTGCGTGATTTTATCGTGTTTGAGGATGACGGAGCTACTCTCAGTAAGAAGATGGCGGGCTATCACCAATTCGGCGCTGTCGAGGTTGCGGTGACGGAAACACTCCGGGCGGCCGAACTGCAAAGGCCCCCGATTCTCGGGGAGAGATCTGCAGACCGGGAGGAATCCGGACATAGACCGGGTGGTGATCTCGGCGACCATAGAATCGGCGTTGTCTGGCACACCCAAGGGTCGGGTAAGAGTCTGACCATGGCCTTCTACGCCGGGCGAATTGTTCGGGAGACGGCAATGTCAAACCCGACGGTTGTAATCCTGACCGACCGCAATGACCTTGACGGTCAGCTTTTCAGTACATTCTCTCGCTGTCGGTATCTACTGCGGCAACCACCTGTCCAAGCGGAAAGCCGGGCAGACCTCAGAGGTAAACTCGCTGTTCAGTCGGGTGGTGTGGTGTTCACCACCATTCAGAAGTTTTTCCCCGACGAGAAGAGTGCCGGCCATCCATTATTATCGGACCGGCGCAATATCGTGGTGATCGCCGACGAGGCTCATCGAAGTCAGTATGGGTTCATTGACGGTTTTGCCCGCCACATGCGGGATGCCTTGCCGAATGCGTCCTTCGTCGGATTCACCGGTACGCCGATTGAATTCCAGGATGCCAACACTCGTGCCGTATTCGGTGATCACATCAGTATCTATGACATCCAGCGCGCTGAGGAGGATGGTGCGACTGTGCCTATTTATTACGAGAGTCGCCTTGCCAAGTTGGCACTCGACGAAGACGAGAGGTCGAGTATTGACCTAGAATTCGAAGAAGTGACTGAGGGTGAAGAACTTGACCGAAAGGAAAAACTAAAAACCAAATGGGTGCAACTCGAAGCGGTCGTCGGCGCAAAAAAACGCATTGATCTTATTGCACAAGATGTCGTCCGGCATTTCGAGCAGCGTCTGGAGGCGATGGACGGAAAGGCGATGGTTGTATGTATGAGCAGGCGTATATGTATTGACCTTTATCGCGCACTGGTTTGTCTGCGGCCCGAGTGGGAGCATGCGGACGATGACAAGGGACGGATCAAGATTGTGATGACCGGCGCTGCTTCCGACCCGCCTGACTGGCAATGTCACATCGGCAACAAGGCGCGCCGAGAGAATCTGGCCAAGCGTTTCCGCGACGCTGATGACGAGTTCTCCATCGTGCTTGTGCGCGATATGTGGCTTACCGGCTTTGATGCGCCCAGTCTGCACACCATGTATATCGACAAGCCGATGCGCGGTCACGGATTGATGCAGGCGATAGCCCGCGTCAACAGAGTTTTCAAGGACAAGCCGGGTGGACTCATTGTCGACTATCTCGGACTTGCGCACGAACTCAAACAGGCGCTTATAACATATACGGAAAGTGGAGGCGGGGGACGAACTGCGCTTGACCAGTCGGAAGCGGTGAAGCTAATGCTGGAGAAACACGAAATCTGCCTCGGACTGTTTCACGGTTTTGACTACGGGAAGTGGGTCGACGGCACATCTGCGGAACGTGTCGGTCTGCTGCCGGCCGCGCAAGAACATATTCTCGCTCAGAAAGACGGCAAGGACCGCTGCCTCCGGGAGGTGCGCAAGTTATCCCAAGCCTTTGCGCTCGCTGTCCCGCACAAAGAGGCGATTAATATCCGCGATGATGTAGTGTTTTTCCAAGCCGTTCGTGCAGTACTCGCCAAGCGCGCCGAAGGAGAGCCCCGACCTGAAGAAGAGTTGGACTATGCCGTTCGCCAGATCGTGTCTCGGGCGGTGGCATCGGAAGGAGTACTTGATATCTTTGCCACCGCAGGGCTGAAAAAGCCGGATATATCCGTCCTTTCGGAAGAGTTCCTTGCCGAGGTGTCCGGTATGCCCCGGCGCAACCTCGCCGTTGAACTACTGCATAAGTTGTTGAAGAGTGAGTTGGCGGTCCGTCGGCGAAAGAACATCGTTCAGGCACGGTCCTTCACCGAAATGCTGGAGCAAACGCTCAAACGCTATCAGAATCGTGCGGTCGAAGCCGCGCAGGTGATTGAAGAGTTGATCCAACTTGCCCGTGACCTCCGCGATGCCGAAGCCCGCGGCGAGAAATTGGGGCTGTCGGAGGATGAACTGGCTTTCTACGACGCGTTGGAAACCAACGACAGCGCGGTTCAAGTGCTGGGTGATGAGAAACTTCGACTTATTGCATCTGAGCTCGTCAGTATCATCCGCGCCAACATCAGCATCGACTGGACGCTGAGTGAAAGTGTCCGTGCAAAATTACGTCTGCTGGTCAAACGCATTCTACACAGACATGGTTATCCGCCCGACAAGCAGAAAAAGGCGACGCGAACGGTGCTTGAACAAGCTGAAATACTTTCTGAAAACTGGGCGTGATGATTCAGATAGAGGTAATACCCGATATTCAGAAGCATCGAGCAAACGACACTATTGTGCCGGAGAAATATCGAGATGATCAATAAACGTTTTGTTCAGTTCCCGCATCCCGGGGGAGAACACGGACCCGAGACCGGTTGCGGATGGAATCGGTTGAAATACTCCCACATGCGGAAATTCATGAAGTTGCAAGGGAGATGGTCTGATGCGGAAGACAAAGAGCAGTCCGGCGAATTATGGGCATGGGGTGAGTGGGAGGCGGAATCGGAGATAATCCGCGAATTCAATCACCGACAGGACAATAAAAGATGTCCTCGCTATCTTTGGTCTCCGTATTACGTTCCGAAGAAAAAATACCGTGGACTACACAATACGGACCCGTTTATTTTCGGTGACCGCTTCCTTTATTCGAACTGCGGCCAGTTGAGCGAAAAGAAGGTCGGACTGAAATGTCTGGACAGGGGTTCGATAATAGTGTTCGGAAGCGCTAAGAAAATCAACGGAGACTACAATTGGCAACTTGATACGGTGTTTGTAGTCAATGATTTTACCGACTACGCCATCCACGATGCGCATGCGCAACTGAACAGTCGGGTACCGGACGAGTTCATGGATGTGACCGTAAGTCCGATAGTCGCCAACACGGAAGCTGTACTATCAGCCAATAAGCTTCGGCTTTATCGAGGAGCGACGCCTGACGACCCGGTTCACGGAATGTACAGTTTTTTCCCTGCAGTTCCGGCGGGAGGCGACTCGGGCTTTGCAAGACCGGTCATCAATCTTTCAAGCGAATGCTTCAACCCTGAAAATACTCAAGCACCCAAGGGTATCGCAGAAAATGGAAGAAGATTCTCTTGCGACGAACAGCGCGACTTATGGGATAAACTCGTCGAACAGGTCCGAGAGTACGGGCTGGTTCTCGGTACGCAGGCGGACTTGCCGCCCGGGCGGGGAAATGAAGTCGAGAGACAGTATGAGACCGGTGAAAGACGCAGTCGGCGCCAAGGGTGCGGATGCGGGAGAAGTTCTCGTTGCAGCAACTGACCTCATAACGGCGAAGATGCAGGTGAAACCGTTTTCTTTTAAGAGACAATCGGGACGGGGACATGCCCCGCCCCGATTGCTGCATATAAACAGTTTTTTGTTAAGTCAGCTGCTTATACGTCATAATAGAGCGTAAACTCGTATGGAACCGGTCTGAGTTTGATCGGATTGATTTCATTTTCCATCTTGTAGTCAATCCATGTTTCTATTACGTCTTCTGTAAACACTTCGCCTTTCAGCAGAAACTCATGGTCCTCTTCAAGTGCTTTTACGGCTTCTTCAAGCGAACCCGGTACGGAAGGAATGCCCTTGAGTTCTTCCGGCCCCAGTGCGTAGATGTCCTTGTCCAGCGGTTCTCCTGGTTTGATTTTATTCTCAATTCCGTCAAGCCCCGCCATAAGCATCGCGGAGAACGTCAGATAGCCGTTGCACGAAGGGTCGGGAAACCGGGTTTCAATTCTCTTCGCCTTGGGGTTCGGTGAATACATCGGGATCCTCACCGCGGCGCTTCTGTTCCTAGCTGAATAGGCGAGATTTACCGGTGCTTCAAATCCCGGAACCAGCCTTCTGTAGGAGTTGGTTATCGGATTGCTGAACGAGCATATGGCTCTGGCGTGCTTGAGGATTCCCCCTATATAGTACATTGCCAACTCGCTCATTCCAGCATAACCTTTTCCCGCAAAAAGGGGTTTGTTCTTTTTCCACAGAGACTGGTGGATATGCATGCCGGAGCCGTTGTCTCCGAAAACGGGCTTAGGCATAAAAGTAACGGTTTTGCCGTGCTCCCTAGCAACGTTTTTCACAACATATTTGTACCACTTCATATTGTCGCCCATCTGAAGCATTGGAGCGAAACGCATGTCGATTTCCGCCTGTCCCGCTGTTGCGACTTCGTGGTGATGGGCTTCTATTTCAATGCCCAGACTAAGCAGAACGCTTACCATCTCTGAACGTATGTCGTGCATGCTGTCGGAAGGCGGTGTGGGGAAATAGCCTTCCTTATGTCTGATTTTATGAGCGAGGTTGGGGTTTTCTTCCTTACCCGAGTTCCAGATTCCTTCTTCTGAATCCAAAAAGTAGTATCCGGCCCTTGCGCTCTGGTCATACCTTACGTCGTCAAAAATAAAGAACTCAAGTTCAGGTCCGAAATACGCAGTATCGGCAATTTTAGTGCTCTGCATAAAAGACAGCGCTTTCCTCGCTATGTTTCTCGGGTCTCTGGTATAAGGTTCCCTTGTTATGGGGTCCTCGATGTTACATATTATTACAAGCGTTTCGGCCTGCATGAAGGGGTCTACCTTGCATGTGGACGGGTCGGGAATAAGAAGCATGTCGCTTGCGTTTATGGACTGCCAGCCCCTTATGCTTGAGCCGTCAAACCCGAGCCCGTTCTCGAAGAACCCGGTATCTACTTCTCCCGCCGGTATGGTGAAGTGCTCCCACATACCGATGAAATCAAGAAATCTCAGATCAACGAATTCAATATCATACTCTTCTATAAATTTCACTACCTCTTCCGGTGTACTCGGAAGAGTCGGCTGACTTTTGCTGGCCATGGTTGACTATCCTCCTTAATTTGTGTTTTCTGCGGAATAAAACAGTTGAAAAGGGAGTGGGGTCGAGACACCCTATATCGCGTCTTCGCCTCTTTCTCCCGTTCTGATTCTCACAACATCCTCTGCGGGGAAGATGAAAATTTTTCCGTCTCCTATCTTTCCCGTTTTGGCTCTTTCCCTGATGGTCTCAATTACCTTGGAGACCATATCATCGGTAACCACTATTTCTAACTTTATTTTGGGCATAAAGTCTATAACGTATTCAGCCCCCCTGTAAAGTTCCGTGTGTCCTTTCTGCCGACCAAAACCCTTTACCTCAACGACTGTAAGACCCTGAATTCCTATTTCCCTGAGACCTTCCTTTACGTCCTCAAGTTTGAAAGGTTTGATAATAGCCTCTAATTTCTTCATGATATTAAAATCCTCCTAATAGCATATTTACTTCACTTAATATTTAGTGTCAAGAAATATACCAAATCATATTCCCTCCAGAGGATAGCGTTTAATGGATATAAGGTCAGGATACCTGTTTTTCCCGATAATGAAACTATGATATACAATGAAGTTGCGTTGTAGCGATTTCTGAAGACTGACTCTCTTTAACGGCAGTGAGTCTAAGAAGGGTTCGCACTTCTGCAGACAACGGATTTTGTTACTAATTTGAGATGGTTAGGTTACGACAATCTTTGAGATGATTTCCCTTCACAATGGTAGACAGCCTTAGGTTTACTCCAATGGATTTACTCTTTCAGGGAAAGCAGGTTTTACTGTTGATTTGAATTCCAGTCCAACAGCAATATTCTATGGAGACATTAAAAACAATCAATATCAGATAGTTGTTTATCTTCTTGGAAGTTTTTCACGGATGTCTTCTTAACTGATTTAGGTTTGGGATGAAAATTTCGGTGTTTGGCCGAAATCAACTGATTTTTCGGGTTTTCAGGGGGTTTTTCGTGGAGATCTTGAGGTGAAAGAAATTTCACTCCCTCTCAAACCTCTTGATATATCTACACTTTTTAGACAACGCAACTGGTCTCACAATATCAAAGTCTACTACCGGGACTGCGGTGGAGTTTTTGTTGTGCCTTCCACATTGTATATGTATAATTAGCCGGCATGAAAAGGTTAACGGGCGTAGTTTTGTTGCTGGTGTTGTCAGTTAATGCTTTTTCCACAGAAGACGTAAAACCTCCAGACGGTTGGGTTTATATGGGTACCGATCCATATGGCAATCATTATTTTGCCGATGAAAAACTTCTTCTAATCGGGGACAAAATGGTAATGGGGGAGTTTGAGTTAAATCCTGTTTATATGGAAACACTGATAAACTACAAAACAAGGCAACCACCCTGTCGAGGTCAACTATGCTACTCCGATTATCTGTCAAGCATAGTTGTAGTATCATATAACTGCCAAGACCCTATGGTCTGGAAAGTGATCCAGAGAAGGTATTACTCAAACAAGAACGGAACAGGGCGTGTTGCTGGCATGGAAAGTGTAATGGGCCCAATCCCATTGCCAAGTGGTGTTAGCTTTCGCAAAAGAGCCCTTCCTGACAACCCTCATTGGTCAATAGCACTAGTCCTGAAACAGGAAGAACATGCCTGTCGGTTACTTGCAGCAGGCGGCAAGACCCGACTGGATGAGTAAAAGGGGGGGGGGCATACTTAAATGCGCCTTTGCACGTTAAAGCCAGCTAGATGGGTTCTATGGAGGTCGGTTTTTTAGCGTTTGGGGTAAACGGGACGAGTATATGGGGTTATCTGCCGAGGGCATTGCTTGCCCGTCTTGTTATCATAACAGACACCCCACCAGCAACAAAGCCATCCCATCCACCGGCGCCTCTGTATCACGGTTAATAAATATGCCCGCATAGGCTGCCAAGTATGCAGTTTTAAGCCGTTTTATGTGGTCAGTTGTACAGCTGGTGGTCACCGTAACTTTTCAGCTGATATTGAATATTTTTAAGATGTGCCGGCGAGCAGGTTTCTTCTCATAATATTCAGACTCGTTTCTTCTAAGTTTCTGGAGTTTCAAGTCGGATGCGTATTTATTGTGCACAAAGTCTTAAAAATTCAGCAATCCTCCGCAACCCGTTTTCGGCGACAAGTTGCTCAGCATACGCATGCAGTCTCTCACTTTGACAGTAGTAGTTGTCGCATCAATTTTTATTGAAAACTCTAGGCCGTGAGACGCTATGGCGATGCGGGAATCCTGCGATATTAAATATGGCGCGTCAATTAATATGCCGAGTTATGTAGGCGGGAAATTAACGACCGAAGGTTTTTTGGAGTTCCAAGATGGTTGATTATTATATCATTCTCTGATGATCCGGCATATCGAACAGAAACTCGGGTACAAATTCAAGAACCCTGAACTGCTCAGAACGGCTCTTACCCATAGTTCCTATGCTAACGAGTTTTCGTGCGCAAGCAACGAGAGGCTTGAGTTCCTTGGCGATGCGGTCATAGGGTCTATTGTATCTGTGATGTTCTATGAAAAATATCCTGCGCTTTCTGAAGGCGGTCTCAGCCGAGCGAAGGCGCAATTGGTAAATGAAAAAAGTTTTGCTAAATACGCAAGAGAACTTGATCTCGGAAAGTGTCTGAGTCTTGGAAAAGGGGAGGAATCTTCCGGAGGCAGGGACAGGGAATCGAATCTTGAAGACGCTTTTGAGGCTGTTGTGGGAGCCGTTTACCTTGACGCCGGTTACGCAGAAACTTTCGAAATTGTGGCCGAACTGCTGGGATGTGATTTTGAAAAGGAAATTTTCCCGAGGGATGCGAAAACGGAACTTCAGCAGATTGTTCAGAGAAAAAACGGTTGTGTGCCCGAGTACAGGGTGGTTTGTGAACGGGGTCCTCAGCACAGAAAAACATTTGTCACCGAGGTCAGGGTGTTTTCCGGTCTCGTAGGGACGGGAGAGGGAAGCAGCAAAAAACGGTCCGAGCAGGCTGCTGCCTGCGATGCGCTTTCAAAACTTGAAGGGTAAATCTCACTTTTTTATCTCCAGTTGCTTTATTTTTTTTGCAAGAGTATTTCTGTTTATTCCAAGCGTGAGCGCCGCCTGCTGGGCGTTTCCGTTTGTTTTTGCCAGCATTATTTCAATTAACTGCTTTTCAAACCTTCCGATCACTTTCTCATAGACATCGCTCGGAGGAGAGTCCATGTTTTCAAGCATGCTCATGATGACTTTTTCCGCTTCGGATTCCAGGGATTGTTTTTTACAGACGGTTTCCGATTCAACTGCTTCTTTTACCTGACCTGCGCTTATCACGGTGTCGGGATTTAAGATCAGCAGGCGCTTTATCGTGTTTTCAAGTTCTCTCACATTCCCGGGCCAGCTGTGCTTGGCAAGTTCTTTGCCGGCTTCAGGGGAAAGAATCTTTCTTTCCGTGGTAAGTTCCGGTGAGTATTTGTCGAGAAAATGCTCAGCAAGTTCACTTATCTCTTCTCTTCTTTCCCTCAAGGGAGGAAGGTATATGTTGATTACGTTTAGCCTGTAGAAGAGATCTTCTCTGAAGGATCCCTCTTCTACCGCTTCTCTGAGGTTTTTATTGGTGCTGGCGATTATCCTTACGTCGATAGGTACCGGTTTTTCACCCCCGAGTCGGTATATCTTGTTTTCCTCTATTGCCCGGAGGAGTTTTGACTGCAGGTCGACGGAAAGTTCTCCTATTTCGTCCATATGGAGGGTTCCGCCCTGCGCCTCCTCAAACCTTCCTTTCTTGAGAGAAGCCGCGCCGGTGAACGCTCCTTTTTCATAGCCGAACAGTTCGCTTTCGATAAGTTCCCTGGGGATGGCGGATATATTTACCGAGACAAGTCTTCTCTCCTTTCGTGGACTGGTATTGTGAATTGATTTCGCAATGACTTCCTTTCCGGTTCCGCTCTCTCCGGTTATGAGCACCGTGATGTCTCTTTCGGCTGTGCGTCCGACTAACTTGTATATGTCCAGCATCTTCGGAGAACTGCCGACGATTTCCCGCAGTGAACCTTCTTCTCCGGCTGCGGAACCTTTCACTTTTTTTCTGGATGCATAGTTTCTTACGGCTCTCTGCGCGAGCAGCCTCACCTCGTCGAGATCAAACGGTTTGGTGAGGTAGTCGTAAGCTCCGAGACGGATGGAATCTATGGCGTTGTCCGGGGTGTTCTCCGCAGTGATGAATATGACAGGAGTGTCGACGCCGCTGTCTCTTAATTGAGCGAGAACCTCGAAACCGCTCATGTCCCGCATGTTTATGTCAAGCAGTAGAAGGGAGTAGGAGTTTTCAGATGCTTTGCGGACGGCATCTTCTCCGTTTTCTGAACAATCCGCATCAAACCCGGATTTCTTCAAAGAAGTCTGAAGTATCCATCTGATGTCTTCTTCATCATCTACTATGAGGATTCTGTTTTCCATATACGGTTCCTTCCGGGAAAAATACTGTATCGGGTTCAAGGTTCTGCTGGAATTTCTATACAGAATTCCGACCCTTTTTTCTCCGTGCTGGTTACTTTGATTATACCTCCGTGCTTGGCTATTATCTGATTCGATATGAAGAGTCCGAGCCCCGTGCCGTTTTTTCTTGCTGAAAAAAACGGCGTGAATATCTTTTTTCTGTCCTCTTCCCTTATTCCGGTTCCCGTATCTCTCACCGATATCACGACGGTGTTTCTGTTCCGTATTCTGTAGTCGGTTGTCCATCTGGTGGATATTGTTACGCTTCCCTCGTCCTCAATCGATGCCGCGGCGTTCTGTATGATGTTTACGAATACCTGCTTGAGAGAATTCAGGTCTCCGGGAACAGGAGGAATCGTGACATCGAGATTGTGTATGAATTTTATGTTTCTGTACAGATTGGATTCAAGGAAGATTATATCGAGCAGCATCTCGTTTATGTCCAGAGAACGGAGGTTCTGAACGGATACGGAAGATGATTTCAACAGTCTTTCAAGCAGGTCTCCGAGTCTTTCAGTCTCTTTTACTATTATGCGCGAGCATTGATTCTTCTCATCTTCGGATAATTCGCCTTTTAGAAGCTGGGCTGCTCCTTTTATACCGCTCAGGGGATTCTTTATTTCATGCGCAAGTCCTTTTACCAGCATCTCGTATTTTTCTTCAATAGCTGAATTTCTGCTTATGATGGACATCTTGCTCATTTTTTCCGTATTTCTTATCTGGATAGTCAGTGCTGTTGTGCCCGCCCCGTCTCCGTATATCGGAGATACCGTACAGTCGACACTGATCCGAGACCCGGGGGGAGAGACGCTTAAAGAGAGGTCGTTTTCCTGTACGACGCGCTCTTCCGCCAGAGCTTTTTCACAAATTCTTATTATTTCCCTGCAGAAAAAATCCGACGCATGCCTTCCCGCGCCCTTTTCCCTGGAAGTGTTGAGAATGTCTTCCGCAGGTTCATTTAAGTAAATAACGGTGAGATTGTTATCGGTAACTGCGACTCCTTGGGGAAGAGAGTCCAGAACTCTGTAAAACACGGAGTGTTTCGAAGATTCCATGTTCATGCGCATGTCTAATGTTTCTTCATATTTCCTCAATTCTCATGAAAGCCGCGCATACGGCCGAAATGGCGGATTTCTCGATTTCGGGAATCGCCTTGCGGAGGTTCTTCTCGCTTGCCTCGTGGGTCATTATTATTATCGGAACATCTTCACCGCCGGCTTGGCGGGTTTTCTGGATTATGGTTTCGATGCTTATCCCGTTTTTTCCGAGAATCGTGGTTATCTTTCCCAGAGTCCCGGGTTTGTCTTCGACGCAGAATCTCAGATAATAACGACCTGTCATCTGAGCGGAACCGAGAATCGGCCTTCCGTCTGATTTTCCTGAATAGAGGACCGGCGGCAACACCTCGCCGCCGTTGTGAATACTTTTTGCTGTTCCCACCACATCCGCCACTACGGCGCTTGCCGTCGGCATCATACCCGCTCCCATTCCATAAAGCATCGTAGGTCCTACGGCATCTCCTACTACATAGATCGCGTTGAACGCATCCTTTACATCCGCAAGCTGGGTATTTCTTCTTATGAGAGCAGGGTAGACCCCCGCGAGTATGCCGTCATCCCGAGATTTAGCGACCGCAAGCAACTTGATCTTATAACCCAGGTCGTCGGCAAACCCTATATCGACCGGAGATATGTTTCTTATTCCCTCTACATGGATGTCGTCGAGTTTCGGAAAAAAGCCGTAGCAGAGCATTATAAGAATTGAGAGTTTATGGGCGGCATCGACCCCGTCTATGTCGAAAGAGGGATCGGCCTCCGCGTAGCCTTCGCTCTGCGCCTGACGCAGCATCTCCTCGAAGACCTTTTGTTTCTCCGACATGTTGTGGAGTATGTAATTGCATGTTCCGTTCATTATCCCGTGGATGGACAGGATGTTGTTCCCTACATAACTCTCGTGGATGGCCTTGATTACAGGTATTCCTCCTCCCACGCTGGCTTCAAACGATACTTGGACGCCGTTTGCCCTGGCTTCGCCGAATATTTCGTCTCCGTGCTGGGCTATGAGCGCCTTATTGGCTGTAACCACATGCTTTCCGTTTCGGATGGAGTCAATCACCACTTCGCGCGCCGCGGTGGTTCCCCCGACAAGCTCGATTATTATTGATATTTTATCGTCGTTTATGAGATCATAGGCATCGGTGGTGAGAAGTTCGCCGGGTATTCTCACCGGACGTTCTCTTTCTATGTCGATATCCGCTATCCTGCATAAATTCAGCCGTATGCCTGTCCTTTTCTCTACAACGGACGCGTTTTCGCTTATTGTTCTGTAAACTCCGCAACCTATTGTTCCGGCGCCGACAAGACCTATGTTTACGGAATTCATCCTGAAACCTCCGTGAAAAAAACGGAAATTATACATGATCATCGCCATCACGCATATTTCACCAGGTCGAAGACAGGGCTCGATTCCGGATGTTGTCAGGTATAGTACTCTCGGCCGGATGCCCCTGCCGGTCATGCGTTCCCGCCTTGTGCGGTGATCAGAAATGGGCCTCTTAGTGTCGTTCTCCGAAGAAGGCGGATGAATCATGAGTAAGTTTCAGCGCTGCACATCAGGGATTGAACTGAATAATGCCTTAACAAAACCGCTCGTTGCATATAACTCACAGACTCCGATTCAGTGATTCGCCTTCTTCGTCGGTACGGTCCTTCTCGTTCGGCGCCGGCATGTCTTTTTCCGACCGGCGTGCGACGGGTGCCGTCATCTTCTCATACAACAAGAACAAATCTTCCGTATGCTCATACTCGGGTCTGATTCGGTACGCCGGTAGAGCCGGTCCACCGTATGGTCGAGTTTCTGACGAGCCCGGCGCAGATTCAGCGGCATCGGACCGGGTCTTCTGGGTCGGGCGGTGTTGTGCGTGCTTGCATGCTGCGGAAATCAAGCAGGAACTTTGACAGGTCGAACCATTTGTGAGCGCCGGTTTGACACCGGTATTCATTGACATAGAATACTTTCGGCTGTTCTTTAGTGGGGCCGTAGCTCAGCCCGGGAGAGCGCATGAATCGCACTCATGAGGTCGTGGGTTCGAATCCCATCGGCTCCACCACCCGTCGAGTTCTCCGGTTTGACACGTAAGCGCCTTAAAACTAGATTAGTACCTCTGCGGGGCCGTAGCTCAGTTGGGAGAGCGCATGAATGGCATTCATGAGGTCGTGGGTTCGAATCCCATCGGCTCCACCATGTTCATCCTGCCGAAAAAACGGAGTTGGAGTACTCGTCCGGGAACACTATCTTTTTATCTCCTTCTTGCCATTGAGTTACAAGCATACGGTGCCCGTTCTGCCGTAACGTTTGCGGATCCACCCGGAAGTTTCCGTAAAATGTCTTAAACTCGGAGTTCAGCGCCTCATGCAAGAGGATTTCATCGTTTCTGCTGGAAGTTCTCCTCACAAACTCCGACACCAGCAGGCATATGTTGTATGCCTGCGCTGCGGTGTAGTCCGGTACGTATCCGTAAGCATGAGTGAAGTTTCGGACAAATTCCCGGGGACTCGGGCCGAAATCCGCATTTATCCGAAGAGACGGTTCCCACTGGCTGGTTGAAACAAAAGATTCGCATCCGGAACCCAGTTGTTTTTTAAATTCATTTATCGCAGCCGCCAGAGTCGCCGTCATGCACAAGGATACGTCTTTGTTTTCCGTGATCCATCTTGCGAGATTTATGTCGTCCCGCATTTTTCCGCAGCAGAGAACGCAATCCGCACCGCGGTCTTTTGCGGGCAGGAGTATTGAGGAAAAATCCTCGGTTCCCTGCTCGAAGTCGCGGACCGTTGCGCGGAGACCGAGTTTTTCCGCATGAGTGCGCGCCCCTTCGCATACGGTACCGGAAAAAATGTTTCCGCCGAGGCGGAGGATGAGTATCTCTTTTGCCGGGTCAGCAAAGGAGTCAACCAGGTTCACCACTTCCGTAAAGTACCGGGACGCTTCTGTTATAGTGCTTACGGTCTTTGCATGATTCCGAAGAGGAATATCATCAAGCGACCCTCCGTAATTCCAGACGACCTTTCCGGTCGCTTCGGCCGCTTTTACGCACGCAAGGGCAAGACTGCTGGAATAGGGTCCCAGAAGTATGTCGACTTTGTCTTTCTCTATGAGGCGGGAGGTGTTTTCCTCGGTTCTCGCCGGGTCGCTCGCGTCGTCGTGGAAAATCAGTTGCGGTGAGAATACTGTTCCCCGGGATGTCCTTATGCCGCCCGCGGCGAGCGTCTGCTCTATAAACAGATGTACCCCTCTGAAACTCTCCGTGCCCTGGACGGCATGGCGACCTGTGAGTGTTGCGGGCAGGCCGATTTTCAGGAGTTCTGTCCGCAGGTCAGAAAAGGTTTTTCACCGCCTCCTCAATTCTGTTTGCGCCTTCTTCAATGTTTTCCATTGACGTCGCGTAGGATATTCTGATGTGGTTCTCCTTTCCGAAAGCAGCGCCGGGTACGACGGCCACTTTCGCTTCTTCAAGCAGAAACTCCGTGAACGAGATCGAGCCGTCGATTTTCCCGTCATTATGTCTTTTCCCCACAAAACCTTCTATGCTGGGGAACACGTAGAACGCTCCCTGCGGGTTAAAGCAGGAAAATCCGGGTATTCCGTTCAGTCTGTTCACGATGAAGTTTTTTCTTCTTTCAAATTCCGCGGCTCTTTTCTCGAGCAGTTCCTGCGGCCCCCGAAGCGCTTCAAGAGCCGCCATCTGGGATATTGACGACGGGTTCGATGTTGACTGACCCTGGAGTTTGGACATGGCGCTTATCACTTCCCTGTCTCCGGCCGCATATCCTATTCGCCAGCCGGTCATCGCGTAGGACTTTGAAACGCCGTTTACGAGAATAGTAGATTTTCTGGCTTCTTCACTGAGCGAACATACGGAGACATGTTCCGTGTTTCCATAGATTATCTTCTCATATATTTCGTCGGAGATTATCGTCAGTTCGTTTTCAATGGCGATTTCCGCAAGTTCGGAAAGTTCGTCCCTTGAGTATGTGGTTCCTGTCGGATTCGAGGGGTGATTGAGGATAAGCGCCCTGGTGCGCTCGTTTATCGCGTTGCGGAGATCCTCCGGGGTGATCTTGAAAAGTCCTTTCTCGTCAGTGTCTATTATCACCGGAGATGCTCCTGCGAGTCTTACCTGATCCGGATAAGAGACCCAGTAGGGGGCAGGAATTACAACTTCATCCCCCGGGTCGAACATCGCCTGCGAGATGTTGTATATTGAATGCTTGGCTCCGCACGAAACCAGTATCTCCTCTCTCGAGTACGCGATTCCGTGATCTTTCTTCAGAGATTCTATGATTGCGTCCTTGAGTTCGTTTATGCCGCCCACCGGAGTGTATTTCGTAAAGCCGCTTTCAATTGCGCCCGTCCCGCCTCTTTTTGCGCTTTCGGGAGTATCGAAATCCGGTTCTCCCGCACTGAAGCTTATTACGTTTATTCCCCGGGCCCGCAAAGCCGAGGCTTTCGCCGTTATCGTAAGCGTTGCGGAAGGTTTTATTTTTTTAACTCTTTGAGAAAGTTTCATGATGTCGTTATTTCCTTTGCCGGGTCGGCAGGAGTTTTTCAATAAGTTTCTCCTCCACGACTTCCGGTACAAGACCCTTCGCTGACCCTCCGAGAGAGATTATTTCTTTTATCAGTGATGAACTTATGTGGGAAAAGCGGCTTTCCGTCAGCATGAACAGCGTCTCGACATCTTCGTTCATGAGTTTGTTCGCGGTCGCCATCTGCAGTTCGTATTCAAAGTCCGAATGGCATCTCATCCCGCGCAGTATCAGATGCGCGCGTTTATCTCTCACGTAGTCGATCAGAAGTCCTTCGAAACTTTCAACTTCAACGTTCGGGAAATCTTCGGTCACCTGTCCTATCAGAGACACTCTTTCCTCAACTGAAAGGGTCTGATTCTTCGATGTGTTGCGCCCCACGGATATTATTATCTTTCCGAAAACCCGCGAACTTCGCCTGATTATATTCAGATGTCCGTTTGTAAAAGGATCGAATGAACCCGGATATATTGCGGTTTCGCCGTTCAATCCGCTCTCCTCAGGACGCTCACGGATGTGCCGCCGTACTTTTTCACCTTGACGATGAAACCCTCGACCTTGATTTCGCCGCCGCTGGGATGCTCGATCACGATGACTCCGTTTTTTTCTACCATGTCCGCTATATCGCTCGCAATCTTCCCCTGCGGGGTGCTATTGTATATTTCATAGGGCGGGTCTGCAAATACTATATCGAATTTAGGCTCTGCCGAACTTAACATACTCAATGCTTTTCTGAAATCAAAATTGAGGATTCTTGAACGCTCGACATATCCGCAGTCGCGGAGGTTGCGATGAATCGTCTTCGTCGCTGCCGGGTTCTTCTCGACGAAGACGCAGTGTTCGGCCCCGCAACTCAGAGCCTCTATTCCCAAATTTCCGGAGCCTGAGAAGAGGTCCAGCACCCGAGCGCCCGGCAGTTGCGGAAACAGCATGTCGAAGACGGATTTTTTCACCCTTGCTGTTGTGGGTCGGATATCAAATCTACGGGGGATGTTGAGCTTTTTCCCCTTAAGTTGTCCTGTAAGTACGCGCATGCGGGCAATCGATTGTTTTCCGTAAAATGCGTGATGACGCCTGTTTTTGTGGAAACTTCGGATTTTTCGTGTAGAATACTACTTCTGACTGTTTATTTCGCAACCGCTTTCCCGTTACTCCGGAGGAGGATTTTCTCAGAATGAGCACTGCCGACAGGGTGCAGACCATAAACATTGAAGATGAGATGAAGGAATCTTATCTCAGTTACTCCATGAGCGTCATAGTGGGGAGAGCTCTCCCCGATGTGCGCGACGGACTCAAACCCGTTCACAGAAGAATTCTCTATGGAATGAACGAGGCGGGAAATGCTTGGAATCGCCCGTACAAGAAATCAGCCAGGGTGGTGGGAGACGTGATGGGTAAATACCACCCTCACGGAGACTCCGCTATATACGATTCACTGGTGAGAATGGCCCAGGACTTCTCGATGAGGATTCCGCTTGTCGACGGGCAGGGGAATTTCGGTTCCATAGATGGTGACAGCCCGGCGGCAATGAGATACACGGAGGTGAGACTCTCACGCATCACTTCGGAGATGCTCGAGGACCTCGATAAGGAGACAGTCGAGTTTTATCCGAACTACGATGGTGGAGAGACGGAGCCTGGAGTTCTTCCCACCAAAGTTCCCAACCTGCTTCTGAACGGGTCGTCAGGAATCGCGGTGGGCATGTCGACCAACATTCCTCCCCACAATCTTGGAGAACTCCTCGATGCGGTGGTGGCGCAGATACGCGACCCGGATATAAGCGTTGAGAGGCTTATGGAAATCCTGCCGGGTCCTGATTTTCCGACGGGAGGATTTGTAAGCGGAAAAAGTGACATCAGGTCCGCCTACACAACCGGTCGCGGGATAGTGAGAATGAAGGCCAGGGTTCAGATAGAGAAGCAGAAAAAAGGCGACAAGGAAGTCATTATCGTAACTGAACTCCCCTATCAGGTGAACAAGGCCCGTCTCGCGCAGAAAATCGCCGAACTGGTGAGAGAAGAGAAGATAAAGGGCATTTCCGACATAAGGGACGAATCCGACAGACAGGGTATAAGGCTCGTAATAGATTTAAAATCGGGAGAGCATGCGGAGGTCGTGCTCAACCAACTTTACAAGCATACTCAGATGTACACTTCCTTCGGGATAATAATGCTGGCGCTTGTAAGAAACCAGCCGCGTATTCTTAACCTGAAGGAACTTCTCGGCCATTTCATAGAGCACAGAAAAGAAGTCATTACACGTAGAACCCAGTTCGAGCTGCGGAAGGCGGAGGAGCGTCTTCACATACTTGAAGGGTTCAAGATTGCTCTCGACAACCTGGATGGGATTGTGGAACTGATAAAGAACTCGGAAAGTCCGGCGGCGGCCAGAGAAGGTCTCGTAAAGGAATTCTCCCTTTTGGAAAAACAGGCTCAGGCGATCCTTGAGATGCGTCTTCAGAGACTCACCGCCCTTGAGCGCGACAAGATACTCGAGGAGAGAAAGAACCTTATAGATACGGTAGCCGAACTCAGGGAAATACTCAGGAACGAACAACTCATACTTGATCTTGCGGTTCATGAACTTACGGAACTGAGAGAGAAGTTCGCGGATGAGAGAAGAACCGAGATCGTGGAGGATGTCGAGGAGATATCGATGGAAGATCTCATAAAGGACGAGGACATGGTGGTCACCACGACCTACGGGGGCTACATAAAGAGTCTGCCGCTGAGTGTCTACAGAAACCAGAAAAGGGGAGGGCGGGGGAGGACCGGCATGGGAATCAAGGAAACCGATGTTGTAGACGACCTGTTCATCGCATCCCGGCATAACAGCATTCTGTTTTTCTCAAGTTTCGGTAAGTGCTACTGGCTCAGGGTTTACCAGATTCCGGAAGCGGGACCCGCGGCCCGCGGCCGCGCGATGGTCAACCTGCTCAACCTCGACAAGGGTGAGAATATCGCCGCGGTGCTTGCCGTGCGGGATTTCTCGGAAGACCTGTCGATTTTAATGGCGACCCGTGGCGGGATAATAAAGAAAACAAGATTAAAGGCGTACTCCCATCCCCGCTCCGACGGTATAATCGCCCTCAAAATACGCGAAGGTGACGAACTTGTGGGGGCTGCACTCGCTTCTGAGAATGATGAGGTGCTGCTCACTACGAGAAATGGTCAGGCCATAAGATTCAGAAGCAGCGACGCGCGCAATATGGGAAGAGTATCCACCGGCGTGAAGGGGATAACCCTCAGCCAGGATGACCATGTGGTGAGTCTTGAGATGATCAGGAACCAGAACGCGCAGATACTGACCATAACCGAGATGGGATACGGCAAACGCACCAGAATCTCCGAGTACAGACTTACGAAAAGGGGAGGAAAGGGGGTAAGGACCGTCGGGATAACTGAAAAAAAGGGAAAGGTCGTGGGCGCGTTTCAAGTAAACGACGAGACGGAAATAATGCTCATAAGCAACCAGGGGGGTAAGGTGATAAGGACAAGCGTGTCTCAAATACGTAATACGGGGAGAAGTTCCCAGGGGGTGGGAGTTATAAAACTTGAACGGGATGAGCGCGTGGCGGCTGTGGCTAAGATCGTTGAAGGGAGAGATGATAAAAGAGATTGAAAACGTTCTCTCCGGATTTCCCGGCTATAACTGTTTTGCCTGCGGTCCGCACAACGAACACGGACTTCGCCTCAGATTTTTTTATGATACCGAGAAAGACGAAGTTTTTACCGCTATACGTCCGGAGGAACATTTTTCGGGGTGGCCCGGGATAGTGCACGGTGGGGTGCAGTGCGCCCTTGTGGATGAAGTGTCTTTTTGGGCGATGTTCAACGAGACGAAAAAGATCGCGTTTACCGCTAAGATAGATATGAGCTATATGAAAAAAGTCTCCAGCGGTCGGACGCTTGATGTGCGCGCTAAAATAAGAGAGATAAGAGGCAGAAGGGTGGAGGTGGATTCAGTGATAAAGAGTCACGACGACAACGCGGAACTCACCAAAGCGGCCGTCACCTATGTTTTCCCCCGTAGACGCGCTCTTCTGGAAATGCTCGGGCCGGAGATTTTCGGGGAGCGGTTTCTTCAATATGTGAGGGAGTGACGATGATAACGCTTTACGGACATCCGCTTTCAGGAAACGCCTACAAGGTAAAACTTCTTCTACATCAACTTCCGGTTTCATATAATGAAGTTGAAGTTGATATATTCTCAGGAGAACACAAAAAAGACGAATTCGCCGCTCTCAATCCCAACTGCAAGATACCGATTTTAAAGGATGGAGATTTCGTTATATGGGAATCGAACGCCATACTGTTCTACTTGGGGAAAAAATTCGCTCCGAATCCCTATCTTCCGGAAGATGCGGAGTCTTTCGGGATTGTTTCGCAGTGGACGATTTTTGGAAAGACCACCATTGATCCCAATTTTGCCGTTGCGAGATATTTCAAGAAATTTCTTTCTCAAGAACGGGTCCCGCCCGGGGCGATGAAAAAACTTCATGAGCAGGGAAGCGCAGCGCTTTCTGTACTTGAGAACCGTCTTTCGGATAAAGAGTTTCTTTGCGGGGACTACACCATAGCGGATATGGCCTGTTATCCCTACATCATGCTCTGCGGCGAAGGAGGTTTTTCTCTTGAGTCGTACCCTTCCGTGCGGAAATGGTGCCGCAATGTTGAGAGTACTCGGAACTTCCTCGCTTTCGGTGGATAGTTACGGAATGAGTTTTTTATGGAAAGAGAAGTCGGATTTTTCCTCAATCTTCTGGAAAACAGTTCCTGCGGGGTCGCGTTTACCGGAGCGGGTATAAGTACTGAATCCGGGATACCTGATTATCGTTCTCCCGAAACAGGACTTTGGGAGAAGATGGACCAGTCAGCGGTATCGCTCTCCGGGTTTCTGGAAAATCCGGCCTCCTATTATTCCTACGCGATGCAGTCATATCCGACCAGAGTGACCGCGAAACCTAACGCTGCGCACTTTGCGCTTGCGAGTCTTGAGAAAAAGGGCTGGCTCAAAGGAGTTATAACGCAGAATGTGGACGGTCTGCACACAAGCGCAGGTTCCGTGAACGTGTGCGAACTTCACGGTTCGACCCGCCGGGTGGTCTGTCTTGACTGCGGGGAGTTTTTCTCCATGCAGCATGTTATTGACAGGGTATTTGCAGGAGAGAATCCTCCGTTGTGTCATTTATGCGGAGGAGTGCTGAAACCTGACGCCGTTTTTTTCGGAGAGGCGCTCCCTCGAGAGCCTTGGGAGAAATCGGTTGATCTCATCAGAGACTCAGATGTGCTTCTGGTAATGGGTTCCTCGCTTCTTGTCGCGCCCGCAAGCGGGCTTCCGAGAATTGCTTTATCCGCGGGGTGTGCGCTTGTGATCATAAATCTTATGGAAACTCCGTTCGACGATGAGGCGGATATGGTTATCCGTGAGAAAATCGGCGAGTTCTTCGAAGCCGCCGGATTATGACAAGGAGCAGCTTTAAGGGAACATGGAGCGGGAAACGGGATTCGAACCCGCGACCTTCTCCTTGGCAAGGAGACGCTCTAGCCAACTGAGCTATTCCCGCAATTGAAGCAGTCGGAATCATATCAACACGGGTTATAGTTGTCAAATACGATAAATTTTTATTGGGTAGAATAACGACCTCTATGACCAATCAGCAAAGAAAAGAAATCATCGTCGGGGTCAGGACGACTGTTGCCAAAATAGGCAGCAGCGTGCTGGTACATGAAAACGGGTTCCTCGACGAATCTGTTTTTGATGAAGTTGCGCACCAGGTGTTTACTCTTAAACATAAGGGGATAAAAACAATTGTGGTGTCTTCAGGGGCCATAGCGTCGGGAATGAGAAAGCTCGGTTTTTTGAGCAGACCGCTTGAACTTGATATGAGGCAGGCGCTTTCAGCTTGCGGACAGACGGAACTCATAAGGTATTACGAGAAGGCGTTCGCCCGGTTCGGGCTTTCAGTAGCCCAGATACTGCTTACCCGCGATGGCTTTTCCGACAGAAAAAGATTTCTTAACGCGAGAAAAACCATAAGATGTCTGCTCAAGATGGACATAATCCCTGTTATAAATGAGAACGATGCGGTTTCATTTGAGGAGATAATGTTTGGTGACAACGACAATCTGGCGGCACTTGTGGCGTCTCTTACCGAAGCCGACCTGCTTGTGCTGTTGAGCGACGTTGAAGGTTTTTTCGACGAGGACCCGTTAAAAAACAGCAATGCGAAACTACTTTCCAGCATAGCCGAAATAGATAAGAGAATAGAATCATTTGCCGGAGAAACTTTCGGCAGAACCACCTCAGGGGGAATGAGAACGAAGATACAAGCCGCAAGGTCCGCCGCCGCTTTTGGAGTTCCCACCATAATTGCTAACGGAAAAAGAAAAGACGCTCTTCTACGCATATTCAACGGTGAGGAGTACGGAACGGTCATACTTCCCGCAAGGGAAAAACTCAGGGGTAAAAAGCACTGGATAGCGTATACTTTGGTATCTCAAGGAAAACTGGTTGTTGATGACGGTGCGGTTATGGCTATAACGGAGAAAGGTAAGAGTCTTCTTCCTTCAGGCATAAAAGAAGTAGAGGGAGAGTTCGGTATAGGAGATCTTGTAAGTTGTCTGGATTCATCCGGGGTCGAGGTGTCCAGGGGGCTGTGTTCATACAGTTCCTCTGAGATACGAAGGATTCTGGGGAAGAAGTCATCGGAGATAGATAAAGTGCTTGGATACAGATACAGTGACGAAATTATTCACCGCGACGAAATGGTTGTACTTTCCGGATGATTGGATTTGCAGGTCCGCGCGGACTCTGTGTGCTTGCGATAATTTTTCTTCTTTTTTTCGTCGGGTGGCTCTGGTTTTTCGACGGTTTTACCAAACAAAACGTAATTGTGGAAATACCCCGCGGTGCAGGGCTCTTCGGAGTTGCTAGATCCTTAGAGCAAAGCGGGGTTATAAGAAAATCCGAAGTTTTTTGCCTCCTGGTGCTTCTGAGGGCGGACCAGGAAAAACTGAAATACGGCGAGTACCGATTTCCTTCCGGGACAACTTCCTATTCCGCATACTCGAAGTTGCTTCGAGGTGAAGTGCGCTTAAGAAAGGTGACTTTCCCCGAGGGGACTACTCTTTTACAGATGGCGGAGATTCTGGAGTCTGCGGAAATAATTTCCGGCGAGGCTTTCCTCAAATTCGCCCGAGATGCGGAGTATGCCTCGGCAAAACTGGGCGTAGATGTTCCGAGCCTTGAGGGATTTCTTTTTCCCGACACCTATTTTTTTGCGCGCGAACTACCTCCCGAAAAAGTGATTAGAAGCATGCTTGCCAGATTCAAGGAAATTTACTCTGCAATCGGCGCCGAGGATTCCGAACTCGGGATAAAAGATATTGTGACGACCGCTTCACTCATAGAGAAAGAAACCGCTTATTCTCCGGAAAAACCTGTTGTTTCGTCTGTAATACGCAACAGGCTCGAAAGGGGAATGAGGCTTGAGTTTGACCCGACAGTTATTTACGCTCTCGGAGAGATGTTTTCCGGAGGACTCAAAAGAAAGGACATGAGGTTTTCTTCTCCTTACAACACCTACTTGGTTTCCGGGCTTCCACCGGGTCCGATCGCCGCTCCGGGGCTTGAATCCCTACATGCGGCAGTTAACCCTGCCGATACCGACTATCTTTACTTCGTCTCGACAGGGGACGGGCGCCATATTTTTTCAAAAACATACCGAGAGCACAGAAAGGCCGTGAAGAAAGTTTCTGTAAAGAAGCAAACCACTGTATTTCCGTCATCGGTAAAGTAATCCGGTCTCAAGGCTGCTACAATGTTGATGGCTTTACCGGGCGTGATAAAAATACCAAACACTCCATGTTTCTTGATGGTTTTCTGAGACATTTTCTGCAAGTTTGGTGATGAACCAGTGATGAATTCCATATCTTTTTCAAAGGCACGAGTGTACGAAGAGGGATGTGTTTATATTTGCCGTATCGTCAAAGACGGAACTGCGGATTTGTTATCTGTTCCGCATGAGTTAACTCGGATTTGGTTTCGGACGGGATATTATCGGGTGCGGAAATGATTCCGGCTGAAAGATCTCCCATAACACGCTCTTTTATGCCGTCCGGCACTCAACGGAAAAATGTTTTGTCAGAATGTAAAAGGCTTATGAGCGCGATATATAAATATATAGGGAATATCCACAGGTCGGATTGGCGTCTGTTCGCTGCAGAAAACCCGGGCTCCGATCTTTCGGAACCCGGGTTGATCTGAAGAAGAACAAACAGAATCTGCTGAACATCGAAGTTGTTTTCTATAGAGAAACAACTTCACCGAAACCGATTTAACTCAGGGCACGAATTCATATAGGGACATTGTAGTGCGGATTGAATCTGCTACTTGGGATGACTGCACCTCAACAACATCATCAAAAGTAGTGCTTCCTCCTACAATAACGGAAATATTCTTGGTGCCTGTTCCGCCGAACGTTTTGTCTCCTGCGGGAAAACCCTTGAAGCGGATCTTGTCGTTCTGTGATGCGGTAAAGTCCCTGATAGCGTCCTTCTCATTTCTGTGCTCATGTTCAAGGACGAAGATGTCGGCACCGGCTCTGCCGTCAAGAACATCAACACCGGCGCCACCTGTGAGAACATCGTTACCACTCGCTCCAACAAGTACATCATTTCCGGCTTTTCCGTTAATCGTATCGTTTCCAAGCGATCCGTTAAGATAATTTCCCAGGGCATCTCCGCTGATGGTATCGTCGCCGTTTCCAGCATAAATGTTCTCAATACCTTCAAATGTAATCACTCCCCAACCATGAGCAGTGCCGTCATAAGTTCCCGTGGAAAGATCAATGGTTATAGCTGTCGCCACCGGTCCGTGGACGGGTAATAAACTAGTTTTCAATCTCGGCACTACATTATTTGGAGGAAGTATTCCACCTAGGAACAGAAAATCAGCAGAAGTAGTGTTACTAATAGCAGTCCCTGTCGGGGCGCCGCCGTTAAAGCTGTCATTGCCTGGTTCATTGATATAAAAAACATCCATCCCGTCTCCGCCGTTGAGCGTATCATTGCCTTCGTCGCCATAGAGTGCGTCGTTTCCCTCACCGCCGTTGAGCGTATCATCGCCGGCTGTTCCCCGGATGTAATCAGTGCCGTCTCCGCCATGGATGGTATTGGCGCCGGCGTTGCCCCAGAGTGTATCAACGCCGTCTCCACCATAGATGACGTCATCGGTAGTTTCCGTGCCTATGCTGCCTGCAACCTGAGCATCGACTTTGTCATCTCCGTCTTCACCGTATATCGTATCCGTGCCGGTGCCGCCGGCTATCGTGTCGTTTCCGGCACCCCCGTAAACAGTATCATCGCCGGCTCCGGCACTGATGTTGTTCGGGTACTGATTTCCGCATATGACATCGTCATCTCCAGTCCCCGTGATATCATCGGAGACACCGGGCAGCGCATTTATACCGTTGCTCACGTCGCATCTGGGGTCGCCGAAGGACTTTCCCTGATCCCCTTGCGGGCCCGTCGCTCCCGGGTCTCCCTTATCTCCTTTTGACCCGTCTTTACCTGCCTGCCCTGCACCTCCCGGCGTTCCCGGATCTCCTTTATCTCCTTTCGGCCCTGCCGGCCCCATATCACCTTCACAGGCAGCAAAGAAAACCGCTCCGCCGAGCAGAAACAACAACACTAAAAAGTTACGTGACTTCATAATTCAACCCCCTTGTGTAGAATATCCACTGCATCATAATTTTTATCACCGCGGATTTGATTCTACCCCCCCCCTACTTATGTCAAGGGTAAATGATACCGTGAAGATATTCTGAGGAAGGTCGTTAAAGAATAAATCTACTGTCAGGAATGCATCTGTTTTTTTGAAGGAGGAGGCTGAAAATCTTCTAAGATAGTGTGTAGTTGTACTTTGGAAAAGAAATGATATTAACACCTGACTGCTTGTAATGCAGGGATAATTATGCCTCTGTATTGGCCGAGTATGGAGGGGGAATGGGGGACAAACCAGATTCTGTGAAAACATCTCGGTTCTGAGATCTACGCTTAACAATGCAGAATCTCAGAATACTTTCACAGTCTTAACTGTGTCGGGTCGACAAGTCTAAAAAACGGGAGTTTTTCTACCTGATGCTACTCCATCGGGCCGCTGAAAGTTTTGAATGCTCTTCCGAAAGCGTCATGACGAGACCTGCCTATCCGTTCTTTTTCCGACTCCATATAAGCCTTGTCTTTTCTCTGTATTCGTATTATTTCGTCTCGTCCCTTGGATGCCACGAACTGGGTTCCGACAGTTTCTCTAGAGATTTTTTCAAGTATCTGCGGATAGTTTTTTGATCCGATGAATATTGAATGTACGCATACGCCGATGCTTTTTGCGCGTTCTCTCTGTTCTATGACATCAGGGTCGCCGGAAGTGGGAATGCCGTCAGTTATAAAAAGTATGTGCTTGTTCCTGAGTCCTCTGCCCCGGAATTCCTTAAGTACCTCGCCAAGAGCGTTTTCATAGTTGGTGTTGCCGGAACAGTCTGTCTTTTCCGCGAGGTATTCTATCCATCTATAGTCTCTCGTGAAAAAGCGGGAGTTTTTCATATGTTTTTTGGGACGATGGTTAAACTCCAGATATCCGATTCTCATCCTTTTCTTTCTCGCAAGTTCTATAACACCTTTAACCACTGATGAGGACCACTCGCTGTACACGCCCATCATAGAGGTGCTTATATCTCTGAGTATAGCTATCTCTCCGCCAAGCATTTCTTTTTCTCTGAGATGAGCTCGGGGGAGCATAGGAGATGTGTTCCGGGACCATATAAACGCCTCGACAGGATCTATATCTTCCAGTTCGTCAAAGGAGGACATGCGTTTCCATTTTCTTGGAGAACCTCCCGGATGGGAATCTTTTTTAGCCATGCTTTTCTGGAAATTGCCTTCAAGAACCCTCATGATGCGTTTTATATTCTCGGCTGTTTCTGAGTTTCCTCGGCCAGGGATGACGGTGTCTTCGTCTTCTCCCGCTTTTGTGGACTTGCTGCTCATGTATGCGCGGGCGGATTTATCTTCTCTTTCACTGTTTCCGCTGTCCTGCGGACTTCCTGTAGGGTCGTTTGGAACATCCTGCTCCTCGGGAGGAACCATCTCGCTCTGGTTGTTGTCTAAGTTCTGTTTTAGGTCCCGTAGAGCTTCAAAGAAGGTTTTTTTGGCCTCAGCGAGCGGATTCTCCGTTTCTTTCTCCGCTTCATCGTCCGGAACCTCACCCTTGGGGTCTTGAGAGAAATCCTCGTCGAATTCCGAATCGGGCATCTGTCCCGGGTTCTGTTTCAGTTCATCATCCGGCTTTTTTTTTTATCTTCGATGACATTCTTCAGAATGTCATCCATCTGCTCGTAAACATCTGAAGGAATCCGGAATGCGGTCATATATTTGAGAACTTCAAGATCTTTTTTTGTAGCTGTTTTTCTTTTGTGCAGAAGTGCGTGGGAACGGATAAGTTTGAGAGCCTTTACGAAAAATGTTCTGTCGGAAATAAGGGAGTTGGTTTCGTTGAGTCCGAAGTCCTCTATCATGACGGTTGCGAAATTCGCAAGACCGTCCTGAACATCTTCCGGAATCCTCAACTTTTCCAAGTCTTTGTAACTTTTATCGAAAATTTCCTTGCTCACTCTCTTCGGTATTTCCTCTTCAAACGGTTTTTCTGAGTAGAGTTCAATGACTTTTCTTGCCTCTTCCCATTTTTTTCCATAAGAGATTCCCAGAGCCTTGACTTGGAGAACAAACCGATCAAGGTTGGCCGGATCAAGAGGTTCGTTATAGTACTCATCAGCTGTTGGATTGCTGGTCGCTATTGCGGTCAGCAGTGGGATGGATTCGTTGAAGAATTTCCTTTCGTTCAGTATCCGAAGCAGTATGTTGAGCGATTCTCCCGGGGCGCGGGATATGTCGTCAAGAAGACATATTTCAGATGTAAGTATTCCACCCTTTATTATATCCTGCTTGATTCTTTCTCCGTCCTCTGTTTCTTCCTTTACTATGGTCAGGTCTCCAACGAGTTCTGACAGGCGCGTATCTCTGTGAAGTTGGTAGAAAAAGAAATTGAGTTGCGCGGCTTTGGAAACAATTTCCGAAAGCATGGTTTTTGCAGTTCCCGGAGGTCCTTCAATGTATATGTGCTCTCTTGAGATTACTCCTAGAAGAAGAGCTGTTTTTACTTCGTCATGGCCTACGACATGTTTGTCCATCTCCTCCCGGAGAGACTCAAAAGGGTTAGAGGGATTCATTTTGTAATGTACACTCCTAAGAAATAATGAATTTTCATTATCCCACAAATCAGTCTTTTTTTCAATTTGTTCCGGTGGTGGTATGTATGCGGAGAAATAAAAGAGACTGAAATTTACAACTACATTGCAAAGTGCAAACCCCTAGATCAGAGAAATAGTTCTTGTTCAAAGGGGAGCAGAACCGGAAATCGTAAAAGAGATGCTAGGAGAAACAGAATCAGAGAGTAAGATCAGAACACCTCTTGATTAACCACTATTCTTATTCCAGATTTGATGGGCGCGGTAATTTCTCATTACGTGATTCTCTTGTTATAATTTCCCCATGGAGAAGTTGTCCGTCTTCATAGTGCCCGTCTTTTCACTGATCATACATCCGCTAGTTTTGCCGAATGGAAAGAATTCGGCTCCGGTTTGAGAGGAAGTGCCCGCTGTGTGGATTTTGAAAGAATCAGAAAAAAGGGCGGACATGTTTATTTTTGGATGTTGTTCAATTTCTTGATACCAGACGAACTGGGGGTATTGGTCTTGGGAGGGTTATTCTCAAGTCGACTATAAAATGTTTCGGTACAAATTTTGACCGGTCCTACTCCCGCATAGAGTGTCTGCGGGTCTTGAGGCCGGTTTTAATGGACGTGGGTGTTATAACAAAAATCGGATAAAGATTTGGAGATGTGCTACTAACAACATAATGGAGCAAATTCTAAAATTAGTCTGTCTGTGGTGAATTCTCGCTGCAGCCACTCGGTTATTAAAGGTATCTCAACCACATACCATACGCTGATTTGAATATAACTCCTTGGAAACATGTAATGGGCGGTTTTAAACAACCTAAACCAGAAGTAAAGAAGGAGTTGTCTTCTGTTGAAGAAAACACTATTTGTCCCGAAACCGTGATTTTTCATGGATCCAGAAAAGGTTTTTTACGGAATAGACAAGGTCAGGAAGAGAAAATCTAGACGAAGATTTATCTGGGTGACGGTTGTTTTTCTTCTGCTTGGTCTAGTCTTGCTCAAATGCGGGGTATTGCCTGAAGAGTGGTTTTTTGGCAGAGAGGATGTTTCTCGGAACCTGATTATAAGAAATACCGAGTCCAGTTGGGTAAGTACCAAGAAAGGTTACCTTTTCTTTGTCCGGGGGGAGGTTATGAATGAAAGCGCCGCGCCTGTAAGCTACGTAAAGCTCAGAAGCATCTTCCGGGTTTCAGATAGAGTTCTGCATACGCAGGATTTTTACGCGGGAAACACGCTGTCCATGCGGGATATAAGAAATGCCGACGCGGCGGGACCTCTTGAGAAACTCGGAAGAAGAGCAGGAGATGACGTTCCGGGATTCGATGAGTCAAGAACAACAGCCAATTTCAACATAAAGCCGGGAAACACCGTTTTCTTCAACACCTTCTATCTGTCCGTGAATAAGGTGCTGGGACTCAAGTATGAAGTCGAAATCACGGATTTTGAAGTGATGTCAGATGAATAATATTGTTGTTTCCGTCAGTCTGCGAGAAATGTGTCTGAAATTGCCTTATTAGGTTTGTCCGGTAAAATAAAGGGTTTATGATTTCTAGAAAATGACGGATGGTCAGATAATGAAGACTACGAAAATAAAAATCAGCATATGTCAGGATGGTTCACTTTCCGAGGGGTCTGTCAGCACGATTGCCTTCCAGTTTCCCGTTATTCCCAAGAAACTTCTTAAGCCCATGGGGTTTGAAAAAGTGGATGATACGACTTATGTGGGCTTGAACCCTGTTTTTTTGACTCTTCTTGAGAAGGACCAGGAAATAAAAATTGAGTTCAGCGTTGAGGCTTCAGAAGCCAGAAAAAAAATTCTTAACCTGTTCGAAAAGGGTTTCAAAGAAATGGAATTAAAAGTAGTTTCCGATGGCAAGGAAGGGGCAGAACCTAAGCCGAAAACGACAAAGAAAGCAGCAACAGAAGCAAAAGCTAACTCAAGGGTTGAGAAAACCGGTGCGAAGAAGACAGCTGCCGTAAAGAAAGCCGCCGCCGCAAAGAAGACAGCCGTCGCAAAGAAAACCGCTGCCGCAAAGAGAACTAAATCAGAGCCGACAACCAGAAAATCGCGAACCACGAGAAACTCGACCGCCAAGAAGGCAGGCTGACGTTCATGCTTGATATTGTTATTGAGGAAGCACTCACTTTTGATGATGTAATACTGTCGCCCGCCTACTCCGAAGTTCTTCCAAGCGAAGTTGATGTCTCGGCAAGTCTTACCGGACAGGTGAGACTCAATATTCCCATAATCAGTGCCGCCATGGATACCGTGACGGAGTTTCGAACCTCGATTGCCATGGCGCAGGAAGGCGGAATAGGGATAATACACAGAAATCTCTCCATACCTGCGCAGAGAGGTGAAGTGGAGAAAGTGAAGAAGTATGAGAGTGGAATGATCGTAAATCCTCTTACCGTGGGTCTGAAGACTCGGGTTCGTCAAGTTCTCGACTTAATGCTTGAAAATAATATTTCCGGGCTTCCGATTATAGGGGCTGATAAAACCCTCCAAGGAATAGTTACTAATAGGGATATAAGATTCGAAAAGAACATGGATCTTGAGATTGATGAAATTATGACTCCTAGAGAAAAACTCGTCACGGTGAAAGAGGGTACCACTATTGCTGAAGCCAAAGACCTTCTTCATAGGTTCAAGATAGAAAAACTTCCGGTGGTTGACGATGAGTTCAAGCTTCGTGGTCTGATAACCATGAAGGACATAGAGAAAATAGAGAAATTCCCTAAATCATCGAAGGACACGATGGGAAGGCTTCTTGTAGGAGCCGCAGTAGGGGTTGACAGAGATAGCATGGAGAGGGTGGACGAACTTGTCGCGGCGGGATGTGACATTATAGTGATTGACACCGCGCATGGTCATTCAAAAAGAGTGGTTGACCATATAGCGGCCGTAAGGAAAAAGTATGATATAAACCTTGTTGTTGGAAATATAGCGACTGCGGAAGCTGCAGAAGCACTTATAAAGGTCGGTGCCGACTGTCTTAAGGTAGGGGTTGGTCCCGGGTCGATATGCACCACCCGAGTAATAGCCGGCATAGGAATGCCTCAGATAACGGCGATAACTAATGTATGTTCGGTTGCGAAGAATCAAGGTATTCCGGTAATAGCCGATGGTGGAATAAAGTACTCCGGGGATATAACCAAAGCTCTTGCCGCAGGAGCGGATTCGGTAATGATAGGGAATCTTCTTGCAGGGTCGGATGAGGCTCCCGGAGAGGTCGTACTCTACCAGGGAAGAACTTACAAAGTGTACAGAGGAATGGGTTCCATAGAGGCCATGAGGTCGGGGAGCAGGGATAGGTATGCCCAGGACGACGAAATGAGGGAAGAGGCTAAACTTGTTCCCGAGGGAATAGAGGGCAGGGTTCCTTACAGAGGTAATATAGGAGCCATAATTTACCAGTTGGTCGGGGGGCTTCGCGCGGGAATGGGTTATACAGGTTCTTCAACGATAAAAGACCTGCAGCGGAACGCGAGGTTTGTCAAGATTACCAACGCCGGACTTCAGGAAAGTCATGTTCACGACATCGTGATCACCAAGGAATCGCCCAATTACAGAATCGGGTAGAGCGCTTTTGTACTTACAGCAGCAGATTTATCCGGTCGTATCGGGAAAACCGGTTTTTGAAATGCGCGAAAAAGTTCTGGTTCTTGATTTCGGATCCCAATACACTCAACTTATAGCTAGGCGGACGAGGGAACTGGGGGTCTATTCCGAGGTAAAGCCGTTTAATGTTTCTTTAGACGAGATAAAAAAAGACCCGCCCCGCGCGATAATACTTTCAGGGGGACCGTCAAGCGTCAGGGAGAAATGCTCTCCCAGGGTTGATAAGCAATTGCTGTCTCTCGGGATTCCTGTTCTCGGCATCTGTTACGGACTTCAGCTGATTGTTTCCCAGCTTGGGGGGAATGTTGAACATTCGGAGAAACGGGAATATGGTCCGGCTGTTCTCAACGCGGACTCAAACGACCCGCTTTTTTACTCAGTTTCTCCCACGACCGGCGTATGGATGTCTCATGGTGATAGGGTACTTAGCGTTCCAGCCGGATTTTCTGCTGTGGCGGTTACGGAAAACACCGAATTCGCTGCGATAAGAAATGCCCGTGGAGACATCTACGGAGTTCAGTTCCACCCCGAAGTTGTACATACTGAATCGGGCAAGCAGATATTGTCTAATTTTCTTTTCCGTGTGGCATCACTCAATGGAGGATGGACCGCCAGATCTTTCATAGAGAATTCAATACAGGAAATAAGAGAAAGGGTAGGTGTCGAAAAAATCATCTGCGGACTGTCGGGAGGAGTCGATTCTTCAGTTGCCGCAGTTCTTATCAACGAAGCGGTGGGACGGAACCTCTACTGTATTTTCGTAGATACGGGATGCATGAGGCTTAACGAGGCGCATGAGGTCCGTAACGCTTTTTCGGGACTTGATATGAACTTCATTTATGTTGATGCCGAAGACAGATTCCTTGCCCGTCTCAAGGGGATTACCGACCCTGAGACGAAAAGGAAAATCATGGGCGAGGAATTTATAAGAGTGTTTGAAGACGAGGCTCGCAAGATATCGGATGTGCGGTTTCTCGCCCAAGGAACACTTTACCCCGATGTTATAGAAAGCGTAAGCGTCAAAGGGCCATCCGCGATGATAAAGTCCCACCATAACGTGGGAGGTCTTCCGGAAAAAATGGATCTGGAAATAATTGAGCCTCTTCGGGACCTTTTCAAAGATGAGGTGAGGAGTGTCGGGAAAAGTCTTGGTTTATCTTCATCTCTTGTAGGTCGCCACCCGTTTCCCGGTCCTGGTCTCGCGATCAGGATAATGGGAGAAGTTACGCGACGCCGGCTTTCCATACTGAGACAAGCCGACAGTGTATTTATTGAAGAACTTAAAGAAGCGGGTGTATACGACGATATATGGCAGGCTTTCTGCGTATTTATTCCGGTAAGGACGGTAGGGGTGATGGGTGATGGGCGAACCTATGAAAATGTCTGCGCTCTCAGGGCTGTGACCAGTACAGACGGAATGACCGCCGACTGGGCAAGAATATCATATGATTTACTGACAAGCGCGGCGGCCAGGATAATCAATGAAGTAAAAGGAATAAACCGTGTTGTTTACGATATATCCACCAAGCCTCCAAGTACAATAGAGTGGCAATGATTCCATGCCCCGCCCGCATATCTCGCCAGGTTGAAAGTAAGGTATTCTTCAGGGGGAATCGGTAGAATGGGAATGAAATACAGAAAAAACAAAATAAAAACGGAACATTCGATAATAAAAGGTCTCAGGCGTTTTCTGGAAGACAAAATTTCACACCTTGACCATGTGTCCGGAATCATCCCCGGAAGAATAGATGTCGGCCGCTCAACAGGAGAAATTCTGACGGTAAGTTATAAATACCCGATAAACGACGGAGCCAAACTTATAGCGAGAAGCGGTACGTCGGTTCAGGAAGTATTTGTAATTACGAGTGATCCTGAAGCGGTGAAAAACATTGTAGAAGGTTCAGGTAAATAACCTTTCTTTCAGAGCCACCGAATTTTTTCCGAGCAGATTCTCGATATTCTCTATAAATTCCGGCTTGAAATCCACCCTGTGGTTTTCCACTCTCAGAATGGCTTGCGAACTGTGTGTTTTTATATCTATTACAACCGTTGAGTTTCCTGGAAACTCCTCGAAAATTTTCTTCAGAGAATTGATATTCTCCTTGCTTGCAGCTCTGCTATCCATATTTATTTGCACAGCGCGCCGTCCTCTGTTTTCCATGAGAGAAAAAATATCGTTTGCAAGCAGACGCACTTTGTCGTCCGAATTTTTTTCGACTTTAGCTTTTACTATTATAGGTTCAGATTTCTGTTCCAAAAGCGGGCGGGATTTGCGAAGAGTATCATTAAACACTATAACTTCGGCAAAACCGTTGAGGTCTTCGATAGTGAGGTAACCTATCAGACCGTTTCCCTTTTTCGTGGTTTTTATCTCAGTTTTTCTTACAACCCCGGCCATCTTCACTTCAATGCCATCCTTAAGTTCAATTATGGATTTTGTGTTGTGAAGAGATCCGATTTTTTTAAGTTCTGATGAGTATTTTTCAAGCGGGTGCGAAGACACGTAAAGTCCCAGTACCTCAAGTTCATTTTCAAGTAGGGTCTGCTCATTCCACGGGTCGATGTCGTCGAGGCTCGGCTCCGGTACGGTTTCTGAAAGGTCAAACAGCATTCCCTGCCCTCTGGGTGAAGCGCTGAGTTTTGCGGAGTTGTAATTAAGCAGTTTCTCAGAGGATTTAAAAAGCTGCGCTCGGTTTGCGTGCAGAGAGTCGAAAACTCCCCCCATTATCAGGCTTTCAAACGACTTTCTATTAAGCGTCCTAGGGTTGATTCGTCCGCAGAAATCAGTAACAGATTTGTACTCTCCATCTTTTTCCCGCTGTTTCACAATTTCCTCAATAAGCGAGTCACCTACGTATTTTATGGCGGTGAATCCAAACCGTATTTTGTTTTCCGAAATGATAAACCCTGAAAAACTCCGGTTTATGTCAGGCTGCAGCACCTCTATTCCAATCTTCCTGCACTCGGTTATCCCCGAGATCACCTTGTCCACATTGTGCGCCTCGACAGACATAAATGCCGCCATGAATGCCGCCGTGTAGTGAGTCTTCAGATAGGCTGTTTGGTAGGTGATCATTGCATAGGCCGCGCTGTGACTCTTGTTGAAAGAGTACTCGGCGAATTTCTCCATAGTGTCGAAAAGTTCCCGAGCTTTCGCGCTGCTGATTCCTTTTTCAGCGGTTCCTTTCAAGAATTTCTCACGTTGAGCTTTCATTTCGCTTGATTTCTTTTTCCCCATCGCTCTGCGCAGAAGGTCCGCATCTCCCATGGTGAATCCTGCAATTTCACTTGCTGTTTGCATTATCTGCTCTTGGTAGACGAAAAGACCGTAGGTTTCACGCAATATTTCTTGAAGAGTCGGATGTGGAAAGTTAACCCTGTCTCCGTGTTTTCTCTTTATGAAATCCTTCACCATTCCGCTGTCAAGAGGTCCCGGTCTGTAAAGGGCCAAAGCGGCTATTATATCCTCAAATTCCGAGGGGCGAAGTTTTGCGAGAAGATCCTTCATCCCGACAGATTCCACCTGAAACACCCCCATGGTGTTTCCCTCGCAGAAAAGCGCATAGGTCTCGGGGTCGTCAAGCGGAATGTTCTGTATTTCGAATTTCTCATTACCGTCTTCTTGATTCCGGCGGATGTATTTTACCGCCTTGTCAATTATCGTGAGGGTTTTGAGTCCTAGAAAATCAAATTTCACATAGCCGAGTTTCTCAATGGAGTTCATGTCGAACTGGGTCACGATTTCGTTCTTGCTTCCCTTGTAGAGAGGGATATAATCGGCTATCGGTTCGTCTGATATTACTATTCCGGCCGCATGCGTGGATGAGTGTCGTACCATGTTTTCAAGCGACTTCGCTACTTCAATCGCATCGGCAAGTTCCTTGTTTTCCGAAAGAATTTTTTTTATCTCGGTTATTTCCGTCAGCGCTTTCTCTATGCTGAAGACTTTTCCCCGGAATGAAGGAATTAATTTTGAGAGTCGGTCGACTTCTGAGTAAGCGAGTCCTAGAACTCTACCCACATCCTTTATAACGGCTTTTGAAGACATGGTTCCGAAAGTTCCTATCTGCGCCACCTTGTCCGCCCCGTATTTGTCCGTTACGTACTTTATTATCTCGTCCCGGTGCTCCGTGCAGAAGTCAACATCTATATCCGGCATGCTTATCCTTTCAGGATTGAGAAATCTCTCAAAAATAAGCTTATGTCTTATGGGGTCGACCGCGGTTATTCCTAGTGAATAGGCGACCAGACTGCCGGCGGCGCTTCCCCTTCCCGGTCCCACCGGAATGTTGTTTTTCTTCGCATGCAGAATAAAATCCGATACCACCAGAAAATATCCGGAAAAGCCCATTTGACAGATGGTGTCAAGTTCCGTTTCAAGGCGGTTGCGGTAGGTTATGCGTATGTCTTCAGAAATCCCGTTTTCATTTAACATCTTCTCAAGATTCTTACGTGAAACCTCGCGCATAAACTCATCAAGAGATTTCCCCTCCGGTGGAGAGTAACGTGGGAATCTGTAGCCGTCGCTTCGGAACTCAAACTCACAACGCTCGGATATTCTCACAGATTCCTCTATCGCTTCCTCAAATCCCTTAAGAGATTGGACCATCTCCTGCTCTGTCTTGACATAGAAATCATCACTCTGGAATCTCATCCTTTTTTCGTCGGTTACCATGCTTCCGGTCTGAATACATAGAAGCGTGTCATGGGATTTGTAATCTTCTTTGGTGAGAAAATGACAGTCGTTCGTCGCCGCAAGTTTTATTCCCAGACTTTTTCCGATTTTCACCAAACCTCGGTTGATTCTTTTTTGTTCCTTCGTGCCGATTGCCTGCACTTCAAGGTAGTACCGGTCCCCAAAAATCTCCTTGTAGACGGAAGCGGTTCTTAATTGCTCCTTTTCATCTTTTTCAAATATCGCATGTGAAAGCTCGCTGCTCATGCAGCCGGACAGTACTATGAGTCCCTCGTTATGACCGGCAAGCATTTCGTGGTCGACTCTGGGACGGCGGTAAAAACCCTCAAAATACCCCTTTGTGACGAGCCTCGAGAGATTTGTATAACCCCGTTCATTCATGCAGAGAACGGTAAGATGGTAGTTTTTTCCCGCGGATGGTTTTTCGAGTTTAAGTGTCGGGGTTACGTATATCTCGCAACCTATTATGGGTTTTACACCTCCGGCTTTGGCTTTCTCGAAAAACTCGTATGCGCCGAAAAGGTTGCCGTGATCCGTGACCGCCACAGCTGGCATCGAGTGTTCCTTCGCCCTCTTGATCAGTTCGTCGAACTTTATCGAACCGTCGAGAAGTGAATACTGCGAGTGAAGGTGAAGGTGTACAAAAGGTTTTTCCATTAGAGACGGTCAAACTATACATCTTCTTCGTGATTTTTCCAATTTCCGTTCCGCATGTGTATAAATGGGCGGGAGGTTTCGGAGGATGTGATTTCTTCAGTCAAAGATTTCCAGAAAACCCGCTGTCCTTTGGAAATCAGAAAGTTTAACGGCCGAGTATAATGCAGGTGGGGTTCTAGGAATTTTCAGTTGTTGTCTATTGGACAGATGCGGGCTGTTTTCTACACGGCAGAATTACGCCGAACAGACCCGGTTTCCTTGCCGAGACAACCTTATTCCGAGCCCGAATCACGATCTGAACACCCCGAAACCGCTACCAACCGACAGTTGTAAAGACTCCATCACGACAACTGAATGTTCCTGAATGAGGTCACCGCACCAACTCCCCTGAAGCCCCTGGATACAGCTTCACAGGTCATGTTGAAAACATCCGTTTCGGTTTCAAGTTTTGCACCTCCGAACTGCGCGAAGGATCTATATCTTCCTCGCTCGAACAGCCAACGGCGGTCACGTACATAGGCGAGGATGCGCAGTCGCAACCTCGCCTATGAAAGGTCTGAACGATCCTGCGCCTGTACGCCGTGACCTCGAAGACCTCCGAGTTGTTCCCCAATAAGATATATACGGCTTCCCGCAATCCGAACAGGTCAATTCATCAGCGGGCGGAACCGGAACATCTTCCACAATCTCAATATCCGGACGGGGTGTACGACCATGACCGGGCGCGCAGGCTGTTGTTCCCGCCTGTGCCCCGAACTCGGCCTCTTCCGTTTCTCGTTCCGTTTACCGTACAGTAAATTCGACAGAGATTCCCGGTCAGATAGAAGTTCCGCAACCTGTTTCTCCAGTTCAGTATTTCGGGCCTGCAGAGCCCGTAACTCAGAATATCTTCACAGTCTCGAATGCGCATGAATTCGCACAAAGAAACAGGTATGGTAAAGTCATCTGAAAATCTTATCAGAACGGAGCAACGCCTGTCCCAAGTGTTGCACTTCGAAATTTAATGGGCGGTTTTTTTGGTCCAACTAAGCGTCCGGCGAAATAGACGCATAGGTTTATGATGGCGATGATAGAGTACGATAAGTTCCGGCTTTCTCTGAAGCGTTTAGAGGATCAGAACAATAACTACCGTCAGAAGAAACCGGCAGTTATTTCCGACCTTGACTTCGAGGCATTTGCTGAGTCGGTCGTTCAGCGTTTTGAGGTCTGCTATGATTGCCTTTGGAAAGTGCTGAAGAGGTATCTGAACTGCGAGTTAGGTCTCTCCGACCTGCCCAACAGCCCGAAGCCGGTCTTGAGACTCGGGAATGAGAATAATTTGTTCTCATCCTCAATAGAGCAGTGGCTGAGTTACGCCGAAACTAGGGTCGGTACATCCCATGACTACGACGGAGAGAAGGCACAAGCCTGCCTTGAGTTGGTACCGGACTTCACAGCTGATGCAATCAGTCTTTACCAGACCACGACCGGAAAAACATGGGATTAGAGACAATCGACATCACCAGCAGGCAAAGAGAAATAATTCTTACCTTGCTGAAACATCATCTGCCGGACACGGATGCATGGGTCTACGGCTCGCGTGTCAAGAAAACATCCCGGTCGCAGTCTGACCTTGACCTCGTGGTATTTGCGACCCGACAACAGTTGAAACAGGTCAACGACCTGAGGGAGTCATTTGAGGAAAGTAATCTGCCGTTTCGGGTAGACCTCTTTGTGTGGAATGAAGTGCCCGATTCTTTCCGTCGACAGATTCGAGCGGAACATGTATCTCTGACAACTTTATGAGACCTTGCTAATTCTATAAACAACTCGTCCATTAAAAGTCGAATTATTGAAGGTCTGTTGGGCAAACCAAGAGAGACTGTGGGGATATTCTTGAGGTTTTGCATTGTTCAGCGTGGGTATCAGAACCGAAATGTTTCTACAGAATCTGATTTGTCCCCCCTCTCTCGACCAATACAGCGGCATAATTATTTTTGCAGTACAGGCAGCTAGATGTCGATATCACCTCTTCCCCAACATACAGTTATACGTAACCGTTCGGTCAAGGCGTGGTGAATGAGTGTTTTCAGCGGTTGAGGATTCGCTTCCAGTTCCTGCGAAGCGGTTTCAGCCGGATGTCCTTTTCGGGTTTGTCGGATTTATTTTACCGGTCGTAACGTCCGCGTCCTTCGGTGGTTCCTGCATGTATCCATCCCGAGGTACAGTAGACCGTACCCGTGTATGTCGGAATCTCGACAAACGTTTCCATCAGCACAGGTGTTACGTTGTATCGTCGGGTCCACTCGTCAGGCAGATGTCGACAGACGGTGGAGAAGATATGAGACCCGAGGTCGGGTATTTGTATCCATGGAAGAATCAGGAATCTCGGAATGTCCATCCTAATAAAGGTGCCGCGCGCAGCGCAAGTCTCCATGTGGCGACTGGGAAGCCGAAGCATAGCGAGCATGGTGACACGAGCCGGCATGTCCTTGAGTCTGCTGTCGGGTTTGCATCATCCGATGCGTCTGCAGAACTCCTCTGTAGTGAAATCACGACCGCGGCGGCATTCAATCTCGCCCGCTATGTCGGGGCGGTGAGTTCGCAACAGTCTTCCTCGCTCATCAACCACGGCAACTGCCGATACTGCCGGACCAGCACGTTACTGTGTTCGTTCAGCCCCCGCTCCCACGAATGATACGGCGTAGTGAAATAAAACTCCGCTTCCGGAGCTTTCGATACTTCCTCGCGGGCGACGAATTCCCTGCCGTTGTCCGACATCATCGTCGGACACAAACTCTTCCAAGGCTTCAACTTCCTCTTCACAGCCCCGCCCACCTGCTTCGCAGTTCTGCGTTTCACCCCATGCAACAGGGAGAATTTCGATCTCCGCTCCACCATCGTCACCACAGCTCCGCGATGCCCGCCTCCTGCTATAGTGTCCGACTCCCGGTCCCCGAACCGACTCTTCTCATCCACCACCGCAGGCCTCTGCGCTGTATCCACCCTGTTAACTGTCACCCCTCGTCCCGCCCGCCCCTTCACGCGACGGTTGTACTTCCTGCCTCCATGCCGCAGATGACGATACAACTCCCCTCCCTGCCCGCGGTCCCGCCTGATGTATCTATATACGGATGTCGCGCTTATACCCCTGTCCCTTCATACTTCAGACGACCCGCTGTCTGTTCGGGACTGAACCGGTAGTTCGTCGGCATTCCGCTGATCACCGCACGGAGATCGGCCGTCATCTTCCGAACAGACGCCGCATTCCTCCGTCTGTTCTCCACCGTCTCCTGCGCCCGGCCGTGCCTGCAACCTTCCTTTCCCCTGTTCCTCTTCAACTCCCTGCTGATCGTGGATGCGGAACGATCAAGTCGGTCGGCGATCTGCCGAACGGATAAACCCTCGGCCTTCAGCGTCTCTATCCGGATTCGTTCTTCGCAGCCGAGGTGATTGCAGCCTGATGACATCAGATATGCCCTCCTTCAACCGGTATCGGAGCATATCCTCATCCCTCGATCCTCTCAACTACTCGTCTTTGCGGATCGCTTCGTTATAATTCAAGTGTTGCACTTCGCAGTTTAATGGGCGTGGTTAAAGATTCGCCTCTGTATCGGACAGATAAACCACCAAAAAGATGTTGTACCTGAGTTGTGCGCAGTGTCGGGAAATCATAAGGGACCCAAGGATGTTATGCGCAAAACCTCGCACTAATTAACAGGTCCGGTAAAATTATACGACCGAACCTTATTGGAACGGAGCAATATCGGTCCCGAGCGTTCACTTCAAAGTTTAATGGGTAGTTTAGAAAATTTTACATTGTTCCGTCTGGATAATAGAGAGAATCGAAAAAGCATGTGCTTATGTCATGAAGTGGAAGCGAACCTGAACAAGTACGATGCCGTCAAGTACCCTTATAGTGTATGAGCCCCTAGATTCTTTCGGGGAGAAGTCTGAATACTGGAGAAAATACCTCAAGTTTTATGAGCGTTACTGGGGCGGGCCGACATCACCTTTCGGGATATGGTTCGGTAACGAGTACAGCGCATTCCGTCAAGTTCTTTCCGACCACTTGAATCTTCCCGACGATGATATATCAGACTGTCTTTTCATGAAAGATGAAAGCGGTGGTTATTTTGTAGCTCCCACATCTGATTCTCTTAACTGTTTTTCATCTGAGAATATTGTTCCCTTCGAGTGGTTTCTTCTTTTTTCCGAGGAAGGGAGAAAGAATTTCTACACGCACTGGGGATTTAATTCGATCCATTACAACTCGACTCTTAAACAGTCAATAGAAAGACTCGCCTCGGCGCATGAGAAAATCAACGCCGACAAGGTCGGAGAATCCATAACCACCATCAGGGCTTTTCTCAGCAACCTTAACCGGAGTCTTGAAGACCTTGAGAATTGGCTGGCTCAGTTCGATTTGCGGAGTTATCTTGTGCTTAACTATGGCGATATATGCAATCACATACATCCTTACACCCTTAAAAATGAAAACAGTGTGAAGGAAGCTGCAAGAATAATGGAACTTGTCTCTCTGTCCTTATACACAGAAGCGGAACTCGCACTCAAGGTCTTTTTCCAGAAATGGGACGACATAGCAGGTAAATGCGCGGGTTTTATGGAAGATTCCTTCCTTCAGTAAAACTCGCGATAAAGATTCAGTATGGCCGCGGATATCGAAGAAAAAAACATTGGAAAGATACTGGCGGTGCTGAGAGATCAATCCACCGACTGGAACGTCCCGGTTGTTACTCTTACCGCATCTTCTTCAAGAAACCCTTTCAAGGTTCTGCTTTCCACGGTGCTCAGTCTGAGGACCAAGGATGAGACTACAGCCGAGGCTTCCGAGAGGCTTTTCGCTCAAGCGTCCACAGCGGAGCAAGTCCTTGAACTCGGAGAGAAAAGAGTGAGAGAGCTTATCTATCCGGTAGGCTTTTACAAGGTGAAGGCGCAGAACATAATAGGAATATGCAGAAGGTTGGTAGATGAATACCGAGGGCAAGTTCCCGACACCGTTGATGAGCTTTTAAAATTCCGCGGTGTAGGCAGAAAAACGGCTAATTTGGTAGTTTCTCTGGGATATGGGAAACCTGCCGTCTGCGTTGATATTCACGTGCACAGGATATCAAACAGATGGGGTTATGTGGATACGAAGGATCCTTATGAAACTGAGATGGCTCTTGTGGAAAAGCTGCCCCGCCGCTACTGGATAGAGTACAATTCCCTCCTTGTTTCCTTGGGTCAGCATATATGCAGGCCGGTATCTCCGTTTTGCAGTCGCTGCCCCCTGGCTGATGAGTGTCCCCGCAGAGGAGTTTTCAGGAGCAGGTAAACATCATTTGCCCGGGTTGACTCTATGCGCATTGCAAATATAATGATTTCTAAAAGTTTTTCTGGAAAGTTCCGTTGACACATACAGTTGTTTTCTATGTTTTCTCCGTACTTGCCATGCTCGGCGCAGTTCTGGTTGTGAGCAGTCGCAATCCGGTCATAAGTGCAATCTCACTTGTTCTTACGCTTTTTTCCACCGCTGCGCTTTTTGTTCTACTCCACGCTCACTTCATCGCGGCGATACAAATATTGATCTACGCGGGAGCCATAATGGTTCTATTTCTTTTTACGGTAATGTTTCTCAATATAAGAGAGAGCGACCTCATCTTTGATAATGTAAAAGTAGCGAAAAGAATAACATTTCTCTTTCTGTTCCTTGCGGTAGTAGGGTTTCTCACATCCAGATTTTTTTCATCATCCGCCATCGTTTTTCCGGAGCTTGCGGACTCGGAAAAATTTGGGACCGGAGGGGAAGTGGGAAACTCTCTTTTCAACGATTATCTGCTTGCGTTTGAACTCACATCTGTTCTGGTGGTGGTGGCTATGATTGGAGTCTTGGTAGTAGCCAAAGGGAGGTACTCCTGATATGGAGGTCACGGTTGCTCACTATATCGTCATTTCCTGCATATTGTTTGCGACCGGGCTCTACGGAGTCATCACCAGGAGAAACATACTGGTTGTGCTTATGTGCATTGAGCTTATGCTCAATGCGTGCAATCTGCTTTTCGTGACGTTTTCTAGGCTTTACGAAGGTGCTACGGGACATGTGTTTGTTCTGATGTCCGTGACTGTTGCGGCGGCGGAGGTGGCAGTCGGTCTTGCGTTTGTAGTTTCGATCTACAGACAGAAAAACAGCCTTAATATCGACCTGCTGAAACTGTTGAAAGGTTGATCTGATTCTCGGAGGTTTATCTTACGTGTTGCTGTCTCTTATAGTTCTTGCACCTCTTTTCGGGGCTGCTTTTAACGGACTTTTTTTTGCAACTGGACTCTGGGAGAAACTTTTCGGAGACCTCAAGAGCGGTCAGAAGGATAAAATCACGGCGACAGTTGCGTGCGTTGCGGTTGCCGTATCCGCGCTTTTATCCACAACGCTTTTTCTTGGTCTGCTGTCGCGTGAGACATCTTGGGTCGAGGACCTTGTATCCGAGTATCTTCCTTGGGTATTATCGGGAGACCTCTCGCCCTTATACCAAGGCGACGCGTTCAAGACAACGCTTTTCACTTGGATATTCTCGGGAAATCTCAATGTTGGTTTCGAATTTCTCTTTGATTCTCTTTCAGCGGTGATGGCCATGGTCGTGACATGGGTAGGATTTCTTATTCATGTTTACTCAATCGGATATATGCATCATGATCGTTCCTTCGCCCGCTATTTCACCTATCTAAATATTTTTGTGTTCTTCATGCTTGTTCTTATCTTAGGGAACAACTTCCTTATGATGTTCATCGGATGGGAAGGAGTGGGACTTGCATCCTATCTGCTTATAGGGTTCTGGTACGAGGAGTCGTTCAGAGTCTATGCTGGAAGAAAGGCTTTTGTCGTTAACAGAATTGGAGACTTTGGATTTATTCTCGGGATATTTCTTGTGTTCACTACCTTCGGTTCGCTCAGCTATGATGAAGTTCTCTCGGGCGTTTCCGGAATTTCGCAAGCGACCGTGACCACTATAGCCCTGCTCCTTTTTGTAGGGGCTGTCGGAAAATCAGCGCAGTTCCCCCTTCATGTCTGGCTTCCGGACGCGATGGCGGGTCCTACAGCTGTAAGCGCGCTCATACATGCGGCAACGATGGTGACTGCCGGGGTTTACATGATAAGCCGTTGTTCAGAGTTTTTCATCGCGAGTGCGGTTGCATCTGAAGTGGTTCTCTTTACAGGCGCTTTCACCGCGTTTTTCGCCGCCACCATAGCCGTGACGCAAAACGATATAAAAAAAGTGCTTGCGTATTCCACCGTGAGTCAACTCGGGTACATGATGATGGCTGCGGGAGCCGGGGCGTATGTGTTTTCAATCTTTCATTTGATAACGCACGCGTTTTTCAAAGCGCTTCTTTTCTTGGGGGCGGGAAGCGTTATACACGCTATGTCCGGAGAGCAGGACATACGAAAAATGGGTGGACTCAGAAGGATGATTCCAGTAACGGCAGTTACGTTTCTTGCGGCGACGCTTGCAATATCTGGGGTTCCTCTTCTCTCCGGATTTTTCAGCAAAGACGAAATACTCGCTTCGCTCTACAACGGTGGTCATACGTTTTTCTGGATTATGGGATTGATAACCGCCGTGCTCACGGCCTTTTACATGGCGCGTCTTTATCTGCTTGCGTTCGAGGGACCTGGAAGGATGGATTACGCAACGAGAAGCCGCCTGCATGAATCTCCATCCGTAATGACCACTCCTCTTGTCGTGCTTGCGGTTCTTTCGGTTTTCGGCGGTCTTTTAGGCGTACCGGAATTTATGGGTTCGGCGGTCGGCTTTCAGTATACGGGACTTATCGAGAAGTTTCTCTCTTCTTCTGTACATGTTTCCCATCATTACGGTGTTCACGGGTTGGGACACTGGACTCTTGTGGGTCTATCGGTGCTTGCCGCATTCGCTGGGATAATTGTCGGCATTGTTCTATATTATCCGGCAGGCGCAGGAAAGAAGCGGAAAACTTCTGAATCGGAACAATTTACCGTGGCGAAGATTCATGCTGTATCGTTTAACAAATGGTATGTGGATGAAATATACGATTCCCTTTTTGTCGCTCCGTTTAACTATATCTCGGGGCTTCTCTATGATTTTGACCGTTCGGTGATTGATCAGGCACTTGATGGACTGAGCGATTTTGTGAAGGGTCTCTCAAGGCGTCTGAGCGCCTTTCAAACCGGTCTGCTCAGGCATTATGCGGCTGTCATGATAGGTGGGGCCGTTGTTGTGGTCTTGATTCTCGTTGTATACGGTTCTGCGATTTTCTTGTAGTTTCGGATTTCCTGACACGGTATAATTTAGATGAAGTATTTTTATGTCGAAACTCCCCCTGACAGTTCTTATAGAACTTGAAAATTGATCCTCAGGCAGATCATGCGGATTTGATTGATTTCCATTTGATAAGAAGGAGCAACTGCTGTTGTTGGCCAGCCGTAGAATAAGGTGAATTAAGCGTTAGGGAAAGACCACTAAAATGGTTCATACCGGATTGTGAATGAAAAATCGCATAATGCTAGGAAAATTCGTTGTTTCAGCGCAAATAAATTTTGGAAAACAACGACTTCCGTGATTCGTCTAATATCTGGTCTGAAAAACCATGTCAAAAAGTCTGAGTTTCGTGATTCGGCAAGCATCCGGAAAAAGTGAAAGGAACCGGAGAGGTCCGTTATCTACATCTGCCGGTAGGGATGACTGGGATGAAAATAATTGTATTATAGTATTTGCGGAAAACTGCTATGTCTGACCGGGCTCCACGAAATCGAACGTTGACATGTACTTCAGAAGAGTTTCTTGAGTTTTCCGAGGCTGTTTTGCGGGTTGAAAAAGCAATTGATCGTCAAAATCTGAATTGTCGACTCATCAAAGGCGACTTCTTCGAAGTAGCAACTCACCTTCCGACCCAATTCGTTGACTTACTCATACTCGATCCACCGTATAATCTAACAAAAAATTACAACGGAAATCGCTTTAGAAAACTGGATAAAACCAGTTATATGGCTTGGTTTGAGAGAGTTATAGAGTTACTTGTTCCAATGATGAAACCAACAGCTACGCTGTATGTATGCTCTGACTGGAAAACATCTGCATTGATTCTGCCAGTTCTGGAAGAACGATTTTTAGTGCAAAACAGAATTACTTGGGAACGAGAAAAGGGAAGAGGCACAAGGAGGAATTGGAAGAACAATATAGAAGATATCTGGTTTTGCACTAATTCCGAAGATTATTATTTCAATGTGGAATCTGTAAAGTTGAAACGTAAGGTGTTAGCCCCTTATCGCGTAGATGGAGCCCCGAAAGATTGGATACAAGAGGGTGATGATAACTTCCGGTTAACGTATCCGTCTAACATTTGGACGGATTTGACTATACCATTCTGGTCAATGCCTGAAAACACTCCTCACCCAACGCAAAAGCCGGAGAAATTATTTGCGAAATTGCTTCTTGCGAGTTCAAAAGAAAATGATTTCGTCTTTGATCCGTTTTTGGGAAGCGGTACGTCAGCAGTGGTTGCGGAAAAGCTGAGTAGACGTTGGTGTGGTATTGATGTCAATATGGAATACCTTTGCTGGGCAAGAAAACGAATTTGCGTCGCGCAAGTGGATTCGGCAATCCAAGGATATAGGGATGGAGTATTCTGGGAGCGGAATTCTTCCCCTCGACAACAAAAATTAACCAACAACAAAAGGCAAGAAGAATTCTCGCAAGGAGCACTGTTTGAATGAGATCGAACTTTTATTACCATGGGCACCATAATAAGGTAGCTGCGGCAATAAAGGAGTACATCAACTCTTCGGCTAGTTTTCTTACACCACAAACGGCCAGTAGTCCAAGAGCAGTCGGGGATGCATTAGAGTCTTTGGTGGCTAATAGGTTTGAGAGTTTTCTTGGGGATTGGTGTAGCGAGTATTCTGGCGAGTTCGCGCGGCGCGCCATGGCCGATGTAGCGTTCAAAGATGTAGAGGGAATCTACTCTATAATAGATGTAAAGACCCATAGAGAAGACACGCATTTCAATATGCCCAACCTTACATCAGTCGACCGGCTGGCACGGTTTTACGAGTCAGACGACAATGTTTTCTCACTCATCATGATCAAGTACTCCATTCGCGGAACCGATCTTGAGGTTTCAGATGTCTTGTTTGCACCAATCGAGTTTATTGATTGGGAATGCCTAGTTGTAGGTGCTCTCGGTTGGGGGCAGATTCAAATTGCCAATTCAAACAATATTCGAACTGTAATGAAAAATTCAAGGAAAAAGTGGATGTTACAGTTGTGCGATGTAATGATGGACTTCTACCCGCGAGAGATTGTCAAGATTAGAGAAAGAATTCAACGGTTTGAAAGTCTCAGGGAGTATTGGGATAAAAAAGAGGATATTTGGGCATGATGAGAGGAAGAATCAAGCGTAGCCTTGATTGCTTGATGAGGTGCTTGGTATTGCGCTAAGATTGTTTTCTGCTTTGTCCAAGAATTAAGAGCAGATAGGTTACAGGACGGTCATCGGTGAATCTCGCAATATCTTGAAAAGACATAGATCATCTGCCCTGAGGGAAATTCAGGTAGCAACAGGGAAGTGCATAGCCGATGAGAGTGTGTGGTATATAGTTGGCCGTTTTCTTAGGATAAAGTATTTTCATACATCATTGATGTATGGGAGCCTAACAACCTGCGTAAGCAGCAGGTATACCGACAACAAGAGTTCTTGCAGCCCCCCCCCTGCTAGTTGTGGAAATACCAGTTGTCTAGATGATGCCTGTCCATTTCATGTTGACTTTATTTGGGTAATGGTAACAATTACCAATCAGGAGATGGTTGTTCTTACAGATGCATCAAGTCTGACCGGGGAGCGGTTATGCAGGTAAGTAGAACTCTTGATTATGCCGTCAGATGCCTTATTTATATGGGTGCCAGTCCGGCGGGCAAGTTCAGCATGAAGCAGATATCGGAAACCCAGCATATTCCGCAGAATTACTTGGCCAAGGTTATGAGAAGGCTTGTCAACCGCGGAATACTGAGATCGAAGGTAGGGCCTGAAGGCGGATATCTGTTCCGTAAGACTCCACATGAACTGAGTCTCAGAGAGGTGTATGAAGCCATAGAGGGCGAGATAAGAATAGTAGACTGCATGGATGAAGAAGGTCCGTGCGCCCTTTACGAAAACTGCGGACAACTTCCGTTCTGGGATAAACTCAAGGTGTCCATGATAAGAATTTTAGAAGACACGACTATAGGCGATATGGTGGAGGAAAAACATCCCCGTGAAACCAACTGACAGGAGGACCTTTTTAGATGAGCGTTGATCTGGAAAAACTGACTGAACAAGAATACAAATACGGATTTATAACCGAGGTTGAGCAGGAGATTGCTCCCAAGGGTCTTAATGAAGATGTAATAAGAATGATTTCCTCCAAGAAAAACGAGCCTGAATGGTTGCTCGAATGGAGACTGGAAGCATATGAGCATTGGAAGAAGATGGTGGAGCCCAGATGGGCATTTCTCAGATATCCGGAAATAGATTTTAACGACATAAGTTATTACGCCGCTCCGAAAAGCAATCCGAGACCGAAGAGTCTTGACGAAATCGACCCCGAGATAAAGGAAACCTATGATAAACTTGGCATACCGCTTGAAGAGCAGAAAATCCTTGCGGGGGTGGCGGTTGACGCAGTTTTTGACAGTGTTTCGGTCTTCACGACTTTCAAGGACAAACTGGCAGAAGAAGGGGTTATATTCTGTTCCATATCCGAAGCGGTTGAAGAGTATCCCGACCTTGTCCGCAAATATATAGGTTCCGTAGTACCCAAGGGAGACAATTTCTACGCAGCGCTCAACTCCGCTGTTTTCACCGATGGATCCTTTGTGTACATTCCCAAAGGAGTAAGATGCCCTATGGAACTTTCGACGTATTTTCGTATAAACGCTGAAAACACGGGGCAGTTTGAGAGAACTCTCATAATCGCTGATGAGGGTAGTTACGTGAGTTATCTTGAGGGTTGTACAGCCCCTAAAAGAGATGAGAACCAACTCCACGCCGCGGTTGTTGAACTTGTGGCTCATGATAACGCCACAATAAAATATTCAACCATACAGAACTGGTATCCCGGGGACAGAAAAGGCAAAGGCGGAATATACAATTTTGTGACCAAGCGCGGAAGATGCGCCGGCAGGGGGTCAAGGATTTCCTGGACGCAGGTTGAAACCGGTTCTGCCATCACTTGGAAATATCCCAGCTGCATACTCGAAGGAGATAACTCTGTGGGAGAGTTTTACTCGGTTGCCCTTACCAACAGGCGCCAGCAGGCCGATACGGGAACCAAGATGGTCCATATTGGCAAAAACACGGGCAGTACGATTATCTCCAAAGGGATTTCCGCCGGTGAAGGGCAAAACATTTACAGAGGACTTGTCAATATTGGCAAAAATGCCGAGAAAGCGAGAAATTACACGCAGTGTGACTCCATGCTTATAGGAGACCGCTGCGGCGCGCACACTTTTCCATACATAGAGGTGAAGAACTCCACGGCTCATATGGAGCACGAGGCGTCGACCTCCAAGATAGGTGAGGACCAGATGTTTTACTGTCGGCAGCGGGGGCTTTCAGCCGAAGATGCAGTTTCTCTTATAGTGAACGGCTTTTGCAAGGAAGTGTTCAAGGAGTTGCCTTTTGAGTTTGCGGTTGAGGCGGAAAAACTGCTGAGCGTGAGTCTTGAGGGAAGCGTAGGTTAGAGGGGTTCCGCCGCAATTCTGAAAAAAAGACTTTTTAGGAGGAGCGAAAATGCTCGAGGTGAGAAATCTGCACGTGCAGGTAGATGACAAGGAAATAATAAAGGGATTTGATCTCAAAGTGGGAAGCGGGGAGGTTCATTCCATAATGGGGCCCAACGGTTCGGGGAAAAGCACGTTTTCACAGGTTCTGGCTGGAAAAGAGACTTACGATGTAACAGCAGGCGAGGTGACGTTTGCCGGCAAGGACCTTCTGGAACTTGAGCCTGAGGAGCGGGCTTGTGAGGGTTTGTTTCTCGCATTTCAGTACCCCGTTGAGATTCCGGGGGTTGCCAACACGTATCTTCTTCGCGAGGCCCTTAACGCAAAAAGAGAGTACAGAAACGAAAAACCGCTTAAGCATGTTGAATTCGGCAAATTGGCTAGAGAGAAAATGAAGACTCTAGGTATAAGCGATGATCTTCTAAAAAGGTCCGTTAATGCCGGATTTTCAGGCGGAGAGAAAAAGAGAAACGAGATATTCCAGATGCAGATATTGGAACCATCACTTGCAGTGCTTGACGAAACCGATTCAGGACTTGACATAGATGCGCTGAAGATAGTGGCCGACGGGGTAAATTCCATGAGAGACGGCAAGAGATCATTCATCATCATAACCCATTACCAGAGACTGCTCAATTATATAGTGCCTGATTTTGTCCATGTGATGGTGGATGGAAAGATAGTGAAATCGGGTGGCGGAGAACTTGCCCGTGAACTTGAGGAAAAGGGTTACGCGGGTTTTTGAGGCGTAGAGTAAGGACGTAAAGGAGCATACTACAGTGGAGATTGTTTTTGACGGCACACGTGAGAGTTATGTCGACGGGCTCTCTGAATTTGCGCGTAACGTAGGCAAAGAAGACCCGCAGTGGATAAAAGACCTGCGCGAAAAAGGAATCTCTGGATTTAAGAACCATGGATTTCCTACCCTTTTCGATGAGGAATGGAGATTCACGAACCTTGAGGCTCTCCGCAGGAATTCCTTTTCAATTGCGCAGAACGATATCCATGATGTTTCCCTGGAAACTTTGCACCCGTATAGATTTGATGGGCTGAGAACTCTGCTTCTCGTTTTTGTTAACGGTAAATTCGCTCCTTCCCTTTCAAACACGGAGCAGGACCGGAGCGGGGTTACGGTGACAAACCTTTCCGAGGCTGTCCGTACGCAGGAGAAGTTGGTAAGGGAACATCTGGCGGAATACGCTGATTACAGTGAAGACCCGTTTATATCGCTTAACACTTCTTATTTTACCGACGGGGCGTTTATTCATATTTCCCCGGATAAGGTCTTTGAAACTCCGGTGCATGTTCTCCACATATCAACTGATCAGGGCCGACCGCTGTTTGTGAATCTGAGAAATCTCATAATTATCGGTGGAAACGGCGCCGCAAAAGTCATAGAGCACTATGTTTCGGTTTCACAGGGCGCTTATTTCTCGAACGTGGTGACGGAGATTGTATGCGCGGAAAATTCCGACATCGAGCACTACAGGCTTGAGTTTGAAAGCCCGAATGCATTTAATTTTCTGAACCTGAGGACAAACCAGCAAAGAGACAGCAACCTCACTTCCCATTCGGTTCTGCATGGAGGGGCGCTCGTGAGAAACACAGTCCATCCAGTTCTTCAAGGAGAAGGTGGGAACTCCGATATATACGGTCTTTTCATGTCGGAGGGACGTCAACACATGGACAATTTCATGCGCGTTGAACACGCAAGTCCTCACTGCGACAGCCGTCAGTTCTACAACGGGGTTCTTGATGGTCGTTCGAAGGGAGTTTTTCACGGAAGAATACTTGTACACGAGGGCTCGGAAAAAACAGACGCCAAACAGACCAACAGAAACCTTCTTCTTTCAGATACGGCGCAGATAGATACAAAACCTCAACTTGAGATATACAACAGCGACGTGAAATGCACTCATGGGGCCACCATAGGACAGATGGATGAAGATGCTATCTTTTATCTGCGTTCAAGAGGCGTTTCCGCGAAAAAAGCTAAAATGATTATGCTTCGCGCCTTTACGGGAGAGACTCTCGAGAACATGTCGATAGAACCCGTCAGGAATGCGCTTGAGGGTAATACTGCAGCTTGGTTTGAGCGTAGACTGTAGTACAGAATTGGGAGACGATGTAATGTCTGATTTTGAGAAAGTAGCAAAGATTTCGGATGTGCCCGAAGGAGAAGTGGGGTCTTTTTTCGCAAGTGGAGAACCTATAGCCATATGCAGAGTTGCCGGAAACTTTTACGCTTTTAAGGATGAATGCACGCATCAGGCGCTTCCGCTTTCAGGCGGAGACCTTAACGGGGACAGCATTACCTGTTGCTATCACGGAGCGGAGTTTAACGTGAAAACCGGCAAAGTCCTGTGTCCTCCGGCGTCAGAACCCCTGGAGACTTACGAAGTGAAGGTCGAAGGTGAAGACATCTTCGTAAAAATTGACTGCTGATCATCATTACGTAGAAAAGCGTTATTCCTGTCGCTGGTTCACCGAAGTTCTCGGCATTTTTCGTTTCCCTGTTTTGATAAAGCATATTACATTCGAATATGGAACTCGGATACTTCTCGATACCTCTTCATCCTGCCGGTTCTCCGCTTTTTCAGACGCTTGAGCAGGACATAGAGCAGATGGTCTTTCTTGACCAAGTTGGTTTTTCAGAAGCGTGGATAGGGGAGCATTTCACCGCGGGTTGGGAGAATATAGCAGCCCCCGATCTGTTCATAGCGAAAGCTTCTGCTCTTACGGAAAAAATAATATTTGGTACGGGTGTTTCCTGTCTGCCTGAGCACAACCCTTTTATGCTTGCACATAGAATCGCTGTCTTGGACAACCTGCTAAAGGGGAGGTTTTACTGGGGTGTGGGAGCGGGAAGTTTTATCGGGGATTTTGAGGCATTCGGCATAAATCCAAAAACGGGAGAGCAGAGACAATTAATGAATGAAGCGCTTGAGACGATACTGGGTCTTTGGGATAACCCTGCTCCGGGTACGTACTATGGCTCAAGATGGAAATACACGGTTCCTGGTCCTGTGGAAAAAGTCGGTCTCGGGGTGCATACAAAACCTTACCAGAGACCTCATCCTCCTATAGCCGTTGCGGGAATCTCCGAAAGTTCTTCAAGTCTCAGAACGGCGGGGCGATGTGGCTGGATGCCGATGAGCATAAATTTTGTGATTCCTGAGGTGCTCAAATCTCACTGGGAGATGTATGTGGAGGGTGCTTTCACTGCGGGAAGAAGTAATCCCGACAGGAAGAAATGGAGAATCGCGAGGGATGTGTATGTGGCGGATACAACGAAAGAAGCCAGAAAGCATGCCGCGGAAAGCACCGTAGCGAGAGATTTCCGCGACTATTTCTTCAGAATAGTCCCGATGATAAGGAAAAATCTAGACCTCTTTAAGATTGACAAGTCAATGTCTGATAGTGAAGTTACGATTGACTATATGATTGACAATATGTGGCTTGTCGGGAGTCCTGAGGATGTAGCTGAAAAGATAATGCGGCTTTATGAATTTGTTGGAGGATTCGGCGTGCTTTTGGTAATGGGACACGAATGGGACCCGCAAGATAAATGGCGGAGGTCCCTGACTCTTCTTAGAGAAGAAGTAATTCCCATCGTGAAAAAGAGCCTGCGGTCAGAGAATTAAAGTTGCGCCGTAATCCGTTAATTTCATTTAGAGTCTGGAATCGGATTGTAATGAAGTCCGCATTCCTTGTCAGTTCCTTGTTCCCACCACCACCTGCCTGCTCTCGGGTCTTCACCTTCTTTGACGGCCCTTGTACACGGAGCGCATCCTATGCTCGGATAGCCCCTGTCGTGTAGTTCGTTGTAGGGAACTTTGTTCTCCTCTATATAATCCCGAACTTGATCTTCGCTCCAATCAAGAAGCGGATTCACCTTGAGTATCTTTCCGTGGAGGTAGTCAATTTCGAATTTCCTAGCCCCCGACCGCTGTTCTGTCTGGTCTTTTCTTATGGAGGTAATCCAGCAGTTGAGCGTCTTAAGATGCTCGGTGAGAGGGTTGGTTTTTCGTATCTTGCAGCACCGTCTTCTATTTTCCCTGCTTTTATAGAAAAGATTTACTCCATAGTTGGCCACCATTTCCTCTACCTCTTCTTTTCTGGGAAAAATCACCTCAATGCCGATTCCGTACGTATCTCTTGTCTTGTCCATGATCCTGTATGTCTCCGATGGGAGTCTTCCGGTGTCTAAAGTGAAGACTCTGGCATTAGGGTCAATCTTTACAAACATGTCGAGAAGGGCCATTCCCTGAATCTGAAAACTTGTTGAGAGAGCTGCTGAAGAAGCTAGATTCTCCGAGACCCAAGCAAGTATTTCTTGCGGAGAACTTGTCTTGAACTCCGAGTTGAGTTTTTTTATTTCTTTTTCAGTGAATTTCATGATTTTAGAAGAATATGAAACTTAAATGCGAAGCCAGATTGTATTTGATATAGATCATGCATATATAGTAACTTACTCCGACAGTTATCAATGGGACGACAAACCAGAAAAATCCAATTCTAACTACATGGCTGTTTCTGGAAGTCTGCGCAAATCCATGCTGAGCGCACGAAAACCCCACCACGCCTGCTGTGACTATTTCAGCGATTGAAACCGGAATTCCATAGACCGACGCAAGCAGTATTATCGCTGCGGCGGTGAACTCAACCGAGATGGCTCTTATTATGCATATCTCTGTGATGTTTTTTCCAACCGTGTCAAGGACCCTGCCTCCGAGCAGAACAGCTCCCACCCCCATTGCCACACCGGCGAGGACCGCTCCCGGAAAGGAATCTATCAGACCGAGACTCACTATCGGGGCGATAGCGTTTGCTGAATTGTTGGCACCTCCTGAAAACGCGATAAAAGTTCCTGTTACGGTGATCAGCACGGTCAGTATTCGGTTCACTTTTTTTTCCGAAAAATTGCTCGCCAGATAGTGCACTATTTTGAAATAAAAGAACTTGGCTACAGCGAAGTTTATTAACCAAGCCGCTATCGGCGCAATTATCCACCATTTGAGCACGCGGAAGAAACTGTCATAAGCAAGAGTGTTGGTATAAAGTCCGATACCGACTATTGCGCATACTATCGCATGAGTCGTGGCTATGGGCGTACGTTTAATGTTCGCCCAGGAGATAAACACTATTCCCACAAGCAGAATTATGAATATGAAACCTATTTCAGAGGCAAGCGTCTCAGACGGCACTATTCCCTTGCCGACGGTTTCCACCACCGGAGCTCCGGCGGTGACGGCACCTAGAAGAGCAAAGACGGCTATGAGCCATACGGCCTGTTTTTTGGACCTTACCCCGGCTCCGTATGAGGTCGCCATGGATGCTGCGGAATTGTTGGCGCCTATGTTAAGTGCCAAGAACCCCGAAAGTATCAGTATTACGGTCAGTAAGGCACTCAATAAATTTTCTCCCAATTCAAATTATCTGCGAAGACAGTTGAGTGAAGATTGGTTGGCATCTTGGTTTTCATGAAAAAATGAAAGGATTTCAGAAAGAACTTTTTTAGAGAAGTCCCGAAACCCTGAGTATGGAAAAGACGCTACATCTGTTCGAAAAGGTCTTTTCGGTTTCTTTTTTGCGGTGGATTGGGCAGAACATCTCTTCGACTACGGTTCCTGCGGACTCGACAAGATTAATCGCCTTTATCATGGAACCGCCTGTCGTTATTATATCTTCTACAACCACGACTCTGCCTCCTTTCCCGACCTAGTCTTATGCCGGAGCGAAACTTCCAAGCGGAATTGATTTGCTGTTGAGAATTAGTTTTAATCCTTCTTTAACTTATCCCCGTATTGCGGGATTTCGAACTGCAACAAAATTCAATCCCGGTAATTCTACCCGTTGAAAATAAAAATCAACAAGACGAACCTGCTTCTCCTGCTTTGTGGAACCGCTATATTCGTTCTTCTGGCTGTTATTGCCGGGATTTCAACACAACTCTCTTCAGACGGATTCGAAAAAGAAGCCGTTCTATTTTTCATAGCCATTCTAGTAACTGCGGGAGTTTTTTATCTTCTAGCGGTGAGACTTTCTTGGAAAAATAGCCGTTGCTCGCTTCTTTTAATATTGGTTTTCGGACTGGCTTTTAGGGTTGTGTTTCTAAACTCGACTCCAATTCTTGAAAACGATTTCTACCGTTATATGTGGGATGGAGCAGTTGCGGTAGATGGAGTCAATCCGTACGGTTATTCTCCTAGCAGTATAAGGAAAGGGGTTTCAAGTGAGGAATTTGAGGGTCTTAGGCAGAAGTACGGTGCGACGCTTGAAAAAATAAACCATCCGCACATAAAAACGATCTATCCGCCGGTCGCGCAACTTTTTTTTGCCGTATCCTACTGGATATCTCCTATGAATGTTGAGGCTTGGAGAGCTTTGTTGCTTCTGTCTGACCTTGCGACCATTGCCCTTATTCTGCTGAGCCTGAAAAAAATGGGTCTACCTCTGCAGAGTTCGATGATATATTGGTGGAATCCACTTTTGGTAAAAGAAATATTCAACTCTGTTCACATGGATGTTATCGTTTTTCCGTTCACGCTCGGCGCTATGCTTCTTTTTATCTACGGAAGCAAAAGACTCTGGGTGCTTGCGCTCTCTGTTGCCGCAGGAGTTAAGCTCTGGCCCGCGCTTCTCTTCGGAGTGTTTATAAAAACTTTGACACAGAAACGGGAAAGAGCCGTGGCGGTCTCTCTTTTCATTCTTACTCTTGCAATTGTATTTTCCCCTATGATAGCGGCGGAAACCGATTCCTCTTCGGGTCTTGTGGCGTACGGAAAGAGTTGGCATAACAACAGTTTGTTTTTTAGTCTGGTTGTCGGAGGGTGGAAGTGGGTTCTGCAAACGCTTGATGTACACCTGGGGCATGAGCATTCGTATTCCAGAGTTTTTATTCTGCTTATTTTATTTTCTTGGAAATTCTACGTTGTGTTTATGTGTAGAGGTCTCGGTATTCACAGGAAGACTCTTCTCATAGTAGGAGGGTTGTTTCTTCTGAGCCCGGCGCAGTTTCCGTGGTATTACACATGGATTCTTCCGTTTCTCTGCATGGCTCGGAGCCCGGGGTTTTTACTGTTTACCGCTCTACTGCCTCTTTATTACCTTCAGTACTGGTTCCCTGAGGGAAAGCACGGCATGTTCGCGCATGTTGTCGTGTGGGTGGAGTTTGTTCCCGTATGGATGCTGCTTGTTTGGGAATGGGTAAAATTCCGACGGCAACGGCAACATGGAAATTCCCTGACGGACTATGAGAAATCAATTTCAGGAAATATATAAAAGGCGCTTTTTCCTGCTGCTTACTGTATAGGTATTCTCTTCTCTATAGCGTCTCTTACCGCCTTATAGTCGTTTGGAAGTTCTACAGGCACGTTTGTAAACTGTGCGGACACCCCTTCTAGATTTGATCTGTGATAGCCGACTTTGAATTCCACGAATTTTAATCCGTGAGCTGTTGAGAGCACTACTATTTTTTCTTTAGGGGAAATGATCTTTTTTCTCAAGAGTTTCAGAAACACCGCGAGGGCGACTCCTGTGTGTGGGCAGTTAAACGTGCCTGTTCTGTCCGCCATTGCCGAAGCGTGAGAGAGTTCGTCCTCTGATGCCTGTTCCACGATTCCGTTGAAGCGCTTGAGGATTGATACCGCTTTTCCGAAACTTACCGGATTTCCGATCTGTATAGCGTTTGCAAGGGTTTTCTTAGCCCTTACTGGAGTGAATTCCTCAAAACCTTTTAGATAACTCAGGTAAAGCGGATTCGCGTTTTTTGCTTGAGCGCACGCTATTCTCGGGAGTCTGTCTATGAGTCCAAGTTCGTACATCATCAGAAACCCCTTTCCCAGAGCGGAAACGTTACCGAGGTTGCCTCCTGGGATTATCACCCAGTCCGGCACTTCCCAGCCGAACTGCTGGCAAAGTTCTATGCTTATGGTCTTCTGTCCTTCTATGCGGAGGGAGTTTATGGAATTTGCCAGATAGATGTTGTGTTCACCGGTTATTCTCTGCACCATCTCCATGCATCCGTCAAAATCGGTATCCAGCGAAAGAACCAGAGCACCGTTTGATATAGGCTGAATCAACTGGGCTATTGAAACCTTGTCCTTAGGGAGAAAAACTATCGAGGGAATATCCGCTGCGGCGCAGTAAGCCGCAAGAGCGGCCGATGTGTCTCCTGTCGATGCGCAGGCAACTGCGGGGATGCTTATATTGTCGCTTATCATCTGCTTTACGGCCGATACCAGCACAGTCATTCCCAAGTCCTTGAAAGAGCCCGTATGGCTGTTTCCGCACATCTTTATCCAGATGTCTTCAACACCTAACTGTCTTCCGAACCTCTCAGCCCAGAACAGATTCGTACTGCCTTCGTACATCGAAACTATGTTTGCATCTTCAACGGAGGGAAGCACCCACTCTTTTTTCCCCCACACACCGCTTCCGTAAGGCCAAGCCTGTTTTCTGTATCTGTTGTCAAAAAGCTGTTTCCACTCACAGGGAGTTCTGCCCGCAAGAGTCTCCATATCGTGCTGAACATCAAGTAGGTTGTTGCACTTACGGCATCTGTAGACAATTTCCTCAATGGAATAAGTCTCCGCGCAGTCTTGGTTTATGCATCTGAAGTGGACGCCGTACTCTTTACTCATCGGTTAAAAAATACATTTTGCCATTTTTACTGTCAACGAACGGGAGAAATTCACCAAACGGCGGATCTCTATCCTACATATCTCACCAAGTTGAAGCTCGGGCGTGATTTGGATGTTGTTGAGAGCATAAGTAGGTTTCCCGGATACCTGTCGAACACACCTTCTGCTCCATGCAGAGACACTCAACAGGCAGGAAAAAATCGTTTTCGGCACTGCGCGAAGGGGCTGAAAGAAAATTCGGACGACCTGCAATCAAACCCCCGATTCTCCTGTCTTCAGGATCAAACGTAGCAGGTCTTTGTCTTTTTCAGCGCATCAAGCGCTCGGGCATACAAATCCTGCATAGGATGGACTGTGAGGAAAAAACTATCCGTATTCTTCGTACGCTCACCGTCATACGCCGGGCAATCTTGAGTAACTCAGACCTGACCCTTCCATAACTCGCCCCCGCTAACTCCGTGTGTTTGAGCCCGAACAGACGCAGAATATTCACCACCACGCTTGCAAAAGCCGAGAAATATACCCGTAACCGGTTGGTACGTATCTCCGAAGACGATGTCCTGCCGCCCAACAAATCCAACTGCTTCCATTTGATGTGATTCTCCATTTTCCCTCAAGCACAGTAAATATCCTCGTACGATTTCTGCGCCCCCGCATACCTGCAGTCCAAGTTAGTCACCACGAAACGAGAGTTCTTCCCGCGCCTGCCGGGCAGCCATTCCGCCTTGCACACCACAGCCGTTTCCGACTCCAACTGTCAAGCGTCCGGCAACGCAACTCGCTAAACCGTCGTGACGCCGCCCCTCTCGCCGTACAGCACCTCCGTGATTTCTGCAGAGGTTTTTCCACCATGGGACCCGGACGCTGGTTGAAATGTTTTTCACCGTCTTCAGCATAACTCCGCACCCTGAGACATACAGGTCTAATCATCATGACTACATGTCTTTACGAACCACTGAATAGAAGTTGTTCCCTATAGAGAAACAAATTCAGCGGAACCGATTTAACTCAGTCCACGAATTCCCGTAGGGTCGATGTAGTGCGAATTGAGTCTGCTACTTGGGATGACTGTACCTCAACAACATCATCAAAAGTAGTGCTTCCGCCTACGATAACGGAAATATTCTTGGTGCCTTGACCGCCGAACGTTTTCACTCCTGCGGGAAAACCCTTGAATCGGATCTTATCATTCTGTGCTGCGGTAAAGTCCGTAATCACATCCTTCTCATTTCTGTGCTCGTGTTCAATGATAAAGATGTCGGCACCACCGCCTCCACTGAATTGGTCTTTTCCTCCTCTTCCATTAAACGTATCGTTTCCACCGTGACCGAGAAAATAATTTCCCAGAGCGTCTCCGAGAAGGGTCTCATTGCTGTTGTTGCCGTAAACATTCTCAATACCTGTAAATGTAGTTATTCCCCAACCATGAGTACTACCGTCAAAAGTCCCCTTGGAAAGATCAAAGGTTGAACCCACGCTCACTGGTTGGAAGAAGAATTGATTACCCTTCAACCCCTTTGTTGTTGTTGCAATATTTGCTGAACCATCAGGCACGGAATCGATAGTCACAGTATCAGCTAGACGATTATTACTTAGAACAGTCCCTGTCGGGGCGCCGCCGTTAAAACTGTCGTTGCCTGGTCCAGCGAGATAGAAAATATCAGCTTCATCTCCACCGTTGAGCGTATCATTGCCGGCACCTCCATCGATTGCGTCTCTTCCCGCACCGCCGTTGATCGTATCATCGCCGGCTACTCCCCGGATGTAATCAGTGCCGTCTCCGCCATGGATGGTATTGGCGCCGGCGTTGCCCCAGAGTGTATCAGTGCCGTCTCCGCCATAGATGACGTCGTCGGTAGTTTCCGTGCCTATGCTGCCTCCAACCTGAGCATCGACTTTGTCATCTCCGTCTTCACCGTATATCGTATCCGTGCCGGTGCCGCCGGATATCGTGTCGTTTCCGGCACCGGCGTAAACAGTGTCATCGCCGGCTCCGGCATTAATTGTGTTTTTATACTGATTTCCGCATATGACATCGTCATCTGCAGACCCCGTGACAGTAGAAACACCTGTCCCCACATTTATACCGTTGCTCACGTCGCATCTGGGGTCACCGAAGGATTTTCCGGGATCTCCCTGCAGTCCCGTCGACCCCGGGTCTCCCTTATCTCCTTTCGGTCCCGCCACTCCCGGGTCTCCCTTATCTCCTTTCGCTCCGTCTTTCCCTGCCGGACCCATATCCCCTTCACAGGCAGCAAAGAAAACCGCTCCGCCGAGCAGAAACAACAAAACTAAGAAATTACGTAACTTCATAACACAACCCTCCTTAAGATATGTATCTACGACAATACAAATCCAATTCTACCCCCCCCCTATTTAAGTCAAATGCTTTTTTTCGCCCGAAGCAGTTTCAACTGCCTCAATACCCGTTTTAATTGACACTCGTACGGCCTTTCGGTAATTTGGTTCGTGGAAGGTAAAGTGGAACAGAGGACGGTTATTCTTGTAAAGGAGGGTGCAGGGAGTGTGCTTCAGGGCGTTAACTGTGCGCATTGCCGGAAAACTCCATCTCAGAGGGTATGGAGGATCTTAAGGATGGAAACGCGAGATAAAAAGATCTTAGAGGAGTTTAAGATTGATACTTAAATGCATCCCGGGTGGAGTATTTGTTGAAAACTGCTACATAATAGGGGATGAGGAAACAGGGGAGGCGGTGCTTGTCGACCCCGGAGAGCAGATAAGAGAAATAGCTGATGAGATTGAAAGATCCGGGGTTGAAGTGAAAAAGATAGTCAACACTCATGCGCACCTTGACCATGTGGCCGGCGTCGAATTTTTCAAAAGACATTTCGATATACCTTTCTACATACACCGCAAGGAACAGCGTGTGCTTGATGCGCTTCCCGAAGCTAAGCAGAGATTCCCGGGGTTTGATTTCGTTGAAGTTCCCGAGGTAGACGGTTATGTCCAGGAAGGGGACTCTGTCTCGGTTGGAAATCTTAGGGGTGAGATACTGCTTGTTCCAGGTCACACATGGGGACATATATGCCTTGTTTTCGGGGAAACCATATTAGCAGGAGATACTGTTTTTGCCGGAAGCGTCGGAAGGGTGGATCTCACTGGTGGAACCAGCATGAAAGAACTTGTGGGGGCAATTCGCTCTCAGGTACTCAGGTATCCGGAACATTATGAAATTCATCCTGGCCACGGTCCCGGCACCACGGTGGGAATCGAAAAGAAGTCCAACCCTTTTATTCTCGGAACTGTTGTCTAGAAAGGATATGAGTCCTCGGAGATTCATCAAGATTGCGATTGCTGCGACAATTATCCTTTTTATTTCTGTACTATTTTTCCACGAGATATCCGAACTCTCCCTGCTGAAGAACGAAAACAGAAAAATAGAGAAAGAAATACAGGAACTCAAAAGGCAGAACGAGGCTTACAGGTGGGAGATAGATGCCGTAAAAAATGACAGGGAATATCTTGAGAAAATACTTAGAAAAGATTTCGGAATGATAAAAGACAGGGAGAAAATATTCAGATTCAACGAAGAATAATGCCGTGGAACTGATTCACTGTTCTTGTCTGAATTCCATGTAGTTTCTCAGTAGGCCGAAACGCAAAAACTTCCGCAAAACAGCAACTTAAACTTTTTAACTTGCTCTCCCGATCAGTTTTCCATCTATAGAAAGCTCTTCAGGTTGTCAAATACTTAATAGGGAATTCTCAAGCAATTAGGAGTTTGGAGAAAGATCTAATAGACATCAAGTTAAAAAGAAATTGTACGGTTTTCTGTATCCGGAGGTCGGGGTATGAAAAATGGATGGACCTAAGCGGGAAGAAATGTTTTACCGGAGAAAGAGACTAGGGCAGAATTTTCTGAAAGACGGGAATATTCTCCGTAAAATCTGCGATGTGGCGGAACTTTACAGACAGGACAAAGTAATTGAGATCGGACCGGGAAAGGGAAGCCTGACTGCGCATATTGCGAACCGTGTTGCAACGGTTGTAGGAATTGAGAAAGACAAAAGGTTTCGGTTCTTTCTTGATGAAAAATTCAGAGATTCTAAAAATGTATCAATTCTTTATGAGGATGTTCTTCAGACTCGTTTTGAGAGGTTTTTTTCTGGAGACACAATGAAATTAGTTTCGAATCTTCCCTACAACATTTCCACCCCCGTATTACTGAAAATATTTGAAGAGAGGAGACTTTTTTCGAAAATAGCAGTAATGTTGCAAAAAGAGGTGGCGCAGAGAATATCTTCCCCCAGAGGATGCAGAACCTACGGGTCACTGTCTGTAATTCTTCAGAGTTGCTTTGCCGTAAAACTGCGCTTCAGTGTTTCTCGTCGACTGTTTTTCCCTGCTCCCGAAGTGGATTCGGCGTTGGTTACGCTTGAGCCTCTGCCGGAAGACCTGTTTGCACCTAATTGTGAAGAAACTTTGAGAACTGTTGTAAGGCAGGCGTTTTCATCGCGCAGAAAGACATTGAGAAATTCACTTGGTGGTTTTTTCGGGAAAGATGTGACTGAGCGCGCGCTTGAGGACTCGGAGATAGACCGTCTCAGGAGGGCAGAGTCTCTTACTGTAGAGGAGTTCGTGAGACTTTCAGAGAGTTTCTACGGGATAATCAGTACACGAGTTCCCGCAGAATAAGTTCCTGAAGTTTTTTTGTCGTGGATGCCGAGCCGCCATTTGCTATGATGGAGAATATATAGACCTTACCGCCTCTGCCGTAGGCGTATCCGGAAAGAGATCTAACTCCATCTAGATAGCCGGTTTTAGCGGATATTTTATTTCTGAGTTTCAGGAATCTTTTTTTTAGCGTTCCGTCAACCCCCGCCACGGGAAGAGACGAGATGAATTCAGAGGAGATGTCCCGATTTCTATAGATGTTTTCAAGTACTAAGGTGAGGTCTTCGGCGGATACCCTGTTCAGGTTTGAAAGACCGGAACCGTCCACCACTGAAGTGTCTTCGCTGATTCCGATTCTTCTCAAATGATTCTTCATTACATAGGAGCCGTTTTCCCACGTCCCCGGAGTACCCATAAACTCTGCCCCAAGTATCTTTACTATACTGTCGCCGATTATGTTTATACTTTCCTTGTTATATTCCTCAAGGATAGTTTCCAGCGGTTCGGAATAGTGGGTGAATATGATGCCTGCCCACTTAGGAACTCTTTCTCTTTTTATGTCCCCCTTGATCTTGATCCCATTTTCTGCGAAAACATTTTTCATTATAACTCCGAAATAAAACAACGGGTCCGGGACCGAAATCTCCAGAGTCTCGGCCTTTCTGTTCGGGTGAACAAACCCCGAAAGTCGAATATGTCTCTCATCATCAAATTTCGCGGACACTCCTGATTTCTTAGTGGATGTAGAGACCATATTATTTATCCGAAAAGGAAACGGGGCCGGGTCTGTTGTTATCCTCGCGGGGAGTCCCTGCACCGCTGATGCGGAAACTCTCAGTTTTACTACATTGTAGTTAAAAGACACTGCGGTTATAGGGGGACAATATGATTTTCCTATCCAGTCATCTTCCCATCCCGGGCCGTAATAGTTGTCGTCAAAATAGGAAGCGTCAATTGAAATGCCGCCATTTATCTCAGTTATTCCGAGTGCTTTTATCTCCCTTGCGATTTTACCCATTGCTTCAAGATCAACCGTGGGGTCCCCGTATGCTTTGACGTAAAAACTCCCGTATCCTACGCCCGAGTGTATGCCGCCACCGAGGTAGAATTCAGTTCTGAAACGGAAATCTTTTCCCAAAAGCGCAAGCGCCGCCGAGGATGACAATATCTTGTTGTTGGATGCCGGAATGAACATTTTTTGGCTGTTGTAGCGAAAAAGAGTTTTACCGGTACCGGCAGAGCGGACCATGATACCGATCTGCTGTTTTTTCTTTATGTGGTTCGAGATAAAGGAAAGAATTTCTCTCTCATTTATCTCCGCATGGGATACGGAGGGAAATAGCGTAATTGCTACTGCAAGGAATAGAATCAGATTTTTTCTCATGGAACTGATTGGTCTCTGTTAGTGGACATCAGCCCAGTTTTGTCCTTCTCTGATCTCCACCCTTAAAGGTACATCGATCTTCCATGCGTTTTCCATGTCTTCTCTTATGCAGACCCGCAACTGATCAAGTTCCTCTTTATAAACTTCAAAGAGGAGTTCATCATGCACCTGGAGAATCATTTTGGAACGAAAACCCTCTTTTTTGAATCTTCTGAATATGCGGACCATACCGAGATTTATTATATCCGCCGCGGACCCCTGAATAGGGGTGTTCACAGCCTCCCTTTCCCCTCTTGCTCTTTCAATACTGTTTTTTGAGAACAGTTCCGGTATGAGCCTCCTTCTTCCGACTAGAGTTTCCGCGTATTTTTTTGTTTTCGCGCTTTCAATCGAAGACCGCATATATTCTTTGACGTCTGAATACTTCTCAAAGTACCTGTCTATATAGTTCTTCGCTTCGGAAACTAATACTCCGAGTTGTTTTGAGAGTCGGAATGCGCTTATGCCGTAGATTATGCTGAAATTTATCGTCTTAGCGCGATTTCTCAGTTCGGATGTAATTTCGGCTTCGGTTGCGTTGAAGATTTCACATGCGGTGGTGAGATGGACATCTTTTCCGCTTCTCATGGTCTGCAGCAAAGTCGGGTCTCTGGAGAAATGAGCTAGCAGTCGGATTTCTATCTGAGAGTAGTCGGCCGAGAGTATCAGACATTCGTTCTTTGCCGCAAACGCCCTTCTTATTCTTTTTCCTTCTGATGTTTTGATGGGGATGTTTTGAAGGTTCGGGTCGCTTGAACTGAGTCTTCCGGTTGAAGTGCCTGCGGGGTTGAATGACGTGTGTATTCTTTTCGTTCTGGGGTTGACAAGCCTGGGAAGCTGATCGATATACGTGGATTTGAGTTTGGAGAGAAGTCTGTGTTTGAGTAGCAGATTCGGCACTTCATGTATAGTCGAGAGATTATGCAACACTTCCGAGTTGGTGGAAAAAGCCCCTTTCGAGGTTTTCTTACCGGCCGGAAGTCTGAGTTCTTTGAAAAGCACGTCCGCCAGTTGCTTTGTTGAGTTTATATTGAATTCATGTCCGGTTTTTTCATATATTCGAGTTTCAACAGAGTTCAGGTCCTGCTCAAACTCTTCCGACATCTGTTCGAGAATCACATTGTCTACGGCTACGCCGGTAAATTCCATATCGCAGAGTACATGGAGAAATTCAAGAATGTTCTTCCTGTAAAACTCAAAGAGATTTTCTTCTGAGATGGTCTGCAGAAGTTTTCTTGAGAGTGCCAGCGCCACATTCGACTCTTCACAGGAATAGTTTTTTGCGGTTTTGATGTCAACTTCGGCGAAATTCTTTTTATGCTTCCCTTTCCCGATAACTTCCTCATAAGAAATAGTCTTGTGTCCCAGAAAGGTTCTTGAGAGTTCGTCAATCTTGTAACTATTGCGGGAAGAGTCGAGAAGGTGTGCAGCCAGCATGGTGTCGAAGTACACGCCTCCGAGCATAATGCCGTGATTGCGAAGCACGAGCATTTCGTATTTTATGTTCTGACCGATTTTTCTTATGTTTTTAGATTCAAGTATCGGTCTGAGCATTGATAACGCTTCCTCCAGCCGTATCTGACCGGATGCGGGAATACTTCCGATATGATGTCCCACCGGTACGTAAAAAGCCTGCCCCTCTGAAAAGCAGAGAGAAAACCCTGCTATCTTTGCGTTCATAGGAAGTTTTGAGTCAGTTTCAATCTTTATGGACAACTCCCCTGCCTTTTCTATGTGCGCTATCACATCTGCGAGTCCGTCTCGACTGGAAACAAGTTCAAAAGAGTCGTAATATTGCTTTTCTTCGATTTGTTTGTCTGCACGCTCACCACCCACTTCTTCAAGTAGTTTGTTGAATTCAAGTTCTCTGAACATCCGTGCGATATGTTCGGTTTTGTGGCCTCGGTATCTGAAGTTTTTAATTTCTGTCGGCAACGGCACATCGGTTTTTATAGTAACCAGTTCCCGGCTCATATATGCGACTTCTTTATCAGCGCTGAGTTTTTTTGCCGTAGAATCTCTTACTTTATCGAGATTGCCGTATATCCCGTCAAGGTCATTGTAGTTCGAAACAAGCACGGAAGCCGTTTTCACTCCAACGCCCGAAACTCCCGGTACATTGTCCGACTTATCCCCCACAAGTGCGAAGAGATCGATCATCTGCTCCGGCCGGACGCCGTATTTCTGCTGTACCTGCAGAGCATCGGTCGTTGTGTTTTTCATCGTGTCGAGGAGTGTTATGCGTTCAGATACTAATTGGCAAAAATCCTTGTCTCCTGTGACGAGCACGACCTTTGTCTCACTCTTTCCGTTAACTGTGGCGATGGTTCCCATAATGTCATCAGCTTCATATCCCTCGATGCTGAACATGGGAATTGAAAACGCCTCTACTAGTTCAAAAATTCTGGGAAACTGAATTTTGAGGTTCTCAGGAGCCTCATCCCTGTTGGCTTTGTAATCAGGGTATATGTTGTTTCTGAAGACTTTTCCTCTCGAATCAAACACCACGGCTAAATAACTCGGTCTGTATTCCCTCAAGAACTTGAGCAGCATCGATGCGAATCCGTAGATGGCGTTTGTCGGAAATCCCGAGGATGTCGAAAGATTTGTCTTTACTCCGTAATACGCCCTGAATATATAGGAACTTCCATCAATCAGGTAAAGCGTATTATCGGACATGGAACAAGACCGTCTGAGGCGTGTTTGATAAAACTCTGCCGGAATTATAACTGAAAAGATATGCTGTACTTGATATGTAAGTGTTTATTTCTCTGCATAGTAAACAAATGCGGGAGGAAAATTGGACCAGACGGTTTTTGATTTCGCGACTTTTGCAAATCTGCTCCGCATCATTGAGTGGAATCTGCGCGCACCGGGGGTCATCATGCTGATCGAGTAGGCGTATGTTATCATCCTGCCTCCGGGTCTGAGTACATCTAATATAATTTCAAGCAGATTTTTTTGGGTTTTCCTGTCAAACATAGTCCATGGAAGACTGGAGATTATGCAGTCGCAGGAATCTTTTCCATGCTTCAACAGATATTTTTTTATGTTTTCCGCTGAATCCAAGTAGACCGTGACTGAAGGACAACGAAATCTCGTAGCTTGGCAGAACTCAGAGTTTATCTCTATTGCGAAGAAAGTTGAATCGGGTTTTCTCTTTTCAAGAATTTTCTCGGTAAAAATTCCGGTCCCCGGTCCCAGTTCTACCACGGTTTCCGTTTCTTCCAGCCTGGCGGTTTCGGTGACAAGATGCGCAAGTTCTTCGTTCGAAGGGGTTATTGATCCTGTACACTTCGGATTCCTGATGAACTGTTTTATATAACCATATGCGCTCAGTTTCAATTTCGTCCCCGAAAAACCGCATATTCCTTACAATTGTTGATGATTTGCATGGCTTTGTCGTAGTCGTAATCAGAGAAGTTCTGAAAGCTTGAAAATAGAAAAGAACTTATATCCTCTTTCTTCGAAGACTTTCTCTGTGTCTTTTCCTCTGTCGATAACGCAGAGAACACGGTCGACCTGCGCACCCTCTTCTCTCACTGATTCAACAGCCTTCAGTACGGATCCTCCAGTATTGATTACATCCTCAATCATAACAATCTTGGATCCACCTATCGGTTCACCCTCTACGACCTTTTTAGTTCCATGCTTCTTTTTCTCTTTCCTTACTGTGAATCCGCGAAGTGGAGGACTATTCGTGTTCTCCATATGACTTCTAAGAACAGTCGCTCCTACAATGGGGGATGCTCCTACGGACAGAACGCATCCTATTGCTTCTATTTCCTTGTTCTTTATAATCTCATCAAAAAAAATTTTTGATATCAGATTTATTCCTTCCGGGTCCAGCGCAGTTATTCTGACATCGACATAAAAATCACTCGACTCCTGCGAAGCCAAGGTGAAATTTCCGCGCAGAACAGATTTATCTTTAAGTAACTGCTTTAATTTTTCTCTGTTTTTATTCATCGGAGCAGAATCGTAAGACTGAAATCTAATCCGGAAACTCACAATGCATTTACTTTATCTGATAAATTGGACATTCTCCTCCGCTTGCCGAAATCGGGACGGAACAGCAGAAAGCCATTTTCGGCCCAATCGCACTCAAAAAGTCGGGAAACGGCCTTTTCACTCCTCTGGTCTTCAACTAACACCACAACACTTTTATTAACGGGCGATGAATTTGAACGATTGTGAGTTTTCTGACGGGCACCAACTTAGAAGGATATGGATACCCTGAGTGCTCCTAGAAACTCGAACATGTTTCTCTTTCTTCTCCTACTTTTCCGTGCTACTTTAACTCTTTTCCCCGGATAGTGCATTGGTACTGAGATATAATCACTATGGATAAAGCAAGTGCAAAAAGCCTTCCTCCCGGATTTAGTGCTGAGATAGTCGTTACGAATAAAGCAACTGCAGGAAGCCTTAAGATTTCAGGGAATTTCAATTGTTAATTACCCCGTCTCTATGTACAACTATGCACGCTAAAAAATAAAGTTTTTAATTGAAAAGGTCAAAAAATGAAGAGAGGCATTTGAGGCTGTGAAGATATTCTGAGGTTCTGCATTGTTCAGCATAGATCTCAGAACCGGTATGTTTTCACAGCCTCTTTCGCCCTGTCTGAATCACGGTTTTCCCTTCAGACAGTTTCACTGCAGAAACCCGGACCTCAATCTCCTGAGACCCGGGTTTATCTTGCCGAATATAAGTCGAGGCTGTTTCTTTTACGAAAACAACTTCACCGGCTGGGCCGCCGCCACCAATCTGCAACTACAAACTCATACTTGTTCTGGCTGATGATATTCCCCGCTTTGGTGTTGTCCGCCGTGCTGCCTATCTGAACAACTTCAACTCCTCCTACGGAAATCTTGCCTGCAGTGTTGGTCAACGCTCTGGCCCCGGCCGCGAAGCCGCTGAAGTAAATCTTGTCGTCCGTCAATGTGAAGTCCGTAATGATATCCACACCGACCGTATCTCCGTCTTCCTTGACTATAACGAAGGTGTCGTTCCCCGTTCCGCCGGTAAGGTTATCGACTCCTTTACTACCTATAAGAATGTCGTTCCCTCCCGCACCGTTAAGAACATCGGCTCCCGAGCCGCCTGTGAGAATATTCGCCTTGCCGTCTCCTGTAAAAGTAACAGCTGAAGTACGAAAACCGTAGTCATATGAAAGAGCGGAAAGGTTCTCGAAATTTGTCATATCACCGGCGAGAGTAGTTCCCAGGATAAATGTGTCTTTTGCGTTAGTGCCTCCGGGTGTATAAGGACTGCTCCAACTCGGCAGCTGATAGGTGCCTCCATATACTATCAGAGTATCGTTGCCATCCCCTCCATCTGCCTTACCTGCCGCACCGGGACCGGGACCGGGTTCAAGCGTATCGTCTCCGCCTCCACCGATTAAAGTGTCGGTACCGTTCCAACCAATCAGGAAATTGTCTTCATTATCTCCGGTAATCCTGTCATTGCCTCTACCTCCTGTAACATCCTCAATACTCACGAGTTTCTTATTACCGTATGTAGCATGCGTAAAGGTGCCGCTGGAAAGGTCTATCGTCGAATTTTCTGTCAGGAAATTCGAGTTCGGGACACTTATGTTTCCGGGATCAGGAGGAATAGCCCAATTTATACGATCAAGACCGGGGCCGCCGTCAAACGTATCGTCTCCCGGTTGGCCGAGATAAAACGCATCGTCATCTTCTCCTCCGTAGAATTCATCATTCCCCTCTCCGGCGCCTTGGAAGTAGTCTTGTCCTTCTCCGCCGTAGGCAGTGTCGTCACCTTCTCCGCCTATGAGAAAATCCTCTCCCTCTTCTCCGTAGAGTGTATCATCGCCTTTTTCACCATAGAGCAGATCGTTCCCTCCCGCACCGTAAACAGTATCGTCACCTTCTCCGGCTTTTATATCATCTGAGATAGAATTTCCGCAGATAATATCGTCATCATTGGTTCCTACAGGGCTCACCGCAAAATTTTTCGGTACCGTTATACCGTTACTCACGTCACATCTGGGATCAATTGTCGGTGTCAGGTCCTCGCCCGGGTTACCTTTCGCCCCATCTTTACCCGCCCTACCTGCCGGACCCGGGTCTCCTTTATCCCCCTTATCTCCTTTCGGACCCGCCGGACCCATATCCCCTTCGCAGGCAGCGAAGAAAACCGCTCCGCCGAGCAGAAACAACATCACTAAGAAATTACGTAATTTCATAGTAGAAAAACCTCCTTGCGCTTGCGCAAAATATTCACCCATCATAAGGTTATGGCTTTGATTCTACCCCCCCCCTACATGTGTCAAGGACAAATGCCTGCATTCAGCAATTATGAATCAGTGCGCTATGGAATTTATTCGGATTCCGCGACCGTATTCCGTGCAATCGGTGATGTGGTTGTCACAGCATCAATCCGGATACTTCACCAAGTTGAAGATAGGGTTTTTATTTTTGGGTGTGGTGAGTTTTCATCTGGATGATCTATATATAACAGGCTCCTCCATTGATCTCGCCTATTAAACTTCGAAGTGCAACACTTGAATTATAACGAAGCGGTCCGTAAAAATGAGTAGTTGATAAGGAGGGCATATCTGATGTCATCAGACTACAATCACCTCGGCTGCGAAGAGCGAATCCGGATAGAGATGTTGAAGGCCGAGGGTTTATCTGTTCGGCAGATCGCCGGCCGACTTGATCGTTCCGCATCCACGATCAGTCGGGAGTTGAAGAGGAACCGGGGAAAGGAAGGTTACAGGCACGACCGGGCGCAGGAGACGGCGGAGAACAGACAGAGGGATGCGGCGTCTGTTCGGAAGATGACGGCTGATCTCCGTGCGGTGATCGGCGGAATGCTGACGAACTGCCGGTTCAGTCCCGAGCAGACAGCGGGTCGTCTGAAGTATGAAGGGACAGCGGGTATAAGTACGACATCCATATATCGATACATCAGGCGGGACCGCGGGCAGGGAGGAGAGTTGTATCGTCCGGCTATGGAGGCAGGAAGTACAACCGTCGCGTGAAGGGTCGGGCGGGACGGCGGGGGGGGGGTGATAGTGAACAGGGTGGATACAGCGCAGAGGCCTGCGGTGGTGGATGAGAAGAGTCGGTTCGGGGACCGGGAGCTGGACACTATAGTAGGCGGTGAGCATCGCGGAGCTTTGGTGACGATGGTGGAGCGGAGATCGAAATTCTCTTTGCTGCAGGGGGTGAAACGCAGAACTGCGAAGGGAGTGAGTGCGGCGATGAAGAGGAAGTTGAAGTCCTGGAAGAGTTTGTGTCCGACGATGACGTCGGACAACGGTAAGGAGTTCTCCGACCACGAGAAAGTATCGAAAAAAGCTCCGGGAGCGGAGTTTTATTTCACTACGCCGTATCATTCATGGGAGCGGGGGCTGAACGAACACGGCAACGGGTTGATTCGGCAGTACCGGCCCGAGGGGACTGATCTGAGCCGACTGAGCAAGTCGGAGGTGAAAGGGGTGGAAGACCTGCTGAATCATCGTCCGTGGAAGATTCCGGGGTTCAGAACGCCGTATGAGGTGATTCACGAAGCGCCGGAACGGAGAGAGAGTCCCATAGAAGAACCGGTCGGCACCTGACAGCCCTTGTCGCTGTGCGGACGGAGAGTCTGCAGGAGGTTGCGGTGAAGGCACGGCTCTGTAATCCGGCTGTTACAGATACTGATTACGTTCTTCGGAATGGTGTCGTCGGACGGAGAAAGAATCAGAGAGACGGAACGGGGCAGGTGCGCCCGCATTGTGAGCCGCATGGGGAGAGTCGTGCCGAATCCGAAGAATTTTCATGCGCATCTGCGCATGAATTCGCACAAAGAAACAGACATGGTAAAGTTATCCGAAAATCTTATCAGAACGGAGCAACACCAGTCCCGAGTGTTGCACTTCGAAGTTTAATGGGCGGACTAAATTGTGGACGGAAAATTCCGTTTAGGCGAATTTCAGAGATTGGTCGCCATATGCGTATACAATTAGGAGAAGTTATGCAATGAGCAAGAGATATATTCAGAAGTTTACTGACTCCTTTGCAATATCCATTGCGGGAATCTGTTTTGTTCACTGCCTGCTGGCACCTGTACTGCTAGTATTGTTTCCCGTCATAAGTTCCATATATGTTTTTCAAGAGGTTTTTCATGAATTCTTATTACTAGTCATTATCCCTTCAAGTACCGTGGCACTGTTTCTTGGATGTCGGCGACACAAAGACTTCAGTGTAGTATTAGCAGGAATTTCGGGTCTTTCCCTACTTTTTATCGGAGCTTTTATTACGACAGAAAGCAAAGAGGCGATGTTAACCGTGTTGGGGTCTTCTGTGATGATAGTCGCTCACATCCGTAATTTCAGGCTTTGCAGCAAAGATAATTGCAAGCACCGATAAGATGTATCCGAAATGTAGTTGTCGGGACAGCAACGAGGAATTTACGTGAGATATCAGAAAACATTTTTAGTTTCGACAGTGGTCCTTATGGAACTCTTTATAGTTTCCTGCGGAGATGATGAAGATAAAAGGCTGAACATACTTTACTGGCAGGCTCCCGTTATCGCCAATCCCTATCTTGCCGGGGGAGGACTCAAAGATGTTGACGCTAGCGCATTGGTACTGGAGCCACTGGCTAATTACGATGAACGGGGGAGGTTGTCCCCCCGCTTAGCTGAAGAAATTCCGACCGTGGAAAACGGCGGAGTCTCGCGAGACATGACCGCAATTACATGGAAACTCAAAGAAGGAATTCTCTGGTCCGACGGCACTGCTCTCACGGCTGAGGATCTCAGATTCACTCACAAATACCTATGCTCTCTGCCGGCGACCGAAACTGTCTGCGGTCAGACAAAGAGCGTGGAACCCGTTGCTGGAATGTCCCGCGGAGTCAAAATCACTTTTGTTTCTCCCGTAGTCTACCCGTACACTCTTTTCGTCGGGGCTTCGTCGCCTGTGATACAAAAAGCCCAGTTTGAGAACTGCCTTGGAGAGGCAGCCGTAGGGTGTCGTACGGAAAACATGTATCCCGTCGGTACGGGACCTTATAAAATCACGGACTTCACGGTCAGTGAATCGGAAATGCAGACCTCATCCGTACTTACTTACGAGATCAATGAAAAATTCCGTGAGTCAGACCAACTTTTCTCCAGAGTGGTTATAAAAGGAGGTGGGGATGCGGCGACCTCGGCCCGTGCCGTCTTGGAAACGGGAGAAGCGGATTACGCTTGGAATCTGCAGGTAGATCCTTCTACGATCTTACGGGAAACCGGCAAGGGAACAGTCAGACCCGCTTTCGCCGCCAAAGTTGAACAACTGGTGGTCAATTTCACTGACCCTGAGCCGGACCCGGCTTCGGGAAAGCAACCATCTGAGTGGGCGGACGGTAAAAATCCTCATCCTTTCCTTACTGAAACAGCCGTACGCCGAGCCTTGTCCTTGGCCATTGACCGCAACCATATCGCTCAACAATTGTACGGTGCGACCGGCAAGGCTGTCTGTAATCTCCTCGCGGCGCCGGCACAGTATGTCTCGCCCAATAATGATAATTGTTTGGATCAAGATATAGACGGAGCGAACATGTTGCTTGACGATGCCGGCTGGATTGTCGGCGATGCCGGCATCCGTCAAAAAGAGGGGAAAAGCCTTAAGATAGTCTATCGGACATCCACTAACCCCGTTCGTCAGAAGACCCAAGAACTGATTCAGGGATGGTGGCGGGAGATAGGAGTGGAAACTAAGATTGAAAGTATTGACGGGGGTGTTTTCTTCAGCAACAATCTCGAAAATCCAGACAACCTTTGGAGATTCCACGCTGACATTCAGATGTACACTAGAGGAGCACCGTCAGTTGACCCGCAGAGTTATCTGGCGACTTGGCAGACAAGTGAGATTACAAGTTCTGAAAACAACTGGTTGAGCAACAACATATCCCGTTGGTCAAATGAACGGTATGACAATTTATACCGGGAATTGACGCAGGCTCCCATCGGCAAAGAGCGGGAGAGACTGGTCATTGAGATGAATGACCTGTTAATACAGAACTATGTGGTGATTCCGCTAGTTCATCGCGCCATAGTATCGGCTTTTAGCAAGGACCTTAAGGGGGTCCGTCCAAATGACTGGGATTCTTCACTGTGGAATATTAACCAGTGGTACCGGCGATAATCTAATCCGTCGGCGCTCGCCGGATTTGACGAGTGGACCGTATGGGATCAGATTTTGTTTTACAGACGGGAGAAAAAGAGGGGGGGGTTGTTTTCTGTTGAAAGGCCTTGTGTTTAATGTGATCCTGCCCGCACGACAGATAATCCTCGTATTCTTGAGAGCTTTGATTCCGAAGACGCATAAAGAAAATGTTTGAAGGAATATCTGAAAAACTCGGTTCCACTCTGAAGAAAATAGGGGGCTACGGAAAACTCAGTGAAAAGAACATAGAGGATACGCTGAGAGAAGTTCGCCTGAGCCTTCTTGAAGCTGACGTTAACTTCAGGGTTGTTCGTCAGTTCATAGGAATTGTTAAGGAGAGGGCTCTTGGCCGGGAGGTTGAAAAAAGTCTCAATCCCGGACAACAGTTCATAAAGATAGTGAACGAGGAACTCACTGGAATTCTCGGCAGCGAGAATGAGCCCCTCAATCTCAACGTTTCTCCTCCAGCAATAATAATGCTTGTGGGACTGCAGGGAGCCGGAAAAACTACGACGGCTTCTAAACTCGCAAAATTCCTTAAGGACCGCCACGGAAAAACTCCTCTTCTAGTCCCGGCGGATATTTACCGACCCGCCGCCATAGAGCAGTTGAAACTGCTCGGCAAACAAATAGATGTGAATGTATACGACACTGTTGCGGGGGAAGACCCTGTGAAAGTCTGTGCGGACGCAGTCTCTTCCGCCACGGCAGTCGGCGCGGACCTGGTGATCCTGGACACCGCCGGACGGCTTCACATTGACAATGAACTTATGGGTGAACTCGGAAGGATAAAAAAAGCAGTCAGACCTCACGAAGTTCTGCTTGTCGCTGACTCCATGACCGGACAGGATGCCGTAGATGCATCCCAGGGTTTCGAAGACGCTCTTGACCTTGACGGGGTGATTCTTACCAAGATGGATGCCGATGCTAGGGGAGGGGCCGCGCTTTCAATAAAAGCCGCGACCGGCAAACCTATCAAATTCTTCGGAACTGGGGAAAAGTCCGATGCTCTTGAGGTCTTTCATCCCGAAAGAATAGCTTCAAGAATACTGGGAATGGGCGATGTGCTGAGTTTCATAGAGAAGGCGGAAGACGCTTTTGAAGAGGAGAAGACAAAAAAACTTGCCGAGAGAATATCGAAAAAACAGTTCTCTCTGGAAGACTACAAAGAGTCCATAGAGGCCATTTCCAAACTTGGTTCCATCGAAAATATAGCGCACATGGTTCCGGGAATGAAAAAGGTCGCTGACAACCCCGAGGCCGTAAGCAGAGCGGAAAAAGAAATCAAGAAAAATCTTGCGATAATAAACTCGATGACCCCACCCGAGAGAAAGGATCATAGGATCCTTAATGGTAGCCGTAGAAAAAGAATAGCCAGAGGCAGTGGAACTAACGTTGTGGATGTCAACCGAATGATAAAAAACTATATACAGATGAAAAATATGATGAAAAACATGGGGAAAATGGGTAGAATAGCGAACAGGATGATGAAATTCAGATGATGGGCGAGTTGGGTCGGTCATTGAGGAGGTAGCAGCAGTTTGGTAAAAATAAGGTTGAGTAGAGTAGGTTCAAAGAAAAGGCCGTTTTACAGGATAGTAGCCGCGGACATCAGATCTCCGCGCGATGGAAAGTTCCTTGAGATATTGGGATATTATGATCCTAGAAAGAAACCGCATGAGCTCAAGATAGACACCGGCAGAGTTCAGGCGTGGATTGATAACGGCGCCAAGACTACGCAAAGAGTAAGCAGGCTTATATCTCAGGCTACCTAGCGTGTTTTCCCTTACCGGATAAACGAGAGCGCGATATGTGCGGGTGTCAGGAGGTGTCACCTAAGTGAGTCAGTTAAAGGAGTTTGTTGAATTCATAGCCAAGTCGATTGTTGATGATCCCGAACAGGTTCAAGTAATCGAGATGGCAGGTGAGCGGACCGCCGTTATTGAACTCAGAGTCGCTTCCGAAGACCTCGGCAAGGTGATAGGAAGACAGGGAAGGACTGCCAAAGCGATCCGAAGTATTCTTAATGCCGCTGCTGCTAAGGCGAAGAAACGAGTTGTTTTGGAGATACTTGAGTAGCATTGCACATAAAAGAGAAACCGGAACTTGTGCTTTATGGAAAGATAACGAAAAGACACGGTCTTAGAGGTGAGGTCAGAATGCTTGCCTTTGGTGGAAATCCTTCAACGCTTTCCAGAGCCCGGAAGGTATATGTGGGGATTCCGGAGCAGACTGAATTTCGCAGATTCGACATAACCCGAATAAAAATCCACAAAAATACAGGTGTTCTGAAACTGCGGGGAGTAGATACCCCGGAGGCGGCGGACGACCTTGTAAATCTGCAGGTGCTGGTTTCAAGGGATGACCTTGATCCCCCCGGCGCAGATGAGTACTACTGGACGGATCTGATCGGGCTTTCCGCGCTGACTTCCGATGGAGAAGATATTGGAAAGGTAAGCAGACTTATTGATTCCGGGGTACATGACATTTTAGTGATAAAGGGCATGTCGAAAGAACAGGAGTTTCTTGTTCCTTTTGTTGAAAAATTTGTAACACGAGTTGATCTTGAACGGAAAACTATAACCGTGGAACCCATAGAAGGGCTCTTTGACTGAACTTTCGACATGTGTGATGAGATTTGACCTGATAACGATCTTTCCCGGTTTTTTTGATTCTGTTTTCTCCTTTGGAGTAATAAGCAGGGCGGTCAAGTCCGGCGCTCTGCAGATAAATGTCCACAATCTCAGGGATTACTCTCCGTTTAAGCATGGAAGAACAGACGACACTCCTTATGGCGGAGGAAGTGGAATGCTCATGACCGCCGCTCCTATAGGGAATGCCGTTGCGAGTGCTAAAAAAGAGGAATGCAGGTCTGCAGTGATCCTCACCACTCCTAGGGGAGAGGAACTGAGCGACAATATGGTTCAGGAACTTTGTGAGTATCAGCAGTTGATAATTATCTGCGGTCGCTATGAAGGCGTGGATCAAAGGGTGAGCGATCTTTATGTTGATATGAGCATATCAACTGGAAAGTACGTTAGTTCGGGAGGAGAGTATGCCTGTTCGATTATAGTGGATGCGGTGTCGAGATACCTGCCTGGGGTTCTGGGAAACGCGGAATCTCTTGCTTCTGAATCGCTCATAGATGGACTTCTGGAGTATCCCCAGTACACCAAACCCGAAATATACGAAAAAAAAAGAGTTCCTCCGGTTCTTCTTTCCGGAAATCACGGAGAGATAAATAGATGGAGAAGAAGGGAAAGCATAAGAAGCACCTTTATTTCAGCTCATGGTCTTCTTGATGACGCTGATCTCTCCGCTGAGGAAAACGGGTTCTTAAATCGACTCAAGGTGGAAGACCCTCCGGATTTCAACGTATACATAGCCCTTGTTCATTATCCTGTATACAACACTCGTCTTGAAATCGTTTCAACGGCGTTTAAAAGCATGGACGTACACGATATATCCAGGGATGCTACAGCATACGGAGTAAAGAAATTCTTTCTTGTAAATCCGGTGGTTGAGCAGAGGCGTCTCGCGCAGATACTCAAGGATCACTGGATTAGTGGAGCTGGAAAAAATTTTAACGAGACCAAAAGCGAGGCTTTCAAAGTTGTAAGCATAACGGCATCTCTTGAAGAAGTGGTACGAAGCATAGAGCATGCCGAAGGGAAAAAGCCCAAGCTGGTCGCGACAGACGCCCGCTTTTTTGGTGAAATGACGGGTTATCGTGGACTTAGGAAGGAAATATTCAGAAATGAAGACTCTTTTCTTATTCTTTTCGGTACGGGTTGGGGTCTTTCTGAGGAAATTATGAGGCGATCGGATTATGTGCTGAAACCGATAAGCGGCTATAGGGAATTTAACCATCTATCCGTAAGGAGCGCCGCTGCAATAGTGCTTGACAGATTACTTCGTTGCGGAGTTTGAGCACTTTCACCGTTCCTGATATTTTGACAATCTCAAAGAGGTTCTGTATATTGAAAATCCTCTGTGTGGGATCTGTATAATATTTCAGAGTGGTTGCGGTGGAGTTATGGGCATCTTTATATCAGGTTTTAGAGGCAAGTGAGGATAAATGGGAATTATCGCGGAAATTGAAGAGAAATATATTAAAAAGGATGTACCGGAGTTTCGCCCTGGAGACACGGTATCGGTTCACTACAATATCAAGGAAGGCGAGCGGAGAAGAATACAGGTATTTGAAGGTATTGTGATAGCTAGGAAAGGCTCTGGATTCAGGGAAACTTTCACCGTGAGGAAGGTCTCATACGGCATAGGAGTCGAGAGAATATTCCCCGTACACTCCCCGCTTATAGAAAAAATAGAAGTGAAAAGAAAGGGCAGGGTGAGAAGAGCTAAACTTTACTATCTCAGAGGTCTTTCAAAGAAGGCCAGCAGGATAAGGGAGAGAACTTCTAAGTGAAGTTCTACTTGGTCGGATCTACTACTTTATGTTGTCCTCCTTCTCGTCGATCTTTTTCATCACATGAGTCATTCTCTGGACTGATGTGTAGAAGGAAAACACGAAAAGAATTATCACGGCGAATTTGAGCATATAGTCCCCGCTTCCTACCCCAAACATGAAAGTGATTGCGTTACCGAGGAAATTAAAGGTCGAGAAAACCCCTAGGTAGACAACTCTTTCCGTTCTCTGCATTATCCCGACTTCGCACTCAATTCCCAACCCCTCGGCCCGAGCCTTTGTATAACTCACCATCATTGAACAACTCAGTATAAGAAAGACTATGTAGACGAAGAAAGTGTCTTGGAAGAAACTGAGTAAACCCAAGTAGATAAGCGTTTCTGAGTACCTGTCGACACAGGAATCAAAAAAGGCCCCTTTGGGAGAATTAAGTCCTTGGGCTCGCGCCACCCGACCATCGAAGATATCGAATGTTGACCCGGCAAGGAGGAAGACTCCGGCCATGAAAACCAACCCCAAGTGGAAAAACCAACCGGCCAGAGCAGAAACTACGAGAGTGGTGATAGTGAGTACGTTGGGCAAAAACCTTCTCTCTATGAGAAAGTTCTCCACAGGACTCATAAGAGAAATCCACCAGGATTTCAAACCACCTGAAAGAAGTTCTGAAGACTCCGGTTTTTTCCCGGTCTTCGATCTTTCGTCGTTCAGTTCAGGATTGATGTCTGTTTCTTTGTTTTTCATCACGCCGTTAAAATAATAACCTATAAATTGAGACTGTGAAGATATTCTGAGATTCTGCATTGTTCAGCGTAGCCCTCAGAACCGAGATGTTTTTACCGAATCTGATTTGTCTTCCATTTCCCTCTCTCCTCGGCCAATACAGCGGCATAATTATCCCTGCATTACAAGCAGTTAGGTGTTGATATCGTTTCTTTTCCAAAGTACAACTACACACTATCTTAGAAGATTTTCAACCTCTTTCTTCAAAAAAACAGATGCATTCCTGACAGTAGATTTATTCTTTAACGACCTTTCTCTCAATACTTTCACAGTCTCAATTGCCTGATAGTCTATTCGCGACGCAACCGAATATCCGTCGTGTTCTACGTTTCAGTCGTTGACAGTCACGTAGAACCTAAAATCTCTTTCCTTTTTCTTTATTTCATTGCCGTATGCTCTCGCGGCTTCCTTTGATTCGAAGGTTCCTATTCTCACCCTGTAAAAAGTAATGATTTCTGAAGGAGAGTATTCTGTTATAAATGCAGGATGGCCTTTGTCTCTGAAAAATCTTGCCGTACGACTGGCGATCTTTTTGTTCTGAAAGGAACTGACCTGGATCGTGTATTTATGTTCCGGATTGATCATGGCTCCAATCGAATCATCTTTTAAGGGTTTTTCTTTAAGGTTCCCCTCCTGCGCTGAAGGTTCTTGCTGTTCATCTTGATCTGAGGATTCGTCCTGAGGTTTTTGCGCAGAGTTTATATCTGTGAAAACATCCGGTTGTTCGGTGACTGTGGTCTGCTCTACCGGTATGAATTTTTTTCCCACAACGACTCCCAGCGAAAATACCAGTCCAAAAACCACTAAAAAAATGAAGGATGGTAGAACTGCCTTAGGATTTTTCTCTTTTTTCTGCATAGTCACATTTTACGCGGGGCGTTTATTCCCAGAAGATTTAAACCGTTTTCTATAACCACCTGTATGCACAACGCCATATATAGCCTGGCTGATGCCATGTTGACATCTTCCTGGTCCACTATCTTGATTTTATTGTAGTAGGAATGAAACTCTGAAGCTATATCCTGTAAATAGTATACTACTTTGTGAGGAGAGAATGATTCAGATGCAAGTAGGACTGTTTCAGGGAACCTGAGAATTTTTTTAATCATACTACGTTCCGCATCTTCACAGAGCAGGTGAAGGTGTTTGTCAGATGCCGATATTCCCTTCTCTTCCGAGTTTCTACAGAGGCTTGAAATCCTCGCGTTTGCGTACTGGATATAATAGACGGGATTTTCATTTGATTGCTCTTTTGCAAGTGAAAGGTCGAAATCAAGATGGCTGTCTGAACTTCTCATCAGTAGAAAAAACCTAGTGGCATCACACCCGACCTCGCTCAGCACGTCTCGAACTGTGACGAACTCTCCAGACCTTTTCGACATTGATACTTCCTTCCCGTCTCTTATAAGCCTGACGAATTGAATAAGAAGTACTAGAAAAGAAGACTCGTTTTCTCCTAGGGCTTTTATTGATGCTTTAAGACGAAATAGGTGGCTGTGATGATCAGCTCCCCATATGTTTATCAGTTTTGAAAATCCCCTTGAATATTTGTCCATGTGATAGGCTATATCGGAAAGAAAATATGTAGGGGTGCCGTCTTTCTTTATCACTACCCAGTCATTATCATCTCCGTAAAGCGAAGCCCTGAACCAGAGCGCGTTTTCTTTTTCCTCAAGCGCGTCAATCTCCCTGAGTGCCTGTAGCGCATGTTCGATTCTTGTCTGTTTTCCTTCCGAATTGTGTATTTCGTCTCTCTCGCTGTACCAGTTGTCGAAGTCTACGCGCAGGTCTGAAAGGTCTCTTTTTATCTCTTCAAGAAGAGTTGAGTAGGCGAACTCCCTGCAGAAGAAGAGAACCCGCGCCGCGGTCTCATCTTCTTCATCCTTCCGTGGAATCCCCCCGGATTTTTCTATTTTACCGGCTATATGGTGTATGTAATCACCACGGTATCCGTCTTTGGGAAGTTCTCTTTTTACTCCGCGTAACCGCTCAACCGCACAGTGGACTGATTCACCAAGCATTTCCATCTGCATACCGGCGTCGTTTATATAGAATTCCTTAGTTACTTCGTATCCGGAAAAGGAAAGTATTCTGCACACAGAATCTCCTACCACCGCATTTCGCGCGTGACCGAAATGGAGATAGCCCGTGGGATTTGCGCTGACAAACTCCACTAGTACTTTTTCTCCGCGGCCGTTTTCAGAAGACCCGTACCGACTGCCTAAGTGGAGAACTTTCCTCAACGCTGATTCAAATATGGTTTCGTTGACGAAGAAATTGATGAATCCCGGTCCTGCTATCTCAATTTTTTCTATGAAATCAGTTTGCAGTTTTTCCAATGCCTCGGCTATCTTTTCCGAAGTTTTTCGTGGATTCTCTCCTGTAGAACTCGCTACCGCAAGAGCTGCATTGGTGGAAAAATCCCCAAACTCTTTTCTCTTCGGTACTGAGACCTCAAACTCTGTTTTCTTACCGCAACTTACCGACTCTAACGAATCCATGGCGGCTTCTATAATTTTTGTTATTTCTTCTTTCATCATAAAAGCTGTAGAAATCCTGATATGAGATGATTATCTACTTTAGGTGTCTCGTGTCATTTACCGATAATATATAGAATTCTTCGCCACGCATTTCAACCACGCTTTTGGATGCTTCGTCTACAATATAGTCGCGGAACCGCTTCAAATTCCTGCCCGCAAAACTGCAAAGAAGCAAGCCTATGACAAGGTTGTGACTTACGACTACTGTGATTTCTGTTTGGTCTCCGTCTATGATTTCATCAATAGCGGTAAGAGCTCTTTTCCGAACGCTCGCAAGCGTCTCTCCACCGGGAATCTGCAGAGTTTCCGGGTCAGAGCGCCAATGCTGAAGTATATCGGAATATTTTTCCCGGATAAGAGAGAAATCAAGTCCCTCAAAAATCCCTTGATTCATTTCACGCAGGTCGTCTCTGGTGCTCACCTCAATTGAGTGATAGGCCGCGATTTTCTCGGCTGTGGTTTTTGCCCTGCTGAGACGGCTTGAGTATATGCGGCCGATTTTTTCATCTTTGAGGGAAAGAGCTACTTTCTCTGCCTGTTCAACGCCTCGGGAATTTAGCGGAACATCGCTTATTCCTTGGCATTTTCCGACCTCGTTCCAGTCAGTTTTTCCGTGTCTTACGAGTATGAGTTTCATGCCGGTTCAGTTACTGCTTTCGCAGGGGATAATAAACGGCTCTGTTTTTATTCTGTCAGCAAGTTCAACCGGAGGAGCGGGAAGAGGAGATGATATATTTACGGCTCTTATGCAGTAGGAATCAAATCTCTGATTTCCCGAACTTCTATCAATTTTCGCATCGTACACATATCCGGTCGCCTTCATGTAAAAACTCACTGTGGCCGAGAGTATAGATTCCGGACCCACATCAGGCGGCAGAATAAGGGTCTTCTCTATTTGTCTCGATATACTTTTGTAGTAGACATCAAGCACAAGAGAGACGATCCCTCTCTTGGTTTTTTCTGAGGTGACATGAGGCTTGGAAGGAACGAATCTAGATTTTCCAGAAGAAATCTTCTGCGGACCATCTCGTTCAGTTGGTTTTTTCAGTGTCTCAAGTACAGATTCTTTTCTGATTTTCCTCAGCACCTGTTTTTTTTCGGACTCGGTGTTTTTTTTCAATCTACCTGTCTCTTCAGAGAGATTTTCGGGTGTATCAGGTGATCTTGCGGATTCAGGTTCGGGTTCCACAGGTTCAGGCGGTTTTGCGGGTTCAGGTTTTATCTCCTCGGATAACTCTTTTTGTTTTTTTAATGGTATGACAGACTCTTGTTTCGTCGGCTTAGTAGATGACGGCTTCTTTTTTGGCTGTGGTTTTTTCTCATTCTTTTTTTTATCCGGTTTCTTTGGTTTCGTTTTACTAGTTTTTGGGTTCGGAGTGGATTCTTTCTGTTGCGGTTTCTTTTTCTCTACAAATTGTTCGTAGTCGGCAAGAGATATTTCCACGGAGGGCTCAAGGGGGAATTCTTTGGTCATGTTGACTGCTGAGGTCAACAGACCTATTATTGCCAGATGAAGAATCAGAGAAACAAGAACTCCCATGCTGAAATGATTCTCTTCTCCTTTCATTTCTTATGTATCCGTTTTTATTTTGTATCTTCCTTCAGACTCCGTGACCAGATTTAATTTTTCAATACCAGCCTTTTTAAGTTCGTCTATGACGGTCATCACCATTCCGTAGTCAACCGACTTATCTGCTCTTAGGAAAACCCGTTCATTTCCTGATTCAATTTTTTCCTGTTCTATAATAGAGTTGACGGCGCTTCCAATTTCGGAAATATTGAATTCTGAATCCTCAACGAATACAGTTCCAGATTCGGTCAGAGTTATGGTTATTCTTTTCTGACTTTTTGCCGGAATCTCGGAGGATTCGGTTTGCGGAAGATTCACCCTGACCCCCTGATAAAGTATAGGGGTTGTGACCATGAATATGATCAGTAGAACCAGCATCACGTCAACAAAAGGAGTGACGTTTATCTCTGAAAGAATTGAACTTCTGCGCGCTGGTGAATAAAGTTTGCCCGATTTCACTGGAAAGATTCCTTCATCTGTTGAGATACCTTTCCGTAGCGTTGAGGAACCCGGCGCAGAAATTTTCCATTTCCACCTCCATAGCCCGTATCTTGCTTGTAAAGTAATTGTACGCCACGGTAGCGGGAATGGCGGCGGCAAGACCTACTGCGGTCGCTATGAGAGCTTCTGCGATTCCGGGAGCCACTACTTCAAGCGAGGGTACGCCTTTGCTTCCCGCAATTCCTATAAAAGAATTCATTATTCCCCATACGGTTCCGAAAAGTCCTATGAACGGAGCGGAACTGCCAGTAGTTGCTAAAAACACTAAGGACTTCTCAAGGTTCGAGCACTCGGACGCCATAGTTTTTCTAATGGCTCTTTCCACAAGTTCCGTGGATTTGGGAGAAAAAGAGGAGAAACCGTTTCCGCTGTCGTCTCTTAGTTCACTCTGTTTTTTCTTTTCTTTCTCTGTTTTTACGACTTCCGAGTAACCTGTTCTGAAGATTTCTGCAACAGGGCCGCCGATTCCGGCAGAGTAGGAAAGAAGAGTTTTCATATCTCCGCTGGAGTTGTATAGATCAAGAAACTCTTCGGATTTTTTTGATGAACTGGCTATAAGGCGAAATTTCGCATAAATGATTGCCCATGAAATAATCGACATTGCGACCAGCGCAAGCAACACCATCTTTACTACAGGTCCTGTGCCCACAAGCATCATAAGAATATTCTGCGTGCCTTCCGAAAAGGGGTTCATAGAAGAGGTCCTCCGATGGATAAGTGAGTTCCGTTCCGCTTGCGGATTATACCGGATCTGTCCGGGTTGTGTTCAAGTTCTGGATTAGCATCGGTTGCAGATTGAAAACGGACAACAACTACACCGCAACTATAATAACTGTTTTTCTGAATTAAATATCGTGAGTGGTCGGGTAAAATTGCAGACAAGCGTATGCCGTATAATGCGGCAAGACACGTTTTGGAGGACCAAGATGAGAAAAGAATATTGTGTTTCTGTGTTTTTGTTAACGATTTTCCTGTTTCTGTCCGCTGGATCTCTGCGGGCGGAAGTGATAGAGGAGAGTTTTTATACGGTTTCGGAAGGTAATAAAGAAGAGTTTCTCAGAGTATACAAAACTCGTCTTTTTCCGTTCTGGCAGGAAATGAAAGTCAAGGGCATCATCACAGATGATTACAGGATGTATTCACAGAGGATACACACCATAGAACCGCTGTGGACCTATAAAACCGTTGTGAAGTTCAAGAACTATGCGGCAATAGACAGGTGGCTTGAGATAAGGGACGAGGTCTATAAAAAGATGTTTCCTGAAGAATCCGGCTACAGTCAGCCAAGAAAAATAATAGACTCCATCTCCAGCAATCATTGGGATGAGTTTATAAGAGAAATACCTCTTGATTAGTCACGCTTCTGTTTCTTGACCGTCGAGGCTAGAAAAGTTTCGCTTGTTTCGATGAGGAATGGAGTCCGAGATGTTCGTAGGCGAGATGGGTAGTTTTTCTTCCTCTAGGAGTTTTTTCTATAAATCCCTCTCTTATCAGGAAAGGTTCATAGACGTTTTCAATTGTATCTTTTGCCTCGCTGACCGCCGCCGAGATGGTTTCTACTCCTACCGGACCTCCGCCGAATTTTTCAATCACGGTTGTGAGTATGGCTCTGTCAAGGCTGTCAAGACCCTTCGAGTCGATCTCAAGCATTGAAAGCGCATCGCAGACCACGGATTCGGTTATTCTTCCGTCAGACTTCATCTGAGCGTAATCCCGCACCCTTTTGAGAAGCCGATTAGCTATTCTCGGAGTGCCTCTGGCTCGTGATGTCATCTCTCTCGCGCCGTCATCCGTTATTTTGACTCCCAGAATCGCCGAGGACCTCTTCACTATTTCCGATAGTTCCTCCGTCATGTAGTAATCAAGTCTCAACTCCAATCCGAACCGCGAGCGGAAAGGAGAAGAAAGCAACCCTGTTCTGGTTGTAGCTCCGATAAGAGTGAATTTTTTGAGATTTATTTTTACCGATCTCGCCGTCGGCCCCTCTCCTATCATAAGGTCAATGTTAAAGTCTTCCATAGCCGAGTAGAGATACTCTTCAACAACTTTGTTCATTCTGTGTATTTCATCGATGAAAAGAACATCTTTCTCGGCAAGGTTTGTAAGCATTGAGGCCAGATCTCCGGTCCTTTCAAGAACCGGACCGGATGTGATGTATAGATTCACCCCCAGTTCATTTGCGAATATGCCTGCCAAGGTGGTTTTGCCAAGTCCCGGAGGTCCGGAGAGAAGCACATGGTCAAGAGCCTCGTTTCTTGCTCTTGCAGCTCCGATGAATATAGCAACTTGCTCTTTTATGGCCGACTGTCCGATAAAGTCTCCGAGTAGGGTAGGGCGGAGACTCGAATCTGTAACCCTGTCGTCTTCAGCGTATGAGGCGGAAATGTTTTTTCTCTGGTCCTGTGTCATCTGTCAGCTTTTTCTTATTGCTCTGAGTGAATCCCGAATCACATTCTCGATTGATTCCGATGTCTTGATTATCTTGATTATCTCCGGGGTGAACAGATCCAATTCCGCTTTAGTGTAGCCAAGATTCATAAGTGCGGAGACCGTATCCTTGAGCATCTCATCCGGCATTTCGGATTCCTGGTCTCCCTGGAGATCATCCAGCTTGTCCTGCAATTCGTTTACTATTCTTGCTGCGGTTTTTGAACCTATGCCACGGATTTTCCTTTGCGCGAGGTCTCCCTTTCTCACGGAATCAGCAAATTCCTTTGGTGAGATACTGGAAAGCATGTTATTTGCTACTCTTGGTCCTATGCCTGAGACGCAAAGAAGTTTTTCAAACATTGTTTTTTCCGCATCGGTAAGAAACCCGAACAATTCGATGCTGTTTTCTCTCTGAATTGTGTGTATCATCAGTTCAACCTCACTTCCGATGTTTCCTAAATTAGATGAGGTCGAGAGTGGAACTGTAACACCATACCCCACTCCGTTTACGTAAACGATGACGGCGTCGGATGCCTTGCGGGCTATAACGCCTTTAAGTAGATATATCATCAGGATTGATAGTGAATCTTTTTTTCCTGCGCTTGGTCATCCCGTTTCGGACAGAGTTATTGAAAAGTCCATACCTTGAAAGATTCAGATGACATATGGCGATTGCTAGCGCGTCGGATTCGTCGGTGCTCCCGAATCCATCAATGCCTAGTATGTAAGAAAGCATTTTCTGCAACTCATTTTTGCCCGCTCTTCCCCTTCCTGTAAGAGCGAGTTTTACTCTTGTGGGCGCGTACTCGCTTACTTGGATTCCTCTCTGAGCCGCCGCCAGTACCGCTATTCCTTTTGACTGACCGAGTTTTATAGCGCTTTTTGCATTTTTCGCGAAGAACATCTCCTCAACAGAAACCACAGTGGGATTGTAATCGTCAATTACTCGCAGTATCCCGATATATATATCGTTCAGTTTCTCAGGAAGAGAGTTGCGTGGGTTCGAGACGATGGTTCCGCTGGTTACGTAACTGACCCGGTTTCCCCGCCCGTCCACAATACCATAGCCGCATGATCTTGACCCCGGGTCAATTCCCAGGACCCTGATTCCGGATACATTATCCAATTGCTTCCAGCAGTTGTTCGTCTATGTCAAAATTAGCGTAAACGTTCTGCACGTCGTCGCTATCTTCAAGCGCTTCCATAAGCCTTATCATATGTTCGGCATCGCGTCCTTCAATTTTGACGCTTGTTTGAGGTATCATCGTGACCTCGGCGGATTCATATTCAATTCCGGCGTCCGTAATTGCTTTTTTGACATCTTCGTAGTTTTCTGTAGGGGTTACAACCACAACCTCGCTGTCCTCGGTACGTACATCATCTGCTCCGGCATCAATGACCAGGTCGAACAGCATTTCTTCATCTATGGAATCTCCAGCAAAGGCGATCCTTCCCTTCATTTCAAACATCCACGCAACACAACCGTTCTCGCCGAGTCCCCCGCCGTGTTTTGTAAATATCCTCCTTATTTCGGAAACGGTCCTGTTCTTGTTGTCCGTGTAAGTCTTTACGTAAACGGCACTCCCACCCGGCCCGTACCCCTCGTAAAAAACCTCGCTGTAGATTACTCCGTCAATGTCTCCCGTGCCGCGCTTTACAGCCCTTTCAATGGTGTCGTTGGGCATGTTGCTGCTTTTAGCCGTGGCTATGGCCGTGCGGAGTCTAGGATTGGATTCGGGGTCTCCTCCTCCTTCCTTGGCAGCAACCGTAAGTTCTCTTATGACCTTGGTGAAAACTTTGCCTCTTCTGGCATCGACCGCAGCTTTTCTATGTTTTATGTTGGCCCATTTAGAATGACCTGCCATGTTATAACATCCCTTATTATTGTTTTGTAATGATTACTTTTTTTTGTTGTATCACAGTTGTTCCGGTTGATAACGAATTCTCCACAACCTACCTCATTATCTCATAAGTTCCTTAGTTTTTTCAACTGAATCTAACTGCATAGTATATCTTTGATTTTCCTTAGGGCAAATGAGACTGTTGTGCTGGAACCGGATGTAAGTGTTCGGTCGAGGGCGGTACTCGGCCGCTGTAATTCAAAGTTCAGCGGGTGCCGCGTGTGGCGCAAAAAACCGGGTCTCGATCTCCTGGAACCCGGTTGATCTGAAGAAAAGCAATTCGGAATCTACTGAACATTAAAGTTGTTCCTTTGCAGAAGCAACTTCACCGGAACCGATTAACTCAGTCCACGAATTCATATCGGGCCGGCGAGGTACGGATTGTATTCGCTTCACCGGTCGACTGTACCTGAACAACATCGGCAGCAGCCGTTCCGTCGGCCTTTCCCACGGAAATGTTCATACCCGTACCGCCCAGCGTTCTGGAATCTGCAGGAAAACCTCTGAACCGGACCTTATCATTCTGTGCTGCATTAAAGTCCGTAATAGTATCCTTGTCGTTTCTGTGCGCGTAGTCGATGACGAAAGTGTCGGCTCCGGCTCCGCCGTTAAGAGTATCGGCACCCCCGTTACCTATAAGGGTGTCGTTTCCTGCGGCACCTTTGAGTTTGTCGGCACCTTTGGCGCCCGTGAGGGTATTCGCCTGATCATCTCCTGTCCAATCAAGGTTGTTGTTATGCTGTTCAATGCCCGGATACAATGAAACGGCGGAAACATTCTCTATGCTGTAGGTAAGATCTTCAGAATTCCTTGTTGCGAGGTTGAACGTGTACTCATTAGAAGAGTTCTACAAGACCGGAGTATCGTTACCGCCGCCCCATATATAGTCCTTTCCGTCTTCTCCGTAGATGATGTCGTCACCGTCCTCGCCGTAGATTTCGTTTCTCTGATCATTCCCGCAGATGACATCATCGTCATCGGTTCCGACATAACTCAGAACACCTTGAAACACATTCAGATCATTGCTTACATCGCACTTAGGATCACCGGGGTCCGGTGTCAGATCCTCGCCCGGGTCTCCTTTATCTCCTTTATCTCCTTTATCTCCTTTATCTCCTTTCGCCCGTCTTTCCCTGCCGGACCCATATCACCTTCACAGGCAGCAGAGAAAACCGCTACGGCGAGCAGAAACAACAAAATTAAGAAATTACGTAACTTCATAACAGACCTCCCATACAGAATATTCACAAGGACAGGTCGTTCGACGAAATCCAGTCGTCAAACTCTGTCCTCATTTTCCCAATTCTACCCCCTCATACCAAGTCAAGTCATGATGATTCGGCCTGTCTGTCGGAAACATTCAATGTGTAGTGACGAATCTCTGCAGCTGTCGGTCGGAGGCGGTTTCGGGGTGTTCGGACCGTGTTTCGGGCTCGGGGCAGGGAGACTCGGCAGAAAACCGGAGTGCTCTGTCCAAGCGGATGTTTCCCCAGCGACGGCTTACCGGGTATTTTCCGCTAGTCGCACCGGCCGTCCATGCACATGCAGACCGGTGGCGAGTTGTCCGGGTCGCAATGCGACCGACTCGGACTCCGGTCGTCTCAGATAACTGTCAGGAACGCGTTGTAAACCGTTCAGGGTCGACTCGAAGCCCCACCCTCCCCCTTGGAAAATTCAGTTGTGAGTGGTGGGCGAATAACCTATGTCTACTGGAAAGGCGCAGCGTCTGCGTACACTCCCAACATCTGCACTCGGCAACGGAAAAACCTACGCGATTTCGGCGGTCAAGCCGGCCCGCTCCAGAGCATATCAGCTCGAGTTCTTGACATTACTTTTCATTGGTATATTGTCTAAGGGGTGATATTAAAGATTCGGGCGGTAGTTTGCCCTTACCGCCGAATAGCGATGGGGAAAGATACTGGTAGAGTGGATGTGTTGTGCATTATCAATATCCGACAGGTTCTCTGGGGTTGACAGTCCATTGCTTTGGTTATAATGTAAAGTAGCGGGCTAGGGGTTTTTGTTCTTAAACTCTTTGCGCATCCAGATTTTTGCGATCCTGACACTCCGAAAAGATTTCAATTTGATTTTTTGAACTGTTTGGTTCAAGGACTTTAACCACATGGCAAAAGTTTCCAAAATGGCTAGTTCTGAAGTTTCCAGGAAAAGAGAAGGAAACGGCAAATTGCTTTACTTAAATGACCTCAGAGCGAAAAAGCCTTCAGATCTTATGGAATTGAGCAAGAAGGCTGGTATTGAAGATGCTACCAGGATGGCCAAACAGGACCTGATCTACTCCCTGCTCAAGGTGCAGAGCGAAAAGCACGGTTCCATAGTGGCCGAAGGCGTGCTTGAAATTCTGACTGAGGGGTACGGTTTTTTGAGGTCACCCAAGTACAGTTATCTTCCCAGTCCAGACGATATTTACGTATCAAAATCCCAGATAAAATCCTTCAGCCTAAAGACCGGCGATACGATAAAAGGACTTGTGAGGCTTCCAAGAGAAGGGGAGAAGAACTTGGCCCTTCTCAAGATAGAAAGGGCCAACTTCGACTCCCCCGAGATATGCAGACAGAGAACACCGTTTGAGAGTCTCGTTCCGCTGCATCCAGATGAAAAGATAAATCTTGAACATAAAAAAGACGAGTTTTGTTCAAGGGTGATGAATCTTTTTGTGCCTGTTGGAAAAGGGCAGAGAGCGGTTATAGTCGCGCCGCCGCGAACAGGGAAAACTATAATTATTCAGAAAATAGCCAACGCTATAACGGAGAACCATCCGGAAGTCGAACTTTTCGTGTTACTCATAGATGAGCGTCCCGAAGAAGTTACAGATATGCAGAGGTCAGTCAATGGGGAAGTGGTGAGTTCTACTTTCGATGAGCCGGCCCAGCGCCATATACAGGTTGCTGACATGGTGATTGAGAAAGCGAAAAGGTATGTTGAGCATGGAAAAGATGTTGTGATACTACTTGATAGTCTTACCAGACTTGCAAGGGCGAGTAACACAGTGACTCCAGCGAGTGGAAAGGTGCTTTCAGGCGGTATAGAAGCGAATGCTCTTCAGAGACCTAAAAGGTTTTTCGGAGCTGCGAGAAATACCGAGGAAGGGGGTAGCCTTACCATAATAGCCACGGCGCTTATAGATACGGGGAGCCGTATGGATGAGGTCATTTTCGAGGAATTCAAGGGCACCGGGAACATGGAGGTCTACCTTGACAGACGCCTTGCGGAAAAAAGGGTGTTTCCTGCAATAGATCTTCAGAAATCAGGAACCAGAAAAGAAGAACTTCTTGTGGATGAATCGGAACTTAACCGCATCTGGCTTCTTCGGAAAATACTAAATCCTATGAACACCACGGATGCTATGGAATTCCTGCTGGACAAACTTCGAGGAACCAAAAGCAACTCGGAATTTCTGAACATGATGCACCAGTAGAGGTTCCCAGGATACCATTCCATATTTACAAGTCTCGTGTGATTTTCATTTTTTGTCGTGTTCCTCCCTCTCCCTGTAAAATATCAAAAAAGGCAGTTTGAAAAATTCCGATAAAGGTGTGATGATTCAGTGGGTCAGGTCCTCCACCCGCAGTTTTCACGGCAAAATTGAGTTAGACTTCCAAATTGTAGATACTTACCGGCGGGTTTTTGATGCGATATGAGTAATAACGGAAACAGTCAACTTGACCTGCGCGAGAAGGGGACCGACGGTGACGGACAGTCAGTCGCTCTGGACAGGAGGCTTTTCATCCAGTTTCTCGCATTCCAAGGACTTGATTCTTCGCTTGAGTCCCGACTAATAAACGAACTTAGAGATTCCCGCATACAGTCGTCTCTTTACTTGGATGCAAACGATTACGCGGGGCTGGGGCTAGTGATGATGAGCGAGGACCCGGGTTTTTTTGTTGTCGAGGCGAGGAAATTTCTCAGTTCTTCCATTTTCTCTCGTTTGCGGACCAAGCCTGAATATACGATGATGGGTAGAACATATTCAATTGGTTATGAAAAGAACTTGGAAGAGACGCTGATCCACATCCCCATGCGTAAAATTCTTGACCCCGAGCTTGCATGGGCTATTTGGTACCCTCTCAGAAGAGCTAAGAATTTTGAAACCTTGTCAAGCGAAGAACAGAGGACTGTTCTCGCCGAGCACGGCAAGATCGGTTTTCAGTTCGGAGACGCCGGTTATGCGAAGGACATTCGTCTGGCAAGCCACGGTCTTGATAAAAACGACAATGACTTTGTGATCGGGATTCTCGGCAGAGATCTCTATCCTCTCTCGGCCCTCGTGGAAAGAATGAGGAAAACCAAGCAGACTTCACTGCACCTCGAAAGTCTGGGACCTTTCTTTACGGGTAAAAAGTTGTTTTCAAGCGGTTGCCGAATCTAGAAAATGACCGAACTGATTATCCGGCTCAAGGCTCTATACAGTGATACGGACCCCATAGCGCTTGCTGTTGCGTCTGCCGTGGCTGTGATTGCGTTTTTCATCGTCTATTTCTTTCTTAAAGACGAAAAATCTCCGGATGATGAAACTAGTCTGGAAAAAGATCAGGTTGGATCTTGTCCCGACGCTGTTGCTCCGAAGCCATCCGAAGTAGAGCATCTGGAGCCGCCTCCTAGTCCTAAAAAATCGGAGGTTTCCGAGGTTGTTTCTTTCGAGTCTGCGGTTACTGAAAGAAAAGAAGTTGCAGAACCGCTTTCAAAGACTGTCGAGACTGAACCTGTTTCCCCTTCTGCGCAGGAGCAGGAGCCCCCACTCGTTATTAAGCCTGAGACTCAGCCGCAGGAGCCTGAAAAGGATTTCTTTTCAAGGTTGAGCCACGGCCTCGGGAAAACCCGCAGATCCATTTTGAAGAACCTTGAAACTGTTTTTTCCTCCGGGCGGATTGACGATGATACGTGGGATGAGTTTGAAGAAATTCTTGTGATGTCTGATATAGGGGTGAGTACCACCGCCAAACTAAGGGAGAATGTGTCATCATCTGTAAGTTTTGACAGAAGTGGAGATATGGAGGAAATAAAAGCTGTTTTGGAAAAGGAAATTCTCGGCATTTTAAGAAGGGCGGAAAGCCCGGTTACGGAACTTTCCGGCAACCCAACGGTATTTATGGTCGCGGGAGTGAACGGTGTGGGAAAAACCACTTCCATAGGAAAAATCGCAAACAGGTTTACTCAGGAAGGGAAGAAGGTGATGGTCGCCGCGGCCGATACTTTCAGGGCGGCTGCAGTAGAGCAGTTGGGCGTCTGGGCCGAGCGGGTAGGGAGTGAGTTTCTTCGCGGGCAGATGGGCGCCGACCCTTCTTCAGTGGCTTATGACGCGGTTAACGCCAGTGTTTCACGCGGGCTTGATCTGCTCATAATAGATACCGCCGGCCGCGTTCAAACAAACACGGGGCTTATGGAAGAACTGAAGAAAGTAAAAAGAGTGGTGTCCCGTGCGCTTCAAGACGCTCCTCATGAAGTTCTCTTGGTAGTTGACGCAACTACGGGGCAAAATGCCGTGGAACAGGCTAGAGTTTTCAGTGAGGCGATCGAGGTTACAGGTATAGTGCTGACCAAACTCGACGGAACCGCGAAGGGAGGGATAGTGGTGGCGATTGCAGACCGTCTGGGCATTCCGGTCAAATATATAGGAGTTGGAGAAGGTCTTTCCGACTTGCGTGAATTTGACGCCGAGCAGTTTGCAAAGGCGCTTTTCTCATCGGGGGAAGAGACGCTTCATTAGGTGGTTATGTCTTCTGTAGACGACACGTATTTAATGAAAGAGGCCCTGAAACTCGCTCTTAAGGGCCAAGGACATACGAGCCCGAACCCGATGGTCGGGGCCGTATGCGCGAAGCAGGGACGCATAATAGGGCGTGGCTACCACAAAAAAGCGGGATTGCCCCATGCTGAAATAGATGCGTTCTCCGATGCCAACAGAAAAGGAAATTCCCTGAAAGGGGCCTCGCTTTATGTAACTCTTGAGCCCTGCTGCCATAAAGAGAAACTGACCCCTCCGTGCACAGACGCGATAATATCCGCAGATATATCGGAAGTCATAGTGGGTGCGATTGATCCCAATCCTGCGGTGAGCGGCAAGGGCATTGATATGCTCTGCCGAAACGGTATAAGTGTAAGGACCGGGGTTCTCGGAAAGCGATGTGCGGAAATAAACGAGTTTTTCAACAAGCGCATAACCACGGGACTACCGTTTGTCGTTCTTAAGTGTGCCGCGACTTTCGACGGAAAGATAGCGTCTCGGACAGGTGAGTCCAAATGGATAGGAAGTGAGAGACAGAGAAGATATGCTCACAGGCTCAGGAAAAACGCGGATGCGGTTCTGGTGGGTATAAACACCGTGCTTGCGGATGACCCCGGACTTGATGCTCGCGGAGTCGGGGCCGAAAACTGCCAACCTGTTCCCGTAATAATGGACTCGGACCTTCGTATCTCCGCTGAGGCAAGGATTTTCCGTACCCATCCCAGATCGATAATAGCTACGGGAGAAGGAGCATCATATGCGAGGGAAAAAGAACTGCGCAACTCGGGCGCCGAGATTCTGAGGCTCCCCTTAGACGCGCGGGGCGGCGTGTCTGCCGAAGTTCTTCTTCAGAGACTAGGGTCCATGGGGATATCTGGAGTACTGGTGGAAGGCGGGAGCAAGATAAGCGCGTGTTTTCTCCGGCAGGGGCTTGTGGACAAGGTGGTGTTCTTTTACTCTCCGAAGATAATCGGAGGTGAGGGAGTTAGCATGATCGGAGGCTTGGGCAGGGAATCAATACAGGACGCTTTGAGGCTTTCCGACATGAGGATAAGAAGATTCGGCGAGGAGATAATGGTGGAGGGATATCTATGAAGGTAGGGCTTATAGGAGGTTCCTTTGATCCTGTGCACATAGGTCATCTCAGAGTTGCGGAGGAAATAAGGGAAAGGCTTAGGATTGCTGAAGTGATCTTTATTCCAAACAGGGTTTCTCCTCACAAAAGTTCTACATCCCCTGCGGACTCCCGCCACAGACTGAACATGCTCAGAATATCGGTAAGGGACAACCGGCATTTTTCTGTTTGCGACATTGAACTTCGCAGGGATCCGCCGTCCTACACCATCGACACGCTGAGGTGGTTTAAGAAAAACAACCCGTCAACGGAGTACTACTTCATAGTAGGTTCTGAAATTTTCGCTTCAATAAATAAATGGAAGGACCGTGACGAACTTTTAAGATATGCGAGTTTTGTCGTTATACGTCGTCCGGGATTTACCTTGCCGTCTCCGGACCGGATATCGTTTGCCCTAGGTGGTGGCTTCCGATATTCTTACGGCGAGGAGGGCATGAATGTTTTTGATCATCCGTACCTTAATCGGCTGTTTTTTATGGACACATCCGGCATGAGAGTGTCCTCGTCCGAGATAAGAGAACTTGCGCTGAAGGGGAGTTCTGTAAAGTATTTGGTTTTGCCGGAAGTTCTGGAGTATATAGAGCAAAATGATCTTTATCATTAGGAGAAGCGACTATAGAGTCTAAAGAAAAAGCATTGCTTGTGGCGCGGCTTGCCTGGGAGAAAAAAGCCGAACGCCCGGTGGTCATTGAGGTTGGCGGGAAGAGCGATGTGGCCGATTATTTTGTGGTGTGCAGCGCGAACTCGGACAGGGGAGTGCGGACAATAGTCGAGTTTACAAAGAAAGAACTCAAAAAACTGCAAGTTCCGTTGTTCTCGACCGAAGGTCTTTCAGAGGGCAGATGGGTACTGCTTGATCTGGTGAATGTAGTCATGCATGTTTTCCACAGGTCTTCTCGGGAGTTCTACGACATAGAAGGATTGTGGATCGATGTTCCGAGGGTGGACCTGCCGTTTGTCGAAGAGGGCAGGTCCGAAGTAGTCTGAATCCTCAGCGCGCCATGATTTCCCGTTTTCTTACAAAAGTAGGAATATCAAGATCCTCTTCTCGCTCCGGCGTATACGGAGTTTCCGAGATTATGGACTCCGCCTTTTTCTGTATACTGTTTTCTATTCCGGTCGCCACTACCGTTATTTTTACGGAGTCCTTGGCTTTTTCGTCGAAAACTAAACCGAAGATAAGGTCTACATCTCCATTCGCCCTTTCTCTTATATGAGTGCAGGCATCATTGAGTTCTTCAATGCCGAAGTCCGCAGAGGCTGTCACGTTCATCAGGATTCCTTTAGCTCCGGCTATTGAAACATCTTCGAGAAGCGGACTCGTTATCGCCATCTGCGCCGCCTGCGTCGCCCGGTTAGCGCCTTGAGCGAAACCCGAACTCATAAGCGCTTTGCCGCTGTGGTTCGACATTATGCTTCTTACGTCGGCGAAGTCGACATTTATATAACCTATGCCGGTAACGATATCCGAAATTCCCTTTACGGCTTGATAGAGCACCTCATCGGCATTCTGAAAAGCCTCAAGTATGCTTACTTTGTGTATGGCAGCCAGTTTTTCGTTCGGTATAACGATCAGGGTATCAGCGTATTTGTTGAGTTCCTCAACTCCGTGATTTGCGTTTTCCACCCTTGTCTTCCCCTCGAACCCGAATGGCTTGGTTACTATAGCCACGGTGAGAATTTCCTGCTCCTTGCATATCTGAGCGATTACGGGAGATGCACCCGTACCCGTACCTCCTCCCATACCCGCAGTTATAAATACCATGTCGGCATCTGAGACAAGGTCGCTTATAACTTCCCTATCCTCGGTGGCCGCTTCCTTGGCCGTCTGCGGATTTCCTCCCGAGCCCAGACCTCTCGTCGAGGACTCGCCTATCTGGATCTTTGTCGACGCAAGAGATTTGTCAAGATCTTGAGCATCCGTGTTTACGGCCACGAACTCCACTTCACCCAGCCCTTTCTCTATCATGGTGTTTATGGCGTTTCCTCCGGCGCCACCTGTGCCTATAACCTTGATTCTCGCCTTCCCGAAGTTCTTCCTGGCTTCTTCAACCTGAAAAATAGTCATGTTCCTACCTCCTTAGGTGTTTTTTCCTTAAAAAAACTCGTTTAACCAGCTTTTCATTTTTATAAAAACATTTTTCTCTTTAAGGATCTCCGCGGATGGGTTTGCGCCTGAGTTGCGGTTTGAGTACTTGATCAATCCCATGCCGGTTGCGTATGCCGGATCGTTGGTGATGTCCGCACCGGAAACCCCGCGAGGAATGCCTATGCGGACCGGCATTTCAAGCACATGTTCCGCAAGGGGGGCCATCTGTCTGATTTTACTTCCTCCTCCGGTGATCACAGTTCCGGCCGGAAGCAAGGCATCGAACCCCTTTTGCGCAAATTCCTTCCTTATCAGCATAAGGATCTCTTCTATTCTGAGTTCAATTATTTTTGTAAGATCTCTTTTCAGCACATGCTTCGGTTTGCGTCCCGAAGCGGCGGTCTCAATCTTTATTCTTTCATCACTCAGCATTACGCTTTCATCCGCCAGCGCAAGACCGTAGGCTTCCTTGAGCCTTCTCGCCTCGGGAAGCGGCACAGATAGGCCGAATGCTATATCTCTGTCGACATGGTCTCCACCCAATGTGATGCTTTCAGTGTATTGTATGCTTCCGTTTATGAAGACAGCTATATCGCAGGTGCCCCCTCCGAAGTCTATCATGGCGACTCCGATTTCTTTTTCATCCTCGGTCAACACAGCCTCGCTTGACGCAACCTGTTCAAGCACCATGTCCAGTGAGGTCATTCCGCACATCTCTACGCACTTTATTATGTTGCGTGCCGCAGTCACGTCCCCGGTGACTATATGGACATTGGCCTCGAGTTTCAGTCCGTGCATTCCCATCGGGTCGCTTATGCCGCTTTCCCTGTCGACCGTATAGTCCTGTGCGATGGCGTGAATAATCTCCCTTTCAGCAGGGATGAGGAGAGCGTTTGCCGATTCAATAACTCGTTCGATGTCCTTAGGGGTTACTTCCTTATCTCTGAGAGTCACCATGCCGTGTCCGCTCATCCCCTTTATATGCCCGCCGGCTATTCCAACCGTCACTTTCTTTATCTCATGTCCTGACATACGTTCAGCTTTTTCAACCGCATGTTGTATCGACTCCACAGTTTTCTCTATGTTGACCACCACTCCTCTTTTCAGTCCGTGCGAGGGATGGTTGCCGAACCCGACTATCTTTATGCTTCCGCCGAGAGTTGGTTCTCCGACAACCGCGCAGACTTTGGTTGTTCCTATGTCGAGACCTACGATAGGCGGCAAATACTTTTTCGCCTGGCCGTTTGTTTTGTTGTTACGAGTCATAACTTATTACGCCCACATCTCCCGAACTTATATCTATGTCTTTTTCCACAAGATTTTTCTCCCGAGTGTGAACTATTATCCTCTCCACCTTGCGCCATTTACTGGTCATGTTGTCTTTTCCGAAATTTATCAGTCTGCGGTCTGTCGTCAGTAATCTGATTCCTGTGCTTTTCTGCACTACCACTTCCGATATCTCTTTCCATCTGAGAACGGAACTTGATCTGGACAGGTGAAGTATCTCTATTGCCTGCAGAAGCATGTTCTCTCCGATCTCATCGCTGCTGGAGATCAATGGGAAATCAAGCCCGTAGTGCACGTTAGCCTCTCCGAGATTCCTGCCGTTTTTGCTTACGTAATAGGGTTTTTCTCCTTGTGGAACTACTATGCAGAACGGCTTCTGTTCTGAAATCGCGATTTCTATTTTTCCGTGAAGAGATTTTCTGATTGATGCATCTGCTACCCAGGGGTTCTCCATAATCGCTTGCTCTGCCGCGGATGCTGAAAACAGAATGGAAGTTTCTTCAGCCCGGATTCCCGAGCGTTTCACTATTTCAGTTGAACTTATCCTGCTGTTTCCAGAGATAACGATCTCGGTTACGGTAAGATGCTTCGAGGGACCGATGACGGAAAAAGCGATTCCGCAGGACAGAAGTAAGAAAGCGAGTCGGAGTCTTCCGGTTACGATTTTCACCCGGTCTTTCTCTCCCTTCCCATTATTTCCACCTCAGGCACCAGAACTATTCTACTTTTCTCCATGGCTTCCCGTTTGGCGGCTTCAATAAGTTCTATTACGTCCGCTGCCCTTGCCCCGCCGGAATTGACTATGAAATTGGCGTGAATCTCCGAGAATTCGGCTCCGCCGACTCTGCGCCCCTTGAATCCCAGTTTTTCAAGAAGCGCCCCCGCGCTGATATTGTCGGGGTTTTTGAAAACCGAACCCGTATTCGCCATTTTCACAGGTTGGGTTTTATTCCTGTATTTAATGTAGTTTCTTACATTTTCCTCGCTTCTGGCACGATTTCCCCGGCGCAGTTCAAATATGGCTTTTGTCACTACTGAGCCCTTCGGCAGATTACTTTTTCTGTATTCGAAATTTATCTGTTCTCTCGAAAGTTCTTTTTCTTTACCTTCGTGCCATATGAAAACTTTTTTCACCGCATCTTTTATCTCACCGCCGTTTGCTCCGGCATTCATATAAACGCTTCCTCCAACCGTGCCCGGTATACCTGCGGCGAACTCAAAACCGGTAAGGCCGATTTTGATGGAGTTGTTCATTATGTACGAGAGCATCGCGCCGCACTCCGCTTCAATCAGGGTGCCGTCTACGGTCACTTTCTTGAGTCTTCTGGTACTTACCACTACGCCGCCGATTCCCTGATCGGTTATTATCGTGTTTGATCCCGCTCCGAGCACTGTGGTTTTTACCCCTTTGCGGTAAAGGCGCGTCAGCAGTTTGATGAAACAGTTCATATTCTGCGGATAGTCGAGACGTTCCGCTTCGCCTCCGACTTTGAGATACAGGTATTTTCTCATTGGATAGTTCTCGATCGTTTCTATGCATAGATCTGAATCTGTCCTGCTCATCCTATTCGCTCCGCTATTCTCTCCCCGTACTTCCATACGTTTCCGGCTCCCGATGTGAGAACCACGTCCCCCCGTTTCAGATTTTCTGAAAGTTCATCTACAAGAAATTCCGTATCAGTCACGTAAACGGCACCGGGGTTACCGGCTTTTCTGATATCTCTTACCAGATTCTCGGAAGATACTCCCGCAATGGGTTTTTCTCCGGCCGGATATATGTCAAGAACATAAAGGCGGTTGGCTTCTACCAAGATATTGATAAAGTCCTTGTAAAGAATCTTTGTTCTTGAGAATCTGTGAGGCTGGAAAATCAAAACGGGTTCACGGCGAAACGCCGTTCTCAATGCTTGCATGGTAACTTGTATCTCGCTCGGATGATGACCGTAGTCATCCATTATCTTTATGCCGCCTTTTTCGCTTTTCAGTTGAAGTCTTCTCTCAGTACCTCGGAACCCTTCAAGTCCCTGCTTTATCGTGTCAAAATCCAGGTCAAGTTCCATGCCCACCGCTATTGCCGCTAGGGAGTTAAGGGCGTTATGAGTTCCCAGACCCGCTAACTTTATCTCTCCAAGAGTATTTTCTCTGTAGACGACGTCAAAGGATGTTCCGTCCTCGGAGACTCGGATGTTTTCAGCCTTTAAGTCAGCTTCGGAGGAAGTAATTCCGTAGGTTATAATCCTTCTGTTGAAATTCTTTGCGAGCACGGCGGTTTTTCGGCAATCGGCGCAGGAGACTGCAAGTCCGTAGAAAGGAATTTTGTTGAGGAATCTGGAGAAAGCGCGTGAGAGAGACCGCATGCTTCCGTAATAGTCCATATGTTCTTTGTCGATGTTCGTCAGCACCGTGACAACCGGAGATAGTTTTTCAAACGAACCGTCGCTTTCGTCTGCTTCTGCTACCATAAACTTTCCAGTTCCGAGGTGAGCGTTTGATCCCGTAGTGTGCAGTTTCCCCCCGACCACTATCGTGGGGTCCAGATTTCCGTGGGTCAGTACCGCCGATATCATGGAAGATGTTGTGGTCTTTCCGTGACTTCCGGCGACAGCGATGCCGAATTTAAGTCTCATCAGTTCCGCGAGCATCTCAGCCCTAGGTATAAGAGGAATCCTCTGCGTCAGAGCGAATACCATTTCAGTGTTGTCCTTCGGTATAGCCGAGGAGTAGACTACAGCCTCGCTTCCCTTTACGTTTTCCGGGTTATGACCGAGATGAATCACCGCTCCTAAGGATTGAAGTCTCCGGGTTGTGCGGGTCTGCGCAAGGTCTGAGCCGCTTACCGCAACTCCCATGTTGAGCAGCACTTCGGCTATGCCGCTCATCCCTATGCCGCCTATTCCGATGAAATGCATCCTGTTTATCTTTCCGTACATAACTCCCGCGCGATCATACCTATGATTTCATCCACTATCTTGCTTGCCGCATCCGGCATTGAAAATTCTCTTGCTTTTGCCGACATGCGCCCGTGCGTAGTTTCTTCAAATGTTTTTTTTATCGTGGCGCGAAGTCCGTCAATACCGAGGTCCTTTTCCTCGATCATCACCGCCGCGCCGTTTCTTTCCATAATACGGGCGTTTTTTGTCTGGTGGTCATGAGTCGAGTTCGGAAGGGGAACGAGCACCGACGGTATTCCGAATGCCGTTATTTCCGAAATGGTTCCGGACCCGGCCCTGCAGATGGCAATGTCCGTTCTTCTGTATATCTGCGATATGTTTTCTGTGAATCCGAAAACTTCGGCTTCAATTCCGAGTTTTTCATACGAGTCTTTTACGATTTCTATCCATCTCTGCCCTGCCTGATGGATTATGTTCACTTCTTTGCCCAGTCCGGCAAGCGCAGCAGGGATAATCTCGTTCAGTTTTTTAGCTCCTTGGCTCCCTCCGAGCACAAGCACATTGGGTATGGTGCGTTTGATACTCTCCTTTATCTGCGCATCGCGGATGATGTTCCGCCTTACAGGATTTCCCGTGAGAATGGTTTTTTGCTGCGGCAACTGCTCTCTGCTTTCCGCGAAAGTTATGAATATTTTTCTCACGAATCTTGAGAGGATTCTGTTTGTGAGTCCGGCCACGGAGTTCTGTTCGCATACAGCAGTAGGTATGCGATTTATAGCCGCGCACAGAAGCGTGGGACCGGATGCGTATCCACCGACTCCTATAACCGCATCCGGCCTGAAACTGCGCAGTATGCCGAGTGAATCCGCCATCGCCCCCATTATGGAAACCACAGCCTTTGCCGTCTGGGGAAAACTTTTTCCGACTATCCCACTTGTTTTTATGAAACTGACCCGATAGCCCTTGTCGGGAAGAATCTGCTTTTCTATTCCATTTTCCGCACCCACAAACAGCACCTCGTTTTCAGCATTTCTTCCGAGCACCTCTTCCGCTATCGATATCGCGGGGAAAAGATGCCCCCCTGTTCCTCCTCCCGCTATTACCACTCTCATTTTTTCTCAGTCTGGAATCTTGATACGCTCAGTATAATTCCGAATGCCGCAAGCGTTGACACCAAAGAACTTCCACCGTAGCTTATCAACGGAAGAGTGAGTCCTGTGGTCGGGAAAAGTCCCACCGCGACTCCCATGTTAAACACTGCCTGTAACATTATCAGCATGGTAAAGCCAAAAACCATATATCCTGAGAAAGGGTCCTTCGCCCGTATCGCTATCATTACGCACTTTGCCAGAATCACCAGAAAAAACGCTATAAGAGTCATCACGCCCATGAATCCGAACTCCTCGCCTATTATGGAAAAGATAAAATCCGTGTGAGCCTGGGGGAGGAAAAACAGTTTTTGAGAACTGTTGCCGAGTCCGCTTCCGTAAAGTCCTCCGAGACTAAATGCCATGAATGACTGAACGGCTTGGTATCCTGAACCAAGCGGGTCTTGCCAAGGGTCGAGAAACGACATTATTCTCTTCATTCTGTATCCCTCGCTCGCCACGGCTACTGTGAAAGCTATGGTCGACAAGGCTGCGATGCCCAGCAGATATTTGATTCTTGCGTTTCCGACGAAAAGCATTATGAAAAGGACTGCGAGCACTAGGACGGAAGTTCCGAGATCGGGCTCGACGAGTATAAGAGCAACGTAAGCGCCTCCCGCAAGCAATGGAGAAAAGATTCCCACCCAGAAATTCTGCATCTTGCCTTGTTTTTTGGTCAGGAAATGAGCCATGTAAACAACCAGCGCGTACTTGCAGAACTCGGAAGGTTGGAACTGAAACCCCGACACTGAAATCCACCTCCGTCCTCCGCCGACTTCCTTTCCTATTTCCGGGACAAGTACCATTATGAGCAGCGCAAGCCCCAGAAGATATCCGGGGTAAACAAGTTTCCTTAAAAAAAGAGGGTTCAGATGCATGAAGCCCAACATGACGGTTATGCCCACAACGAGGTATATAAGATGAAGTTTAAGAAAACGCATGGAGTCGCCGTAATTCTCAAGTGAGAATATGGAACTCGAGTTGTATACCGCTATAGCTCCCACTCCCGCCACTATCAGTACCAGTCCGAACAGCAGGACATCGAAATTTCTGTTTTTAAAGTCAAACATTTCTTATGATTTCCCTGAACAGATCACCCCTTTGCTCGTATGAAGAGAACATGTCAAAACTCGAACATGCAGGCGAGAAAAGAATCGTGTCTCCCGCGCTTGACATCTCAAGCGCATTGCGTGCGGCCTCCTCAAGCGAATCCGCACAGACCGTCTCCGTAAGCCTTCCGAACTCGTCCCGCATTTTCTCTTTGACTTCCCCGATAAGTACAACTCCCTTGACCTTGTCCGCTACAATGTCTCTGAGGCACTCGTAACTTGTCCGCTTGTCTTTTCCTCCCGCGACTAAAACGATAGGAGACGGCAGACTCTCGAGGGCGCGCAGAGTCGCAGACGGGCTTGTGGATTTGGAATCGTTGTAGACATCCACGCCGTCTACGCTGAGTACGAATTCCATTCTGTGGGGAAGGGGGTGGAATTTATCTATGCTCTGCTGTATTCCTTCCGCGCTGCATCCGCAGAGAGTGGCGGTCGCCACCGCAGCCATGATGTTTTCCCTGTTGTGCGTTCCTCTAAGTTTTGTCCTGTCAAGATAAAAGGATGCACCTTGGAATCTTATTTCTTCACCGCTGTACCGGACATCTGCTTCTGTGCCCGCAAATGAGATTTTAGAGGCGTGAATTCCCTCTGTACCGGTTAGTACTTCGATGTCCGAGGAGTTGATTACAGCCCAGTCCCTTTCGCTCTGGTTCGCGAATATCCTGAATTTGGCCGTCTTGTATTCATCCATGTTTCTGTGGTGGTCCAGATGATTGGGCGATATGTTCAGCATTACCGCTATGTGAGGAGCGAAATCAACTGTTCCCTGAAGTTGAAAACTGCTGAGTTCGAGCAGCAGAAAATCGAACTCTTCGTCCGCACCTGCTACCGATACGAACGGCGTTCCTGTGTTTCCACCCGTAAACGTCTTTATTCCGCTTCGCTTCAGCATTTCGGAAATAATAAGCGTCGTTGTGGTCTTTCCGTTAGTTCCAGTTACGCCGATTACGGGTTTTGATGTGAAGCGCCATGAAAATTCCGTCTCGCTTATCACGGTTTTGCCAAGTCGCTTCGCTTCTATTACCTCAGGAAGAGAAAACATCACCCCGGGACTCAGAATTATTATGTCCGCCCATCGGAAAAACTCGGGAAAACTGCGCCCGCAATGCACCTGAGCTCCTTCGGAAATGAGATTTGCCACCTCGGGTCCGAGTTCTCCGACTTGCCTTGAGTCAACCGCCTTTACGTCTGCCCCGCGGAAGCGGAGAAATCTCAGGGTCTCCTTTCCCGTTATTCCGAGACCTACGATCAGGAATCTGTTTTTCTCTAGGTCCACGCCGTCACCTTATCTTCAGACTCGAAAGAGCTATAAGTGAGAGCACTATGCATATTATCCAGAAGCGCACCACAACCTTTGACTCTGCCCATCCTTCAAGTTCGAAATGGTGATGAAGCGGAGTCATTCTGAAAACTCTTTTCCCTGCGGAGCGGAACGAGATAACCTGTATTATCACCGACAGGGTCTCGACGAAAAATATTCCGCCGGCCACGATTAGGAGTATTTCCTGTTTTATTACGAGAGCACTGAACCCTATCGCCGCTCCGAGAGACAGTGATCCGACATCTCCCATGAAAACCTGAGCCGGATGAGAGTTGTACCAGAGAAATCCCAAACATGCCCCTCCCACGGCGGCGAGGAATATCGCAATTTCTCCCGCGCCCTCTATATAGGGGATCTGCAGATAAGATGAAAACTGCACGTTTCCGGCAAGATAGGCGAAAATTATATAAGTTGAGGTCACTATGGCGATTGAACCTATGGCGAGTCCGTCTAGTCCGTCGGTAAGATTCACCGCATTTGAAGACCCGACGACCACCAAGATGGCAAACGGTACGTACAGATACCCGAGGTTTATCACCGCCTGTTTTATAAACGGAAAAACTATTGCGGTCGACGGGTAGTCAATAACTTTGTCCGCCCGCAAATACATCAGGAAGTCCCCGCTTTCCCTAAAACACAATATAACGACGAATATCGTTCCCATGAGCAGTTGGAGAAGAAACTTGACCCTGGCCCTCATTCCTTTCCCCTTCTTTATTTTCATGGAATCGTCAAAGAATCCCAGAACGGAAAAACTTAACATGAACAGTAATGCCAGAAGAAACTCGTCGACCATAGGGTTTGCCCACATCAGAGACGATATCGTCACTGCCATCACGATGAATATTCCCCCCATTGTGGGAGTTCCGGCCTTTCGTTCGTGACTGCTCGGACCGTCTTTACGTATTACTTCTTGGATCTGCGCTGTTCTGAGAAATTCAATGAGTCTATGTCCGAGAAAAACGCACAGAAGAAAAGATGTGAGTCCCGCTCCGAATGAACGGAATGTTATGTACTTAAATACGTTTAGGAAAAGAAACTCGTCTTTTAGCAGGTGCAGAAAATAGAGCATGAATTACCTCTTGTAGATGTTCTCTATAACCCTCTCCATTTTCATTCCCCGGGATCCTTTGACAAGCACGGTGTCACCTTTATCGCAGTAATCAAGAATAAGGGCGGCCGCATTCTCCGGGTTCCGCGCTAAATGGCAGACCGTTTTCCCCGATTCTTTTTTTACGCCGGCGACGAGCCTCTCCGCATATTCTCCCATGGCGATGAGCATATCCAGACCAAGTCGGGAAACGGTTTCCCCGATCATCTCATGTTCTTTTTCCGCGCTTTTCCCGAGTTCCAACATGTCTCCCAGAACGGCTACGGTTCTTACCCCCTCCTGTTTGCGGGCTGCAAGTTCATCAAGCGCGGCATTCATCGAGTCGGGATTCGCGTTGTAGCAGTCATTTATGATCTTAAAGCCGAACTTGGTGTGCATGACTTCAAGTCGCATTGCCGAAGGGGTGTATTTTTCGAGACCGGCAAGTATCTGGTTCATTTCCAATCCGAGCGAATACCCGAGCGCGGAAGCGCAGAGGGCGTTTAGAACGTTATGGACTCCTATTCCTCTTATTCTGGTTCTTGATGATTCTCGGCCTATGCTTATGGTGAACTCAATTGACTGCATCTCTTGAGGATTTATATCCTCTGCCCTTATGAAAGCCTGTTGTGAATCAATACCGTAAGTGATCTTCCTGCATTGGATTTCCTTTGCTATCCTCACTATGCGTTGATCATCCAAGTTGACGCAGAAGGTGTTTCCGTCACTGAAATCTTCTACAAGTTCGCCTTTCGCCTTCGCTACCCCGTCAAGTCCTCCAATTTCCTCAATGTGCGCCCTTGCTATGTTCGTTATGGCGCCTACTTGCGGAGAAGCCGTCCTCGTCAGGGTTCTTATTTCTCCGAATGAGTTCATTCCCATCTCAAGCACGCAAAAATCGTGTTCCGGTTCAAGTTTAAGCAGACTCAAGGGAAGTCCTATCTGGTTGTTGAGGTTTCCATACGTGCTCAACACGTTTCCTGCCACGGAAAGTATGCTGTGCGTCATGTTCTTCGTGGTGGTTTTTCCGTTTGATCCTGTAATCGCGGCTAATTTGAGATCTGAAAAGCAGTTTCTCCATTGCGCCGCCATACTTAGTAATGCTTTTTCAGTGGACTTGACCATTACAAGCGCGCCGCAGTCGCGCACCGTAGTATTTAATTTGTCCAGGTCTCTTTGCACTATCGCCGCTGCCGCTCCTTTTTCAAAGGCTTCTGAAACATAGTCGTGGCCGTCGAAATTTTCACCCTTGATAGCGATGAATATCTGGTTCTTTTTGATGCTCCTGGAGTCAATTGAAACACCCGATGCGCCGACAGGAGGCATTTTGCCTTTTACAAGAGTTCCTCCACTGGATTTCAGCACGAAACCAAGGTCGAGCCTCAATGCTTCGCTCCGTTCTTCTCATTAAGATATTTCTTCACGGTATATCTGTCTGAGAAATGGATTTTCTCATTGCCTATTATCTGATAATCCTCGTGCCCCTTGCCGGCGATAAGCAAGATGTCTCCGGCGCGGGAGATGTCCACGGCATGTTTTATAGCCAGGTCTCTGTCGATTACGGTTATAACCCCGGGGTCTTTAGCCTCAACCCCTTCCGCCATATCGGCTATTATGCTTTCCGGGTCTTCTGTTCTTGGGTTGTCTGAAGTCAGTATCAGCAGGTCTGAGTATTCGCGACACACAGCCGCCATGAGCGGCCGCTTGCCTCTGTCTCTGTCTCCGCCGCTTCCCACAACCGTGATCAGCCTCCGGGTGCGGAGCGGGGTCAGGCATTCGAGAACATTTCGAAGCGCATCGGGAGTGTGAGCATAATCCAGAAAAACATCTATTCCCGCACTGTTTTCTATTTTCTCAAGCCTCCCGGGTATCCGCGCAAACGCACTCAGCGCCCGTGAGATAACATCCGGAGATGAGTGTAGAGATAGAAGTGCTCCCGTCGCCGCCATGATATTGTAAAGGTTATGCCGGCCCATGAGTTTTGAATTTATTTCCACTTTTCCCCAAGGGGTTGCAAGCGTGGAGTTTATTCCGCGCGAATCAATGGTGAAGCGCTTTGCGAATATGTCGGAATCTTTTTTCTCCGCGGAAAACGTTATTCTCCTCCCTTTTTCAGGGGCCGGTATTCTGTTCGCAAAAGGGTCGTCCGCATTTACCACCGCACATGTGTTCTGTTTTTCGCTTCTTTCAAGAAGTTCGGTGAAAAATCTTTGCTTCGCCTTGAAGTAATTTTCAATGGTGATGTGGTAGTCGAGATGGTCCTGGGTAAGATTGGTGAACACTCCCACATCGAAATGACAAGAATCGACTCTCTTCAGATCAAGCGCGTGAGATGATACCTCAAGCACCAGATTGGTTACTCCCATATCTTTCATCTCTCGCATGGTTTCCATCAGTTTTACCTGGTCAAGCGTGGTGAGAACGGAAGGGGTGGTTTTTCCCATATATCTGTTTTCTATCGTTCCCAGAATTCCCGCGTTTTTCCTTTCCAGTTTCCAGACGGACTCGACCATGTGCGCCACGGTGGTTTTTCCATTGGTTCCCGTAATCCCTACCACCTTCATTTCAGAAGACGGGTTGCGGTGAAAATTCGATGCCGCTCGTGCCGCCGTCAATCTTGAATCCCGAGTTATGGCCACCGGAACCCCGAGTTTTCGGATGTCATCGGAAATACGTTCAACCGCAACTGCCGCCGCTCCACTGCTTACCGTCGAAGCGACATAAGAATGCCCGTCTCTTCTGCTACCTTTAACGGCGACGAAGAGAAAACCCTGTTTTACTTCCAAGGAACTTATGGTTATTCCGGCAATTTCCGTCTCTCCCCAATTCTCCAGTCCCTCCACCGCCGTGACGCCTGCGTTTTCAAGAACTTTCCGTAAATTCATATGTTCTGTTTAAGCGTAAAGGTACAGTCAGTCCCTCTCTCTATTTTTTCTCCGGACGAGGGGTGTTGACTTACTACGTAACCGTTTCCTATAAGTTTGACGGAGACTTTTTCTTTCTCAGCCCATCTTATTACATCTCTTGCGCTTTTATTTGCCATGTTCGGCATCACTTTTTCCTCAAGCAGTTCCGGGTTCGGGGGTACGCGCATGTAAAACAGCACCCTTTCGATTATTGATCTGAATATAGGAGCGGCGACCGCACCTCCGTAACTCTGTTTTCTCGGGTTGTCAACTACAACCGCAAGGACTAAGTTGGGGTCATCGGCCGGAGCAAATCCTATGAAGGACGATATGTATTTATCTTTATAGTAAGTTCCGGTTTTCGGATTCACTGTTTGTGCGGTACCGGTTTTTCCCGCGACTCTGTATCCTTCGACCGCCGCTTTCGTCCCGGTGCCTCCTCTTTGCACTACTTGTTCAAGAATTCTCGTAACTTTGAGTGCTGTGTCGTAAGAAATGATCTTTTTCAGCATTTCCGGAGTCTTCTCCATAATGTTTTTTCCTTCAGGAGAAATTATTCTTTTCACTATGTAGGGCTTCATCATGTATCCGCCGTTTGCTATACTTGAAAGCGCTGTCGCAAGTTGGATTGCGGTTACCGATATGCCTTGTCCGAAGGATATAGTAGCAAGTTCTATGTCGCCCCAGTTTCTGAGATTCTGTATTTTTCCTCTTGCTTCTCCGGGGAGGTCCACGCCGTTTTTCTCCCCGAAGCCGAAATTTCTAAGAGACCTGTGGAGTTTTTCTTTACCGAGTGTTTCTCCCATCTTCGCGGCGCATATGTTGCTTGAGTATTTTATCGCTTCGGAAACTGTCAGAATTCCGTGACCGTGTACATCATTTATGGTATTGGAACCTATTTTTTTCTTTCCATTTTCACAGTCATATTCAGTGTCTTCATCCGCGGCGTTTTCTTCAAGCAGTGCTGCGGCTAAAAAAACCTTGAGAGTTGAACCAGGTTCGAATGAGAGCCATATCGGAAGGTTCTTTTTTGTTTCCGAGGAGAACTCGCTGAATCTGTTGGGGTCAAACCGCGGATAGGACGCCATTGCGAGTATTTCACCGGTGTGTGGATTCATCAGTACGGCCATTCCTCTGTCTGCGCTCATCTCCTTTATACCTTTTTCAAGTTCGGCTTCTGTTATGTGCTGAATGGTGGAATCGACGGTAAGCACTATGTCGTTTCCCTTTGTCGACTGCTCGGTTTCGCTGACTCCGCCGTCTGATATGGGATTTCCCCTTCCGTCTCTTTTTATTCTTCTAGCCGTAGGTTTTCCAGCCAGAAATCTCTCAAAGGCGTATTCAATACCTTCAATTCCTTTAAGGTCGATATTTGTAAATCCGATGACTTGGCCCAGCAGGGCGCCGTTTGGGTAAATTCTTCTTGGTTCTTCAAGAAAACCTATTCCGGCAAGGTCAAGGTCTTTTATTTTTTGAGCGGTTTTGTTGTCCACTCCTCTTTTTATCCAGACAAAGGATTTTTCCGATGTCGCGTGCGCGACCACTTTCCTGGCGGAGATATTCAGCGGTTCAGAAAGGGCGCGCGCAAGATGCGCAGGGTCTTTTACCTTTCTGGGATTAAGATATACGGAGGTAGCGGAGACGCTGGTGGCTAGAGGCTTTTTGTTTCGGTCGTAAAGCGCACCTCTTACAGGAGGAATTTTATAGACTCTGCTGTGTTGGCTTTTCGCTCCACGGGAAAATCGTTCTCTTTCTAATATCTGGAGTTCAAGACACCTGTGCCCCATGGCCATGAAGAGCAGAACTATGAATCCGGTAGTGAAATAAAATTTCCACTTTCCATTGCCCGATTTCGTCATTCCGTTTTACCTGATGCAACCATTACCTCTTCAATGAAGACTATGTCCTTGTTGGTAGCGAACCGGAAACCCATCTGTTCCGCTGCAGGAACGAGACGTTCGGGGGACTTGAGTTCCAAAAGCTCGTAGTAGAGTAACTTCCCCTGATTTACAAGCTCTTTTTGAGACTGCCTGTTTGTTGATAGCTCATATCCGGTCCTTGTGTGTTCCACCTTGATGCTGATAAAAGATAGGGCAGTAAGGAACGCGAGCACTATAATCAACACATTGCACAGCGAAAGTTTTCCCTTCATCGTGTTCCTTCCGGTTGCCTCTGCAGTTCTTTTCCTATACACCTTCCACTACTCTCATTCTTGCGCTTCTCGCTCTTGGATTTTTCGACACTTCATTTTTTCCCGGTCTCATGGCCGAACGCTTCACGATTTTTACCAGCGGAGTTTTTCCGCATGAGCACACCGGCAGGTCTGTGGGGCATATACAGGGCGAATCAAACTTTCTGAACATATTTTTTACTATCCTGTCTTCGAGTGAATGAAAGGAAATTATTGCGAGCCTCGCTCCTTTCTTCAGTATGCTCACGCTTTGCTCAATGAATTTCGTCAGATTGTCGAGTTCGTTGTTGATTGAGATACGAAGCGCCTGGAAAGTTTTTGTCGCAGGGTGTCTCTTTTTCGGATGAAATTTCTTCGGGATTGACTCATACACTATGGATGCCAACTCGGAAGAGGTTTCTATATCCTTATTTTTGTCTGTTTTTTACTATTGAATTCGAGATTCTACGTGCGAACTTTTCTTCCCCGTAATTTTTCAGAATATGCTCAAGTTCTCCGCTTTTCATTTCGTTTACTAAATCATAGGCGCGGAGGTGAAGGTTCGGGTCCATTCTCATGTCAAGAAATTCACTCTTTCGGAAACTGAACCCTCTGCCGCTTTGCTCAAGCTGATAGGACGAGATTCCTAAGTCCGCGACCACGCCGTCCACGTATTTTATTCCCATTGAGCGGACGGTTTCTTTTACATATACGAAATTTTCGTTCACGAAAGTCATCTTTTCCTTGTTTCGCGAAAGCCTGTCTTCCGCGAAACGCAGAGCGTCGCAGTCCACATCCATTGCTATAATCCTCGATATGGAAGGATATGTTCGCAACAGGTGCTCGGAATGTCCGCCTAGTCCTGCGGTGGCGTCAATTACCACGGCTCCGGCCGGCGGGTCAAGATAACGCGCCACTTCTTCCGGCATTACTGTCATGTGATACGGCTGTTCCGTCACGGTTGTTCCGCGACCGTCGCTTTTGTCAGAGTCCATATTCCGCAAGTGTATCGCTGCTTTGATTGAATGTCTCGAATTTCGCAACTCCGCTTTCATGTTCACACTTCTGTTTTGCCCATATTTCCACTTTGTCCCCCATTCCTATGAGCACCACATCGTTTTCAATGCCCGCATACGTACGAAGGGACTGGGGAATCAGAATCCTTCCCTGGTTGTCTACTCGGCAGTCAACCGCGTTTCCCATGAAATAGCGTACGAAAGAAACGGCTTTTGTGTCAGTCATTGATATCTTGGAGAGTTTTTCCTCCAGGATATTCCACTCTTTGAGTGGGTATGCGATCAGGTATTTATCGAAATTGGTGACCACAAAGGACTCATCAGAATATTTATTTCTGCAGACTTCCCGGAACCTGGATGGGATACTGACCCTCCCGGCCTTGGTCATTGTGTGTTCATGCCTTCCTCTGAACATCTAAACTGTTTCCTGCCATTTCATGCCATATTATGTAGTTTCTCCGCCATTTCATGTTATAAAAATACTGAAAGAATGTCAAGAACATTTTGGAATAGTTAGTCTTTTCCTTCAGCAAATCGTCGAGGGTCGGCCCTGCGGTTATTTTTATGTGTCGGGAGAGGTCGGGAACTAGGCACTATCCGTTGGGTAGATCATTCCATTTGTACGCTTATTTAGTATATAATTTAAAACCGCGAAGTTGGAGGTTCCACATATCCGGTCCGGAGGAGAGTATGTCGGTTTTTTTCCTGAAACTTGCTGACAAGAGTTCTAATGTTCTTCTTCAGGCCGTTCTTGGCACATATGGACACCTGATGTGGGTGAGAACCGAAGTGCCGGAAAAAATGATAGTGAAAGTGATTACCACACCGGAACTGGTTACAGAAACGCGCCAGGTTCTTGAGGCGCTGAGAGACGAGATAGATTTTGAATTTACGGACCTCCCGCAGGGCGGCGACGGTTAACCGATGGGAACTCCGACGGATAGAGAGAGCGGTGAAAAATGGGGACTTGTAGGCGTTCTCACCTTTTTTAGCAGAATCGCCGGATATGTCAGAGATGTTCTGGTGGCTGCCCTTTTCGGTGCCGGTTTTCAGACAGACGCGTTTTACGTGGCGTTCCGCATCCCGAATTTACTTCGCCGTCTTTTTGCCGAAGGGTCCCTGGCCGTGGTTTTTGTTCCGGTATTTTCCAGATATCTCGAATCAGGAGACATGGGTGAGTCCAAACGAGCCCTGAATTCCGTGTTCACCGCACTTTTGATTCTTCTTCTGGCTGTGGTGACGCTTGGAATTGTTTTTTCACCTTGGCTTGTGAAAATGTTCGCCTACGGTTTTGACCAGAGAACTTTTGATCTCGCCGTTTATCTCAACAAACTTGTTTTTCCCTATGTGCTGTTTATATCGCTCACGGCGCTCGGAATGGGGGTTCTTAACTCTACTAAGCATTTCTTTGCTCCGGCTTTCTCTCCGGTTCTTTTCAACATGTGCATAATAGCAAGTGCTCTTATTCTCTATAAGAGACTTGATATTCCTGTCATTTCACTGTGTATCGGGGTGCTGCTTGGAGGCGTGGTGCAGTTTGCGCTTCATCTGTTTTACCTGAAGAAAAACAATTTCATGTTCGGTTTTGCAAAAAAACTGAATCATCCTGCAGTGAGAAACCTCGGCATGCTTATGCTCCCGCAGGTCTTCGGAATCGCCGTATACAATCTCAACATTCTGGTGAACACGCAGTATGCCTCTTTTATGTCTGAGGGGACTGTTTCATATCTTTATTTCGCAGAGAGAATTATAGAGTTTCCCCTGGGAGTGATTGCCGTTTCTCTTGCTACTGTAGTTCTTCCGTCGCTATCGGCGCATGCGGCCAGAGAGGATTACTCAGGATTCACCTCGGAATATCTCAGGTCTTTTCGCCGCATGCTTTTTATAGTGATGCCCGCAATGGCGGGGATAATTGCTCTGCGGGAGCCTATATGCAATCTTCTTTATCAGCATGGCGAATTTGATTACGTGGCGGTGACCAACACTTCCATGGCTGTTCTGGGTTACGGATTCGGACTTTTCGCCGTGGGCGGAATACGGATGACGGTCCCGGCGTTTTTTGCTTTACAGGATACGAAAACGCCGGTCAGGGTAGCATTTGTCTGTTTACTCGTGAACGCGGCGTGCGGATTCGTTCTGGGTTTTGTGTTTTCGCTTGACCATTTTGGCCTTGCGCTGGCAAGCTCGATTTCTTCAGTCATCAATTTTGCGGCGCTGGTGGTTTTTCTAAACAGTCGTCTTGGGGGGATTCTCTCCCGTAAGATTTTTGTGTTTCTGCTGAAAATTTCTGTGGCATCAGTAGTCACCGGATTTGCCGCATACGTGGTCGCCGGTTTTTCCGCATGGAGTGCGACCGGGTTTTCCATGGAAAAGACTTTTGTCGCAGGGTCTGCTGTGGCGGTTGGTGTTGCCGTTTATTTCCTACTTGCTAGAATTCTGGCGGTAGATGAAGTGAATATGTTCCTATTTGCTGGAAAGAGATAACACTGAGGCCGGGTGTTTCAATGTCGTCGAAAATATCTTTTGACACACTCAGAACCATGAGTGAGAACAAACTTAACGACCTCAGAGAGCAGTATGAATATAGTTCTGAAACTTTCTCTGACGCCGATTCGCTTCTTGCACTTGCAGAAGTTTTTCTCGCTCTCGGAAAAATAACCGTCGCTAGGCGCAGGGTGAAGGAATTCATCGAAAAGAAAGGAGACAGCAGTAGGGCGAGGGTCATTCTTGCCAGAGCACATCTTATGTCCTGCAAGACGGTTCTTGCAAAAGAGGAAATTGAGAAGGCTCTCGAGATTGACCGGCAGAACAGGGAAGCTGCGGCCATCCTCTCGGATATTTATAGAAACTCAGGGGAAAAAGGCAAGGCATTTCGAGTAGCATTTTCCGCAGTTGAGGGTTCTACTTCTCCGCCAGCGCCTCCTGTTTTTCAGACTCGGGAGAGCAAACCTACCGCTACTCAGGAATTCTTGAAGCAGGACAGACCGCGGGCGGGGGTTTTTGAAACAGAAGCCATGCTTAATCTCTATATAGAGCAGGGGTTATACGAAGATGCTATGAAGGTGGCTGAGGCTCTTTGTGAGAGTGAACCTGAAAATCAGACATACAAGTGCCACCGCGAGAAAGTAAGCGCACTTCTTTCCCGGTAGGAGATGTCCTGGCTGTTGAATGGGCGATAAAGATAAATCGGGGTTTGATGGGCGCTGTTATTTGATTGTAAGCGTTCGGTCAATGGGTGACGTACATGCCTACAATAACGCTTTTGATACTCTGTGAAGATATTCTATAGATGCATTCCTGACAGTCGATTTATTCTTTAACGGTCTTCCTCTCAATACTCTCACAGTCTCAGTTGCGCTACATGATTCTTGAGGAAATCAGCAATGCTCCTTTAGGACGGCCGCATCCCCTGCACCAGTCATATCACTTCAAGATTCCTTCCGGTTTCCGCTTCGAGTTTGCGGCTTCTGCGTATAACATGCTGATATCCGTAAAAATAAAGCTTCAGCATCGCCTGCATATTACAGGGAGGCTGCCCCGCTATAGTGCCGGTCTCGGCATGCTTGAATCCCGGAGAAGTCAGATCAAGGGTGTCGACATAGGTGTCAAGCGCCCGAACCCGGTGGTTCTCTCCCGCATAGTCTTCCACTCTCTCGTGCAGAAGCAGTGTCTGTCCGCGGTCAAGTGCCGGTTTGTATCGGCATCGGTTCATTGTGTATTCCACCTCGGTATTAAGAATGTGGTAGAATAATCTTTACGAAAAAACTACTAATCGTGTTTATAGTCTGTTTCTTTCCGGTATCGGTACTGCGGGAGGTACTTAACTCGCATCTATGCCCATTCCTGCTGGTCTCTTGTCGGTCTTATTCGTCAAAAAGGGAAAGAGTGGGGACCCCTGTTCGGAACCTGAAATCAAAGGGACTGACAATCTGAAATAGGGTAAGGTCATCGCTATCCATTTTTTGCGAAACGACCAGTGTGTTATTTCCGTCTTCCCCCCGAACTCAGTCTACGAATTCATATAGGGCCGGTGTCTCACGGATTGCTTTTGCCGTGGCGTCATCCTGCACATCAAATAAATCGTCTGATCCTACAGTGAGCGTGCGCCCCGACCCTGTTAACGTAGACCCTTTCGGAAAGCCATTGAATCGAACTATATCGTTCTCCGATGCGTTGAAGTCCGCAATAGTATCCTTGGCGCTTCTCTTCGAGTATCCGATTGCAAAGGTGTCGGCACCGGCACCACCTGTAAGAGTATCATTGCCGTCTCTTCCTATGAGGTAATCATTACCGGCTCTTCCGTCAATAGTATCGTTTCCCTGTCCCCCGTTAAGATAATTTCCCAGGGCATCTCCGCTGATAGTATCAGCGCCGTTTCCGCTGTTAAAGTTCTCAATACCTTTGAATGTAGCCATTCCCCAACCATGAGCAGTGCCGTCAAAAGACCCCGTGGCAAGATCAAAGGTTATAGCTGTCCCCGACGGGAACCATACGATTCCCGGGCCACTCTTCAATGGCGGTATTACCTGATTTGGATTAGCAATACTACCTAAGACCAGAGTATCAGCATCTTGACTATTACTGAGAGCAGTCCCTGCCGGGGCGCCGCCGTTAAAGCTGTCATTGCCCGGTTCAGTCAGATAGAAAACATCCATCCCATCTCCACCGTTGAGCGTATCATTGCCTTCGCCGCCATCAAGTGCGTCCCGTCCCGCATCGCCGTTGAGCGTATCATCGCCGGCTACTCCTTTTATGTAATCAACTCCGTCTCCGCCATGGATGGTGTTGGCGCCGGCGTTGCCCCAGAGTGTATCAACTCCGTCTCCACCATAGATGACGTCGTCGGTAGTTTCCGTGCCTATGCTGCCTCCAACCTGAGCATCGACTTTGTCGTCTCCGTCTTCACCGTATATCGTATCCGTGCCGGTGCCGCCGGATATCGTGTCGTTTCCGGCACCGGCGTAAACAGTATCATCGCCGTCTCCGGCATTAATCGTGTTTTTGTACTGATTTCCGCATATGACATCGTCATCTGCAGTCCCCGTGATATCATCGGAGACACCGGGCAGCGCATTTATACCGTTGCTCACGTCGCATCTGGGGTCACCGAAGGACTTTCCCTGATCTCCCTGCGGGCCCGCCGCTCCCGGTGTTCCCGAGTCTCCTTTATCTCCCTTATCCCCCTTATCTCCTTTCGCCCCGTCTTTCCCTGCCGGTCCCGCCGGACCCATATCTCCTTCACAGGCGGCAAAGAAAACCGCTCCGCCGAGCAGAAACAACATCATTAAAAAATTACGTAACTTCATAATAAACCTCCATGTAAAATATTTTATTCATAATGTCCGGTTATCCGTCGCGACAAAATCTTGCTCCTTGATTTCTTTGATTCTACCCCCCCCCTTGCTAAGTCAAGCCATTATGTTCTGACCTGCGTCGCCCGTTCAGTTGTTGTGATGAGTTATATCGGTTGAGTGCCTGCGCAGAAAATAGTCGAAAACTGCAGGGTGATCCGATAACCACGGTTGTTGTGGTTGATGAGCGAGGAATGTCGGTGCGAATTCACCGCCCCTGCCTTACCGCAGAGATTAAGTGTCGCTGCTGCGGTCGTGATTTCACGACAGAGGAGATGAATCTGTTGCGGGACTTGATAGCAGGGTCCGAGCGGCTGAACCGTACTGCTCTGTCCAAGGAGTTCTGCAGACGCATAGTATGTGGACGTTACGAATGATACAGTAAATTCAACAAACCTAAAAAAGACATCCGGCTGAAACAGCTTTGCAGGAACTGGAAGCGAATCCTCAACCGCTGAAAACGCTCACCCACACCTTGACCGAACGGTTACATTTGATTTATGCTTACTGACCAGCGGTAACGTATTTTATGAAGATAAAAATCATTAATGGTCCCAACCTCAACATGCTGGGAAGAAGGGAACCGGAGATATACGGGAGTTTTACGCTTGCCGGCATTGAATCTTTTCTTTCTTCGGTCGCACCGACCATTGACAGCGAAATTGAAATCTCTTTTTTTCAGTCGAACTCCGAGGGAGATATAGTTACCGCCATACAGGATTCGTACGGGAGTCACGACGGAATAGTAATAAACCCGGGAGCATACACTCATACCAGCCTCGCCATAAGGGATGCCATCCTCTCAACCGGAATTCCGGTTGTGGAAGTTCATATTTCGAATATATACGGAAGGGAGCTCTTCAGGCAGAAGTCGTTTATCTCCGGAGTGTCGGTCGGCGTCATATCCGGCTTCGGAGCACACGGTTATAAACTTGGACTTTCCGGGTTGGTCCGTTACATCAAAAATACAAGAAACCCCGCTTGACCCTTTCTTCACAACAGGATTTTTATGAATAACGCAAAATGGGTGATGTCAAAACCCGCAACAGTGCCTGTCAGGAGAATTTCAGCCGGACTGAACTTAGACCCGCTGATCGCACGGCTTCTTGTAAACAGAGAAATCAGTTCAGTTGAGGATGCGGAACTTTTTCTTTCCACATCACTTTCCGACCTGCCTTCTCCTTTTCTAATGAAGGGAATGGAAGAGGCTGTCGGTCGGCTCAAGAAATCCGTTTACGAAAAGGAAAAGATCGGTATCTACGGGGATTACGATGTGGACGGAGTTACGGCTACTTGCCTTCTCCACAGTTTTCTCAGGTCCATGGATTGCGATGTGACTTACTATATTCCTGACAGATTTAACGAAGGGTATGGAGTGAGTTTTGAGGGGCTTGAATATCTGAAGGCGCGCGGAGTAGAACTTGTGGTTTCGGTTGACTGCGGCATAACGTCTGCAGATGAGGTTATGCTGGCAGGCGAACTCGGCATGGATTTCATAGTTTCTGACCATCACAGTTTTTCGGGAAGCATTCCCCGCGCCACAGCGGTGATTAACCCCAGACAACCTGATTGCCGGTATCCGGGTAAGGAAGTTGCCGGAGTGGGTGTTGCATTCAATCTTGCTCTTGCGCTGCGTAGAACGCTTCGGGAAGAAGGTTTTTTTGAAAAGACGGCGGAGCCGAACTTGGGAGATTTCCTGGATCTGGTTGCGCTTGGAACAGTCGCGGACTGCGTTCCGGTTAAAAACGTAAACAGGATAATGATTAAAGAAGGACTTAAGAGAATAGAAAACCCGAAGCGGCCGGGCATTGCGGCCCTGAACAGCGTATGTGAAATAGAGAAAGGTATTGACGCATCTGATCTGGGTTTTCGTCTCGGCCCCAGAATAAATGCTGCTGGGAGAATGGCTTCCGCCGACAGCGCGGTTGAGTTGCTTCTCTCCCGCATTCCTGAAGAAGCGCACCGTTTAGCAAAAACCCTTGACTGCCAGAACTCTGAAAGAAAGAAAGTGGAGAATGAGATACGTGAAGATGCTGTCAGGATGGCCGAGTCGCTTTCCGGTTCCGAGCGGAACAATTCCATTGTTCTCGCCTCGCGGAAGTGGCACAAAGGCGTTCTGGGAATAGTTGCATCCTCAATTGCGAGATATTACCAGAAACCCGCTTTTCTCATTGCAGTTGACGAAAACTCGATGGGGACCGGAAGTGGACGGTCTTTCGGAGGTATAGATATATATTCCATTCTATGCAGTTGTGGTGATGTCTTCGAAAAATTCGGGGGACATGCAAATGCGGCGGGCGTTACGATTGCCGAGGAAAAGATATCTGTTTTCAGTAAGAGGTTTTCGCAGGAGCTTGAAAGAAGCGGTCAAAAGCCGGAGAACAAGTTGAAAATAGATTTAGAGGTAAGCCTGTGCTCGATAGACCAGGATTTCGTTTCCAAAATAGAGAGCCTTGCTCCTTTTGGAGAGGAAAATCCCGAACCTGTTTTTCTTTCGAAATCGATTCAGGTTTCTAGGCAGAAATTGTTCAGGAACCGTACTCTTTCTTTTCTGGCGAATGAGAACGGAGCGACATTGGAATGCATATGGTTCTACGCTCGTCAAACACAACTTCCTGAGAAAATAGATATGGTTTTCTCATTGGGTTCTAATGGCAGAGAGGGTCGTGAGGAAAAAAAATCACCTAGACTTTTTGTGAAGGATGTGAGGGATGCGGGAGGGTGATTTCTGCGGACGGGATGTAAAACCGTAAGGGCCTTGCGACTTGTTTGAAATTTCGCATGGTGTTCTGCCATGTAATGATTCTCGGGTATAAGGCTTGAGTTTGTAGCGGGCATCAGCGACTGTCATCTGCCGGTTCACGCCGCACAATGGTATTTCTCCATGGTCCCTACTCCTCGGGCGAGTTGTATGCCCACAATGCTGAAACATATTTCCCTTGACGGCGGCAAATTCGAAAAGGACATCTGATTACAACCGCCTCGCAGGAACTGTAAGCAAGAATCCTCGACCGCTGAAAATGCCCATCCGTCTATATGAGTGAGTTCTCCTGATGTCTTTATATTTTCTCTTGGGAATATATAATTTAAGGACATTAGATTTTTGTGGAGGTAACACATGAGAGTAAGGGGACAGATTCCCAAACTTAATATTTTCTATCCGATAATTCTTATCGTGATATTTTTTGTCGTAACAGGAGTTTTTGTAATAGTGGAGAGTGGGCACGTAGGAGTGGTAAGAACCCTTGGAGCGGTACAGACCAGAGCGCTTCCTGAAGGCTTTCATCTAAAAAAGCCGTTTCTAGACAAAATCGAGCAGATGGACATCCGTCTTACCGCGGCCACCGCAAAAGCGATCTCCGCCTCTAAGGACCTCCAGAACGTGAAGACCCAAGTTACCCTTCAGTATTCAATCACGGGAGAATTTGCACCACTGATATATCAGAAAATAGGAAAAAGAATCACTGTATCTCTGACTCTTATAGAGCCGGCGATACAGGAATCCGTAAAAGCCATCACGGCCAAGTACACGGCTGAACAACTGGTTACGAAAAGAGCCGAGGTTAAGGTTGAGATACAGGAGGCTATAAACAATTTCATATCCGTTACGCTTGATGAAAAGGAGATTTCCCCGAATGCGCTCAAGATTGCCAACGTTGCGATAACCGATTTTGATTTTTCCGAAGAGTTCAACAGGGCGATTGAGCTCAAAGTAAAGGCGGAGCAAGAAGCGCTGCAGGCGAAAAATGAGAAAATAAGAAGGGTTACACAGGCAGAAGCTGCGGCTGAGGAAAAAAAGCTTGCAGCCGGCGCAGAAGCTTTCCAGATAGAGATTGCGTCCAAGGCAAGGGCTGAAGCGATTCAGAGAGAGGCCGAGGCTCTTCAGCAGAACCCTATGATCATCCAGCTCAGGATTGCGGAAAAATGGGATGGAACTTTGCCGAAGTTCTCGGGAGGAGACGCCGTTCCCTTGATCAACCTGGATTCAATGCTCAAAGAGTAAAAGCATACGGAGAAACATTTCAGAACAGTGTATCCTGTACTTCTTGAATTGGGTGATGGCATCGCCATTTATTCCTATTCCGTATTTCTTACGATCGGATATCTTGTCGCCTTCTGGGTGGTCTCAAAAGAAGTGAGCCGCAGGGATATGGATGCTGGTCTTCCTGGAACTCTGCTGCTGACTTGTTTTTTCGGCGGACTTGCAGGAGCCAAAATTCTTTTTCTTTACCAGAACGCCACCATAGCGGAGTTTATGGCAGACCCTGTTCGGTATTTTATATCGGGATATTCCTCCGTGGGTGGACTTGTTGGAATATTCTGTGTTGTCGGAGTTGTCTCCAGAGTGAAAAAAATCGATTTTCAGGTTCTTCTGGATATAGTATGTCCGGCTCTGATACTTGGATACGGCGTTGGTAGAATAGGATGTTTTCTCAACGGCTGTGACTATGGAACTGCGTGTTCATTGCCCTGGGCGGCTACATTTCCCGGTCGCGCGACGGATGTTCACCCAACCCAACTTTACGATATGTTGTTTGCGGTACTTCTTTTCGCTTTTCTTTGGAGTATGAGAAAAAAGATGTACCCCGCGGGCTTTATTGCGGCTTTGGGCTTTACCGCTTTGGGCATCCAGAGGTTTGCAATTGAATTCATAAGAGAAACTACCCCCAGTTTCATAGAAGGTGTTTCCCAAGCGCAGATTGCGGCTCTATTGCTTGCGCTGATTTTCGGGGTAAGACTCGTCAGATTCCGAGGGGTTTTTCAATAGCGCAATCTATCAAGTAATTCATCGCCATGCAGAGAATTCTGATAATAGGTCTGGGGCATGTCGGAAATTTTCTTTCAAGAGAACTTTCTGAAAACCAGGAAGTTGTAGTAGTGGAGAAAGATAGTGAACTTATAGACAAGGTAAAAGAAACCCAGGATGTTCTTGCCTTTGAAGGAAACGGTGCCGACCCGTTTGTACTCAGACGCGCGGAAATGGGAAAAGCGGATATAGTCATTGCGGTTACAGGAGATGACAAAACAAATTTACTCGCCGCTTTTTTTGCTCATTCCCTCGGAATAAAGAAAGTCATCGCGAGTATAAGAAACGCCAGGTATTCCGAATACGGCAATGTTCTCCCAAGTTCTAATATCTCGGTTGTAAGTTCAAGCAGGATAATTTCTGAGAAAGTAGTCGCTCTTATAAGTGCTCCTTTTGCGGGTAGAGTGGAATTTTTTGCAAGCGGGCAGGTGGAGCTCCTCAAACTACGGGTAGAGGATGGGGCGCCGATAATAAATCAAAAGTTGAAAAATTTCGCCGCTCCATCCAGAAACTGGACTTTTGTCGGACTTCAGCGAAATCACAAGGTGACCATCCCGCGAGGGGATACGGAACTTCGCGCAGGAGATTTTGTTTTTGCCCTGGGGATTCCGTCAGGACTCGTGAGGTTAAAGAGACTTTTTAATCTGAAGATAGAGAAAGTTCATTCTGTCATAATAGTCGGTGGCGGAAGGATAGGGTGCGAAGTGGCCGAGACACTCCACTCGAAGGGACTTTCTGTGAGACTGATTGAAAATGACCACGAAAAAGCTAAATCGGCCGCTGAAAATCTTGTCGGGGTTATGGTGTTTGAAGGAGATGGTACTGACCTTGAAGTGCTTAAGGAGGCGGGAGTGGAGAAAAGCGACTACCTTCTTGCGCTTACAGATGATGATGAGAACAATGTACTCAGCGCACTTCTGGCAAAAAATCTCGGCATTGACCGTTGCGCGGTACTGTATTCCAACCCTGATTACGTTGAAGTGCTTGAAACTATAGGGATTAACCGAGCTATAAGCGTGAATATGTCAGTTGCGAACGGAATTCTCAATTTGCTCCGCCTGGGTGGAGAGGCTAACATGTCGCTGCTTCATGGGAAAGAGGGAGAACTTCTGGAGTTTGATGTCAGTGAGGATTCAAAGATTCTCGGAACAGAACTTAAGAACTGCAGGATGCCTCACAGTTCAGTTATAGGGGTATGCGTGCGGGACGGGAAGCCGGTTTTTCCCGGAGGAGATTTCGTGGCGCAGGTCGGAGACCGTCTGGTGGTATTCGCGCTCCCTGATGCTGTGAAGAAAGTTGAAGAGATAATGGTCTCGTGAATTTCAGATTTTGTTTTCAGATCACCGGGAAATTCGTTGCGTGTCTGGGAATCCTGATGCTTCTGCCTGCGGTGTGCGCGTTTTTTTATCCAGAGGATGATCTGTCCACATTCCTGCTCTCGTCTGTGATCACATTCGTTGCGGGCCTGCTGATTGTTTTGATTTCTCATCCTGCTGAAGTCCCGAAAGAGATACGGAGAAGAGAAGGATTTTTGATTGCGACGCTCTGCTGGGTATCGGCAAGTATAATGGGGGCGGTTCCGTATATTATTTACGGAGTTTTTGCAAATCCCGTAGATTCGCTTTTTGAGTCCACTTCAGGTTTTACCACCACGGGAGCTACTGTTCTTACATCCATAGAAAGTCTTCCGAAGGGAATTCTTTTCTGGAGAAACTTTACCCAGTGGCTGGGGGGTATGGGGATAATAGTTTTGGGAGTTGCCATACTGCCGAAACTATTTGTCGGCAGCGCGCAACTTGTCGGGCTTGAAGCCACCGGGCCGACGACCGAAAAGTTCGCTCCCAAGGTTGCGGAAACGGCTAAAAGACTCTGGGGTATCTACATCGCGTTCACCGCGGTGCTGACGGTGCTTTTAGTTTTTGGCGGGATGAGTTTCTTCGATGCGGTAACGCATTCGTTCAGCACTCTTTCAACAGGGGGTTTTTCATGCAGGGATGCAAGCGTCGGAGCTTACGAAAGCGTCTACATACATTGGATGATAACGCTGTTTATGTTTCTCGGAGGAACAAGCTTCGTACTCCATTTCTATTTCTTTACAGGAAACCCTGCAAAACTTTTGAGGAACTCGGAATTTCAATTCTATTTTTTCTTCGTACTTGCTGCAACTTTATTTATCGCGGTTGAACTGACGCAGACCGAAGTCTACGAAACTTTCCTTGAATCTCTTCATCATGGGGCTTTTCAGGTAGTGTCGATTATTACTACCACAGGTTTTACTACCACGGATTTTGATGCGTGGCCGGATTTTGTTAAGTGGGTTCTGTTCATGCTGATGTTTTTCGGGGCCTGCGCGGGGTCAACTTCAGGTTCGGTAAAAGCATTGAGAATCATGGTGCTCTTCAAAAAAGCTTACAGGGAGATACACAGGCTTGTGTATCCGAGCATAGTCTCTCTTATAACCATAGATGGAAAGACCGTAAGTGAAAAAGCGACCTCAAGCATAACAAGTTTTTTTATCCTGTACATATTTATCTGTGCATTTATCGCTCTGGGAGTCTTAATGCTTGAGGATGTGTCACTGGAATCGGCAGTCTCGGCCGCAGTCGCAGCGCTAACCAATGTCGGCCCCGGTTTCGACGAGGTCGGTCCAGGCAGCAATTATTCAGCCCTGAGTTCTCCTACTAAAATTTTGTTGGCAACGGCTATGGTTGTAGGGAGGCTTGAACTCTTTACCGTGCTTGTTCTGTTCCTACCGTCTTTCTGGAAAAGGTAGAGTATGCGTCGGAGTGGTTTTTTCCTCACTCCACTCGGCGTACTCTGGATAGAAACGTAGTTACGGTATCTGCATGTTTGAATTACGGGATTGGACCGGAACAGATGAAGAAAAGATTATTTGCGGCCTGTTGCCTCACCCCAAGCAAAACCTGCTATGGCTCCGGTGGTTTTCCTCCAGTTGTCAATGATTGTGCGCCAGTTGTCAAATTGTTCTCTGGATGCAATTCCGTGTTTCTCGGCCGCTTCGACAGTGTCGGGCGAGAAAAACCAAGATGTCAGAAAATGGTAAAGAAACTCGACATCTTCATCCGTGCAGAAAGATTCAAATGAGATGCCGGCTCTGATATCCGAGAATCCGGCTTCGATAAAGAGCCGTTTGAGATGCTTGCCGATCTGTGGATGTCCTCCGTTGGCCGTAAGAAGCTTAGAAAATGTTTCCCAGGGATCTCTTGTCCGGGGTTCGAGAAATGACGAATCAACGAACATTTCCCGACATGAAATGATACCGCCGGGTTTCAACACGCGGCGTGCCTCAGCCAAAACAGTCTCTGTGTCGGGAGCGTGAAAAAGCACGGCATGGCAATGCGCGACATCGAATGAGTTATCTTCAAAAGGAAGGTTTGTAGCCTTGGCGGTTTGAAATGAAGCATTCTGATGTCCTCCCGCCGAGGCGGCGGCTCGGGCGATTCTTACCTGCGATTCCTCCATGTCTACGCCATGCAGTTCTCCAGGTTCTACAGCTCCCGCCAACCCGAGAGAAATTGTTCCTGGACCGCACCCGAAATCCAGAACGCGCATACCGGGTTTTAAATACGGCAGGAGGTGTGCCGCGCAAGTCTGCACGTTGCGTCTGCTGAGTAATTTCTGAAAATCTTCTCCGTACCCCATTACGTATTTGGCATCGTTGCTCATGTGATACTCCTAGGAATAAGTTGTTTCAGAGTTGAAACTCTTCAACTGATTCTTAAAAGACTACTTCAACCGATGAAAATCGGGCAAACTGTTTAACACCGACACTACACGGTACAATAAAATACTTGTTTTCATCCCCCACTTCAAAAAGGAGTTTTATTTCACCATAAGGTTTTCAGGAAAACATGAAGATTATAATTGATCCTAGACAGCCGCTCGAGTTTAGGACATCTGCAGGAATTGGAAATTTCGACGGCCTTCACTTAGGTCACAGAAAAATTATAGATACGGTGAAAGACCTTGCGAAACAAAGTTCCACGCGTTCTTGTATAATCACTTTTGATCCGCATCCGCAGAAAGTTCTGGGTAAAAAGGAAGTTCCTCTTATTTTTCCGCTGGAACAGAGGTTCGACCTGCTTGAGCTTTCCGGGATTCAAACCGTGGTCTGCTTCAGTTTTACCAGAGAACTTTCTGCGGTCAGCGCAGAGAATTTCGTAAAGAATATGCTGACCCGTCTCGTTAAAGTAAGTGATATAGTCGTGGGTCCTGATTTTTCCTTCGGTCACAAAAGAGAAGGGAATGCCGGTCTTCTCAGTGAAATGGGCAAAATGCACGATTTCAACACTGTGATTTCCCGACAGGTGCAGATTGATGATCACATCGTGAGCAGCAGTCTTATAAGAGGTCTTCTTACAGAAGGGGAAATTTGTAAAGCGAACCGCCTCTTCGGTTATGATTACTTCATAGAAGGCGTTGTTGTGGAAGGAGAAAAAAGAGGAAGAGAGTTGGGTTTTCCTACAATAAACCTTGACACCAGTTGGGAAACTCTCCCTAGGTCCGGGGTTTACGCTACATACATTGAACTTCCTGACGCCTCTCACGGCAGTATCACCAACATAGGTGTTCGTCCCACTTTCGGGGAGAACAGGCTTGCTGTAGAAACCCATATATTTGATTTCAGCGGCGACCTTTACGGAAAGACGGTCAGGGTTAATTTTGTCCGGAGAATCAGGGATGAGAAGCGTTTTGCGGGTGTGGACAGTCTCGTGGAGCAGATAACTGAGGATATTGCGACGGTAAAGGAAATTCTCTGCAGTCGAGTTGGGCGGGAGAATCTGGTTTGATGATAACGGCCTCAACTGGAATATACGGGATTTTCGGTTATCCGGTATCCCAAAGCCTCTCTCCCAACATGCACAACGATGCGTTTCGACATCTGGGGCTTGACTGCGTTTACCTGGCTTTTGAAGTGGACCCGGACGACATAAGCGCCGCGGTGGATTCTTTAAGAGTTCTCGGTATCCGTGGAGTTAACGTCACCGTCCCGCACAAGCAGTCGGTGATGGACAGTCTAGACGAGATTTCTCCTGAAGCGTTGATGGTCGGAGCAGTAAATACCATAGAAAACGAAAATGGAAAACTCAAGGGGTACAATACTGATGTTTCAGGGGTGCTGAGAGCCGTTAGGTCGGAACTGGGATTTAAACCCGCGGCTGCAAATGTTGTTATTGTCGGAGCCGGTGGAGCTTCAAGGGCCGTTATAGTCGCTGTTTGCAGTGGTGGCGCCCGGAACGTTGTGATAATGAACAGAACCTTTTCCAGAGCGCAGACGCTCGCAGAAGAGTTCTCCGTGCAGTTCTCTGATGTGGAATTCTCTGCTGTTTCCCTGTCCGACTGCGATATGATAACCAAGGTTGTTTCCGGAGCTGATATCGTGATTAACTGTTCCTCCGCTGGTATGAATGGCGAAGAGCCGCTCAGTCTTCCTCTTTTTCTTCTGGGAAAAGAGTGCGTTGTTTATGACCTTGTCTACAAGCCGGTCATCACTCCGCTTGTAAGGGAAGCAAGAGTTCTCGGTCTTAGAGCGGAGTCGGGTCTTGGAATGCTTCTTCATCAAGGAGCGGACGCCTTTGAGATATGGACGGGCGAGACGGCCCCGGTTGAGGTGATGAGGGAATCTCTTCTGTCCGAGGTATAACGGAACGCGTGCCGAGCAGGTGTTCTTGACCCCGACATGCATATTCGGTAGTAGTTATTCTGCGGTTTTTCCTAGACTGTTTCTAGTTGCGCAGGGGGAGGACTTCTTTGAAAGTAATCAGTCCCGCCGGGGATTTCGAGATAACGGTAACCGAGTCGTCTGTGGAGGGCGACTCTATAGTGATCAGCGGGCAAATGGGGGTTTGGGATTCTCAGATATATATGAAACCATCTGACCTTCTCAGATTTGCCGGAGTTCTGCTGAATCGCAAAGTCGTGCTGTTTTTGGCCAAGCAGCCGTTTCGGTGGCTTTTCGGCGGAAAAAACAATTAAACTGGAGTCCTAGGCGAACGGGTCGGGCATGTCCGGATGCCAGAGCGGAAAATGTTTTTTATGCGCCTCTGTATAAGCCCCGGGCGGGTAGTACTTGTCGTAGAAATCCAAGTCTAGGTGGTGCGCCTGTACCATGAGCCGCAGGAACATCGGATCTGAAAAAGCCGGGAACCTTCCGTATGTGTCGTAGACATAGTTGCAGATATCCTTTACGACCTGAATTTCGTTTCTGCTCGGTCTCTCAACTTCAGCCAGCACGCCGGTCGGGTCACTGTAGGGAAGTTTGTGTGATTCCCAGTTTGTCCACTTCATGTCGTTAAACGCCTCGACGGCTTCGCCCATGTCCTTGTAGTAAGGCGGGCAGAAAGATTGGAACAGATCGTCTCGGCCTACCGCGACGGGATTGGGATTTCCGGTTTCCCCATGTATTTTCGGAGTTGTGAAGCGAAAACCTAGTCCTCTGTTGAAAGGAGTTCCTCCGAGCATGAACATGCTGGCGAACCCGCTGAAAAGCCACCCTCCGAGTCCGAGGGTCTGGAGGGCGAGAATCATGTTCTGTCCCATGAAAGCCTGCTCCGCGATATAACCGTTCGCGAACCGCAGTTCAGCCTCCACAAGTGGCATTCTTTTTGACCTGTCTATAAACCCGTCTTCAACCCATTTGGCGGTTCCCGGTGTACGCAGGTTATGAAGTTCATCAATGAAATTAAATCTGTGGTCAGGCCTCATGTAGAAGAAGTACAGGTTGATAATGCAGGCCGAGAGGTCGGTCACGGGCATAAATACGGTGGTGCCGGGTTTATTTACGTTCCAGAGATTGTGAGAAGCTATTCCGGGAGGTTTTGAAGGTAGGTCGGCCCTGCCGTCTGAAAGTTTCACTCGGGATTCGCGGAAAAGCTCGAGCATTCGGCCTACTCTTTCATGACGGGTCAGTTTTTCCAGCCCCTGGAAATCCTCTGCACGCTGATCCTGCATCCGTACCATGTAAAGTCCCTCGTCGTTTGTGTAGAAAAGTTCGGTTCGGTGAACATCCCCGAGGGCTGGGATAGTTTTGCTTGTGAACTGCATCTCAAGGTCAAGCCCGACATGCGGCGGGAAATCAGAGAGGTTTATATTTTTTATTCCTAAACCTGTCCACACCAGGATCGCTTCCTCGAGTTCTGATAAGGGAACCGGGTCATGTTTGGACTTGTAGGCAAGAGGTCCTTTTTCTATCTCCATTCCGAGTCCGAAGCGACGGGATCTTCTTTGAAAGACGGCATCATAAAAACTGCAGTTCACTGCATGGTCGAGTCCTTGGGGATATTCACTCATAAACTCTCCTTCAGTCTATCTCGGTTCTAGGCACGTTAATCCTGGTTCTGTGTCTCAGAATAGGCTTTCTTCACAAGTTTTACGTACTCTTTTTCGGTAATTATCTCCTGAAGGTTATCCATCCTGTCAAGGAACACTATTCCGTTAAGATGATCGTATTCATGCTGAAACACTCTGGCGGCGAAATCAGACAAAGTGGCTTCGACAGAGTTGTTCTCCCTGTCCGTGTAGTTTACCCGTATGGAGTTGTGTCTGGGAACAAGTCCTCTAATTCCCGGTATGCTGAGACAACCTTCCCAGCCTTTCTCTATGGTTTTTGAAGCGGAGATGATTTTTGGATTTACGACAACCCTGGATTCCATTTCTTCAGCATCAGGATAACGAGTACTCGGATATTCCGCCATTACAAAAATACGAAGAGGTGAATCTACCTGAGGCGCAGCGAGTCCCGCGCCGTGCTCTTTATCTACCGTGAGAATCATATCGTCAATAAGTTCTTGGATTTCTTTTTCTCGTATGTTTTTGACAATGTCCGCTCTTCGTCGTAGCACAGAGTTTCCAAGTTCTGTTATTTCAAGATGTTTGGCCATTTTCAAGGTTTTTGTGTTTCTGTTCTCCACACACAACTCCCCGAAAACCATACACGGTTTTCATCAAGTCTCCTATTTTTAGACTGAACATGTTGCTCTTTTGCTTTATCAATAATCTCAATGGGTTAAGACAAACCTGCTCTGGAAGTTCGGTTTAGAAATCCCAAATTCCTTGTTGTATTTCATGATAATTTGACCTTCTGCTGAAGTTTTCGCCTGTCTTCAGCATAACCACGCACTTCCAAACAGGTTCTAGGAATTTGTCCTTGACTTGCATTGGGGGGGGGGTAAAATCAAAACCATATTCGTAGTTAAGGAGGTTGTGTTATGAAGTCACGTAGTTTCTTAGCGATGTTGTTTTTGCTCGGCGGAATGGTTTTCTTCGCTGCCTGTGAAGGAGAGATGGGTCCCGCGGGTCCGAAAGGAGATAAAGGAGATAAAGGAGATAAGGGGGATATGGGTGACCAAGGACCGGCAGGAGTTCCAGGAGCGCAAGGGCCCTCGGGTGAAATACCCCGTGATCCCAGATGCGATGTGGATAACGGTATAAATGCTCTGCCCGGCGTCTCAAGTGTCACGGGGTCTGCTGACGACGACGTCATCTGCGGAAATCAATTCTACAACAAAATCAACGCCGAAGCCGGAAATGATACTGTTTACGGCGGCGGCGGGGATGACTTTATTGAAGGTGGAAATGGTGATGATACTATCTACGCTGAGGGCCGCGGAGCCGCTGAAATCTTTGGTAATGATGGCAATGACAAGCTCTACGGTAGTGATGAAGGAAAAACCACTTTTTTTATTAATGACCCGGGCGATGATAGTTTTATAGGCGGTGCAGGTGGTGGGGATTATCTGCTTTTCGGTACCATAAACTCTGAGGGAAAAAAGGGTGAGCCTGGATTTACCAACAACCAAAATTTAACAATCAACCTTTCCACAAAGACCTACAGCACAACTGAAAATTACGGAAGTGATATGTTTGAGGGTATTGAGAACGTTTTAAGCGGCTTTGGAGACGACACTATAACCGGAGATGATGAAGACAATTATCTGTTGGGGCTTGCTGGTGTCGACACCCTTATAGGCGGTGCCGGAGACGATACACTCGAACCCGGTTTTGGCACCACTACCGACACTGCAAATATTCTGCACGGCACGGCAGGTGCGGCAGATGGTGGCGAGGGCAACGATACTCTTGTAGTATTCGGGGGGAAGGGTGTTTCAGTTGCGACAGGAAACACTCTTACAAACATAGGTGATGATGCGAAAAATACCTTCACCCTCGGAGAAACTATTTCCGACAGGATGGATAACTTTGAGAACCTTTCCGCTGTTTCAATATGGACCGGTCCTCGTCTTACATCTGTTACTTTCATAGGGGACGGCAAGGCTAATATTCTCACGGGCGGAAACGCCGGCGACACTCTTGAAGGTAGAGGAGGGAACGACACCCTCATAGGCGGTAAAGGCTCCGACACCCTTACCGGAGGAGCAGGGAACGACACTTTCGTTATCAACAAAGGCGATGACGACCCCGGCAATACCGTGGACATCATCAAGGACTTCTCATTGACGGATGACAAGATTCAGTTCAGCGGCTTCGCGGCGGGGTCTGCGGCAACTGCAGGCACGACTACCGATACGGGCAACAAGATTTACGTGGGAGGAACCGCACTTGTCGAGATAAGGGCGGGAAATTCACGAGCCGCCGCGGACAACACCAAGGCAGGCAGCATCATCAGCCGGACGAAATATGAGTTCGTAGACTGAATCCGATGGGGATTTCATCATTTCTTTTGGCGAAATCATACTCGTAAAAGAAATAGCATCGCATTATATTCAAATTCTGTTTATTCTTTCATATAAACCCGGGTTTTAAGAAATTGAAGCCCGGGTTTTTTGCAGTGAATCTGTTTGGATGAAAATCTGCTGTTTTGTTCAGAGCAGTTGAAAGCGTCATTGTAAGTCTGTCCCGACCTGATCGGAGTTTTCCCACATAGTCGATTCATCCGTGTTCAAGAGCAACAGTCCAAGCAACCACGCCTTGCCTTGACCGAACGGTTACATTCGATGTTCTGCACGATTGAATAAGCCTCTTTATCTGGGCAAACTGTGAGGAACGAATCATGCTTGAGTTTATGCAGAGAGTGGGAGGATTCAGCAGGAATATTGCTGTTGAAGACTGGACCGGAGTCTTTAATTACAATGATTTGCTTTGCCGTCTGCGTTTTGCCGCCCTTAACCTTCTCGACGGGAAGAGAGACCTTTCCGAGAGAAGGGTAGCATTCATTATTCCTCCGGGATTTTCTTATGCTGCTTTGAAACTCGGGATATGGGCTGCCGGAGGCGTATCTGTTCCCATCGGTATCGCTCACTCACCCAGAGAGATAAAATACGCAATAGAGGACTCAGGCGCGGACACTGTGGTCTTTCACCCGGAAACGGGAGAAAATTTATTTGCCTGCTCTCCCGGCCGTTCTGTTCGGGTTGTCAGTCTTCTGGATGTTTTCAATCCTAGAGAAGGCCGACTTCCCTGTATTTCCGAAAAAAGAAGGGCGATGATCATATATACGAGCGGCACGACGTCAAGTCCCAAAGGAGTTGTCTCCACTCACCTGAACATAAAGTCCCAGATAAGCAGCATGACTAGCGCCTGGGAATGGAGTCCAGATGATTCCATACTCAATGTGCTTCCTCTTCACCATCTTCACGGCATACTCAATGTTGTTTTGTGTTCACTTTGGTCGGGGGCGAGGTGTGTGATGCTGAACGGTTTTAACTCGGCCTGTGTATGGGAGAGGTTTCGGAAAAAAGACATTACTCTTTTTACGGCAGTTCCCACGATTTACTCAAAACTTATAGATTTTTGGGAGAACTCTTCTCCTGAACACAGAGAGATTATGAGTGCTTCGCTTCGCGGGATGCGCCTCATGGTTTCCGGGTCTGCCGCCCTGCCCGTAGCAGTTCTTGATAAATGGAAAGAGATCAGTGGTCATGTACTTCTTGAAAGATACGGGATGACTGAACTTGGGATGGTTTTCTCGAATCCGTACAGAGGCATCAGGCTCGCGGGGCGCGTGGGTTGTACTATGCCCGGGGTGGAAGCGGGCATTTTCACTTCAGACGGTCGCAGGTGCGCAACGGGAGAGCCGGGAGAAATCAGAGTGAAAGGAGATTCGGTATTCCTTGAGTACTGGGGTAGGCGTGGTGAAACCGAGGAGTCTTTCTGCGACGGCTGGTTCAAAACGGGAGATATTGCGGTTTTTGATAGTAACGGTTGCTGCCGGATACTCGGGCGGAAATCCCAAGACATAATAAAATCCGGAGGATACAAGATATCCGCTCTTGAAATTGAGGAGGTTCTCAGAGAACATCACGTCATCTGCGAATGCGCGGTTGTAGGGGTACCCGACAGCAGATGGGGAGAAAGAATCGCTGTCGCGCTTGAGATAAAAGACGGCTGCTCCATGGAAATAACAGAACTTCGCGAGTGGGCTTCGGATAGACTTGTGCGGTATAAGATTCCATCCGTTCTAAGAATCTTTTCCTCGCTTCCCAGGAACTTGATGGGCAAGGTGAAAAAGAATGAAATTAAAGAGTTTTTCCAAAATAGCTTATAATCTGTAGGGAATCCTGGTTTTCTGCATGTGTTGAGAAGAAATGAAGCAGTGGAGAAAAACTTCTGTAAATAAAAACGGCGGCGTGCGCTACGGCCCTGAGATGAAAGTATTGATAGTCGGCGCCGGCATCGCCGGACTGACCCTTTGCGGTCTTCTGCAGCAGCGGAGTTTTCGCCCTGTTCTCGTGGAGCGGGCGGAGCAGTTCGGAGATGCCGGATATGTGATAGTGGTCTGGCCTTCCGGTAGCAGGATTCTCAAGGGGCTCGGAGTTTATCAGCGTTTTGTTAAGAAGGGTTGTGCATTTACGAACTACAGAATTTCTGATTACCGCGGAAAAGAAATAAATAACTACACCATTGATCCCGTAGCCAAAAAATACGGCCCGATACTGAGTATTTACCGTCCTGATCTCATAGAGATTCTGATGGATTCGGTGAACCGGTCTCTGATCAGGATGGACACATCAGTTGTTTCCCTTGAGGATCGGCCGGATGGGATTACGGCAACTTTCAGTGACGGGAGCGAAGAACTCTACGACATTGTGGTGGGATGTGACGGCATACGGTCGTGGATAAGGAGAGAGATATTTGGCGATGTTCCGCTTAGTTATAGTGGAATGTCCGGGTGGGGATTCTGGGTGAACCCCGATCTTTGCGGGGCGGAGGGAATCATTGAATACTGGGGAAGAGGAAAGTTTCTCGGAATGTGGCCGACACAGGGTCGCCTTGCTGTTTTTACAAGCGTAAGGAGAGAATCCGGCACTGCGGACGCTGTTGAGGATAGGATTGATGACATAAGGCGTAGTTTCTCCGGATTCGGAGGGGTCGTGCCTGATGTTCTGCGCAACTTGGGGGACCCGAGCGATATCTATTACGATGAGTACAACGACCTGAAGATGGACAGTTGGTTCCGCGGTAGAGTTGTACTTGCGGGAGACTCGGCCCACGCGGTTCTACCTAACGCCGGTGCCGGCGCGTCAATGGCTATGGAGTCTGCGTCTGTGCTTGCGGAAGAACTGTGCAGAACTGATTCTATGAACTTTTCCCAAGCACTCCGGCACTATGAGTCAAGGAGAAAGCCTAGAGTAGGCAGAATTCAGAATCAGTCGAGGATAATGGGGAAATTTATGTATACGCGAAACGGCGTCCTTTCCTCAGTAAGAGATTATCTTGCGAAAATTTACTCAAGCAGGCAACTTTTTAGATATTGGGACAGTATGCTCAGAGGCCCTCTGTGAGACTTCTGCCGTGCTCGGATTTCGACGTATTGGTCAAACTTGAATGAAACTCTCAAGATATCCGCTTTTGTTTCTTGTTGTTTTCTTATTCTTTTCAGGGGGCTATTATTCCACGCAGGCCCTCGCCCATGATTTCTCCGAATCTCTTTCTCCACTGGTGAAACGTCTGACTCCTTCTGTGGTGAATCTCAGAATTACAAGCGACATAGATCCTTATTCCTCGCTTTTCCGCGAAGAATATTTCAAAAAATATTTCGAGCGGTTCTTCGATGACCGGAATCTCGCTCCGGAATGGAGAAGGAAAAAACTCGGATCAGGGTTTGTCGTAAGTTCAGATGGTTACATAGTTACGAGCCACCATGTAATAAGAAAAGCGAGCTCAACGGAGGTTATATTCAAAGGCGGCAGGAAATACTCGGCAAGGATAGTAGGTACCGATCCCATGACAGATCTCGCGTTGCTCAAGATTGATTCCGAGGAATCTCTGCCTGCAGTGAAAATCGGCGATTCTTCTACCGTTGAGATAGGCGACTGGGTGTTTGCCATAGGTAATCCGTTCGGTCTCGGTCACACGGTTACCGCCGGAATAGTGAGTGCTAAAGGGAGGTCTATCGGACTCGGGCTTTATGACAATTTCATTCAGACCGACGCCGCGATTAATCCCGGAAACAGCGGAGGTCCTCTATTTGACGCGCAGGGAAAAGTGGTAGGAGTGAACACCGCCGTTGTGGTTCATGGAGAAGGACTCGGATTCGCTGTCCCTGTAAACATGGTAAAGGAGGTGATTGATCAACTAAAAGAGAATGGGAAAGTTGTCAGAGGCTGGCTCGGAGTGCAGGTTCAGGATATAACGCCGGAGATATCCGATGCGCTGGGAATCAGCGATGGAAAAGGCGGGCTTGTATCCTACATCAAGAAACAAAGCCCGGCGGACAATGCGGGAATTCGTAGGGGGGACGTGATTATTTCCATAAACGGCGAGAAGATGCCCAATGCTTCCGAACTTGTCAGAAGACTTTCGCTTACAACTCCCGGGGAAGAGACTCGTCTATTGGTGACTCGCAACGGCACAGAGAGAACCTTCGTAGTGAAACTCATAGAGCATCCGATGAACGAACAGGAGAAGAAACAGGAGATGGTTTCTGAAAACAGTTCCGGATTCGGAATAGAGGTAACTCAGATAACCCAGAGACTCAAATCAAAATATAATCTCATGACATCTAGGGGAATGGTTATAACAAATGTAGAGCCCGGAAGCAGCGCGGAAAAAGCGGGGCTCCTTCCCGGTGACGCCATACTTGAGATAAACAGTGAAGTTGTGAGCGATATGGAGCGCTACAAGGACATCCTTCTTAGGTCTCGAGGTGAAAAAACGCTGCTTTTTCTTATTGAAAGACGCGGGTCGATTCTTTATCTAGGCGTAACCATGTCTCAAGGTAGCGGGAATGATAGATAAGAGGCTCGCGGAACTTGGAATAAGACTTGCGGAGAAAGGTTCCGCGTTCGGCAGTTACGTTCCCGTGACTATGTCGGAGAACCTGATCTTCGTATCAGGCCAACTGCCCGTTGAAAACGGAAATCTTTGCTTCGAGGGTAAGTTGGGGTCCGACCTTTTGGCTGAACAGGGTTATAAGGCGGCTCGGATTGCCGCGCTGAACGGTCTTTCGGCGATAAGTCATTTCCTCGGGGATATCAACAGGCTCGGAAGAATCATAAAAGTGACGGGATATGTCGCGAGTTCTCCGGATTTTACAGAACAGCACAAGGTTGTAAACGGCGCATCTGAATTTTTTACCGAGGTGCTGTCTGAAAGAGGGCGTCACTCGAGGGTGGCCGTGGGGGTTCCTTCGCTTCCCATGAACTCTCCGGTGGAAGTGGAGATCATAGCCGAGACACTATCAGGCGCGTAAGACCTTATGCCTGACCTGTTTCTTTATTCCGACGGCGCTTCAGAGTCTCTCGTGATGGATGAAGTGGTGGGTTTTCTCACCGAGGTCGGTCTTGGAGCGAAATTCTGCGGGGATTTTCTGAGCCATCTTTCTCTTAATTCCGAAGAACAATCAGAACTCGGCCTTCTACTGGACCGAACGAGAGTTCACGACATCGAAAAACCGGTAGATTCCCTGAAGGAATCAACCTTTCCAGACCAGCTATTTGAAAAAGAACTTTACGACGGTTTTTGGGTCCAAAGAATATTTTCAAAGTTCTTTCTTAAAAAAAATCCCGACGAACTTCTCCAAAACAGCTTTCATCTCATCGTCACCGGGAAACTGCTCGGCACTTTCGGTTTCCGAAGATACCATGCCAGGGTCATCATATCCGGCCTTCCCTCCCTGATTTCAACATCGGGATTGGTGGAAGGTCCGGCAAGACCGAGAGAGTATTATTTTCTCAAAGCAGAATTTCTCCACTCGGGAAAAGACATAGCGGAACTTGATCAGTTCTTCAATGGGAGATTCATCTCTCCCGACGACCCGGGAATATCAAAGACCGTAGGGGCTTACGCTCTTCAACCCCTGCTGCATCATTTTTCGGGAAAGGAGTTCTGCGATGACCCGCAATGCTCGCTTTTCAATTCCCACTGGCAGGAAGAGGTCATTAGAATTCAGTGTCGGGGTTCTCTGTGTCCGGAGTGCGCAGAAGAAATAAGGAGAATCGGCCGGGAGTCGTCTGCTTCCCGGCCATCATCATGACGCGTGGTCCATCTCCTCAAGTATATCTACTGCGACCTGCGCCACTTTTTTTCCGGAAAGAAGCATGCCTCCGAAAGTGGGGCCCATCCTCGGTAGTCCGAATGTGGTGTTGACGGACATTCCGCACGCGAGCAACCCCGGGTGTATCTCCCCTGTGTATTCGACAAGAGCTTCTTCGGATTTCTCGACCCACATGGACCCGTGACCGGGAAGTTTTCTGTAGAGCCCCTGCTGGGAAAGTCTCGAGATGCAGTAGGCATCATGCCCCGTGGCGTCTATAACGAGTTTTGATTCTATAGCTACGGGATCAAGACATGTTATTTCCTTGGGCATATTGGCTATTGGAGTCCAGTTGATCACCACTCCCGCAACTCTTCCGTTTTCCCTGTAGACCAAATCGTCGAAAAGCGTCATGTTTCTTACTTTCGCTCCAGACTCACACGCGGTGGCTATGAGTTTTGAGCAGGCGTAAGGGCCATCGGCTACAAAAAGGCCGTCGGAGACTTCCTGATAAGGAATTTCAATCTCATCAAGAACCGTCTGTCCCGGCGCTCGTACCGTAACCTTATTCATAAGGTATCCGCCGATCCAGAATCCCCCTCCGAGGTAATTCATCCTTTCGACAAGCAAGACCTTGTATTTTTTTTTCGCTATATCCTTTGCCGCAACGAGTCCGCTGGGCCCGGCCCCGACGATTATAACATCGCTTGAGATATTTTCAGTGAACTCCTTCGTGAATCCTTCTACTATTGCCTTTGTGACCTCTTTTTCTCCGACAGGAGCGAATTGTGGTGTTTTCATTTCTGGCATTTGGCGGGTTCCTCCCAAAAAATGTCAATAAAAATTAGGTTTCCTGTGGTCCTTGCTCCGAGACGACGTTTACAATTATCTCCGGAGATAATTCCGCGTGAATATTCAACGCTATTTTATAGGTTCCGAGCGCTTTTATGGTGCCGTCGAGATTTATGTCCTTTCTCGATATATCAAAACCGGCCGCCGCGAGCGCATCGGATATGTTCTGCGCGGTTACGGACCCGAATAACCTGCCTCCTTCTCCTGCTTTCGCGGGTATGGAGACTTCGATGTCTCCCAGCTTTTCCGCAAGCGCCTTCGCGTTTTCGAGAATCTCCGTCCTGCGCAGTTTTGCAGACTCTATCCTTTTCTCCCAGGTCATCAGGTTGGCATCGGTGGCTTTTATGGCCAGTTTTTTGGGAAAAAGGTAGTTTCTAGCCATGCCGTTTTTTACGTTCTTCACCTCTCCGGTGTCTCCTAAGTTTTCCACATCGGAAATCAGAATTACTTTCATTTTCTACCTCCAGTGCATCCTCTACGGCGAGCCGGGCGATGGATTACCTGTGATTTACCGTATACGGCATAAGGGCCATCAGACGCGCCCTTTTTATCGCGATTGCGACTTTTCTCTGCTCCTGCCTTGAAAGACCGGTGTTTCTTCTGGGCAGTATCTTTTTTCTCTCGGTTATGAATTGCGAGAGAAGTTCCGTGTCTTTGTAATCTATCGCCTTGCCTTCCTTAGCAAGGTTTCTGGGTTTTTTTCTGCGGGAGTAGAACCTTTTTCCACCACCCCCCATCGCTCGTCTGTTCACTGTTGATCACCTCCCTCGGCCGGTTGCGGCGCTGAAAAAGCGGACATGTACTCGCCACCCCCTTGCTGCGCAGTTGGAGGAGCGGGAGCTGTCATAGAAGAAGTATCCTCTTCGGCGTGCATTACGGTAATATAACGCAGAACATTGTTTTTAGAGAGGTTGAAATATCTTTCTATCTCGGTCACGGCGGACGGTTCCGCACTGTAAATAGCTATGTAGTAAATGCCTCTCCTGTAGTTCTCTATCCTGTAGGCCAGGTCTCTCTCTGCCCACTTCTCGGATTTTATTATCGTCCCTCCGTTCGCAGTGACGCCCTTTTCAATTCTGCTCTGGATCGCGAGAACTTCTTCAGGGGAGATGTCCGGTCTCAAAAGGTAAAGAGTTTCGTACTTCTTGGGCTCAACGGCCATGTCTTAAAGCCTCCTGTTGTGGTCTTGGGCCCCCAACCGGGTTTGGCGGGATATTCTCGAATCCCCCGGATTCAGGAGCAACAGAAACATCTACTGTACCCAATCTAAAAAAATATGTATAGACAGCGCTCTGCGGACCGCATTTTTCAGCCCGCAGAAAAAAAACAATCACTTGATTTACAGGATAAGAAGCGGGGCTACCACGAGCGATACTATGGACATGAGTTTGATGAGAATATTCATCGCCGGTCCCGACGTATCCTTAAACGGGTCGCCGACTGTGTCTCCGACCACGGCAGCCTTGTGAGCTTCTGAACCCTTGCCTCCCATGTTTCCTTCTTCAATGTATTTTTTAGCGTTGTCCCATGCGCCGCCGGAGTTAGCCATCATGAGCGCGAGCATAACTCCCGCCACCACAGCCCCCGCCAGAAAACCTCCGAGGGCTTCCTCCCCGAGAGCAAACCCTATAACAAGCGGTACGACAATCGCCGTGATGCCGGGGAGCATCATTTCTTTTAGAGACGAGTCGGTGCTTATCTTCACGCATCTTGAATAGTCTGGAGTGGCCTTTCCTTCAAGAAGACCGGTTATTTCACGAAATTGCCTTCTTACTTCTTCCACCATCTGCTGCGCCGACCTTCCGACAGAACCCATCGTCAACGCGCCTATCAGAAACGGTACGGTTCCTCCCACGAGCATTCCTGCCACTACCTTCGGCTGAGTGATGTCGATTGAGGAAAGTCCCACGGCATTCGTGTACGCGGCGAAAAGCGCGAGAGCTGAAAGCGCCGCAGACCCTATGGCGAACCCTTTCCCTATTGCCGCTGTAGTGTTTCCGAGAGAATCAAGTTTATCGGTGATCTTTCTTACATCTGGTCCAAGTTCAGACATTTCCGCAATCCCACCCGCATTGTCGGCTACAGGACCATAGGCGTCCACAGACATCGTTATCCCTATAGTCGCTAGCATGCTTACAGCCGCTATCCCTATTCCGTAAAGCCCCGTGAGCCAGTACGAGAAAACTATAGCGGCGGCGATTATGACGACAGGGTAGGCGGTGCTGTACATTCCCACCGCAACTCCTTCGATTATATTGGTGGCCACGCCGGTTTGAGAAGCATCGGCTATTTTTTTGATAGGAGGTCCGGAAGTGAAATGCTCCGTCACCTTTCCTATGAGAATCCCGGCGACCAGACCCGCTATGGATGTGAGCCAGATGCTCATATATCCCTGTTCTCCCATTGACGTCATTCCCTGCGCCTGCGCGATTATGTAGAGAACACCGAGCGCCAGCGCGCAGTACACCACAGCGGCTAATATCGTAGATCTCTCAAGCACGGCGCTTGGTTCTCCTTCCCTGAACCATCCCACGGACCTGGATCCTATGAGGGAAGAAAGGCTTCCTACCACAATGAGGATTAGAGGGATGGACATCATGGCGACCTGGTGTTGGCCCATGCTGGTTGCGATCACCACTGTCGCGATCACGGCTCCGACATATGATTCGAACAGATCCGCCCCCATTCCTGCCACATCGCCGACATTGTCACCGACATTATCGGCTATGGTGGCGGGGTTTCTCGGGTCGTCTTCAGGAATTCCCGCCTCGACTTTTCCTACAAGGTCCGCTCCCACATCCGCAGCCTTGGTGAATATACCTCCTCCTATTCTGGCGAAAAGAGCCACCGTGCTTGCCCCCATGGCGAAGCCTCCGATAATCCCCCCGAACTGTTTGATGAATTCATCACCAACAGGTTTTTCGGCAAGGTCTATTCCCAGAAAGAACATAACAGAGAGTCCCAGGAGACCGAGTCCGGCAACGGCAAGCCCCATTACGTTTCCTCCGCTGAATGCTGTCTCAAGCGCCTTGCCCTGTCCTTCGGATGCCGCCGCCTGGGCGGTTCTTACGTTGGCTTTCGTGGCGGCCTTCATGCCGCAGAACCCGGCTATCAGAGAACAGACCGCTCCGCCTACGTAAGCGGCACCGGTCCAAATTCCAAGAAACACCGACAGCAGAACAAAAACAATGACGGCGAAAATTCCGATTATCCGATATTCTCTCTGCAGAAACACCATTGCACCTTCGTGAACCGCCGCGGCGATTTGCTTCATTTTGTCATTGCCTTCAGGAAGTCTTATTATCCCCCTGTATACAAAATACGCGTATACGAGCACTATGAGGCCTACCGCTATCCCTGCTGCTCCCACATTACCCGCTATGATTTCACCCATTGAAAAATTCCTCCTATCTAGAGAATAGTCATTATCTTCAGTTCAGTTGACCGTTGTAAATATTCATGGCCGAATCCACTCCACCACTTATAACTTCAAGCGTGGCGGCAACGGATGTCTCAATCATTTTTCCCACCGAGTTTTTTTCCGCGACGGTGAATTTAGAAAGAACGTAATCAGAGCCCCTGATCCCTTGCGGAGGTTTCCCCACACCCATTCTGATGCGGGTGAACTCCCTTGAACCGAGAGAATTCATCACTGATTTCACTCCGTTGTGCCCCGCGGCGCCTCCCCCCCTGCTTATCTTTATAACGCCGAGTTCGAGATCAAGTTCGTCATGAATCACGACTATGCGTTCAGCCGGTATCGAATAGAACTCACTGGCTTCGCGAACCGCTTCTCCGCTTACGTTCATAAAAGTTTGAGGTTTCATTATAAGCAGTTTCTCACCCGACCAGAACACTTCTCCGCACAGGCTCAGAAACTTGTTCTTACCGATTTTCACGCCGAGTTTTTCCGCCGTACGTTCCACAGATTCAAAGCCGATATTGTGTCTTGTTTTATAGTAGGCGGAGCCGGGGTTTCCCAGCCCGGCAATTAGGTATCGCATCTATATCCGACGGCACTACTGCTGAGAGTCTCCCTTCTCGGTTTCCTCCTCCTCATCATCCTCCTTTGAGCCCCTAGAGGAAACTATGACGACTTTCTCCCTGTAGTCCCGTAGAGGTTTTACTCCATCCGCGAGACCCAGCCCCGCGACATCCACATACCCCCCGAGATCAAGACCGGATATGTCTATGTCTATGGAATCGGGAATATCTTTTGGTAGACACTCGACGGTAATGCTCCGTATGAGTTTTTCGGCCTTTCCGCCCTTGCGCTCTCCTTCCGACCTGCCGTGGATTTTTACGGGAACATCAACCCTTATTTTCTTTTCCATGCTGATGGCGAAAAAATCAATGTGGATCACTCTGTCTTTGATCGGGTCCTTCTGGATTTCCTTAAGAATGGAAAGTTTTCTCTGCGGCTGATCCGAGTCCTCCACTTCCAGTTCCAGAACCGTGTTTGCCCCTGCGCTGTTGGATAGCGCCTGCTTGAGTTCATCAGGCCGTACTACCAGAGGCAGTGGTTCTGAACCCCGTCCGTAAAGTATGGCCGGTATATTGCCTTCCTTTCTAATCTCTCTAGCTCCGCTTTTTCCGATTCTTCTTCTGGTTTTTACTCTGAGCAAACTCTGTATCATTTTCCTCTCTCCTCGGCTTGATTTAAGTGAAAAGCGCACTTATGGATTCCCCGCGCGCAGTTCTCCTTATGGCTTCCCCGATCAGGTCCGCGATGCTGAGCACCGTTATTTTCGAACTGAGTCCGCATTTTTCCTCCTGGGGAATTGTGTTGGTTACTATCACCTCATCAATATCTGAACTGTTTATTCTGTCGACAGCGGGGACCGAGAGCACGCCGTGCGTACAGCAGAGAGATATGCTTTCCGCTCCTCTTTCGAGAAGCACTTTGGCGGCTTCTGTAGCTGTTCCCGCAGTGTCGACAAGATCATCAACTATTATCGCGTGTTTTCCTTCCACATCTCCGATTATGTTGCTTATCCGTGCGACATTCGGTGCCGGTCTCCTTTTGTAGCATATCGCGATTTCCGAGTGGGTTCTGTTGGCGTATTCAGTCGCTCTCTCCACACCTCCGGCATCCGGAGAAACTATAACGACTTTTCCGTCGTTGTACTTTTTCCGCAGATACCCGCTTATCACGGGGGCCGCGTACAGATGAGTTACGGGTACGTCGAAAAACCCCTGTATCTGACCTGCGTGAAGGTCCATGGTGACTATCTTGCTCGCTCCCGCAACGACTATAAGGTCTGCCGCCAGCTTGGCGCTTATAGGCGCCCGGGGCTGCACCTTCCGATCTTGTCTCGCGTATCCGTAGTACGGTATGACTGCGGTTATGCTTCTTGCCGAGGCGCGTTTCAGAGCATCTGTAATAACGAGAAGTTCCATTATATTCTCGTTTACGGGAGGGCATGTGGACTGTATCAGAAACACGTTCGATCCTCTTACGCTTTCTCCTATTTCAACGCAGAGTTCACCGTCGCTGAAACGGCTTATATCCATTTTCCCAGGCTCAACCTCAAGGTAATTGCAAACATCCATGACCAGTGGAGTATTCGACGTACCGCTGAATATTTTCGTATGCTGCATTTTTAGTAACCGCAAAAATATAAAGGCGGATATTATAGAGAAAGATTCGGATAATTCAAGTGACCGATTAGGGGAATTATGAATGAACTGTGTTTCTGATAAGAAGGGGATAAACGGGCGAAGGACGCTTATCCGTCTGGAAGTATCTGTGACTACTTTCTGCGCATAGAGAAGTCGGGCGGCCTTTTTTCTATGAAAGCCTTTGTTCCTTCATCGGCTTCATCCGTGGTTTTGAAAAGATCGAGAGAAGCTTTGCCCATGCTTGAGATTCCAAAAAGTCCGTCCGTCTCTGAATTGAATGAATATTTAGCAAGTTTAAGCGCCGTAGGGCTTTTGAGTGAAATCTCATCGCACCAGCGGTCGACCTCGGAATCAAGTTCCGACGCCGGAACCACCTTATTCACAAGTCCCATCTCGAGCGCTTCTCGGGCCGAGTACCGTCTGCAGAGATACCACATCTCCCGGGCTTTTTTCTCACCCACGACTCTTGAGAGATAGGCGGTGCCGAATCCGGGGTCAACGCTTCCGACTTTCGGCCCCACCTGACCGAACACCGAGTCTTCAGACGCTATTGTGAGGTCGCATATAAACTGCAGTATATTTCCTCCTCCTACGGCAAAGCCGCTTACAGCCGCTATTACCGGTTTCGGTATGTTTCTTATCAGGAAGTGGACCTGTGCTACATAGTCTCCCACTCCCAAAAAACCTTCTTTCTTTTCACCCTTCTGTTTGTCCTTGAGGTCTCCTCCGCTGCAGAAAGCCTTGCCTCCTGCACCCCTGATGACTAAAACCCTGATTTCATCGTCTGACCACGCGTCGGTTATCGCGGCGGTCATCTCGCGCAAGGTCACGTCCCGGAAGGAATTTCGCGTCTCCGGTCGGTTTATGGTCACCACAGCCTTCGCGCCCGTTTTTTCGTAAACTATGTCTTCGAAATTCACCATGTCATCCCCTGTACCATTTTCCTGCGGCACGTCCGGTAAAGATGTTTATGCATTTGGTTTCAAGATAATTGTCTATTCCTTCACAACCGAGCTCCTTTCCGATACCGCTCTTCTTAAATCCTCCGTACGGAGTTTCAGGAATTATTCCTCCGTAGGTGTTCACCCACAGATATCCTGCCTTTACGGCTTTCGCCGCTCGAAGCGCTCTGTTGATATCCGCGGTCCAGATGCCTCCCGCAAGTCCGTACTCCACATCGTTTGCTGTTTCCAGTGCTTCCTCTTCCGTTCTGAAAGGCATAACGCATACCACAGGTCCGAAAACTTCCTCTCGGGTGAGTAAGGATCCTCTTTCCACGTTTTCAAGCACAGTAGGAGCGATGTAATATCCCGTGTCAAACCCATCGGGTGTGCATCCTCCCGCCGCCACACTAGCTCCGAGAGTCACACCTCTTTCTATGTACGAAAGAACGCTTTTGTGATGTTGCGCAGAGATAACCGCTCCGAACTCCGTTTCGGGGTCTTCCGGATCGCCGATTCTTATCTTCGATATTCTTTCCAGATAGCTGGAGAGAAATTCGTCGTATATATCCTCGTGAAGCAGAAGTTTTGTAACTGCGGTGCAGTTCTCTCCCTGGTTGAAGAATCCTCCCCGGAGACACGCCTCGACCGCCGCGGGGATGTCGGCATCGGAAAACACTATGCAGGGAGCTTTGCCTCCCAGTTCGAGAGATACTCTTTTTATTCCGTCCGCAGCCGTTCTCATCACGGTTTTTCCCACCTCGGTGGACCCGGTAAACGCTATTTTCGACACGCCCGGGTGTTCGACCAGAGCCTGCCCGGCTACTGACCCCCTGCCGGTCACTATATTCAGCACCCCGGAAGGAAGACCGATTTCCGTGCATAGTTTTGCCACTTCGGAGATCCCGCAGGATGTAAGTTCTGCGGGTTTTATCACCATGGTGCATCCTGCGGCAAGCGCCGGGGCTATTTTCCAGAAGGAAAGAAGTAATGGAAAATTCCAAGGAATTATATGAGCCGCAACCCCCACGGGTTCTCTTACCGTAAGAGAGATCTGGTTTTCGTTTACCCTGATGGTTTCTCCGTTAAGATGTGGGTGCGCTCCAGAGTAATACTCAAGCGCTCTTATGGAGCCGCCTATCTCCACAGCCGTGCTCTCCCGTATCGGTTTCCCCGTTTCTCTGGTGTTGAGAAGAGCAAGTTCATCTTTTTTGTCGGAGAGTGCCTGCGCGATACGAAGAAGGTGTTTTGACCTCTCGGAAGCGGGTGTCGCGGACCATTCGGGAAAAGCGTTCTCCGCCGCCCGTACCGCCGCATCGATGTCCTTCGGTCCGCCTTCGGCCACCATGGCGAGAGGCTTCTGAGTGGCGGGGTTCTCCCTCTCGAAATAAGAGCCGCCTTCGGGCTCTCTTTCTTCTCCGTCGATGAACAGACCGTATTTGATCATGCGTTACCCCGGTTTATCAGGTTCTGTGCACAGCTCAGGAACCGATGTTCCCGGATGAGAAGAGTACTTGATACGTATCGTTGTGAAAAATACCGCCGAGCGGAATCCGGCCGCACTCGGTTGATTTGAAGCCGTATAATAATGTAAAGTTATACTTGCCGTTATGAGCACTTGACACACCGCAGAGGTTCACCGGTACACATGGTCGATTCAGGTAGGGAGCAGATTGATGAGGAGTGACAACATAAAGGCCGTCATCGCGGAGGCGGTCAGGGAAGTAGCCGAGATGAGTCCGAAGCATACCGACGGGAAATGGCTTGAGTATCTCACCGTCAAAGCTGGTCCATATTTAAAAGAGTGGGACATAGCGGAGTGTTATCCCTGGGATAAATGGACTGAACGGCAGGAGCATTTCCCCGGTGTTAACAAGAAGGATATCGGAATAGATTTGGTGGCGGTACGTCTTAGTGACGGCGGACATATCGCTATACAGTGCAAATCCCGCAGGTTGGATGAAAACGGACAAGGCAGTCCCGTCAGCAAGAAGGAGATTGACAGTTTCGCCAGCACATCCTCGGGTGAATTCTGGGCAGAGCGCTGGATTGTCACAAACGGCAACAACCCGGTCAATTCAAACGTTCGGCAGACTGTGAAAATGACCGGCAAACCGATCAAGACGGTCCATATCGCCAATGATCTGCAACAACAGCAGGACGCGTTCGCGCATGAGGATGTTGTCCATGAGCAATGTGCTCACTGTTCAGATGTTCATTCAGAAGGAGAAAAACGCAGGCAGACGAAGACCTGCATGCAGAACGAAGCTGTCGCGGAGAGCGTAAGAATTCTGAGGGAACATGAACAATCGGACAGCGGCGGGCTTCCGGCGGGGCAGGCCAGAGGGAAAATCATTTTACCCTGCGGTACCGGCAAGACGCGTATATCTCTGCGGATAGTGGAGGAGCTGACGCCCCCGGGCGAGTTGTCCATAGTTCTATGTCCGTCCATAGCGCTGGTAGCGCAGATCAGGCGGGAGTATCTCCAACGGACGGAAACAAACATCCGGCCGCTGGCCGTATGCTCTGATAAGACCGCCGGCTTTGACCCCGAGAAGGAGAGTTCACAGAATACCGCGACTGATCCCACAGCAGACAAGAGTTTTGTAAGTGAGTCGGAAGTCAAAGGGAAAGTCACCACAGATCCGCAAGAAATAGCCGATTGGATGAAAGAAGGCCGGAGCACCGACCGGATAAGCGTTATTTTCGGCACTTATCAGAGCGGAAGAGCCATCGCCGACGCCCTTAAGGAGACAGGCGTCACAGCCAAAGTTCTGATCGCCGACGAGGCGCACCGCACCGCCGGTTTGCGTCGTAGAAGAAAGAGCAGTACCCCCCCCCCATATCCGACTGGGAAGAGCGTATTCGCGACTTCACTCTGTGTCACGACAACGACTCTTTCCCGGCTACCTACCGTGTCTATCAGACAGCCACTCCCCGCATTTATGACACCAGCAAGGTAAAACAGGATTCGTCCGGCGATTGGATTGTACGCACTATGGACGATGAGACAACCTTCGGCGTTGAGCTGTGTCGTAAAAGTTATGTGGAAGCCGTCAGAAACGGCTGGCTTTCCGACTATCGAATAATTGCTCTGGGTATAAACGACAGAGAAGCCTTCGGTCAGGCCAACCTGCTTGCGCACAACACCAAGAGCAAGAAACAGAGTCTTACCACAGCCCATTATCTCAGGGGACTTGCGTTTGCGCTGGCCATAGGAGGCGCAACCCGAACCCATGAAGACGGCAGCGTCCCGATAAAGTCCTGTATAGCTTTTATGAACACTGTGGACAAGTCCAAAAACATGGCGGAGGACCTGAAGACAGTTCCTGTGAGAGAGTGGCTTCAGAACTGGCTGCATGAAAACGGAGAGGGGCAAACCGCCACGCAGTATACGCTGGAACATCTGGACGCGACCAGCAATGTTACGGCAAGAGAAAACGCCAAGTTGCGACTTGCCAGATCCAGCGAAACAAAACCTCACGGGATCATCAATGTGGGTATTTTCGGGGAAGGCACCGACTCACCGTCATTGAGTGCTGTCGCATTTTTAGAGCCGCGTAAAAGTCCCATAGATGTAATACAAGCCGTCGGACGGGTTATGCGTACCGCTCCTGGTAAAGAAATGGGATACATAATCTGCCCCATCCTGATCCCTCCTACAGCTGACCCGGAACGGTGGCTTAGTACCAGCGGTATGGAAGAAGGTTGGTCGGAACTCGGGCAGATACTTCTCGCACTGCGTGCTCACGATAGCCGCATTGAGGACAGTCTTGATCAACTGCTGCATCTGTACCTGCCAAAACCCCCGGAAGTGCAACGAACTCTAGTTGCCTTCGTCAGCGGGAGTGGGGAGAAAAAGAGGATTCAGTACCGGGAGCACGAAGGTCCGCCCGGAGAAGCTCAGGAGGCGGTAGAACGGGTGCTTGATGGAAAAAGTACACCGGCAAAGGAATTCTCCCCCTTGCGCCGGTCGGACCCTTCCGCCGAACACTTGCCTGAACTCACTCAAATAATCACCGGAAAAAAGAATAACGACGGTAGTAACGAACTCCGTATAGACACCGTTGTGCGAGCCAGACCGTCTTCCCGGGAAGTCCGTGGTGAAGTGGACATCAAGAAATCCAAGGATAAAGCCAGGAAGATGATCAACAAAGGCGAGGGGAAGCGCATCAATGTCGGTTCTGAGAAAAAAACTCGCCCGACAAGAGAAGAACGAATGTCCAGACAACTGTTATTGCTCAGTGAAATGGGCGAATACGGCAGGGCGATAAGCATGAACCTGCTGACTAAATCCGGACTTGCAGAAAACCGAGCGCTCAGAGATCTGAATATTTTGGAGAACAGCATCAAGGAAGCTTCCCATCACCTGAGAAACGACGAACTGAAACCTGAACTTGACAGACATTTCGGCTTAAGCAACTTGGATGAGAAAAAACGCAAAAAACAAGCGGACGGCTGTACCATCGCCGCATTGCTGCTGATGAACGCTGCCATGCTCCACCAACGCATTGCCGACGGCAATTGGATTTCTCATATCAGCGATTTGAAAGAGATTAAGAACGACCCGAAAGTAGTGCGACGCGTCCGCAGGGAGTGGAACCGTATTCTGCGTCATGATTTCCGTCCTGTTCTGGAGCCCGCGGTCAGATCTATAGAAGCGGTTGAGGATACCGGTAAGTTGGCCGGGCTGGAGAGGGCTTTGCGTCATATTGCCGCGGAATCGGAGCGCATTGCGGAAACTTATGCGGATATGGGGGCTGACCACGCCGGCCCGTTGTTTAACCGAGTGATGGGTAATCAGGCCAGTGATGGAGCCTATTTCACCAGACCGGTGGCGGCATCTATCGCCGCCCGTCTCTCGCTGGATGCCTGCGGAGATGTGGATTGGACCGACTCTGATGTCTGGAGGGATCACAAGACAGTTGATTTGGCTTGCGGCAGCGGCACTTTGCTGACCGCGATACTGACGGAGATGAAACGTCGCGCCGGAAAACAGGGAGCAGGTGAAACAGAAATCGCCGGTCTGCAGAAACTGGCGGTGGAAGACACGATCAAGGGGTTGGACATCAATCCGATTTCCCTGCAATTGGCGGCTGCGCAGTTGACCACCGGGAACAAAGAGATTCGCTATCGACGGATGGGGTTGCACCTGATGCCCTATGGTCCGGAAAACATGCATGTGTCTGCGGGGACATTGGAACTTCTGGGACAGAAAGCGATTGTTCCCAGGAAGAATGAGTTGGATTTGTCCGATGTTAAGATCAAGTCTCAAACCGTATGGAATCAGGCAGACGATACTGAGTTGGAAGATGCCGTGGATGCGGTGAGAGAAGCCCGCATAGTCATTATGAATCCGCCGTTCACCAACAGAACCAAAATGGGTGAGAAGTTTACAAAGGAGGTGCAGAAGACGTTAAGGTCCCGTGCGGACCACATGGAGCGGATACTGGTACGCAATGACGCGGAGATGAAAAACTTTGTGGACAAAAACTCTATAAGACAGATGTTCGTCGCTTTGGCTGATAGATGCCTGCGGAGTCAAGGTGGCGTTTTGACGATGATCAGCCCGACAATTGCGTTATCTGCGACATCTGGACTTAGTGAGAGGCGCATCCTTGCCCAACGTTATCACATCCACACTGTACTCACCTGCCATCAACCGGGGCAGGTAAATCTGAGCCAGAATACCGGCATAAACGAGAGTATAATCGTAGTCAAGCGGCACGATGGACCTATTAAACCACCCACTCGTTTTATCAACCTGGACAGAATGCCGTCTGAAGAAGCGGAAGTTGCTGACCTTCACAGGTGCCTGTTGAGTTGCTCAATAGGCACGATAGAAGACGGATGGGGCGAGGTGTCCCAATGGCCGGCAGAACGGATTGAGGGCGGCGATTGGACACCGGCCGTCTGGCGGTCTCCTGAGTTGTCAAAGGCCTCAAGCAGATACTCAAACCACCCGAAACTGCACGGTATAAAAGAAACTGGTTTGTCTGTGCACGCTACAGGGCAATTGTTGAGCGGTTCTTTTGAGACAACAGAAAATCATGTTTCCGGAAGTTTCCCGATACTGAAATCCAAGGGTGCAGACGGCCAAAAGACCATACAGAGCGCACCTGACGAGTACTGGATTCCAAAGAAGCGAGATGAAGAGGCTCGCAAACAAAACGGAGGCGTTTACCCTGAGGTAGAAAAAATTCTGCAGAAAGCCGGACATCTGTTGATAACCGCCGGGCAAGACAGTAGTGCAGGACGCCTCACCGCAACGGCCGGTGATGAGAAGTATGTAGGCTACGGTTGGAGACCCGTCACCGGGTTTTCGGTGGAAGAGGCAAAAGCGATAGCGGTGTGGGTGAACTCAACAGTTGGTCGGTTGCAACTCATGCGGATTCCCGGTAGAAAACTCTCTTTCCCCTCCTATAGCGCTGCGGAAGTTGAGAACATAAAAATTCCTAATGTCGGTGACGGCCGCGTCTGCCGAGTCTTATCCGATTGCTGGGAACATACAAAGGATATGATTGTGCCTCAGTTTCGCGATGGAGAGTGTGATGTCCGGAGGCTGTGGGATGAGGCGGTAACAGAGGCCATGGGATGGAATGCCGATGAGTTGGTGCGGTTGCGGGAACTCCTCGGCAATGAACCGCATGTTCGTAGTCTGGGTTATAACCAGTATGAGGACGAGGAACAAGATAAGGTTTTATAAATTGTCACTGAAAACCCTCCAGTACCGTAGTCGGGTGTTTATAGTATTTCGTCAGTCGCGAGATAAAAACCTTGGAAATTCATACTTCCTGACATGGTTTTCTGGATCGGCCGATAAATAGTCTTCATCAGAAAGCCCTCTTTTTGGAGGAGGCTATGAAAGATCCTATCCGGTCTGAATACCGACAGAGAAGCACTTAAATATTCCTGTCCATCCTTATCGTTGAGCCTCTATAGTAGTTAAAGAAACCTTCTTCATACTGTCGTGGAAACTCGCTCTTTCCTGAATTCTGTTTTCTCGGATATCCGGTTCCCTGCGGGAAAGAGACATGAACTCCTTCATAAGTTCATAATCCGTCTCTTCAGGGCTTGGAGAAAGACTGCTCGGTTCATCAGGTTTCATTTTTAAATCGTATTTGAGGGAATTCCCATTTAACCTTGAATCGTCCGAAATCATCAGAACCGATACGCGGGGGGATGAATTCTATTGTTTCAATCTCAGAAGTATCGCCTTCAAGGATCTTTAAGAGGGATTCAGGAGAAACTACTTTTTCGGTCAAGAATTCACCTCCAAAAACGCTGTTTTTCCAAATGTTGCTGCCCATGTGCAACCTCCTCGCATGTACTCATAAGCCGACCAATATGTCCATATGCTCAATCGTAAATCAAGAAATACGACCGTCAAATTCCCTCATCAATTGAAGTTATGTGGGTTAGTGCATAACAATCATGCCTTAAATTATACAGAATTGAGGAAAGCAACTTCAAAAATTTGTTGTGGGATGTCTCTGCGTTCGGGTTTGACAACAATGCTCTATTCTATACCTTAATCTTCCTGAATTCATGCTTTAAAAGGAGAGTGAGATGGACATTCTCGACATTGTTTCAGAAAAACTTATGGAGAAAGAGGAGCAGATAACTCTTCCTGAAGCTGTGGAGCTTTCAAAACTTCCTCGTGAACGCCTGTCTGATCTCATATCGCTCGCTAGGAAAGTGACTCTCAAGTACAAGGGGGATGGAGTTTTTCTGCGCTCCATAATAAGCGCGCAGACTGGAAACTGTCCCGAGGACTGCTCCTTCTGTTCTCAGTCAGCTCATTTTGATACGGAAGTCGAGGCTCATCCTTTGATGGCGGCGGAGAAGATACTCGGGGCCGCCCGACAGGCCGAAAAAATGGGCGCTATGGATTTCTGCATAGTGATAAGCGCAAAGGGGCCGACGCCCAGGATATTCAACAAGGTGCTTGATGCGGTGGACCTTCTCTGTGCGGAAACTAATCTCAAGGTCGGCTGCTCTCTGGGTGATCTCACGAAAGAACAGGCTTATGAACTCAGAGACCACGGCGTGTGGAGATACAATCACAATGTTGAGACCTGCAGGAGCCATTTCCCCAACATATGCACGACGCACACCTACGATGACAGACTCAAGACGGCGCTTTTAGTCAAAGAGACGGGAATGAATCTTTGTTCAGGCGGCATACTGGGCATGGGTGAAACCCCTGAGCAGAGAATGGAGTTCGCCTTCGAGATAAGGGACCTTGATCCGACTTGGGTTCCGATAAATTTCCTCAATCCGAGGCCGGGAACCCCGTTTGAAGATCTTGAAACGATACACCCGATCGAGGCTGTGAAAACAATATCGATCTACAGACTTGTGCTTCCGGATAAAATAATAATGACTGCGGGAGGAAGGGAAGTCACCCTTCGCGACCTTCAGGCCATGGGTCTTTTAGCGGGAGCAAATGCCATGATTCTCGGCAACTATCTGACCACCCCGGGACGCTCGCCGAAGGACGACCTCAGGATGCTTGATGACCTGGACATGCCGGTGAGGAAAGAAATCCTCAACTGAGCGCTTGCCGTCACCGGCGGCTCAGCATGTTCTCCCCTTCGCACTGCAGGGTTGTGGATACAAACCCAGATGACTGAAAGATCAAAGCGTATATGGTCGTACGACAGGGAGTTTGTCTGGCATCCCTTCACCCAGATGAAGGAGTACCGGAGCAGCGACCCAGTAGTCATCGAACGCGCGGAAGGTTCATACCTTGTGGATTCTGATGGAAAAAAGTATATAGACGGCGTTTCGTCGTTGTGGGTGAATATTCACGGACACAGGGTAGAAGAAATAGACCGGGCGATAAAAGACCAGATTGAGTTTGTGAGTCACAGCACCCTTCTGGGTATGACCAATCCGCCTGCTGCGGAACTTGCCAAGGATCTTGTGGAAATATGTCCCCCGGGACTCAGGAAGGTTTTTTACTCAGGCGATGGGGCAAGCGCGGTGGAAGTCGCCCTGAAGATGGCGTTTCAGTACTGGATTCATAAAGGCAACCCCGAAAAAAAGAGTTTTCTCTGCCTTGACAACGGCTATCACGGTGACACTCTGGGAGCCGTATCAGTAGGGGGTATAGATATTTTCCACGACACCTTCTCGCCTCTTCTGTTTAAGACTCACAGGGCTCCTTCCTATTACTGCTACAGATGTCCGCTCGGCAAGACTTGGCCGGAATGTGAAATCGCGTGCGCAGACCAACTGGGAGAAGTACTCAGGGAGAATCACTCTGAAATAGCCGCCGTTATACTCGAGCCATGCGTTCAGGCCGCCGGAGGTATGATAGTGGCTCCGGATGGTTATCTTCGCAAGGTGAGGGAGTACTGTAACGAGTACGATGTGCTGATGATAGTTGATGAGGTGGCTACAGGATTCGGAAGAACAGGGAAGATGTTCGCGTGCGAGCATGATGGAGTTACTCCTGACATGATGGTTCTGGGCAAAGGAATGACAGGGGGGTATCTCCCGCTTTCGGCCACTATCACGACAGATGAGATATATGAAGAGTTCTTGGGGGAGCATGAGGAGTCAAAAACGTTTTTCCATGGGCATAGCTATGCGGGCAACCCGCTTTCCTGCGCGGCGGCCAAGGGGAACCTCGAGGCTTTCCGCAACAACGCCACTCTTTCTCTGCTTCCTGAAAAGATAGAATTTCTGGAAAGCGAACTCAGGGAGTTTGAGGGGCTTTCCCATGTAGGGAACGTAAGGAATAAGGGTTTTATGGTCGGAATAGAACTTGTTAGGGATAGAGAGACGGCGGAGCCTTACGAGTACTCGGAGAATATGGGACGGAAGGTGGCTGACAGGGCTCTCCGTCACGGAGTTTTGATAAGACCGCTCGGAAACGTCGTGGTGCTTATGCCGCCGGTGGGAATTCCGACTGAAGATCTTCGCAAACTTCTGCGTGCCACCTACCTTTCCATAAAAGAAGCCACCGAAGGGGAGTGACATAGCATGCAACCGACCGATTCTCTTTGGTGGATAGAGGACGAGATCAGTTCCATTCGGGAAAAACGCCTTTTCAGAACTCTTACCGAGATAACATCTGCTCAGTCTTCGGAAGTTGTCATAGACGGGAAAAAACATGTGCTGCTGGCTTCAAACAGTTATCTGGGACTTTCCACCCACCCGAGGGTAATGGCGGCGGCCGTAGCTGCTGTCTCGAAATACGGCACGGGGTCGGGCGGCTCGAGACTTGTAAGCGGAAGTTCCGACCTACATGCTGAACTTGAGAGAAAGATAGCGGAATTCAAGTCCACGGAATCAGCTATTCTTTTCAGCAGCGGTTATCTGGCCAACATTGGTACCATAGCCGCTCTTGTCGGACCCGATGACACTGTATTCAGCGATGAACTTAATCACGCCTCCATAATAGACGGGTGTCGGCTTGCACGCGCGAAAGTGAAGATATATCCCCATCTGGATATCGAAGCGTTGAGACAGATGGTTGTCCAAGATCACAATCGAGGAAAAAAACTCATAGTCACAGACACCGTGTTCAGCATGGACGGAGACCTCGTGAATCTTGAGGAACTGTGCGAAATTTCCGAAAAACATGGTTGTATGCTTATGGTTGACGAGGCTCACTCCATGGGAGTGCTTGGGAAAAGGGGAAGTGGCGCCACCGAGCATTTTGGCGTCGAGCGCAGAGTATCGGTTGTTATGGGTACACTTTCAAAGGCTGTCGGGTCTCTTGGTGGATATGTCGCGGGAAGCCGGAAACTTATTGACTTTATACGCAACAGAGCGCGAAGTTATATGTTTGACACTTCACTTCCGCCGGCATCGGTCGCCGCCGCGGCTGAAGCCATAACCGTGATTGAGGATGAACCTCAGAGAAGAGAGCATCTGATGAGTGTTGTCAGAGAGTTCAAGTCCGGTATCAGTTCAATTGGACTTTCTGTTTTGCCTTCGCGGAGCGCCATTGCCCCCGTGCTTACCGGCGCGCCTGAAGTTACTCTAAGGTTTGCCTCAATACTTCGGGAAAACAGAGTTTATGCTCCCGCTGTAAGACCTCCCTCCGTGCCCGAGGGGAAATGTAGAATAAGAGCTTCGTTTATGGCAACTCATACCCAGGAACAGATTGCTTGTGTTCTTGAGGCGTTTAGCTGCGCGAGCAAGATTTTGAAAAATCAGTAGAGGATGAGTCATTGTTTGCGGGCAAAGCACGGTGTCATCCCCGAAGACCGCCGTCCGGCGGTTCTGCAGGATGCGTCGTGAAATATCGGCGGACATCTAATGAAAAACACCGGATAACCGCTGCAGAGCATCCATCACGACAACGAAATGTACGTATAACTTGTCCTGACTCTGAACGGTAGTGAAAGTCTACGCAGCAAACACCGGAAGCGGACCGATGTCCTCCAGACGAGGTGAAAGAGGTTTTGGCGAAGAGGAAAGGACTGCTTCTCCCATCACTTGCGGTTTCTCTAGACCTACTTGTCAACACGGAAAAAGATCTTATTTTTACCACTACGGCGCTCTTTTTCACCCGAACGCGCCGATATTCAAAGAAGGAGAGACTTTTTATGGCTAGGCAAAAGACTGAAAAACATGAATTCCAAGCCGAGGTGCGCAGGCTGATGGATATAGTGGTCAATTCCCTTTACACGGATAGAGAGGTGTTTGTAAGAGAACTTGTTTCAAACGCCTCGGATGCGCTTGAAAAACTCAGATATCTGCAACTTACCGAAAAAGAAATAAGCGACCCGGACCTACCTCTTGAAATAGAGATAACCACATCAAGAGAGGACAACACCGTCACTTTTACCGATTACGGAATCGGAATGACCAGGAAGGAACTCGTGGAGAACCTGGGAACTATAGCTCGTTCGGGTTCCAAGGAATTCCTTGATGCTTTTGACAAGGGCGGTGCGGAGGACAGTGGATTGATCGGCCAGTTCGGGGTCGGTTTCTACAGTTGTTTCATGGTGGCTGACTCGGTTGAGGTGGCGACGCGCTCATACAAGGAAAATTCGGAACATCTCGTCTGGGTCAGTGACGGCGTCGGGGAGTTTGAAATATCTGCAGGCTCAGGTCACAGAAGGGGTACCAAGGTTGTTGTGTCGCTCAAGGAAGACGCAAGACAGTATTCGGACCAGGACACCCTACAGGATATCTTGAGAAAATATTCGGCCTTCGTTCCGTTTCCACTCAGATTGAACGGTGAGCAGATAAACACCGCGGATGCTTTATGGCTCAGGAACAAAAACGAGATCACCGACCAGGAATATGGCGAGTTCTACAGATTTCAGACCAACTCTTTTGACGAACCCAGATACAGGCTTCATTTCGCTTCCGAGGCTCCTGTGGACATGAATGTTCTTATGTTCGTGCCTGAGGATAACACGGAACGTCTGGGTTTCGGAAGAATGGAGCCCGCAGTGGGACTCTACTCGAGAAGAATTCTTATCGACCCGTCCCCGAAAAAACTTCTTCCCGAGTGGACGAGATTTCTCAAGGGAGTCGTGGACAGCGCAGATATTCCCCTGAATATCTCAAGGGAGACTATGCAGGACAGCGCGCTTGTAAAAAAACTTAACTCCTCCATCGCCTCAAGGTTCGTCAGATTTCTTGAGCAGAATGCTGAAGACGACCCGAAAGACTACTCGGAATTCTACGGAAGGTTCGGGTTCTTTATAAAAGAAGGGGCGGCTTCCGACCCCGAGCACAAGGAACAACTTCGGGGACTTCTGAGGTTTGAATCCTCTGCGGCGGAAAAAGGGGAACTTGTTTCCTTCTCCGATTATATTTCACGGATGCCCGGGGAACAGGAAGAAATATACTATCTGTTCGGACACTCCAGAGAGGCGCTTGAGAAGGGACCTCACATGGAATTTTTCCGGACGGAAAAGGTGGAAGTGCTTTTTATTTACGAGCCTATTGACGAGTTCGTCATGTCGACCATAGGAGAGTATGAAGGAAAGAAAATAGTTTCCGCCGACAGCGTGGATATAGCGATTGCTTCTAAAGATCCGCAGGGTTCTTCCGAGGATGAGAAATCGCTTTGCGGTTGGGTGAAACAGGTGCTTGGTGAAAAAGTCGGGGATGTCCGCATCGGCGGAAGACTTGTGGAAAGTCCGGCTGCGGCGTTTAACTCCGACTCGTCGATGACGCAAGGGATGAAGAGAATAATGAAAAATCTGAATCCCGAGTCGGATGCGGCTCGTAAAGTGCGCCTTGAGATAAATCGCGAGCACGCGCTTATAAAAAACCTTATGGCTCTTCGGAAAAAAGATGAAGATCTTGCGAGGACAGTCACCGAACAACTTTTTGATAACGCTCTTCTTGCGGCGGGATACATGGACAATCCGGAAACCATGGTCGGTAGGATAAATACCCTGCTCGAGAGACTTAGTTCGGATAATTCAGGATAATGAATTTCCTTGCCCACATGTGTCTTGCGGGAGATGACCCTGAATGTGTCGTGGGGAATTTCTTCGGTGATTTTGTAAAGGGCAGGGTTGACGACAGATATCCGCCGGGAGTAATACGCGGTATAGTGATGCATCGCAAAATTGACGCATGGGCTGATTCTCACCGGAGAGTGAGGAACTGCGCGCGGCTTATAAGCCCCGAGCGCAGACGCTGGAGCATGGTCATAATTGATGTCCTTTACGACTACCTGCTCACCATGAACTGGAACAGGTATTATGAAGAGAGTATGGACCGCTTCCTTGAGAGAATGAGCGGAATCATTCTTCCCGCGCTGAAATCCTTTTCCGGGCGCGAGTCGGATATGGCGTGCAGGATAATTGAAGACGGCTGGCTGGAAAAATACGGAACCGTTTAAGGACTCGGAGCAGTTTTTAATGCTCTGTCGGCTAGAGTGAAAAGGCGAAATACGCTTGCGGGAGCGGAAAAGGAGCTTACGGACAGTTATGAGCAGATGAGCGAAAACTTCAACTTGTTTTTCCCCGAGGCGATCAAATACGCTCGGAGCCTCGAAGTCTCGCTTCTCAGGGAGTATAAGTGATGCAAAAAACTTTATGGACAAACCATTACTGTGATTGACCTTTACACTGCGGATACGCCGAACGGAAAGAAAATCTCCATAATGCTTGAGGAGATCTCGGTTCCGTACAGGGTTTTTGATGTCGACCTTTCCGCACAGGAACACAAAGAGCCGTGGTTTCTTAGGATAAATCCCAACGGGAAAATTCCCGCCATAGTCGACAACGAACGTAACGGACTTGCCGTTTTTGAATCAGGCGCCATAATCATATATCTGGCCGAAAAATCAGGGAAATTTCTTTCCCCGGAACCCGAACTTAGAACCGTATGTTTTCAGTGGCTTATCTTTCAGGTGTCTGCCGTGGGTCCCATGCAGGGACAGTTGAATGTCTTTTCAAAGTACGCTCCGGAGAAAATACCGTATGCCATAAAAAGGTATACAGAGGAGACCAGAAGAATCTATTCGGTGCTTGACGGGAGACTCTCGGAAACTGAATACCTGGCTGGGGACTGCTACTCTGTTGCCGACATATCGACATGGCCTTGGATAGATTCCTACAAGTGGTCGGGGATAAGCATTGATGATTTTCCGAATCTCAGGAGATGGCGGACGACCGTGGGGAAAAGACCTGCGGTGATAAGAGGAAACGCCGTTCCCGAAAATAAAAGGGGAGGAGAGACGGAGCAGGAAAAGATAAAAAGAATCTCGAAACTGCTTCCCTGATTTTTTCCGACGGTAGAACCGCAACACGTCAGACAATGGCTTTTGCCTTTTGTTCCGAGGTGCATTAAATTTCTAGACAACGGTAGCCGTCAATGCTGGACTCGGACCTTAGCCAGGAACAACGTTTAATGAGGGATAGTGTTTCGCGGTTCGCTCGGGAACAGATAAAACCGCAGGCTGCGCGCACGGACAGGGATGCTGCGTTTCCGAAAAAAATCGTGGAATGTCTTTTCAGTCTGGGTTTTATGGGACATTTCGTCGATGAGCGTTACGGCGGAAGCGGCGTGGACTACCTTTCATACGCAATAGCGATTGAGGAGATATCAAAAGCGTGCGCATCCACGGGAACCATAGTGACGGCTCATAACTCCCTCGCCTGCGGTCCCATACTTGACTTCGGCACGGAGGAGCAGAAGAAAAAGTATCTTGAGCCCTTATGTACTGATTCTCTCGGTTGCTTTTCCCTCAGCGAACCCGACTCGGGGTCAGACGCTACGAGCATAAAGACAAGCGCGGTAAGGAAAGGCGGTTTCTATGTTCTAAACGGAACAAAAAACTGGGTTACCAACGGCAGAGAGGCCAAAATCGCCGTGGTTTTCGCAAGAACGGGTAATGTTGCGGGAAGCCGCGGAATAACGGCTTTTATAGTTGATCTTGACTCTTCCGGGGTCTCTTTCGGAAAACCGGAAGACAAGTTGGGGATAAAGGGAAGCATCACCTCCCAGATCATCTTTAGTAACTGCGAGATTCCGCAGGACTGCGTTCTGGGCAGTGAAGGGGAAGGTTTTCGGATAGCGATGAGCACTCTTGACGCCGGGAGGATAGGCATTGCGGCCCAAGCCGTGGGCATAGCGCAAGCGGTTCTTGACGCCTCATTGAGATATTCACTGCAAAGAGAGGCATTCGGCCGGAAGATATCGGATTTTCAGGCCATACAGTTCATGCTCGCCGATATGGCGACTAGAATCGAGACATCCAGACTTCTCACCCACAAGGCATCTCTTATGAAAGACCGGGGTGAAAAATACACTAAGTACTCCGCCATGGCGAAACTCCACGCATCAGAGACCGCGATGTGGGTAGCCACCAAGGGAGTTCAGATACACGGAGGAAACGGTTATACGACCGACTACCCTGTAGAACGCCATTTCAGGGACGCGAAAATAACAGAGATATACGAAGGCACCTCTGAAATACAGAGAATCGTTATAGCAAGACAGATTATTTCAGAGATTGAGTAGAGTTTTGATAATGCGAGGAAAAGAGATTGTCTGAATCAAATATAACCACCGTGGGTGTTGTGGGGGCTGGAACGATGGGTGTGGGTATAGCCCAGCTTCTTATCACTTTCGGGAAAAAAGTTGTTGTTCTGGATATCAGTAAAGAAATTGCGCGGACGGCGGTGAGCGAGGCGGAAAAAAATGCCGCAAGGCTTGTGCGGAAAGGGGAAATCAGCAAAGAAGATGCGGTTTCCCTCGTCAATGGAATAGTTCCTACTGAAAACTACGGGGATTTTGAAACGGTAGATCTGGTTATCGAGGCCGCAAGCGAAAATATAGACCTGAAGAAGGATATTTTTTCAAAGATTGAGCGGAGTACGGGACAGGATGTGATTATAGCCACCAACACTTCTACACTCTCCGTTACTGAGATTGCCATGAGCACTCGAAGACCGCAGAGAGTCTTGGGAATACATTTTTTCAATCCGGCACAGGTAATGAAGCTGGTTGAAATAATAAAAGCTCCGACTACTTCACCCGAGGTCGTTGTCGCGGCCAGGGAGTTCGCTTCCAGTCTCGGGAAGCAACCGGTAGTGGTGAAGGACAGGGCGGGTTTTATAGTTAACAGAATTTTACTTCCGATGATAAACGAGGCGATTTACGTTCTAGATGAAGGAGTTGCGCCGGCTGTTGAGATTGACAGCGCTATGAAACTCGGAGCCAATCATCCTATGGGGCCGCTTGCGCTTGCGGACCTTATCGGACTTGACGTGACTCTGAATGTTATTGAGGTTCTTTACGAGGAATTGGGAGACCCGAAGTACAGGCCTGCCCCGCTTCTCAAGGAAATGGTGAGAGCTGGACAACTCGGTCGCAAAACGGGTAAAGGCTTTTTCGAGTACCGCAGAAGGTAGTGGAGGTGTTTTATGTACAACGACTTTCTTTTTGAAAAAACTGATAACGGGGTCGGGGTTCTTACGATAAATAAACCTCGATCAATGAATGTTCTCAGTAGCGATACATTACTTGAATTTGTGAAGATTATGACTGAAGACATTCCCGGCGAGAATCTCAGGGCGCTGATTATTACCGGGGCGGGCAATAAGGCTTTTGTCGCGGGAGCGGATATCCGGCAGATGCGCGAGATGGATAAGGAAAAGTTCGAACAATACACCGTTGCGGGACGCAGAGTTTTTGATTATCTGCAGCATGCACCCTTCGCTGTTATCGCCGCGATAAACGGATATGCGCTCGGCGGAGGACTTGAACTCGCGCTTGCGTGTGACATCAGGATGGCGGCATCCGGATCCCGGATGGGATTCCCGGAGACCAAACTTGGACTCTATCCTTGCTGGGGAGGAACGCAGAGGGGTGCAAGACTGATCGGACCCGGAAGGACCAAAAAACTTATTTTTACCGGAGAGATGGTTACCGCCACCGAAGCTTTTTCCATTGGACTTGTGGAACAGGTGGTGGATCAGGAGAAACTTATGGAAGAAGCCGGGGCAATCGCATCCCAGATAGCGGCTAACAGTCCGCTTGCCGTCAGTTCAGCAAAGAATGTGATAAATGCCGGATTGGATATGGATCTTTCATCAGGTCTCGATTACGAATTTGAAAGAGGGCTTGAGTGTTTCGATTCCTACGACAGAGTAGAGGGAATGAGCGCTTTTACGGAAAAAAGAACGGCGAAATTCCGGGGAGAATAGATAAATCGTGGAAAAAGTAGTCCTTTCATATCCTCTGAGGACTGCCATAGGTTCTTTCGGGGGGACGTTAAAGGATATCTCAGCCGTCGATCTCGGTACCGCTGTGGTGAAGCAGGTGATCAAAAGAGCGGGTATTTCTCCCGGATGTGTGGATGACTGTATAATGGGAAATATTCTCTCTGCGGGATTGGGTCAGAACCCGTCAAGGCAGGTGTCGGTCAATGCCGGGCTCGGATTCGAAACGCCCGCGGTTACGATCAACAGGGTGTGTGGTTCGGGTCTGCAGTCCGTGGTAAGCGCCGCTCAAGCGATAAAGGCGGGCGACTGTGAATGCGTGGTGGCGGGGGGAATGGAGAATATGAGCGCTTCTCCTTTTTATCTCAGAAAGGCCAGATGGGGTTATAAGATGGCATCGCCTTCGGGAGAACTTGTAGATTCAATGATGGCCGACGGTCTCTGGGATGCGTTTAACGACTACCACATGGGCGTGACGGCGGAGAATCTGGCCGAGAAATACGAAATATCAAGAGAAAGCCAGGACAGGTTCGCCTGCCGAAGCCAGGAGAAAACTCGGACGGCTGCGGAATCGGGGAAGTTCGTCTCTCAGATAGTTCCTCTGAAGGTTCCTGTCGGCAAGGGTGAATTTGCGGAATTTGATACGGATGAGCATCCGAGACCCGATTCAACGTTCGAACGCATATCGCAGCTTAAACCGGTTTTTAAAAGGGACGGAACCGTTACCGCGGCGAATTCCTCGGGAATAAACGACGGAGCCGCTGCACTTATGGTCTCATCGCAGAACAGGGCGGAAGAACTGGGGCTTTCGCCTGTGGCGGCTATCAGGTCATACGCGATATGCGGAGTGGACCCCGCAATAATGGGTATAGGTCCCGTATCCGCCATGCGGACAGCTCTTTTACGGGCCGAACTCAGCATTGATGATATTGACCTTGTGGAACTCAACGAAGCGTTCGCCGCGCAGTCTCTCGCTGTACTGAGCGATTTTCCGATTCCGCAAGAAAAACTGAATGTAAACGGCGGGGCCATAGCGCTCGGGCATCCGGTCGGGGCTACAGGAGCGGTGCTGCTTGTAAAACTGCTTCATGAGTTTGAAAACATTCCTTACGGAGGATACGGAATGGTGTCTATGTGCATGGGGGGCGGTATGGGAATAGCAATGATTGTTGAAAAGATGTAGACTCTTCCCCCGTTGTGTTGCGGTTAGTGCTGGGAGTAGGAGTGTGTTCAGTCGACTAGAATAAAAGCGTCTGTTTAGTTGCTGTTGCTGATGTCTGATTCAAGGGTTCGGTCGTTTTTTCATTCTGTGAGAATCTTTCTGTGGTAGGTTGTCGGTTGGGTACAGAAAGAGTTGATGTGGCTGTTTGAATCGGGCCGAACTGATATGAGGGTTAGAGGAATCAAGTACTTTACTTGAAGGAATACATCAAGTTATGCCGGTTCATAATCGCACTATTTTTACAAGAGACAATATTGAAGTCATGAGAGGTATGTCTGATGAGTGTGTGGACCTCATTTACCTAGACCCTCCTTTCAACTCAAACCATAACTACTCTGCTCCTATCGGCAGTCAAGCCGCGGGTGCGGAGTTCAAGGATACATGGACTCTTGATGAGATTGATCTTGCGTGGCATGGAGAAATCGCGGACACTCACCCGGGGCTCTATAACCTACTGACTGCAGTACAGAAAATTCATAGTAAGTCTATGATGGCATACCTGATTTATATGGCTGTCAGAATCATGGAGATGAGAAGAATCTTGAAGGGGGGGGGTCTATTTACTTGCACTGCGACCCTACGGCGAGCCACTATCTTAAACTGTTGATGGATGAGGTTTTCGGACGCAAGAATTTTAGGAATGAGATTGTTTGGGGGTATGAAAAACCACGTAGTGCTAAAAAAATTTGGAAACGCAACCACGATATACTGCTCTTTTACGGCAAGGAGGAGAAGTATACTTTCAACCCGCAACGCGTGCCCTTGATGGACGGTTCTTTTGAACTTAGAAAACCTTACAAGAGACCGGATGGAACTATGTGGAAACCGAAGGAACCAGGAAAACAAGCTGGAGACTGGTGGTATGATATTCCCTCATTTGCTACTCGTGTGACCGCAAAAGAAAGAACAGGATATCCTACTCAAAAGCCTCTGGCTTTACTCGAACGCATAATCGAAGCTTCCAGCGATAAAAAAGATATGGTGCTTGATCCATTTTGCGGTTGTGCAACGACCTGCGTTGCTGCTGAAAAACTTGATAGGCAGTGGGTAGGAGTAGATATATCGGAAAAAGCCGCTGAATTGGTAAAGAATAGAATAAAAAAAGAATTAGGAATTCTACTGTTCAAGCCTATTCATAGATATGATGTCCCGACTGACCGAAACGGAAAACGATCGAAGAACATCAAGCATATTCTCTATGGTAAGCAGGAAGGAATCTGTACAGGTTGTCTTACTAACTTCCCCTTTCAGAATTTTGAGGTTGATCACATAGTTCCGCAGAGCAAGGGTGGGTCTGATGCAGATGAAAATTTGCAACTTCTCTGCGGATACTGCAACAAGGTAAAGGGAGACCGAACACAAGATTATCTGATCTCTCAAGTAAGAATCACGGCTTAGAATGGCCCTCAAGCATGATTGGTCAAGTAAAATAATACGCCCATAATTCCCAAAATTAAAATTAGAGAGGAATAAAAAATGGTAAAAACTCCATCAACGATGATTCCGCTCGGGAGCGAGGCTCCCGATTTCCGTCTGCCCGATGTGGTAAGCGGAAACCAGATAACTCTTGCGGATGCCAAGTCGGATGCGGCTATGGTGATCATGTTCATATGCAACCACTGTCCGTACGTCAAGCATCTTCAGCAGGGTCTTGTAGACATTGCCGATGACTACATTCCCAGAGGAGTTTCATTCGTGGCTGTAAATTCGAACGATGTTGAAAACTACCCGGATGATTCTCCTGAAAGAATGAAACAGGTTGCAGAACAACTGGAGTATTCATTTCCATATCTTTTTGATGAAACTCAAGAGGTTGCAAAGGCGTATGACGCGGCATGCACGCCGGATTTTTTTGTGTACAATCGCGACCTGAAATGTGTTTACAGAGGGCAGTTTGACGATTCAAGGCCCGGAAACGGAAAACCTGTCACAGGAAAAGATATGCGCGCGGCTCTTGACGCCGTTTTGGCCGACAGGCAAGTTCCCGAAGACCAGATTCCAAGCGTCGGATGCAACATTAAATGGAAGTGACCCGCAACTCTTTCACTCCTTCAAAAATCTTTCGAATGCCTTTGTCCATACCGGTGAGTCCTGACACGAAACCATGAAACCGTCCGATGATGGTAATAGTAGTCCGGAGTTAGAAGATTTCATAAGAGCGAGGATAAGGAGCGACCTTGATCCTTGTGCCGACGAGATCGTAACTCGGTTTCCTCCGGAGCCCAACGGCTATCTCCACATAGGCCACGCCAAGTCCATATTCCTTAATTTTGAAATCGCGCGGGAATTTGGCGGGAAATGCAATCTGCGCTTTGACGACACCAATCCGTCCAAAGAAAACGAAGAGTACACCGAGTCTATTAAGCGGGATGTGAAGTGGCTTGGGTATGAGTGGGATGGGGTGTACTACGCCTCGGATTACTTCGAGCAGCTTTACGATTACGCAACTCGTCTTATAAAGGAGGGAAAGGCATATGTTGACGACCTCAACGCGGAGCAGGTGAGGTGCTACAGAGGCACCCTTTCGGAACCCGGCAGGGAGAGTCCATCAAGGGAAAGATCGGTTGAGGAAAACCTGAGACTTTTCTCTGCGATGAGATGCGGGGAGTTTGCCGAGGGGAAGTTCATCGTGCGTGCGAAAATAGACATGGCTTCGGGCAATATCAACATGCGCGACCCTGTCATGTACAGAATAATGAAAACACCTCACCCGCGTACCGGAAATTCGTGGTCAATCTACCCGACCTACGACTGGGCGCATGGGCAGAGCGACTCGATAGAGGGCGTTACCCACTCAATATGCACGCTTGAATTTGAGGACCACCGTCCACTTTACGACTGGTTCATAACCCAGTTGGGCATATTCCATCCGCGCCAGATAGAGTTTGCGAAACTCAACCTCGGTTACACCGTTTTGAGTAAAAGAAATCTCGCAAGACTTGTTTCCGAAGGGTTTGTTAACGGATGGGATGATCCCAGAATGCCGACGATTTCGGGTCTGCGCAGGCGAGGGTACACACCCGGGTCGATAAGAAATTTCTGTAAAAAGATAGGAGTTACGAAACAGGAGAGCCGTATAGACATCAATCTTCTTGAGCACAGCGTACGGGATGATCTTAACAAAAAAGCTCAGAGACGGATGGCGGTGCTGGATCCTCTGAAGCTTGTGATAGTTAATTATGCAGAATCAGGAATTGAGGAACTGGATGCTGTCAACAATCCCGAAGATGGTTCCATGGGAACAAGGAAAGTTTCGTTTTCCAGAGAGCTTTTCGTGGAAAGAGATGATTTTATGGAGTCTCCTCCGAAAAGATTCCACAGGTTGTCCCTAGGGCGCAGAGTGAGGCTTCGCTACGCTTATATCGTAAAATGCGTGGGTTTTTCCCGTGATGCGGCGACTGGACGGATAACCGAGGTTCACTGCGAATACGACCCGGGCACAAAGGGCGGCGCGGCTCCTGACGGAGAAAGAATCAAAGGCACTATACACTGGGTCTGCGCCCGAACCGCCGTGAACATAACCGTGAGACTTTACGACAGGCTTTTCACGGTCGAGAATCCGTCGGCCTGCAAACAGAAGGATTTCACGGAGTTTTTCAATCCAGATTCCCTGCATATAATAAAAGGTTGTATGGCTGAATCCTCTCTTGCGAATTGCGAGGAACACGATACCAACTACCAGTTCGAGAGGAAGGGGTATTTTATGCTTGATTTCCGCGATTCCTCTCCGGAAACACCTGTTTTTAATAGAACGGTTACCCTGAGGGATTCATGGAAGCGTCAGGCATCGGAGAAAGGAGGAAAAACGCCTTGAGTTGGAAAATAGAGAAAACGGGAAATTCGGTGATTGTCTATATGAACTCAAACCCGATGAATCTGATGAACGAGAAGTTTTTCAACGACCTCCAGAACACTTTCGACATAATCCAAAACGACTACCCTGAAAATCCCGTGGTGCTTGCTTCCTCGGAGAGGGTTTTTTCCGCTGGTCTTGATATTAAGCACCACTTTTCTTTTTTCAAGACAGCTGACAGGGAGAGGATAAAACAGTGGTACAAGCAGTTCGTCGCCTCACTTCTCAGGATTTTCACTTACGAGAGGCCGACTGTGGCTGCGGTAAACGGCCACGCGATCGCAGGTGGTCTTATAATCGCTTTATGTTGCGATTACAGAGTATGCGTGGATTCCGGCGCAAGGTTCGGACTTAACGAGATCACAATAGGATTTCCGATCCCTGCGGCGGTAGCGCGCATAGTTCTTTACGTGCTTGGAGAGAAGACAACTCAGAGCGTACTGATGACCGGGCATCTTTATGAGCCTTCCAAGGCTAAGGATGCCGGCTTTTTTAACGAAACATGCGAAGCCGAAAGACTCATTCCCTACTGTGCGGATTTTGCCGGGCAGTACGGTCCGCATCTTCTTCCGGGTTATGCTTTTTCAAAAAAAGCTCTTCAATACGGAGTTGTTAAGGATATTAAGCAGATATGCTCAGAAATTGATGAAGAACTTCCCTCTGTTCTTAAGAGTGCCGGGGTGCTTAAAAGCCTCGGGAAAATGGTTAGAATCTTGGGCGGAAATAAGCAAGACTGAATCAATGCGGGATATTACCATAAGAAAAGCGAAGCCGGATGACGCCGGCGACATGGCGCTTATACTGAGAGAGATAGGTTGGTCTGAAAGGAGAAATTCGCTTGCTCTCGAGCAGGTGTCTTCTCCTATCCGCGGTCTGATTTCCCACGCCTGTGAGGATTCCGCGGGCCACACAATCTACGTAGCATGCGATTCCACAGGCGCCGTAGTCGGTTTTGTCAATGTTCACTGGGTCCCGTTTGTTATGCTTGGGAGTTACGAGGGTTATGTTTCCGATCTTTTTGTAAGTCCTGCGGCAAGCGGTCTCGGTGCCGGAGGAAAATTGATTGACGCTGTTGTAGCCGAAGGAGATATAAGAGATGTCTACCGTCTTATGGTGACCAACGGCAAGGACAAACCTTCTTATGAGCGGGGGTTTTACAGCAAGAAGGGGTGGACGGAGAGACCTGGGGTTGCCAACTTTACGTACTATTATAAGGACCCTTGGTGATAACTGCGCCACATGACTCGGTTGGGGTCATATACAGTAAACTAGTTCACGGCTGGCTCAGGCTAAGGCATTTTCGGAGTTCATAGGGTGAGAGAGAACTGTCAGATTTTCAGATCCTGAGAAAGAACAGATAACTGAAGAGGATATCCGAGTGCCGGACGGGTTGGAAATCACCTTATTCATGTAATAATTGACGGGCAAAGCGGAAAAAGGAATATTTGTCGCCTCATGATAACAATAGAGATGGACAAACAATCTTCGTATAAGCGGTCCCCGTACCCGAAAAAGGGCTGGGTTGAGCACGGAAGAGCCGTCAGATGTACCCGTTACTGCCACCGGCCCCGGAGTTAATCATGTCAGAGAAGCCTGAAGAAGCGGTATTACTTTCATACTCTGCTGACCGTCCTGGTCTTGTCCGAGCAATAACCGACTTTATATTCAAGCATGGAGGCAACATACATGAGATGGAGCACTGTGTGGACGTAGATGACATGGTCACCTTTGTCCGAGTAAAGTGGGCAATGGGAAATTTCTCCATTTCTAAAGATCAGACTTCAAGACTTTTCCAAGAGGAAGTGGCTTCAAAATTCAATATGAAGTTTAATATATTTTTTACCGGAAAAGCGTTGCGCATGGCGGTTTTTGTCTCAAAGCTTTCCCATTGCCTCTCCGATATCATATACAGGCTGAGAGTTAAGGAGTGGAATGTGGAAGTGCCCGTTGTTGTGAGTAACCATCCGGACCTCAAGCCTATTGCCGAGCGGTACGATATGGATTTCAGAGTATTTAGTGATGTGGAAAACAACAAAGAGGATGTAGAAGCCAGACAACTTGAACTCCTGGCTGATTATAAAGTGGACTTCATAGTCCTTGCCAGGTACATGCAGATACTTAGCGGGAATTTTATCTCACATTACGAAAACAGAATAATAAACATTCATCATTCCTTCCTTCCCGCCTTTCCGGGAGCGCGCCCCTATCACAATGCCTATAAAAGAGGGGTCAAAATTGTTGGAGCGACATGTCATTACGTGACAGAGGAACTGGATTGCGGACCCATAATAGAGCAGGACGTAATACGGGTAACCTACAACGATTCTGTAGACGACCTAGTGAGGAAGGGGAAGGATCTTGAAAAACTGGTTCTCTCAAACGCCATATGGTCTCATATAAACCGGGAGATTCTTATTTACAAGAACAGAACCATAGTGTTTAACAAATAGTTGTGAGGACTATCTTTATCCATACTGCGGGGGACCGGAAATGAAATTTGAGGGCACGCGTGATTATATAGCCACAAGAGACCTTACTGTTGCGGTGAATGCCTCGGTAGCGCTTGAGAGGCCGCTTCTTATAAAAGGAGAACCCGGAACTGGAAAGACTATGCTTGCCTTTGAAGTGGCGAAGGCTCTTGATAAAAACCTTATAACCTGGCATGTAAAATCCACCACTACCGCACAGCAGGGTCTTTATGAATACGATGCCGTCGCTAGACTTCGTGACTCGCAACTCGGAGATGAAAGGATAGAGGACCTCTCAAACTACATAAAGAAAGGAAAACTTTGGGATGCGTTTGAAAGTCCCGAACAGGTAGTTCTTCTGATTGATGAGATAGACAAAGCCGACATAGAGTTTCCCAACGACCTTCTGCTTGAACTCGACCGTATGGAGTTTTACTGCTACGAACTCGGAAAAACAGTCAAAGCCTTAAAAAGACCGATAGTTATAATCACCTCGAACAATGAGAAGGAACTGCCCGACGCATTTCTCAGACGATGTTTCTTTCACTACATAGCCTTTCCCGACCGCGAGACGCTCCGGGAGATAGTGAAAGTGCATTATCCTGACCTCGAGAATAAACTTATGGATGATGCCCTCAGTCTTTTCTATTCGATAAGAGAAATTGAAGGGCTGAAGAAAAAACCATCTACAAGCGAACTTGTAGACTGGATAAAGCTTATTGCCTCTGACCGCACGGCCACTAAACTCCTGTCACATGTGGACCTTGAGCGAGGTGTTCTTCCGCCGTATTCGGGAGCGCTTGTTAAGAACGAACTGGATTACGAGATGCTGCAGGCGCTCGGAATAAGGTTCGGAAACTGAGAGGATAAAAGTTGTGTTTCTTGATTTTTTCCTTCTGTTGAAAAACGACGGATTTCCCGTCACCATCAAGGAATATCTTGTCTTTCTCCAAGCTCTTGACCGAGGCGTGATCAACTGCGATACGACCGATTTTTATTATCTCTGCCGCTGTGTCATGGTAAAGGACGAACGGAACCTCGACAGGTTTGACAGGCTCTTTGCTTCCTATTTCAAAGGAGTGGAGGCATCTGACCCGGAGAAGTTCATGGATATTCCTCTCGAGTGGTTGCACAAGAATTTTGAGAACTCTCTTTCAGAACAGGACCTGGAGATGATCCGAGGTGCGGGAGGAATTGAAGAACTTATGAATAGGTTCCGGGAAATTCTCGAGAAACAGAAAAAACGTCACCAAGGGGGGAACAGATGGGTCGGTACCGGCGGTACCTCCCCTTACGGAGCTTACGGATATAATCCCGCAGGTATTCGCATCGGACAGGATGGAAGTCGTCATCGTCGCGCAGTAAAAGTTTGGGACAAAAGAGAGTTTCGCGATCTTGACGATTCCGTGGAACTTAATGTGAGAAACATGAAAATGGCTCTTAGAAGACTCAGAGTTCTCACCCGTGAGGGAGCGGACGAGGAACTTGATGTTGGAAGGACGGTTGAAAAGACCTCCAGAAACGCAGGTTTTTTGGATCTTGAATTTATTCCGAAAAGGAAAAACAATGTCAAAGTACTTATATTTTTTGATATCGGGGGCTCAATGGATGATCACGTTGAACTTTGCTCGAGGCTTTTTTCCGCCGCAAGGCATGAGTTTAAGCATCTTGAGTTTTACTACTTCCATAACTGCATATATGAAAAGGTGTGGAAGGACAACCAAAGACGATGGCAGGAGCAGGTTCCCACGTTTTCCGTACTTAACAAATACAACGGTGATTACAGGTGTATCATAGTCGGTGACGCCTCAATGTCTCCTTGGGAACTCGTTTATCCGAACGGAAGCGTTGAACATAACAATGACGAGCCGGGACTGCGCTGGCTTGAGAGGGTAAAATCCAAGTATCCCTGCACAGTGTGGTTGAATCCCGTGCCGGAGGATGAGTGGAAGTGGACCGAAAGTATAGGAATTCTCCGGAATTTCTATAAAGACGCCATGTTCCCCCTCACCCTCTTGGGAATAAGGGAAGCTGTAGATATGCTGAAGCGCAGTGGACCGAATATGAGAACAACGCCAAATGCTGGTCTTGGTGCATGAGAGTTTGTGCTGATGAAGTTTTATATCGTTTTCGCTTTTACGGACGGACCGGATTCAGGAAATCCTGCCGCCGTATGTATCCTAAAGGAAAAGATAGCGGATCAGGAAAAACAGGCTTTAGCTACCCGTATAGATCTTCCGGAAACCGCTTTTATTTTACAAGATGGCGATGTTTTCGGTCTCAGGTGGTTTACTCCTCAAACGGAAGTTGATCTCTGTGGACACGCGACGCTTGCAAGTGCCCACATTTTGTTTGAATTCGGTATAATCTCCGGGTCTCGACCCGCAGTGTTTTCTACAAGAAGCGGAATTGTTTCCGCCAGAAAGAGAAACGGACTTGTGGAGATGGATTTTCCCTCGGAAGAGCCCAGACAAACGGATATCCCGGACGATCTGCTCTATGCTGTCTCTGCCGCCGCGCCTCTCTATGTGGGAAAAAACCGTTTCGACTACATTGCGCTTTATCGGAGTGAGGAAATTATAAGGGGTGTTAAGCCGGATCTTTCCCGCATCAAAAATCTTAAAAGTAGAGGGCTTTTGATAACAAGTTCTTCTTTTTCTAGAAGGTATGATTTCGTATCGCGGTTTTTCGCTCCGAACGCGGGAATAGATGAGGACCCGGTCACAGGTTTTGCCCATTGCTGTCTTTGCCCGTTCTGGAGCCGAAGACTTGGGAAAACGGAACTTACGGGTTATCAGGCGTCCGACAGAGGGGGAGTTGTTCACACCAGGCTTGTTGGAAACAGGGTTTTTCTCTTGGGAAAGGCGGTTATCTCGGAAAGCATTGAGATTGGTTTTTTCTCAAAATAGCAATTCCTGGACAGAATACGACCTGTCCTCGTCCGAAAATTCACAAAAAAAATTTTTCCGTTAAAATTTACTGTCTCATTATGTTCCTAGGCGGCGTAGCCAAGAGGTAAGGCGACGGTCTGCAAAACCGTTATACCCCGGTTCGAATCCGGGCGCCGCCTCTCCATGGTCAGTCGGCATTAAGTCTGATGCTCAGGCGGCGGAATTGGTGGATGTAAGGGATGTAAGGGCCCGTTTGTTTAGGCTGGGAGATTTTTTTTAGCGGAAGAAACTCGCATGTTTTCAAAAAGATTAAATTTAAGGAGAAGAGGTTAATTTCGAGTCGTGGAGCCAATCGGGAGTCGAGATGTAGACCATCGCTGAAATTGCGAATTGCGGTCCCGAGGTTATAGAGTCCTAAGACTAAAATGCGGACGTGGTGGAATCGGTAGACACAAGAGACTTAAGCCATGTTTGAGTGCCTTGGTGGAAACGTCAGGAGTAGAACTACTCAAATTCGGGGAAAGCTACAGACCTCTTTTAATGTCCATGCCAATCCCGAGCCAAGTCGGTCCCGAGACGTTCCGGGGCCGGAAGGTGTAGAGACTAGACGGGTAGCACCTAACGCCGAAATGCTGGCCACGGTGAAGGGATAGTCCAGACCACAAACGATGCCTAGGTGTCGTCGGCGAAAGCCTTAGATGGTATGAAAATCTCTCGATCGTGAGATCGTGCGGGTTCGAGTCCCGCCGTCCGCACCATCTACAATGTTTCGGGTTTCCTGATCCGATACAATTTGACGAGGTGAGATAGTATGCCCCCTCCCAAGAAAAAAGACTGCCTTTGTGCAAAACGGACACCGAAATAATACAAGCCTTAAGTATTTTCTCTCATTACGGAAGTTAAATCCCAATCTTCACAACGCAAGTGCTTCAATTCAAGTTGTATTATAAGAGAAAATATGCCTACAATAATACTATGAGGTTCTGGTTGGCGGGCTGAATTGGGGATAACCGTGCTGGTTTAAGGAAGAACTTCAAGCGATACGGGATGTACGGTTTACGGTGAGGAATCTAATAAGATAAGGAGGATTTATGATGAAGAGAACAGTTTTTTTTAAGAGTTTTTCTTTTTTTATATTTTTTCTTTTGCTTGTTCCGGTGTTTTCACAGAATATCTTTGCACAGCAGAAAACAGACGGTTTACCTGAAAATCAATCTTATACATTACAGGAAATGCTTGTGACCGCTACTAAGCGCGTTCAGTCGGCGCAGGATGTACCTTTTTCTCTTGATGTCAAGTCGGAGGAAGATATAAACCGTCTTAATATTTCTGATTTCGAGGAGTTGTCGCGCAATGTAGCCGGACTTTCTGTACAGAATCTGGGTCCGGGTCAAAGCGTTGTAAGTATTCGAGGCGTATCCTCCGGACAGATAGTGCGCGACCAGCCGGGTATTAAGGAGCAGGTGGGAGTCTATCTTGATGAAACCCCGATTTCTCTATCGCTGTTCACTCCCGAAATTGATCTGTTTGACCTAAACCGAGTGGAAACCCTAAGAGGTCCACAGGGCACGCTGTTTGGTTCCGGTTCAATAGGAGGTACAGTTCGCTATATAACCCATCAGCCTGCTCTGAGAACAAATGAGTCGAAAGCCGAAGTTGATTTCAACATTGTTGATGGTGGCTCTCTGGGAGGACATGTGAAGACAGCCGTAAACATTCCTTTCGGTGACACGGTGGCAGCACGCCTAGTTACCTACGGAACTAGATACCCTGGATTTATTGATGCTTTGATGGAAGGTGGTCGGAAAAAAGAAGATGTAAACGACGGCCACCGCCTTGGCGGACGGTTCTCTCTGCTCTGGCAACCCACCGAGAATCTGTCCATCACCCCGCGTGTGGTTTTCCAGGAAATTGATCTGGGGGGATTCAACAGAAAAGAAGTCTTCAATATTTTTGCCAATCCGTACACGACGACGCGTCCGGTGATTCGACTCGGTAAAAATGAACAGTTTCTCAGGCTTGACGAAGGTTTTGAAGATGACATGCTTTTACTTGATACTGTTGTGAACTGGAGCCTTGGTGACCTGCTTGATGTGACCTATGCTGTTGCTTATATAAACCGTGATGTTCTTGTTAGTCGCGACTCGAGTGCGCTTGCAACAAGCGTGACCGTAGACCTCGAATTTCCTGCCGAAGCCGCTATGATTCCGTCAAATTTGCGTGATACGACCGATCTTGAGCAGTGGACTCACGAACTTCGTATACATTCGGATGAAGATTCCGATGCTCCGTTTCACTGGCTTGCCGGTCTGTTCTATTCGGATTCACAGCGCAATTATTCTCAGAGACTTCCTATGCCCGGGTATGATGCTTATGTTGACGCCAAGTATGGAGCCGGAACTACGGAAGGTGTGAGCAATGGATTTCCAGATAGAGACTCTCCATACATATCCGACTTGACTTATGATCTTCAGCAGATCGCTCTGTTCGGTGAAGCGTCTTATGGATTGTTTGAGCGTCTGGATCTAACTGCAGGGTTGCGCTGGTACACTTGGGATGAGGATAAAACATTCAAATCGGGAGGATTCTTCTCAAACTCAGCCGCACAAGACCAAAAAGTCTCTCAGGATTCCAACGGATTTTCTCCCCGTTTTATGATAAGTTATGACTTCACCGACCAAATAACTATGAATGCGCAAGCTTCTAGGGGTTTTCGTCTCGGAGGTGTGAACGACCCGCTTAACAAGACTCTCTGCGGGGATGGTTACGATACTTACCGGGTATACCAGAATTTTGAGGACGAGACTCTTTGGAATTATGAAGTCGGGTTCAAATCATCATTTGATGTTGTGTCGCTCAACGCCTCTGTTTTCTATACGGATATAAGCAACCTAGGGGTTAACGTTGATGCCGGACAATGTTCTTCGCGCGTAACGATCAGCGTACCCGAAGCTCATACGGTTGGAACGGAAGTCGAGTTTTCCGCCCGTCCTTCTAGTTCTCTGCTGCTCTCTGTTGCCGGAAGTTATGTCTCTGCGGAGTTTGATTCAACAATCAAAACATCTTCGGGAGACCCTATCGCTGGAATTGAAAAAGGCAACCGTATACCTTCGGTTCCGGATTGGCAGTTGTCTTCTGCGGCTACATATTCCTTTCCCGGCTTTTTTAAGGCGGCGCAGAGTTATCTGTCTGCTTCTTGGCAGTATGTGGGAACTCAATTCACCCAGTCAGGTGATCAAGTTGATGGGGCGGGGTCATTTGCCCACGGATTTACAGGATTTGGGGGTATGACCGGGAGCGAGGTCACCAATCTTGACTTGGAACTTGACTCCTACAACCTGTTTAACTTGAGTGCCGGTCTTGTTTACAACAACGCGGAAATAACTCTTTACGTCAACAACATCACCGATGAGGAGGTTGAATTGTCGTTTGACCGCGAACGCGGCGGAAGGGCAAGGCTTGCGTACCGAGTGGCTCAGCCCCGGACATTCGGTATGGTTACCCGTATGTACTTCTAGGAGATGCCGGTTTACTGATCCAATCATGGACTTTGCAACAGTTATCACAAACAAAGTCCATGACTGTTCAGTCTTTTTTCATCTCAGTGAAGGATTCTGCTCTCTCTCTCGGAGGCATCCTCTAAGTCATCATCGTAGTAGAGGTAGTTTACTTCGTCGAAAAGTTCGTCGAACTCGTCCGCGAACTCATCATCAAGATCTTCGTTCTCGACAAGTTCTTCAAACAGGTCGGATATGTTGATCGGGTAATTCCGGTTTCCGTCTTCCTTAGACAATTTGAGCATGTTCCTCTCCGGCGGGGAAAATTCTTACCGAAACACTACACCCCGATTGCTAAAAGTCAATACCTCGTCTATTCAGTCTGAGTTGAGAAGAACAGAGAGATCTTTACCAGTGCTTAGATCAGAGAAGAAAGGAGATGTCTTCTAGCACAAAGTCAGCTTGAACAAACGTGTTCTCAAGATCGCTTCTCTTGGTGATTCCGGTTAAGACTAGCGCTGTAGCATAACCCGCTTTTTTCGCACCAATGACATCGGTTAAAATGCTGTCCCCAATTACAAGAATTCTTTTTTGGAGTCCCTTCCATTTTTCTTCAAGCAAATCATACATGTATCTCTGCGGCTTGCCCGCGGTAAGAGGTTTTTTACCAGATGATGCCTCCACGGCTGCAAGCAAAGATCCTGTAGCTGGAGCGTGACCGTGCTCGCAGAGATAGAACGGGTCTGCATTTGTACCGACAAAGCCGGCCCCGTTTCCGATCGCTATTGATGCTGTCTTTATTTCTTCAACGGAAAAACCCGAATAGCTTCCTATCACCACAACATCAGACATATATGCTGATTCTCCTTCAAGTCTTAAAAGTCCGGTTTTACCCATTTCTTCTTTGAGATATTCACTTCCCGCCACGAAAACGGTTTTCCATTTTTCAGAGGACATTTTTTCCTTTACAAGTGAAACAGTTGCCATTGGTGACGTGATGAACTCCTGCACATGGGACTCAATACCCAGTTTTCTGAGTCTTTTTGTATAACCGAGTGGGGAGATCGAAGGGTTATTGGTGAAAAAATAGACGGTTTTTCCAGTTTGCCTCAGAACTTCGAGAACTTGCGGAGAGTTCGCAATCGGATTCTGCCCGCAGTACAGAACTCCATCCATATCAAAAACAAAGCAATCAAATGAATTGCGGAAATTCATGGCCCGGGCGACTAACTAGTTAGTGTTCGTCCGAAAACCTACAACACACTGATTTTACTTCACAGTTCAGCATTGTCTTTGTGCGAATCAGAGTAGAAAACCGTTTTCGGTTCAATCGTGCTCAAAAAAGCGGAAAAACGACCTTTTCCCCCGACCTTGATTAACATTTTTATTCAATAAACTAGATGCTTGAGAGTTTTCTGCCGAGAGATGATTATCCCCAGATACTTTTTTTGAGTTCTTCTTGGAGATTTGAATCGTATCTGGATTTCATTATTTTAATTGATTTGTTCTCCCTGTCTTCAAAGAACTCAACCCCTATGAATGAAAGTATGTCAAAGGCCGCTCTTTTGTATCCTTCGTAAAATTCCTCAACTTCTCCTGACGCTCTCACCGTTTTTGAATCAAGGTAAAGGGCTATTGCCGCGAGTTCATCTTCTACTTGAGGATCTATTTCAATGCGAAACCCCTCAAGTTCTCCTTTGAGAAGGTGATTGCTATACATATCAATTACTGCGTCAAGAGTGTTTACGTTCATTTAATCGACCTCTGCGTATTGTAAATTAACCGTTTTCCCCTAGAAGTTTACTAGCTACGATTATATTCTCTCTTCCAGCTCTTGCTGCAACCGCAACCGCTTCTTCAAGAGAAGTCTTCTCGGCAAGCGTTCCCAATTTCAGAAGCATGGGTAGATTTACCCCGGAAACAACTTCTGTCTTTCCAGATTCAAGGAACATTAAACTTATGTTTGAAGGTGTTCCTCCGAACATGTCCGTTATAAGCAGGATTCCATCGCCTTCTGAAACTGAATCAATAGCCTTCTGTACAATTTTTCCGAAATTTTTGCAGTCTTTTGAACCGTCTATGGAAACTGCGGTCATCTTCACCCTAGGTTTTTCCGGCAGAATAAAATTCACGGAGGAGATAAGTTCGCCGGCAAGTTGTCCGTGGGTGACTACTACTATTGAGAACATGCCATTTCTATATCTTATTTCTGTTCCTGTGTCTAATGACCGTGCAGTCTTATGTTTGCCAAGAGTCTCTGCCATCGCCACCGAATGACGCCCTCAGATATTTTCAGTTGTTGTTTATTGAACAGATGAAGGCTGTTCTGCACGGCAAATTACGCCGAGCAAACCCTCCGGTCTCCGCTTCCAGCTTGCGGCTGCTGCGTATACCATGCTGATATCCGTAAAGATAAAGTTCAGTATCGCCCACGGATTACAGGGATGTTGTCCCGCTATGGCGCCGGCCTTGGTATTGGATCCGAAAGAAGTCAGATCAAGGGTGTCGACATAGGTGTCAAGTGCCGACAACTACGGGTAGAAGCAGTGTTTGTTAGCCGTCAAGTGGGAGTTTGTATCGGCGTCGGTTCATTGGGTATTACACCTCGGTATTTAGAATAGTGGGCGTGTATTTATACCTCGGGAAAGAGGTGATGCCGACTACTGACTGCCTGTAATGGGCGGGAGCAAAGATAAATTATGCCGCTTCAGATAGTATCGGCCGAGGAAAGAAAAATGGATACAAATCAGATTCTGTAAGAACATCTCGGTTCCGAGGTCTACGCTTAACAATGCAGAACCTCAGAATATCTTCACAGCCTTAACTGACTCTTCAAAAAGAGTGCTTGACTTCATATGGGGGGGGGTAGAATTGGATTTGAATTGCCGTAGAGTCATATCTTAAGGAGGGTTGTGTTATGAAGTTACGTAATTTCTTAGTGTTGTTGTTTCTGCTCGGCGGAGCGGTTTTCTTTGCTGCCTGTGAAGGAGACATGGGGCCTGCGGGACCGGCAGGGAAAGACGGGGCGAAAGGAGATAAGGGGGACAAGGGGGATAAAGGAGACTCGGGAGCGACGGGACTGCAGGGAGATCAGGGAAAATCCTTCGGTGACCCCAGATGCGACGTGAGCAACGGTATAAATGCGCTGCCCGGTATCTCCAACAATATCACGGGGACTGATGACGACGATGTCATATGCGGAAATCAGTACAAAAACACGATTAATGCCGGAGACGGCGATGATACTGTTTACGCCGGTGCCGGAAACGACAAGATAGGCGGCGGTGACGGCACGGATACGATATATGGTGAAGACGGAGATGACCACATTGATGCTCATATTGAAGGAGACCTCACGGGAACTACCGACGACATCATCTACGGTGGAGACGGAAATGATACAATCTGGGCCACCGCCGGCGCCAACACCATCCACGGCGGAGACGGCATTGATTACATCCGGGGAGCAGACGGCGATGATACGATCAACGGCGATGCGGGGCGGGACGCACTTGACGGCGGTGAAGGTAACGATACGCTCAACGGTGGAGATGGAGCTGATGTTTTCTATCTCTCTGGACCAGGCAATGACAGTTTTAACGGCGGCGCCCCGACAGGGACTGCTCTTTCCAGTAGCAGCGCGAAGGATTATCTGGCCATAGGTAGTATTACTTCTTCAAGTGTGATACTGAAGCCCTTGAAGACTGAGGGTCAGATCACGTGGTGGCCGGCGGCGCCAGGTATAGACTTTGATCTTGCCACGGGGACTTTTGACGGCACGGCTCATGGTTGGGGAATAACTTCATTTGAAGGTATTGAGAATGTTATGGGAGGAAGCGGCGATGATACTATTACCGGAAATGAAGTAGGAAATGTTTTGGAAGGGTGGACTGGAAACGATACGATTAACGGCAAAGCCGGGAATGATATCCTCTTTGGATGGGGTGGTGCTGACACTTTTGTCATTGAATATGCACACAGAAATGAGAAGGACACTATCACGGACTTTGATGCATCGAACGATAAGATCCACTTCAAGGGTTTTCCCGCAGGGACAAAAACACTCGGCGGGGCGGGCACCGTTAATATTTCCGTTATCGTAGGAGGAAACACTACTTTCGATGATGTCGTTCGGTTACAGTCATCCGGTGTAGCAGATTCAATCCGCACTACATCGACCCTATGGGAATTCGTGGACTGAATTCAATCGGTTCCGGTGAATTTGTTTCCGTACAGGGAACAACTTCAATGTTCAGTAGATTCTGTTTGTTTTTCGTCAGATCAACCCGGGTTCCGAAAGATCGGAGCCCGGGTTTTCTGCAGAGAACAGACACCATATCCGACCCGTGGATATCCCCTATACCTTGCATACGTCGCCCGTAAGCCTTTTACATTGCGATAAAACATTTTCCCGTTGAGTGTCGGACGGTTACACTGAATGTTCCTACCCCCTCTCTATGAATCCGAGTTATTGTCAAATCTGGTGTTTGCGTGATCAAGCGGCGCTCCAGTTGTTTGAATTCAACTCCTCGTTTTCCTGACCCGTCTCCTCAATCCCGTCTTTGAATTTCACACCCGTTATCACTTTCCCGACGAAGTCGAATCCGTTGAGCCTCCGCCAGCTTTTCTCCGCGCACATCCCCAGCTTGAAGATCATGTGCAGCATTCCCTCGGAATTCAGACACCCCCTGGTTCTCCTTGTCCTGTGCCTTATGGTTCCGAAGGCGGACTCTATCGGATTCGTCGTCCTTATGCTTCTCCAGTGCTGAGCAGGGAAGTCGTAAAAGGTCAGAAGCCGCTCATGATCCTTCTCCAGGCATTCAACAGCCTTCGGGTATTTGTCCCTGTACATCCTTACGAACAGATCGAAAGCCTTCCGCGCTTCCTCCTTCGTCTCCGCCTGCCATATGTCATGAAGATTCCTCTTCGCTTTTTTCTGAGAAGTCTTCGGAAGACGGTTCAGAACATTCGCAGTCTTGTGCACCCGGCAGCACTGCTCGAGTTATTGTCAAATCTGGTGTTTGCGTGATCAAGCGGCGCTCCAGTTGTTTGAATTCACCTCTTCGTTTTCCTGATCCGTCTCCTCAATCCCGTCTTTGAATTTCACACCCGTTATCACTTTCCCCACGAAGTCGAATCCGTTGAGCCTCCGCCAGCTTTTCTCCGCGCACATCCCCAGCTTGAATATCATGTGCAGCATCCCCTCGGAATTCAGACACCCCCTGGTTCTACTTGTCCTGTGCCGTATGGTTCCGAAGGCGGACTCTATCGGATTCGTCGTCCTTATGCTTCTCCAGAGCTGAGCCGGAAAGTCGTAAAAGGTCAGAAGCCGTTCATGATCCTTCTCCGGACATTCAACAGCCTTCGGGTATTTGTCCCTGTACATCCTTATGAACAGATCGAAAGCCTTCCTCGCTTCCTCCTTCGTTTCCGCCTGCCGTATGTCGTGAAGATTCCTCTTCGCTTTTTTCCGAGAAGTCTTCGGAAGACAGTTCAGAACATTCGCAGTCTTGTGCACCCGGCAGCGCTGCTCCCGCGTTTCCCCGTAAACTTCCGAAAGGGCGGACCGGAACCCGAGAGCTCCGTCGCCCACTGCAAGCTTCGGCTCTTCCATCCCGCGGGCCCTCAGATCCGGCAGCACTTCAAGCCGACTCTGCTTTGATTCCCTGACTCCGCTTTCAATGGAAAGGAAGTGCTTACTGCCCGTTTCGTCCACCCCCATCACCACAAGCGTGCACAACCCGGGATCATCTCCCCGCACCCTGCTGTGTATACCGTCCACCCATATGTAAGCCCGGTCGCGGCCGCCGAGGTCTCTCCTGCGCCGTTTATCGTATTCCTCAGCCCACCCGCGCTTGAGCCTGCATACCGCAGCCGCGGGAAAACCCCGAGCCTCGGGGCCTGTAAGGGCTTCCAATGCGGACTTTATGTTCCCCGTGGACAGCCCCTGCAGGTAAAGCCGCGGCAGAGACGAATCAATCTTCGCAGCCCTGCGCACGTACGGAGGCACGACAGCCGAACGGAACACGGCAGGCCGACCGCCCCGGGATCTCACCTTCGGTATGCGTACCGATACGGGGCCTATACCCGTCTGCACATCCCGTTCGGGGTGATATCCGTTGCGGATCACCGCGGCTCTGCCGTCTTCAAGTTGTCTGTCGTCCCGGGACCGCAGATATTCTTCCGACTCCATTCTGATTGCATAACCAAGAAGAAACCGAGCCGACCGGCTCAGCAGATCACCGAGGTCGTCGCAGACCTGTTCAGGACTGCCGAATCCGGAGTCCGGTCGTCTCTGAGTGCGGGACCCGTCGATTACTGTTCGAGTCTCCTCCCTGTTGACGAATTTTCTGAAAATGTTTTCCAATGAATCCAAAAACTCTTTTTGACCTTCACGGTCAGAGACTTTATATTTTCTGCCCATAGCGGCGTATCCTCCTGTTAATTCAAATTTCGTGAATTCAAATTAACCGGATACGCCGCTTTTTTTCAAAAACTGCCGAACACCAGATTAGAGCATAACTCGAATGCTAGGGGGTTGGATACGGTTTTCTTTATGTGACGCTCAATACTAAACACATGCCCGGTCATTGAGTAGACCCCGTCGGGATATCGGCAGTTTTACCGCTCTTTTTCAGTATCTGGTTCCTGACTGCAACATCTATCACAGATGCCATATTTCTGCCCGGACTTACAGGAAGTACTGTGTAGGGAAGGTCTACATCTAGTATGGAATATGTTTTCGTATCAATTCCCAGACGTTCATATTCTTTTTCCGGACTCCAGTGATCAAGTTCGATGACCATATCAATTTCCCGTTTCTCCATAACGCAGGTAGTCCCAAAAAGGTCTTTTATATTCACTATTCCTATCCCCCTTACTTCCACAAGATATCTTATGTTTTTCGGGCCGGTCCCCACGAGATTTCGCGAGCCAATCTTTCTTATTTCTACCACATCATCCGCGATGAGTTTTGAGCCTTGGATTACGAGGTCGATCGCACATTCGCTTTTTCCGATCCCACTTTTTCCCAGTATCAAAACTCCTGTGTGGTGTATGTCGAGAAGCACTCCGTGAACCGTTATCTGAGTCGCGAACTCTTCTGCAAGCACCTCGTTTAGAACGGTTATCAGTTTTCCAGTACTAAGGGGTGTTACGAAAAGCGGTAAGTGGTTTTTCTCAAAGTATTTGACAAAAGATTTTTCCGGATAAGATCCTTTGGAGAGTATAAAACACGGAACATCATTAGAGAGGATACTTCTTACTATTTCCTTTTGTTTCTGCAGAGCAAATTTTCTTATGTAGGAGATTTCGGTTCTTCCCAGCACTTGGATATTTCCATTCTCAAGTTCTATTTCCTTCTCTATTATCCGCAGTCCAGGTTTTTTGACCCTTGGAGAAATTATCCGTTTCTCAAATCCCTTTTCTTCAACCAGCGACTCAAGCAACAATCTTTCTTGGAACTTTTCGTAAAAATCTCTGACTGTCAGGGAAAAACTGGTTTCCAGTTTCTTCATCTTTTTTAATAAAGCATGCTGTAAATATCAGACCTCTTTCCGGTGTTTGAGCGCATACAGTTCAAATTTGAATCAATTGTGTTTTGTCTACACAAGGCTTTGTTCAGTTTCCGCAGATCATATGGTTTTGTAATATAGGCAAACAGCGGGATGCGGAACTTTTCCCAAGCACTCCGCGACCTTGCCTTTATCCCCCTAAGGAGTTATCAGACCTGCTTTTTTGGAGTCGGCTTTTTTGTAGACCACATTCATTTCAAGCGTTTCGCTGTTTCTAAACGCTATGAAGCCTTGCTCCGACGCGTCGAGTTGTAGCAACGCCTCAGCTATGCTCATAGGCTTCGTATTGAGAAACTCGCGGTCAATCCCTAGGTTGTTGCCTTCCCTTTTTTTCTCTGAATATGTAGCAGAAGGGTTTTTTACCGGACTTCTTCTTCGGAGTGATATCTGCTTGTCTGTTCTCCTTCTTAACTGTTTTATAATAGTGTCGAAAAGTTTATCTATAGCTGAATGCATTTCATCAGTTTCCACAGACGCCGCCGCTTTGAGTGGTCCCGAGTTGACGGCTATTTCTGCGGTTTTTCTAAGTTTCTCCGAAGCGAGAATTATTTTCGCTTCGGAAGGATTTCTTTCGGGGTCTATGTACCTTTGGATCTTAGGAATCTTTTTCATTGCATAGCGTCTCAGGTGCTCTCGCTTTTTTCTATCAGAAATATTTTTGATTATGATGTCAATCTTCATGGTTCAAACCTCCTTTGAGAGTCTTTTTGATGAACAGGGTATTCCGAGTTGTTTTCTGTATTTGGCAACAGTCCTCCGCGCGACTTTCACATTTTTCATTAAAAGTATTTTGGATATATCTTCATCGGAAAAAGTACAATGCTTCGGTTCTTCATCAACTAATTCCTTGATAATTGATTTTACCCTTTCAAGGGAGAGATTTTTACCGCTGGAGGACCTTACTGATCTTGAAAAAAGTTTCTTGAGTTCTACTACACCTTGTGGGCACTGAATATATTTTCCGCTGGTTATACGGCTCACTGTAGACTCGTGTATCCCGACGGCATCCGCCACATCCTTGAGCCGAAGAGGGTTTATGTAAGCACTTCCGTGGTCAAAGAATTCCTTTTGCTCATCCACGACCTTTTCAATTACCTTGCGCATAGTCTCCTCTCTTTCCTCGATGCACTGGACGATTTTCTGCGCCGCCTCAATTTTTTCCCGCAGATAACTTGTGGTTTCTTTGTTTAGGTCCGTCCGGTCCCTGAGAATTTTTCTACAGTAGGAACTTATCCTAAGTTTTGGAAAACTTCTGTTCGATAGTGTTTGGAGTTGATCTCCAACTTTATATACATAAAAATCGGGGACTATGTTTTCTGTTGCGGCTCCGGTGAAAAAGGGTCGTCCCGGCATGGGTTCAAGAGAAGTCACTACAGATTCAATTTCAGTTATCTGTTCTGCGTCGATGCCGTATTCACTGCAGATTTTCGTATAGTCTTTTCGTCCCAACTCGTCAATATGATTTTCAAGTATCTGCACAAGCGAACTTGTTCTTTCATAGCCGAGGTCAAGAGCTTGGGTGCACAGACATTCGGAAAGTGTTCTGGAGCAGACTCCCACCGGATCAAAAGTGGTTCTTATCTTTTCTGCTATTTCCGCCACCTGTTGTACGGGTTTTTTCTGTTCTGAGGAAAACATCTTCGCTATTTCCTCAAACCCGGTTTCAAGATAGCCGTTCTCATTTGTATTTCCGATAATAAGCGAGGCTATTTCCTTTTCTCGACCGCCCATGTCTGTCATCAAGAGTTGCCATTGCAGATATTCAAAGAGCGAGGTTCCTCGGCTGATTTTTTCTTCCCAAGCAGGTTCGTCACGAAAAGTTGTGGCGGTAATTTCCTCTGAATTCAGATAATCGTGTTGTCCGTAATCGGGTGCATCTGAGAGAAATTCTTTTAAGATATCTTCTTCGTTAACGGATTCGGATGTTAAATCTTCTTCAACTTCAAGCGCTGGATTCTCTATGAGTTGTTCCTCTATGTATTCCCTGAGTTCAACGGCATTCATCTGCACTAGGTTTAGAAAAAGTTTGAGGCGCTGTGTCAGTATGAATTTTTGACCGGGTGCCGGATTAGGCACTTGCGCTAGACTTATTCCTTTCATTCTTCAGTTTCTCCCAGCACCCATCACAATCTCATTATAACACCTTTTTAACTCTGTGGTTCGCTGAAATTCCAAACTCTGTTATCATGCACTTGCACGGGTGTTGAATGATAAAGTCATCTTTTTTCACCGAATTCAAGACCAGATTTGATTTTGGATGCCGTCTCAAGCGCAGATGTCGGTTTCGGCGCAATTATAGAGAGTCTGCAGGCAAGGTGTAACCTTGAGTCTCCATTACGACAACTGAATGTTTCTGCTCACCCCCCCCCCTTGATTTATATTCTTATATAGAACATCAGATCCCCCTTTATTGTATTTTTCTTCTTTTGCCGATACATTAGCAGGTTATCCTAGCGAGTTATCAAACCAAATACCATTAAGAGGTGCTACAATGGCTCTAAGCGACAACCTTGGAACGCTTTCCGACCTTTGTGTCGGAGATAAGATCTACAAAATATATTCACTGAGTAGTCTTGAATCGCGCTACGGTATATCAGTCTCAAAACTTCCCTTTTCAATAAGAATACTTCTCGAAAACGTACTGCGGAATCTAAACGGAGAAACCGTTACTCAAGACCACGTGAAGTCGCTTGCTGATTGGGACCCTCAAAACTCCCAGCCAGGAGAAATCCCCTACAATCCGGCAAGAGTGATACTGCAGGACTTCACGGGGGTTCCTTGCGTGGTGGATCTTGCCGCTATGAGGTCAGTTGTGGAGAGAAAAGGAGGAGACCCGTCGCTTGTGAACCCTGTAGTGCCTGTGGACTTGGTTATAGACCATTCCGTACAGGTCGACTATTTCGCAAGTGGCGTTGCTTTCGGGAAAAACGTGGAGATTGAATACGAGAGAAACAGGGAGAGGTATGCGTTTCTCAAGTGGGCCCAAAAGTCTTTTAACAATTTCAGGGTGGTGCCTCCAGGAACCGGAATAGTACATCAGGTGAACCTTGAGTGTCTTGCAAGCGTGATAGCGTCAAAGACGGATGGAGAAGATACTGTCGCGTATCCCGACACTCTTGTGGGAACGGATTCTCATACAACGATGATAAATGGACTAAGCGTCATGGGTTGGGGAGTGGGAGGAATAGAGGCGGAGGTATGCATGCTGGGTCAGCCCCTTTACATGCTTATTCCTGATGTTGTCGGGGTTCGACTCACCGGTTCTCTTGCAAACGGTGTTACGGCCACAGACCTTGTTCTTCGCATAACTGAGATGTTGAGGAAAAAAGGAGTGGTGGGAAAGTTCGTCGAATTTTTCGGACCTGGAGTGAGCAGTCTTGCGCTTTCGGACCAGGCGACGATAGCGAATATGGCACCGGAATACGGTGCGACTATGGGCTTTTTCCCCGTGGACAACGAAACACTCCGTTATCTTGAAACAACGGGAAGGGGAGAACTTGTTCCGCTTGTTGAGGCATATACAAAAGAGCAGAAGATGTTCAGAACAGACAATACGGAAGACCCTGTGTACACAGACACCTTGACGCTTGACATATCAACCGTGGAACCATCTCTTGCGGGACCCAGCCGTCCGCAGGATAGAATCTCGCTTGGAGATATGAAGACATCCTACAAGGAAAGCCTGAGCGCAAAAGGCGGAGGTTCCGGCAAACAGGTAAACGGACTTGCCGACGGTTCTGTAGTCATAGCCGCCATAACGAGTTGTACTAACACATCTAATCCCTCGGTTATGGTAGGCGCCGGGCTTTTTGCGAAAAAGGCATTGGATCGCGGACTCTCGGTAAACCCCTACGTAAAGACAAGTCTTGCCCCGGGCTCAAGAGTTGTGACGGATTATCTGGACGCGGCGGGACTTACTCCCTATCTTGAAAAATTGGGTTTCAGCCTGGTTGGATACGGGTGCACGACATGTATAGGAAACAGCGGTCCGCTGCCCGAGCACATAGATGATGCAATAAGGAAAAACGACCTCACCTGCGCCGCGGTGCTCAGTGGAAACAGAAACTTTGAGGGGAGGGTTCATCCGCTTGTGAAGTTCGCATATCTCGCATCACCTCCTCTAGTGGTGGCTTTTGCTATAGCGGGCACAGTGGGAATTGACCTTTACACGGAGCCGTTGGGAACCGGAAAAGATGGGCAGCCTGTTTATCTTAAGGACATATGGCCCGACCATCAGGAGATATCCGATACTATTTCTCAGTCTATAGGACCCGAAATTTTTTCCCGGCAATACTCCAAGGTGTTTGAAGGGGACCGGACATGGAAATCGCTTGATGCTCCCACTGGAATGCTTTATGACTGGGATGCGGAATCAACCTACATACAGGAACCTCCTTTTTTCAGCGACTTCCTTTTTGATCCCCCCTCACCTTGCGATATAGAAAATGCTCGAGTCCTTGCGCTCTTAGGAGACTCCATAACTACGGACCACATTTCCCCGGCGGGCTCAATACCCAAGGATGGTCCCGCTGGGGAATATCTTTTAGGAAAAGGTGTTATGCAGACGCGCTTTAATAGTTTTGGTTCCCGTCGCGGAAACCACGAGGTGATGATACGCGGCTCGTTTGCCAACATAAGAATAAAAAACAGTATGGTCGGTAGCAGAGAGGGCGGATTCACGGTGCATGTTCCCACAGGCGAAGAGGTCTCTATCTATGAGGCGTCAACAAGGTACATGAATGACGGTACGGATCTTGTGGTCATAGGCGGCAAGGAGTATGGAACTGGAAGTTCACGAGACTGGGCGGCTAAAGGTACGGCGCTTTTGGGGGTGAAGTGCGTAATAGCGGAGAGTTTCGAGCGTATACATAGGAGTAACTTGGTAGGTATGGGCGTACTTCCGCTTCAGTTCGAAGAGGGGCAGAACGCGGAATCGCTGGGGATAACCGGATTTGAGCAATTCTCCGTAAATGGAATCTCGGATGGCCTGCGTCCTAGAAAAAAAATCTCCGTGACTGTTACAGACCCTTCCGGTCGGAGAAGAAAATTTTACGCGATATGCAGGCTTGATACCCCGGTTGAAGTTGATTATTACCGGAATGGCGGAATACTTCAGACCGTTTTACGTCAGATGATGTCCGGGGACGAAGCATAATCTATTTGAAAAGGAAGTTTTTTTCTTTATAATCTTCCGGATGAAAAAACAGTTTAATATTCCATAAGGAGAAATGTCCTATGTCAGTTGCAGGTGGAGAAAAGATACAAATTGATGAAGCGAACAGGAAAATAGTCGTTCCTGACAATCCGGTTATTCCGTTTATAGAAGGCGATGGAACGGGGCCGGACATCTGGCGTGCATCCCAGATAGTTTTTGACGCAGCGGTGGAAAAGGCTTATGGGGGAAAGAGAAAGATAGAATGGCTTGAAGTTCTTGCAGGTGAAAAGGCCTACGAGCAGACCGGAGAGTGGCTTCCGGAAGATACGACCGACACCATAAGGGAATATATCGTAGCGATAAAGGGACCTCTCACCACGCCTGTCGGAGGCGGTATAAGAAGCCTGAACGTCGCCCTGCGGCAGATCCTCGACCTTTACGCGTGCGTACGGCCCGTGCGGTGGATAAAGGGAACGCCGAACCCTGTCCTGAATCCCGGAAAGTTGGATGTGGTTATATTCAGGGAAAACACTGAGGATGTCTATTCGGGAATAGAATGGGAGAGCGGTTCAGATGAAGCCGAAGAGATAAGGAAGTATCTTATTGAGAACTACGGGGTCAAAATCCGCGAGGCGAGCGGTCTCGGGCTTAAGCCCATAAGTCCTTTTGGAACAAAAAGGCTTGTGCGCAAGGCGATTGAGTATGCCATCGAGTATAAGAAAAAAAGCGTGACTCTTGTTCATAAGGGGAACATAATGAAGTTCACCGAAGGTGCTTTCCGCGAATGGGGATACGAGATTGCGAAGGAGGAGTTCTCCGACATCACCATAACGGAAGATGAACTCTGGGACGACTTCGGAGGGAAACAACCCGGTGACAAGATAGTGATGAAGGACCGTATAGCCGACAACATGTTTCAGCAAGTCCTCACCAGATCAAACGAATACGACGTTCTGGCCATGCCCAACCTGAACGGAGATTATATGTCGGACGCATGCGCCGCACAGGTTGGAGGACTGGGTGTGGCTCCCGGCGGCAACATAGGCGACTACCTCGCGGTATTTGAAGCCACCCACGGCACGGCTCCCAAGTATGCGGGACAGGACAAAGTGAACCCCGGTTCCGTGATACTCTCGGGGCTCATGATGTTTCAGTATCTGGGTTGGCATGATGCGGCTGAACTTATCTTCCGAGCTATGGAGGAGACTGTTCTTCAGAAAACAGTCACCTATGACCTCGAAAGGCAGATGGAGGGGGCGACCCTGCTTAAGTGTTCGGAATATGGAAAGGCGATAGTGGCGAATATGGACAGGGTGCTTTCCGAATAACTCAGGCGCATTTTATGGAACAAAGACAAAGCAGAGTTATAAAAGGAGTAGAAACTTGAAGAGCGGCAGAGTGAAAATATCAGTTGTAGGAGCCGGGAATGTTGGAGCGTCAGCTGCATTCCGCATAGCGCAGTTAGAACTTGCTGACGTCGTGCTTGTGGACATTGTCGAGGGCATACCGCAGGGAAAGTCTCTTGATCTGTTGCAGATGTGTCCGGTGACTGCGAGCAGCATAACCCTTGCGGGTACAAACGGCTATGAGGAGACCGCTGAGTCGGACCTTGTGATAATCACCTCGGGGATTCCGAGAAAACCCGGTATGAGCCGAGACGACCTTATTTCCACCAACACGAAAGTAGTAAAAGAAGTGACGGAAAAAGTGGTGAAGCATTCCCCGGATGCGGTCCTCATACTCGTAACCAATCCCCTTGATGCAATGGTTTATGTGGCACACAAAGTAAGCGGACTTCCGACAAACAGAGTAATGGGAATGGCTGGAGTGCTTGATTCCGCGCGTCTTCAGGCGTTTATATCAGCAGAGCTCGATGTCTCCGTCGAAAACATACAAACTCTCGTTATGGGCGGCCACGGAGATACAATGGTCCCTCTTCCTCGTTATACTACGATTGCGGGAGTTCCGCTTCCTGAACTCGTGTCGGAAGACAGGATAAACGAGATGGTTGATCGCACAAAGAATGGTGGAGCGGAGATAGTGGCGTTACTGAAAACAGGAAGCGCGTTTTATGCTCCCGCCGTTGCGGCAGTCGAGATGGCGGAAGCCATAATAAAGGACAAGAAAAAAATAATGCCCTGTTGCGTTTACGTGGACGGCCCTTACGGAATAGAGAATAATTTTGTGGGTCTTCCCGTGAAACTCGGAAAAGAGGGTGTAGAGCAGATAATAGAGCTTCGACTTACGGACCGGGAAAAGCAGGAACTGCGCGTTTCTGCCGGAAAGGTCGCGGATCTGTGTCGGTCTATAGACTCTATGGGTATACTGTAAGGGGTTTTATCCGTTTTTTACCCGCTTCCTGATGACCCTCCTCGAGATATTCTTTAAGTCTCTTATGTGGTAGGGGTGCATGCAGAGGCGTTTTTCAACATTATTCTGGAGGACTTTACTATATGGCTAACGGGACTGCTGGGAAAGCCGATTTTACCATGAGAAAAGATGCATGGTGGATAGCTCCTCTTATAACGGCTACGGTGCTCGGGGCGTTCGGAGTCTACTCCACATGGAGAGCGCTTGCAAACCAGTACTATTACGTAGACCCTTATCTTTCTCCTTTCTATTCACCGCTTATACTTCTCGACTGGTGGCAGTTTTCCCCGGCGATACTGATTCTGTGGGCTCCGCTCGGATTCCGGGCGACATGCTATTACTACAGAAAAGCGTACTACCGCTCGTTTTTTCTCTCGCCTCCCGGGTGTGCGGTAAACCCTGTGGGAAAAAGAGGATCATACACTGGAGAATCCCGATTTCCGTTTATATTACAGAACGCGCACAGGTTTTTTCTCTACGCATCGACGGTTGTGCTTTTCTTTCTGTGGGTGGACGCATACGAGGCGTTTCACTTCAGCGATGGTTTCGGCATAGGACTCGGCACCCTTATACTTACCGCAAATGCCTTTCTGCTCACTATGTATTCCTTTTCTTGCCACTCGTTCCGTCATCTCGTGGGTGGAAAAAATGACGTGTTTTCTTCTTGCCCCACGAGGTTCCGTCTCTGGAGTTCTGTAAGTCCTATGAACGAGATCCATATGACGTGGGCATGGATAAGCCTTGTGTTTGTGGCTTTGACCGATCTTTACGTTTTCTTAGTAGCGAATGGAACAATTACTGATCCGAGGTTTATATAAACGTGGAAAAATACGAAACACATACCCATGACGTTATAGTTATAGGCGCCGGCGGGGCAGGGCTCCGAGCCGCGATAGAGTCCTCGGCCAAAGGCGCGTCTACCGCTCTTGTGTGTAAGTCGCTTTTAGGCAAGGCACACACGGTTATGGCCGAAGGAGGCGTGGCCGCGGCTCTTGCTAACGTGGATACGAAAGACGATTGGAAGACGCACTTTCAAGATACCATGAAGGGCGGAAAGATGCTTAACAACTGGCAGATGGCCCTTTTTCACGCCCGGGAGGCTCCTGAACGTGTACGGGAACTTGAACAATGGGGAGCGCTTTTTGACAGGACGCGGGACGGGCGCATAATGCAACGCGCTTTTGGAGGACACACTTGGAAAAGGCTTGCGCATGTGGGTGACAGAACAGGTCTTGAGATGATAAGAACTCTGCAGGAGCGCGGGATACACAGTGGAATAGATGTATATATGGAGTGCACTATAACTCATCTGCTTAAAGACGGCGACAAAATCGCGGGTGCTTTCGGTTACTGGAGAGAGACCGGGAAATTCGTAGTTTTCCGCGCTTCTTCCGTTGTTCTTGCGACGGGCGGAGTGGGCAAAGCATACAAATACACATCCAATTCATGGGAATACACAGGGGATGGCCACTCAATGGCCTACGATGCCGGCGCAGAACTCATAGACATGGAATTTATACAGTTTCATCCCACCGGGATGGTATGGCCCCCAAGCGTAAGAGGTATTTTGGTGACCGAGGCGGTGAGGGGGGAGGGCGGTATACTCACAAACAGCGAAGGCGATCGTTTTATGACCAAATACGACCCGGAGAGAATGGAGCTTTCCACTCGGGATGTTGTAGCGAGATCCATATACACGGAAGTCGAGCAGGGACGCGGTTCTCCGCATGGAGGAGCGTTTTTGGATATTTCCCACAGGGGGGCGGACTACGTCAAACGTAAGCTTCCCAGTATGTACCACCAATTCATGGAGTTTGCTGACATTGATATAACGAAAGGTCCGATGGAGGTGTTTCCGACCACTCATTACGTTATGGGAGGGGTGAAGGTTGATGGTGAAACCTGTGCAAGCAGGGTGCCGGGTCTTTTCGCCGCAGGAGAGGTGGCGGGCGGAATGCATGGAGCCAACCGTCTCGGAGGAAATTCCCTTTCCGACCTGCTTGTTTTTGGAAAAAGGGCTGGGTCTGGAGCTGCGGACTATGCGAACAACGCATCCCGGGGACAGATTGAGTCTCATGTGATAGACGAATACGCGCGGGAACTTCACAAACCGTTTGAAAATACTCAAGGTGAAAATCCATATGCCGTGCATCAGGACCTTCAGGACACCATGCAGCATTATATAGGAGTGTTTCGCACGGAGGAGAACATACAAAAAGGCGTTGAAGAAATAGAAAGACTCAAGGAGCGGGCTAAGACATTGAAAATAGAGGGTTCCGTGATGTTCAATCCCGGATGGCATCTATGCGGAGACCTTCAGTCAATGCTTACCGTGTCGGAGGCTCTTGCTCGTTGCGCTCTTGAGAGAAAAGAAAGCAGAGGAGCTCACAGCAGAGTCGACTATCCATCAAGCGATGATGTCGTCTGGGGAAAACAGAACTTGATTGTCGCCCGCAAACAGGACGGTACGATGGAAGTGTCTGCGCGTCCTATAGGGCGGATGCCCTCTGAATTTTCCAACCTGTTTACGGAGGATAAATGATGCCGGTAGCAAAACTTCGGGTTTTTCGCGGTAATACCGAGGGGGGAGAGGAAAAAGAATATGAAGTGCCTGTCGATGAGGGAATGGTTGTTCTTGACGCCCTTTTTTACATACAGGCGAACTACGACGGTGATTTAGCCGTGCGGTGGAACTGCAAGGCTGCGAAATGCGGTTCCTGCAGCACCGAGATAAACGGGAAACCGAGTCTTGCCTGTAAAACCCGAATGGACAGTTTCGCTCCGGAAAAACCTATAACCGTTTATCCCCTAAGGGCTTTCCCGTTGCTCAAAGACCTCGTTACAGATGTTTCTTGGAACTACGAGGTAAGCAAGCGCATACCGCCGTTTACCCCGGTTGAAGATACGGACTGGATAATGCATCAGGAAGATGTGGAGAGGTCTCAGGAGTTTAGAAAATGCATAGAATGCTTTATGTGTCAGGACGTATGCCACATACTACGCGACCACGGAAGAAAAGATGCATTTGCTGGACCGCGGTTTATGATAAAGATAGCCGAGCGGGAGATGCACCCGCTGGACACTCTTGATAGAAGAGGGTTTCTTCGCCAAGAGGCGGGAGTGGGGTTCTGCAACATAACAAAATGTTGTACGGAGGTCTGTCCCGAAGACATACACATAACAGATAACGCTATCATCCCCTTGAAGGAAAGGGTGGTGGACAAGTATTATGATCCGGTCTCCTGGGCGCTTCGCAAGATAAGGAGAAAATAAACACGTAAGAGGTTCCGTTTTGTGAACGTACACGAATATCAGGCTAAAAGAATTCTCTCCGAGTTCGGAATTAAAGTTCCGATGGGTCAGACAGTTTCCGACTCTTCGGATGTTGCGGATATCCTGAGTTCTCTGTCTCCCGGAAAATACGTGGTGAAGGCCCAGATTCACGCGGGTGGACGCGGCAAGGGCGGCGGAGTCAAGGTTGTTTCCACCGCGCAGCAGGCGGAAGCGGAGACCCGCCGTATCCTGGGAATGAAACTTATAACCCATCAGACGGGGCCCTCGGGAAAAGAGGTGAACTCCGTTCTCATAGAGGAGGCTTGCGCTATCGGCAAGGAGTTTTATCTGGCGATGGTGATTGACCGCTCTGAGGAAAAAGTGGTTGTTATGGCGTCTCCTGAAGGCGGAGTGGAAATAGAGCAGGTAGCCGAGGACTCTCCCGAGAAGATAATAAGGGAATATGTGGATACGTGTCTAGGCATACAGCCTTACCAATGTAGAAAAATAGCGTACTTCCTCGGACTCTCCGGAAAAGCGGTTACCCAGGTCGCACAGTTCATAACTGCTCTCCATAGGGTGTTTACGGAGAAAGATTGCTCGCTTGCGGAGATTAACCCGCTTGTGCTTACCCGGGACGGGGAAATAGTAGCTCTTGACGCGAAACTTAATTTTGATGACAATGCGCTTTTTCGTCACGGAGACATAACAGAACTTCAGGACCGTACTGAAGAGGACCCGCTTGAACTTGAAGCTCAGGATGCGGGGATAAGTTTCATCTCGCTTTCCGGAAACATAGGATGTCTTGTAAACGGCGCAGGGCTTGCGATGGCGACAATGGACATCATCAAGCACCACGGGGGAGAGCCTGCCAATTTCCTTGATGTTGGGGGAGGAGCTTCCGAGGCTCAGGTCTCAAAAGCGTTCAAGATGATTCTCCGTGACGAAAACGTAAAAGCGATATTCGTCAATATCTTCGGCGGAATCATGAAATGCGACACCATAGCCCAAGGCATAGTGAGTGCCGCTTCAGAAGTAGGGATAAGCGTTCCTCTGGTAGTGAGACTTGAAGGAACAAACGTTGAAGCCGGCAGGGAGATTCTTTCTGATTCTTCTCTTGACATACAAACCGGGTCGGACATGAAAGACGCAGCCTCAAAAGTTGTTTCCATAGCCGGCGTTAATTCATGACAGATACGCACCGCCGTCGGCTTTCTCGAGTATTTTCAGAATTTTATTGAGATTCGTTACCTTGTCTCTCGGTTTTCCTTTTTTCCCCCCTTCTTCTTTCTCGAAGGAATCTACTTTCAGCCAATCGTTGTAAGAGATGCTTTTATGCTTAAACAGCTGCTTTATGCTTTTAAACGAACTGAGATCAGGATTGAACACTTTACCTGCTTCAATATCCTCGACCATGCAGTTCACGGTTTCACCTGAATCGCGTTTATTAGTTCCGATGACTCCGGTTGGTCCTCGTTTTATCCATCCGGATGTGTAAAGGCCGGTAATGGCAACTCCGCCCGCTCGGTCAAGTATTCTTCCTTTTTCATTCGGAATTACTCCTTGTTTTTCATCAAAGGGTACGTCAGCAAGCGCAATTCCGCGATATCCGACTGAACGAAATACTAAATCAGCCGTAATCTCTTCGGTCTGGTCCGTGGGTTTCGGTCGTAAAGAGCCGTTTTCCGATCTGTAAAGCCTGTTCTTTACCACCTTTACGCTTTTCACTCTGCCGTTTTCTCCTGCGATTATCTCCACTGGAGAAACTAGGAACCTTATGGTGATTTTTTTTGATTTCGAGGGAACTCTCCGTGAAGCATCTCTAAGCAACTCAAGTTTTTTCTCCGTAGCGCTGTCAGGTTTTTCCTTCAGCTGCGCAAGGGTAATCGGATCGGGTTTTATTTCGTCCGCACGAGTCAGCAGGTCTGCGTCTTTCAGGTTCGCAAGTTCCTTGAGTTCCGGGTTTGTAAAAGCTGCCTGCGCCGGGCCTCTGCGTCCGAGCATGAATATCTCTTTTATTCCGCTTTTGGCGATCTGCTCCATGGCATAGTCAGCTATATCGGTTTTCTGCATCTCGTTTTTCGTGAGCGAAAGCACCCTCGCCACATCCACGGCCACGTTTCCGACGCCCACTATGACCACTTTTTCTCCGGAAAGATTAACTTTATAGTTCGTATATTCCAGATGAGTGTTGTACCAAGCTACGAACTCAGTCGCTGTGTGGCTTCCTGGAATATCCTCGCAGGGTATTCCAATCTTTCTGTCAGTCTGTGCTCCTGTGGCAAATATTACCTGGTGGTAATATCTGCGCAGGTCAGAAAGTTTTACGTGCTTTCCGAACTCGACAAGCCCGAAAAATCTAAATTGGGGATGTGATGCGACCTTGTCGTAGATCCTGGCCACTGTTTTTATCTTCTGATGGTCAGGGGCTACTCCCGTTCTCACAAGACCGTGAGGGGTCGGCAACTTCTCAAACATGTCTATGTAGGCGCGGTTGTCGAGTCTTTTCTGTAGGTGTTCCGCCGCGTAGAACGCTGCGGGTCCGGACCCTACAATCGCGATTCTTATCTTTTTATCATTCATGGAAAGAAATTATATATCTAACTCATTGATAAATCTACCGTTTAAGGTTGCTGGTTGCATCCTTCACGGTTTTTCTAAATCCGCTTTTACCCAAAGGGGTGTGTTATAATACATCGAACTTGTCGTTGAATTAAAGGAACCAACCTATGATCGTCAAGGCTAAAGCGGAAAAAGAGCATTTTCATCTCAAAGTAGTCCACGAGATAAGCGACATTATCAACAAGTCGGTGGGACTGAACACAGTTCTGGGAAGAGTAGCGAGAAAAATAGCTTCTTCGCTTCACTACGATGTCGTATCCATATACGTATGGGACCGGCAACAGAGAGTGTTGAGGCTTATGGCCAACAGAGGGCTCAGAGTAGGGTCGAAGGACGGAATATCTCTCCGCTCTGACGAAGGTCTTACGGGATTGGTCCATAAAACCAAAGTTCCTCTGGTTGTCATGCCGGCATCAACCCATCCGAATTACAGATATTTTCCGGAAATAGGAGAGGATGAATATGAAAGTTATATAGGCGTTCCCATAATGCTTCACGATGTGAGTGTCGGGGTGCTTGTCGGCCAGAACAAGGCTCCCGTACAGATAACCCCTGCAGAGCAGACACTCTTTCAGATAGTGGCGTTGCGTCTTGCCGGGGTTCTTGAGGTGGCGAATACTCTTGACCGTCTAAAGCCTCCTTCTGCTGTGAAGCATGAAACAAGAACGTATCAGGGAAAAGGAGTTTCAGAAGGTGTGGCTATCGGGAAAGCCGTTACTTTTCGCGGGCTTTTCCGAAGAGTGCCTAAGACTGAAAAACACCCCCGTAGCCCCCGTACGGAGAAAAAGAGATTGAGAAATGCCATAAAGAACGTTTCGGGAGACATCAGAAGTATAATCGAGAAAATGGATTCCGACGGCAGGCTTTCCCAGAAGGAACTTGATATTTTCCGTGCGCATCTGATGATCGTTGAGAGCAGTGATATAGAGAAAGGCACTTTGGAACTGATAAACGAAAAAAAGATTTCCGCCGAAGCCGCGGTAATAGAGTTTCTTGAATCACAAGCGCTAAGGTTCGAAGCCATTTCAGATCCGTACATGAGAGAGAGGTCTCATGATTTTCGTGACATAGGGGAGAGAATTCTGCAGGACCTCTCGGGGGCTGTATCCGCAAATATCCCGTATGAGTCTGATGGCTCGCCTGTTGTGCTCGTGGCGAGGGAAATAGGAGTGTCCTTTGTATCGACCATGCAGGGCGGAGTTGCTGGTATAGTGCTTGAGAAGGTGGGTGAAACTTCCCATGTGGTCATAATAGCTAAATCGCTCGGGATTCCGGTTGTGGTCGATGTAGAGAACATTCTCAATCATGTGCATTCAGGAGAAGAGATAATAGTTGACGGGCGAAGCGGATTTATCTTTACAAATCCGGATCAAGTGCTCAAAGACGAATATCTGGGAATGCGCGAAAAAACTACGGAACTGCGCAGATTCATGGAGGCAGAGGCTGTGAAAAGCGCAAATTCGGGACTCTCCGTAGATATAACAGCCAACATCGGAATCCCGGCGGATATAGAAATGGCAAGACGCTATAAAATAAAAAATGTCGGGCTTTTCAGAACGGAATTTGCACTCACTCAATTCAAGAAATGGCCCACTGTGAGGTCTCAGATAAAGGTTTACAAGCAGGTGGCGGCCGGTTTTCCCGGTCAAGTAACTATAAGGACTCTTGATGTGGGTTCGGATAAAGAACTATCCTATCTTGATATGCCCGCGGAAGAGAACCCGCTTCTAGGTCTGAGATCGATAAGGTACTCGATGGAATACCTGAATCTTTTCAGGGACCAACTTAAATCCATACTGCTTGCGACTAAAAAAGGGGCGAATTTCAGAATACTGCTTCCCTTGGTCTCCAATGTCTGGGAGGTTGAGACCGCAGCGCAGATAATAAGCGAACTTTCAGCCGAGGTGAGCCTCCACCGCAATGATATACCGAAACTGGGAATAATGATGGAAGTGCCGGCTCTTGTCTACCAGCTTGAAGATTACTCAGACCATATAGACTTTATTTCAGTTGGAACAAACGACCTGATACAATACCTGCTTGCGGTGGACAGAAATTCAACCGCGGTGGGGCATTTGTATTCGTCGTTTCATCCTGCGGTGGTGAGGATGCTGGACTTCACTAGAGAGAAGGTGGAAGCAAGCGGAAAAGAACTTTCCATCTGCGGTGAGATGGCCGGCGCGCCGTCTGGCGCTCTTCTCATTTTAGCTTTGGGCTACAGACATCTGAGCGTGGCTCCGATGCGCTATCCGTGCATAAAGTTTCTATCTGATAGAATCTCAGAATCTGCGCTTGCTGAAATCCGCTCTGATATACTTGCTCTTGCAAAGGAATCGGAGATAGAAAGATATGTAAAGGATGTTTTAAACTCTGTAAGTCCTCTATTACTTGAAATGGAGTAGGTTTTTCATGCTGAAAAAATCCTTCGTGCTCCCTATTGCCCTTTTTTTTCTTACCGTAGTTACTACTTTTCTCTCGGGTTATCTTCTAAGCGGCACGGTTAGAGGAGGAATTCTTTTCTCAGCATCTCTCATAGCTATTCTGGGTGCTCACGAGATGGGTCATTATCTCTACGGAAGAAAATATGGTGTTTCCATCTCCGCGCCTTTTTTCATTCCGGCACCTCCATTTCTTTCACCGATAGGGACATTCGGGGCGTTTATAAGGATAAAATCTGTGATCCGAAGTCGCAGGGAACTTTTCGACATAGGGGTTGCGGGTCCCATAGCGGGTGTAATAGTAGCTTTTCCCGTACTTTTCATTGGTCTTACACTCTCAAGTATAGAACCTCCTGATTCCGTTTTTCTATCGCAGTTGGGTTCGGCCATTTCTCTTGGCGAATCACTAGCGTTTCTGCTTTTTTCAGAAATGACTTTGGGTCCAGTAGCAGACGGCCACCAGATTGTCCTGCATCCGGTTGCGTTTGCCGGATGGATAGGGCTTTTTATTACAACACTTAACCTTTTGCCGGCAGGGCAGTTGGACGGCGGTCACATCGCGTATTGTGTTTTTCCCGAGCGTTGGTACCGGGTTATATCCCGTATTACGATTTTTTTTCTGGTAATCATGGGGATGGGAACTGCACCTGTGCTTGAACTTTCAAGCCGCTTCGGATTTCCAAGTCCTGCGGAGCTGTTTCCGCAATGGCTTGTTTTTGATGGCTGGATAGGATGGATCGTATGGGCGTTTCTACTTACTCTTTTAGGATCATTTCATCCACAGACTCTTTGTGATGATGCTCCGCTTAGTTTTCAGAGAAAGACTGTCGCGGTACTTTGTTTTATAATCTTTCTCGCATGTTTTGCTCCTGTTCCGATAAGTATGCTCCAGTTCTGACAGGTATCCGATGCAGTTGTGTTTGGTTACGTTCGGGTTTTCACGCAATCTGAAATTATCGTTTTTTCGAAGCGGCAAGTTTCTTCGCACGACGCAGGTGCCATTCCGCTTCTTCCTCCCGTCCTCCCATATTCAGAAGTGCTCTTCCGATGAGGTTATGCATCCTGGGAGCCATCTCCAGACGAGGATTCATGGAAAGAGCGTGCTTCAGGTTTGAGACAGCCTCCTCATATCGCTTAAGATCAAAAAGCGTATAACCCTTACCGACATAAAGAAGTGGATAATCAGGGTTTATCCGTATCGCGGCATCATAAAGTTCAAGTGCTTCTTTATAACGCTCGCGCACCCTGAAGTTTTCGGCAAGAGTTGCATATGTTGGAGTGTGCTTCGGGTTCAATCTAATAGATCTGTAAAGGTGCTTTTCCGCTTCCTCATGCTGACCCAGTGCCGACAGAGTTGCTCCCAGAACACTATGAGAGTTGTAAAAATTCGGCTGCTGTCTCACTGCCTCACGGGCTATCGGGAGGGCTTCCCGCTGCCCTCCATCGCTGCGAAGTAAAGCGTGTGCGAGGTTGAGATGAGCGGTGGGAGCCTGCGGGTTAAGAGAGATGATATGTCTGAACAGAATGATTTCATTCTTGAAGTTGTTCGTATGATTCCATGCCGCCGCACCCAGAACGGCAAGCAGCGCCAGACAGAAGAACTTCTTCACCGCGCTTTGAATACCCGCCGGTCTGAAGGACTGCAGTGCTGCGGCGAAAAGCACGACCACGCCGGTGCCCGCCAAGTACTGATAGCGGTCGGCGACAAAAGAGTAGGTCATATAGCCGTAATCAATGAAACCGAGCACGGGCAGGAGAGTAATCCCGAAAAAGAGCGCACACGCAAGCGGCCCCCGTCCTGATCTGTGACGGAGAAGCCATAAGGCGGAAACAGAAGCGACCACTGCGACGAAGTACAACCAGTCGACCGGGTCCGAGGCGCTTACATCCCAGCGAGGATATATTACGGCCAGTTCCGCGGGCCAGAACAGCTTGCCCGCATAAAAGCAGAGAGACTGCGCCGCTATAAGCACCCTCTCTATGACTGAATGATCAAAAGAGACGGGTTGTATGTTTTTGTAGAACAGCATGTCCGCAACGGCTATGGAGAATCCCAAGAGGAAGAACGGGAGTACCCGCAGCAGGTATGTCCGGGTAATGAAACCTTCCTGCCACCACCGGATGATCATCATGGTTGCGGGGAAGACAACCGCAACCGGCTTGCAGAGCATGGCCGCCGCGAACAGCAGGAGCGCCCCGGCGTAGTGCATATAGCTGCGGGAATCAAGATAGCGGAGCCATACCGCCAGGGAGGAGAGGCAGAACAGTGTGGACAGCGTATCTTTTCTCGCCATTATCCAAGCGACGGACTCCGCGTGCAGCGGATGAACGGCGAAGACGGCTGCGGCGAACCATGCGCCCGGGACTGACAGGCGTCTGAGCAGACGCCATACCAGGGCGGTGTTCGCGAAATGAATCAGTATATTGACTGTATGATAGCCTGCGGGGGAAAACCCCCAGAGTTTGTGTTCTATCCAGAAGGTAGTATAGAAAAGCGGCCAGTAATGTCCCTCTCTCCATCTTCCCTCCGGTTTGTAGGCGGTTTTGGGGTCGAACCAGAATTCCCATATTCCTTCCCAAGTTAAAATAGCTTTCAACTCTCTTAATAGAGAGTCATCCCAGACGAAACCCGCATTGACGGCGGGAAAGTAGACAACGCATGTGAGCAGGAAGAGAGACAGCAGCGCGAAAGCGTGCTGTTTCCGAGGACTGAGATTGCCGAAGTAAAGCGCTGTGAAAGTTTAATGAGCGTTCTTTTTTCAAGTTAGTCATTTTCCACGTTGGATTATATTCAAGTCTGATATGGTTTGGTCTGTCAATAAAAGATCTCGGATTTGTTCAGATGGAAAAAACAGATAATTTCGCTAGTCTTAACCCACAGTGAAGTTCAAGGGAAAGTAATTTTAGACAATTATTTGTTTTTCTGAAAACTTGAGATGTGTTTTCCGGTGCTCCGTAATTCATCCTATCTTGGTGTGGAATTTGCGGTTTCTAAGGCCGGTCAGCGGTTTATCAATGCGGGGAAATCAGATTTTGCAAAAACATCTCGGTTCTGAGATATACACTGAACAATGCAAAACCTCAGAATATCTTCACAGCCTGAAATGCCTCAAGTAGATAATACTTTCCCGTTTTCTTGCTTGTTTATATGTATCGGGTAACTTTACCGGACAATGTCCAGATACATTGAGACTAAAACTGCAGACCTTCCGATTTTCATCCTCAGATTGGGTTTTGGTTTGTCGATGATGATTTTCCACGGTTGGGGCAAGCTCATAGGAGGGGTTGAGGAATGGGAACGTCTCGGAATAATGAGCATGCAGAAAATCGGTATTGATTTTTACCCGGCCTTCTGGGGATTTATGGCTGCTTTCGCGGAGTTTTTCTGCTCAGCTTTTCTCATTCTGGGGTTTTTCTTCACTCCTGCGGCTTTGGTGCTCTCCATTAACATGTTGGTAGCGGCGATGTTTCACCTCTTTTTGCCGGAAGGTTCCTCCGGCGCCGGAATTAAAGGAGCATCCCATGCGATTGAATATCTGATTGTTTACGTAGTATTTATGGTCTCGGGTCCCGGGAAGTACAGAGTGAACTTCGGATAAATGCTTCTGTTTTAAATACCTATAACACAAAACTGTATAACTTACGCACAATGCGTGTCTAGGTTCTCAGTTCTTTTGAATTTTCATCTAAGTTGGTTTTGACTACGCGGAGAAAGTTAAGACCCATTATTTTTTTTACTACGCGCTCCGTATAACCTTTGCCGAGAAGATATTCACCGAGAATAGGAAGTCCTGATATATCTTTCATTTCTTCAGGAAAATCAGTTGCGGGAGCTCCGTCCATATCAGTTCCTATTCCCACATGGTCCTCTCCGCAAACGCTTAATATATGGTCTATATGAGCGTATATGTCATCAAGCGTAGCCGGACCCGGTCCTCTCCTGAGAAATTTCCCGTAAAAAACCACACCCGTCACCCCTTTCCTTCGGGAGATGGCGAGTAGTTGGTCATCGTGCAGATTCCTAGGATGTTCCACAAGAGCTCTCGCATTTGAATGGGTAGCAATAGGGATAAGTTCCGTGAGTTCTATGCTTTCCCAGAAACATCGTTGATTAAGGTGTGATAAATCAAGTGTGACGCGTAATCTGTTCATTCTTTCCATAAGTTTTTTCCCTTCCGCTGAGAGACCGTATTCGCTTTCCGGTCCTGAAGCGAAGATGTTTCTGTTGTTCCAGGAAAGTCCTAAAGCGCGAACTCCTCTTGCGTAATAAAGGTCAAGGTCCTCTGCGCTTGAGAGGGGGTCGGCTCCCTCCATAAGGGTAAAAAACCCGATCTTTCCTCCTTCGGAAAGTTTTTCTGTATCAGAGAAACTTCTTATCCGCATTACGCTATCTTCATATTTGGCGTATATCTCGTCGTATAGGTCCAGTTGGGCCATGGCCTCCGCTGCAGATCTCGCGGGTTTGTGTTTCGGGTGAATGAAAACGGTGTTGAAGACCATTCTTGCCCCGCCGCGACGGAGACCGGGAAGTGTTATCATGCATGGGATTTCAGACTCTACAAAACTTCTTTTATAATGACGCATGTGAAAGGCTATATCCTCATGGGAGTCAACCGTAAAAAAACCTGTACTGGTCTTGCCCCAGCCACCACCTCCAGGTGTCTCTATCCTCACGGATTCTCCCGCTTTTACGGAAATCGAACATTTGGCTGGAAGATTTCTCTCTCCTTCCTTCGAGATGAGAGTGTTTTCTCCCGCTTTTCCGTCTTCACCACCTTCAATCCCCCACGGCTGTCTTTTTCTCCTTTCGGTTATCAGGGAAACATCCGAATTCTCAAGAAATTTGTATTGCCTTACGATTCCGTCGCCGCCGGAGAATCTGCCTGTTCCCCCGGAGCCTTTTCTCACGGAGTAGGACTCCAACATCACGGGAAGTTCTCTTTCTATGGCTTCAACAGGGGTGTTGAGGGTGTTGGTCATATGGGTCTGAACAGCACTTACGCCGTCTGCGCCTAACCGTCCTCCCATTCCTCCGGCAATGGTTTCATAATAGCCATATGACGCGCAACTGGAGTTTCCGGCAGGGCCGAACGCCAGATTGCTCATAGTTCCCGCACTCGCCGCCTGTACGGTTTCCGGTATTGCGCAGGCAAGCGCTCCGAACACCACATCAACTATTCTCTGTGAAGTTTCTACATTTCCCCCAACAACTGCGCTTGGGTATTTCGCGTTCAAGACGGAGTTCTCATCAACTTTTATCTCAATAGGTCTGAGGGTTCCTGAGTTAAGCGGCGTATCATCCGGAGAGAGACACTGAAAGCAGTAAAGGACAGCTGATGTTGTGACGCTCAGAGGAGCGTTGAGACAACCTTTGACTTCTTTTGAACTTTCTCTGAAATCCACCACCGCGTGATTTCCCTTTATCATTATTCTTACATTTAGGGGTATATCGTTTGTGCCGGCCCCATCATCTTCTAAATAGTCGGTAAAAAAGTAATCGCCGTCAGGAATTTTTTCTATCGTACTTCTCATTACCCTCTCGCCGTACTCAAGGAGTTCCGATGCCGCCTGGTTTATCTTTTCAAGTGGATGCCTTTTGAGAAGTTCCATTATTCTCCTCTCTCCTATGTCGAGCGACGCTATCTGCGCTCGCAAGTCTCCTTCTCTTTCCAGGTGGTCTCTCGTTGAGTGAATTATCTCCTCAAGAAGTTCAGTATTCAGTTTTCCGCCATCACGTATCCTTGTCGGAGATATAATCACGCCTTCATGGTGTATGGTTGTCGAAAGAGGCATTGAACCGGGTGTACTGCCTCCTATGTCTGCGTGATGGGCCCGAGAAGCTAGAAGAAACTCGGTTCTTTCATCCGCAAATACTGCAGAAATACAGGTTATATCAGGAAGATGTGTACCACCTCGGAACGGGTCGTTCAGAATAAAAACATCTCCCGGGCGGAGTTGTTCACACAGAACCGCTTTCGTGGAAAACGACATCGAACCTAAATGTATTGGTATGTGGGCAGCTTGGGCGATCATATCACCCGAGGAATTAAATATTGCGCAGGAAAGATCCTTTCTTTCTTTTATGTTCGGAGAAAAACCCGCTCTTACAAGAACCGAGCCCATCTCTTCAGCTACAGTTACAAGAAGATTTTTGAAAATCTCAAGCTCAAAGGGACCGAATTTCATAAAGACGGAAGAGTAGTTGCTTCATAACTGCGGACTTCGCTGAAGTTTACGAAATCGTACTTTTAAGCGTATCCCCCATTTCTGCCGGGCTTTTGCAGATCATCACTCCCGCCCGTTCAAGGGCTTTGAACTTGTCCTCAGCGCTTCCTGAACTACCGGATATAATAGCTCCCGCATGCCCCATCCTTTTTCCCTTAGGTGCGGTGGCTCCGGCTATGAAGGCCGCTATGGGTTTTGTGAAATTCTCGCTTATGAACTCAGCTGCCTCTTCTTCGTCCGACCCGCCGATTTCCCCTATCATTATCACCGCGTCCGTGTCCGTGTCGTCCTCGAAGAGCGAGAGTGCGTCGATGAAAGTGGTTCCTATCACAGGGTCTCCACCTATGCCGAGACAAGTGGACTGTCCTATGCCGAGATTGGTGAGCTGCCAGACCGCCTCATAAGTGAGAGTTCCGCTTCTTGAAATTATTCCCACTCTTCCCGGTTTGTGTATGTATCCCGGCATGATTCCGACTTTAGTTTCTCCCGGAGTTATGGCACCGGGGCAGTTGGGACCCAGCAGCCGCGCAGAGGAACCTCTCATGTATTCCTTTACTCTGACTATGTCCAAAGTTGGAATTCCTTCTGTTATGCATATAACAAGCTGCACGCCGGAATCGACGGATTCAAGAATCGAATCCATGGCAAACGCCGCGGGAACAAACACAAGCGAGACATCCGCTCCCGTTTCCTTTACGGCTTCTGTCATGGTGTCAAAGACCCGAAATCCTTCAACTGTTGTTCCCCCTTTGCCGGGTGTAACTCCACCCGCGATGTTTGTTCCGTATTCTCTGCACTGCGTCGCGTGAAAAAGTCCTGAACTACCCGTGATTCCCTGTACCAGAACTTTCGAATCCTTGTTGACTAGAACGCTGATTTTCTTTTCTCCCGGAATTAGTTTGGTTCTCTGACGGCGATACAGTAACACAGTTGTGCTTCTTTTTCAAAACCTGCCCGTTAAACCCAAAGAGGTATTGCGTTGCAGCCGTTCTTAAAGTTTGAGGGGATGTTGCTTTCTTCTGATCTGAACTTAAGTGTTCAATGACGGGAGAACTGCTTCTTTTGGACAATCGGTTTTACAGGATGCCTTAATCGTAACCGTTCGGTTAAGGGATGGTTTCTTTAAGTAATTTGTCCTGAAATACCCCCCTCCAAGCATGTAGAAACTGATAATTCTGGCCCATCAAACTTTTTTTAGGCCGGTTAACATCCATAGCGTGCCTATTGATATGGATGTTCTTTCATCGAATGATGATGCCGAAGACATCGATTGTTTACTTTTTGTCGTTTCACTGTTCTCTGTTTGTGTTTGTTCCTAGCCATTTGCGTCACTGGTGATCCTGATTGTGTTCTCTTCATTTCCCAGACAGACAACCCGTGAGACCTTATCGTCCGAATATCCAGTTTCTTTAAGATCTTCGCACCCTGAACCTTTGACCTTATATCGGTACACTCCAACGCAGACCAGTCTAAACCGAACGCTTGCCCTTGACTTAAATAGGGGGGGGTAAAATTGGATAAAAAAAGACTTGGAGGAGTTAATAATTGGCGTGAGATTATCTGTTGTTTTATTTATGTGTCTGTTCTTTATTTCTAGTTGTGGCGGTTCCGATAATGAAAGTTCGGGAACTCCGACGGGTGAAGTTCCTGACAGAACTGGTAATGATGGTTTCCCCAGCGTGCCCGATCGTTGGACTCAGATTGACGCGAATCCAGAGGGGTTAGCAAAACTTTACATTGCCATTGATACCATAAAGGAAGACGAAACAACCGGATATATAACTTCTTGGATTCTACTGGTCGCCACCGAAGCAGCATCACGACAACAAGGCGTTTTTCCTGTTGTCTGGGTTGAATTACTTGAGCGCACCGACTGCGAAAACAACCAAAAAGCAGTGCTGACCTTTGTCAATAGAGACAAATTTGGATTGATCGTTAGTAAAGGCAGTAATCCCTTTCCCACATGGGAGCCTGTGATCCCGGGGACACTAAGCGAGAGCCATCTTGACTATGTCTGTGATAGATAAGGAAAAACTACCATGAAAAGGTTATTTATTGTCTTTGCCTTGTTGTTATTTGTCGTAAGCTGTGGTGGTGACGGGGACGGGTCGGGGACACCGATAACCCCACCGGTAAATCCACCAAAAAAGACAGGACCTAAAGAAGATGCAGGTGGACCTGTGGCAGGTTTTCCTGACCTACTTGATGAGGATGGATTTCCCCGCCTAGTGCCAGTAAGGTGGTCTTATCTAGGGCAGGCATCGGATGCCAATAATAATCCCCTCGGTCACAGAGTTTATACCGACTACAATTCCATAACGGAAGATGAGATAACTGGTTACCAACTTGCTTGGGAACTATGGACCTACACTGAAGCGCAATCACGCCAAGACGGCGACTACCCTGAAGTTTGGACAGAACTTCTTACGATAAACGACTGTGAAAAAGACAGAAGGTCCTATAAAACGGTTATTGGAAAAGACCTAACCCAAAAAGTACTCTACCGAGACGATTATACCTTAGATGAAAGAGGTTGGACGCAGGTTTTCTCCGGTACAATTGGAGAATTACTGTTTGACGCCGTCTGTGACGGTTAAAGATAACCCCAAAAGGACATCCGGCTGAAATCGCTTCGCAGGAACTGGAAGCGAATCCTCGACCGCTGAAAACACTCATTCACCACGCCTTGACCGAACGGTTATCCTTAATCGAGATGAAGCTGAATGTACGGAAACCATGGTTTATCATAGCGGATGAGCATGGTTTTCTTAACTATTCGATATTCTGGATCTGCTCGCGTATTTTTTCGAGTTCAAGCCTTATCCTTATGGTGAGATGAGAAATTTCGGCATCTTTGCATTTTGCGGATATGGTTCCCGCTTCCCTATTCATTTCCTGAAGAAGAAAATCAAGTTCCTTTCCGACAATCCCCTTTTTCTTCGCCGTCTTCCTGAATTTGGAGAGGTGCACCCCGAGCCTGACGATCTCTTCGTCAATTTCGGTTTTTTCAGTGATTATCGCCGCCGCTTCATGATAAAACAGCGGGTCGACTCTGTGTCTTGAGGAAAACAGTTTTTCCGTTTTTTCCTTAGTTTTTTTTTCCGATTTCTTCACAAATGCCTTACGCTCTTTTCTAATCGCTGTCACGGATTCCTTTATTGCTTCCATACGCCTGAGTACGGTTTTTTCAAGTTTTTTCCCTTCGACTTCTCTGCTTCTGTCAAACCGCTCAAGCGCCTTTCTTACCGTGTCCTTTATTGTCGCTTCTGCTTTCTCTGAAATCTCCGCGGGCCCGCTTGAGCCGAGCTGGTTTTCCATCATGATCAGATGCTCAATCCTTATTTCGTTCCGGAGTCCGAGGTCGGAACTGATTTTTCGCAGAGATTCATAATTCTCCCGCATTCTTTTCTCGACAATTTTTTGTTTTTCCTTCTGGTTGGTCTGGACGGAAAGCCTGAGTTTGAGTCTTCCTCTGCTTATGCAGTTTTTAATTATGTCGTCGATTGCGCTCTCCATCCGTACAAGATGTTCCGGAACTATCACCTTGACATCAAGAAACCTGTGATTTTCAGATCTTATATCCACAAGGACCCTGCCGATCTCGGTAGGAGCGGATGATTCTCCGAATCCGGTCATGCTTTTCATTTCGTCACCCCGATTGACGGTTCCAACTTCCGTTGTGTATCTTAGAACTTGCCTGTATAGCGGTTCTCATTTAACTTCTTAAGCCGTCATAATGATTTTTCTTCGTAAAAATTCATGAGAAATATCTGTTGTTGCTGCGTATTTCTGCTTCTGTGCGTTTCCTGCGCCGTTCCGGTGGACGATTCTTACCGAACATCCAGGAAGCCGCCGAACGTCTCGGCGACCTCTGTGGTTGCTTCATTTCTGCAGGCTCTCAAGGAACAGGATTTTTCATCTGCGTTTGATAACATCCACACAATATCTTCCGACCGCGAAGGCTACGTAAGTCGACTGAAACTTTTTTATGAAAATTACAGCATTAAAATAATAGACTACAGGGTTTTGGCAACTCAGCTTTTCCGAGACACGGCGATAGTTGTAGCTGAGGTTGAGGTTGAATACATAAACCCGGGAGAAAGCGGTAGGCGTAATGCCAGGTACAGAAACAGTTACGACCTTTTAATACACGGAAACAGATGGAAGATAATACGAGACACATGTATTGAGAACTGCAGATATGTTCCCGAAAGTCAAATAGAGGAAAAATAACGTGATAAAGATTGCGATAACGGGGGTGTGCGGACGGATGGGGAAAAGCATAGCATCCGTTGCCGCAGGGCGGACGGATATGGAAATTGTCGGCGCGACGGAAGCAACCGGTCACAGATCTATCGGTTGTGAGATGCGGGAATTCGTCGCAGACATGGACTCAGGGTTAAAAATAAGCGAAGAAATATCGGATGCGGCTGCAGATGCTGATGTCATAATAGACTTCACATCTCCCGAGGCAACTCTTGCCCACGCCGAGCACTCGGTCCGGAACTCAATCCCCATGGTGATAGGCACAACCGGTTTTTCCCCTGAGCAGAGAGAGAAACTGCTTTTTTTACTCCCCAGTATTCCTTGCGTTTTTGCTCCCAACATGAGTGTCGGAATAAATATGCTCATTGAGGTTTCAAGGCAGGTGGCGGCTTGTCTCGGAGATACTTATGACGCGGAAATCGTGGAGGCTCACCACAGGAAAAAGACCGATTCTCCCAGCGGAACCTCTCTCGCTCTCGCTGAAGCCGTCGCCGATGGTCTCGGAACTGAACTTTCGGATGCGGCGAGATATGAGAGATATGGAAGAATAGGCGCGCGTCCGAAGGGTGAGATAGGAATCCAGACGATTCGCGGGGGGGATGTGGTAGGAGACCACACGGTTATGTTTCTGGGTGATGGAGAAAGAATTGAACTTTCCCACAGGGCGACTGCAAGAGAGAACTTTTCTCTGGGAGCGCTTCGAGCGGCGGAGTGGATAGTCGGAAAATCTCCCCGAATCTACACTATGCGCGATGTTCTGGGGTTCTGACCCGCATATCCTTCCATCTCGTAATGTACGAATTCACAGTTGTCGGGAACAAAAATTGCGGTTTGGCCAGGCTCGGAGAGATCCGCACACGACATGGAGTTGTAAAGACACCGTCTTTTATGCCCGTGGCCACCCGGGCGGCGGCAAAGGCCATCACTCCTCGGGAACTTGGCCGCTTGGGTTTTCAGATACTGATAACAAATGCCTACCATCTCTACTTAAGACCCGGAGTGGAGACCGTAAATCGGATGGGCGGGCTTCACGATTTCATGTCGTGGGACGGGGTTATTGTCACCGATAGCGGCGGGTTTCAGGTTCTGAGTCTGGCGAAAAGCAGAAAGATCACGGAACATGGGGTCTCTTTCCGTTCCCACATAGATGGGAGCGAGCATTTTTTTTCACCTCAAACATCCATAGATGCTCAGGAGGCGCTGGGTTCTGATGTGATGATGTGCTTTGATGAGTGTCCGTCTCATAACTCTTCCTACGATTATGTGGAAAAGTCTCTGGCACTCACGACGCGCTGGGCCTATCTGTGCAAGCAGGCTAGAAAGAACCCCGCAACCGCTCTTTTCGGCATTGTTCAGGGAGGAGTTTATCAAGATCTGCGGGCGCGCAGCGCAGAGCAACTTGTGGAGATGGATTTTGACGGCTATTCAATAGGGGGGCTGGGAATAGGTGAGTCGGGCAGTGCGACTTTTGAAATCACTGAACTCTGTACGCAGATCCTGCCGAAGGACAAACTCAGATACTTGATGGGAATCGGAACCCCCCGAGACATAGTCAGAGGAGTTGCTCTCGGGGTTGATCTTTTTGACTGCGTCATCCCGACGCGCAACGCAAGAAACGGAACTCTCTTTACAAGCGGAGGAAAAGTGGTTATAAAAAATTCCCGTTACGCGTATGACCGCTCTGCGCTTGACGAGGAATGTAGTTGTTATACGTGCGCAAATTTTTCAAAGTCATACCTGAGGCATATATTCATGGCGGGAGAGATTCTCTCTCTTCAGCTGCTGACCCTTCACAATCTCCACTATTACTCTGAACTGATGACAAAGATAAGGAAATCAATAGACAACGGTAGGTTCCGGGAATTTCACTCGGAATTTCTTAGTGCTTGGGAGGAATAAAAATTGAGAAATCTTGTCATAGTTTTTTCCGCATTGCCGGTTATTGCGACATCCTGCATGCCTCCGGGCACTCAGTCCGGCGGCGGGTCAATATCCTCGACGATACTGCCGTTTGTCCTTATATTCGGACTTTTCTATTTTCTTATAATAAGACCCCAGCAGAGGCAGAGTCGTGAGCGTAAGAAGATGCTTGCCGAGGTAAAAAGAGGAGACGGCGTGCTTACCAGCGGTGGGATTTACGGGAAAATTGTCAGTGTTAAAGACGACGAGCTCACGGTCGAGATTGCGAAAGGAATAAACATAAGGATGGCGCGTTCGGCAGTTTCTGAAAAAATCGGTTCCTCCACGGACGATTCGAAGTCGGGGGACGGGAAATCTACGGAGTGAGGGGTTGATCTGATGAAGCGCGTCTCGCGTCTCTCGGTTTCAGTAATAATCTTTTTCACCTTTCTGTCGGCTATACTGCTTACGCCGACATTCATGGGTGACAAACTTCCGCCCTGGTGGGGAAAGGTTTTTTCAAGCAAGGGGATAAGCCTCGGACTTGACCTCAAGGGGGGAATATTTCTTCTTCTGGGCGTCGAGTCTAAAGAGTCGGTAAAACAGGAGATGGCTTTTGCCGAGCAGTCTCTGCTGTCCGAGTTGAAAGAGGACAGAATACTCGTAAAGAATTCATCTGTTTCCGGCAAAACGCTTACCTTGGGGTTTTTCCCCGGCGCCGACATGGAGAAGGCGCGTTCAATCGCACTTGAGCGGTTCGGGCAAAGAATGAGCGTCAACTCGGACGGCCTTGTTCTAACTCTTTCTATAAAATCTTTCTACCTGTCTGAACTCGAACGGAATTCTCTTGAGCAGGTGAAGCAGATAATAGAAAACAGGGTGAAAGATTTCGGTCTTGTGGAGCCCAGTATACAGGATTCGGGTAACGACAGAATATTAGTACAGGTTCCCGGCGCGTCGAAAAAAGACAGAGAGAGAATAGTCAACATCATAAAGAAAACCGCCGTTCTCGAATTTAAGATTGTTCATGATACGGGAGCGTCACATGACAACCTGCTCGCCGGAATAGAGGCTGAGACTGATGATGATGCGGCTGAAAAAGGATTTTCTGTCCACGAGGGCGCTACAGGGAATGAAAACGAAAAATTCTTTCTTACAGAGAAAATTGCTAGCGTAACAGGAGAGTACCTGTCCGATGCCAGAATAAGTTTTGACAACTACGGAGAACCGGCGGTCGCATTCACCTTCAGGGGAGACGGCGCCGCGAAATTTGGAAAACTTACCGAGCAGAATATCGGTGAACGTCTGGCTATAGTTCTTGACGGAGTCGTGAAATCCGCTCCCACGATTCAGGACAGGATAACCTATCAGGGAACGATAACGGGAGAATTCACCACGGAGCAGGCGAATGACTTGGCGTTGGTTCTGCGTTCCGGTTCACTTCCCGTTCCGGTGATGGTTGAGCAGGAAAGAACCGTCGGTCCGTCGCTCGGGCAGGATTCCATAGATAAGGGCAGGCTTTCAATGATCGTGGGCGGTATACTGGTTCTTGTGTTTATGGTCTTTTTCTACAGACTTCAAGGCGCGGTGGCTAATGCGGCCTTGGTGCTCAACATACTTTTCATAATGGGTTTTCTCTCCGCTTTCGGGATCACGCTTACTCTTCCGGGAATCGCGGGACTTGTTCTTACCCTCGGAATGGCGGTTGATGGAAATATCATCATATTCGAGAGGATAAAGGAAGAACTCGCGGTCGGGAAAACCGCGGTCCAGTCAATTGATGCGGGATACGCAAGGTCCGTGTGGACCATACTTGATGCGAACGTAACGACACTTCTTACCGCACTCATACTTTTCTGGCTGGGAAGCGGGCCGGTAAAAGGTTTTGCGGCTACATTGTCGATAGGAATCGTATCCACGGTGTTCAGCAACCTTATCGTGGCGAGAGTGTTCACCGGCATGATATACAGGGATAAAAAACTTACGGAAGTCAGTATTTGAGGGCGACAGGTGAGACTTCTGGGAAAACTTAATTACAACTTTGTTGACAAAATGAGCGGAGCGATGCGCATTTCGCTTGTGCTTGTTGTCATCTCGATAGCCTCTTTGCTGTTTCACCAGGGACCGAACTGGGGAGTTGAGTTCACCGGCGGGACGGAAATTCATATAAAACTCGAAAAAAGCATCGAAACGGAAGCGCTCAAGGAAACGCTGAGAGAAAACGGTTTACCCTCGGAGTCAGTACAGCGTTTCGGCCTTCCCGGAGACAATGAGCATCTGATACAGTTCTCTCCGGAGGTTGCGACCTTCGACCAGATAAAAGACTTTCAGAAACGATTGGAAGATCTCTTTGCGGAGTCGGGGAATTTCGAGGGGGCATCTATTCAGAGAATAGATTACATAGGCCCGAGAGTGGGGAAGGAACTCATAACCAAGGCGCTTTTCTCCATACTGCTCGCCTGCTTCGGCATACTGGCATATCTGGTTGTGAGATTTGAATTCGGGTTTGCTGTCGGAGCGGTCATAGCTCTTGTTCACGACACGCTTATAACGGTGGGAGCTATATCAATTGCGGATAAGGAGTTCACTCTTGCGATTGTAGCCGCTCTGCTCACGGTGATCGGATATTCGGTAAATGACACCATAGTGATATTCGACAGAATAAGAGAAAATATGGACAACTTTCCTGAAAAGAATTTCAAGGACCTCGTAAACGACGGTATAAACCAGACTCTGTCGCGCACCTTACTCACTGCGATCACGGTCTTCATAGTGCTTGTTCCTCTGTTTTTCCTGGGAGGCTCAGTAATACACGATTTCGCTTTCACCCTCATTGTAGGTGTTGTTGTTGGAACTTACTCGTCCGTTTTTGTCGCAAGCGCGTTTGTGACTTACTGGAGACGGAGAAAAGCGAAAACTTTCTCCCGTCCTTAATGATCGATCCGGAAAACGGTTAGAATATCACTCGTCGCGACAGGGGGAATCCTGTTCGGGAAATTTTCAATGCAAGAAGAACTTCGCGGTTTAAGAAAAAGCATAGATTCGGATTTAGAAGCGGTTTTGACCGAGACTGAACTTCTCAAGGTGAAATCCAACTATATGGGTAAGAACGGCTCACTCACGGCGATAGTGAAGTCCGTGAGAGATCTTGCTCCGGAGGACCGTCGTGAAGCGGGGGTTTTGATAAACAGCGTAAAAAAAGAGATTGAGGAGTTGATTGAGAAGAAGTCCGAGCAGATAAAACTTGCGGTGATGAACGAAAAACTTCTTGCGGAATCTGACGACCTCACTCTTCCCGGGCGCGGAATGCCGGTTGGGGCGAAACATCCGATAACTCAGACGATGGAACGTATAGTGTATGACTTTGAAAGGATGGGTTTTGAAGTCGCTGAAGGTCCTGAAGTGGAACTTGACTACTACAATTTCGAGGCGCTCAACATCCCGAAAGACCACCCCGCAAGAGATATGCAGGACACTTTTTACATCACAGAAGAGATGGTTTTACGAACTCACACATCTCCCGTGCAGATAAGGATAATGCAGGTACAGCAGCCGCCGGTCAAAATAATAGCCCCCGGCAAGGTCTACCGGTGTGACAGCGATGTTTCCCATACCCCTATGTTTCATCAGATAGAGGGGCTTCTTGTGGACAGGAACATTACTTTCGGAAACCTCAAATCGGTAATTATAGAGTTTGTGAAGTTGACGTTCGGCGAAAATACGAATGTGAGATTCCGTCCCAGTTTCTTTCCCTTTACCGAACCCAGCGCCGAGGTGGATATAGAGTGCCAGATATGTTCCGGTTCCGGTAACGCATGCAGAGTCTGCAAGAAAACAGGGTGGCTTGAGATAATGGGTTGCGGTATGGTGGACCCCGCCGTTTTTTCAAGCGTTAACTACGATACTGATGTTTATTCCGGATTCGCTTTCGGCATGGGAGTTGAGAGAATAGCTATGCTCAAATATGGAATAAATGATATAAGGCTTTTCTTTGAAAACGACGTGAGGTTTCTGAGACAGTTTGTATAGTTTTTTCAATCAGAAGTTCTGCAGTTCTAAAAATAACCGTTGCGCAGCGGCCCGAATCGGGCACCATGAGGCTCGAGAAATTAAAGGAGATGACCGATGGGAATCAAACCCGACCACTGGATAAGGAAAATGTCGATTGAACACAAAATGATAGAGCCTTTTGTGGAAGGACAGGTAAGCAAGGGAGTCATATCATACGGACTTTCGTCCTATGGTTATGACATAAGGGTAAGCGACGAGTTCAAGGTGTTTACCAACCTGCACAGCGCTGTGGTGGATCCGAAGAATTTCGATTCCAGATCTTTCGTCGAAATAAAGGATGATTGCTGCATAATTCCTCCGAACTCCTTTGCACTTGCAAAAACAGTCGAGTACTTCAGGATACCAAGACGCGCCGTTACCGTATGCGTCGGGAAATCAACTTACGCAAGGTGCGGAATCATAGTGAACGTTACTCCTTTTGAGCCCGAGTGGGAGGGATATGTGACACTTGAAATATCGAACACAACTCCGATCCCGGCCAAGATATACTCAAACGAGGGAATTGCCCAGGTACTGTTTTTTGAAGGGGATGAACAATGCGAGGTGTCCTATGCTGACAAAAAAGGGAAATATCAGAAACAGACAGGCATAACGCATCCTAGAATTTCGGTTGAGTAGCATAAATTTCTTTTTTTGAAGCGCGACGGGGTCGCGCAGTATGATCGTTTATGCTTGAACCTTATGTGTGGCGAACAATAAAGAGGAGAGCAAGCCCCTACAGGTTCCTGCATACGTTTATACGGTGCGGTAATAACCCGCCGGGAAACTCTGTGAGATATTGTTTCCGGGAGTTCCGTAATGATGTATAGCGAAGAGGATATTCAGCGGCGGTTACGTATTGCGGAGGACAGCCGCTGGGAGTTCAAACAAATTAAATTTTCGGACAACAACAGTCCGAAGAGTCCTAGCCGAGATGACATGGAGTTATGTTCTAATCTGGTGTTCGGCAGTTTTTGAAAAAAAGCGGCGTATCCGGTTAATTTGAATTCAGCAAAATTCCAATTAACAGGAGGATACGCCACTATGGGCAGGAAATATAAAGTCTCTGACCGTGAAGGTCAAAAAGAGTTTTTGGATTCATTGGAAAGCATTTTCAGAAAATTCGTCGGCAGGGAGGAGACTCGAACAGTAATCGACGGGTCCCGCACTCGGAGACGACCGGACTCCGGATTCGGCAGTCCTGAACAGGTCTGCGACGACCTCAGTGATCTGCTGAGCCGGTCGGCTCGGTTTCTTCTCGGTTATGCAATCAGAATGGAGTCGGAAGAATATCTGCGGTCCCAAGACGACAGACAGCTTGAAGACGGCAGAGCCGCGGTGATCCGCAACGGATACCACCCCGAACGGGAGGTGCAGACGGGTATAGGTCCCGTATCGGTACGCATACCGAAGGTGAGATCCCGGGACGGTCGGCCTGCCGTGTTCCGTTCGGCTGTCGTGCCTCCTTACGTGCGCAGGGCTGCGAAGATTGATTCCTCTCTGCCGTGGCTTTACCTTCAGGGGCTGTCCACGGGGAACATAAAGTCCGCATTGGAAGCCCTTATAGGCCCCGAGGCTCGGGGGTTTTCCGCGGCTACGGTATCCAGGCTCAAGCGCGGGTGGGCTGAGGAATACGATAAACGGCGCAGGAGAGACCTCAGCGGCCACAACTGGGCTTATATATGGGTGGACGGTATACACAGCAAGGTGCGCGGGGATGATCCCGGGTTGTGCACGCTTGTGGTGATAGGGGTGGACGAAACGGGCAGGAAGCACTTCCTTTCCATTGAAAGCGGAGTCAGGGAATCAAAGCAGAGTTGGCGCGAAGTACTGCTGGATCTGAGGGCACGCGGCATGAGGGGGCCGAAGCTTGCAGTGGGCGACGGAGCTCTCGGGTTCCGGTCCGCCCTTTCGGAAGTTTACGGGGAAACGCGGGAGCAGCGTTGCCGGGTGCACAAGACTGCGAATGTTCTGAACTGTCTTCCGAAGACTTCCCAGAAAAAAGCGAAGAGGAATCTTCATGACATACGGCAGGCGGAGACGAAGGAGGAAGCGCAGAAGGCTTTCGATCTGTTCATAAGGATGTACAGGGACAAATACCCGAAGGCTGTTGAATGTCCGGAGAAGGATCATGAGCGGCTTCCGACCTTTTACGACTTTCCGGCTCAGCACTGGAGAAGCATAAGGACGACGAATCCTATAGAGTCAGCCTTCGGAACCATACGGCACAGGACAATTAGAACCAGGGGGTGTCTGAATTCCGAGGGGATGCTGCACATGATATTCAAGCTGGGGATGTGCGCGGAGAAAAGCTGGCGGAGGCTCAACGGATTCGACTTCGTGGGGAAAGTGATAACGGGTGTGAAATTCAAAGACGGGATTGAGGAGACGGATCAGGAAAACGAGGAGTTGAATTCAAATAACTGGAGCGCCGCTTGATCACGCAAACACCAGATTTGACAATAACTCGATGACATGGCGGATGAAATTGCGGCATTTGCCAATGGTACAGGCGGCGTATTGCTTTGCAGTGTCTCAGATGACGGTGAGGTGAAGAACATGTCTCGTGAGCAGGCAGTCAAGTTGGATTCTTCACTGGTTGAAGTTGCTACCGATTCAATTAAACCACCTGTACGCATCAAGACTTGTCATATGGAACTTTCCACAGGTGAACTAATTCTACTGGTTGAGATTCCAAAGGGTGATTCCCAGCATGATAGTCCGGGTGGAAGTTTTATCAGGGTGGGCTCAACAAAGAGAAAAATGCAGAGCGATGAACGCCTGCGTCTTGCGGAGAGGCGTAGTCAGTCCCGCTATCGGTGGTTCGACAAGCAACCCTTGCCTCACACCGGCTTCGCAACCTTGGAGGAACCGTTATGGAAACCGCTTCTGAGCGTGGAGAGTTCGGCAGACCCTGAATTGGCTCTGGAGAAACTGGCGCTTCTAGCGCGCGCCTGATGATGCCGGTGTTCCCCGCGCTACAGTCGCCGGGGTATTACTGTGCACCAGTTCACCCGAGCGGTTTCTTGACAGCGCATGCATTACTGCAACCTGTTATCGGGGGGATGACCGCAGTTCAGGTCAGATTGATGCAAAAGAGATAACAGGTCCTCTGGATAAACAGATCAAAGATGCGGTAGAATTCGTGGTTCGCAACATGCGCGTTTCCGCGCAAAAGATTCCATCTCGCGTGGAGTATCCTCAGTACAGCGAAAAAGCTCTCTTCGAAGCGCTGGTCAATGCCGTGGCGCACAGAGACTATTCAATTCAGGGCAGCAAAATCCGTCTGTCGATGTTTAAAGATAGAGTAGAAATTCAATCTCCCGGATCTTTGCCGAACAATCTGACGGTTGAAAGCATGGCGGAGAGACAAGCAACTCGCAACGAGGCGTTGACTTCCGTTCTAGGCAGGATGCATGTGAAGGGAATCAAAGGATCCGAATCCAGAAGTTATTTCATGGAGCGTCGCGGAGACGGAGTTCCTATAATCAAACGCGAAACAAAGGAATTAAGCGGTAAACTGCCTGAATATCGTCTGGTAGATGACTCTGAGGTCCGTCTGACTATCCCCTCGGCATCACACGAAGAGAGTGCCGCTCGGGTCGCTATCACGGCATGGTCCTCCGGTCGTCCCGTTCCGTATGCTGACTTGTTGGTTTTATTGCCGAACCACACTTGGAAGAAAATTACTACGGACATTGATGGTGAAGCGGTGGTTGACCTGCATGAGACACATGTTCCCCTGACCGTACTTGCTGCAGCTCCCGGCTACGCCGCCTACGTAAACCGGGCGTGGACACCTGGAAACGGGGCGCTCGCAGCAGAACTGCAGACTCTTCCGGAAGGAGGTTCAGTTATTTTTGAAGAATCTGTCGGCTATCTTCCCGGTTTGAAAGGGAGACTTAATACTATCAGAGACACTTACGACCGTACCTATCTCTATGCTTCCAACATATCCATAAACGACGGACAACAGCAACCGGTCTACTTTCTTGCCGGAGATAATCTACGTTTGACGGATGGCGATGGAAGCAGATTGTTCGCCCGCATAGTGGATATCGCGGGACGTTCCGCATTGTTAGATTACAGTGCGTGTACGGAACTTCCGGAAAAAAATTCATTGTAGCTGCTGCTGTTTGATATGGGTGACTGGGCATCCAACGAAGTGCATATCGGGTGGTTGCTGCCGCTCGCAACAGTAAAAATACGCCCTGCAGGCTAAATGTAATTTCCTTTGTTTTTGGGTAGTATAATACGGCTATCTCTACCGGGAGGTAATTGGTTTGAGCGAATCTCGAAATATCAGAACAGATGGAGACCTGCAGCAGGACGCAGGTTCTCCTGATCTCTATACTGCTGAGCAGATAAAGGTTCTCCCAGGGCTTGAAGCGGTCAGGAAGCGCCCTGACATGTATATAGGCGACACCAGTTCACGGGGTTTCCATCATCTTGTTTTTGAGGTTCTTGATAACAGCGTGGATGAGTCTTTGGCAGGTTTCTGCGATAATATCTCCGTCACAGTGCATGTGGATGAAAGCATAACGATCGAGGATGACGGAAGGGGAATTCCCGTTGATATCCACGAAGATACCGGTAAGCCGGCTGTTGAAGTCGTAATGACGATGCTTCACGCTGGAGGAAAATTTGACAGCAAAGTCTACAAAGTGTCGGGAGGTCTGCACGGGGTGGGAGTAACTGTGGTTAACGCGCTTTCTGAAGCCCTTTCGATAGAGATCAAAAGAGACGGGAAGGTATGGTATCAGGAGTACGAAAAAGGAGAGGCGCTCAAGGATCTCAAAAACACAGGAAGCACTGCAAAGAGTGGAACCAAGATACACTTCAAGCCTGATTCCACCATATTTGAAGTCCATCAGTTCAATTACGACATACTTGCTCAAAGAATAAGAGAACTCGCTTTTCTTAATAAGGGCCTGCGAATAACGCTCAACGACGAGAGAACGGAGAGAACGCAGGAGTTTTTTTATGAGGGCGGGATAGTTGCTTTTGTAAGAGAACTTAACCAGAGCAGAAAACCGCTTCACCAGGAGGTGATACACGTTGAGGGTGAAAAAGATGCAACTTCCGTTGAAGTCGCCTTGCAGTACAACGACACATACAGAGAGACCATATACTGCTATGCGAACAACATAAATAATATCGAAGGTGGGACCCATCTCTCGGGTTTACGTACTTCTCTTACCAGAACTATAAACAGGTACGCTGAGGAAAAAAACCTGCTCAAGAACCTCAAAATTTCTCTTACGGGTGATGATGTGAGGGAGGGTCTGGTAGCTGTTATAAGCGTAAAAATTCCCGACCCGAAATTCGAAGGTCAGACGAAGACCAAGCTTGGGAACACTTCTGTGAGAGGGATTGTCGAGTCTCTGCTTAATGACAAACTCAGAGTGTTTTTCGAGGAAAATCCTTCTGTGGCCAGAAGCATAGTCGAAAAAACCATAGACGCTGCAAGGGCGAGAACTGCAGCAAGAAAGGCAAAAGAACTTACTAGGAGAAAAAGTGCTCTTGAGTCCGGTTCGCTTTCGGGCAAACTTGCTGACTGCCAGGAACGAGACCCCGAAAAAAGCGAGCTCTACATAGTTGAAGGAGAATCCGCGGGCGGCTCGGCCAAGCAGGCAAGAGACAGGTACAATCAAGCTATTCTCCCCCTCAAGGGGAAGATTCTCAATGTTGAGAAGGCCAGGTTCGACAAGATGCTTTCCAATGAGGAAATCCGCACGACCATCACAGTGTTGGGTACTGGAATAGGTGCAGGTGAAGGTGAATTTGATATATCTAAGATCCGTTATCACAAAATAATCCTGATGACCGACGCAGATGTTGACGGCTCACACATAAGGACTCTTCTGCTGACGCTTTTTTTTCGCCATTTCAGGGAAGTCATAGAAAAGGGATATCTGTACGTTGCCCAGCCGCCTCTTTATCTTGTGAGAAAGGGAAGAAAAGAGACTTATCTGAAGGATGACCGGGAGTATGAAGAATTTCTGGTCAGTTTAGGAGTCGAGGATGTTGAAATCTCCTACGGGGGATCGAACGGTCATGCGAAACAGATTAAAGGAACTAGACTTTTTGATCTTATACAGAAAGCTATCAGATATGGAAAACTTCTTGATCGTATGAACAGATGGGGGCGGAACAGGGGAATAGTGGAGGGCTTTGTCAGAAGGACCGATTTCGGAAAAACCGATCTCAGGATGGGCAATGAACCGAATCTGGATGTTCATCTTGAGGAAATAAAGCAGTGGCTCGGAGGGAGTTATCCCGATATAGTTGATCTTGACTGGAAACTTGTCGAAGACCCTGAGCATAACTCAAACAGCATTGAGTATTTTTTCAGGGAGAACGGCAGGGTAGAAGGGTCGGTGATTAATTTCAATTTCCTTGCCTCTCCTGATTTCAAGGAACTTCGCAAACTTGCAGATTCACTCAGCCCGCTCAGGGATTCTAACTGTCAGATAATTGATGATGGTGAGGAAAAAAAGATAGAAACCCTTGAGCAATTTGTTGAATTTATTCTTGAGAGAGGAAAAAAAGGACAGTTTATACAGAGATACAAAGGACTCGGAGAGATGAATCCCGAACAACTTTGGTCAACCACTATGAACCCGGAAAACAGACTACTCAAGCAAGTTCAAGTGGATGATGCTGTTGAAGCCGACGAGATATTCTCAAAACTTATGGGAGACCAAGTAGAACCCAGAAAGGAATTTATAGAGGTAAACGCTCTTCGGGTAAGTAATCTGGATGTTTGATAACAGTGAAGACCAAATGCAAGCATTCCTTCAAGAGGTGACTGCTTGGTCCGTTGTCCTAGTCCACACATCTCGCCAAGTTGAATATTGAGCATGATTTTGGATATTGTTGAGCCTCAGAAACGGGTTTTCTTCCGGATGATACTACCGAACACGCTCTTTTGCTCCATGTAGGTATGATATCAGGAAACCGTAGTTTCCGGCCTGTCAACTACCCATACTTAACTCCAGAAGTCCTATAGTGCACACATATAGAGTATGCAGATAGGACTACATAATTTTTCATCAAAAACAATAGAATAGTTCAAAGAGGCGGTAAAAGACCCTCATGCGACCGTTGCAGTCTGGCTCAAGAATTATGTGAGCGGGACAACTGAGACTGTGAAGATATTCTGAGGTTTTGCATTGTTCAGCGTACACCTCTCAGAACTGAAATGTTTTTACAGAATCTGATTTATCCCCAAGAATCATTTTTTTTTTCGCTCGTTCACAAAAAACTTCTAATTCTGCTTGACAATCAGTTTATCATAGACTTTATTTATCCATGATATTCTGGATTAAGAAAGTCTACAATGTAGGAGGACTAATGTTTAGCGTAAGGATCGTATTGTCAGTTCTGGTTTGTGTGTTTTTTCTTATGAGTTGTGGAGGAGGTTCTGGAAATTCGGAGAGTTTTATTGATGAGAACTCGGAACTTGCCTCGACTGTGATTGAAAATTATGTGGATGATGTGGTTATAGCTACTTACCGCGATTTAAAAGACAAAGCCGCTGGGTTAGTAACCGCTGTTGAAAGTATCGGAGAGGGAACGCGGAGTAACGTTCAAACGGCAGCAGATGCTTGGACAGCGTCAAGAATTCCATGGGAACAGAGTGAGGCTTGGCTTTTTGGACCGGTAGATTCTAAAGGGCATGATCCTGCGCTCGACAGCTGGCCTGTTAACCGGACCGACCTTGATGCTGTTTTGGCTTCCAGTGATGATCTTACAGAGCAATACATCTCCGAACTCGACCCGGAAAAAAAGGGTTTCCACACAGTTGAATATCTCATTTTCAGAGAAGGAAATGCGAGGAGTGTTGATGATTTCACTTCTCGGGAAATTGAGTATCTGGCAGGCACCGCAAAGGATATAGAATCCACTGCTGTAGAACTTTACGAAGACTGGACGGAGGGAGATAACCCTTACGGAGATTTGATGAGAGATGCTGGCGAGGGTGGAAACACTGTATATCCGTCCAAGTTTAGTGCTGTTGAACAAATAATCAAAGGGATGACAATAATTCTTGATGAGGTGGGAACAGGAAAAATAGCCGACCCGTTTGATGAACAGGATGTTGAACTTGTAGAAAGCCAGTTCAGTTTTAATTCAAGAGCGGATTTCGCGCATAACGTACTGGGAGTTCTCAATGCGTACAGGGGATGCAGGGCGGTTAGTTTGAGTGATAGAACGTGTACTGGAACGAACAAAGGACTGAAAGACCTGATTGCGGTTGGGGATTCTTCTCTGGCTAAAAGAGTAGAAGACGAAACAAATGCTGCGATAGATGCGATTCTATCTATCAAGCAGCCTTTTCGAGACTCTATAACCGACCAGGGTCAAGCCGACCAAATAAAAGAGGCTCAGAAAGCAATAGATAAAGTAAGTAAGACTTTAAGTGGTCCTGTACTGACTCTTCTAAGGATGTAGAGATTGTTGGTCCGATTTGTATCTACTATGAGATTTCAGATTATCGGTTCTTTTGTCCTTTTTCTTTTCTTTGTTCTGTCGTGCGACGGCGGAGAACCGGAAATTCTTTCGGTGACGCCTGGTGGCGACACTAGCGTTCAAAACAGGACATCTTTTGCGTTTGAAGAGCCTGCAGGGAATCTGTCGGAAGAAAATCTTGCCAGACATCTTGATGGGGATGTTGAGTTCGGCAACGTTTTCGTGACTGCTCCTGCCCCTGTAAATCCGGGCTTAGGTCCGCTTTTTAATAATGTGTCCTGTGACTCATGTCACATAAAGAACGGAAGAGGTCACCCTGTGTTCAACCACAGCAACCTAAGGAGCAACGCGCTTGTAATGATTTCCGACCCCGAAGGCGTCCCCGAGGTTCCTGGAGGAAATACTCCGGTTGAAGGACTCGGTCATCAGATTCAGGATCATGCGGTATTCGGTGTTGAGCCTGAGGCAAGTGTCTCTCTCCGCTGGCAAGAGATTCCCGGCAGTTATCCGGACGGTACTTCCTACAACCTGAGAAAACCCCTGCTTGATATAACTCTTTCCGATGGTTCTTCTCTCGGAGCGGGTATTCAGACTTCAATGAGATTGCCCCCTCCTGTAATCGGTCTCGGTTTGCTTGAAGCCATACCGGAAGAGACGTTGCTGGAACTTTCCGACCCGGACGATTCTGACGGTGATGGAATATCCGGCAGACCTAACATGGTCTGGAACCGGGTGACAGCTTCAACGGAGGTCGGCAGATTCGGGCGTAAAGCGAACAATCCGAATCTGAGAGCTCAGACCGCGAGGGCTTATGCTGATGATATGGGAGTGACAAACCCTGACGTCAATCCCGACGACGCTCCGACTGAAATAACCGAGGAGCAGTTGGCTCTCGCCACTTTTTATGTTCAGACTCTTGCCGTTCCCTTAAGGGATGATGTTGATGACCCTGATGTCAGAGAAGGCGAAGCGGTCTTCTCCGACATCGGCTGTGGTTCCTGTCATGTCTCCTTAATCAGAACCGGCCCGCATCCTATAGAAGAACTGAGCTATCAGAACCTACAGCCTTTCACCGATCTTCTGTTGCATGACATGGGTGAGGGGCTTGCGGACAACAGGCCGGACTTTCAGGCTACCGGAAGAGAGTGGAGAACTGCTCCGCTCTGGGGAATCGGTCTTACGGAGAGAATACTGCTGGAGAAGAACTTTCTGCATGATGGTCGTGCAAGAAGCCTTGAGGAGGCCATCTTGTGGCATGGAGGGGAAGCTGAAAACGTCAAGATGAAATTTAAAAATCTCCCCAAGCGGAAACGTGAGAGCCTTATTAAATTTCTGAATACACTTTGAGGATAAAACGATGAAGAGAAAAAGACTTCTGTTTTCATTAACTTTAACCATGTTCGGTTTTATTTTGTTTTTACCCGGAACGGGAACTGCTCGGGAGTCGGACGAAATCCGACGGGAAATAGAAAATCTCAGAAAAGAGTTTCATGAAATAAAACGGATAAGAGAACAATACGACAGTCGGATGAAATCCGTTGAAAAAAAATTAATTGAACTTACCGACGAGCATGAGAATAGTATCGCACATCCCCAAAATGCAGAAAATGAGGGTCTTTTCGAGAAGACTGGCGATGTATACAGCACTTACGACCCCGTTGACGAGAGTTCGCCTTTCAGACTCAACTGGAACGGGTACGCCGATATTCTTTTTTCATGGTTTGATCACGGGCAGAACCAGAATCGTCCCGGTGGAAGCGAGTCGGACAACAGGGTTGAGTTTGACCTTACAAGATTTGTTCTGGAACTTGAAGGCGAAATGCCCATGGGGCTGGGCTTTGAGGCAGAACTTGAGTTTGAACATGGTGGAACCGGGTCGGCGTTTGAGATTGAATATGAGGAGTTCGGAGAATTTGAACAGGAGGTTGAAAAAGGAGGCGAAGTACTACTGGAAGAGCTTTACCTGAGTAAGAAACTCGGCGACTGGGGAGAGTTGAAAGTAGGGCGGTTCTATGTCGGATACGGACTTCTGTCGCAGTTATACAAGCCTTCGGGGTATCTTGCCGCCAGACGTCCTGAATCCGAGACAATGATAATTCCCGCCGTATGGGATGAGATCGGTATGGGGTTGAACTATTACGTAAATGACAATCTGGAACTTGTTTTCCAGGTGGTGAGCGGACTGGATTCTACGGGGTTCGGTTCTCTGAACTGGATTAGAGAAGGTCATCAAGGCAAATTCGAGACTATTCAAGCCGACGGTCTCGCTTTTGTGGGCCGGGCGGACTACAGATTTACTGACATCGGTCTTATGGTCGGAAGTTCGGTCTATTACGGTTTGAATACTAATGCGAACAGGCCTAAAGACGACCTGGAAGATGTTGATTCCCCGTTACTCCTTCTTGATGCCCACTTTGTGCTGAGAAAGGAAAGATGGTACGGAACCGGTGTGGTGATCTGGGGGCAGTTATGGAATGCCGATGATATTTCCACCAGGAATTCAAGACTTTCCAACAATCTCAGCGTCGCGAGGACTCCGGTAGCTGATAACGCTCTAGCATTGTGGGGAGAAGTTGGTTACGACATAGGACCTTATGTGGGACTTGGACCGTGGAACAGCCTAAAACCTTTCCTGCGGGTAGATTATTACGATTCCATATTCAAACCTCGGGAATCTCTATTTGATAATCCCCGTTATGAGAGACTGGTACTGACGAGCGGACTTTCGTACTCATTTGCCGATTCCGTTTTTGTTAAACTTGATTACTCCTATAGAAGGGTCGGCGACTCCATGTTGAACAACGAAAGCACTGCAAATCTCGCATTCGGGTGGGTTTACTAAAGGAGGAAGATCTAAAAAATGGAAATAATTAAAAAACCTTTAATCAAAAAAATGCTGGTGGTGATTTTTGTTGTTGCTGTCGTGCTCTATTTCTTTTCTGGATGTTACGATGTTTCAGCTACGAGACCGCACCCGGCAATCGTCAATGCGATTCTTCACAGTATTACCGAGAGATCAATACAGAGAAACTCTGCAGGTCTCGTAGTTCCCTATGATGTAGATGATGGAGACATATATGTAGAGGGTTTCAAAGAATACGAAAAGATGTGCGTTCAGTGCCATGGAGCACCCGGTGTCGAACCCTCATCGTCCGGAAAAGGTCTGTTTCCTCCCCCGCCGAGGTTTCCGGAAAAACTCTATGAGTACTCCCTTGAGAATATATTCTGGGTTACGAAAAATGGGGTGAAGATGACGGGAATGCCCGCTTACGGACCCACTCACGAAGATAGGGATATCTGGGCGGTTGCTATATTTCTGGATAAGTCAAGAAAAATGTCCGCGGCGGAGTATGAAAACCTCAGGGACAAGCATTCGGATGATCATTAATCTGAGATTTATTTCCATCTCCTTTTTTTGAGTACGGCGTGCCCACTACTTCTACTTAGAGGTCTTTCCGATGTCTATCTCAATTAGAGGATTTTCAGAATTATAAGTGCGCTTATTAAAAGCAGGTTTACCACCGCGAGAGGAAAAAGTTTTTTCCATCCCAGTCCCATCACCTGATCATAACGAAATCTCGGCAAGGACCACCTTACCCAGATGAAAAGAAAGAGTAAGAACAGTACCTTGCCTATGAAAACCATCGGCGGCAGATACCAGTGGGTATCTATGTCAACGCCGAACCATCCCCCGAAAGGTAAGGGATACCAACCACCCAGAAACAAAGAAACTATCATGCACGAAGCAACTATCATATGAGTATATTCCGCCATGAAGAACATAGCAAATTTCATACTGCCGTACTCGGTGTGGTAGCCGGCTACTATTTCGGGTTCAGCCTCGGCAAGGTCGAACGGGAGTCTGTTGGTCTCGGCGAACGCCGAAACGACGAAAACCACAAAACCTATAAAAGAGGGAATCACGAACCACATCTTTTCTTGAGCTTCAATTATATCTCCCAGCCGCAGCGAACCGGTTACCGCTATCACCCCGAGTATTGAGAGTCCTAGGGCAAGTTCGTAACTTATCATTTGCGCTGCGCCCCGAAGCCCGCCTATAAGCGAGTATTTGCTGTTGGACGACCACCCTCCAAGCACAACTCCGTAAACGCTCAGCGAACTTATTGCTAGAACATAGAGCAGACCGACGTTAAGGTCCGCTATCTGGAATTTTATAAATACCGGGTCGTTAAGAAGTCCGAAAACGTCTGTGTGAACCCCCCGGCCTATTGGAATTACTGCAAGAGCAGCAAGGGCGGTAATCAAGGCAAACGCAGGCGCGAGAACATACATGCTCTTGTTCGCCCTTTCAGGGATAACATCTTCTTTGAAAATGAACTTTATCCCATCCGCAAGGGGTTGCAAGAGACCTAGAGGACCGACTCTGTTGGGCCCATAGCGGTCTTGTATAAAAGCGCTTATTCTTCTTTCCGCATAAGTGAGATAGGCCACTGCGGTAAGGACAACGAAAAGTACCAGAGCTATCTTTGCTACCGTTATTGTTATGAGAACAGGTGTCATTTTCTAACTACAGGCGTGATAACTTCCCCGACCGGTCCCAGTATTTCATAACTCATCCCCGCATAACTTGGAATCTTTACACCTATGTCGTCCAACACATCTGAAACTGAAGAGTAGTTGAAGTAGTGCTTGTTCAGTTTCTTACCTAACATGCACAGGATTTCCCATGCGGGCTTTGACCGTCCTGGAGGTGAAATCGCTTTTCTTATTTTCTGAACCCGTCCCGAGTCGTTGGTGAAAGTTCCGTCTTTTTCGTATGGGCTTGCGGATGGCAGAATCATATGAGCGTATTTTGCCGTTTCACTGAGTTTGTAGTCGATGACTAAAAGAAAACCGAGCTTTTCCAGAGCCCGGCCGAGCGCGTATTTTTCATAGGTCGGAACAATTCTGAAGAGGTCTTCTTCAATCACTATAAGTAAGTCCACCTTACCTTCAAAAATTGCCGAGGTCATCTTCTTTATGCTGTCGTCGTCTGAGTTCAACATGAGGTTTCTCGCCCCGACGCTGTTCGGATTCGGGTCATTGCTTATAAGTCCGAACTTTTTCTCCGTGACTTCAGGTCCGGCAGCACAGAGCACTGGGCAGTCTCCCATTGTGCGGGAAAGTTTTTTGGCAAGAAACATCTCCTCGTTTGTAACGGCCACAGAAACCGCAATCCCGCATGTATTCGCTTCTACGATCCTTGCGCAAGCGCTGTCAACTCCATTTTCCCAAGAAGTTGCCGAGTAGTCTCTGTCGTCTTTTTTTATCGGATCCCGAAGCCTTGCCGATTCCTGAACTTCTTCGTAATCGAACCTTCCCCTGTCGCATATCCAGTGACCGTTTACTTCCTGGTTTATCCTAGGGCGGATTCGCGCTACTTTTCCCTGTCTGGGGTCCACGCCCACGGTGATGTTGCAGCCGGTGCTACAGAGCGAGCACACGGAATCTGTGAACTCCATGTACCAGACCCGTTCTTCGTGCAGGTCTGTTTTCGGGAGCAGAGCCCCGACCGGACAGATGTCAATTACGTTTCCGGCAAGCTCGTTGTCGAGTTGTTTTCCCGGGAAAACGGATATTTTCTTACGGAACCCTCTCCCTGATGTTCCGAGTTCATGTGTCCGGGTCACTTCATCCGTGAACCGAACGCAACGCGTACACATGATGCACCTGTTGGCATCGTACATTATACGGTCGCTCAGGTAGTTTTTCCTTCTGACTTTCTTGTTCTCCGGGCCTCCGATCCTGCTGTAGCCCGGTCCGTGGTCGAAGGTAGTCATCTGGAGAGGACATTCTCCACCCTTGTCGCATATAGGGCAGTCTAGCGGGTGGTTTATCAGAGTGAATTCAACAGCGGCCTTTCTGGCTTCAAGTGCTTTTTCAGTGTTCGTCCTGACCTCGAGACCGTCTCTTACGACGGTGTTGCATGCGGGAAGAACCTTCGGAATGCCTTCCACTTCAACCAGGCACTGTCTGCACTGAGCTACAACACTCAGTTCCGGATGATAGCAGAAATGGGGTATCTCTATGCCTGCGCCGGCTGCGGCCTGAATAACGTTGATTCCGTCATCTACCTCGATCTCTGTTCCGTCAATGATTATTTTAGGCATATGATTAAATCTTCGGAAGAATCGTTTTTAATACTATACCAGAGAGTTCATCTGACAAGTCAGGCGGTGTTGTCTTTTTCCGATGTTTCCGTTTTTACCTGCTCATCTTCAAATTCTATATTTTTTTTCAGGTCTTCTTTAGCCCTTTGAAGTTCTCTTATCCCCCTTCCGAGAGTTCTCGCTACCTTGGGAAGCTCCTTGGGACCCAATATCACCAGAGCTATAAAAAGAATTATCAGTAATTCAGCAGTTCCTAATCCGAACATCTGCTTTTCTCCGCAGTTCTAATATAACCAAAAGCAGAATATAGTCATTTCGTACCAACTTCTCCGGCAGTTTCCGCGCCGGCTTTTTTTACAGGGTCTTTTATCAGGAGCGTTATGAACGCCGTTGCGAACGAGACCGCCGCCGCCACCACGAAAGGTTTGTGATGACTCTGCGTCAGATCATAGAGAAAACCTGAAACAAGAGGTCCGCTGATCGCCGCGAGCGAAAAACCTGTACCGAAAATTCCGAAAATACTTCCAAGCGCCCGAAGACCGTAAAATCTTCCCAGGATTGTGGGGAACATCGGTACCCATCCGCTGTAGAAGAATCCGAACAGGAAACCGAACAGGTAAAGAGACCATATATCTACGATTAAAAGGATGAGAATTATTGAACTTGCCTGGAAAAAATAACAGACAAACAGTATACGTACATCCTTTAATATGTTGGTCATCACTGCCGAGAAGAAAATCCGTCCGAATATACTTCCGAGTCCTATAAAAGCCGGCGCTCCCGCTGCGACTAGAGGGGTTATTCCTGATTTTATCGAGAAGTCGAACAGATCCACGACGACAATCAGAAAAGTGTTGAAGCCGAGAAAAAAAGAGATGTACATAAGCCAGAAGCTCGTGCTTGAAAAGGCTTCCTTGGCACTCCAGTCAGAATCTCCTGCAGGCTGCGATGCGTCCTGTTCCCCTTCTCCGTATGCTCTGAGATTCATTTCCCCGGGATGGCTTCTTATAAGAAACGCCGCGCACAGTATAACAGTGAATATCACCGAGAGGTGTACAAGGGCGCTCTGATAACCGAACGATTCTATAAGCCAGGCGGTAATCGGGTTGACGATGAGTCCGCTTACAGGAACCCCTGCGGTCGCAATGCCTATTGCAAGTGCTCTTTTCTTCAGGAACCATCTGCTTATCACGGTTACCGGCAGTATGTACAAAAATCCGTCTCCTATACCCACAAGCACGCTGTAAGTGATATAGAGTTCCAGGATGTTTTCAGCGCGGGACGACAGGAAAAGACCGACCGCCCCGATCAGTCCTCCGAAAAATGTGACGTATCTTGCGTCGTGGCGGTCTATGAGTCTTCCCGCAAACACGAAGGAAAAGGCCATGCATACGCATCTTAAGGAGAAAAAGGACGACCCGGCGGTCTTCGATAGTTCAAATGCTTCATTTAGATAAGGAAAGAATATCCCGAACGAATAAAGGATCATCCCGTCGAGCGTTATGAGCAGGTGGCCGGCTATGACCACTATCCAACCGTAGAAAAATCTGTTTTTAGTCATCAGGTTTCTTGAAATGATTTTTCTGTCGGGTCCGTTCTGTGGTCAGACAATCTTCTGGAAATCTTTCATTCCATTGAGAGCCCCGAGTTTTTCGAGAGGCAAGTTTTTTTCTTCTCCCGTTTTCATATTGCGAACGGAGAGGACTCCTTTCCCGAGTTCATCATCTCCAACAACGATGGAATAGTCCGCCCCTGTTTTGTCGGCCTTCCTCATCTGGCTTCGCAGACTTTTACTCTCATATTCAGTCTCTGTCCTGATTCCATTTCTGCGAAGAATAGATGCCAGTCGAGCCGCTTCGGCTCTTGCCTTTTCCCCGATATGTATTATGTGTACCGACCGTTTTTTCCCCGGACGGTTTTTTTTAGTTCCGATTCTCTGCTGAAGAAGAATTATTCTCTCGACACCAATCGCAAATCCCACAGCGGGTGTATTCGGTCCACCCATTCTCTCAACCAGCAGATCATACCGTCCCCCTGCGGCCACGGCGTTCTGGGCGCCGAGCTTATCTGTCGTTATTTCAAAGACCGTGTCCGTGTAGTAGTCAAGCCCTCTTACTATTTTTGTGTTGAGGGAAAACGGGATGGATTTCCGGGTAAGCGAATCAAGAACGCAGTCTAGATGATCTTTACTTCGTGCGGAGAGATATTCGGAAATCGAAAATGGAATTCCTGAGGTGATTCCACTGCAGATTTTTTCCTTGCAGTCGAGTATTCGAAGCGGATTTATCTTAAGTCTTTTTTCGCAATTCTGACATAGAGATTCTTTTCTGTGCAGGAAATATTCCTTGATGGCGTTTTTATAGAGTTCACGTTCCGGCGGTTCTCCTATGGAGTTGATTTCCAGTTTCACATGCTCGCTGAGGCCGAGTCTTTGCACGGCAAGCCACAGCATCTCGACAACTTCCGAATCAGACTCGGGACACGAGGAACCGAAAAGTTCCGCCCCTATCTGATTAAAACTTCTCTGTCTTCCCTCCTGCGGCTTTTCATACCGGAACATCTCCCCCGAGTAGTAAAGTTTTGTCACCGGAGACTTTCTGTGAAGAGAGTTCTCAATAAACGCTCTCGCTACTCCCGCCGTTCCTTCGGGTCTCATTGAAACGCATTCCCCTCCTTTGGTTTCAAACGAGTACATTTCTTTCTGTACTATATCCGTGGTGTCACCGAGACCGGTGAAATAGACTCCGGAGAGCTCAAGTACGGGTATGATTACTTCCGAGAAACCGAAGAGTTCAAATGTTTCTTTTACCGTGTTTTCCACAAGACGCAGTTTTTCGGCCTCGGGAGAGAAAATATCTCTGAATCCGTGAAGACGGGACGCTTTCGTGGTACGTTCTTTTGCGGGGGCCATTATTCTTAGGGGCGTAAGGTTATACATTCATTGCTGAAAAATAAAGGATACGAGCAATTAAGGGTAATGTATGTGGGAAGCCCGCCGCTTTTTTCCAAGGGAGCAAGCGCTGTGCACATGATGAAAATGTGTCAGGCTATGGTAAAACTCGGAATCAAGGTTGAGTGCGTGCTGCCCGGACGCTTTTCCAGGGAAGCACTGTTTGAATACTACGGCGTAACCACTCCTTTTCCCGTAACTTCCATTCCTTTTACAAACGGCGGGGCAAGGCAGATTATCCACGGATTTGCGAGCGCGGTACTGGCGTTGACAAGAAAAAAAAAATACGATTTCGTGATCACGAGAAATCTGACTTTTACCTGGGCGGCTACCGGATTTTTCTCGATTCCGGTTGTATATGACGCCCATCATCCTCCGGTAAACAAGGTTGCTTGGAGAATGATAAACTCTTTCTGCCGCAGAGAATATCTGCTCGGTATTTCTTTTAATTCAGAGGGTCTGAAAAAACTTTATGAGAAATCGGGAATAAAGGGAAAAAATTTCTTTGTCGCGCATAACGGAGTTGATATCGACATGTTTTCGGGAAGTGAGGGTATATATTCCCTTGCCGGGAGGTTCGGCTATCCCGTCGGAACGAAAACTGTCTGTTATTGTGGAAACACTTACAAGGGTAGGGGGATAGATGTTCTCGTGGATGCTGCGGAGAGACTCTGCGATGTGGTATTCGTTGTGGTTGGAGGAAGAGACCAGGATAACGTCCCGTATAGGCGTGAAGCGGAGAGAAGAGGGATAAAAAACTTCAAGATGATCGGTTTTGTCGACCAGAGAGAGGTCGCTTCTTATCTTCTGGGCTCCGACATCTTAGTTATGCCTTACTCCTCTGCGGTGACCATCAGGGATGGTACGCAGGCGGGCGGCTTCACTTCGCCGCTCAAACTTTTCGAATACATGGCCGCAGGAAAACCGATTGTGGCTACTTCTATCCCATCTGTTCTTGAGATACTCGAGTCTGGAAGAAACTCCGTTACCGTCGCTCCGGATAATGCTGAGGAATTTATTTCCGCTCTTGAGTTTGTGCTCCGCGATCCTGAGTTTTGTTCTAGGATTTCTTCTTCCGCTCTTGAGGATGTCAGGAAATACACTTGGGAGAACAGGGTACGAAAGATAATCAAAACCGCCCGAATATCTCTCTCACAAAAAAATTGTGTTGACTGCTGATTTCATGCGAGCACATAGCAAATAATCAAAAACCAGATCAGACAACCGCAACCGCAGCCTTCATCGTCTTCCCTGCTCATTCGCAAATATCATCCTTTTTCATGGTTCTCCATTCGGCGAAAAAGGGAAAGGTCGTATTCTGGGAGGCGGTGAGGGAAGTGATAGGTCCAAAAAGTTTATATGGTCAGCCTCTAATCATTGAATTTCTCTTCAAATTCCGGTATGGGGATAGCAGACAGGGTTTCTATATGGACTGTACCCCGTGAACCAAGTTCTATTACGACCTTTGCAATCGTCTCGTTGTCGGGCGCTTCAACTATATTGACGAAGTCATAAGGGCCTAGGGCCGCATACTGAGCCACTACCTTGGCGCCCATTTTCTCAAGTTCCTTATTTACTTCCTGTATTCTCTCGGGCCTCATCTTTACAGTTCTTCTTCCCTCGTCAGTAAGATTGCTGAGCATGATGTATTTGGCCATTTTCGGTTTTCTGGTTCAAAAACGTTTTCAGTCAAGTGACTCGTCAAGCGCTTTTTCTATTTCACTCTTCGCAACTGCACCTATTATCTGCTGTTTCACTTCGCCGTTTTTGAACACTATCAGGGTGGGTATGCTCCTGATGCTGAATTTCATTGTGGTTTCCGGGTTTTCGTCAACATTCACCTTTCCCACCTTGACCTTACCCTTATAGTCCTCCGATATTTCCTCTATAACCGGGGCAAGGGACCTGCACGGGCCGCACCAAGGCGCCCAGAAATCTATGAGAACGGGAGTGGAATTTTTTATAACCTGCCGGTCAAATTCGGAATCAACTACTTCAACTATGTTTTCGGATGCCATGTTTTCATCTCCTATCGGTTTTTTGGCAAATATAATTGCGAATCGGAAGAATGCAAGAAGATATTACCTGATTTTCGCGTAACAGATGTTCTGGGCTCCGTATTATGAATCTGACTACCTAAATCTTTCCAACGCATAATAGAGTAAGACCTGATGTTGTACCGAACAAGATTCCGGAACTGGCGGTCGGACTTTCCCGCGAGATGAAAGCCGCTGTCAAAAAACTTGAATTCGATCACCCGATTCAGTGACAGAATAAGGAAGTTGCAGGAACTTGAGATCAAATACGCGGAAACTACAGCATGATTCTATGTCGTGCATAAATTCTGCAGGTCTTTTCTTATCATGATGATTATCCAAACAGCACGGGTTTGTGATAACGCTTCTGTATTGCAAAGTAGAGTTCTATGCTTTTCCCCGAACGATTTCACTGCAGAAATAAAATCCGGGCCTCAATTTCTTGAGACCCGGATTTTCCGAACGGAACTTACTGAACATAAGTTGTTCCTTTCGGGGAAACAACTTCACCGGAACCGATTGAACTCAGTCTGTAAATTTATACAGGGTCGGTGTCTCACGGATTGCTTTTGCCGTGGCGTCATCCTGCACATCAAATAAATCGTTTGACTCTATAGTGATCGTGCGACCCGACCCTGTTATCGTAGACCCGTTTGGAAAACCTCTGAAATGAAGCATATCGTTCTGCGATGCGTTGAAGTCCGTAATATTATCCTTGGCGCTTCTGTGCACGTGCCTAATTACAAAGGTGTCAGCACCGGCGCCGCCGGTAAGAGTGTCGGCAGCAGCACCTCCATCAAGGAAATCATTTCCAGCTTTTCCTTTAATCGTATCTGTTCCTGCTCCCCCGTAGATATAATTTCCCATGCCATCTCCGCTGATACTATCAGCGTTCCCTCCGCCGGCAACATTCTCAATACCTGTAAATTCAGTCATTCCCCAACCATGAGTACTGCCGTCGAAAGACCCGGTGGAAAGATCAAAGGTTACACCTGTCCCCGTCGGTGAGTAGACGACGATACCGGCCTTCAATTGCGGCACTATCTGATTTGGAGCAGGAATACTACCCATTATCAGAAAATCAGCACCATCACGACTATTACTAAGAGCAGTCCCTGTCGGGGCGCCGCCGTTAAAGCTGTCATTGCCCGGTTCAGTCAGAAAGAAAGCATCCACCCCATCTCCACCGTTGAGCTTATCATTGCCTTCACCTCCATCGAGTGCGTCATTTCCCGCATCGCCGTTGAGCGTATCATCGCCGGCTACTCCTTTGATGTAATCAGTGCTGTCTCCGCCGTGGATGGTGTTGGCGCCGGCGTTGCCCCAGAGTGTATCAACGCCGTCTCCGCCATAGATGATGTCGTCGGTAGTTTCCGTGCCTATGCTGCCTCCAACCTGAGCATCGACTTTGTCGTCTCCGTCTTCACCGTATATCGTATCCGTGCCGGTGCCGCCGGATATCGTGTCGTTTCCGGCACCGGCGTAGACAGTATCATCGCCGGCTCCGGCATTAATCGTGTTAACGTACTGATTTCCGCATATGACATCGTCGTCATCAGTCCCCGTGATATCTCTGGAGACACCGGGCAGCGCATTTATACCGTTGCTAACGTCGCATCTGGGATCACCGAAGGACTTTCCCTGATCTCCCTGCGGGCCCGCCGCTCCCGGTGTTCCCGAGTCTCCTTTATCTCCCTTATCCCCCTTATCTCCTTTCGCCCCGTCTTTACCTGCAGGACCTGCCGGTCCCATATCTCCTTCACAGGCGGCAAGGAAAACCGCTCCGCCGAGCAGAAACAACAAAACTAAGAAATTACGTAACTTCATAATACAACCTCCTTCGACAATGCAGGATCTTTTCCGCCTTTGATTCTACCCCCCCCCATATGAAGTCAAGGACAGACGGGACTGTGAGGTTTTACATTGCAGCGATTCTTGAAGACTGATTTTCTTCAGTAGATGTGAGTCCGACACCGGCACGGGTTAGAGCGTTGTCAGAAATTACCGGCCCTTACATAAAAAAAGTTGTCGGTTTCTATGAGCCGGAGTATTCCGAGACAACGAGCCCACTTATCACCCCTTGAGCAAATACTTGCATTTTCGCAGTGCTGCGTTTTTCTGCGCATATATCTGTGCGTACTGGTAGTGTATACTTGAAGGTGGCAATATGAGGCTCCGTGCGGTTTCCGGGTCTGAAGTTTCCCGGAACCGATTCTGAAAATGCAGTCAGGGGCAATGGAGAACCACACCATGCGCATTCAGACAGTAATTTTTTTTGTACTTTCAATTCTTTTTCTTTTCCAGGGGCGTTCTTTTTCCCAACCGACCGATTCACCGCCTCAAGGTCCTCCCCCGGCACCTGTCTATGTGTCTGCTGTTGTGGAGAAAACCATAAGAAAGCCGGTGAGCCTCGCAGCTGTGACTTTCCCTGCGATAAAATCCGTTGTATCCACGGAGGTTGCGGGAATAGTGGAAACCATAGTGGCCCAGGAGGGAGAGTATGTTCGAAAAGGAGAGGTGCTGGCTGAGATAAAAAGCGAGAAAACATCCCTTTCACTGCAGGAACTTAAAAATGATAGAACGAAAGCTCTTGTAAATGCGCGACTGTCCGAAAAAGACCTGCAGAGAACAGAAGACCTTTACAAAAAAGGCATACTGTCCGATGAGGACCTTGACCGGGCGGAAACCCGGAGAGATTCGGACCTGGCGGTGCTGCGGAGTCTGGAAAGCCGGATAGACATGGTGGAATACGACTTGACGGCTTCGAAAATCACCGCTCCGTTCAACGGTTATGTGACGGAGCATCATGCGGAAATAGGTCAATGGGCGGATGAAGGCGGCAGAATTTTATCGTTTGTGAACATAGATACCGTTGAGGTTTGGGCGGGTCTTCCTGAGGCGTACTTGGGACAGGTAGTTGAGGGTAGTGAAGTCGAAATCATTATAACTTCCTTGGGTCTTGAGGTTTTCCGAGGCGAAATAGCGGCGGTGGTTCCTGATGCGGACCCGAAGGCTGTTTCTTTTCCGATGAAGATCGTGCTTCCCAATCCGGAACATAGAATAAAGTCCTCGGTTAGCGCCGTTGTCAAGATAAGAGTCGGTGAGAAGGAGAAGATAATGTGTGTTCCCAAGGATGCCGTAGTCAGAGGTCCTGCGGGAACGGTGGTTTTTGTCGTAAGGGACGATGCTGCTCATCCTGTGCCCGTAAAGAGTATAGGCTGGTATGGAAACGACACGCACATCGAAGGCTCTGTTTCCGTAGGTGAAAACGTTGTGGTCAGGGGAAATGAAAGACTTGTACCGATGCAGAAAGTCAGAATCGTTGAAACCATGAAGTGATGAAACTCGTCGAAACTTCAATAAAAAAACCTATAACGATAGCCGTAGGCATAATATTCGTAATCACATTCGGCATCATCTCGTTTTTCAGAATACCGATCCAGCTTACCCCCGATGTTGAAACCTTGAGGATTACCGTGAGTACCTTCTGGAGAGGCGCAAGCCCCTTCGAGATAGAAAGCGAGGTGGTGAATGAGCAGGAAGACGAATTCAAGGGGCTAACCGGGTTAACAAGACTTGACAGCGAAAGTTCCGACAGTTCGGCCGAGGTGATACTTGAATTCAAAATCGGCACCGATATTGATTCGAAGGTTGTAAAAGTATCAAACAGACTTGACCAGGTAAAGGAGTATCCGGATGAAGTGGACAGGCCTGTTATAACGACCGTTGACCCGAGATCAAACGCCATGGCTTGGTTCATACTCAAACCCCTTGCCGATAATGATGCGGATATAAACTTCTACTACGATTTTGCGGACGAGGTTATCCGTACAAGACTTGAGAGGGTTCCGGGAGTAGGCGCATCCAATGTTTTCGGAGGCAGAGAGAGAAGGGTGGAGGTGCTTTTTGATCCGGTGGCGCTGGCGACTAGAAACATTACCATAGCGGACCTTGCCCGAGCCGTTGAAAGTGAAAACGAAAATTTCAGCGCAGGTTCTTTTGACGAAGGGAAAAGACAGTATCTGGTTAGAACTGTCGGAGAATACAGGACCACAGAAGATATAGGCAATATTGTGGTCCGCTCGCCGGAACAAGGCATTCCGGTTTACTTGCGGGAACTTGCGACCGTGCGCTTGGGATACGAAGACCCGGATTACACTGTGAGGCAGAACGGCGAGCCTGCGATAGCTATGAACGTGTTGAGAGAAAGCGGTGCGAATTCCATAGAGGTAAAGGAAGCGCTCTTCAAAGTCGTGGATAAACTCAACGAGGGTGTCCTGCGCGACAACGGACTTTATCTCTACAACGTTTATGAAGAGACCGGATACATAAAAAGCGCTATAAATCTTGTGAGAGGAAACCTCCTTATAGGTGCTGTGCTTGCCGTCGCCGTCCTTCTTCTTTTTCTTCGCAGCGCGAGCAGTACGATGATTGTCGGAATCGCCATACCGTCGAGCGTTGTCGGAACCTTCATAGCCTTCGATATGCTGGGGAGGACCATAAACGTCATAAGTCTTGCGGGGATGAGTTTTGCGGTCGGAATGGTGATAGACAACTCCATTGTGGTTCTTGAAAACATCTACCGACACATGCAGATGGGAAAGACGAGGGCGCTGGCCGCCTACGAAGGCACAACGGAAGTCTGGGGAGCGGTACTCGCGAGCACCCTCACTACCGCAGCGGTTTTTATACCTGTGATATTTATTGAAGAGCAGACCGGACAGCTCTTTCGGGACATAGCAATAGCGATAAGCGTCTCGGTGATACTGAGTCTGATTGTTTCAATCACCGTTATACCGTCCGCATCCTCCAAATATCTCTCGGTAAAGGACGCCGCGGGCACCATCGAGCGTCTACGTTTCATGCCTCGCCTTCTGAGTCTTGCGGGTACGGTTTCCGGCTTTATAAACGATTTTACGGAACGTATAATGCGGAGCATGAAGAAAAGGGTTGTCCTTATCGCATCGTTTACCCTTTTGTCGATACTGTTCATAGTGGCGATTTTTCCCAAAACTGAATATCTGCCCACGGGAAACAGGAATCTTCTTTTCGGAATACTGATTCCTCCTCCGGGATACAACATAGGAGAGTATACGGACATAGGACAGAGGATTGAGGCCAGTCTTTCGCCGTATCTGGATGAGAAAACATCAGCTGAGAAAAATCTTCCCGGCATAGAGAATTTTTTCTACGTGGCGAGAGGCAAGCAGATTTTCATGGGTGCGGTCCCACGGGATGAAGACCGCCTGAAAGAGCTTTTTCCGGTTCTTCGCGGTGCCGTAGCGCAGATTCCCGGAATGTTCGGAGTCATAATACAGCCGAGCATCTTCAACAGCAACATAGGGGAGGGGAGGTCGATAGATGTCCACGTTACGGGAGACGACCTGGAAGAAATACTGACAGCGGCGAGGATGGTGTTTTTTTCCGTTATGGAGAAAATTCCGCAAGCCCAGGTGAGACCGATTCCAAGCCTTGACCTCGGTAATCCGGAATTGCGTATTGTTACTAATCGCGTCCAATCCGCACGACAGGGAATTACCAACAGCGAACTCGGATTCGCCATGAGGTCTCTTATAGACGGCGTGGAAGCGGGTGAATTTACCTTGGAAGGCAGTGAAGTTGATATAATTCTTCGGGCGGAGTCGGCTTTTTCGAAGAGAACTCAGGACATAGAAAACATAATGATTGCGTCGCCTAGAGGAAGTGTAGTCACCGTGGGGTCGGTTGCGGATGTAAGCATTACCAACTCCCCGGAACAGATAAATCACCATGAAAGACAGAGGGTTGTGACGATACAGATAACTCCTCCCGAAGACCTGACGCTCGAAGAATCTATCGAGATCATAAATTCAGAGATAATTTCTCCTATAGAGCGGAGCGGAGATGTGAGTGACGGTACGAATTTTCTGCTGGCGGGCACGGCTGACAAGTTGGCTGTGGCGAAAAGCGCTCTTCAGTGGAATTTTCTATTGGCGGTACTTATCTCTTTTCTGCTGATGTCCGCTCTTTTCGGAAGTTTTCTGTATCCGCTGATTATCCTGATCACGGTGCCGTTTGCATCTCTCGGGGGATTTCTCGGGCTTTTTGTCCTTAACCTGTTTACCTATCAGCCTCTGGATATTCTGACCATGCTGGGTTTTGTCATTCTTATAGGAATAGTGATCAACAACGCGATACTGATAGTCCACCAAGCGCTTAATAATATCCGCTCGGGGATGGATATGGGGAGTGCTGTGAGTGAATCGGTAAGGGTAAGGATAAGGCCGATATTTATGAGCACGCTTACAAGCGTGTTCGGAATGCTCCCGCTTGTGCTTTCTCTCGGGGCGGGATCTGAGCTCTACAAGGGGCTTGGAAGCGTTGTTGTAGGCGGATTGATCTTTTCCACGGCGTTTACACTGTTTCTTATACCCGCGGTGCTTAGTTTGGTGATTGAGCTGCGCAGAAAACCGTCAGTACTGTAGAATAGGGTTTTTGTGGTAAAATTAGCGTTTCTAAAGTGAACGCATCTCAATCTTCGGAGGAAAATCTGAATGGCTAGGACCAAATATAGAGTGGAATCGGACTCGATGGGGGAAATGAAGGTTCCTTCTGATGCTTATTATGGAGCGCAGACGGCCAGAGCGGTTGAAAATTTTCCGGTGAGTGGTCGTACGCTTCCCAGAGAGTTTATAAGGGCTATGGGTCTTATAAAACTCGCTTCGGCTCAGACGAACGCGGAACTTGGATATTTGAAGAAAAACATCGCCCGAGCCATAGAGAAAGCGGCTCGGGAAGTCGCTCTGGGTACATTGGACTCGCATTTCGTGGTTGATGTGTTTCAGACTGGTTCCGGCACCTCGACCAACATGAACACAAACGAAGTTGTAGCCAACAGGGCCTCGGAAATACTCAAGGGTAAAATCCGCATTCATCCCAATGATCACGTGAATATGGGGCAGTCGAGCAATGATGTGATTCCCACGGCGATTCATGTTTCTTCACTTGAGTCTATCGAAAAAGATCTTGTTCCGTCGCTTGAGAGCCTCAGGACCGCGCTGTCCAAAAAAGCGAAGAGTTTTGACCGTATAGTGAAAATAGGGCGTACGCACCTTATGGATGCGACTCCGATTCGTCTCGGGCAGGAATTCAGCGGATACGCGAGCATGATTGATCACGGCATATCAAGGCTCAGAGCGGTGAGAACCGACCTGTCGGAGCTGGCTGTAGGAGGAACCGCTGTCGGAACGGGAATAAACACCCACAGGGATTTTGGAAAGAAGGTTGCCGCAAGACTGAGCGAGACGACAGGCATTAAGTTCAAAGAGGCTAAGAACCACTTTGAAGCTCAGGCATCAAAGGATGCGGTTGTGCAGGCAAGCGGAACACTCAGAACTCTGGCCGTGAGTTTGATGAAAATAGCGAATGACATACGTTGGCTGGGAAGTGGTCCGCGCTGCGGTTTCGGGGAGATATTACTGCCGGCGATACAGCCCGGTTCGTCCATAATGCCGGGCAAGGTTAATCCTGTTATCGGGGAGTCGGTAACGCAGGTCGCGGCCCAAGTGATCGGAAACGACACGGCAATAACCATCGGTGGTCAGTCGGGAAATTTCGAGTTGAATGTTATGATGCCCATGATGTCGGACAATCTTCTCGAGTCCATAAGGCTTATTTCCAGGGTTTGCGATGTTTTTGTCGGAAAGTGCATCACCGGAATAGATGCCGATGAGCAGCGCTGCGGGGAAACTATAGAGCGGAGTCTTGCGATGTGCACAAGCCTAGCTCCCATAATAGGTTATGATGAGGCGGCCTCGATTGCCAAAGAAGCGTATGCGTCGGGAAGCACCGTGAGAGAAGTTGCGATAAAAAAAGGAGTGCTTCCGGAACGGGAACTTGATAAGGTGCTTGATCCTATGTCAATGACCAGGCCCGTTTCTTAGCCTCGGTTTTCCCTGTCTTTCCGCCTGCCTGCCGACATGGGAAATACATGTAGATTGGAAATGAAGTTATTTCTTCTGGTTTTTCTGGGTTTTTTCATAGCGGTTCCTTTTTGTCGTTCCGAAGAAGGTTACTACAAAGCCTATACCGACATCGGAGGAGTTCCTGAACCGCAGGCTACGATTGAGCAAGTTCTCTCTTCCCGGGATGAATACCACAGAAAGATTTTTACTCTTGAAGGAGAAGTTGAAGAACTCGGTTACAAAAAGACCGGTAACGGAAAGAAGTTCACGGTGTTTCGCTTTTTCGATGGTGAACCGGAAAAATGGATAAACGTTTACGCGAGAGGGTTTGTAAGAGGGCTGAAGAACGGGAGCAGAATAAGAATCTGGGGACGTTACAGCAAAGATAAAAAGTATTTTATATTAAAACGCAAAAACATTATGAAAGCCAAAAAGATTCAATTCTTCCCGGAGATTCAGAAAGACCGGGAACTGTCCGAGAACGAAGGCACTTCCCAACAGGTTTCTCCCAGATAAAACTGCTGTACTACATCCGGCCCCAGAAACGGATTCTAAGCAGGAAAACGGCTCAATCCTGAAACTTTACTGTCCGCCGGACCACCCTGTTCTGAATAATTTTATGTTCAGGGGTACTAAATAAGGTGCTTTATTTTATCCTCTAAACCGGCCTTGTATTCATCAAGATCAATGTTGATTCTGGAGACTCCGGTTTCCATAGCGGCTTTTGCGACCGCAACCGATTCCCAAACCAAAACCCTGGGATCGAATGGTTTCGGAACTATGTACTCAGGGCCGAACTCAAATTTCTGGTTTCCATAAGCTGCAGCGACTTTGTCCGGTACGGATTCCTTTGCCAGGTCCGCAAGAGCGTATGCTGCTGCTATTTTCATCTCATCATTTATTTTGGTTGCTCTTACATCGAGCGCTCCTCTGAAAATAAACGGGAACCCGAGAACATTGTTGACCTGGTTTGCGAAATCGGACCTTCCGGTAGCAGTTATAACGTCGTTTCTCGCATCCTTTGCATCGACTGGAAGTATTTCGGGGTCGGGGTTCGCCATGGCGAATATTATGGGATTATCCGCCATACTTCTTACGTTGTCCTTGTTTATGGCACCGCCATTGGATAGCCCCACGAATACATCTGCGCCCACAACGGCATCCCCTATCGTTCTTCTGTCCGTATCGCAGATAAATCTTTCCTTCTGAGGGTTTAGTCCTTCTTTTCTTCCCTTGTATATTACGCCGCGGCTATCGCACATAATGATGTTTTCCCGCTTGGCTCCCAGCGATATGAAGAACTCCGCACACGCTATAGCGGAAGCGCCCGCTCCGTTAAAGGCCATCTTGAGGTCACTTATCTTCTTGCCCGAGATTTCACAGGCATTGAGAAGTCCGGCCCCTGATATTATCGCGGTTCCGTGCTGGTCGTCATGAAAAACCGGTATGTCCATCTCTTCTTTGAGCCTGTGCTCAATATAAAAGCATTCAGGCGCTTTTATATCTTCGAGGTTTATGCCGCCGAACGTGGGCTCAAGATACTTCACGGTTCTTATGAATTCATCAGGGTCCTCTGTGCTTATTTCGATATCATAGGCGTCAACATCCGCAAACTTTTTGAAAAGTACACCTTTTCCTTCCATTACGGGTTTTCCCGCAAGAGCACCGAGGTTTCCGAGACCTAATATTGCTGTACCGTTTGACACGACAGCGACTAGATTTCCCCTGTTGGTATACTCGTAGGAGAGGTCCTTGTCCTTGGCTATTTCCCTGCATGGTTCCGCAACTCCGGGGGAGTAAGCTAGGGAAAGCTCCCATGCGGTGTCACATGGCTTTGTGGGAACAACCTCGAGTTTTCCTTTTCTGCCGCTTCTGTGGTATTCAAGTGCGGCTTGCTTCATATCTTTTTCGCTTTGGCTCATATCTAAACCCATCCTCCATAGGTTTCGCAAAAAACTAAGATTATATACAGGCTTTTTAATTGTGCAATTTTAGCGGAAATCAGCAACAGCCGCACCCTGATTGTGTACAGCATAATGAACTTTCTTCCGTCGCGACCTCATTGGTTGAGGAGTTTTTAAGCCCAAATGTCGAAAAAAGTTTTCCTATATTCTCAGAGTCGCAACATGCACATTTTACCGTTTCGCCTGAATCAAGAACTAAGAACTCGAACTGGTTTCCGCAATCAGAACATTCAAATTCGTATACTGGCATCTCATCCTCCGTACTGGTTTGTACATGAAAAATATAACAGAATAAAATCTGTAAACAAACAGTATTATTACAGAATATAATATGTTAAATGCAATCATGGGTTTTGAAGAAATTCAATTCCTTGTCTGGTACTTACCTTCTGATGTCTCTTCAGGTGTCTGTTTTTTAACGCTGAGCTGTTAATGTTAAATTGTCATCTCGGAGAGAGTAGTCAGCATCCCATAGTCAACCTTTCAACTTCCCACATTTAAATCGGTAGTGTCACGGTCCTCGCTTTCCTTGAAGACCTCGGTTACCTAGGTCCAGTGCGGCAGCTCGGCCGGTTTTTTTTGCATGCACGACAAGGACATGCTGTCGAAGCGTTTGAGAATCTCATCCTCGCTTGCTTCTTCCATGTCTTCGTCGGCTGTATCGTCCTTGCTGACCTCCGTGACAACATCCAAGTCTTCAGGGTGCTCAAGGTTGAAGAGGATGTCGATGGGGCGTTTGCTGTCCCGAACACGACCGGGCTCGCCACGAACGACCGCAAAGAGTGATGTCAGCCTTTGCCGGCTGTCAAGTAAAAGCTGAAAACTGGGGTGCTCCTTTCTGCTCGACCGCGAAGAAGCCTTGCGTCGGAACGTTCTTGTCGGTCTCCTATGTCAGGATCGTGCCGGAAGGATAACCACGATACAACGAATCCAGCAGGTCTCGGACCTCCGTCTTCCGCCACACGTACTGACGTTGCATTTTTCCGGCAAGCGGATCTCGTCGCTTTCGATCTTGTCGACCAGAGATCTTATTGTCAGGTCCTGTTGAATCATCGTCGATCCTACACCGTCTGGAAGACAATTTCGGTTTCACGGGTGGCAACACGGTCTTTGAAGGTCTGTACCGCATTGACTTTGATTTGGCCGTTGTGCTTGCAACCTTCGTCGAGACAAACAACTTGTAGGGGGTCGGCCTCGGCGAGCGCGTCAATAAGTGCTTAAAACGCGTACTTCATAACGATACTGACTCCGTATGCGCTTAAGTCGTCGGTTTCAGTCGTATACTCGACTGTGGGCGTTCCGACTCCGTTGTTTGAAGCATGACTGCGCAGTTGATCCCATTGGTCTCCGTCGCTGAAATCACCATACTTGACCCAGCGACCCTTGATTCCGAGAGATGTTTTCTCGGTCAGCAGATAGTCAACGCCGACAATCGCCTGAAAACCGAACACGGTATCTTCAAGAGTATGATGTTCCGTGGTCGTGGTGCCTGCGACTCTTTTATGGAAAGCCTTGCGGTCGGCATCCCGGTCGCCGCTGCCGTTCTCTGCATTGTAGTTTGCTTCGTCGGCGGTTTTGATCGCTTCCGGGTCGACATTACGGCCCCAATAACTGCCGAAATCCACTTCCGCCATACCGAACCCCACTCCGCCTCCGGCATACGGTCTGAATTTTCCGGAAGTCGGCAGATCGTAATAAAGGTTAAGAAACAAACTGTTTATGGAGACCTGTCCTATGTGGTCTTCCGCGCGGACAAGTTCTTGATTCGCCTTATCCGCAATGTCCGCTCCGGCTGCACTGATATCATTCAAAAGAGAGTCAACCGAGTCGTAATTTGAACCGAAATAGAGATATTCGGCCTCAATCCGTAAGCCGATGTCGGTACTGACGCCTAGAAAAGCTCCGGCAAGTATGCCGGTTGACCCGTCATGGCTGCTTGACCAGTCGGAATCCGATGTACATCCCCCTGCAGGCTCGAAATGATTTTCCGGATCAAGGTACTTGTCGCATGTGGTCGGAAAATCGTTGTCTCTGGAATCAAGATCGACGGATGTTCCGAAGCCGATTCCAAGTTCCGTGCCGATATAAAACTGCTGAGCGTTTGAGGACAACGGCAATAACGCGCAGACAATCAAAAGACCTGCAAAAACCGCAATTCTAAGCATAATGACACCTCCTTTTTATGACTTTCTTAACTCTATCTTAACATGCTCAAAAGGTCAAAATATGTTGTCGGGATTTGAATAGTACGATCCTTCTTACGGGGTTTGCGTCCTGTTTTCTAAAACTTTTTCCAGAAGTCAATTCCCAGAGCGTCAAACACTTTTTGCCCGTAGATGTTCAGGTAGTAGATATCATTTGAAAACATCATTATCCCTACTATTATCAGACATCCCCCCACGGCATAGTTGTAAAATCGATAATACTTTCTCACGCCGCTTAACCACCGCAATGCTCCGTTATACGCAAGGCCGACCAGAATGAAAGGTATTCCGATGCCGAGTGAATAGACAGTCAGAAGCGCTATGCCGTCAAAAGTTCTTTGCGCAGTGCTCGCGTAAAGAAGTATCGACCCCAGAATCGGTCCGATGCACGGGACCCATCCGAACCCGAATGCGAACCCGAGAAGATAAGTTCCGATAAATCCACCTCTTTTTTCTGATACGTGAATTTGCCTTTGTGTCTGCAGAAAAGGGATTTTTATTATCTCCATGACGAATATTCCGAAAAAGATTATGAATATCCCCGCTATTCGGAGCAGAAGGGTTCTGTTCTGCGCTATCAGGTTTCCCATATGAGAGGAAAAGGCCCCTAACGAAACAAATACGGTTGAGAATCCCAGTATGAACACCATGCTGGGCAGAAACACTTTTGAAAATTTCGGAAGAGTCCGAGACTCGCTGAGGTCATCATAGGAAAGCCTGGTCACAATCGACAGGTACCCGGGCATGAGAGGCAGGACGCAGGGAGACAGAAATGCCACCACCCCTGCCGCAAACGAGGCGAACAACCCTACATCAAGTGTTTCAGAACCCATCATTCCTCCCCGTCGCTTTTTTGCGGTTGATTTTTTTTCATCAGCTCAGTATGCTGCGGAACCTCCGTCCTAGTTTCCGGTCCCTGTTTTCTATTTCCCCAATGCGTATGTCGCTTTCCGTGTCGATATCGCGAAGTTCTCTCAACACCCTGCAGCAGACTCCATCTTCTCGTAATATTCTCAGAGTTTCGGAGAACACGGTTTCACTGCTCCACTTTATACCTGAAAATATTTCGTCTTTCTTTTCAGAGAGTCCGAGAAGATAGTATCCTCCGTCGGAGGCGGGGCCGAGAACCGCGCGAGACTTTTTCTCTGAAAGAGTGGAGAAAGCGGTTTCGACATCTTTTTCAGTCATCAGAACGCAGTCTGTCCCTATTACCGCTACATTGCGGAAGTCCGAGGAAAAACATTGAGCGAAAGCATTTGAGATTCTCCGCCCGAGCGATTCTCCCTGTTGAGCGAAAAAAGCACCGCCGTTACCGCCGAGCCACCTTATCATCTCTTTTCTCCTGTTTTCGGGAGTGTAGAAAAAAAAGGTTTCCCATAGGGAAGAACATGAAAACGTTTCGGCTACAAACTCAGCCGCTGCGCGGTAAATTTCAGCCGCCCTGTCGATTCCGATGTCCGCTCCCAACCGAGTCTTCACTTTTCCGGGTTCAGGATATTTGACGAAAACGACAAGCGCGTTCCTTTGTTTGTGGAGCATCTAAACCATGCGTCTTTTTCAGGATTCAGTCGTTACTCCGCCGCAACTGCTTCCCGCTCCGGCGGTGCAGCCGAAACAGTGGACACCGAACTTTATCTGTCTTCTGAGCGTGCGTGGAACATCGAAGTTGAAGATGGTTAAGGGTCTGCCTCCTTCTTCCGCCCGTATTCCGAGCATCTGGTTGAAATCACAGTCGTATATATTGCCCTCGTGGCTTACGCTTATCATGGAACGGCACATTATGCCTTCTACGGCCAGAGGGTTAAACGCGTCTGCGAGTTTTTCCATATACTGCTCATAGCAGTTGTGCTTTTTCAGATCTCTTTCAAACCTGTTGATCGGCATGTTGGTCAGGGTGTAGAGGTTGTCGAATCTTATTCCGTGGTCTCTTTCGAGTTTTTCCCGGAAATCCCGTTCGATGCTCTTCTGATCCGGCGGCAGAAAAGCACCCGAGGGGTTGTACACCAAGTTCAGTTCGAGGTTTCCGTCTCCGTAACCTTGTTTGTTGAGCATTCCGAGTGATTCGATGCTCTTTTCAAAAACCCCCTTGCCCCTCTGTCTGTCCGTGAAATAGGTGCTGTAATAGGGGAGTGAAGATATGACCTCGACATGGTTTTCAGCAAAAAACTCGGGAATATAAGTTTTTTTCTCCCCCGTCTGCGGATTTCCGTCAAGAGTGACCGTGAGATTGTGCCTTACCATCACATGCTTTCCGAGAGACTTCGCTTCCATTACGAAGTAGTCGAAATGAGGGTTGAGTTCGGGAGCGCCTCCCGTAAGGTCGAGGTTTTCAATACAGTCATTCTCTCCGAGTATCTCAAGACACCTGTCTACGCATTCAAGGCTCATCTGTTCTCTTCTTCCGGGCCCCGCGTCGACATGACAGTGTGTGCAGGTCTGATTGCAGAGTTTTGTTATGTTCGCCTGCAGCGTGCCGACTTCAATAGGATCTACTGAAAGGCCGCAGGAATTCACCTTGGCGAGAAAATCAAGGGCGTTTGCTTCCTGATTTACCTTCACTGCGGCCGAGCCCTTTGTACGGAAGTTCTTCCCGCGACCCGTATGTGTTCTCAGATTCATTACTTACAAGTTTTCTTACAGAACCCGGTTTTTCCTGAGCGTGTTGTGCATCTGGACGGCGTGAATGAGCTTTACGCCCGCGGATATTGATGCCGCCACATGCACGGCCTCCGTCATCTGTTCCGGGTCCGCCCCGGTGCTAAGGCACCGGTCCGTATATGCGTCTATGCAGTAGGGGCATTTCTCCGTGTGTGCCACCGCGAGGGCTATCAGCGCTTTTTCCCTCCTGGTGAGCGCTCCGTCTTCCGCAGTCGCGGAGTTGTAGTAATCAAAGAACTTGTCCATGAGTTCCTTGCCGAATTTTCCGATTTCCGGGAATCTTTCGAGATCTTCGGGGTTATAGTAATCCATGGGAATATCCTCCTTGCGGTTGCTTTTTCTACAGACTTTCAGCATTCTTGCCGGAGACGGTCTAGAATACTATTTGATAAACGGCGAAAAAGAAAATGATTAAAGCCTTGGTGTTTGATTTTGACGGGATAATAGCGGATTCGGAGCCTGTTCATCTGCGCGCTTTCCAAAAAACTGTAAGCCGACTGGGGCTTTCGCTCCCGTCTTCTGAATACTACTCTCTGTATCTTGCATGCGACGACAGGGCTTTTTTCACCATGTTTCTTGAAAAGAACGGTATTCCCGCCCCGCGTGAAGAGATCGAACGACTGACATCTGAAAAAGGGTCTTTTTTCGAGCAGATGGCGGCTGAGAGGGTGAGAATATTCCCAGGAGTTGCGGAATTTCTGGAGAGCGTACACGGCAGATTCACCATCTGCATAGGTTCGGGGGCGCTTTCAGCTGAGATAAAGACCGTGCTTGAGCGAAGCGGTCTTTCTCGATTTTTTGATTTTATTGTCGGGGCTGACCATACGGAGAACCCCAAACCATCTCCCGAGGTATATCTGAAATGTCTGGAAGGAATACAGTCGTCGGGCGCAGGGGCCGTCGCACCTGAGCAGTGCGTCGTATTCGAGGACTCTCCCGGAGGGGTCCTGGCTGCGAAGAGGGCGGGCATGAAGTGCGTGGGTATCACCAACACATGCTATGACGACGCTCTTGAGCTTGCGGATGTCGTGTGCGGTGGATTTTCTGAAATTACGGAACAGATGCTTGCCGATCTATGATTTCCGTAGTACAATTGAAATCTAAGACTTCTATATTTTCAGACTCGAATACTTATGGATGATTGCCGTTTATGAGCAACCAAGTCCACGAAGAACTCAAATCTAAGATCTGGGAGATTGCGAACCGTCTCAGGGGGCCTTACCGACCACCTCAATATCGACTGGTCATGCTTCCCATGGTCGTTCTGCGTCGCCTTGATTGCGTATTGGAACCGAAAAAAGATGCTGTTCTCAAGAAGTTTAAGGAACTTGAAGCGCAGCAGATGCCGGAAGCGGCAATGGGCAGCATGCTCAGCAAGATTGCCACCCGAAACGTAAGTCCGCTACCCCCCCCCGTCATCGCTTTACAACACTAGCCCCTATACTCTTGCTCGGTTACTCGGCGATGCCGACAACATAGCACCGAACCTCGTATCGTACATCAACGGATTTTCCCCTGCAGCACGACATATTTTCGAGCGTTTCAAGTTCACCGACCGGGTTGAAGAACTCGACAGCAGCAACCGACTTTTTGCAATCGTCAAAGCCGTAGCGGATGTTGACCTTCACCCCGACACGATAGACAACCTTCAGATGGGTTATCTGTTCGAGCACTTGGTGATGCGTTTCAACGAACAGGCCAATGAGGAAGCCGGAGACCACTTCACTCCGCGCGAGGTCATCCGCCTCATGGCGAACCTCATCTACACAGGCGAACAGGATGTCTACAAGCCCGGTATCTACCGTACGATCTATGATCCGGCGTGCGGAACAGGTGGTATGCTCTCCGAATCCGAGAAATTAATTTTTTCCCAGAACAGTCGGGCGAAACTCTCACTCTTCGGGCAAGAGTACAATGATGAATCTTGGGCGATCTGCTGCTCCGACATGCTCATCAAGGACGGGGACATAACCAACATAGTTCTCGGCGACACTCTTGGTGACGGCAAGACCGGGGACGGTTTTGAGGGCAAGCGTTTTCACTACCTTATGGCTAATCCCCCTTTTGGTGTCGAATGGAAAGATCAGAAGAATGTGGTCGAGCGCGAGCACAAGACTATGGGTTTTTCGGGTCGGTTCGGCGCGGGACTTCCGGCAATTACTGACGGCTCATTCCTCTTTCTTCAGCATATGATTTCGAAGATGCATCCCTACGAGGAAGGGAATGATGACCAGCCCGGCTCAAAGATCGCCATCGTTTTCAACGGGTCGCCGCTGTTCTCAGGCGACGCAGGGTCGGGACCATCCAACATTCGCCGCTGGATAATTGAGAACGACTGGCTTGATGCCGTCGTGGCGCTACCGGACCAACTTTTCTATAACACCGGCATCTTCACCTATGTGTGGCTAGTGACGAACCGCAAGCCTCAAGAGCGACGCGGCAAGGTACAACTCATTGATGGCACGCGCTTCTTCCGGAAGATGAAGAAAAGCCTCAACAATAAGCGCAACGAGATCACAGAAGAGCAAATTCACCACCTGACCCGTGTATACGGACACTACAAAGACGGAGAGACGGCCGAGGTGACCATCAATGGTGAGACTGAGACACGCGTTATATCCCGGATTCTTGAGAACCGCGAGTTCGGTTTTCTAAAGGTGACGGTCGAACGCCCTCTGCGCATGAACTTTGAGGCCTCGCCGGAACGGATTGCTAAACTTGACGACCAGACTGCCTTCGCGAATCTAGCGAGACCGAAGAAGCGGAAAGATGCGGCGGCGGCTGAAAATGAGACCGAGGAGGGGCGGAAGCAACAGGAGTCTATCCGTGCTGTGCTCGTGACGCTCAAAGACAAGGGGATCTACATGGATCGGGATGTCTTCGAAGCCGACATGATGAAAGCCGCTGAAGGGGCAGGCATTAAAATTTCCGCTCAGGTCAAGAAGGCGGTCTTTGCGTCACTCGGTGAACGTGATCCGGCCGCCGAGATTTGCCGAGACGGTAAAGGACGACCTGAACCCGACAGAAAACTTCAGGACACGGAGAAGATCCCGTTACCATCCGTAACTGTATTGCCTCTTCCGATGGACTTCGGGCCGAACAAGTCCAATAATAACCTGGTTGAGTTTTCTCGTGACGAGATTGATGCATATCTCGTACGTGAAGTGCTGCCCCATGTACCCGATGCATGGGTAGATTATGACAAGACCAAGGTCGGCTACGAGATCCCGATCAACCGGTATTTCTATGTCTACACGCCCCCGCGCCCGCTCGACGAGATTGAGGCGGACATCACAAATATAGAGCGAGAAATCGCTGTTTTACTGAAGGAATTGATCAAATGACCGAACCTAAACTACTGTCGGGCTGGTCGTCAAGGCGGCTTAAGTATCTTGCTACATACAACGATGAGGTTCTTGCCGAAAATACCGATGAAGAAAAGGAGATCGACTATGTTCAGATCTCCGGGGTTTCTCTTTCTCACGGTATTGAAGAGGTTGAGAGAGTAACTTTTGGCCAAGCTCCAGTAGCCGCAAGGCGAAAGATAAGAAGCGGCGATATTCTGATCTCTACGGTTCGGACATATCTTCGAGCAATCGTAAGGATTGACGAGACATACCCAGATTTAGTCGCGTCAACGGGTTTTTGCGTTGTCCGCCCTAGCGACGATGTGGACAGCGGGTTTCTTGCGTGGGCTGTAAAATCAGAACCGTTTATATCTGAGGTTATCTCGCGCTCAGTCGGCGTCATCTATCCGGTTATCAACGCCAGTGAACTTGTTACCATTAATGTACCGGTCCCTCCAGTTGACACGCAGCGACGGATTGCGCGGTTTCTGGATGACAAAACCGCTCGTCTCAACAAGTTGATTGAGAAGAAGCATGCCATTCTGGACCGGTTGGCAGAGAAGCGCCAAGCCATTATCACCCACGCTGTTACAAAGGGACTTGATGACCTTACTCAAAAAACTCCCTTAGAACTCGAAAGAATATTGAATACTAAAAACATTGAGGAAACCGGTCGAATGAATCTTGTTGCCCAAACACCAGAAAATTGGACGAAGGCAAGTGTTGGCAAATATTGTGAGGTTCAACTCGGAAAGATGCTTCAAAACGCCCCATTGTCCGAAAGAGATGAAATAAAGACCTATTTACGAGCGATCAATATTGGAAAGAATGGATTGGATATTAGTCATAAATTCAGCATGTGGATACGTCCTCAGGAAACCGACCTTTTCCGTCTCAAAAAAGGAGACATTCTCGTAAGTGAGGGTGGTGACGCTGGGCGCACTGCTGTCTTTGACGCCGATGGCGAATACTATTTTCAGAATGCAATTAATCGTATTCGTCCCAATTATCAAGACAAGATAGAATCTATCTTTGTCTACTATTGGTTCACTTTTCTCAAGTCCTCAGGTTATGTTGCGTTTATCTGTAATGTAGCCACTATTCCACATTTCACAGCCGAGAAGGTGAAGGCATCTCCATTGGCTTTCCCCTCGCTCAATATACAACGGCGGATTGTACGATTTCTGGATAAGAAGACGGCACAGATTGATAGATCAACCGAATTAATTGTTCAGTCAGTAGAAAATCTTGTGGAGTACCGTTCGGCATTGATTACTGCCGCTGTTACTGGACAACTCTCGGAGTTACGATGACGCTCAATGCTTCGACATACTTCGAGCATCTCAGGGCATATCTGAACAACCGCTACATAATACACGATGGTGGCGACGGTGAAGTCGTTCTCCGAGAAAAGTACTTTCCACCGACAAGCACGCAATCTAAGACCCGTAAGATACGCCTATTACTGCCGGGGTCGGGGCTCGCCTTTAAACTCGACCATGATCAGGTTGAATTGCAACAGAAGAAGAGGAAGCATCCACTTTTCCATTTCCTTGATGATACCGCAAAGCCATGGGCGAAGCGTTGCGATTTCGTGGTTTTCTATGTTAATGGTCGCATATTCCACGCCGATTGCATTGAGTTCAAGTCGAAGAGCCTGAGTGCTGACAAGATAGTGCCTCAACTTAAAGCCGGGACATGCTGGGTAAACACGCTCAAGGGGGCTATAGAGAACTACACCGGTGATAAGTGCAAAGTTCGCCTGCGCAAGTTCGTTTTCGCTGAAAATGAGAATCCCGGTCCGTATATTGACGAGAACCGTCAACTGAATGCCGACCCGTCCATTCGCTACTATCACTTTGACGAGGTGCAAGGCAAGTCCTTGGCAGACATTAAGAACACCTCAATGCAGGATCTTTAACCATGTCCAGCCACACCGAACGGGATTTTGAGACGGGGATTGAATCTGTACTTACCAACTCAGGTGGTTATGAGAAGCGAAACCCGAACGCTTATGAGGATACACTCGCTCTTTTTCCCGACGATGTTACGGGATTTCTGAAGGACAGCCAGTGCGCAAAGTGGGAGTCCTTGGAAATGTTACTCCAGGAGAAGACATCTTCAACTGTGCTGAACAGTTTGTCGAAGGAACTGGGACTCAAGGGCACGCTCCACGTACTGCGCCACGGCTTCAAATGCTACGGAAAAACCTTCCGCATGGCCTATTTCCGGCCCAACACCAAAATGAATCCGGAGGTAGCGGGGAACTATGCCAAGAACCGACTTACGGTCACGCGCCAAGTCGCATTCACTTCGGTCAGAAAAAAGGCGGACGGCAAAGACCGTCGTTGCGTCATTGATGTGGTCCTCGCCGTCAACGGCATCCCTGTTGTTACCGCGGAACTTAAGAATCCGTTGACCGGACAACGCGCCGTTGACGCGATTCGTCAGTATAAGCAAGAACGGGATGAACGCGACATCCTCTTCTCATTCAAAAAACGCTCGCTTGTCCACTTCGCCGTGGACCCGGACGAGGTGTGGATGACGACCCGACTTAGTGGAGAGAAGACAGACTTCCTGCCTTTTAACCGCGGTAACAGTCACGGGGCGGGCAACCCTCCGGTCAATGGAAACTGGAGGACTCATTATCTGTGGGACGAAGTGTTGAAGGCCGACAGCCTGTTGGAAATTCTGCAGCGATTCATGCACCTTGAAACAAAGGAGCGGAAAGTCAAAACCGATAAGGGTGTCCGCACCGTGCGGAAAGAAACGATGATTTTTCCGCGCTATCATCAGCTTGACGCCGTCCGAAAACTCGTCGCACATGCCGGAGAGAAAGGTTCAGGCAGGAACTATCTGATACAGCATTCTGCCGGGTCCGGTAAATCAAACTCGATCGCATGGCTCGCACACCGGCTGGCGAGTCTGCATAACAAATGTGACGAGAAAGTATTTCACTCCGTAGTTGTCGTGACCGACCGGCGCGTGCTTGATCAGCAGCTGCAGGATAAAATCTACCAGTTCGAGCACAAGAAAGGCGTGGTCGAAAAAATCGATAAAGACACCCGGCAACTCGCCCGGGCGCTGTCTCGAGGTACGCCCATTGTCGTCACGACCATTCAGAAGTTCTCATTCATCTCGCAGGCGCTCCTGAGCCTCGAGAAGAAAGGTGCCGAGGTGAAAATCGACACGGAGGGAAAACGCTTCGCCGTCATTGTCGATGAAGCGCACTCTTCCCAGAGCGGAGAGAATGCGGCCGCTCTCAAGAAAATGCTGAACAGAGAAGGAATTGAATCCGCTATTGCCGCGCAACTCTCGGATGAAGAAGACGAACTCTCCGAAGAGACAAAAGCAGCCGTGCTGCGTGAAGCGCTGCAACGCACTCGACAACCGAACCTCAGTTTCTTCGCGTTCACCGCCACACCGAAATTCAAGACGAAGGCAATGTTTGGTGAGCCCGGTCCGTCAGGCACTTCACCCTTCCATCAGTACACCATGAGGCAAGCTGTTGAAGAAGGATTCATTATTGATGTGCTTCAGAACTACACGACATACAAGCGCTTCTTCAGTCTGATCAAGCAGGTCCAGGACGACCCGAAAGTCCCGCGCAGGAAAGCAGCGAAGGCTCTTGCGAGATATTTGGAACTTCATCCGGTCAATATCGAGCAGGTCGTCACCGTCATCGTCGAACATTTTCGACTTTACGTGATGCACGAACTCGGCGGACGCGCTAAGGCGATGGTTGTCACAGACTCCCGTCTTGCCGCCGTGAGATATAAACTTGCCTTCGACCGCTATATCAGGGATCAAGGTTATACAGGCATCCGTTCCTTAGTGGCTTTTTCGGGAACGGTTGATGACCCTGATAACCCCGGGTCATCGTATACTGAAGTGGGGATGAACGACGGTATTGCCGAAAGCGAACTGCCTGAGGCGTTCGAGCGGGACGATTATCAAGTTCTGCTGGTCGCGGAGAAGTACCAGACCGGGTTTGATCAGCCTTTGTTGCAAGCGATGTACGTTGTGAAGAGGCTGGCGGGTGTTCAGGCGGTTCAGACCCTCTCACGGCTCAACCGTGTCTCACCCGGCAAGTCGCGTACCTTTGTACTTGATTTCGCCAACGAGGAAGATGACATCTACAAGGCGTTCAAGCCCTACTATGAGACTACGCCTGTTGGTGAGAACGCAGACCCGCACCGTCTGTCGGAACTGCAGCACCGCATGCTTGAGCGGGCGGTTTTCACGCAGGTTGACATAGATAAGTTCTCGGAAATCTGGTATCGCGCCAAGCGCGACCACTCGGCGAGTGACCATCGCAGGATGAATGCCGTTCTTGATCCTGTCGTTCAGAACTTCCAGGAACTTGAGGAAGAAGAACGGGAGAAATTCCGCGGGCAGTTGAAGGCATATCGGAATCTCTACGCATTTCTGTCGCAGATCATTCCCTATCAGGACAGCGACCTTGAACGTCTCTACACCTTTGTTAGAAATCTCATGGCGAAACTACCGCCACCGGGTGACGGCAAGGCATTTGCACTGGATGACGAGGTCGCGCTGCGGTTCTTCCGGCTTCAGCAGATAACTGAAGGGTCCATTGATCTTTCGGCAGGTAAAGCCGCTCCTCTGAAAGGGCCAACCGATGTCGGCACGGCGAGATCCAAAGACGAAGAGGCTGCGCTTTCAAGTTTGATCGATCGCTTGAATGAGCTTTTCGGCACTGACTTCACCGAGGCGGACCGCCTGTTTTTCGATCAGGTACGGGCTTCTGCGGAAAGTGACGAGAGCATCGCGGAGGTAGCCCGCGCCAACAGCTTGGAGAACTTCAGAGAGTACCTGCTGGGTCGAGATCATATTCTGGACGAGTTGTTTATTGCGCGGATGGACGACAATGAAAAGATTTTTTCCATGGTGATGGAAGATGTGGAGTTCCGTTCAGCCGCATATAACCACTTGACGAATGAGATTTTTCAACGGGTCCGAGAGAGACGGTCCGCCGAGTGACCGGTTCGGGCGGCCGAGTATAGGATCAGCCACGTACTGACGCATATCCTTTCAGTCATTTTTAATGACCCCCGATAGTTTCAAACAGGGCTTTTTGCGTTTATAATCTTACCGTTATGAGCGGGAAACTGTTTGTTATATCAGGTCCTTCAGGAAGCGGGAAAAGCACCCTTGTAAAAAAGGTGCTCACCGCAGTTCCCGATCTCCGGTTTTCCGTTTCCTACACCACAAGATCCATTCGCAATGGAGAGGAAGGAGGAAAACATTACGAGTTTGTCTCCGAGAAACGGTTTCGTCAAATGATGGAGTCCGGTTTTTTTGCGGAATGGGCGGAGGTGCACGGAAATTTTTACGGAACTCCGGCGGCGGATATGGATCGGTGGACAGCTTCGGGGTTCGATGTAATTCTCGACATAGATGTTCAGGGAGCCGACAGACTGCGCGGTTCGTTTTCAGACGCAGTCTTCATATTCGTAGTTCCACCATCCGCGGAGATTCTCGAGCGGAGACTTCGGGCGAGGAAATCGGAAAAAGACCGGGATATTTCCGCACGACTCTCGATTGTAAAAAAAGAGGTGTCCTGTGCTGAACACTACGACTATATTGTGATAAACGAGGATGCGGGGCGGGCGGCGGAAAGAATCGAGGCCATAATTGTTTCTGCAAGAGATGATGCGGACCATCCGCTGCGCAACCGCATGCTTTTCCTTGAGGAGCAGTCAAGAACGCAAAACGTTTACGGACACTCGTTTTTGCGGAGTTTCGGCCTCGCGAGAGGTGCGAACCCGTGATCAGGTGCAACGATATAATCGAAAAAGTAAGCGACTATCCTGATATCGGAGAGAGCGAAGTCGAATTAATACGGAGGGCCTATGCTTATTCCGCTCGGGTTCACAAGGACCAGAACAGGGTTTCCGGAGAGCCGTATCTGAGTCATCCTCTGGAGGTTTCCTCAATACTCGCGGACCTGAGACTTGATATCCCATCCATAGTCACGGGGCTGCTTCACGACACGATAGAGGACACTCTCGCCACTCGCGAGGAAATTGAGAAGAAGTTCGGAGAAGAGATAGCCTTTCTTGTTGACGGCACCACGAAGATAAGCCTTCTTCCCCATGTGTCCGATGTGGAGAAGCAGGCCGAAAGTTTCCGTAAACTCATCCTCGCCACCGCTACAGACATAAGAGTGGTTCTCATAAAACTCGCCGACAGACTGCACAATATGAGAACTCTCAAATACCTGCCCGAACACAGGCGCAGGAGAATCGCCCGTGAGACGATGGAAATCTACGCGCCGCTCGCCCACCGTCTGGGAATGAACTGGATATCGATTGAGCTTGAAGACCTCGCGTTTCAGTTTTCAGAACCGGGAGAGTACGAGCGTATCTTCAGGAAAGTTTCCTCGAAGAAAAAAGAATGGGAGAAGTACACGGAAGAAATCTCCTCGCGACTTGAAGCGAAAATGAACGAACTCGGAATCTCCGGCCAGATTTCCTGGAGGTTCAAGCATCTTTACGGAATCTACAGCAAAATGAAGAAAGGAAACATCAGTCTGGACAACGTTTACGACATACTTGGTTTCAGGATCATCACCGCAGGTGAAAATGAATGCTATCAGGTTCTGGGCGCCGTGCACTCCCTGTGGAAACCCATTCCAGGAAAAGTAAAGGACTACATAGCGCTTCCCAAGCTGAATAATTATCAGTCCATTCACACCGCGGTGATAGGTCCTTTCGGCGAGCAGATGGAAATTCAGATACGCACGGAACAGATGCACGACATAGCGGAGTACGGAGTCGCTGCTCATTGGAAGTACAAACGGGGAGACCTTGAGGACGATGAAACCGAGAGAATATACACAAGCCTGCGGCATCTGGTCGAGTTCAAGGATATAAAAGACTCTACGGAGTATCTCGAGGCTGTAAAGGGAGAACTTATACTTGATGTGATATACGTATACACCCCCGATGCCGACCTGCTTGAATTTCCCGCAGGCGCGACTCCGGTGGATTTCGCATACTCAATTCACACGGATATAGGAAATCACTGCGCGCGGGCGTATGTGAACCACAAACTTGTATCTCTTGACTACGAACTGCGCACGGGAGATATGGTGAAGATCATAACTTCCGAAGACAGGATTCCGAGCAGACATTGGCTTGATTCTGTCGTTACGGCGAAGGCCAAAAACAGAATAAGAGGTTGGATGAGACAGGAGGAGAACAGAAAAGCCGAGCACATGGGTGAGGTGATAACACGGCGCAAATTCTCGGCGAAAGGCATCAGTCTGCAGAGTCTGCTGAAAAACAACGGGATTTCAGGTTCTCTTGAAAAACTCGGGTTTTCAGTGCTCGGTGATTTCTACAGGGCAGTCGGTTTCGGAAATGTCGCGGCCGATGATCTCATAAAGGTTGTTTCTCCTGAAAAGTTTGCCGACGGAGAAGGAGAGGATAAAAGCAGAAGAATAAAAAGTATAATGAACCGTATATCCAGAGACGAGTACAGGGACGCGGTGCTGGTCAGCAAATACGACAATATACTCATAAACTTCGGTAAATGCTGCAATCCCGTTCCCGGTGAACGCGTAATAGGTTTTATAACCAGAGGGAGGGGGATAACGGTACATGTTTACGACTGTCGCAGACTGCTCGAGGTCTCTCCGGAGAGAAGGATAGAAGTCAGCTGGAACGAAGAATATTCGGGAAACTTCCCGATTTCCATATCCGTACGTTGCGAGAACAGAAAGGGGATGTTGTCTGATCTTACAGGCGCGGTGTCCGGCCAGAACGTTGATATAGTGAGTGCGGATATATGCGAAGACGAAGCAGGGCAGGGGGATGTGAAGTTCGAAGTCGCCGTCAGGAACATAGAGCAGCTTGAAAAACTCGTTGAATCACTCAGGAACCTCGGTGGAGTGATGTCGGTTGACAGATTGAAAGAGAGTCCTCATTCCGCGGACCAGAGGTGAAACCGTGCATGCGCTTGCGGATATTCTTGCAGTTATTACTCAGTGGATAAGAAAAAGATTCGCCGTACGGAGTTCAAGAAGTCTTGTACGTATGACAAAAGCTGTAATACGCAGAAAAGGAGACATGCTTGCTCCGCGGGAAGCCGAGCAGGCTCAGGTAAGAATAGATGCCTGCGAGCACGCCATAAGATTGAACTCTCTTCACGAGATAAGAACATCAAGAAAAGCGCTTGCCGTTTTCTTCGAGGATAATCTGAGGTCCTACGGAAAATCATCGCTGAGGCAGAATATGGAGGCTCTGGTAGTCGCTGTCGCTCTCGCTCTCCTGATAAGATCGTTTGTGGTTCAGCCTTTTAAGATTCCTTCAGGTTCCATGATTCCCACTCTTCTTGTAGGCGATCATATACTGGTAAACAAATTTATTTACGGGGTCAGGATTCCTCTGACGGACTACAAGTTCCCTTCTTTTTACAGATCTTCCGAAATTTGTCCCGGTGACGTTGTGGTTTTCAAGAAACCCGTGTTCTCCGGCGACCAGGCTTTCTACGTGAAGAGAACCATAGGCGTAGCGGGTGATGAAATAGACATAGACGGCCTTGATATTCTCGTGAACAGAGGAGACATTTCGCGGGGATGCGCAGTTGGTTCCGAGTCTGAAGAGAAAGAAGAAATGGAATCATGGACAGAAATTCCGCAGACATACTCAGGCGACAATCCGATATCCGTGTGTACGGAAGAAGAGTTACTTAAGGAAATTCCACTGGCATATTCAGAGAACAATCCGGTATCCGTGTGTACGGAAGGAGAGTCGTTGAAGGAAATTCCGCAGGTGTACTCGGGACACGGAGGCGACAGGAAAGAAGAGAAAAAGAAGTCACTGAAAAAAATCCCGCTGACATACTCGGGTGATTTCGATTATACGGACGGCAGTCGTTTCTATTATACGGATAAATACTCGCAGTCGCTCTCCGGCAACGGATTCAGCGTGATTTACGAAAAAGGGAATAAGTTCACCACTAGGGGAGAGAAGGATTTTCCACTCTCGGTTCCCGAAGGGTTTATTTTCGTTATGGGCGACAACAGGGACAATAGCCTCGACAGCAGATTCTGGGGATTCGTACCGGTGGAGAAAGTCTATGGAAAAGTGTTTTTAGTCCACTGGTCATGGAATTTCTCGGAGCCCGGACTGCTGGACAAGGTGAGGTGGGGAAGGGTTTTTTCCCGGGTGCGGTGACTCCGCCCGGCATCCTTTTTCAATAACCGTTTTTGGGTGTATCATGTTTGCCGATCATGGGCGTTGCGAAGAAAAAGGAACCGCTCGGAGCGAAGACCGAGAGGTTCCTTTCGAAAATAATAAACGAAATATCCCGAGACCGTCTTGACGACCTCATAATCATAGGCATAAAAACGAGAGGAGAGTATCTGGGCAGGCGACTTGTCAGGTGCATAAACGAACGGATGGATAAGGATGTTCAGTTCGGCACCATCGACATCACGCTTTACAGGGACGACTTCAAGAACCGCAGAAACTGGCCTCAGCTTCGAACCACCAGCATCCCCGAGGACATCAGGGAAAAGGACATAATACTTGTCGATGACGTTCTCTATACCGGGCGCACCGTCAGAGCTGCGATAAACTCGATCATGGATTACGGAAGACCGTCTTCCATCAGGCTTGCCGTGCTTGTGGACAGGGGTGGAAGGGAACTGCCGGTGCAGGCCGATTATGTGGGAATCACTGTTGAAGCGTCTTCAGACGAGATGGTTAATGTCCTTCTTGAAGAAGTGGACGGGCGTGAGGAAATAGAGATAACCGGAAGATAATGGCGTTTAGAAAAAAACACATTCTCGGTCTTGGTGACCTGTCTGCGGACGAAATAGGAACCATTCTCGATACTGCGGAATCAATGAAGCAGATTTCGATGCGGGATGTGAAGAAAGTTCCGACTCTCAAGGGCAGAACTGTCGTCAATCTGTTTTTCGAACCCAGCACAAGAACCCGTTCGTCGTTCGAGATTGCGGAAAAGCGTCTCAGCGCCGATGTTCTCAACTTCTCCGCCGCGCAGAGCAGCATGGTTAAAGGTGAGAGTCTCGTGGACACGGCTCGGAATTTCGAGGCTATGGGCGCGGGCATAATGGTGATAAGACACGGAATGTCCGGCGCGCCGTTTGTTCTTGCGCGCGAGATAAACGCTTCGATAATAAACGCCGGCGACGGACTGCATGAGCATCCGAGCCAAGCGCTTATAGACATCTTCACGATACGGGAGAAGAAGGGCGGGCTTTCCGGGCTCACGGTTCTCATAGTCGGAGATATTCTTTCAAGCAGAGTCGCGAGATCCGATATCTTCGGGCTGCGTAAACTGGGAGCTAACGTCAGGATAGCAGGTCCGGCGACCATAGTGCCCCTATACTTCCGGGAGATGGGAGCGGAGATATTCTACTCGCTTGAACATGCACTTGAAGATGTGGACGTGGTGATAATGCTCCGGGTTCAGAGAGAGAGAAAGACGCTTGAGTATTTCCCGTCTCTAAGAGAGTACTCGGGACTTTACGGACTTACTCGAGAGAAGCTGCGTCTTGCCAAAGATGACGTCATGGTGATGCACCCGGGTCCCATAAACAGAGGTGTGGAACTCACTTCAGCTATAGCCGACGGTCCTGATGCCGTTATACTCGAGCAGGTGGCGAACGGAATTGCAGTCAGAATGGCCATGATATATCTTGTAGCGCTCGGAGAGGGACTTTAGAGATGGGAATACTTATAAAAAACGGACGTGTCGTCGATCCCTCACAGTCGCTTGATGCGACCTGCGACCTGTATGTTCAGGGTGCCAGGATAAAGGAAATATCGGAGCGCATAGATGTTCCGCATAAGTCCGACACTGTGATAAACGCCGCGGGAAAGATAGTTGCACCCGGATTGATAGACATTCACGTACACCTGCGGGAACCGGGATATGAATACAAGGAGACTATAAAAACCGGGTGTCTTGCCGCGGCCGCCGGTGGTTTTACCTCCATAGTGTGCATGCCGAACACGAACCCCGTAAACGACAACGCATCCGTAACCGAATACATAATGCTGAAGGCCAGAACCGAGGGTGTGGTGAACGTGTTTCCGATAGGAGCCATAACCAAGGGGGAAAAGGGGGAGGAACTTGCGGATATAGGGGAAATGTGCGAAGCGGGATGTGTTGGAATTTCCGATGACGGTATGCCCGTAACGGATTCCGGACTTATGCGCAGAGCTATGGAATACGTAAAACCTTTCGGGATTCCGGTCATTACTCATGCGGAGGATATGAAACTTTCTGCGGGCGGAGTTATGAACGAGGGTTTCGTCTCCACGGAGCTCGGACTTCGCGGTATTCCCGGCGCATCGGAGGAGGTGATGGTGGGAAGGGACATAATTCTCTCTGAAATCACCGGCACGCCGCTTCATGTGTGTCATGTTTCGAGCAAAGGGTCCGTCAGGCTCATAAGGGAAGCTAAGAAGAGAGGGGTGAAGGTGACGGCGGAAGCGACTCCTCACCATTTCACCCTTACCGACAAGGCGGTTTACGGATACAACACCAACGCGAAAATGAACCCGCCGCTTCGAACGCAGGAGGATATAGACGCTGTTTTTGAGGGGCTTTCGGACGGAACCATAGATGTGATAGCCACCGACCACGCGCCCCACAGCCAAGATGAGAAAAATGTGGAATTCGACCTGGCGCCGTTTGGAATAGTGGGCCTTGAAACCGCCCTTTCGCTTTCACTCGAACTTGTGAACAAAGGGATTCTGACGCTTGAAGAGATGATAGAAAAACTTACATCCGCTCCATCGGCCGTGGTGGGAATAGAAAGAGGGACTCTTGCGTCAGGTTCGGTTGCCGACATAGTGGTCTTCGATCCGCAGCAGAGTCGTTCGGTGGAGCCAGAGGAGTTTTTTTCAAAGTCGAAGAACACTCCGTTTTCCGGGTGGAAACTTGGCGGGGTAATAAGCAATACGCTGGTTGCGGGGAAAGTCGTTTTTTCGCGCGACTGACTCTGATTTCCGGTTGGTGCTTCATTATGACATTACGGAGTCTGAAATTATGAGGTATGAAGAATACAAAGTTGTCGAGGTTTACGAGGGTTTTTTCGGTACGGTTATATTCGGTTCGTCAAAACTTCCGCTCGGGAAAATAGAGCGGGTGATAAACTCACACGCAGAGCAGGGTTGGAACCTGGTATTTCAGGTGATTGAGTCAAAGAGGCTGTTTTTATTTTGGCAGAGAGAGTCCATGATCATAACTTTCGGTAAGTGATGATGGAATCGTCCGACCGAGAGCATTCAGGGCGAAGGTGATCAGCCGCAATAATGACTGTGCGGAAAATGTACGGGCAAGCACGGTTATGACAATGTTGATGCGGATATGCCGCGACATCGGATTCACTGCTGAAGACACCTTCGTGGTAATGCGGAACAACAGCCAGGAAGTGAGCCGTGCCGTCAGGCACGGTACATGCACGAAAAAATCCGTTTCTGGTTTTCGGAAACAGGGCGGATGAAACAAAGAGGAGCTTGGAAGTTCCGAAATGAATCCCGTCGGACTCGGCGGTGTCGTGTTCTGAGGGGAAGATTAATTGGTGCGCGGGGTGGATTGATGCAGAGATACGGAAGTCTGTAACGAACTGAGAGCAGGGTTGTCATTCGGTTCTGATCAGTATGGAAATCAGAATTTCCGCAAGTATCAACCGAGTCTGTCTTTAATTTCCCGAAGTGTGAGGCGCTGCTCCTTGAAGGCATAGATCCGCTTTATACGTCCAATCATATCGGGTGAATAAAGTTGATACCCTGTTTTCGTGACTTCGGCCACTTCAAGTAATCCCTGTTTGGTCCAATGGCGGATGGTGGAATTACTCCTGCCCGCCTGCTTTGCGAGTTCGCCGACCTTGAGCAGCATATCACTTTCCGGCTGTTCGGCGGTTTCACCGGCGGCGGCTTTTAAATATATATCCAGTGAGCGGTCTACGGCTTCGGCGATGATTCTCAGATAATCATCTTTGGGTCCGCCCAACTGAGCTTTTTCTATTGAGCCGATATAAAACAATCGGTCACGCTTACGTATGATGGCCGCCGGATAACCCGTCATGAGCAGAATCATATTCATCAGCAATCGGGCGGTACGACCATTGCCGTCCACAAAAGGATGTATGGTCACCAAGCGGTAATGGGCTTCAGCCGCCAATTCCACAGGATGCGATTCTTTGCCTGCGCCTAACCATTCCGCGAAATCGGCCATAAGGTCGGATACTTTGCGAGGATTGGGCAGAACGACTGCTGAACCGGAAATACGTGCCGGTACGGAACGGTATCGTCCGGCATTCGCATCGTCGATTCCTTTTAGGATGATATCGTGAATATGTAGAATATCTTTTTGTGTCAGATCGGCGGGTTTATCTTTTACCCGGACACTGACCCAATCCAGCGCACGCACATGGTTGGCGGCTTCTATGTGCTCGACAAGAGATTTACCGCCGACCGTTAACCCTTTCTCGACCACAATCGCCGTTTCTCGCCGCGTAAGAGTATTTCCTTCAATCGCGTTACTGTTGTAGGTCAGTTCGATTCTGAGCCAGTCGTTTAGATTGCGGACAAGTTCGTCAGGCAATGGGCGGAGATCGTCCAACCGCTTCTTTTTCGCTGTCAGTTTATCGTACATCATACCTTGAACCATAAACCATAATGTTATGGTTTGCAATTAAATTTGATGTTGGGGTAGTCATGAGTCCCTGTGTTATTCCGACATGTATCCATCCCGAGTCACGGTGGACGGTGCTCGTGCAGGTCGGAATCTCGACAAGTGTTTCTATCGGCACCGGTGTGATTTTCCGCAGGGCAAATGAGACATTGCGCTTACGGGAATACGGTATTTTCCATCACAATATAAAAGGTATCGGGGAAATTCATCGGTCGGACTTCGTATCTACTCACTGCGGAAAACCCGGGTTCCGATCTCTCGAAGCCCGGGTTCATCTGAAAAAACAAACAGATCCACCTGATATCAAGGTTGTTCCTTCTGCGGAAACAACTTCACCGAAAAGACAATGAACTCAGTCTACAAACTCATACTTTTTCTGACTGATGATATTTCCCGCCTTGTCGTTGTCCGCTGTGCTGCCTATCTGAACAACTTCAGTTCCTCCCACGGAAATCTTGCCGGCAGCGCTGGTCAACGCTCCGGCCCCCGCCTCGAAGCCCCTGAACTGAATCCTGTCGTCCGCCAATGTGAAGTCCGTAATGATGTCCACACCGCCGTCGGCTTTTCTGATGAGGAAAGTGTCGTTTCCGGCTCCGCCGGTAAGGTTGTCGGCGCCTTCTTCACCTCTGAGAACATCATTCCCGTCTCCGCCGTTAAGAGTGTCGTCGCCTTTACCGCCTATGAGGGTGTCGTTCCCTCCTCTGCCTTCAAGAGTGTCGCCGGCATCTCCTCCTCTGAGAGTATTCGCCTTGCCGTCCCCTTTAAAAGTAACAGATGAACTACGAGCGGCACGATAACTTATCAGTACGGCTGAAAGGTTCTCGAAGTTGGACATAGTGGCCGTATGACTGCTGTCTTGAAGATCGAAGGTGTCTCTGTGCCCGGTGCCGTTTACCGTGTAGGTGTTGCCGCCGATTACATACTTGCCTCCGTACACTATAAGAGTATCGTTGCCTTCACCGCCGTCTGCTGTACCTGCTACGCCGTTAGAAAAATTAAGAGGAGAGGGTTCGATCGTATCATCTCCGGCTCCGCCTTTCAGATTGTCACTACCGAACCCTCCCTGTATAACATTGTCCTTGTCATCTCCGGTAATAGTGTCGTTACCTTTACCGCCGACAATATACTCGATACCCGTAATTTTATCATTCCCGTACGTAGCATGCGTCGAAGAGACTTCCTTGCTGAGGTCTACAGTATGACCCGTTGTAATAAAAAGTCCGTCTGCGTGGACTTCGGTACCGGGTGTAGGAGCATCAGCAAAAACCAGCCTGTCAGATCTTCCGCTGCCGCCGATAAACGTATCGTCACCCGGGTCGGTAATGTGAAAGTTATTACTTCTATGTCCATCTTCGCCTCCGCCGTAGATCGTATCATTACCGGGTCCGCCGTAGAAAAACCCCCTCCCCTTTCCACCGTAGATAGTGTCATTTCCGTCTCCACCCCGGAAATGGTTGTTCCCGTCTTCGCCGTAGAGAGTGTCATCGCCGTTCTCACCGTAGAGCAGATCATTACCTCCTCCGCCGTAAACAGTATCATCACCATCACCGGCTTTAATGTCGTTGATGTATTGATTTCCGCAGATGATGTCGTCATCCGCAGTCCCCGTGATATCATTGGAGACACCGGGAAGCGCATTTATACCGTTGCTCACGTCGCATCTGGGGTCACCGAAGGATTTTCCCTGATCTCCCTGCAGTCCCGTCGCTCCCGAGTCTCCTTTATCCCCCTTGTCCCCCTTATCTCCTTTCGCCCCGTCTTTCCCTGCCGGTCCCGCAGGCCCCATGTCTCCTTCACAGGCGGCAAAGAAAACCGCTCCGCCGAGCAGAAACAACATCACTAAGAAATTACGTAATTTCATAATACAACCTCCTTCGACAATGTAGGATCTTTCATGACTTTGATTCTACCCCCCCCCTAACTAAGTCAAGGACAGATGCCCGACTTATGTATCTGATCGAGTTGAAGATAAGACTTGATTTCGGATGTTCTTGAGCGTGAAGGTGAGTTTTCGGATGGAGACATAAAAGCAGGCAATATCGGATAGTTATTTATCTTCCTGGAAGTTTTTCCCGGATGTATTCTTAAGATTCAGGTTTGGGGTGAAAATTTCGGTGTTTGGCCGAAATCAGCTCATTTTCGGGTTTTCAGGGGATTTCGGTGGAAATCTTGGGGTAAAAGAAATTTCACCCCTTCTCAAACATCTTGATATATCTACACTTTTTAGACCAGTGCAACTGACTTACAAAGGTATAACATTGCCCATTAGACCTCTCCGTGCTAAACTCCTGACGAAAAAAAACCATCTGAGTTAATCGTGCCCTTACTGTCGGATATGATATGGAAAATTCCCACCCAGCGACTAAAATCGTTGAATACGGAAAAGGAAACGGATGAATGCTAACAAAAAGCCGGAGACTATATAAAAAATGAATCAACTAGCGTTGAACTGCTGGAAGAGCAGATACAACTATTAAATGGGCGTGGTTTAGCGGAAAACCATGGAAGAGGAAAGGGCAAGTGAAGTCGAGAAGCTGAAAAACTTAAAGGGCACAATAGAGGGACTTTTTGAACTCTCGGCAGAGCGTAACCTTGACCACTTGGCACAACAGAGCGGATACGACAGGGACGACGGATGAGAATAGCCATCGTCCTCGTTTTAGTTCTAAGCACCTTCAATCTCAGCATTGGGGGCGCTATCACCGTAACCGTGTTTTTTATGATAACGGCGCATTCAATATATTCGATTATAAAAATGATACAAAGAAGACGACATAAGGAAGGAAAGAACCCAAACCCTTCATTCTGCGGGCGGGAGGAAAAACCCACCTGCTCGACGAACTGATGGAGAGCAGACCTAAGGTTTTCGACAAGTATCACTAGCCCTCACCAGATAAGTTTTGGAGGTGCTGTTTAGGTGCAGTTTCATAATGCAGGAAACAAATCAGGAAGATAACCAGTTTGAACTGAGAAAGTCCAAATCACGACAGTTGTGTGAGATAGGCAAAAACCCTTACGCGAACGGATTTTCTCCGGAGAATACCGCCAGAGAACTGCTGTCGCTCTACTCGCCGCTTTCTCCGGAAGAAATTGAGAAGAAACAGCAGGGTTTCAGCCTTGCGGGCAGGATAATGTCGAAAAGGGATTTCGGCAGAAGCGCGTTTTTTCATATATCCGACCGTACAGGACGCATCCAGGGATTTATACAGAAAAATTCTGTGGATGAAGAAACTTATATGATTTTCAAGAAACTGCTTGATATAGGAGATTTTGCCGGAATACGTGGAGATCTTTTTAAGACCAGAACCGGAGAACTCACCATCAGGGTGAAAGAGCTTTTTTTTCTTACGAAGACGCTTCGTCCTCTTCCCGAAAAATGGCATGGTCTGCAGGATACGGAGACCAGATATCGACAGCGGTATCTTGATCTTATATCGAACGAAAAAACAAGGGAAATCTTTACAAAGAGATCAAGGATAATAAACCTCGTGAGAAAGTTCCTTGACGAAAGGGATTTCCTCGAGGTGGAGACTCCGATTCTCCAACCTGTCGCTGGCGGTGCTGCGGCAAGGCCTTTCATAACCCACCACAACGCGCTCGACATGAACCTTTATCTGAGGATAGCCCCGGAACTTTATCTCAAAAGACTTGTCGTCGGTGGCATTGAGAGGGTCTATGAACTCGGAAGGACATTCAGAAACGAGGGCGTTTCCACAAAACACAACCCTGAGTTCACCATGGTGGAGTTTTATCAGGCTTATGCGACTTATGAAGACCTTATGGATCTTATAGAAGAGCTTGTTTTTCACCTGACGGAAGAGGCTGCGGGTTCTTCTCAAGTTCTGTACGAGGGAAAGACTATAGATTTTACAAGACCGTGGAAAAGGATAGGCATATACGACTCGCTTGTAGAGAAGTTCGGTGCGCGGATAACCTCGGATGACGCTTTTATGTTTGAAAAGGCCGACTCTATGGGAATACGTCACAACAAAATCAGGGGTAAGGCGATTACCGGGATTTTTGAGGCTGTGATGGAGAACTCTCTTGTGAATCCGACTTTTGTTTACGGATTCCCGCTTGATGTATCTCCGCTTGCAAGAAAAAACGACACGGATCCCGAGATTGTCGACAGATTTGAACTCTATATCTGCGGCAGAGAGATAGCGAACGCCTTTTCAGAACTCAATGATCCTGTGGACCAGAAGGAACGTTTTTCCGCTCAAGCGGAAATGAGAAGAAAGGGCGAGGACGAATATCACGAGACGGACCAGGATTATGTGTCCGCACTTGAGTACGGAATGCCCCCCGCAGCCGGAGCGGGTATAGGCATCGACCGTCTCGTGATGCTGCTTACGGGAGCGTCCTCAATAAGGGAAGTTCTTTTCTTTCCTCATCTCAAACCCTGACAATGAGTTACGAATCGCTTGTTTCCTTCAGATATCTGAGGTCCGGGACGGGAAAGGGTTTTTTATCAGTCATAGGTTTTATTTCCGTTCTCGGAGTTTTCCTGGGAGTGACTTCACTTGATGTCGTGTTGTCGGTTATGAAAGGGTTTGAAGACGAGTTGCGGGACAAGATAATCGGTGCAAGTTCCCATGTGGTGGTGATGAGCTATGATGGAGATTTCGGCGACTACTCCGAGTTGGAGAAAAAACTTTCGGAACTCCCCGGCGTGACTTCCACAAGCCCGTTCATCTATAACCAGGGCATGCTTGTAACCGAATACTCGGCCTCGGGGTCGGTAATAAGGGGAATAGATCCGGACAACGATGCCTCCGTCGAGATGTTGGCGGAAGCTGTAGGCCGGGCAGGTCTCGCCTCTTCGGGAGCGGACCGCGGAGAATTTTTCGCTGAAGGGCGAAAGATAATCTCGACTATTCGGAAAAAGTCCCCGTCGGGAGACCCTCGTATTATCATAGGGAAAGAACTCTCCGCAATTCTGGGCGTGGCAGTGGGTGATACTGTAAATCTTGTTTCTCCTTACGGAAAAATAGGTCCCTTCGGTCCGACGGCGAAAATAAGAAAATTCTTTGTGACGGGAATTTTTGACTACGGCATGATTGAATACGATTCTTCTACGGCGTACATCTCGCTTTCCGATGCCATGATTTTTTTTGAGACTGAGGGGAAAATAACCGGCATGGAGGTTCGTGTGGATGACATATATGAAGCGCGGGAACAGGGGGACCGGATAACGGAACTTCTCGGATTTCCTTTCTACGCAAAGAACTGGCAGGATTCGAATAAAAGCCTTTTTCGCGCATTGCGCCTTGAAAGAATGGCGATAGGAATATTCCTCGGTTTCATAGTCCTCGTGGCGGCTCTCAACATAGTGAGCACTCTTACCATGCTGGTTATGGAGAAGAAAAGAGATATTTCCGTACTTATGTCCATGGGAGCGCGTAAAAGCGGCATACGGAGAATATTTGTTTATGATGGCATGATGATAGGCGGTTTCGGAACAGGTCTGGGAACCCTTTCCGGTTACGCAATCTGCCGGTTTCTTGAGACCAGCAACTTTATAAAGCAGGTGATTCCCTTTGATGATAACGTATATCCTATTTCTGAATTTCCCGTTAAAATAGAACCTTCCTACTTTGCCGTCGTGGCTTTGGGAAGTCTCGTCGTATGCTTTCTCGCCACCCTGTATCCGTCTTACAGGGCTTCGCGGCACAATCCGGTGGAGTCATTAAGATATGAGTGAGATTCTTTACAGTGTAAGGGGACTTGAGAAGGTATTTGATACTGCCGGCAACCGGGTCTGCGCCCTGCGCGGAGTTGACATTGATATTTCTGCGGGGGAAACTCTGGGGATAGTAGGAGTTTCAGGTTCCGGCAAGAGTACTCTTCTTCATGTGCTTGCCACCCTTGAGTCTCCGACGAACGGTTCTGTGCGTTATCGCGGAAGGGATATTTTTGCGGAAGACGAAAAACGACTTTCTGCTTTCAGGAATTCCGAGATTGGATTTATTTTCCAATTTCATTACCTTCTTACGGAGTTCACCGCGCTTGAAAACGTGATGATGCCGTGTCTTGTGGGAAGAGAAACCGCTTCCGATGCCGAGGAAAAGGCATGCGGTATGCTTGACAGGGTAGGGCTTTCCGAGCGGCTGCATCACCTTCCGGGGGAACTTTCAGGGGGAGAGCAGCAGCGCGTCGCGATAGCCAGGTCAATGGTTAGAGAACCTAGTGTGATATTCGCTGACGAGCCTACCGGAAACCTTGACACGACAACCGGATTTTCGGTTCTTGATCTGTTCTGTGAATTCAACCGGGATTGCGGGGTTACTGTGGTCATGGTGACTCATAACGACCAGTTTGCGGAGCGTATGAGAAAGACCGTTACAATATCTGATGGAATGATTGCGAATGCCGATTAAAAATTTCTTTCTGCTTTTATATGTCTGTATTTTCCTCACGGCAGTTTCTCTCACACGGTCGGGGGCTCAAGATATCGAGGAAAAACCGGAATCCGTGACGATTACCTCATATGAGGGAAAAGTTGCGGAAGTGATTGTTTCAGGAAACAGAAGGACACAGACCGCTCTCATATCACTTCAGGTGAAGACCGCCGTGGGAGATGAATACTCGCCGCAATCCGTGACGGAGGATGTGAAAAGCATATACGGGCTCGATCTATTTCAGCAGGTCGAAGCTGATGTGACAGCATCCGAAGACGGTATAAGAATCGAATATGTAGTTTCCGAAAACCCCATTCTTGCGGAACTGCGCTTCTCGGGAAACGACAAGCTCAAAGATGATGATATGAAGGAGGCGCTTGAGTTCCGGGAAGGGCGTATCATAAGTCTGCGGAAAATCATCAGGGGCAGGGAGACGATTCTCGGTCTTGCTTCCGAGAAGGGGATGGTGGGAACCGAAGTTCAGTACGAGATCGAGCCTCGGGGGGACGGCGTTGCGGATGTTGTATACGATATTTCCGAGGGAAAGAGAAAATATATAAAGGAAGTGCAGTTTATCGGGAACACCGAACTTGATGCCGGGAAGATCAGAAAGAAGATATATTCCAAGCCCAAGTACTTCCTGTCGTTTCTCACTAAAAGAGGGCTTTTCAAGATTGAGGAAATAAGACGGGATTCTGACAGAATAAAAGCGGTCTACATCGACAACGGATACCTGGACGTAAGCGTTTCGGAACCTGAAACGGTTTTTGATGAGGAAAAAGACGGCTATGTAGTGAGTTTCTCCATAGAAGAGGGAGGACAGTACAAGGTGGACTCCGTGACTTTTTCCGGAGAACTCTCCGAGAACGAGGAAAAGATAAGTCCTAAGCTCGGTCTTAAACCCGGCGACGTCTTCAGCAGCTTCACTCTTCAGTCCGACATAACGAAGATTACCGATTACTACGGCGACCAGGGATATGCTTTTGCGAACGTGAGTCCTGACGTAAGGCTCGACAAGCGGCGGGGACTTGTCAGAATCGATTATTCTATCGAGAAGGGTCAGAAGGTGTATATACGCAACATAGACATCCTGAACAACTCAAGAACTCGAGACCACGTGATAAGAAGGGAGTTGTCTCTCAGAGAACAGCAACTCTACAGCGGTTCCAAGGTGAAGGCGGCTCGAGCCGAAGTACATCGTCTCGGATACTTCGAAGACACTGTGGAGGTAACCACAAACAGAGTTGGAGATACTGAGGACCTTCTTGACGTCGGCATAAGGGTCGAGGAACGTCCCACCGGTTTTTTCAGTTTCGGCGGCGGGATAAGTTCCGTGGAGAAATTCCTTTTTGCCGGGCAGATACAGGAATCCAATTTGTTCGGATACGGAAAAACACTCTCTCTTAACGCACAGATCGGCGGAGTGACGCAGACGTTCAGCCTCAATTATCAGGACCCCTATTTTCTGGGTACTAACTGGCTCTTTGACGCAAGCGTATTCTCTTATAAAAGAGAGTACAGGGATTTTGACAGAAAGGCCAGAGGACTATCCATAGGGGTGGGGCGCAGGATAAAAAGGCATTTTCGGGTGAGACTTTTTCAGGAATTTGCTTATCAGGATGTGGATAATGTGGTAGGAGACGCGCAGATTGTGATCCAGGAGAAGGAGAGAACCATAGTTTCTACTGGAATCGGTTTGTCCTGGGACAAAAGAAACAACTATCTTGATCCTACCAGGGGTTTCCTTCTGAGTACCGCGGCCGAGTACGCTGGACTTTTTGCGGGAAACACCAACTTCATAAAATATGATGCTACGGCCAAAGGCTGGGTACCGTTCTGGAAAAGCACATATTTTGCGCTGAAGGCCAACTACGGATTTTTGAACCTCATAGATATGGGAGATGATATTGTCGTGGAGGAGAGATTTTTCCTGGGTGGTCCGAATACGCTTAGAGGTTTCCGCTACAGAAGAGTAGGGCCGAGAAGGAATACACAGAGCGGCGGCTATGTCATAGTCGGCGGGGTTCAGCAGATTCTCGGTTCTGTTGACTTTGTCGTTCCGTTGAGTAAAACTGTCGGATTGAAGGCGGTGGGTTTTTTTGATATAGGAAATACTTTTGACGACGATGAAAGTCTGAGTCTCAGCCCCTCAAACCTGAGAAAAGATGCCGGTTTCGGCCTGCGGTGGATGTCGCCTTTGGGGCCGATGAAATTAGATGTAGGGTTTCCTATCGGTGACAGGCTCACTGATGAAAACAAATACGAAGTGCAGTTTACAGTCGGCAATCTGTTCTGAAATTTTCCGATCCGTCTGTTTAAGGAGGCGTTAATCAAATGAGAAGATGTTTGTTGCTTTCTGCAGGAGTTTTTTTGCTGTTTACATTCTCTGCATACGCTCAGCAGAAAGTAGGTTTTATAGACATTGATGTTGTTTTAAGGGAATCAAAAGCTGGAAAGGAAGCCAACGCTTCATTTCAGAAAGATGCCGAGTCTAAACAGTTGATTCTGGAGCAGAAAAAAAAGGCAGTTGAAAGTATGGCAAAGGATTTATTGGAAAACGGCTCCGTGATGAGCGGTGAGAAGAGAAGGTCTTTGGCCGAAAGAATAGAAAAACAGGAAAAGGACCTTAAGAGAACTCGAGAAGATTTTGCGGTGGAACTTAAGAGAAAAGAGTTGGAACTCACCCAGAACCTTCTGAAGGAAGTGGAAGTTATTGTAATGAAAATCGGCCAGGAAAAGGGATTTGACATCGTAGTTGAGAAAACTACAGCCGGTATTCTTTACGGGGCTCCGGGTACCGACGTGACGCAGGACGTGATAACTGCTTATGATGCGTCAAGGTAAGCGGAAAGTCGTCCGTTAAACTTTAAGTGCAGTACTTCGATTATTATAATGAATTGGTACGTATGGAATAAATGAAGGTTGGGCAGATGGATTTCGGCCTGGACAGAATAAAGCAGCTTATTCCCCACAGAGAACCTTTTCTGTTTGTGGATTCAATTCTGGAGATCGAAAAAGGTGAAAAAATTACCGCGCGGAATCTTTTTACCGGTGAAGAGTTTTTTTTCGAGGGGCATTTCCCCGGACACCCGATAGTTCCAGGAGTCATTCTCACCGACGCGATGGCCCAGGCGGCCACCGCGCTGTTCACCTTTTCCTTCGGGGATTATGTGAAGGAACAGGGATTTACCAATGCCTACCTTATGGGTCTTGACCGTTGTAAGTTCAGAAAGCCGGTAGTTCCCGGAGACACCGTAATCTTCGAAGTTCAGTTCTTAAGAAGAAAATCAAGGGCAATCTTTTTTTCCGCAACTGCTTCCGTGAACGGAAAAAAAGTGGCGGAGGCGGAAATTTCCGCCTGCCTTGTGTAAAAACTAACTGCGTTTGAGATTAACCGACTACCTTCTAAAATCCGATTCCGAAGACCAGGTTTTCAGAACGGTATACGAGCTCTTTATATAGGATTTCCGAGTTTGAGAAACTGCCGAAGCATGACCATGTGGACGGAGGTGGAGAAGAAGGAATCGAGAGAACAGTTTCTTGAAAAGAGCGGATGTGAACAGACTCCGCTGTGTATTCTCGTTGGGTTTCTCGCTGCCGGCGGTTTGCTCCGGTTTCAATGGTTGACATTTTCGTTTCCAACAGTATCTTAAGATGTTTGCTGTGAAAAAGGACTGTTTTACCCAAATTTCAAACTGGTTTAAAAATGAATCTGAAATTCGCGAAGATAAAAAGCTGGCGTAGCTCAGGGGTAGAGCAGCTGATTTGTAATCAGCCGGTCGGGGGTTCGAATCCCTTCGCCAGCTCTCCCTGTTATGTGGATAAAGCAGGGGAGGTGGCTGAGTGGACAAAAGCAGCAGACTGTAAATCTGCCGGCGAAAGCCTACGTAGGTTCGAATCCTGCCCTCCCCATGATGTTGAAGCGGGAGTAGCTCAGTTGGCCAGAGCATCAGCCTTCCAAGCTGAGGGTCGCGGGTTCGAGTCCCGTCTCCCGCTCATTTCGGCAATCGCCCACGTAGCTCAGTCGGCAGAGCACGTCCTTGGTAAGGACGAGGTCAGCGGTTCAAGTCCGCTCGTGGGCTTGAGACTGTCAGAGAATTTTTTAAAAACAGAAAAAAAACCAACGAAGCAACGGAGGTAGAGAGTAGATGTCTAAGGAGAGATTTGAGAGGGGCAAGCCACATTTGAATATAGGGACGATAGGGCATGTGGATCATGGGAAGACGACGTTGACGGCGGCGATAACGAGTGTGTTGTCGAAGAGGGGACAGGCGGAGTATGTGGAGTTTGAGAACATAGACAAGGCGCCTGAGGAGAGGGAGAGGGGGATAACGATAAACATAGCGCATGTGGAGTATGAGACGGAGGGCAGGCACTATGCGCATGTGGATTGTCCGGGGCATGCGGATTATGTGAAGAACATGATAACGGGGGCGGCGCAGATGGACGGGGCGATATTGGTGGTGAGTGCGCCGGACGGGCCGATGCCGCAGACGCGGGAGCACATATTGTTGGCGAGGCAGGTGGGTGTGCCGTACATAGTGGTGGCGTTGAACAAGGTGGACATGTTGGATGATGAGGAGTTGTTGGAGTTGGTGGAGTTGGAGGTGAGGGAGTTGTTGAGCGAGTACGGGTTTCCGGGGGATGACATACCGGTGGTGAAGGTGAGTGCGTTGCGTGCGATAGAGGGGGATGAGGATGCGGTGGGGCAGGTGATGGAGTTGATGGGGTGTGTGGACGGATATGTGCCTGAGCCTGAGAGGGATATGGACAAGCCGTTTGTGATGGCGATAGAGGATGTGTTCACGATATCGGGCAGGGGTACGGTGGTGACGGGTAGAGTGGAGAGGGGGAGGATAGTTGCGGGGAACGAGATAGATATAGTGGGGTTCAGGGATACGGTGAGTACGGTGGCGACGAGTTTGGAGATGTTTCGGAAGATATTGGATGATGCGCAGGCCGGGGACAATGTGGGGGTGCTTCTGCGGGGTATAGGGAAGGGGGATGTGGAGAGGGGGCAGGTGTTGGCTGCGCCCGGGAGTATGAAGCCGCACAGGAAGTTCAAGGCGGAGGTGTATGTGTTGAAGAAGGAGGAGGGGGGAAGGCACACGCCGTTTTTTCCCGGATACAGGCCGCAGTTTTATTTAAGGACGACGGATGTGACTGGGAGTGTGATACTGCCTGAGGGTGTGGAGATGGTGATGCCCGGGGACAATGTGAGTATGGAAGTGGAGTTGATAGCGCCGGTGGCGTTGGAGGAGCAGTTGCGGTTTGCGATAAGAGAAGGCGGAAGGACTGTGGGCGCCGGTGTGGTGACCCGGATTGTTGAATAGTGATTTACGGGAGAGGTCGTTAGGGCAGTAGCTCAATTGGTAGAGCAGCGGTCTCCAAAACCGCAGGTTGGGGGTTCGAGACCCTCCTGCCCTGGAGAAAACCGGATTATGGAAAAACTTGATAAAATCAGAACCGATACGACTAAGTATCTCACCGGCGTCGGGACGGAGATGAAGAGAATAACTTGGCCCGAGCGGAACGAGGCGTTCAAATCGACTCTGGTGGTTGTCATCATAACCGCGATTTTTTCGTTGTTCTTCATGGCGGCTGATTATATATTTTCTTTTCTTTTCGGCCTCATACTGAGTTAGAAACAAACTGTACCGGAGAAGTTGTCTAATGGAAAGCAAGTGGTACATAGTGCATGTGAACACTGGTTTTGAGGAAAGGGTTAAAACCCAGATAGAAAACGGGTTGAAGAGTACAAGAGACGGCGGGAACCTTGTAATTGAGGAGGTTTTTATTCCGACGGAGACCGTTATTGAAACCCAGAAAGGCGGAAAGAAAAAAGAATTCGTAAGAAAATTTTTCCCCGGTTATCTGATAATCAAAATGAAGCTCAACAAGGAAACTCTTGATTTCATAACGGAAATCCCCAAAGTGATAAGCTTTGTCGGCGGCCGTCCTGTTGATGGAAAGATAAACATTGAGTCCATCCCGGAAGTTCCTGAAGAAAAGATAGATGAAATAAAGACCCGGGCTAGAGAAGGCACCCTGAAACCGAAACCTAGCGTCGCTTTTGAAAAAGGAGAATCCATAAGAGTGGTTGAAGGTCCTTTCGCTGACTTCTCGGGAGTCATAGAAGACGTGAAACCCGAAAAAGCCAGGGTGCAGGTCATGGTCAGCATTTTCGGCAGAAGCACTCCCATAGAACTTGATTTCAACCAAGTGGAGAAAACCTAAGTGAAGAAGATAAGTGGATACATAAAATTGCTGATAGAAGCGGGAAAGGCTTCTCCTTCTCCTCCGGTGGGTCCCGCCCTCGGACAGAGAGGAGTGAACATAATGGAGTTCTGCAAGGCGTTCAACGCCCAGACTTCATCTTCCGAAGGACTTCTTCCGGTTACTGTGACCGTGTATGCCGACAGATCTTTCGATATCCAAGTAAAAACGCCTCCGACTTCCTATCTGCTGAAAAAAGCCGCCGGGGTACAAAAAGGTTCGGGGACAACTCCGAGAACCAAGGCCGGCAGCATAACGGAGGCGCAGGCGAGAGAAATAGCGCGGACGAAACTTGAAGATCTCAACGCAAATGATCTGGACTCGGCGTTTATGGTGGTGTGCGGAACCGCAAGGAGTATGGGAATTGATATAAAGGGATAAAAAATCTGGAGAGATTCAAATGGCTGGCAGAGGAAAAAAATATATTGATGCGAGAGAGAAAATAGACCCCTACAGGGAATATACGGTTGATGATGCCGTGGATCTTGTAGTTCAGTCCCGTTACGCGAAATTTGACGAGACTGTGGATGTCGCGGTTAATCTGGGAATAGACCCTCGCCACGCAAATCAGCAGATACGTTCTGCGGTGGTGCTCCCTCACGGTCTCGGGAAAAATGTCAGAATTCTTGTTTTCGCGGAGGACGACAAGGCGGAAGAAGCGAGGGAAGCGGGAGCTGATTACGTAGGTGTTGACGATATTCTGGAGAAGATCAAAAAGGAAAACTGGCTTGATTTCGATGTGGCTATTGCAACTCCCGACGTAATGTCGAAAGTCGGCAGACTGGGAAAGGTGCTCGGACCCAGAGGGCTTATGCCGACGCCCAAGGTGGGTACGGTCACGTCGGATGTGGCCGCGATGGTAAAGGAGTCGAAATCCGGGCGGGTTGAAATCAGAAATGATAAAAGCGGAGTGATACACGCTCCTGTCGGTAAGGTATCTTTCAGTAAGCAAATACTGAAGGATAACTTTCTCGCTTTCATGAGCTTTCTCATAAAGGAAAAGCCGGCAGCCTCAAAAGGTGTGTTTCTGAAGAAGATCTCCCTGTCTTCGACCATGGGTCCCGGCATCGGGGTCAGCATAACGGATCTCAGAAACGAACTTAAGAATTTGGGAGTCGCCGCGTAACGCGACACTGAAACCAAACCAGGAAAAGGCCATACCATGCTCAGCAAAACCGCAAAACAACAAGTAGTCGACGATATAGCTTCTAGGTTCAACTCCGACATTTCAGTATTCGTAGTTGAGTACAAGGGACTGAAAGTCAGTGAAATGGAGGAACTTAGAAGAAAACTCAGACAGACGAACACCCAGCTCAGGGTTGTAAAGAACACTCTTCTGGAAAGAGCGTCGGAAGGGACGGCGGTCGGGAAGATGAAAAATCTTTTTTCGGGTCCGACAGCAGTCGGAATATGCGACGGGGAATCATCCGCCGCCGCGAAGGTATTTGTTGAATACGGCAAAGACCATCCCGAGATATTCAAGATAAAGGGTGGTTTGTTCGAAGGGGAACTGATTGATGTCGGTAAAATCGAACGTATATCCAACCTCCCCGCAAGAGAGTACCTCATATCTGAATTCGTAGGTCTTCTGTCCGCTTCCATGAGCGGTCTTGCGGGAGTTTTAGAGCATGTGCGTTCTCAAATAGTATATGTACTTGAAGATGTTAAGAATAAGAAAGAAGAATAAATTCTAGAAATGTTTTACAAGGAGGAATAAAACAAATGTCCGATATTAGCAGATCTGATGTCATTACCTATCTGGAACAGGCCAGCATGCTTGAAATATCCGAACTGATAGAGGATATAAAGGCTAAGTTCGGTGTTACCGCCGCCGCGCCTGTGGCTGCAGCCTCTGCTCCATCTGGTGGAGAAGATGCTCCCGCAGTTGCGGAACAGGAAGAATTTCAGGTAATCCTCAAGGCTTTCGGTGACAAGAAGATACAGGTCATTAAGGCGGTGAGAGAGATCACCGGTCTTGGTCTCAAGGAGTCCAAAGACCTGGTGGAAGGTGCTCCGAAACCTGTAAAAGAGGGAGTTAAGAAGGAAGAAGCCGAGGAACTCAAGAAGAAACTTGAAGAGGCCGGTGCTGCTGTTGAAGTTTCTTAAGGAATTTCCGCAGTTTTTTCACTCAAAAGTCTCAAGAAAAAACTAGGGGGTGTGATTTGATCATAGAAAATCTGGAATCTCAGGAACTTAGAAAGGATTTTTCGAAAATTCCCGAGGTCTTGGAGATTCCCCATCTGCTTGATGTACAGATAAAATCATACAAAAACTTTCTGCAGGCGGACATTGCTCCCGATCAACGTCTGGATATCGGTCTCCACGGGGCGTTCAAAGCAGTTTTTCCTCTGGAGGAACAAAAAGGCAAGGCCTCTTTGGAATATCTGAGTTACAGGCTTGACAAACCGAAGTATGATTTTACGGAATGCAGGCTCAAGGGTTATACATACACCGTACCTCTTTACGTCACCTTCCGTTTGATAATCTGGGATTCTCCTGAAGAAGGGGAACCGCAGTCGGCCGAAGCGGAAAGACAGATACGTGATATAAAGGAGCAGGAAATATATTTCGGGGAAATCCAACTTATGACCGAGAGCGGTTCCTTTATAGTGAACGGAACCGAGAGAGTTATAGTCAGTCAACTGCACAGGTCTCCCGGAGTTTTCTTTGATCAGGACAAAAGCAAGGATCAAAGTTCCGGCAAGGGGTCTTTTGTAGCCAGAATAGTTCCCCAGAATGGTCACTGGCTTGATTTTGAATATGATCTCAAGGACATTCTGCATGTCCGCATAGACAGAAAAAAGAAGTTTCATGTCACGGTTCTGCTCAGGGCTATGGGGTATGATGAAGTCCAGATAATGGATTTTTTCTATCCTGTTGAAACTTTCCGAATAGAACAGGGACCGTATGATATTTCTTCAAAGGAAGAAGAAGCGGAAGACGGCGAGGATGAACTTGAGAACTCGGAAGATACTGTAAAAGAACTTGATGTCCCGTACTATTTCAATAAAAAAGTTTTCAAGGATATAACCGCGGAAGTCACTTATCTGGAAGCCGAGGGATTTGCAAAGAGGCGGACTACCGAGATAATCGCTTCCCAGAAGGCTGCGGAGGACATAAAACATCCCGAAACCGGCGAAATCCTGGTCAGGAAGGATAGAAAATTCAAAAACTTTCTCGGAAGACTTGAGAACTCCGACATCACATCAATACACGTTCCGGTAGAAGACTTGCTGGGGAAATGCTCCGCACAGGTTGTTGAAAACTCTGAGACCGGAGAAATCATCCTTGATTTCAACGAAGAAATAACAGAAGAAAAACTCGAGGAACTGATGCGCGTGCATACAGGTACTCTAAGAGTCTACTATATAGACAATACGACCTTCGTGAGTTCTCTTCGCACTACGCTTCTTTCCGACAAAATGGGGTCGTGCGAAGATGCCGTGACAGAGATATACAGGAAATTCAGGCCTACCGAACCGCCGTCTCAGAAAGTCGCCCGGGATTTCTTCAAGAATATGTTTTTCACATCCGACAACTACAGGCTTTCAAAAGTGGGACGCATCAAGATAAATTACAAACTCGGGAGGGAGCATGTTCCCGAGGACCATTTGGTTCTGGACCACGGAGATATACTTCTCGCAGTAAAATATCTGCATGATCTCAAGGGCGGCAAGGGGAGTACGGACGACATAGACCATCTCGGCAACAGAAGAGTAAGGACGGTCGGAGAACTCATAGAAGACCGTTTCTATCACGGACTGGGAAGACTTGCCAAGTCCGTGAAGGAGAGAATGGGTTATCAGAACATAGAGAACTTCATGCCCAACGAAGTGCTGGTTCCGAAAACAGTGACTTCAGTTCTGAAGGAGTTCTTCACCACGGGTCAACTTTCCCAGTTCATGGACCAGACTAACCCGCTCTCGGAAATAACGCATAAAAGAAGACTGAGCGCTCTCGGTCCCGGGGGTCTTACTAGGGAAAGGGCCGGATTCGAGGTGAGGGACGTTCACTCTTCCCACTACGGGAGAATATGCCCTATAGAAACTCCTGAAGGTCCGAACATCGGTCTTATCTCAAGTCTCAGCACTTATGGAAGAGTTGATGAATCAGGATTTATTCAAACGCCGTACAGAAAGGTGTACGAGAAGCCTGTCGGGAATTATTCGGCTCAGGATATTCACGATCCGGGCACAGGGGAGAAGACGCTTGGTTTCGGTGAGGAAATAACTGAGGAAAAGTTGAAGAATGTGCGCGACATCGCAGGGGAAGCCGGCAGCATTCTCTACCTCGATAAAAAAGAGGTTGAGAAATTGAGGGGAGTTTTTGAGATCCGCCGCTCTGAAACGGAACATACGGAAGGGTCGCCGCTCAGCCGTTTTCTGCTGGATGTTCAGGACCCGGACACTGGGGAGAAAATACTTGATGTTGAAAAATTACGGGGCGTCGCGGAGAAATCGGGGGCGCAGGACCTGCTGGATGACTGCATAAAAGAATATGACCTGGAGAAAAAAGATGTGCGTGTCACGGATGAGATAGATTATATGAACGCGCTTAAAGAGGAGAGCTATAAAGTGGCGCAGGCAAACGCCCCGCTTGCTCCCGACGGGTCTTTCCATCGTCCCACGGTTTCCGCGAGGGTGAGAGGAGAGTTCAAGGTTGTTTCCAGAGAAGAGGTTGAGTTGATGGATGTATCTCCTTCACAACTTGTCTCCGTTTCCGCATCGCTGATTCCGTTTCTTGAACATGATGACGCGAACAGAGCGCTTATGGGTTCCAATATGCAGCGCCAGGCGGTGCCTCTGGTAAGAAGCTGTTCCCCCATTGTGGGAACCGGATTTGAAAGCAATGTGGCGAAGGATTCAGGGGTTACGGTCGTCGCGAAAAGAGACGGAGTCGTGGAGTATGTGGATGCGGTCAGAATCGTCGTCAAATCCACTGATGAAACTCTTGAAGATGGCGGGGTGGATATTTACAACCTGATAAAGTTTCACCGTTCAAACCAGAATTCCTGCTGGAACCAGACTCCTATAGTCAGTTGCGGACAGCATGTGAGAAAAGGTCAGGTTATAGCGGACGGCTGTTCGACCGACCGGGGCGAGCTCGCATTGGGTCAGAACATGGTTGTAGCATTCATGCCCTGGGGAGGATACAACTTCGAGGATGCGATTCTGATATCCGAAAGAGTTGTAAAGGATGACGCGTTCACTTCAATACATATTGAGGAGTTCGAGTGCACGGCCAGGGATACCAAACTCGGAAAGGAAGAGATTACCAGAGACATACCGAACGTGTCTGAAGAAGCGCTGCGCTATCTTGATGACAGCGGAATAATAATGATAGGCGCAGAGGTCGAGCCCGGAGATATCCTTGTAGGGAAGGTGTCTCCGAAAGCGGAAACCCAACTCTCTCCCGAAGAAAGATTGCTGAGGGCCATATTTGGAGATAAGGCCGGGGATGTCAAGGATTCCTCCCTCAAAGTGTCTTCCGGAGTGCAGGGCACCGTTATAGATGTTGAAACTCTCATAGCACGTTCCGTGGAGAAAGATGAGAGAAGCGTCTATATAGAAAAAATTGAGATTGAAAAACTGAATGAGGACAGAGACAACGAAATCGCCATACTTAAAAAGGATGCCGTCGAGAGGATAAAAGAGATTGTTGTCGGCAGAACTTCGCTTTCAAAAATTACGGTCAACAGGAAGAAGGTTCTTGAATCAGGGCAGGAAATTACAGAGGACATCCTAGACGGTCTGCCGATTGAAAAAATCGCGGAGATAAGGCTGAAGGGAGAAACTGACCCGAACGAGAGAAGATCGGAAGAACAACGGGCGGAAAGAAACCGTTCTTCCCGCAAAAAGGGAACAACTGATGCCGGTGAGAAAGTATCGGAAATAGTTCAGAGGGTTTTAAGTCGCGTCGAGGAGTGCAGGAAAATTTACAAGCAGCGCGAGGAGAAGTTCCGTAAACCCGACGAACTTCCTCCGGGGGTTCTGAGGGTGGTGAAGGTACGCATCGCGGTCAAGAGGAAGCTTCAGGTCGGCGATAAGATGGCGGGACGTCATGGGAACAAAGGGGTTGTATCGAAAATACTTCCGCAGGAAGATATGCCTTACCTTGCCGACGGAAGGCCTGTGGATATGGTTCTTAATCCGCTGGGCGTGCCGTCGAGGATGAATGTAGGTCAGATACTGGAGACCCATCTCGGCTGGGCGGGTAGAGAACTCGGAAGACAACTCGATGAATACCTCGAAACGGAATTCGGCGAGAAGGCGTTGAGAACGAAACTTCTGGAAATATACGGCGATTCTTCAAAACAGGGCGAATTTGTAAAAACGCTTGACCGTGGGAGTCTTGTGGAACTGGCGAAGAAACTCAAAAACGGAGTTCCGGTCAAATCTCCTGTCTTCGATGGCGCCAAGGAATCCGAGATTGCGGAAATGCAGAAACTTGCCGGGATCAACAGGGACGGCAAGACTGTTCTTTTTGACGGTCGGACGGGAGAGCCGTTTGACCAGAAGGTGTGCGTCGGAGTTATGTATATGCTTAAACTTCACCATCTGGTGGAAGAGAAGATTCACGCGAGGGCCATAGGTCCGTATTCCCTGGTGACACAGCAACCGCTCGGAGGGAAGGCCCACTTCGGCGGACAGAGGCTCGGAGAAATGGAAGTATGGGCGCTCGAGGCATACGGAGCCGCCTATACTCTTCAGGAATTCGTCACCATAAAATCCGATGATGTGGCGGGAAGAACCAGAATCTTCGACTCTATCGTAAGAGGCGATATGAATTTCGAACCGGGGCTTCCCGAGTCCTTCAAGGTTCTGCGCAGAGAACTGCAGGCTTTGGGGCTTGACGTCGACCTCATGGAAGAGGAAGCGGAAGAAGTCGAACCGATTCATAACCAGTGATTTGGAGGGAACATCGCAATGGATATAGACTCGTTTTTTGAAAAACCGAAGAATCCTTCCGATTATTCGGCCATAAAGATTTCCATAGCATCTCCGGAAAAAATCAGGTCATGGTCAAACGGTGAGATAAAGAAGCCGGAGACCATAAACTACAGGACATTCAAGCCGGAGAAAAACGGTCTTTTCTGCGCCAAGATCTTCGGGCCGGTAAAGGACTACGAATGTACGTGCGGAAAGTACAAAAGGCTCAAGCACAGAGGTATTACATGCGAGAAGTGCCATGTTGAAGTAATTTCTTCAAAAGTGAGAAGAGAAAGAATGGCTCATATAGAGCTTGCCTCTCCGGTAGCTCACATATGGTTTCTGCGCAGCATCCCGAGCAGGATAGGAATGCTTCTGGACATGACCCTCAAGGATCTTGAGAGGGTGCTTTATTTTGAAGCCTATATAGTCAAAGACCCCGGAATCTCCGACCTTAAGTTCGCTCAGGTAATAACAGAAGAGGAGCACAGGGAGAAAAGAGCGCTTTACGCGGACGAGTTTGTCGTAGGCATGGGAGCTGAGGCGTTGAGGGATATGCTGCAGGGCCTGGACCTCAACGAACTTTCTCTTGAACTCAGAACGGAGATGAAAGACACCAAATCTCCGATAAAGAAGGCGCGTATCGCGAAAAGACTCAGGATATGCGAGGCGTTCCGCAATTCGAAGAACCGCCCGGAATGGATGATTCTTACCAATATACCGGTTCTGCCGCCGGACCTGAGGCCTCTTGTTCCGCTCGACGGCGGTCGTTTCGCCGCCTCTGATCTCAATGATCTGTACAGAAGGGTTATAAATCGTAACAACAGACTCAAAAAACTTATTGAACTCGGTTCTCCGGACATAATTGTGAGAAATGAAAAGAGGATGCTGCAGGAGGCGGTGGACGCGCTTTTGGAGAACGGTAGAAGGGGAAGGCCTGTTCTGGGTCATAACCACCGTCCGTTGAAAAGTCTCAGCGACATAATCAAGGGTAAACAGGGGAGATTCAGACAGAATCTTCTTGGAAAGAGGGTTGACTATTCCGGTCGTTCCGTGATCACGGTGGGGCCGGACCTGCGTCTTCACCAGTGCGGAATACCGAAGCAGATGGCACTTGAGCTTTTCAGACCGTTTATTTACCAGAAGCTTGAAAAATGGGGGCACGCGGCGACTATAAAAATAGCGAAGAATCTGCTTGATGAAGAAGCTCCTGTAGTTTGGGACGCTCTTGATGAGGTGATAAAGGAGCATCCCGTGCTGCTCAACAGAGCTCCGACTCTTCATCGTCTGAGCATACAGGCTTTCGAGCCCGTACTGATAGAGGACAAGGCGATTCAGCTGCATCCTCTTGTCTGCCCCGCCTATAACGCGGACTTTGACGGAGATCAGATGGCGGTGCATGTTCCGCTTTCAATCGAGGCGCAGACAGAGTGCCGTTCACTTGTGATGTCGACGAACAATATCCTTTCTCCCGCTCACGGCAAGCCGATAATACTTCCCACGCAGGACATAGTTCTGGGACTTTACTACATGACCAGGGGAGGGGACTCCGATAACGGAGCGGGGTGGCCGTCGCGTCTTCTATCCGTACGCGAGGCGGCTTTTGCCTACGAGCTCGGGGAAATCGGTCTGCACGAGAAAGTGAAGGTCAAAATCGGCGAGGAAATACACCGGACCACTGTCGGCAGGGTTCTTATGTACGATGTGGTTCCCGAAGGGATTCCGTTTGATTTTGTGAATAAGCCGATGACGAAAAAGGCCATAGAGCAGCTTGTGGATGAATGCTTCAGAAAAACAGGCGGCAAGAGCACCGTGCTGCTCGCCGACAACCTGAGAGCTCTCGGCTTCAAATACTCTACCAGGTCGGGGTCTTCCATCTCCATTACCGATATGATTATTCCCGAGTCCAAGAATAAACTTCTGCAGGATGCTCAGGGGGAAGTGGACAAGGTCAGAGAACAGTTCAGCGAAGGGCTTATAACGGATGGAGAAAGATACAACAAAGTGATAGACATCTGGGCGAAAGCAAGTGACTCGGTTGCCCAGGAAATGATGGATAAGATTTCATCCGAATCCGATGAGGACAGGGAATCTCTTTGGAGGGAGGACCTGCTCGGGAAAGTTTCTTCGGAATCTGTAGTCAATCCTGAAACGGGCGAGATCATACTTGAAAAAGGCAAAAAGATAACGGAGAAAAAGTTCAAGGATCTGCTCAAGGCGGGCAAAGACGCGGTAGGGGTTTTATATTCGGCGGTCGGCGATGACGGAATTGTCGGTCTGAGTTCAAATCCCAACCCCATATATATGATGATTGATTCCGGCTCCAGAGGAAGCAAGACGCAGGTAAGGCAGCTTGCGGGAATGAGAGGTCTTATGGCCAAACCGGACGGGAGTATAATAGAAACCCCGATCAATTCCAATTTCAGGGAAGGACTTTCAGTTCTCGAGTATTTCATATCCACTCACGGCGCAAGGAAAGGGCTCGCCGATACGGCGCTTAAGACGGCGAATGCGGGTTATCTTACAAGGAGACTTATTGATGCCGCGCAGGATGTGATGATAACGGAACTCGACTGCGGAACGATAGAAGGGATAACGGTTCAGGACCTCGTGGATGGAGGGGAAGTCATAGAGAAATTCGGTGAGAGGGTGCTGGGAAGAGTGGTGCTTGAAGACATACTGGACCCTGAAACAAAAGAAGTCATAGTCTCCGCTGACGAGGAGATTGATGAAAAAGCCGTCGAGAGAATGGATGAAGCCGGCATAAACGAAGCGCATATAAGGTCGGTTCTTACCTGCGAGACCCGCTACGGGGTCTGCAGGCTCTGCTACGGAAGGAATCTCTCTACGGGAAAACTCGTGAATATGGGGGAGGCGATCGGGATCGTGGCTGCCCAGTCCATCGGAGAACCGGGTACCCAGCTTACCATGAGAACGTTCCATATCGGCGGTACCGGTCAGCATCGAGCCGCTGAAAGTACTCTTGAGAACCAACATGACGGTATAGTAAGATTCAGGAAGATAGATCCCGAGCCCGTGAAGACGCCCGACGGAAAACTGGTGGTGATAAGCAGGAGAGGGCAGTTGGCGATTGAAGACGACAAGGGTTACGACAGAGAGGTATATTCGCTCGTTGTGGGCGCGAGGCTTAACGTAAAGGACGGAGAAAAGGTGAAAAGAGGCAAGATACTTGCCGAGTGGGACCCGTATACCACGCCGATAATTTCACGGTTTTCCGGAAGCGTGAGATTCAAGGATCTTGAATCCGGGGTTACTTTCAAAGAGCAGATGGACGAGGTTACGGGTGCTCTTAACCGGGTTGTGGTGGAGACCAAGATACTGGAGATGCACCCGGCTTTGGAAGTTCTGGCCGAGCGGGGGTCCCGGGATGAAGACGGGGAAGAGGGAAAACCTTCCGCGCCTTACTCCGAACCGCTTCCCGTCGGTGCCGTAATAGAAGTGAAGGACGGAGACAGGATAGAGGCGGGAGGCGTACTCGCCAAGATTCCGAGAGCCACTTCCAAGACAAAGGACATTACCGGAGGACTTCCCAGAGTGGCTGAACTGTTTGAAGCGAGAGTTCCGAAGGATCCTGCGGTAGTCAGCGAAGTCGACGGAATTATCTCTTACGGAAAGGAAGTCAAGGGGAAGAAAAAAGTCATAGTGACTCCCGAGATGGGAGAAGCCAAGGAGTATACGGTCCCGCGAGGGAAACACATACTGGTCAGGGAAGGGGATTTCGTCTCTTCAGGCGAGCAGCTCGTTGACGGTGCTGTAAATCCTCACGATGTTCTCAACATCATGGGAGACAAGGCTCTTGCCAACTACATGGTGAACCAGATTCAGGAAGTTTACAGACTCCAGGGGGTGAAGATAAACGATAAGCACATAGAAGTCATAGTGAAACAGATGCTCAGAAGGGTGAAGATCAAGGACCCGGGCGACACCACCATGCTTGTCGGTGAAGCTGTGGAGAAAAATGTTTTCTTCGAGGAAAACGAGAAGACTGTTGCCGATGGTGGAATGCCCGCGGCTGCGGAACCTCTTCTTCAGGGTATAACGAGGGCGTCTCTCAGCACGCGCAGTTGGCTTTCCGCGGCTTCTTTCCAGGAAACCACCAGGGTTCTTACCGAGGCGTCGTGCGAGGGGAGAGAAGATGTTCTCAGAGGACTCAAGGAGAATGTTATTGCCGGTAGGCTTATTCCTGTCGGAACCGGTCTTCCTATGTACAGGGACATAGATATAGAGGTGGAAGTTCCGGAGATACCTGTCCCCGTTCCCGGAGTGATTGAGCAAGAAGTAGCATTTGAAGACTGAAGTTTTCCTGTCGGTGTCGTTTCTCCAATCGGTCATGAAGAAAACCTACGACCCCGCGGATGTTGAGCGGAGGATCTATGATTTCTGGATAACTCAAGGGTTTAACAGATCCTCCACGAAAACACCTGCGCCGTCGTTTTCAATAGTCATCCCGCCTCCCAACGTCACGGGATCGCTCCACATCGGTCACGCTCTCAACAACACGATCCAGGACACTCTGGTAAGATACAAAAAGATGAAAGGGTTTGATACCCTGTGGGTACCCGGAACGGACCATGCGGGTATAGCCACTCAGATGATGGTGGAGAAACAGCTTGAATCCGAAGGTCTCGCAAAAGACGATCTCGGTAGAGAGAAATTCCTGAAAAAAGTCTGGCAGTGGAAGGAAAACTCAGGCAATAGAATAACGGAGCAGATGAAAAGACTCGGAGCTCTTCCCGATTGGGACAGGGAGAGGTTCACCCTTGATGAGGGGCTTTCAAAGGCCGTGAGAAAAGTTTTTGTCGATCTTTACTCGCAGGGACTTGTCTACAGGGATAAAAGGCTTGTGAACTGGGATCCCAAACTGCTGACCGCGATATCGGATCTGGAAGTTGAACAGAAAGAAACTCAGGGAAATTACTGGTATATCAGATACCCGGTAGAAGGGGAAGACAGTCTTTCTATAACCGTGGCGACTACGCGTCCCGAGACAATGCTCGGAGATACAGCCGTCGCGGTTCATCCGGAGGACCGAAGATATGCTTCCAGAGTGGGCAGAAACGTCGTCATGCCTCTTACGGGCAGAAAGATTCCCGTAATAGCGGATGAGTACAGCGACCCGGAAAAAGGCACCGGAGCGGTGAAGATAACCCCCGCACATGATTTCAATGATTTTGAGGTCGGGCGGCGGAATGATCTCGATGTCGTCAACATACTTGACGAGCGTGGTTTTATAACGGGTGATGTTCCGAAGAAATACCTGGGTCTTGATAGGTTTGAAGCCAGAAAGGCGATAGTTGCGGACCTTGAAGAACAGGGATTCCTGGTAAAGACGGAAAAGACGACTCACACAGTTCCTTACGGTGACCGTTCGGGAGTTGTAGTGGAACCTCGGCTTACAGAACAGTGGTATGTGAAAGCGGGGGAACTGGCCCGAGAGGCGATTACGAGGGTTGAGCGGGGTGATATCCGGTTTCACCCGAAGTTCTGGAAAAACACCTATTTCGAATGGATGAGGAATATAGAGCCTTGGTGTATATCAAGGCAGTTGTGGTGGGGGCATCGCATCCCGGCTTGGTACGGTCCCGACGGGGAGGTCTTCGTGGCCGAGGACGAAGATCAGGCCGCATCCGCGGCGGAAAAGCATTACGGGCGGAACCTAGAACTCATAAGAGACCCGGATGTTCTCGACACCTGGTTTTCTTCAGGGCTGTGGCCGTTTTCCACTATGGGATGGCCGGAGAATACGGAGCAGCTTCGAAACTACTATCCGACCTCCTGTCTCGTCACAGGATTCGACATCATTTTCTTCTGGGTGGCGAGAATGATAATGCTCGGACTGAGGTTCACGGGCGATGTGCCTTTCAGGGATGTATACGTTCACGGGCTTGTGAGAGATGCCAGAGGCCGCAAGATGAGCAAGACGACGGGCAACGTTATAGACCCTATAGATGTCATTGAAAAATACGGTGCGGACGCTCTTCGTTTCTCTCTTTCCGCCCTTGCCGCCCAGGGAAGGGATATGAAACTCACTTTTCCCGTCATAGAGGGTTACAGAAACTTCATAAATAAGATATGGAACGCGTCGAGATTCGTGTTCAGCAACATCGATGCGGAACTTATAGACGCATCGGAACTTGATGACCGGTTTCTCGGTATCTCTGATAAATGGATTCTCGCCAGACTCAACTCGACTTTAGCGGAAGTTGAAAATTTCATGGAGAACTACGAATTCGATAAGGCCGCGCAGACTCTTTATCACTTCATCTGGGACGATTACTGCGACTGGTACCTTGAGATGTCCAAGTTCTCTCTTTACGGTGATGATGAAGAATCGAAGAAACAGACACTGAATGTGCTTGTCAGAGTTTTAATACGTTCTCTGAGGGCGCTTCATCCTTTCGTACCTTACATTACTGAGGAAATATTCAGTATTTTCAGAAAAAAAGGCATCAATCTTCCACAAAGAGAAGGTCTTCAATCGGAAAGCATCCTTGAAACTGAATATCCTCCGCCGTCGCGAAATGAGATATTTAAAGAAGAATCCGAACAGATTGAACTTATAAAAAACGTCATTACGGGAATAAGAAACCTCAGAGCCGTTATGAATGTGCATCCTTCAGAAAAGGTATCGGTAACTCTTAATCCGGAAATCAGAGGGTCGGAGAATGTTCTGGGAGACAACCTTGAAATTATTTCCGGTCTTGCCTCTCTTGATAAGTGTATTGTCGGTAATGAAGAAATTGACGGCAAGTCGGTATCGGAAGTTGTTTCCGGCGTGGAGATAGTCATGCTCGTTGAGGACCTGCTTGATCTTGAAAAGGAGATTTTCAGGTTGAGGAGAGAACTCGGGAAGGTCTCGAAGAATTTAGACGAAGCGGAGCGTAAACTCTCAAGCGAAGATTTTATCGAGCGGGCTCCTCGGAATGTGGTGGAAAAGGAAAAAAAGAAATTTGATGAGTTCCGAAGCCACAGAAGGAAGATTGAGGAAATCCTGGAGAGAATTTCGAGTTGAACTGAAAATAATACGCCACCCGTCCGCGGTCCTCTGAAGATCAGTTAGTGGATTCTCGGTGTTGTCTTCAGAAGAGTTTTTCTGGTCCCATCCCCTTTTTTTTTCAAAGTGTCATCTTAATTCTTTCAATATAACTCCTGCCCTGCCCTCACTGCTTTACGGGACCCCGCCGATCCAGTCCGCAGGTAACGCCTCTCGGCTCCGCACTCCGGCGACATTACAAGTATATAATTCTCCACACCGAAAAAGTGCTTGACTTACATGGGGGGGGGTAGAATTGAAACCTATGCGCTAGACTGAACTTGCAGAGCAGAATTATATTAACCTGTTGATATTATTGATAAAACAAAAAACAGACATGTTCGTTACTGGGTACGTTTCAGTTTGACCCCCAGTAATTTAAAAGCTTTTTCCTGCAGCTCGGTGGGTTGAGTTATGATTTCGAACGGCTCGGCATTGTCCGACGGCACCACCACTTTATTCCTGCAGATAGTGGCCAGGTCATCAAGCAGTGTGCGGAAACTGTGCACAGGTTCTCCTGAAGTCGTGCGCCTGCGCCGGGCTTTGTTTCGGGCTGATGAAGAAACCTCCGCAGGTTCCACTACCGATGATCGCGCATCCTGCGCCTCTTCAGGGTTCTCGTCGTCAAACAGCAGCGGTCTGAGACTCCGGCGCATGTGCCACTCAACATAATAGGCCAGCATGCACAACAATACGTGCGCACGCACCCGGTCTGCTTTGTAGTGATAGACAGGTCTCACCTTAAGATCCACGGTCTTGAAACTGCGGAATGCACGCTCCACCGCACTCAGACTCTTATAGGCCCGCACAGTCTGCTCGGCATCAAGTTCACCTGCAGGCACGCCGGTGCGCACTATGTATATACCGTCAAGAGCTGACTCAGCCGCTGTGGAATCGCTTTTACGCCGATAAACGAATGAGTTGTCCGTAATCTCGAACTCGAAGTGCTTCGCCATCTTATATCTGCCGATCACCTTTCCAACCCGAAGCGCAATCTTTTCCCTGCCTTCGAGTCTGCGCTTGTCCCGCCTGGTCGCATCAACAATGGAATCAAGCAGCTTTTCGGTAGATTTCAATAAAACCTCACGTTTGTTCTTTCTCTCAAACGCCAAACGTTTGTTGTGACACACCACCAGACGCTCCCCGGGATAGTCATCGCTTCTTATCTCGGCCAGGTCGGTTTTACTGAACAGCGGGAGATCCACAGCGCCGGATACAACCAGACTGCTGACGGCCGTTGTACGCAGCGCGCTGATCCAGTCCAACCCCGCAGGCTCCACCTCATCACGGATGCGTGCCTCGGTCAGCATGCCCCTGTCACCGACAAGTACAATACGGGACAGCCCGAAGCGATTACGTATCTTGTCGATCTGTACACTCAATGTCCCGGGGTCGGCGGTGTTTCCTTCGAAGACCTCAACAGCAACGGGACATCCCTCATCATTGCACAGCAGGCCGAATACTATCTGCATCTTCCCTCTCCTGCCGTCTCTCGAGTATCCGAACTGTGCAAGAGAACAGCACTTTCCCTCAAGGTATGCGGATGTGAGATCGTAGAGTACAAGAGCTCCGTCTTGTAAGTGGCGTTCGGCCAGGCGCCGTTCAATGGTGCTCTGACGCTGCAGCAACCAGTCCACGGCATCGTAGAGATCGTCTTTGTCCGCACCTTCTATGTCCAGTATCTCGGCAAGAGAACTGTTTGCGGTGTCGGAGGCTGATCCTCGTGCAGCGGCCAGCTTTGAGCCCGGAAAGAGTATGCGGGCGACTATTAGTGCCAGAACATGTTCACGCCGTGCAGATGGAGAAGAGCCGATTATGCGGTCAAGTTTCAGTTTACGTAATGTTCCGAGAACAGCTGCGACATGTCCGTGCGGAAGAGACCGGATTATATCGAAGGCTTCGCAGGGGTCGGAGACAGCACGACCGCCTTTGAGCAGCACGCGCAGTCCTTCAATCACTTCAGGCGGCCATTTGGACAGGTTGGCGAGTGTGCGTTTACGGACTTTGCCGCCTTCACGATAAGATTCCCGCAGCAGTACGGCGGGAGGAGAGTTTCTGTTCGGGACGCTTTCTATGTACATGGCTACTAAGTATAATGGTTATAAAAGGATTGTCAAGGAAGAAAAGCGAGAAAAAACAATAAATACATGGGTACAAAATTACTTCAGAAAACGGTGATAAATAAAGTAATATGAGGAAGTTACAGCCGAAAACAGGTGGTTTTTTTCCGAAAGTTCAGGCTAGAGTTAACGGGAATGGATAGTCGGCTCCGACTCTGCGTAAATAAACAAAGCATCTTTGTATGAGGAGGCCGTATTATGAAGAAATTATCTATTATTCTCTTGTTGAGTTTATTTGTCGTGAGTTGTGGGGGCGGCGATGGTGATGGTGACGGGTCTGGAACTCCACCGGATATAGGCCCGGCAGGCCCGTCACCGGTGAAACCCGCCCCGCCAGTAAACGACCCGGACTTGCTGGACGATGAAGGATTCCCTTCTCTGGTTCCCTTGAGGTGGAGTTTTATCGGGACAGCAGTAGACGAAAACAATAACGTCGTCAATAAATGGTATATTGACTATAATTCCGTAACGGTAGACGCGACGACCGATTATCTGATTAGTTGGCAACTAGTCACCCATACTGAAACTTCCGCACGAAAAGATGGCATCTATCCAGTTGTTTGGACTGAAGTAGTTGTTATAAGCGACTGTGAAAACAACAGAAGCACAATAAAAAGAGAAATCAGCAAAGACCTAACTAAAAGAGTATTTTCCGACCGGACATTTAACCCATCCCCATGGATACAGATTAACGCGGATACAATCGGAGAAGTCTTATTAGACACAGTCTGCGACGGGTAAAGAATCGAGTTATTGTCAAATCTGGTGTTTGCGTGATCAAGCGGCGCTCCAGTTATTTGAATTCACCTCTTCGTTTTCCTGATCTGTCTCCTCAATCCCGTCTTTGAATTTCACACCCGTTATCACTTTCCCCACGAAGTCGAATCCGTTGAGCCTCCGCCAGCTTTTCTCCGCGCACATCCCCAGCTTGAATATCATGTGCAGCATCCCCTCGGAATTCAGACACCCCCTGGTTCTCCTTGTCCTGTGCCGTATGGTTCCGAAGGCGGACTCTATCGGATTCGTCGTCCTTATGCTTCTCCAGTGCTGAGCCGGAAAGTCGTAAAAGGTCAGAAGCCGCTCATGATCCTTCTCCGGACATTCAACAGCCTTCGGGTATTTGTCCCTGTACATCCTTATGAACAGATCGAAAGCCTTCTGCGCTTCCTCCTTCGTCTCCGCCTGCCATATGTCGTGAAGATTCCTCTTCGCTTTTTTCTGAGAAGTCTTCGGAAGACAGTTCAGAACATTCGCAGTCTTGTGCACCCAGCAGCGCTGCTCCCGCGTTTCCCCGTAAACTTCCGAAAGGGCGGACCAGAACCCGAGAGCTCCGTCGCCCACTGCAAGCTTCGGCTCTTCCATCCCGCGGGCCCTCAGATCCAGCAGCACTTCGCGCCAACTCTGCTTTGATTCCCTGACTCCGTTTTCAATGGAAAGGAAGTGCTTCCTGCCCGCTTCGTCCACCCCTATCACCACAAGCGTGCACAACCCGGGATCATCCCCGCGCACCCTGCTGTGTATACCGTCCACCCATATGTAAGCCCAGTCGTGGCCGCCGAGGTCTCTCCTGCGCCATTTATCATATTCCTCAGCCCACCCGCGCTTGAGCCTGCATACCGTAGCCGCGGAAAAACCCCGAGCCTCGGGGCCTATAAGGGCTTCCAATGCGGACTTTATATTCCCCGTGGACAGCCCCTGCAGGTAAAGCCACGGCAGAGACGAATCAATCTTCGCAGCCCTGCGCACGTACGGAGGCACGACAGCCGAACGGAACACGGCAGGCCGACCGTCCCGGGATCTCACCTTCGGTATGCGTACCGATACGGGGCCTATACCCGTCTGCACATCCCGTTCGGGGTGATATCCGTTGCGGATCACCGCGGCTCTGCCGTCTTCAAGTTGTCTGTCGTCCTGGGACCGCAGATATTCTTCCGACTCCATTCTGATTGCATAACCAAGAAGAAACCGAGCCGACCGGCTCAGCAGATCACTGAGGTCATCGCAGACCTGTTCAGGACTGCCGAATCCGGAGTCCGGTCGTCTCTGAGTGCGGGACCCGTCGATTACTGTTCGAGTCTCCTCCCTGCCGACGAATTTTCTGAAAATGCTTTCCAATGAATCCAAAAACTCTTTTTGACCTTCACGGTCAGAGACTTTATATTTCCTGCCCATAGCGGCGTATCCTCCTGTTAATTGGAATTTTGCTGAATTCAAATTAACCGGATACGCCGCTTTTTTTCAAAAACTGCCGAACACCAGATTAGAACATAACTCTAAAGAATCCGACCTATACTAAACCGAACTTCAAGAGCAGGTTTATCTTAACCCATTGAGATTATTGACAAAGCAAAAGAGCAACATGTTCAGACTAAACCGAACAGTTACACTGGGTGTTGCTCAGCACGGAAGGGGAAGTGGTGTTGGTGTATGCTGAGAGCATAGTGAAGTGGTATGAGGCGCGATGGACTATAAGCGCCTAGAAAAGTTCCATCTGCTGGTGCTGTACTTTCTTGTCCGTTATTTCCACCGGATAATCTCCGCTGAAACAAGCGAAGCAGAACCCCGGACTTCCGTCGGGGAGACCCGAAATAGCTTTCGCTATTCCCTCGGTGCTCAGATACCCGAGGGAATCAGACGTTATGTAATCTTTTATCTGGTCTACTTCCAGAGAATTGGCTATCAGTTCTTCTTTCAACGGAGTATCAATTCCGTAATAGCACGAAAACTTCATGGGAGGAGAACTTATTCTCATGTGAATTTCCTTAGCTCCCGCATCGCGTATCATCTTCACGATTTTTCTGCTTGTTGTTCCCCTTACTATGGAGTCGTCGACCACCACCACTCTTTTTCCGTTTATGACTTCCTTTATCACGCTTAGTTTGAGTTTCACACCGAAGTTTCTTATTACCTGCTGAGGTTCGATAAAGGTTCTTCCGATATAGTGGCTTCGCAGGAACCCCGTTTCAAAGGGAATTCCGATCTGCTCGGCGTATCCCATGGCGGCGGGAGTTCCTGAATCAGGAACGGCTACCACTATATCGGCATCCACAGGATACTCGATTGCGAGCTGGCGTCCCATGTTCTTTCTCATCTGGTAAACATTTTGTCCTCCGGAAAACGAATCCGGTCTCGAGAAGTATATGTTTTCAAATACGCAGTAGTTCCGCTTTTCCTCTTGAAAAGGCTTAAAAGATCTGATTCCGCTTTTATTTACAAGCACTATCTCACCAGGCTCTATTTCTCTTATGAAAGTCGCTTCTATGAGGTCAAAAGCGCATGTTTCAGAGGCCACAACGTAGGAATTATCTATTTTCCCCAGCACAAGAGGTCTGAATCCATGAGGGTCCCGGGCGGCCGCAAGTCCCTTGGGAGTAAGAAATACGAGGGAGTAGGCCCCTCTGCATTTACCGAGGGCTTCTATTGTTCTTCCGAGGAATGTCTTTTCCTTTGACCGGGCTATAAGGTGCACTATCACCTCCGTATCCGTGGTTGACTGGAAGATGGAACCTTCTTTTTCGAGATTGTAGCGCAGGGTCTTGGAATTAGTGAGATTCCCGTTATGTCCGATCGCGAGCTCTCCTTTTTCATAATTCATCATGAGAGGTTGGGTGTTTTTATTGTTGCTTGACCCTGTCGTCGAGTACCTGACATGGCCTATGGCTGTAGAACCTTTCAGGAGGGATATGGATTCTTCGTCAAACACTTCGGTCACAAGCCCCATTTCCCGATGGGAATAAAGCCTCTCGCCGTCGGTCGACACTATGCCTGCGCTTTCCTGTCCTCTGTGCTGAAGGGAGTAAAGTCCCAGGTAGGTGAAGTTGGCCGCTGCCGGATGATCGTATATTCCAAAGACTCCGCACTCTTCACGCAGCTTCGCCATTGTTATCCGTCTTGGGATAAAAGGTTTTTCTCGAAACCGGAAGACCATGCCCCGAAAACTGCCGAGACGCTCATATCAATCAAGTTTCCGATGCGGAACCTGTCGTCGTCCGTAACCGCTCCGGCAACAATTACAGGCACACCGAATTGAACTGATATCTCTTTCATTCTGTTCATCTTCTTCGGATCTATGCTTGCTATTACCCTTGATTGCGTCTCGGCAAAAAGAAGAAAGTCGTTTCTAAGAGAATTTTCATTTATATCAGACGGGTTTACGGAAACCCCCCTTGTGCCGTCCGGATTAAAACAACATTCTGCAAGAGCCACGGCGAATCCGCCTTCTGATATGTCGTGCGAGGACTTTAATATACTTTGTTCCGTACACTCAAGCAATAATTCCACGAGATTTTTCCCGGACTTGAGATCAACTGCCGGCGGTCTTCCGCAGATCTTTCCATGTTCGGTCTTCAAATACTCGCTTCCTCCTATATCCTCTCCGATACTTCCTCCGAGAAGCAGCACAATATCACCCGGGTTCTGAAACCACGGTCTGACGATTTTCGAAACATCTTTTACCAGACCTACCATGCCTATTGTCGGGGTAGGGAAGATGGAAATTCCTTCTGTTTCGTTATAGAGACTTACGTTTCCGCTTACGACGGGAGTGTTGAATATTCTTGCGGCCTCGGATATTCCCTCGATGCTTTGCGCGAACTGCCACATTATCTCGGGATTCTCAGGATTTCCAAAGTTGAGACAGTCTGTTATCGCGACAGGTTCCGCACCGCAACAAGCCAGGTTTCTTGCGCTTTCCGCAACTGCCGCCATGCTTCCTTCGCGGGGGTCAAGATAGCAGTACCTGGAATTCACGTCGGATGTCATCGCCACCGCCTTCTGTGTTCCCTTGATTCTTATTACCGCGCTGTCGGCGCCCGGACCCAGAACGGTATCCGTACTCACCATGTAATCGTACTGCTCATAAACCCATTTCTTGCTCGAAATCGTAGGAGAGCGAAGAATATCCAGAAACGCTTTTTGAAGATCTTGATGTTCAGGCAGGTTCTGCGCACAGGGAATTTCTATTTTTTCAAGATAGTCGGGCTTTTTCATCGGTCTTTCGTAGACCGGCGCCCCGGAAGTTATAAGATCTATAGGAATGTTCACCACTGTTCTGTTTTCTTCAATTATCGTGAGGTTTCCTGAATCTGTTACTTTTCCTATTATTGAGAAATCAAGATTCCATTTCCTGAAAATATCCTCTGCGGTTTTTTCCTTTCCTTTGTGCAGTACTATAAGCATTCTTTCCTGGGATTCCGAAAGGAGAATTTCATAAGGGGTCATGCCTTCTTCGCGGCACGGTACTTTTTCTATTTCTATTTCAAGACCGGTCCCCGCGCGGTCGGCCATTTCGGTAGACGACGAGGTGAGCCCGGCCGCTCCCATGTCCTGTATACCTACAACGCAGTCGGTCTTGAAAAGCTCAAGACATGCCTCAAGAAGGAGTTTTTCCGTAAAAGGGTCTCCCACCTGCACGGCGGGTCTTTTTTCTTCCGCCTGCTCCGTGAATGAATCAGAAGCCATAATAGCTCCCTGTATTCCGTCTCTTCCCGTCTTTGATCCGACGTATATAAGCGGATTCCCCACTCCGGATGCATATCCGCGGAAAACACCTTCTGTTTTTGTCACTCCGAGCGCGAGTGCGTTTACAAGAGGATTTCCGTTGTAGCAGTCATCAAAATATATTTCTCCTCCCACGGTAGGAATTCCCATGCAGTTTCCGTATCCCGCTATTCCTGAGACCACCCCCTCGACGAGAAACTTTGTTTTCTGCAGATGGGGATTTCCGAAACGAAGCGAATTGAGAAGCGCTACGGGTCTTGCGCCCATGGTGAATATATCCCTAAGTATTCCGCCGACTCCGGTGGCCGCACCCTGATACGGCTCTATGAATGACGGGTGATTATGGCTTTCCATCTTGAACACGACGCAGTCGCCGTCTCCTATATCCACCACTCCCGCGTTTTCCCCCGGTCCTTGAATAATCCGCTCTCCTGAAGTAGGGAATTTCCTGAGATGTATCTTGGAACTTTTATATGAGCAGTGCTCGGACCACATGGACCCCAGCACTCCGATTTCCGTCGGGTTAGGTTTTCGGCCGAGAACTCCGACTATCTTCTCGTACTCATCTTCCGTGAGTCCGTGTTCTTTTGCGAACTCAATCTGGGGATTGTCTTTCATTGGTTTCTAAGGGATTGGCTTTCTATAAAACAATGTTTTCAATGGGGTATCCGTCATATCTTCGCCTGTTTCAGTTTCCTCCGCTGCCCGCGACCGGCAGTGCGGGCAGTCCCAGCTCTTCAAGGAAAAGATTATGCCCGACCGCGGCGGAAACTACGGTTTCCTCCAAATCAATCAGTTCCCCGTTAACCTCCGTCAGATCCACTCTCGGTTCAGGCTTCACCGTGCTCACGTACCGGGAGATGTTCAGATTGTATTCATTTCTCTCTATCTCCTCCATCGACACGCGGCGGGAATAACGCTCCTCCTCCCTGCGGTTTCTGTAGGTCTCCACTATCTTCTCTATGTGCTCGGGAAGCAGACGGTTCCTGCGCTTGTCCTTCTCGAAGTTCTCCTCCGAGGCGGCGTTCATGAAGAACACGTCATCCGGTTTCCTGCACTTCTTCAGAACCAGAACACATACGGGAATACCCGTTGAGAAAAACAGCTTCTCAGGCAGTCCGATCACCGTGTCTATATGTCCGTCTTCGAGCAGCTTCCTGCGGATGCGCGCTTCCGCTCCTCCTCTGAACAGAACTCCGTGCGGAAGAATAATCGCCATCGTACCTTCGTCGTTCAGGAAGTGGAAGCCGTGCAGCAGAAAGGCGAAGTCCGCAGCGGACCTCGGCGCCAGTCCGTAGTTCCTGAATCTGAAGTCCTCACCCGTCGCTTCTTCCGGTTCCCACCGGTAACTGAACGGCGGGTTGGCCACCACCGCGTCGAACTGCAGTTTTCCTGCGGGATTCCTCTCCCTGAAGACATCCCAGTCGTTGAGAAGCGAATCACCGTGAAATATCTCGAACTCGGTGTCCCTGACCCCGTGCAGAAGCATATTCATCCGCGCCAGATTGTAGGTCGTGATGTTCTTCTCCTGACCGTAGATTCTGCCGATACCGTCCTTACCCGTCTGATGACGGACATTGAGCAGCAGCGAACCCGAGCCGCATGCGAAATCCAGCACTCTGTCGAGTTTCTTCTTTTTCCCTGCGGCCGGCTCCTGACCGTCCAGAGTGACAATCCGGGAAAGAACGGTGGAAATCTGCTGCGGCGTGTAGAACTCTCCCGCTTTCTTTCCGGAACCGGCGGCGAACTGCCCTATCAGGTACTCGTAGGCATCGCCCAGTATATCACTGTCGGTTGAAAACTCCGCAATGCCTTCCGAAATTGTCGTTATGATAGTGCAGAGCTTGTCGTTGCGTTCCTTGTGCCTTTTACCCAGTTTCTCGGAACTGAGGTTGATCTCGGAGAACAAACCTTGAAACGTGGTCTCGAAAGATTCGTTTTCTATATACTTGAAGCCTTTTTCAAGAGTATCGAGCAGGTCCTCATCTTGAGTTCTCGCCATCTCGGCTATACCTGCCCACAGATACTCCGGTCTGATCACATAGTGCACTCTTCTGCGCATATGTTTTTCAAAAAGGGGTACATCTTCAGCATTGCTGTCGTACCAGACCGATAAGGGCGAGCGTCTGTCGTCGTCCGTGTCGGGGTAGTCCTCTTCCAGTAATCTTCGGGCGGCCGCTTCGTAGTTGTCCGAGAGATAGCGCAGGAACAGAAACGAAAGCATGTAGTCGCGGAAGTCGTCGGCATCCATGGAACCCCGTAACCTGTCCGCGATTCCCCAGAGGGTTTTACCAAGGTCGTGTTCTTTTTCCGTCATGCCGCGGGCTCCCGGGCCGGTTCATCATCCGCGCAGGGAAACAGCCGCTGCATCAGACCTTTCTTATGAGCCTTCAATGCTTCGACTTTCCGAGACTGTGCAGTGATGAGGTCGTCGATAGAAGTCAGACAGTCGGCGATCTTCTGCTGCTCGCTCAGGGAGGGGATTCCCAGTGTAAGCAACTTAAGATGACTTGGATATAAATGAATGATTGTCGTTTTTTGTGCCAAATCTGAAAGTCTCATTTTTTGGGTAGGTGTGTTCAAATAATATGCCAAGAATATTCCGTTCTGCTGACTGCGGATGATATTTATGTCTCCCCCCAATGCAACTCCATCAACGCATATACAAGAAGCCGATGCTGTATGAGAGGCAGGAATAACTACATCATTTATTTTACCCATAACCAGTTCAGAAACGGGAACTTCTGTGCTGGAAATAACATTTGAAATAGTTTCTCCGTAGTGGGTGTAGAGTTCACCACACTGAATACACTTTACTGCCCCGTTGTCTGTAACATCTTTTTTCGAAATCCCTTTCCCTTTGCTGATCTTAGAAATATCTCCTAATCTCTTTTGCTTCCACCCCCCCCCCTAAATTCCGAAACTCCGGAAACCGCAGCTCGGGCATCTTTTCACCTTCCGCCGGAAACAGCCTCTGCATCAGACCTTTCTTATGAGCCTTCAATGCATCGACTTTCCGGGACTGAGCAGTGATCAGGTCGTCGATAGAAGTCAGGCAATCGGCGATCTTTTGTTGCTCCTTAAAAGTTGGGAAATTGATATAGTATTTTTTCAACTGAGGAGCCGTTAATTGAGGCACTCCAGTACTTTCATTAAATATGCGTAACTCATTTATTGCATGTTCAAAAAAAATTAAATCAGACTTTGTTTTTGGCATTAATACTAAAAGTCTCACAATTGGGAAAAATTTTTCAAAGCGAGCATGTGCCACACCAAGGGTTCCTCTTCCAGATACAGTTATACAATCTTGAGCAACTCGAAATTGGTCTGAATAACTGTGAAGTCCTTTAAGCCTCTCGGAATTTGCATAAACGGGATAACAAAAATTCTCGTCCTTGACTTCACTTAAATGAGTTTTTTCAATATCTCCACCAACACTTACTTCGAACAGTACACCCAATGTCTTGCTTTCCCATTCCGGATACTCTTTCCCATCATCATCCTTAAACCTCAGTTTAGAACGAATAGTGGTGAACTTATCCATGGAGTTGCCATTAAATACGGTCATCATATTTTTCCCTCAATGCGTTCTCCATTGAAACTAATTCGTCATCGGTCAAAAAAGAAAAATGAGATTCTCTTTTTTTCGCAGACAATTTTCCGTTATTCTGAAGACAAAGCCGAATGAATAAATCTATCAGACGGTCGGGCATATCGACAACATGTTGAATCATCCTCTTAGTCTCGTCATAACTGGCAAGAAAACTTAACTCTTCCACCAACTCTTTTTCTACCGTCTGATCTATAAATCTGCACAGAGATTCTGCCTGCGCCGTCATATCTATATAACGATACCATTGCTCCATATTGTTATGGACTGTCATTTGACCAAGTTCATCCAGACTGTATTCGGCAAGTCGCTTTATCGGAAGCGAAAACTTCTCCAGAGAGTCGTTGTAATCTTCCGCGTTGTTAAGCATTACGGCGGATACGGGAAACATCAAATCTTTCGGAACCATTCCCTGAATGCAGAGAATATTGTGGATCAGGAACCTGTGTATCCGACCGTTACCGTCTTCAAACGGATGGATAAAAACAAAACCGTAAGAAATTACCGCGGCATGGACAACAGTTGATACGTTGTCTTCCATTATAAGTTGATGACATTTCAACAGCCCCCGCATGAGACTCGGAAGATATTCCGGTTTAGGGCAGACATAATGTATGTATTCCTTCCGATAGGAAGTTGTCTGACCTACATAGTTTTGAATAGTCCGATAGTCCTTGTTCTTAAAACGTGAGTCTACAATCTGATTCTGCAGGTCAATCAGCGATTCCTTGTCGCAGAAATCCTTGCTCTTTGCCGTGCTTAAAGAATCTATGAACTTTTCAGTACGGGTGGCGTCGGGTTTGATGTTCTCTATCTCAAAGGAAGATTTAGTTTCCTTGTTGTAAAGATAGTCCAGAGCCATTCTAAGCAGTCGCGGAGGATACAGTCTGGTTATATCTTCGCATCTCCTCAGAAATCTGACCGGGTCCGTTTCCTTAAGTTTTTCCGTCTTTCTGACGATCGGACAAAATTCTTCGGTTCCGAGTAGATTGTTAATGATGCGGTGCCTTCTGGACCTTTTTCCTTGAGCAAGAGTGTAGTATTTCTCGGGTTCGAGCAACTGCAGGTAAGTTCCTATAGCAAGGTCTTCTACGGGAAGTCTGTAACCGGTTAAAAATTCATAGAGAAACCAGATACGCCGGGAATATTTCCCGGTCGGCTTGGATTTTACGTAATCCGCAATTTCAGTTTCCCCTGCGGCACCGAAGATAATCTTTAAGCAACCCAAATTTACGCCGTCGTACTTCAAGGCAAATTCAAGGTGGTCTCCAACTGTTTCACCAGGCCAGTATTGCACCGGGTAAATATCCTCGGTGCGATGTTCGTCCAGTGCCTTCCGCCTTCGACCGCCGACATCTGCAACTGAGGAATGGTGCCATCTGGGCATTGATGTCAGATCAAATCTGCTCAGCAAATGATCATAGCCGGCAGGATGGGTTCCTGAAGTTTTTATTTCCAAATGAATTATCTCTTAAAACAATTACTGTCCTGATAATATAATTAAAAAATGGTGTTTAACCAAAAAAACAGTTAGAAAATACGGGTTTGAGAAAAAAATAATTTGAAAAATCGTTTTTCACTTATGGAAATCAGAGAGTGAAAAGTCAATTGTCTTTACATGACCGACATTTAGAAGTTAACGTACTCGCATGAGCAGTTTCAAAATCGCCCTTATACAGTCCCACGCGCATGAAGACGGAGAAGGAAACCTCAAACAAGCTATATCAAGTGTAGAGAATGCTTGCTCTCTGGGTGCGGATGTAGTCTGCTTTCCGGAACTTTTCCTCACCGGATATTTTTGCCAGACCGAAGACACAAGCTGCTTTGACCTCGCGGAGCCCATACCCGGTCCTACAACGGACAGGTTCTGCAGAGAGGCGAAAAAAAGAAAGGTCTTTATCCTATGCCCTCTTTTTGAGAGAAGGGCGCCTGGCGTATATCATAACTCCGTTGTCCTGGTCGGTCCCGAGGGAGAGATTCATGGCGTTTACAGAAAGATGCATATACCGGATGACCCCGGTTGGTTTGAAAAATTCTATTTTACTCCCGGAGACACCGGTTTTTTATGTTTTGCCGCCGGCAGGGTGAACATAAGCGCCCTTATCTGCTGGGACCAGTGGTTTCCTGAAGCCGCGCGCATAGTCTCGCTAAAGGGAGCGGAGATTATTTTTTATCCGACCGCCATAGGGTGGCGTGCGGATGAAGACGAACAATCCAAGAGTGTCCAACTTGAAGCTTGGAAAACGGTTCAGCGCGCTCACGCCATCTCGAATGGAATCTATGTGGCAACGGCAAACAGGGTGGGTTTTGAGCACATGAGAGAAAACGGTGGGGGTATAAACTTCTGGGGGAACTCTTTTGTGTGTAATCCTGAGGGAGTGGTGATTTCCGAGGCATCGGGAGATAAAGAGGAGATAATACTGGCCGACATTGACATTGGGAAAATTGAGCAAACAAGAAGAAACTGGCCTTTTCTTCGTGACCGTAGAATCGATACATACTCAGAAATTCAGCAAAGATTTATCGACAACGATTCGAAAAACCGGAATTGATTGATTCTCGATTGGACCGCCTCAGATTGCCGGCTGAATGGGAGCCTCACGGCGCCACATGGGTTGTGTGGCCGCAGAACGAGAGCGATTGGCCGGGGAAATTCCAAAAAATCAAGTGGGTTTACCGCGAGATTATAACCCACCTTTCAGAATCGGAGAAAGTGAAAATAATTGTCGATTCTGCGCGGATGCAAAAACGAGTCGAGATATTTCTTCAGAAGGGTCTGATCGACCTTGCCAACGTACGGTTTTATAATTGTTCTACAGACAGATCTTGGATACGGGACTCGGGCCCTTTTTTCGTAAGAGATGGTTCGAGTGTCCCGACCATCCTTGACTTCGGATTCAACGGATGGGCGAAGTATCCGGATTGGGGAAACGACAATCTAGTTCCGAGTTTTATCGCCGAAGTGTCAGGTCTTAAATCGCAGAGACCTGTTCATCTTGGAAGGAATGTCGTTCTCGAGGGTGGAAGCGTTGATGTAAACGGAAAGGGGTCTCTGATCACGACAAAACAATGTCTAGTCAGTTCAGAAAGACAGAGGAGAAATCCTTTTTTCGGGAAAAAAGATTATGAGGAGATATTCCATAAATATCTGGGAGTTAGCAATGTTCTCTGGTTAAATGAAGGAATAGAAGGAGATGATACGAATGGCCATGTCGACGATATATGCAGATTTACCGGTCCATCAACTGTTGTCTTGTGTAGGGAGGAAAGATCCGAAGATCAGAATTACTACCCGTTGCTGGAAAATTCTGAAATACTGCAGGACTTGAGACTTGAGGACGGGGGGAAAATTGAAATAATCCCCCTTCCTATGCCTTCCCCTCTTTTTTTCAACGGAGAGCGGCTCCCTGCTACCTATGCTAATTTCTACATCTCAAACGAAAAAGTTCTCGTTCCCGTATATGACGACCTAAAAGACACCAAGGCGCTTGGAATACTGTCAGAACTTTTTCAGGGAAAAGATGTTGTAGGAATCAACTGCGTTGACTTGGCTTGGGGATTCGGAGCTATTCACTGTATGACAAAAGAAGAACCTGTTTACTGACTGCGCAGGCCCACGACTTCACACTTTTTGGCGACAGTTGATTTCCCGACACTATAATATGACTATGAATTGAAAAAATATTCGCTTGAATACTTGTTATTTCATAAAACTCGGGTATATTACACGGCAGTTATGTTTATTACCGTCCTGACTTTCTACCCCCCCCCGTCTTTGGATTCTGATAAGGAAAAGGAAGGGTCCTTGGGCATCCTGTAGAGAATCTACGCCGCATAGTAGTTGTAGCACTCTTCTTCAGTTGTTTCTAATTTATGTGGTGCCCGTTAAACCAAGTAGTTCAGAAGCAGTTCGCCATACCCAAAAAATAATTCTCAAATACCAACTTGCTATGGGGATGAGCGGTCCGTTGTCCGACCGTCTTTTAGATTCCTCTGCCGGCCATGGAGCCAAGAACAAAGGAGGGTGTATAAGTGAATATCCAAGAAGAAAACCCTAGTGTCGACAATTGGAAAGTTGTTCCTGGATGGAATGGGACAACGCAGAAATATGTTGACCTTGATACTGATCGCTGGATTCAGGAAAACGGGATAAGAGAGGCTGGATACGCGGACGGAAAGCAGAACTTCCCGCAATCGGATGCTGATCAACCGAATCAGATGTATATGAAGATAATTGAATGGGTAAATAAGCGGGCTAAAACTTGCCATGAGTCTGTGAGCAATTATCTCGTACAACAACGATACGCTCTTGAAATTGAGTCAAATGAGGAAATGGCCCTACTTCAGCACAAGGTGAGAGAACTGAAAGATCAAGGGGTCCGAGAACTATCCGACCAAGGAGAAAAGCATCAATCTGTTCTTGCACGGAAGGAACGCGAAGCTCGGGACTCATGGGAGGCTTTAGAGACTTTCAGGGCGAAGGCAGAACTTGATCGTGTAGCGGAGTACAATGAAAAAGATACGTGGTACTGGTGGCTGATAGGCATCATTGCAATTGAAGCGGTAGTAAACGCAATGATGCTTGCGGATTTGCACGAACAGGGATGGTTGGGCGCAATTACCGTCATGTTAGCGATTGGCGTAGTGAATGCTGGATTTTTAGGATTTATGTTGGGTGAAGGATGGCGACGGACAAACTCGATAATATTGTCGCAAAAGATAAGCGGATTAATGATGGTAAGTATCGGGTCTATAGGAATGGTTTTCTGGAACTTGCTTGTTGGACATTTTCGAGACAGCATTACAGATTTAAAAGAGTTGTCGGAAACAAATACTACCTCGGAAAGACTTATGGACGAGGCCGTAGAAGACTTTCTGCGTGCTCCCTTCGGGATTGAGAGCGTAGAGTCTTGGGTTCTCGTACTGATTGGTGTCGGATGCTGTGTGTTCGCCGCGTCAAAATGGTTGAACCGTGATGACCTTTATCCAGGGTACGGAGCGATGCATCGGGCAGCAACCGAACATAATGAAGAGTACAATCAGGAGGTCTTGCAACGGCAAAATGATCTTAATGCCGTCTACCAAGCATGGGTCGAGAGAATCAACAAAGAGCGAAATAAATTACAGAACAAGAGAGATAACAATGAGTTGATTAACCAGACGGCAAAAGAAATTGTACGACAACTCCGTACAGAACTTAGTCAGTATCAGCGCGACTTGGATTCTATCCTAGCGGCGTATCGGTCGGAAAACGAGAAGGTTCGTACAACTGATCCTCCAAAGTTTTTTAGCGAACGGTATACCATCGACTTGGATATGCTTGAACTGCCGGTATGGGAAGGGTACAGTCCGGCTAAGCCGGACTGGGATGCCTTTAACCATTTTCATCAAGCTAACAATGCGATACTGGAAGCGTATAAGAAGGCTCAGGATAGATACCCGAAACTCAAAAACTTGATCGCACGGGAGGATGAACTCCAACAATGAGCAGAGGGTCGTCACGTGAAGCAAACAAGTCCAAGGCTCGTCTAAGGGCTAAGTTATTCGGTATAACTGCAGTTTTTTTCGTTGTTGCGTTGATGATCGTCTCATTGATTAACAAAGGAGAAGAGACCGATGCACAAGGGTGTCCGAAAAACGGTGGTCCAAGTCGGGAAGTTATAGTACTGCTTGATACTTCAGACCCGCTCAGCAATAAACACAAAGCAGAGATTAAGCGTATTCTGCGTGAGATGACCCATCCGTCGGAAAGAGGACGCCACGATTCGCTCGCGGTAAGAAAAGGGGAACGACTGACGTTCTATGTACTAACCAATTCTGATGAACCTAAGGAGTTGCTCCGGTCATGCAATCCCGTAGGCAATCCAGTAGAGCGACAAGAGCGACAAAAAATCTGGGCGGGATGTACACAGGGGAAAGTTATAACCGAGCGGCGTTGGAAGCAATTTGAAGACAAGATTTTTCGTTTGTTCCCGGAATTTGAGAGCGAGGTGCAACCCCGATCGTTCATCATCGAAACCATTGCAGTTATTATTCCCGAACACGCAAATAGCAGTCAGGTGGAGAACAACACAAAGCCTGTGCACCTTATTATCATCTCGGACCTCTTGCAGAACACTGATAAGTTGTCACACTATCGATCGTCGTACTCGAAACCTGAAGAATTGGTAGGAGGTGAATTTTCGACAGACCTCTCACACGTTACGGTGAGTTTGTTCCAACTCAAACGGCAGAAATACGCAAAGTACCAAACATCTAAGCACTCCTCTTGGTGGACTGATTGGGTAGAGACGATGGGGGGACGGGTGGCACGGCACCAGAGCCTATGACGGACGACAGATAGATTTTTCTGGAAGTTCAAACTAAATCAACTGACTAAGGAAGCTATACAACGCCCGAAAATACTCAGATGGCGAAACAGTTATCTACCTTGTTTCTTGTTCTATTTCTTTCCTTCTCCGCTTATGCATGCGGTTCCCCTGTTGAAACTGAATATCAAGAGGAGATGATAGATTTCAAAGAAGAGGAAATCGAGGAAATGATGATATGGGAGTGTAAAACAGAAACGGAAATACTTACTGTATACTTTACACATGAACAACAACTATTACTCAGGGAAAACGGATCGGTCTGCTTTTGGAATCCCGAAGTGTTGACCTTACCAGTAGGCACACTTTGTAGGGTAATTCAATAGGAAAATTCAGTTGTTGTGATAGAGGCTTTACAGTTGTCGGTTGGTAGTGGTTTCGGGATGTTCAGACCGTGATTTGGACTCGGGATAAGGAGCCTCGGCAAGGAAACTGGATCTGCTCGGCGTAATTTTGCCTTGTAGAACAGTCTGCATCTGTCTAATGGACAACAACTGAAAATCCCTGGATAATTCAATAAACTATAACTACTTATCTATCGTGAAATCTGAGTTATACCGGATCCAAGGAACTCGTATAAATAAACAGGCATGGTAAAGTTATCTGAAAATCTTATCAGAACGAAGCAACACTAGTCCCAAGTGTTGCAATTCAAAGTTTAATACGCATTACTTGAACCAAGAGATTTTCAGATGAGGGTACTGGTCATCGGAGGCGGAGGCAGAGAGCATGCTCTCTGCTGGAAAATAAGTCTAAGCCCGCTTGTGGAAAAAACTTTCTGCGCTCCCGGAAACGCGGGCATAAGCCGCCACGCGGAATGCGTCGACATCTCCGCCGCGGATTTTGATGCGCTCGCCGAATTTGCAGAAAGCGAATCCGTAGACCTTACGGTTGTCGGACCCGAGCAGCCTCTCTGCGGGGGAATAACCGATTTCTTTGAAAAACGGGGACTTGTTATCTTCGGACCGTCCGCCGCCGCCTCGGATATCGAGGGAAGTAAGAGCTTCTCGAAGAATCTGATGAAAAAACACGGTATTCCCACCGGGGAGTACGCTGTTTTCACGGATGCGCGACAAGCCCTTGATTATGTGCGGGAAGCGGACCCTCCGTTCGTGGTGAAGGCGGACGGACTTGCAGCCGGCAAGGGAGTTGTTGTATGCAGGTCCCGGAAGGACGGAGAGGACGCTGTCGGTTCCATGATGGTGAACAGAGCATTCGGAGATGCGGGAGTGAAGGTGGTGGTGGAGGAGTTTCTCTCGGGAGAAGAAGCGTCGTTTTTTGTTCTTACGGACGGTGAAACCGTGGTTCCTCTTGAGCCGTCCCAGGATCATAAACCTCTTCTTGACGGCGACCTGGGGCCGAACACGGGAGGAATGGGAGCTTATGTTCCCGCGCCGCTTGTTGATTCAGGACTGCGGCGGAGAATAATTGACGAAGTAATGATTCCCGCGGTACGTGCCATGAAATCCGAAGGAAGACCTTACAGGGGTGTGCTTTACGCCGGGCTTATGATAGACGGTCAGGACATAAAGGTACTTGAATTCAACTGCCGCTTCGGAGACCCTGAAGCCCAGCCGCTTATGATGAAGATGAAATCCGACCTGATTCCGATGCTTCTGTCTGTAGCTCGTGGTTCGCTTCCGCAATGCGCCGTGGAATGGAAAGATGGCTTCAGCGTATGCGTTGTGCTCGCCTCCGGCGGCTACCCCGCAAGTTATAAAAAAGGTGTTCGACTAAGAAATCTTGAAAGTTTTTCGGACACCGAAGACACTGTGGTTTTTCATGCGGGAACCCGGTTCCGCGAGAACTCATTGGTGACGGCCGCCGGAAGAGTTTTAGGGGTTACGACTTTGGGAGACACCTTGGAGACATCAATCCGTAAGGCATACGATGCGGTCGATTCCGTTTTCCAGGACGGTCTTGTCTTCAGATCTGATATCGGAGCAAAGGCCGTCTCCCGTCTCCGGTAGTTTGCTTGTTTTACTTCCGCATCGACCCATGAAGTTATCGCGAAGCGAAGTTTTTTTGTGAAATTTATTTTTTGTATTGAAAACTCCTTATGTTTCTGTAATATAATCATCCCTTTATTTCAGGCGGCGGTGTCTTGTTGATGTTTTTATTTGACATTGAAAATCTTTTTCGACATTAATAGTAAGATTATCTAAATTCAGGGAATCAATTTATGCCTACGATAAGTCAGTTGTTGAATGGGGGAAGAGAGACTGTAAAGAAGAAAAGCAAGTCCAGGGCTCTCCAGAGATGTCCGCAGAGAAGAGGAGTGTGCGTGAGGGTCTACACCACTACTCCGAAAAAACCTAATTCGGCCTTGAGGAAAGTGGCTAGGATAAGGCTTACAAACGGCATAGAGGTCACAGGCTACATACCCGGAGAAGGCCACAGTCTGCAGGAGCACTCGGTTGTTCTTGTCAGGGGAGGCAGGGTTAAGGACCTTCCGGGAGTGAGATATCACATAGTGAGGGGAACCCTCGACTCCACCGGGGTCGCCAACAGAAGAAATGGAAGATCGAAATACGGAGCCAAAAAGCCTAAGTAGGTTGGGGAAACAAGAATATGCCGAGAAAATCTAGGGCGACGAGAAGAAAAACTCTTGCGGATACAAGAACCGGTGATTTGATAGCGGCCAAATTCATAAACGGTTTGATGTACGACGGTAAAAAGAGCAAGGCGGAAAAAATCTTCTACGGAGCGCTCGACATAGTAAAGGAAAAAACTGGAAAAGACCCCGTTGAAGTTTTCCACGAGGCTCTTGACAACATCAAACCTGCTGTCGAAGTGAGATCAAGGCGGGTGGGTGGAGCAAATTACCAGGTACCCATGGAAGTGAATTCCTTTCGGAAACAGTCCTTGGGAATCAGGTGGCTTATAAATTCATCCCGAGCGAGATCGGAAAAATCAATGATGGAAAAACTTTCCGCGGAAATAATGGATGCTCACAAAAACAGAGGCAGTGCCGTAAAGAAAAAAGAGGATATTCACAGAATGGCCGAGGCCAACAGAGCCTTCGCCCATTACAGGTGGTAGTAGTTTTCCTTGGAGGATCGAGGTGTCGGAACAAGTTTTTCCAATAGATAAGGTAAGAAACATCGGAATAGTCGCTCATATAGATGCCGGCAAAACCACCACTACGGAGAGAATTCTCTTTTATACGGGCATAACTTACAAAATAGGTGAGGTTCATGAAGGCGCGGCCACCATGGACTGGATGGAACAGGAGCGTGAAAGGGGAATAACCATCACCTCCGCTACGACGACCTGTTTCTGGAAAGACTGCAGGATAAATATAATTGATACTCCCGGCCATGTTGATTTCACCATAGAGGTGGAGAGGTCGCTGAAAGTGCTCGACGGCGCCGTGGTCGTATTCGATTGCGTCGGAGGTGTTGAGCCTCAGACGGAGACCGTGTGGGGACAGGCCGACCGTTATTCCGTTCCCAGAATGTGTTTTGTGAACAAGATGGACAGAATCGGCGCTGATTTCTATAAGGTCGTGGATCAGATGGTGGAAAGACTTGGCACGAACCCCGTCTGTCTTCAGATTCCCTGGTTCGACGGCGATGAGTTCGCAGGAATAATTGATCTTGTAAGAATGCGTATGGCCGTGTGGGACAGCGAAAGTTTAGGAGCTAAGTTCGAGTTCATCGAGATTCCAGAGGATTCAAAAGACCGGGCTACGGAGTACAGGGAAAAACTTCTTGAATCACTTTCGGACAACGATGAAGAAATCATGGAACTCTACCTGGGCGGAGAGGATGTTTCCGAGGATATTATCCGCAAGGCCATAAGACGTCAGACGGTTGACGCGGCGATAGTGCCTGTGATGTTGGGCTCCGCCTTTAAGAATAAAGGAGTCCAGCTGCTTCTGGATGCGGTAGTCGACTATATGCCCGCCCCGATAGATCTTCCTCCGGTAAAGGGAATTCACCCCAAAACGGAGGATGAAATTGAAAGAAAACCGGATAAGAACGAACCTTTTTCAGCACTTGCTTTTAAGATCATGTCCGACCCCTTCGTAGGACAACTCACCTACCTCCGGGTCTATTCAGGAAAACTCAAGTCAGGAACGACGGTATACAATTCATCTAATCTCAAGAACGAGAAGATCGGAAGACTTCTTCGGATGCACGCGGACAAGCGCGAAGATATAAAGGAGATAGAAGCCGGAGGCATAGCCGCAGCCGTGGGACTTAAAAATACGCTTACCGGAGACACTCTCTGTTCGGACTCGGCCCCCGTCATTCTTGAAAGCCTTCATATTTCCGACCCTGTTATTTCAATTGCTATAGAACCTAAATCAAACGCCGACCAGGAAAAACTCGGTCTTTCGCTGAGCAAACTTGCCATGGAGGATCCTTCCTTCAAGGTAAACACCGATGAAGAAACTAGGCAGACGGTTATTTCCGGTATGGGCGAACTTCACCTTGAAATCATAGTCGACAGACTGAGAAGAGAGTTCAATGTGGACGCCAATGTGGGAAAGCCTCAGGTGGCGTACAGGGAAACGATAACGGCAAGCGCTTCTACTGAAGGCAAATATATAAGGCAGACCGGTGGTCGCGGTCAATACGGACATGTGAAAATAAGGCTGGAGCCGCTTCAGAGGGGAGAGGGGTTCGTGTTTAACGATCAGATAAAGGGAGGCGTTATTCCGAAAGAATTTATCCCTGCCGTGGAAAAGGGGATAGTGGAAGCGATGGAAACCGGCGTGGTTTTCGGATATCCGGTGGTGGATGTCGCCGTTACCCTTTACGACGGTTCCTTCCACGATGTCGACTCTTCTGAAATCGCTTTCAAGATAGCCGGCTCGATGGCTTTCAAAGAAGCTGTACAGAAATCTTCACCCGTTGTGCTTGAGCCGGTGATGAAGCTTGAAGTAGTAGTTCCTGAAGCTCACATGGGAACGGTTATAGGTGATCTGAGTTCCAGAAGAGGAAGGATCAGCAGTACGGAAATGAGAGGCGCTATGCAGGCCGTAAGAGGAGAAGCTCCCTTGGGAGAAATGTTCGGCTACGCGACCAATCTGAGGTCGATGACCGAGGGACGCGGTTCGTTTACTATGGAGTTTTCCCATTACTTCGCGCTTCCGGCGAATATAGCTGATGAGTTGAAGCAGACTGCGAATGCGAGTTGATGTATGTTTATGTTCTTTTCTCAACGGAGGTAGAGAGTAGATGTCTAAGGAGAGATTTGAGAGGGGCAAGCCACATTTGAATATAGGGACGATAGGGCATGTGGATCATGGGAAGACGACGTTGACGGCGGCGATAACGAGTGTGTTGTCGAAGAGGGGACAGGCGGAGTATGTGGAGTTTGAGAACATAGACAAGGCGCCTGAGGAGAGGGAGAGGGGGATAACGATAAACATAGCGCATGTGGAGTATGAGACGGAGGGCAGGCACTATGCGCATGTGGATTGTCCGGGGCATGCGGATTATGTGAAGAACATGATAACGGGGGCGGCGCAGATGGACGGGGCGATATTGGTGGTGAGTGCGCCGGACGGGCCGATGCCGCAGACGCGGGAGCACATATTGTTGGCGAGGCAGGTGGGTGTGCCGTACATAGTGGTGGCGTTGAACAAGGTGGACATGTTGGATGATGAGGAGTTGTTGGAGTTGGTGGAGTTGGAGGTGAGGGAGTTGTTGAGCGAGTACGGGTTTCCGGGGGATGACATACCGGTGGTGAAGGTGAGTGCGTTGCGTGCGATAGAGGGGGATGAGGATGCGGTGGGGCAGGTGATGGAGTTGATGGGGTGTGTGGACGGATATGTGCCTGAGCCTGAGAGGGATATGGACAAGCCGTTTGTGATGGCGATAGAGGATGTGTTCACGATATCGGGCAGGGGTACGGTGGTGACGGGTAGAGTGGAGAGGGGGAGGATAGTTGCGGGGAACGAGATAGATATAGTGGGGTTCAGGGATACGGTGAGTACGGTGGCGACGAGTTTGGAGATGTTTCGGAAGATATTGGATGATGCGCAGGCCGGGGACAATGTGGGGGTGCTTCTGCGGGGTATAGGGAAGGGGGATGTGGAGAGGGGGCAGGTGTTGGCTGCGCCCGGGAGTATGAAGCCGCACAGGAAGTTCAAGGCGGAGGTGTATGTGTTGAAGAAGGAGGAGGGGGGAAGGCACACGCCGTTTTTTCCCGGATACAGGCCGCAGTTTTATTTAAGGACGACGGATGTGACTGGGAGTGTGATACTGCCTGAGGGTGTGGAGATGGTGATGCCCGGGGACAATGTGAGTATGGAAGTGGAGTTGATAGCGCCGGTGGCGTTGGAGGAGCAGTTGCGGTTTGCGATAAGAGAAGGCGGAAGGACTGTGGGCGCCGGTGTGGTGACCCGGATTGTTGAATAGCGATGAGCAGGGCTTCTAAGATACGAATAAAACTCAAGTCTTTTGACTATGGAATTCTTGACAATTCCACAGATGAGATAGTCGATACTGCGAAGAGAACCGGTGCGAGAGTGGCAGGTCCGGTTCCTCTTCCGACTAAGATAAACAGATTCTGCGTGCTTCGCGGACCTCACGTGAATAAGAACTCCAGAGAGCATTTCGAGATAAGGACGCACAAAAGGCTTGTCGATATACTTAACCCTACGCAGCAGACGATAGATGAACTTATGAAACTCAATCTCGCTTCCGGCGTGGAAGTAGAGATAAAACTGACGGGCTCGTAGAAATGATTCAGGGACTGATAGGGAGAAAAAGAGGGATGACTGAATTCTTCAACGATGACATGGTGAAGGTGGTCACCACGGTCGTTGAGGCGGGACCGTGTTCCGTGGTTGCGAAAAAGACTGTGGATAAAGACGGTTATCAGGCCGTTCAGTTGGGTTTCGGAGAGAAAAAGCCCCAGAGGGTGAATAAACCCGTTAAAGGTCATTTCGCCAAAGCTGGAGTTAACCCGACCTCGGAGTTAAAAGAGTTTTTCGCCACTGAGGACGATTGCCGAATCGGAGATGTGGTGAAGGTTGACATATTCAGTATCGGGGATGTTCTGGATGTAACCTCAAAAAGTAAGGGGAAAGGTTTTGCGGGAACTATAAAACGTCATAACTTCTCGAGACAACCGATGTCTCATGGCGGTATGGCCCACAGGAGACCCGGTTCTATAGGACAGGCATCCTATCCGGCTAAGGTTTGGAAGGGATTGAAAATGCCGGGTCGCATGGGTGGAAGGAACGTCACGATACAAGGTGTCGAGGTAGTCGATGTGGACACTGAGAAGAATCTTCTTTTCATCAAGGGTTCGATACCGGGTCCGGTCGGGGGGACCGTGTATATCAGACGTACATCCAGGGGAGTATCGAATGCCGCAAATTGATGTCTATGATATCTCAAGGAAGAAGGTCGGGACCATGGAGTTGAGTTCCGAGATTTTCGAGTCTCCGGTCAAAAAGCATCTTCTGCATGAGGTTGTCAACTGGCAACTTGCCAAGAGAAGATCCGGAACATCTTCTACAAAAACGAGAGGGGAAGTCAGGGGCGGCGGGTCGAAGCCGTGGAAGCAGAAACATACGGGTCGCGCGCGGGCGGGGTCCAGAAGGTCTCCCATATGGCGCAAGGGAGGCGTTGTGTTCGGACCTAAGCCGAAGGACTGGTCCTATACGATTCCCAAGAAAGTAAGAAAAGGCGCTCTTGTATCGGCTCTTTCCAGCCGTTTCAGTCAAGGCGCGATTGTTGTACTCGACAAATTCGACCTCCCCGAGATAAAGACCAGACAGGTATCGCGCTTTCTCAGTGATTTTGAACTTTCCCGAGCACTTGTCGTTATTGCTTCCGACAACGAGAATTTGAGCAAATCGGCGAGAAACATCCCGGATGTCAGAGTGCTTCGGGACGAAGGACTCAATGTTTACGATATTCTCAGACACGAGAATCTGGTCATGGTGCGCGATTCGGTGGAAAAAATACAGGATAGATTGTCATGAAAGACCCGCGTTCCGTCATAAAGTTTCCTCTGATAACCGAAAAAAGCACAAGAGCAAGGGAAAACGACTGGTATGTTTTCTCGGTTGACAGAAAATCGAATAAAAAGGAAATACAGGATTCCGTTGAAAAGATCTTCGGTGTAAGGGTTGATAAAGTGAGAACTCTGGTGCTTCAGGGGAAAAAAGTCAAAAGATTGGGGCGACTAGTCGGAAAGAAGTCCGCGGTTAAAAAGGCGTATGTAAAAATCAAGGATGGAGAAATCGACCTGTTTGAAGGGATCTGATCATGGGAATAAAAAAATACAACCCTACTTCTCCGGGAAGAAGATTCATGTCCGGATTCGACTTTGAGGAAATAACCTCGAAAACTCCGCATAAACCCCTTACCGTTTCTCTGAAAAAACACTCGGGCCGCAACTCCAACGGAAGAATCACAAGTTTCAGAAAAGGCGGTGGACATAAGAGGCTTTATAGAATAATTGATTTCAGAAGGAACAAGTACGGGATTCCGGCAAAGGTTGTTTCCGTTGAGTACGATCCCTACAGGTCCGCGAGAATCGCTCTTCTTTCTTACGAAGACGGTGAAAAGAGATACATAATAGCTCCTGCAGGCATAAAGGTGGGCGACACGCTGAGTTCCGGTCCTGATGTGGAAGTCCAACCGGGGAATGCTCTTCCGATAGACAGAATTCCGGTGGGTACAGTTGTTCATAATATAGAGGTGAGACCGGGAGGAGGCGGAAAACTTGTCCGTTCCGCCGGTTCCTCTGCGCAGATAGTAGCCAAAGATGGTGATTACGCTCAAGTGAAACTGGCCTCGGGCGGGATAAGGCTGGTTCATCTTCGTTGTATGGCCACGGTCGGCAGAATAGGGAACACCGAAAACGAGCTTGTAGTTCAAGGCAAGGCCGGCAGGTCTCGCCACAAGGGCATAAGACCTTCGGTGCGGGGCGTGGCGATGAACCCGATTGATCATCCTCATGGCGGAGGAGAAGGTAAGGCGACCAAGGGGAACCCCCATCCTGTTTCTCCCTGGGGCTGGATCACGATAGGCAAGAAAACGAGAAACAGCAAGAGAATGGACAAATACATGGTGAAGCCGAGAAGGGTCGGCTACGGGATGGATTAACCGCAGGAGCATCTTATGCCGAGATCAAGCAAAAAAGGTCTTTACATACATGAAAAACTTATGAAGAAGGTTGAACAGGCGCAGAGTACGGGAAGCCAGAAGATTATCAGAACATGGTCAAGGGCCTCAATGATAATCCCCGAGATGATAGGGATGACTTTCGCCGTATACAATGGGACCAAATTCTTTCCGGTGTTTGTCTCGGAGCAGATGGTCGGACATAAACTCGGGGAGTTTTCTCCCACAAGGACATATCATGGTCATGCGGGGGACCGCAAGGCTAAGAAAAGATAGGAATTTGCAGGTATAGCAGCATGGTTTCCAGAGCAGTTCATAGATATGCGAGAGTTTCGCCGAAAAAGGCGAGGCTGGTTCTTGATCTCGTAAGGGGAAAAAGCGTTGAGGAAGCTTCCTCGATACTGAGTTCCACCCGAAAGAGGGTTTCTCCGCTTGTGCGTAAAATTCTCAAATCAGCCTTGGCTAATGCGGAGGAAAGCGGTTACTCGGACCAGGACCTCTACATAAAGGAGACATACGCGACCAATGGGCCGACTCTCAAACGTTATAAGGCGAGAGCGATGGGAAGGGCTTTCGCCCGCAAGACCAGAATGAGTCACATAACTATAGTACTTGAACAGAGGGAATTTTAAGTTGGGTCAGAAAATAAATCCTATAGGGCTTCGCCTCGGAATAACCAGATCTTGGGATTCCAAGTGGTTTGCCGAAAAGCAGATGTACAGATCTCTTCTCAGTGAAGACAGAGATATCCGTAATTATATAAAGAAGACGTTTTATCAGGCCGCTATCTCGAGTATAGAGATTGAAAGGGCCGCGGCCGACAAGGTAAGGGTTCTGGTCTACTCGGCAAGGCCCGGAGTCATAATAGGAAAAAAGGGATACGAAATAGATCAACTCAAAAAAACGCTTCAGGAAATGACCGGCAAGGGTGTATTTCTTGATGTCCGGGAAGTCAAGAGGCCCGAGACTAGCGCCCAGTTGGTTGCGGAGAATCTCGCTCTTCAGCTTGAAAGAAGGGTCGCCTACAGAAGGGCGATGAAAAGAGTTCTCTCCTCATCCATACGCGCCGGAGTGCTCGGAATAAAGGTTATGGTCTCAGGGCGTTTGGGTGGGGTTGAAATAGCGAGAAGGGAGTGGTACAGGGAAGGAAGGGTGCCACTCGGAACATTGCGGGCGGACCTTGACTACGGAGTTGCCGAGGCGTCAACTACCTACGGGATAATCGGGGTTAAAGTGTGGATATTCAAAGGTGAGATAATAAAGAAAAAAACGGATTCAGGACGACAGAGGTCCGCCAAGGGATAATTGCCGATGCTTCAGCCCAAAAAGACAAAGTACAGAAAGCAGTTTAAAGGCAGAAACAGAGGAGCCGCAACCAGAGGAGTGAAGTTCGCTTTTGGAGACCTCGCGTTACAGACGGTTCAAAACGGCAACATAACCGCAAGACAGATCGAGGCTGCTCGTATCGCCATAACGAGACATGTGAAAAGGGGGGCGAATCTCTGGATAAGAATATTCCCCTCAAAGCCGATCACCAAAAAACCCGCCGAGACCAGGATGGGGAAGGGGAAAGGCGATGTCGACCATTATGTTTCTCCGGTGAGAAGGGGGCAACTTCTTTACGAAATATCGGGGGTTGAAGAGAGTCTGGCGCGTTCCGCTCTGCGACTCGCTTCATATAAACTTCCTCTCAAAACCAGAATAGTGTCGAGAGAGAACGAGGGAGTTATCTGATGCCCACAACAGAGGAACTCAGAAACTTCACCGCGGATGAACTTGACAAGCGTTATCGCGACGCGGCGGAGGAACTTTTTAACGTCAGAATACAAGTTGCCGTAAGGCAGAACTCGAACAACGCAAGGATAGGGCAACTTAAAAGAGAGATCGCGAGGATACTTACAATAAAGAAACAGAGAAGCGCAGTAGAGGGGAACTGATTCCATGGAGAGAGGAAAATCCAAGACGAGAATGGGCGTTGTCGTGGGCGACGCGATGGATAAAACCGCGGTTGTCGAGGTTCAGAGGATAAAGAGCCACGGACGCTACAAGAAGCAGATAAGAGTCAGCAAACTTTTCAAGGCCCATGACGAAAAAAACGAGTGTAAGGTCGGGGACAGGGTTTCGATAATGGAGTCGAGGCCCTACAGTAAAACCAAGAGATGGAGAGTGAGCAGGATAGTTGATCGTGCCGCGGAGGTCTGATTCGGGAATTCCCGATTCCTCTCGAAGCGCGGGAGAAGAAGAATGATTCAGTCAAGCACATATCTGGATTCGGCCGACAACACGGGTGCGAAGAGACTTTTCTGCATAAAAGTGCTCGGGGGGTCGGGAAGAAAATATGCCCGCCTGGGAGATGTTGTCGTGGTTTCCGTTAAACAGGCAATTCCTAAGTCCAAGGTGGAGAAAGGTTCTGTTTACAAGGCGGTTATCGTCAGAGTGAGAAAGGAGCAGAGAAGACCTGACGGAACCTATGTGCGTTTCGACAATAATGCGGCTGTGATAATAGATAAGGAAAACGAACCCGTGGGAACTAGGGTTTTCGGGCCGATTGCCCGTGAACTCAGGGTGAAGGGTTTTATGAAAATAATCTCGCTTGCTCCGGAGGTTGTGTGAAGATGGGGTCTAGGAGAAGAAGATTTCATATAAAGGCCGGAGACACCGTTTACGTAACGGCCGGCAAGGAAAGGGGGAAGACGGGCAGGGTGCTTCGCGTTGACAGGGATTCCGAGAGGGTGTTTGTCGAGAAACTCAACATTGTGAAGAGACACAGCCGACCCACCCAGAAAAACCCCGGAGGCGGCATCATTGAAAAGGAATCCGGTATACACATATCGAATTTGATGATCTACGACACGAATGCGGGAGTTCCGGTGAAGGTCGGATACAAAGCGGGGGAAAACGGTATTAAGGTCAGAGTGGACAGAAAGACCGGAAAGGAAATCTGAAGAAATGATTTCGAGAATAAGGACATTGTACAAAAACGAGGTTATACCTGCTTTGATTGAAAAATTTTCGTACTCAAACCCCATGCAGGTTCCGAAACTCGAGAAAATAGTGGTCAACATGGGTCTTGGAAGATTGAGCGAAGCGGGAAGGCAGAACAAAGTTATAGATGAAGCTGCAGATGAGCTTGCCGGTATAACCGGACAGAAGCCTGTGGTTACGCGGGCGCGCAAATCCGTTGCGGGATTCAAACTCAGAGAGGGGCAGCCTATAGGTTGCATGGTAACTCTAAGGGGTGAGATGATGTACGAGTTTTTTGACCGCCTGGTAAATCTCGCGATTCCGAGGATAAGGGATTTCAAAGGAGTTTCCCGCAGATCTTTTGACGGGTCGGGCAACTACACTTTGGGAATAAAAGAGGTTTTGGTTTTTCCCGAGATAGACTACAGCAAAGTTCAGTATAACAAGGGACTCAATGTAAGCCTCATTACAACTTCGAGAACGGATGAAGAAGCACTTGAACTTCTTTTGTGTCTCGGCATGCCGTTTTCAAAAAACTAGAAGAGAGGGATTATGGCAAGGAAAGCATTAGTTCAGAAATCAAAGAAGCCGCCGAAATTCGGCGTGAGGGCGGTTAATCGTTGCGGGTTCTGCGGAAGACCTAGAGGCTTTATGAGAAAGTTCGGTATCTGCAGGGTCTGCTTCAGGTCTCTTGCGAGCAAAGGGCATATCCCCGGCGTCAGAAAGGCCAGTTTTTAAGTGGGGTTTTAAGGAATATGACTGATCCGATTGCAGATATGTTGAGTAGAATAAGGAACGCTCTTCTGGCCGGACACGACCGGGTGGAGATTCCGGGTTCGGGAATAAAAACCGAGATAGTCAGAGTCCTGGCGGAAGAAGGGTTCATACAGGACTACAGCGTCGCTGAGCACGGTGCGAAGAAAACCATCAACGTCAGACTTAAATACGGAGCTGACGGCAAAGCGGGCATAGACGAGATAAAAAGAGTCAGCAAGCCGTCTCGAAGGGTTTATGCAGGTGGAAAAGACATTCCCAGGATCAGGGGAGGAATGGGTATTTCGATACTGTCCACCTCCAAGGGGATAATGACCGGAGTGAACGCAAGGGCTCAGAATATAGGCGGAGAGGTTCTCTGTACTGTGATTTGAGGTGGCAAGATGTCGAGAATAGGTAAAAAACCTGTAGTTATTCCCGATGGAGTGACGGCGATTTCCGAACAAGGAAAAGTAATGGTCAGCGGCCCCCGAGGTAATCTTGAAGTCGCGATTCCCGAAGGAATAAGCGTTTCGGTGGCGGATGGGGCTGTTGTGGTTTCAAGGAGAGACGAGGAAAAAAGAATCAAGGCTTTTCACGGTCTTACGCGCAGCCTTATTGATAATTGCGTTGCAGGGGTGAGCAACGGATTCACCAAAGTGCTTCGCATCACGGGAACCGGTTACAAGGTTGATCTTGTAGGTAAGGAATCGCTGAAACTCTCCCTGGGGTATTCCCATCCGGTTGATTTTCCGCTTCCGGATGGAATTGAAGCGACAGTGGAGGAGAGGGGAACGCTGCTTTCCATTCACGGGATTGACAAACAGCTGGTGGGAGAAACTGCGGCGCGGATAAGAAAGGTAAGGCCGCCCGACTCCTACAAGGGGAAAGGGGTACGTTACGACGGAGAAGAGTTGAAACTCAAACTTGGAAAGGCCGGAGCGGCTAAGTGATGACGAGGAAAAAGAGCAGAAATGACGCGCGCAAGAGAAGACATCTTGCCGTAAGAAAAAGAATAAGCGGTACTTCCGACATTCCCAGAATATCCGTTTTCCGCTCTGCGAAGCATATATACGCCCAGATAGTGGATGATGTGTCTCAGACAACCCTTCTCAATGCGTCTACCGTGTGCGCAAAGACCAGAGAGAGACTTTCTGCGGGCGGCCTCAAAAAAAGCGAGGTGGCGAGAGAGGTAGGCAGGCATTTGGGAGAAATGGCGGTTGAGCGAGGTATAAGGAAAGTGCGCTTTGACAGAGGCGGATACGCCTACCATGGAAGAGTGAAGTCTCTTGCCGACGGTATGCGCGAAGCCGGACTGGAATTTTAGCAAGGAAGACAGGGAGGCTTTTGTTTTGGCAGAACAGAAAATAGATGCGGCGGAACTTGAACTGGAAGAAAAGGTTGTTCACATAAGGAGAGTTGCCAAAGTTACCAAGGGCGGGAAAAGATTCCATTTCACCGTTCTCGCGGTAGTGGGCAACTCCGATGGAATTGTCGGTGCGGGGCTCGGCAAGTCGAATGAAGTTCCTGACGCTGTAAGAAAAGCCGTTGAAAAAGCCAAGAAAAGTCTCATAAAAGTGCCGAGAAACGGAAATACTATCCCTCACGGGGTTCGCACTCAGTACGTATCAAGCAAAGTAATGCTTCTTCCGGCGGCGCCCGGCACCGGAGTTATCGCCGGCGGGGCGGTTCGAGCTGTAGTGGAACTTGCCGGAATACACGATGTTCTCTCAAAGGTCGTCGGGTCGAGAAATCCGCTCAATGTCGTCATGGCGGTCATACAGGGTTTTTCAGAACTGCAGGTTCCGGAGCAGATTGCGAAGATGAGGAACAGGGAAATAAAGGATCTGGATCTTCCGGGTTATTACGATGCAATTCAGTGATATGATGACGCAAGTGGAGTGGAAACGGAATGCTTAACGAACTTTCACCAGTGACGGGGTCGAAATCCGGCAGAAAGAGAGTCGGAAGAGGCGCAGGTTCTCAAGGAAAAACATGCGGAAAGGGACACAAGGGACAGGGTTCTCGTTCGGGGAGGGGAGTGTCCAGATGGTTTGAAGGCGGACAGACCCCTCTTAAAATGAGAAGTCCGAAGAGAGGATTCACCAACATTTTCAAAAAAAGTTACGACATAATCAACATCAGAGATCTTGGCCGCTTTGCGGATGCGGGTCTTGTGAGTGTGGAGACGCTTGTCGAAGCGGGTCTTGTGAGTGGTAAAAAACCTGTGAAACTTTTAGGCATGGGAGAGGTGTCCGCTGCGCTTTCAGTATCTGTTGATGCATGCAGCGAACCGGCCGCGCGAAAGATAATCGACGCCGGAGGCAAAGTGGAAATATTATGAGTACCAACGTCGCGTCGCTTCCGCGGATTCCGGAACTTAACAGAAAACTTCTTTTCACGGCTCTTATGCTGATTGTGTACAGGGCAGGGGTTTTCGTTCCGGTTCCGGGAATTGATCCGGATCAGATCTCGAAGATGTTCGAGCAGACCCGCGGCACCATATTCGACATACTCAACATGTTTTCCGGAGGAGCTCTTGAGCAGGCGTCCATATTCGCCTTGGGTGTGATGCCTTACATTACATCCTCGATTATCATGTCTCTTCTCGTAAAGGCGTTCCCGAGTCTCGAGGCCATGCAGAAAGAAGGGGATGCGGGAAGAAGAAGAATAAACCAATACACCAGGTACGGCACTGTGCTTATATGCCTTATCCAGGGCTTCATGCTCGCAGTTACGCTTGAACGTGGAGGAGTGGGCGCAGCCACCGTGGGCAGCGCGGTCATGGACCCCGGATTGATGTTCAGAATCACAACTGTCCTCACGCTTACGGCCGGCGGGCTTTTTGTTATGTGGCTTGGAGAGCAGATAACGGAAAACGGAATCGGAAACGGAGTGTCGCTTATAATCGCAGCTTCGATCATCGCCAGTATACCGGGAGCTTTCTGGAATCTCTCGAGGCTTGTAGGCACCGGTGAAATATCTGTCCTGGGTGTACTTCTCATCTTTGTTTTTCTCGGATTTCTCATGTGGCTTATCGTTTTCTTCGAGCGTTCATACAGAAAGATTCCGGTACAGTATCCGAGAAGGGTCGTCGGAAGAAAAGTAATGGGAGGGCAGAGTTCCCACCTGCCTCTCAAGACGAATCCCTCTGGGGTGATTCCTCCGATTTTTGCGTCGTCTATTCTCATTTTTCCCGCCACGGTATTGACGTTTGCCGATGTTCCCGCGCTTCGCAACATCTCCGATATGGTGTTTCAGAACTCATTTGTGTATAACCTGATTTTCGCGGTTCTCATAATATTCTTCGCGTTTTTCTATACCGGAATTGTTTACGACCCGGACGACCTGTCGGACAATTTGAGGAAGAACGGGGGTAATATTCCGGGAATAAGGCCCGGCAGGAGAACTTCTGAGTATATAGCCGACATACTGGGAAAAATCACTCTTATAGGCGCCGTATATGTGGCGGCTGTATGTGTTCTGCCGGCGTTTCTCGAACGTGAGCCTTTTAATCTGCCGTTTTACTTTGGAGGTGTGTCGCTTTTGATCGTGATAGGCGTGACTCTTGATTTCATGCAGCAGATCGAGTCGTTTCTTATAACTCACAGTTATCAGGGATTGGTGAAGAAAAGGGGGATGAAGGAACCTCAGAGATATAGGTTCTAGTTCGTGAGGGAAGTCATGAGACTGATGCTTTTTGGACCACCGGGAGCGGGCAAAGGAACGCAGGCCGGTTTCATACGCGAAAAATACGGTATTGAACATATATCCACAGGAGATGTGCTTCGTGAGGCCGTAAGAAGTGAAACGGAAGTCGGACTTCAGGCCAAGTCGTTTGTGGATAAGGGAGAGCTTGTTCCGGATGAAGTCGTAACTGAGATAATAAGGCGGAAAATATCCATGCTCTCAGGGAAAGGTTTTATGCTTGACGGGTTTCCCAGAACGATTGATCAAGCGAAAGCGCTTGACGGCATTCTGTCCGATTCCGGTGATGGTATTGACGCGGTAGTTTTTCTTGAGGTTCCGGATGAGGAAGTCGTAGAGCGTATACTCAGCCGTCAGAAAAAAGAAGGTCGCACGGACGACACGGAAGATATTGCAAGAAACAGACTTAAGGTGTACAAAGATCAGACTTCGCCTCTTCGGGATTTTTACGAACAATCCGGTGCATTGTACCGGATTGACGGAGTCGGAGATATACAAGAGATAGCCGAGAGAATAGACCGGGTGCTTTTGGGGCTCAACAAACAATGATTCATCTCAAAAACAAGGAAGAACTTAAAAAGATGAGGTTTGCGGGTGAGGCGGTCTCTGAAGTTCTGGCAAGGCTTGAGCAGGAAGTGAGGGAAGGAGTTACTACCTGGGAACTTAATGAAGTTGCAGAGCGGATGTGCGAGTCGGGAGGTTTTCAGGCGGCATTCAAAGGCTATTCCGATTATCCCGCTTCCGTGTGTTTTGCCGTCAACGAAGAGGTGATTCACGGTATCCCTTCAAAAAAAAAAGTGCTTAAAAACGGAGACATAGTGGGAATAGATTTCGGTGCCGTTATTGAAGGTTACTACGCTGACTCGGCGATCACGGTCGCCGTGGGCAGTATAGGGTCCGCAGCGAAGAATCTCCTCCAGGTAACCGAATCTTCTCTTTATAGAGGCATAGATATGATGAGCGGTTCAAACAGAGTTGCGGATATATCAAGAGAGATACAGAACTATGTTGAGGATAATGGTTTTTCAGTTGTGAGGGATTATGTGGGACACGGAATAGGCAGAAAACTGCACGAGGAACCTCAGGTGCCGAACTTCATTGTACAAGGGTCTTCGGCAAGAGGCGCCCGTCTGCGTTCAGGAATGGTCATCGCCATAGAACCCATGGCGAACGAAGGTTCTGAGGGAACCAGATTGCTTGATGACGGTTGGACAGTGGTAACTTATGATGGTAAACTTTCCGCCCATTTTGAGCACACGGTAGCTCTCACTGACAACGGTCCGGAGATTCTTACCGATAGGATTCATTGAAAAGGAAGATATGGAGAACGGGAAAGAAGAGAAGATAGAATTTGAAGGAACTATAACCAAGGCTCTGCCCAATGCTATGTTCAGGGTAGAGATAGAGAACAACCACGAAGTGCTGGCTTACGTTTCGGGCAAGATGAGGACGAGGTTCATAAGGATTTTGCCCGGAGACAGGGTGAAACTTGAGATCTCTCCCTACGATCTTACCAAGGGAAGAATCACCTACAGGCTGAAGAAATGATTGCAAGGAATTTAAGGTGAAAACTAGAGCTTCGGTTAAAAAAATATGTGACAAGTGCAAGATCATCAGGAGGAAGGGTGTGGTACGGGTGATCTGCGTCAACAAAAGACATAAGCAGAGACAGGGATGATGTGCGCGCTGAGGAGAAACTGTTTTAATGCCTAGAATAGCAGGGGTTGATATACCGCTGAACAAGAGAGTGCAGGTAGGTCTCACCTATATTTACGGTATAGGTAAAGCGACTTCGAATGTCATACTGGAAAAGGCGGGTATAGACGTAAATAAGAGATCGGGAGATCTCGATGACCGGGAAGTGACAAAACTCAGGGCCATAATAGAGGGTGAATACACGGTTGAGGGTGATCTGAGAAAAGAGGTTCAACTCAATATAAAACGGCTTGTGGAGATAGGTTGTTACAGAGGGATAAGGCACAGAACCGGACTTCCTGTGAGGGGGCAGAAAACCAAGTCCAACGCGAGAACGAGAAAGGGGCGCAGGGGTACAGCAATAGCGAAGAAGAAAAAGGCGGGCAAATAAAAAGGAAGTTGCCGGATGAGCAAAAAATTCACTAGAAAGAAAACAAAAAAATTCGTTGAGCAGGGAGTGGTCAACATACAGGCTACTTTCAACAACACCATAGTCACGATCAGTGATCTGCAGGGAAACGTTATAGCTTGGTCAAGTGCCGGGAACCGAGGATTTAAAGGTACTAGGAAGGGGACGCCGTTTGCAGCCCAGGTGGTTGCGGACGACGCGTCGAAGAAAGCCAAGACCTACGGACTCAGATCAGCCAATGTCTATGTCAGTGGACCCGGACCTGGAAGAGAGCCGGCTATAAGGGCTGTCCAGGCCGCGGGAGTAAGGGTGTTGACCATAAAAGACGTAACTCCGATTCCGCATAATGGTTGCAGACCCCCGGGAAGGAGAAGAGTGTAAAGTAAGCGCTTACCGGTTTGGTTTAAGTTTTTTACGCTAGGAGGAGGGAAATAATTGGCTAGGTACAGAGGACCATCATGCAAGCTCTGCAGAAGGGAAGGTGAGCAGCTTTTCCTCAAAGGCGCCAGATGCTATACGTCGAAGTGCGCCATACAGAAAAGACCCAATAAAGGGCCGGGGGTTCATGGAGCATCCCTCAGACGGGGAAAGTTTTCCGACTACGGCATAAGGCTCAGGGAAAAACAGAAAGTAAAGCGCATGTACGGACTTACCGAAAAGCAGTTCAACCGTTATTTCGCGGAGGCTGCAAGGAGAAGCGGAGTAACCGGCTCATTGCTCATACTGCTTCTCGAGAGAAGGCTTGACAATGTGGTTTATCGGCTTGGATTTGCGAGTTCCAGGAACGAGGCCCGACACCTGGTGTGGCTCGGACACGTTATTGTAAACGGCAGAAAAGTGGATATCCCTTCATTCAGCGTGAGCGAAGGCGACAAGGTGGAAATCGAAGGAAAAATCAGAAGCAACGCGCATGTCAATCTCTCGCTTGATGGGCTTGAAAGAAGAGGTTTTCCACAGTGGCTTGAACTTAACAGAGATAATTACAGTGGTGTTGTTACTAAACTTCCCCAGAGAGAAGACGTGACGGTTTCAATAGATGAACAGCTTATCGTTGAGTTCTACTCAAGGGTTTAAAGTTCGTCATAAAACCAGACGGAGGATAAAATTTGAAGAATTTTCAAAAGAACTGGAGAGATCTGCAGTATCCGAAAGCGCTTGAAAAAGATGAGCAGGTGTCGACCCCGTTTTACGGCAAGTTTATTTGCGAGCCTCTAGAACCCGGTTACGGCGTTACCTTGGGCAACGCGCTGAGGAGAGTACTTCTCTCCTCCATACAGGGTCCCGCTGTAACTTCAGTCAGAATAGAAGGCGTGAAGCATGAGTTCTCAACTATAATAGGAGTCACGGAAGATGTTACTGAGATCATACTTAATCTCAAAAATGTGGATCTCAAGATGCATACCTATGAACCTAAGAGGCTGAGGCTCAATGCGGAAGGCCCCAAAAAGGTAAAAGCGTCCGACATAATGGTGGAAGAATCCATGATGGTGGAGGTGGTGAACGGAGAGCAGCATATAGCCACTCTGGCGGAAGGCTCTAGACTCGACATGGAACTTACGGTGAATATGGGGAGCGGTTATGAACCTGTTACGAGAAGAAATACCGAGAAATCCATAGGGCTTATACATGTCGACGCATTTTTCTCTCCTGTAAAGAAAGTCAACTACACCGTCACGAACGCAAGGGTGGGACAGAGAACCGATTATCAGAAACTTACTGTTGAAATATGGACCAATGGCACTGTTCTTCCTGAGCAGGCCCTTTCCTATAGCGCCAAGATAATAAAAGAGCAGTTGAATGTCTTTATTGATTTTGATGAAAAACAGGCTGACGATACGGGTGATGAGCGAATTATCGGGATAACAGGATATGAGCCGGAACTTTTTATGCGGATAGAAGACCTTCAGCCCGCTTTGTCGGTAAGGTCGGAGAACTGCCTGAAGAAGGCGGGGATATTCTATGTTGGAGAAATTATACAGAAAACGGACAAAGAACTTCTCGACCTCGGGAATTTCGGCAAGACATCGCTTCAGGAAGTGACATCCAGGCTTGGGGATATGGGTCTTGAACTCGGTATGACCATAGACGAAGAGGTGTTTGAGAGAGAGAAGGAAAGGCTGGCTCCGAGGGATGCCGAGGGCAATTAGCGGTTGTTGTCCTTAATATGGTGAATATATGCGACATAGAAAATCAGGAAGAAAACTAGGGGTAACGACTAAACACAGAAAAGCGATGTTCCGCAATATGGCCACTGACCTGCTGCGCAATGAAAAAATAAACACGACCGACCCCAGGGCCAAGGAAATAAGAAGAGTGGTCGAGAAGCTTATAACTCTCGGAAAAAACGGAAGTCTGCACGCGAGAAGAAGAGCGCTTGCATATATAAGAGATAGAGTCGTGGTGGAGAAACTCTTCTCCGAACTTGCAGAAAGGTACACGCATCGTCCCGGAGGCTATACAAGAATAGTGAAACTTGGTTACAGAAGGGGTGATAACGCCCCTGTTTCCACTATTGAACTCATAGCGGAAAAGTTCGAGGCTGAAGGAAAAAAAGAGTCGGAAATCATTTCAACTGCCGAAAGTACGAGCGAGGCGCAGAAAAGTTCCAAGAGAAAATCCGCAGAGGACCTGGGTCTCGTCGGAGAGCAGCGGACGCAACCTGCTGAACAGGAACAGGCGCATCCGGAGCAGTCCGTAGAAACAGAACGGACAGATATTCCGGCTGTGACTGAGGAATCGACTATTGTTGCCGAGAAACCCGGAACCGCCGAAGAAACCGGCGATACGGAGCAAAAACAGGATTCCACTGCAGAAAAACCGAAGGATAATGCCTGATTTCCTCAAGAAATCGAAGTGGCGCTTTTTCTCCGATTCCACGCTTACCCGGCCGGGGTCTTACACGGGGTGACCTATACGGATTTTTTCCGGTCCGAATATTATTTATACTAGATTCCGATGAACAAGGTCGGATTTGTGCTTGATGCGGAGTCGATAGAAGATCTGAAGGAACTTGCCGTTTCCGCGGAGAATGCGGGTTTTCATTCCATCTGGGCTACTGAGCTTTACAGGACGCCTTTTCAACAGCTCTGCGCCGTAGCCCCCGTCACTTCCACTATCAAACTTGGTACGTCCGTAGCTCTTGCGTTTGTCAGAAGCCCGCTTATAACTTCGCTTACGTCTCTTGACCTTGACGAGATCAGTTCCGGGCGGATGATACTGGGGCTCGGTACGGGAGCCAAGAGAACCAATGAGAATTTCCACGGCGTGAGTTTCGGTGATAGGCCGGTCGCAAGAATAAGGGAATGCGTGAGTATTATAAGGAAGTTCACATCAGAAATTCATACCGGGCGGGATATATGCTTCGACGGCCGGTTCTACAGTATAAACACTACGGGTTATAGAAGAGCGTTCAGACCGGTGCGGGAGAAAATACCGATATTTCTAGCTGGGGTAGGAAGTGCAATGGTATGCGCCGCCGCAGAAATTGCTGACGGTTATATAGGGCATGTGGTCTGCTCTCTTGAGTATATAAAAAAGGTGGTTTCTCCTTCTGTGAAAGAAGGGTTTGACAATAGGGCTGAAGAAAACAAGAATTTTATGAAGTGTTCCATAATAACCTGTGCTGTTTCCGACAACGTGGAAAAAGCCAGAGAGGCCGCGCGGGCCACCATAGCGTTTTACGCCACTGTCAAGGCTTACGACCCTCCTTTTGTTCTCCATGGTTTTACTGACGAAACGGCGGCTGTGAGAGACGCTTTTCGAAGAAAAGACTTGGGCGCGATGATAAAAAGCGTAAGTGACGATATGGTGGATGTTTTCTCAGTTGTCGGAGATGCGGAGTATTGCAGGAGTAGGGTGGAGGAGTATGGTCGATACTTGGATCTTCCGGTGCTCAGCGCTCCGCATTATTTTCTGGACTTCAAGGAGGTCAGAGGGTACCAGGAACGTCTTATTGATGCCTTTTCCTCATGAGATAGACATCATCCCGGAAATGTAATCATGAAAAAAATACTTGTTTCAGGATCGACCGGTACGGTAGGAAGAAATCTTATAGACTTTCTTTCTCCGGATTCTTTCAAAGTGTTTCGTCTTGTAAGATCATATAAAGAAAAAACCCCCGATATTATTCTTTGGGATCCGTCAAAGAGACGGTTAGGAGACCGGTCGCTGCTCGAAGATTTCGATGCCGTAGTTCACCTGTCGGGTGAGAGCGTAGTAGGTAGATGGAGCACCGGGAAAAAGAATCGAATGAGAGAGAGCAGAGTGTTCAGCACTCGATTCCTGGTGGATATGTTCTCCGGATTGAAAAAGCCGCCCCGGACTTTCATCTGTGCTTCGGCTGTCGGATATTACGGAGACAGAGGAGATGAAGAACTTACCGAATCCTCCTCTGCCGGCACGGGTTTTCTGTCCGAACTCTGCTGTGAATGGGAATCCGAGGCGCAGAGGGCTTCTGATCTCGCAACGAGGGTAATCAATCTGCGTATAGGAGTTGTGCTCAGCCGCAAGGGGGGTATTCTCGGCTCCCTGCTCCCTCCGTTTAGAATGGGTCTCGGAGGGGTTGTCGGTAGTGGAAATCAGTACATAAGTTGGGTCTCAATTGACGACCTCTGCCGGATGATTGGTTATCTCGTTCAGAATGAGGGATTAAGTGGATGTATAAATGCTGTTTCACCCGCCCCTGTTACAAATAGAGAGTTCACCAGAACGCTGGCAGGGTTTCTGGGCAAGCCTTCGTGGCTTTCTATTCCCGGGTTTGCGATAGAAACTTTTTTTGGAGAGATGGGGCATTGGACAATGCTTGCAAGTACCAGGGTTCTGCCGCGGAGGCTTCAGTCAAGCGGTTATGTGTTTACGCACGGGGACCTTCGCCGTGCGCTTGAGGAAGTTGTTACGCGGTGATATGAAGGAAAGAGACTTAGGGTCCAGGCAGTACTGCAAGTTCACCCTTTCGAGGAAAGACCTTCGGGAGAACCCTTTTGTTCAGTTCGATGTATGGTATCGGGAGACCGTATCCGGGAACGTCGGTTTCCCGAACGCTTTCACACTCTGTACGGCAGATAGAGACGGCGTTCCATCATCAAGGATTGTTCTCCTGAAGGATTACGACAATGAAGGTTTCCGTTTTTATTCAAACTCCCTCAGCCGCAAGGGTAGGGAGATGGATTCCAACCCGGTCGCTTCGCTTTGTTTCTGGTGGCCCGAGTTCGAAAGGCAGGTCAGGGTGGACGGGAGAGTCTCACTGTTATCCGAAGAGGTTGCGGACGAGTATTTTGCCGGAAGGCCTCTGCAGAGCCGTATAGGGGCTTGGATTTCAAAACAGAGTGAGGTTCTTGCGAGCCGGTCTTTTCTTGAACAGGAGTATGCGAGGTTTTCCACTGAACAAGAAAGCAAGGCTTCTCAAAGACCCGACTTCTGGAAGGGATACGTCGTAAATCCGTTTCGTTTCGAATTTTGGCAGGGGAGGGAGAACAGGCTGCATGACCGCTTCAGATATCTTCTTTCTCTGGACGGCGGATGGAGTATAGACAGGCTCTATCCATGAGTCCCGCCCGAAAAAGAGGGATTATTTAGTGGCTGAATAAAGCGCTACTATTCCCATCGTGAGTTCGCGGTAACGGCAGTTTCTGAATCCCGCGTTTTCAAGGTGCCGTACGAAGTCCCGTCTCTGCGGGAAGGCGGCAGCGGATTCGGCCAGGTATCTGTACTGCTTGCCCCTTCCGTACACAGCTCCTACAAGCGGCATCAGAATTTTGAAATAAAACAGGTAGAGAGGTTTGAATGCCGGATTCTGAGGAATCGTGAATTCAAGTATCAGAAGTTTTCCGTTTTCTCTGAGAATCCGCCTTATCTCCCTCAGTGAAAGTTCGTAGTCGACTGTGTTTCTTATGCCGAACGCCACGGTGACTGAATCAAATTGTTTTTCCTTCATCGGGAGATTTTCCGCCACAGCTGCTGCAAGCGCTATTTTTTCTCTAAACCCCATCGCCTTGATTTTTTTACTCGCAATCCTCAGCATGTTCTTGCTGGGGTCGACTCCGACTGTTTTTATTCTCGGATGTTTTTTCGCGATCTCGATTGCGACTTCCGCAGTTCCCGTTGCTACATCTAGGTTGTGCTCGTGGCCGGAGAGTTCTTCGGCAAGCCTTTTTCTCCAGAATTTGTGTATTCCGAGACTGAAAAGGGTGTTTAACCGGTCATAGCGGTGAGCTACTTCATCGAAAATATCTTTTGTCTCAGGCATTACAGAGAGTTCAGTATTTTTTCTATATTGGATGTTCTGTTAAGAACGTAGAAATGAAGTCCGTCAACCCCTTTATCTACAAGTTCTCTTGTCTGTTGCGTGCATTGAGCAACTCCTATCTCCGCCGCCTTTGCGTTGTTATCTCCTGCGTTCTCAAGTTCTTTTCTGAGTTCCGAAGGAATGCTGGACCCGCATAGAGAGGATATTTTCAGTACCTGCTTGGATGAAATAATGGGCATAAGACCTGCAATAACCGGAACGTCTATCCCTGCGGTTCTTACCATATCCACGTAATTGAAATAGAGCCTGTTATCAAAAAAAAGTTGTGTAATTATTACATCGGCTCCCGCATCAACTTTTTTCTTGAGGTTCTCTATGTCATCTTTAAAACTCGGAGATTCAGGGTGTTTTTCAGGGTAGCCTGCGACTGCCACCGAAAATCGATGAGGTTTTCTCTGCTCGTTTCTTCTTATATGTTCCACAAGTTCGTTCGCATGACGGAAATCTCCTGGCGACTCTCTGTCTTCCGCATTGTTTTGCGGAGTATCTCCTCGTAACGCGACTATGTTGTTTATGCGATTCATCCTTATTTCCTCCAGCACCGCATCTATCTGATCTTTCGAGTACCTGATGCAGGTGAGGTGGCAAGCGCTTTCCGTGTTGAGGGTGTTTTTTATATAGGATGCCGTCTTGACGGTTTTCCTGCTGCCCTTTCCCATGGCTCCGTGAGTCACGGTTATAGCTTCAGGGTCGAATCCGGCGAGTTCTGAAAGAGTACCCTTGAGTCTCTCAAACTCGAGGTCGTCTTTCGGAGGAAACACCTCGAAAGATATGAGAGTTTTGTCTTTTCTGCTGTCTTTGTATTCGGAGAAATTCATTGTCCGTGTTTACGGGTTCGGATATCAACTCCCAATGTTGTCGCTGTTTTCGTTTTCGGAGTCGCTGTGTTTCACTTCTTTTTCAGGAGAGACGGGATCGGTGTGCGTGTGTTTTTGCTGCAGTCGATAGTTCTCTCGCCGCATCTCCTTCATAATTCGTATGGACCTGGATGTCCGTGTCTTCGCTGTTGCGGATAGTACAATGGAAAACACCGCGAACATGGACGTTACGCTTGATGTTATAACCATCGCTAAAATAAGTATCTCTTCCCGTTGTCTGAGTTTATCTATTTCTTCTAAGGTTCTCTTGTCAAGTTGCTCGAGAAACGACTGAATAGGGAGCATAGTTCTGTTTTTAGCTCTATTATATTCATCGCTGTAAAGAAGTGAACGCGCGTATTCGGGGTCGGGGTCTCCGCGCCGCGAGTATCCGCCGGAACCGTCTTTGTAAAGCCCCTCCATCGCTTTGAATGCCTCAAGTTCCAGACCGAGAAGGTTGTTTGATTCTTTTTGCGAATTCTCGAGTAGCCGCATTTCGGAATCTACAAAACCGGCCTTTGTCATCAGGTCTTTAAGCGCTACCGCAGGGCCGCTCGGGCGCGGTCTTTCTTTGGCGTTTTCATCCGCCATCACATGATACCAGTACATGTAGTTATAGTTCTCCGGCCGGGGAAGTTCTCCGTTTCGGATCCCGATTATCTCATAGTAATAATCGGCGTAATCGGAGTTACCTGTCTGCACGTACATACGCGCCATTTTCGTAAGGTTGTCGAAACTCCGACGCAGTTCTTCAGCAAGAAGAAAAGAAGTGTATCTTTTGTTTTCCTCCTCGGTCACGATGTTGAAGTTTTTCATTAGGACCAGAGTTTCGGCAAGCAGTACAATAACAAGTACCATCATGGCCGTTGAGAGAATTATCTGCCGGGTTTCAGAACGGGTGGCTTTTCTTTTAGATGGTTTTTTCATCTTTGATATCGGCTAGAAGCGGATACTAGGAAACTCCTTCGGCTCTGATTCTTAAAGTGAAGAGGCATGCGCAACCTAGGGCGGGCGGGTTCGGTACGGTAGATGTCTTGAAAATGCGATTTAAGCAAATTCCCACGCCCGACTTATGCGATGTAGAGTACCGCCGGCATCATTTTGTTTCAAGTCCGTTATCCTCGGTTCTTCAATGAGGAATATACCGACAACAGATTCCGCAGTCTCAATTCCGGATTCCGAACAATTCGCGAAGTTTTGAACTTCTGTAATCGAATATGAAATCTAACTGCCTTCTTATGAAAAGCGCATTCGCCGCTCTTCCCAGTGGACCTAACGGAATACGGTAGTGAACAAGGTCCCTTGCTTCTGTCGAGCCTTCTTTTTCCGTGAAAAAATGCTTATGGTGCCAGAATCTGTACGGTCCGAACCTCTGCTCGTCGACGAAGTATTCAGGTGCGCTCAGATGTGTTATTTCCGTCACCCAGTCGCTTTTCAGAAAGGGAGCAAGACTTACCTTGTAAGTAAGTATCATCCCGGTGTATATCCTGCTTTGTTCTCCAGAGGTTATACGAAGGCACAGTTGAGGGGGAGTGATTTTCGAAAGGTTGCAGGGGTCGGAGAAAAACAACCACGCCTCTTCAATTGGAATAGGCAGCAACTCTGTTCTGTCAAGTGTGTATATCATCGTTTCTGCTCCTTGTCCGCAGACGGTGAAGACGGCAGTCCGACCATCTTCATTATTATGATAAAGATCAATCCGAACAACAAAGGCAATGATTTATGTGTTTCGTAGAGTACACCGGCCGACATTCCGCCTATGCACGCTCCCATAAAGTTCGCTAGGTTGAAAAATCCTGAAAACAGCCCCCTGTTTTCAGAGGAAACTCGCTGGGTCATATACGCAGGCAGAATTGATTGGAATATTGAGTGCCCGACAAAAAATACGCCTCCGGCAAGATAAAGGGTAAGTCTGTCGGTCCCTCTGAACATGTAGATCGAAAAAGCTGTCAACAGAAGAAAAAACCCTATGCGCGTTGTCCGTCCCAGAGCTTTTTTTCTCTCCGAAATTCTGATGAAAGCCTGAACGGCGAGTGTGCTCGGAGTGAGTATTACTAGGTAGATAAGCCACAACTCTCCAGGTCCTGTGCCGAGACTGCTCCAATCAAGCGGATAGATAAACAAAACCAGATTGAGAGTGAGTGATATCACAAAAGTTGAAGAGAATATCTTTTTTATTTCCGGGTCAAGCAACTTAAGTACGACCTCCTTTCTGTTTCCTGTTTTCTTATTCAAAGGTTCAGGAAAGAGGAAAACAGTCACGCATGCGGCTACGGCTCCCAGGACGGCCAGTATAAAAAACAGACTCTCAAAGCCGAATTCCACGGCAAGCACCGGACCAATAACAAGCGAGATTATAAATGCGGCTCCGACAATTATTCCTGTGAACATAAAGGATTGAGCTCTCACTTCGTTTCTTGTCGAGTCTCCCAATGCGGCTATTGCCACCGCACCTATCGCTCCACTTCCTTGGATGGCTCTTGTCATCACAAGTTCCCAGATGTTGTCTGCAAACCCGCACAGTACGCTGCCTGCGCAGAATACCGCAAGTCCCAGCAGTATCACCGGCTTTCTTCCGAACTTGTCGCTCATCATGCCTAGGGGGATCTGCAGCAGACTTTGCGTAAGGGCGTATATGCCGAATGCTACACCTGCAGATGAGATGGTTGCTCCTTCGTAATTTATTGCGTATATGCTGAAAACAGGAATTATAAGGAATATCCCCAGGAGCCTGAGAGCTATTATAGTTCCTATTACGAGAACACAACGAAATTCTTTTCTGTTCAGTTTTACGAGATTTTCCAAGATCTTTTCTGAAAACTCTTCTCGGGGAAATAGAACCCTGCCGGTCTGCTTAAAGACAAAGCATTTCTGCGTTTGACAATTACAAGATCTTATAACACAATTTAACAGGTGAAATAAATTTTTTGATAGGATAACCAGAAGTGAGTTTATATCATATAGTGAGGTTAATCAGATGGAAGGTATTTTGCGGTTAATAAGATTTGTTTCGGTGAGCCTTGTTATCTTGGTTGCGGGAGTTTTCGTGACATCCGCGGTTGTTGCGGAAGAAGAGCCTGTGGAAGAGGTTCAGGTTGAGTTGATGCTGGAAGACTCCGACCAGATGGAGGAGATTCCTGCTGTGGACGAAGAGATTGATATGGGAGAATATCCTGTTTTGGAGGAACCTTATACGGAGTGAGTTTCTGATTTGTGCAACTCATGTCACGGAAAATACATTTTCCTGTAATCATGTCATGGGCTCTCTTCGCGATTGTTTAAGCAAAGGATTTGTTGTTCTCCAGTACTCTTGAGTTTCTGTGTACGGTATGCGAGATGGTAGATTAGACGGGATAATGTTTTTCAAGTCGTTGCAGTTTCCCCGTTCAGTTTTCTGGGTCTTTTACCGAACGCCGGAATTTCTCCATTTCGTTAAAAATTGATACCTCTGGCATAATTGCTTGCAGGGTGTTTTGGTCGCAAGTTTCTAATACGAATATGTAAGGAGAGATAAATGAACCATATTTCACGGTTTCCGGGCTTTATTGTAATACCTGTGATGTTTCTTGTTTTCGCGCTTCATGCGATTGTATTCTCCCCCATGTCCATAGCTGGAGGTCTTCCAGAAGATAGAATTCCTGTAGAGTCGGAACCGGTTCAGGAGCCTGTACCTTTACCTGTACCTGCAGAGCCTGCTGAGCCCGTACCTTTACCTGTATCTGCAGAACCTGAGCCTGAGCCTGTAATTCAGAAAGATGCGTGGAACAAAAGTGGATTTACCATGGGTTTCCGCGGAGTCTTGGGTGTTGTTAGCGAGCAGTCAATAACTACGGATTCTTTTACCTTCAAAGAAGTTGAATACAACGGTCTTGATGCCGGGGTTACTTTCAAAGATACATACAGTCTTGGTGTTACCATGGGGTATAAGTTTGAAAATGGTCTCCGCCTTGAAATGGATGGAAGTTATCTGAGTAGTTGCTTTGATGATATGGATGTGGATGCGCCGGGAATTCTGCAGGTCTTAGCCGGGATTGATGTTGATGTACCTGGAACAGTTGATGTCGGCGGTACTTTCACTGGACTTTCCTTGATGGCTAACGCTTACTTTGATTTTGACCGCGGCGGAAAAATTGCTCCCTATGTCGGTGCAGGGTTAGGCGTATCCCGGTTTTCCGTGGACATGAAATGTCACTCGAACTCGATAGCTGGATGTCCCACCAGTATAGTGGATGACGAGGACAATGTTTTAACTTACCAAGCGGGAGGCGGAGTAGGCGTAAAGGTTGCCAAACTGGGAACTACCGATGTGGTTTTTTCCATAGGTTATCGCTACATGGCTGCAGTTCAGGACTTGGAGTTTAAAGATTCTACAGTCGGCATCCCATTAGAAGCGGAATTTGGCGGACATCAGTTCGGCGGCGACATCAGACTTGTTTTCTGAGCAGACCAATATCTGTTCTATGTACGCCAGGAGTCGGACTACGGTCTGTATTCCTGTTTTCTGCGGATAAACCCAGGGTCTGCAACCTGGTTTTTTATTGAGAGATGAGACCTACTTGGGCTGAAATCAGCCTTGATTCCTTCAGGAGAAATCTCGGCGAAGTCAGAAATTTCGTCGGGGAAAATGTCCGGATCATGGCGGTAGTGAAGGCGAATGCCTATGGTCACGGAGCTGCTAGAATAAGTAAGACCGCTATTGAATGCGGAGTGGATATACTGGGGGTCGCAACTGTTACGGAAGCTGTTGAGTTGCGGGAAGCGGGAATTAGGAGCGAGATATTCCTCCTTGGAGGAATTGACACTGCAGAGGCGGACCTAGTCGTAGAAAAAAACCTTACCCCCACTTGCTATTCTACAGTAACTCTCTGTGCGCTTTCGTCGGTCGCTGTCAGAAGAAGGAAAACTGTTCCCTACCATCTCAAGATAAACACCGGCATGACCCGGATCGGTATATGTCCTGAGGACATTGAATCGTTTTCCGCTTCGGCTTTGGGGTTGCCGCAGATATTTATGGATGGAGTTTTTACGCATCTTGCCTGCGCTGAAGACGAGAAAAGCGATTATACGGATTTTCAGCTTGATCTTTTCAATCGGGCTCTATCAGTTCTCTCGCAGCATTTTAGTTGGCGCTACGCTCACTCTGCGAACAGCGCTTCCCTGCAGAGATTCCCCGATTCTCACATGGATATGGTGAGACCGGGAATAATGCTTTACGGTTCAGGAATACGATGCTGTCCTCTTAGTTCAACGATGAGTTTGAAAACAAAAATAGTCCAACTGAGAAAAGTTCGCACGGGTACTCCGATTGGTTACGGCGGAAGTTACATTACCCGAAGAGATACGCTTGTTGCCACTCTTCCGGTCGGTTATGCGGATGGATACCCCGTCGCGCTTTCTAATAGAGCAAGGGTTTCTGTACGAAGAATGGTTGTGCCTGTAATAGGTTCTGTGTGTATGGATTTTGTAATGGTTGACGTTACGGATGTTCCCGGGGTTTGCTCGGGGGATGAGGTGACGCTTTTTGGAGACGATCTTGTAAGCGTGGATGATGTTTCTAATTGGGCTCAAACCATATCCTATGAAATCATGTCCAGAATATCTCATCGGGTTCCTAGGGTTTATGTATGATCCACGACGGGTTTTTTAGGGACGAATAGATAGTAAAATGAGAGCGATTGTGCAGAGAGTGAGTCGGGCTTCCGTGAGAGTGGATGGGTCGGATGTGGCGGATATTGGAGAAGGTATGGTGGTTTTTCTAGGTGTTGGCAAAGAAGATTCGGAGCAAGATTCAACCTATTTAGCTAAGAAGATATCAGGTCTTAGGATATTTGAAGATTGTTCCGAGAAGATGAATCTGGATATAACGGCTGGAAAAGGGTCAATACTGGTTATATCGCAATTTACTCTCTATGGGGATTGCAGAAAGGGAAGGAGACCTTCTTATGAAAATGCTGCGAGCGGAGATTTCGCAAAGAATTTATATGAGATTTTTGTCGCTGAACTTGTAGAGAGCGGTGTGTCTGTGAGAACCGGGATTTTCGGGGCTCACATGGATGTCTCTCTTGTAAACTCCGGCCCCGTATCCCTTCTTCTTGATAGTTCTAAGATTTTTTAAGACTATCCGCTGGTTATTTCTACTACGGAGTATTATATTAAGGGGCGATGAAGACGGTATGCACTCATCCCACGGCTCACAAGGATTATCTCATTGAGGAGAAATACGAAGCGGGTTTGGTTCTCAAGGGTTCTGAAGTTAAGTCACTCAGAAATGGAACCGCAAGCGTGAAAGAGAGTTTTGCGCTCATAAGAGAAAACCAGGTACGGCTTGTCAATTGCTATATAGCTCCCTATGAATCTGCGAATGTCTTCAATCACGAACCGAGAAGAGAGAGAAAACTTCTTCTCAACACTCATGAGATAAAAAGACTTATTGGAAAAACAACCGTAAGAGGATATACTCTTGTTCCGCTGAGGATTTATTTTAAGAATGGCATTGCAAAACTTGAATTCGCTCTTGCCAAGGGTAAGAAGACTAGGGACAAGAGAGAAGACATAAAACGTCGCGAGGCGGAGATGGATATGCGCAAAGCCATTAAACGATCTTTGAAACGTTCATAAAATGAGGGGGGCGAACTGGCTTCGACGGAAAACAGGGTAGCCTATGTTGCATGCCGAGATCTGGTTAACTCGTAAAACTGACCAAGCACGATAAGTGCCGAACCAATTAACGCACTCGCGGCTTAACAAAGACTGCGACGTCTCAGATAGCCATGCCCGGCTGGCTTTCTGCGGCGCAATTTAGACGGGCTGGCTGTTGCGCGATTTCTGGAGCGCGCAATTGCAAGATCTCACTCTGGGACTGCGGCAAAGAACCTGCCTGCCGGTGATTTTGTCGTTTGATTTAAAAGACAGGATAAGCATGTAGAAACTTGGTCAAACTTTTTCCGGACCCGGGTTCGATTCCCGGCGCCTCCACCAATCTGAAATTGACTCCGGGTCCTGCCTGGATTGACGGCGGAAATACAAAAGCGAGTCCTGAATTCCAGCGTTCGGGCGAAACATTATGACGAGTATTGAACGAGTTCAGGGTTGTCGATACAGTTATGAGGGGTGGGGATACAGACACTAATGCGGCTATCTGCGGATCTCTTCCGGGGTCTGTGTACGGGATAGATGCCGTACCGATCAGTGGACTGATCGGGTGCTGGATTGCCGTCCCAGGTATGGAGACCCTGGTGTCTTCCATCCGAGACCTGAGGAATTCTGGCCGGTTGACGCTATGGAACTGGCGAAGAAACTTATATTGATAGAATCTGGATAGACGGTAGAGAAAACATTTCACCTGTTTTTTCCTCGTCGTAATCAACTTGGGACATTGCTGAAGTCAAAAACAATAGTAATTGCTACGAGGAACAAAGGAAAGTTTAGAGAATTCAGAACCATTCTGGGCGGAGTTTATGACGAGATTCTTTCTCTTGCGGATTTTCAGAAAATTCCTGAAATAAAGGAAACGGGAAATTCTTTCAGAGAGAACGCTTTTATAAAAGCGAAGACAGTTTGTGATTTTCTCGGGATGGATACTCTCGGGGATGATTCCGGCCTTGTTGTCGATGCGCTGGGTGGAAGTCCGGGAATATATTCCGCAAGATATGCGGGCAGGGGATCGTCGGATGAGGAAAACAACCAAAAGCTGCTTTCTGAACTTTCTGGAAAAAAAAACAGGAATGCGATATTTGTTTGCTGTATAGTTCTTGCGCTTTCAAGTGGAAAGCAGATGTTTTTTGAGGGGGAATGCGCAGGGCGGATTCTTACAGAAAAAAGAGGTGAGGGAGGTTTTGGTTACGACCCGGTTTTTTATGTTTCTGAATACGGAAAAACCATGGCGGAACTTTCACCTGAAATAAAAAATATGATGAGCCACAGGGCTGTTGCATCGGACAAACTTCTTTCGTATGTTTGCTCTAATGTGTAAAGGCAATCCATTTTAAGTCGAATCGGAATTTGTTGTTTGAGACATTCGAGATATTGAACGCTCATATAAACCAAAGGGTCTGCGGGGAGAGGTGAAATCTTTACCATACATCCATCAAACCCCGCCCATAAAAACCTTTTGGAATCGGCTGAGTTGCACAAGAAACCGCAAGTTCATCTCAAATCAGAGTCACTTGAATGTTTCTTTCAAATTCCTTCTCCCGTTTATATACACATAAACCACGGCTCAAATGTCCCTGATCAGTCTGAAATTGGTAAAACCCAACTGATTGAATATAGTAGTTCGGTCCGATCTATTCCGGTTTTTTCTTGAAGTAATGAACACGAGGGTTTCATAGTGAAAAGGGCTAAGTTCATTTTCATTACAGGTGGAGTGATGTCTTCTCTTGGAAAGGGAATTTCCGCTTCCTCAATTGGTTTTCTTCTAGAGTGTTGCGGCCTCAAGGTTACTCTCCAGAAACTTGACCCTTATATAAATGTTGATCCCGGAACCATGAATCCCTTCGAGCATGGCGAGGTATTTGTCACTGACGATGGAGCGGAGACGGACCTCGACCTCGGCCATTACGAAAGATTTACAACTGCCCGGCTAAGTAAAAAGAACAATCTTACAAGCGGCAAGATTTATGATTCGATTATTTCAAAGGAAAGAGGGGGCGAGTTTCTCGGCAAGACAGTCCAGGTTATCCCTCATATAACCGATGAAATAAAATCCCGTATACTTGCCCTTGAAGACGACAACGATGTTATCATAGTCGAAATCGGCGGTACCGTTGGAGATATAGAAAGTCTTCCTTTTCTCGAGGCGGTAAGACAGCTTCGAACCGATCTTGGCAGGAGCAACACTCTCTTTATCCATCTTACATATGTTCCATATGTAGCGGCTGCCGGGGAATTAAAGACCAAGCCTACACAGCACAGCGTAAAGGAACTTCTACAAATAGGTATCCAGCCCGATATTCTTCTCTGTCGTACCGAGAAGTTTCTTCCGGAAGAAGTCAAAAAGAAAATAGCGCTTTTTTGCAACATTGAACAGAAGGCGGTTATTACCGCAAAGAATGTCGAACACATATACGAGATCCCTCTTATATATAGAAAAGAGGGTCTTGCGGAGATAGTTATTGAATATCTCGGCATGTGGACGAAAAAACCAAATATGAAGGAGTGGGAGCAACTTCTTCACAAAATAAAAAACCTAAATCAAAGGGTGCGCATAGCTGTAGTGGGAAAATATGTTTCTCACGGAGATGCGTATAAAAGCCTGCATGAAGCTCTCTACCACGGCGGGGTCGAGAATGAAGCAATAGTGGAAATAAAGTACGTCGATTCTGAAGACCTCGGCAGATCCAAACCCAAAAAATATTTCTCCGATGTTCAGGGCATACTTGTTCCCGGAGGATTCGGGGAAAGAGGGATTGACGGCAAGGTGGACGCGACTAGGTTTGCGCGTGAAAAAAAGATTCCCTTCTTCGGTATATGCTACGGTATGCAGTTGGCCGTAATCGAATTTGCGAGAACCGTGTGCGCAATTGGTGATGCCGATACTACGGAAACCAACGAAGAAGCGCGGAACCCTGTGATAGACATAATGAAATCACAGAAGAGTATAAGCGAAATGGGCGGAACAATGAGACTTGGGTCCTATCCCTGTGTGATAAGTTCCGGCACGCTTGCGAGAGAAATCTACGGCGTGCCCGAAATCTCGGAAAGACATCGCCACCGCTTTGAGGTGAACAACAATTATAGAGAAATTCTGCACACAGGAGGGATGATTTTCAGCGGACTATCTCCTGACGGTAATCTTGTTGAAATAATGGAAATTGAAAATCATCCTTGGTTCGTCGGATGCCAGTTTCACCCTGAATTCAAGTCGAGACCTCTGTCTCCTCATCCGCTTTTCAGCAGTTTTATAAATGCAGCTCTAAAATACAAGAATTCTCAAAAATGATCGGATTCTCCGGTCGGTTTTCTCCATACGATGAATCATCCCCGAATAGATGAACTTGTTTTCTACAGAAAACGAAGGGAGCCGGCTCTAGGTATCGTCATCAGTCGGGGGACTGTCAAGGTATCGCTTTTCTGCGAGGACGGGAAGCGTTACGATGTTGATCCGAAAAAAATCGTTCTACTGAGCGGAATTACCATACCATCCACTATGAATGATTCCGAGCGAAAACTCGAAATGAAAAAACGGAGAAGGGATCTTGAAGAAGGAAAAGAACAGATTGATGTTGAAACACTATGGGAGTGTTTTTTAGATGGACAAAGTATCGTTAACTTCGAGGACCTGCTGACTCTTTATTCGGAAGAAGATATTGATCCTTGGCAAAGGGCTCTTTTTTTCTGGGCTGTCGATAAAAACTCCGTCTACTTGGAAAGAGCGGAAAACGGGTACTTGATTCGATCTCCGGATGAAGTTTCCCAGACATTGCAGACTGAGGAACTTAAAAGAAGAAAAAAGGAAAGAACCCGGGTTGCGGCCGACTGGGTGAGGTCTGTTCTTTCCGGCGGGACCGTGCCGGAAGTGGATGAGCGGTATTGCGAGTTCCTAGAACTGGTCGAGCGCTATGCGATAGACCCTGACGGCTATGAACGCGCGAAGGAGGCCAAGTCTTTTCTTTCCGAAACAGGGATTAAAGAAATTTCAGGTGCGGTTGAATTTTTGATAAAAATTGGATTTTGGGAAAAGTACGATGACTGTGAATCAAAAAAAATCGCATTCTGTTTTCGTCGCACTGCGAGATCCGCAGAAGAGACTGAGAACATTCTGAAAGCGGAGCAGAATTTCACCGGACTTGTTGACAGAACGGACCTTCGTGTTTTTTCTGTAGACAGCGAAACTACCAGGGATTTCGATGATGCCGTTTCCATTGAACAGAAAGGTGAACGGATAACACTCGGCGTTCACATATCAAACGTAGCCCATGTTGTTGAGCAAGGGTCTTTTCTTGACAAGGGGTGTCTTGACCGTGTCGAAACGGTTTATTTCCCTGAGGGGTCTATGGACATGTTTCCTTCTGAGCTTGTCGAGCGAAGACTGAGCCTTTCTGCAGGGAGTGAGCGTCCCGCGCTTTCCCTTTTTGCTGTTTTCAATGAAAAAGACCTGACCCCGATCGACTACGATTTTGAAACAACTGTAGTCAGAGTTTCGCAGAATCTTTCCTACGGCGATGCGACGGATATTTTCTGCGAAACTCAATGGGGGCGAACCCTCATTGCTCTTGCCGATTCTTTGCGGCGCGTGCGGGTGGAGAAGGGTGCGTTTATAGTACAACTTCCTGAGTTGAAGATAAGCATAGGCGACCGCGACAAGATATCCCTGTACCGGGACAATATGAACTCTCCGGCACATAGAGTTATATCTGAATTCATGGTACTTATGAATCGACTCTGCGGAGATTTTTTCAGAAAAAACGGCGTTCCTGCGCTTTTTCGGTCTCAGACACAAGATATTGGTCCTGAGGCTAGAGATATTGATCCCCGAGATATTCTTTTCCCCGTGAAGGTGATAAAGCATCTCAAACCGACTTTCGTTGCTCTTACACCTAAGATTCATAAATCTCTCGGAGTTGACTGTTATGTTCAGACCACTTCTCCAATTAGAAGATATGCGGATGTTCTCATGCAGCGCCAACTCGTTTCCTGGCTCAAGGGGAAAAAAATTCTTTATGATGAAAGTGAACTTCAGGACACCAACACGCGTTTAAGTCTAACTACCAGAGAGATAAAGAATGCTCAGAGAAGCAGGGGAAGGTACTGGCTTATACGCTATATTATGGAGAACGGGATAAAGGGAGCAACGGGGTACGTGAGTTCCGAAGGGTATAACAGGTTTAATGTCTATATACCTGAATTCCTCATAGAACTTCCGCTTTCCAATACCGGCGGCAGGACATTTAGAATAGGAGAGGAAGTCTCCCTTTCTCTCTGGGGTATGGATCCACTTAGAAAAAAAATCCAAGCGACTCCTGTTTAATCTCGATTTCCTCGTAACTTTTCGTTTCGAAATGATAGTCTGATCGGTTTTCAGTGAAATTGATGAAGTTGAATTTCTTTACGCCTGTTGAATCAAGTTTCCTAAATATCTCCAAAATATGATTGAAGAAGCGCAAGGCTTACAACTGAAGCTGTTTCCGCTCTCAGTATTCTTTTTCCGAGCCCGAGCGCATTGTAGCCGTTTTCTTCGGCTGAGGAAACCTCCGCATCTGAAAAACCGCCCTCGGGTCCTATAAGAACATTTATTGACTTCACCTCGGCGCTTCGGGAATTCATGTAGTCACAAAGCAGTTCATTATGCTTTTCATGAAATACTATCTTAAGTTCGCTTTTACTTCTTGTCTTAAGTGAAGTGGAAAAGTCAATCGGTTGCGATACTATGGGAGCGTTTGACCTTCCACACTGCTTGATCGATTCAAGTGCTATCTTGTTCCACCTATCCGCCTTATCGGTTTTCCTGACCTGTGTTCTTTCCGAAATCACGGGAAAAATCCCCGATACTCCAAGCTGGGTCGTCTGTCTGATTACTCCGTCCATCCTGCTTCCTTTCAGAATTGCCTGGAACAGATTCAGTTCAAGCGGAGATTCCGTTTCTACGCTACGGAAATCATCAACGCACAACTCTATAGTTCCGGAGTATATGTTGCTTATTACTCCGTGGTATTCAAAGCACTCTTCGTCAAAAACCGTTATACGGTCGCCGGGCTTGAGTCTGAGCACTTTTGTTATGTGGGAGTAATCACTTGGGGATATGATTCCGCGGAGGACTTTGCCACCTTTCGAAACAAACTTTTTTCCGATCGGGAATCTTGGCATTTCAAAGCGTTTTTGTTTTCAATTCAAGAATAAAACTCAAGAATTTTTTCCGTAAGACCACGCACTGTATGAACATCTGCAGTCAGTACCGCATCAAAACCGAGGGTTTTGAGCGTAGCGGTGGTTACAGGACCTATCGAGGCAAACTCAGTACCAGTGAAAAATCCGGAGGTTTTCCCAAGAAGAGAAAAGAAATTTTTTGCAGTTGATGAACTTGTAAATGTGACAAGATCTATTTCCTCTTCCTCAATTTTCTCTTTTATACCGTCAAGTTCATCTTCTCCGTAGTCGGGAACAATTGTTTCATAGACGCAAAGCACTTCCACATCCGCCCCCATTTCTCGAAATGTTTCAGGGAGGATTTCCCGTGCCTCGAGTGCTCTGGGAATGAGTACTTTTTTCCCTTTAAAGTTAAGTTTCTCCGCAACAGATATTACCCCTTCTGCGGTATAGTTATAGGGAAGGTAGTCGGAGAAAATGTTGTATTTTGCAAGTTCCTGTGAAGTGTTTTCCCCGATCGCTATTATCTCTTTTCCTCCAAGCGTGCGTGAATCTTTCCCGTAGGATTTGAGCACATCAAAGTAGTGGTTCACTCCGTTTACGCTTGTGAATATGAGGAAATCATATTTTTCCACGTTATAAACGGAGGATTCCTGGGTTTTTGTTCCTCTTACCGGTCTTATTTCTATCGTTGGAAATTCGACGACTCCCGCCCCCAGAGAAACCAGCGTTCTTGAAAACTCACAACACTTACTTGCTTCTCTGGTTATAATCACCGTTTTTCCGAAAAGCGGTTTTCTTTCGTACCATGAGGTTCTTTCCCCCAGAGTGGATACTTCTCCTACCACTATGGTCGCCGGGGTCTGAACCTCAAGCATCGTTGTTTTTTCAACTATGTCTGAGATAGTTCCCAAAACCGACACTTGTTCAGGCAGAGTGCCTCGTGATATGACGGCGACTGGAGTAGAGGGTTTTTTCCCGAGTTCGAGTAATTTTTTCATTATGTTTTCGATAGATCCAAGTCCCATGAGAAAAACCATGGTATTGATTCTCGTCGGATCAGGATCAAAATCCCCGCCGTCATGTCCGGTAAAGACGGCAAAGGATGAGTTGTACTTCCTGTGGGTGACGGGAATTCCTCCGTATGCGGGCACAGAGGTAATTGAACTGACTCCCGGAACAACTTCAATCTCAATGCCTCTTTCCGCCAAAGCTTCCGCCTCTTCTCCTCCTCTTCCGAACACAAACGGGTCTCCGCCCTTGAGCCTGGCCACGGTTTTACCTTGCTCGGCAGACTTCACGAGAAGTCTGTTTATTTCTTCCTGAGCAATATAAGCGTGTCCTTTGCGTTTGCCCACAAAAATTAGTTCCGCGTCGCCTCGGCAGAATCTGAGAATATGCGGGTTTACAAGAGAATCGTAAATTACTGTTTGGGATTGTTCCAGAATTTCCTTTCCTCTCAGTGTCAGAAGTCCAGTGTCGCCGGGACCCGCTCCGATAAGATAAACTTTGCCCTTTTTATCATTCATACCAAGGTAGTCGTCGATATGTTCTGATCTGTAAATTTCTGAGGCGTATATCTTCCCGCCCCGCCCCTTATTGGCTAATTGCGTAGAAAAATCAGTACTGGTTAAAATGATACCCGATATGGTTCGAGGAAAATCGTCTTTCAGAATGAAAAGCGCTTTTGAACCCAGGGGAGACCAGCCTGAGGCCATTTCCTTTCTAATTCAAGGTCTAGAAACTGGACGCAGAAATCAAGTTCTCCTCGGAGTTACTGGAAGCGGCAAGACTTTTACCATCGCCCACGTCATAGCCGAATCAAATCGTCCTTCTCTCGTACTCGTTCACAACAAAACCCTTGCAGCGCAGATATATGCGGAACTTCGGGATCTTTTTCCCGATAACGAGGTTCATTACTTTGTAAGTTACTACGACTACTACCAGCCGGAAGCCTACATACCTGAAACTGACACCTATATAGAAAAAGATGCGTCTATAAACGAGTACATAGACCGCATGCGCCACGCAGCCACGAAAGCTCTTTTCTCGAACAGGGATGTGATAATAGTCTCAAGCGTCTCGGCTATATACGGAATCGGAGCGCCGAAGGTCTACTACGGAATGCTTACTGAAATCGAAATTGGAATGGAGATTTCAAGAAATGATTTTGCGCTGAGATTAGAGGAGGTCCGCTATGAAAGAAAAATTGACGACCTTGACCGTGGTAATTACAGGGTAAGAGGGGATGTGGTAGATGTGTTTCCATCCCATGAGGAGACAGCAGCATTACGGGTTGAATTCTTCGGAGACTCAATAGAGTCCATAAGAAGGATAGACCCTGTCAGCGGAAAGACTATTGAAGTGATAGAGCAGATCTCCATTTTCCCGGGATCGCACTATGTGGCTCCCAAAAGCGTGCTTGAGCAGGCGGTGGAGAGTATAGAAAAAGAACTTGAGATTCGACTTGCGGAGCTGAAAACTCAGGGAAAGCAACTGGAAGCGGACCGTCTTGAGGAAAAAACCAGATTTGACCTTGAACTTCTTGAGACAATGGGTTTTTGTCCCGGAATAGAGAATTATTCAAGATATATCTCCGGACGCAGTCCCGGTCAGCCTCCGTATACATTGATTGATTATTTTCCAGATGACTTTCTGTGCGTTATAGATGAAAGCCACCAGATGATTCCTCAACTTCGAGGTATGTACCTGGGTGACAGGAGCAGAAAGCGGTCTCTTGTGGAAAACGGTTTTCGCCTGCCTTCCGCATTTGACAACAGACCTCTTAATTTTGAGGAGTTCCAGGCTAAGGTTGGTCAGGTGATATATGTTTCGGCGACGCCCGGGCAGTACGAAATGGAGTGTTCACATCCTTCTGTGGTGGAGCAGATAATAAGACCTACGGGGCTTGCCGACCCGTCGGTTGATGTGCGTTCTGCGCAAAACCAGGTGGAAGACCTGTTCGGCGAACTTAGAAAAACAGCCGAAGAGGGACACAGAGCGCTTGTTACCACTCTTACGAAGAAGATGGCGGAGGACCTAACCGATTACTACGGAGAAATGGGTCTCAGAGTGGAGTATCTCCACTCTGAAATCGAAACACTTGAGAGGATAAAAATTGTAAGAGACCTTCGTGCTGCACACTTTGACATATTAATTGGAATAAATCTTCTTCGCGAAGGGCTTGATATACCCGAGGTCTCCTTGGTGGCGGTCCTCGATGCGGATAAAGAAGGCTACCTTCGTTCCGAAACCTCGCTTATTCAGATCTTCGGACGCGCAGCGAGGAACGTTGACGGCAGGGTGATTCTCTATGCTGATTTTATGACGGGGTCCATGCGCACGGCCATAGCCGAGACACGCAGAAGAAGGGACATCCAGATGAAATACAATGAGAAAAACGGCATAGTTCCCAAAACTGTGGAAAAGAACATAACAGATATTCTGGGCTCCATATATGAATCTGATCACCTTGATCTTTCCAACACGAAAGAACAAGACCTGCTTGATGTTGCACCGGATAGGATTCCGGAGTTGGTGGCGGGACTTTCCCGCGAGATGAAAGTCGCTGTGAAAAAACTTGAATTCGAAAAAGCGGCTCAATTCCGCGACAGAATAAGGAAATTGCAGGAACTTGAGATAAAATACGCGGAAACTACAGCATGATTCCATCTCGTCTATAAGTTCTGCGAGTCTTCCGGTTTTCTCTGAGAAAGTGAGAAAATCTTGTTCGACGTGAGTGGTCGGTTTTCTCATCGAACAACGTAATGTTTTTCCTTGTCATGATAATTATTCAAACAGCACAGGCTTGTGATAACGCTATTGATCATGATGAGATCTGGGATGCACCAGAATATGGAGGTCACTTGTTTCTGGGTGTTGTACTGGAGTTGAGCAGGTCTTTTTCCACCGCTGATTCAATTCGCCCATTAAAGCAAAACAGGATTAGTGGCGGGGACTCTTAGCGGATTCTTACATCCAAAGGTTGGATATAACCGACTGAAACCTGTCCGCTATCCGCAACAATGGCGGCGCATCCTTCAACTTCGCGTTCTTTTGTGTGCAGGAAAGTGGAGCGGTGGCACAATGCCGGAGAGTTAACTCCGCATTACAGGCGGAGATCGAAAGTAATGCCGTTGATGGTATTCGACATACTTGAGGTCGGGAGATGATTTCCTGCGCCTAGGCGGCGCGACGGCACGGTTGTTGATATCAAGCAGTGCCCGGCGTGATGTCCCTTCGACCTGATCCGACACCATCACCCGGTACAGGTGCTTGTCCTCGCGCAGTCCTATAACACCTCGGTCAAATGCTCTATGGTGCAATGAACACATAGCCAAGCCATTTTGAATGATGTGCGGCCCGTTGTCGCATACGGGCCTGATGTGGGCGGCCTCGATATCGAACGGAAGCCCTCCGATCGTCAGGTCCTGTTCGCAGATTGCACATCTGGCACCGTATTCGTCGATGACCATTTCTCTGAACTTCGGGTCGCGCCACAGCCGGTGTGATGGTATGTACGGGTGATTTTCGACGACGACACTGGTCAATCCAACAGCCTGTAGAAGGTCCTCGTGATGGGTTTCCGGGAAAAACCGATGGAGCAACATCAGCGTGACCTCGGCAACAAGTTTCGGGTCGTTCTGTAACTCATCGTGAATGTCCCTGGGCAGGCCGCCTACGACATCAAGCTCCTTTAGCTCTCTGATTAAAAAGCTGCCATTAGCCGTGACGGTCAGGTTCTCGTTGTCCGGCACCTCCCACAACTTATCGGTACGTAGCGCCTTGAAGGGCATATGCGGACGAGGCCGAATGCCCCGCATCTCAAAAAGTTTCTTGATATCTAACTCGAGGTCCCTATAACCCTGAAGCCGTTCGCAACCGCGCTGAATCCTTCCGAGGGAATACAGAAGCAAGAGTGCCTTGTGTGGGCTTTCCACATGACCCCGCTTGTGAGGCTTCAGGTTGTTTACCAGTTCAAGGATGTCCTGTCTCTTAATCATCGTAGCGACGCTCGGTCAGAACTACTGGTGCACGCCTCCTCAATTATATTCAACTCCCACTAAATTTCGAAGTGCAACACTTGGGACAGATATTGCTCCGTTCTGATAAGATTTTCAGATAACTTTACCGTACCTGTTTTTTTTGTATGAATTCTCTGGATCCGGCACAACTCTCCTGATGCGGCTCACAATGTGGCGATTGTATTGTTCCGTCTCTCTGATTCTTTCTCCGTCCGACACCATGTCGAAGAACATAATCGGTATCTGTAACGGCTAGATCACAGAGGCCGTGGCTTTACCGCAAACGCCGGCAAATTTTCCGTCCGCACAGCGCACGGGCACCGTCTACCGTGCCTCGGGATGAATACATGTCTGGAACACCAAAGGGTGCGGACATTGCGACCGGTACAATAAATCCGACAAACCCAAAAAAGGCATCTGACTGAAACCACTTCACAGGAACTATAAGCAAATCCTCAACTGCTGAAAATGCTCGTTCACCACACCTTGACCGAACGGTTACGATTGGATATTTCTCGATAATCAGCACTGAATTCCATCAGAATCAAGAGGTCCGACTTTCAAATTGCTTCGATTTGAACTGAAACAGCGGCAAACATGCGCTCACATGTCCCGTCTTCATCACGTGAAAACAGAGCCAGGAAAACGCTACAGAACAACTGTCTCAGAGTTATTGTTCTTGCCGATTTTTTTACTTTGTGTAAATTTATGCCCGAGGGATCGGGGTAGGCTGAGAAGAGTGGGTCTTACCCGCTCTTTTTTATTTTCAGGGTATTTCGGTGGAGATTGCAGTGGAAACTAGTTATGGCAAGATTGAAAAATCGGTTCTTGAGGTTCTACATCCGATAGTGGAAGACAGTTCCTGTGAACTTGTGGATATTGAATACGTAAGGGAACAGGGCGGAAGGGTATTGCGTGTGTACCTGGATAAGCAGGGAGGGGTGACGGTTGATGATTGCGCGGATGTGAGTAGGGAATTGAGCGTTGTGCTTGATGCCTACGATATCGTTCCGCACTCCTATACCCTTGAAGTGTCTTCTCCCGGTTTACGCAGACCTCTTGTAGGGAGAGAGGATTACGAAAGATTTAAGGGAAAGAAAGTAAAAATAAGAACGACTGAGTCGGTTGAGCAAAGAAAGGTGTTTACAGGAACGCTTATGGGTACCAGCGGGGAAATGATTATTGTGGAAGTTGATAACCGGTGTTATAAACTCCCCTTTGATTTTATTGGAAAAGCGAATCTCGAGATTGATTTTGAGAAAGGAGAGAAAAGATGATTACGGAACTTTCTAGGGTTATAGATTCCGTAGGTAAAGATAAAGGTATAGATAGAAAGCAGATAATAAGCGTGGTTGAAGAAGCGGTTCTTTCTGCGGCGGAGAAACTTCTGAAGAAAAAAAATGAGAATAAGGAGCTTGAGGTTTACTTCAATCCGGATGAAGGAGAAGTTGAGCTTTTTGAATATAAAGAAGTCGTGGAAACTGTTGCCGAACCCGAACTTGAGATTTCGCTTAAGGATGCATACAAACTTGATCCCGAGGCGGAAATAGGCGATACGCTGGGAGTCAAAATAAGCCCTGAGTACACGAGAATAGCAGTTCATAACGCGAAGCAGAGGGTTGTGCAGAAACTTAAAGAAGCGGAAGGAGAAGTTATAAAGAGCGAATTTATCGGTAGAAAGGGTACCATCATAAGCGGTGCGGTAAGAAGGATCGACAGAAGACACATTATAGTCGACTTGGGAAGAACAGAAGCGGTTATGCCCCCCGACCAGCAAGTTCCCAGAGAATACTACAAGACCAAGGACAGAATCAGGGCGATACTTCTGGACATAAAAGAGTCGCCGCGAGGGGAACCCAGACTTATTCTCTCAAGAGCGCATGTGAGTTTTGTGATGAGGCTTTTTGAAGCAGAGGTGCCTGAGATAACGGAAAAAATAGTGGAAATAAAAGCCGTCTCAAGAGACCCCGGAGGCAGGACGAAAATAGCGGTTGCGTCAAACGATTCCGATGTGGACGCCGTGGGTGCGTGCGTGGGAATGAGGGGGTCACGCGTGCAGAGTATCATCCAAGAACTCAAAGGCGAGAAGGTTGATATAGTCCCTTGGTCAGAGGATTCTGCTCGCTATATATGCAATGCGCTTTCCCCTGCAGTTGTCAACAAAGTCGTGATTGACGAGAACAGCCGTTCCATGGACGTGATAGTTGATGACGACCAGTTGTCGCTTGCGATAGGTAGAAAAGGTCAGAACGTGAGACTGGCCTCGCAACTTACAGGATGGAAAATAGATATAAAGACCGAATCACGGATAAAACAGGAGCAACAGGAGGTGGTTTCCGTTCTCATGAGCCTTCCTTCCGTAAGCGAGGTTACAGCCAGCCTTCTCTACAATGAGGGATTTTATTCTCTTGAGCATATAGCCTTCTGCGAATCGGAAGTGCTTATGAAAGTGGCGAGTCTTCAGGAGGATGAGGTTCTGACTCTTCAGAAGGCTGCGCGCGTTGCGCTTGTGGAGAAACTTGAGAAAATTCCCGTCGAGCAGGAAAAGGAAGATTCTAATCAGCAGGAACGTGCTCAAAACCATGATGCAGGCCAGGATGCAGAGGAGCCGACTGAACAAATCTAAGGACCGATTCCCGAATAAGCGACGAATTTTTAGAATATGCCCAAACCAAGAATACATCAGATAGCCAAAGCGCTCGGAGTACAAAGCAGGGAAGTTATAACTGTAGCTTCAGGTCTCGGTATAAGCGTAACAAGTCACCAGAATGCGGTCACCAAAACCGAGGAGGAAAAGATAAAAAGCGCTTTTGCCGATTCCGCTGCAGTGAATAACAAGTCGGCGAAACCGCCTGAAGAGGAGCAGAAGGAAATTGTCAGGGTTATTGAATCTGAAAGCGGTCATGTCGAAGTTGAAAGAAGAAGCGGCGCCGGGGTGGTGGTAAGAAGAAGAAAGAAGAAGAAAGAAGAACTGCCGGTAGAAGAGAAAAAAGAGATTGTGGAGCCTGAAGAGGTTTCCAAAGACGAATCCCCGCATACTCTACCGAATGAGGCGGATGTTCCCCCGCCCGTGGAGGAAGCGGATGAACTCCGACCTGAGAAGCGTTTAGAAACAGATGAGGCCGAGACAGAAGAGAATGTTTCTGAATCTGCAGCCGAACTTCCTGAAGAAAAAGAAATTTTTCCACCCGAATTTGTAGAATCTCGTGACGCTGCCTCGGAAGCAACGAATGACGGAGAGGAGAGAAAACCGAAGAAAAAAGCAAAAAAAAGTAGAGTGGCGAAAGAGGAAATACACGATGAAGAAACGCTTGAGCAGCTTAAAAAGGCGTTTAGAACCAAGGTGCCGAGTCGCAAAGAATACGTAATACAGAACCGTAAACCCAAACTCAAGCAGAATTTCGACGGACCTAGAAAATCAAAGGCGGAAGCCATGGCTTCTGATCTCGAAATAGTGTATCCGACGGGTGCCCGTCCGGCGAAAAGGAACATAAAAATAGGAGAAACTGTGGTGGTTTCCGAACTCGCCAAGATGATGAGCGTAAAGGCTTCCGAGGTGGCTAGAAAGTTGATGACTATAGGCGCCGGCGCCGCGATCAACCAGTCAATCGACAGTGATGCGGCATCGCTTGTAGCCGATGAATTCGGTTTTGATGTTACGGTTGAGAGGTTCGTGGAGGATGACCTGCTTTTTGAAAAGGACGAGTCGGGAGAGAAAAACGTTCTTCCTCGTCCGCCGGTTGTCACGGTCATGGGCCATGTTGATCATGGAAAGACGACTCTTCTTGATTCCATCAGAAAAACAGATGTGGTAGCGGGTGAAGCTGGCGGAATAACCCAACATATAGGCGCATACTCGGTGAGAGTGAAGGATTCCACAATAGTTTTTGTCGATACTCCAGGCCACGAAGCATTCACTTCCATGAGGGCTCGCGGCGCGAGCATAACAGATATAGTCATTTTGGTAGTGGCGGCCGACGACGGTGTTATGCCCCAGACGGTCGAAGCGGTAGATCACGCCAGAGCGGCGGAGGTGCCGATAATAGTCGCCATAAACAAGATAGATAAAGAAGGTGCTGACCCCGAAAGACTCAGAAGAGAACTTTCCGAAATAGGCTTGGTTTCCGAGCAGTGGGGAGGAGATACTCTTTTTGCCGAAATTTCAGCAAAGAAAAAAAAGGGGATAGCCGAACTGCTTGAACTTGTTTTGCTCCAAGCGGATGTTCTCGAACTCGGCGCCGCTACTGAAAAAAGGGCGAACGGGGTAATTGTGGAATCGGAACTTGATAAGGGTAGAGGGGCGGTTTCCACCGTTATAGTTAAAGAAGGTACGCTGCGTGTTGGAGACTGCATTGTATCTGGAGTATACAGCGGGAAGGTGAAGGCTCTTACGGATGATAAGGGAAAGAGGATGAAAAGTGTCGGGCCGTCACTTCCTGCCAATGTAATGGGACTTTCAGGTGTCGCCGAAGCGGGGGAGAAATTCTATGTGGTGGAGGATGACAAGACGGCAAAGGAGATAGTTTCTCGCAGGCAGAGCAAGATAAGGTCACGTATGGTTGTTCCGGCCCAGAAACTTTCACTTGAGGACCTTTTCAGTTCAATTGAAAGTGAAGAGGCCAAGGAACTTCCGCTCGTTATTAAAGCCGACACCCAAGGGTCTGTCGGAGCGGTACGGGATTCTCTTGAAAAGCTTTCAACCGACAGATGCAGGGTGAAAGTCGTACACGCCGGCGCGGGAGGGATAAACGAGTCGGATGTGGTTCTTGCAAGTGCATCGAACGCCGTGGTTGTGGGCTTTAACGTGAGGCCGGATGCGAACGCTCTGAAAGTTGCTGAAAAGGAGGGAGTGTCGCTTGAACTCCACTCGATAATTTATGATGTGGAAAACAGGGTGAAAAACGCCATGGAAGGGCTTTTGGAGCCTGTGCTCAGTGAAGTTGTGGAAGGTCATTTGGATGTGAGAGAACTTTTCTTTGTATCCAGGATTGGAACCATTGCCGGTTGTATGGTTTCCGATGGCAAAGTCAGAAGGGATAACGGGATCAGAGTTGTGCGGGACGGAACCGTAGTTTTTGACGGTAACATAAGTTCACTGCGGCGTTTCAAGGATGATGTAAAGGAAGTCGCCTCAGGTTATGAGTGCGGTGTGACTATAGAAAATTTTAACGATATAAAACAGGGAGACATTCTTGAGCTTTACAGCGTCAAGGAGATAAAACAGGGTCTCTGAACATCTGTTTCCCGATAGGTTGCAGGTAAGGGCACTTGATCTTTGCATGGCGGATAACGGGTCGTTGAAAGATACAAATGATGTCTTGTGAGAAGCATTACGGATGGGACGGGAGTTAACCGAATCTTTCCATAACCGAGATTGATTCTCTACATCTCCGAGGCAAAGCGACATCGGGGTCAGTTATGTTCTCAACAACGTTTCTATCGTGAATTCTGTTCTTGGTATCTCATATTGGGAATGTGGAGAGTTTCCGCATAGGTGGAAGAGATGCGGAATCATTCGTTTCTAGGTAGCCTCCAGAATGGCTCACAGTTATAGAAGGTCGGTCAGGGTTTCTGACCTTATAACAAGAGAAATATCGGAGATGCTTGCGCGCGGACGGATAAAGGATCCCAGAGTGTCGTCTGTGAACGTAACCTCCGTCAGGGTTTCTGACGACCTGGGTTATGCAAAGGTGTTTTTCACTTGCCTCGACAGGTCCTGTGATAAGGATCAGGTCCTGACCGGCCTCACCAGCGCCTCAGGCTACATAAAAAGCGTGCTGGGAAAGAAACTGAAAATGAAAAAAGTTCCGTCAATAGGTTTTGAATATGATGATCTTTCGGAGAAAACAGCAATAATTGATAAGCTTATAAGGGACGCATCGGACGATGGACAGCACTGACAGAATTATAGAACTCATAGAGAACAACGAAAAATTCCTGATAGCCTCCCACGAAAACCCCGACTGCGATGCCCTGGGCTCGACCATAGCCATGTCAATGGTTTTACGGGAAATGGGAAAGCATGTCGTTATGTACAACACGGACGGAGTCCCCGGCTATCTGCAATTTCTACCGGATTCTTCACTTGTGATGAATTCACTTTGCGGCGAGGAAGAAAAGGATGTGATTCTGGTTCTTGACTGCGCCGACATTGAGAGGCCTGGCGGGGAGTTTGCGAAATTCGCCTCTCGGAGTGCGACCGCGGTTGCGTTCATAGACCACCACGCGACGAACGGGACTGACTGCGAGTACCGTATTGTGGATGAAAACGCTTCTTCGACAGGGGTGCTTCTCTACAGGATGTTAAAGCGCATGGGAATTTCCATAAGTTCCGGTGTGGCTGAGTGTCTTTTCTCCACTATAGTGGGAGACACGGGTTCTTTCCGGCATTCAAATACCTGCACCGAGACCTTTGAAATCGCGGCCGACCTCGTAAACTGCGGTGCTGACCCGGAAAAAGTCGCCCGTTTTATCTATGACAATCAACCGTTGGAGAAGATCAGACTTAGGAATCTCGTTATGAACACTCTTGAGGTTGAAGGGAAAATAGCCTTTCTTTACGTTTCGGAGAATATGCTCAGAGAAACCGGAACCAATGTTGAACACACGGAAGGGCTCGCAGGTGTCGGCAGGTCGATTCAGGGGGTCGAGGTTTCTGTTTTCTGCAGACAGGAATCAGAAACGAAATGGAAGGTGAGTCTCAGATCCAAGGAATATCTGGACGTATCATGTATCGCCGCACTGTACGGCGGCGGCGGACACAGAAAAGCCGCCGGATGCAGGATATCCGCTCCACTCGGAACCGTTAAGAGTATGCTGTTCGGTTCGATAAGGGAATCTCTTTAATGGACGGAGTGATAGTCCTTGATAAACCGAAGGGAGTTACATCGGCACAGGCGCTCAACAGAGTCAAAAAGATCCTACGAGTAAAAAAAGCCGGCCATACCGGCACGCTTGATCCATTTGCGACAGGAGTATTGCCGTTGTGTTTTAACCGGGCTACCAAGGCTATTCCTTATCTCGGAGATGATGTAAAGGAGTACGAAGCGCAGATGGTTCTCGGAATCTCGACCGACACGATGGATAATACGGGTGTTGTGCTGCGGCGTCGCTCAGCCCGAGGAATTACCCGCAAGGACACTGAGTGCGTATTTGAAGATTTTTTGGGGGAGATACAACAGGTCCCGCCGATGTACTCTGCGGCGAAGGTGTCGGGTACCCGGCTTTACGCTCTTGCAAGGGCGGGACAGGATGTTCCGAGAAAACCGAGGCGGGTTTTCGTGAAGCAGATAAGAGTTGTTGATTTCACTTTTCCTTTAGTGACCTTCTATGTGATATGCTCAAGAGGAACTTACATAAGGGTTATAGCGTCTGACGCGGGCGAAAAACTCGGATGCGGCGCATTTCTGCGCTCTCTCAGAAGAATCAGAAGCGGTCCGTTCACGCTTGAGACGGCACGCAGTATTGAAGACATAGAAGCGGGAGATCACTCGTTTCTGGGGCTCGAAGAAGTTCTCTCCGATCATCCGAGAGTGGATGTTGGTTGCGGGGTTGCGTCTGTGATTCGTAACGGCACGCCGCTTTCTCGTGAGATTCTCGACAGTACGGAATTGCCTGAATTCGAAAAAGGAGATATAATAATATTATTTTACCGTAACGGAGTTCTGTCTGTCTGCGAAGCCGTCGAGAGTTCCCGCCAAGTTAAGTATATGGGAAATAAAGATATAGTGTTTCGGCATTTGAGAGTGTTTAACTGAGCAGGGAGATATGGTCAGGAGGAAAGATTTATGTCTTTGGAAAAAGAACGCAAGGAACAGGTCATACTTGAATTTCAGAAGCATGACAAAGATGTAGGGTCTGCAGAGGTGCAGATAGGGATTCTCAACGAGAGAATAAAGAAACTCTCGGAACATGTGGAAAAGGCGCCGAAGGACAACCATTCGAGAAGAGGATTGGTTTCCATGGTGGCCAAAAGAAGAAAACTGCTCAATTACGTGAAGAAAACAAAACCGCTTGAGTATGGAAAATTTATAGAAACTCTGGGCTTGAGAAAGTAATGCAGTGAGATCTGGGAGGAAACTAATTGGCTGAACAAACAAGAGAGATGGAGACGGAATTATTCGGTAGAAGACTTTACCTTGAAACGGGAAAGCTCGCCAAACAGGCGAACGGAGCTGTTCTGGCAACTTGCGGAGGAACCACGGTGCTTGCCACTGTAGTAGCTTCGGAAGAAAAGATAGATGACGATTTTCTGCCGCTTACGATCAATTATCAGGAAAAGTCCTACGCTACCGGTAAAATCCCCGGAGGTTATTTCAAAAGGGAAGGGAGGCCCACTGAAAAGGAGGTTCTTACGTCGAGGCTCATCGACAGACCGGTAAGGCCGCTTATACCGAAAGGTTTCTGTTATCCCACACAAGTCATCGTGACCGTCATCTCGGCGGACGGCGAAAATGCTACGGATGTCTTGTCCGTTATAGCGTCCTCTGCTGCTCTTATGCTCTCGGACATTCCCTTTGCGGGACCGCTGGCGGCTCTTACAGTTGGTAAGGTTGAAGGGGAACTCGTAGCGAATCCGACTCCTGAGCAACTTGAGAAAAGTACAATGGAGATAACCGTCGCCGGCACGGATGAAGCCGTAGTGATGGTTGAGGGCGGTTCAAAAGAAGTGAGTGAAGCGGAAGTTATAGAAGCCCTGGCCTTCGCGCATAAAGGAATAAGGGAAATCATCGCTTTTGAAAATAAATTTGTTGAAGGCGCGGGGAAGGAGAAAAGACGGCTGCCGACAGAGCATGTAGATCAGTCTGTCGAGCGATCGCTTCTTTCCTTAACTGCATCTGCAGCCGACGAACAGTTAGTCGCAGGATCTAAGGGAGAAAGAAAAGAAATCACTGAGAAATTTTACGAAGACACTGCCGGAAAACTGATTGCCGAGGACCCTGAAAGCAAGCCGAAGGTGGATAAGGCGTTTGAAAACATACTGAAGGAGCGTGTCAGAAACTGCATAGTGGGCGGAACCCGTCCCGACGGCAGGAATTTCACCACGGTGAGGCATATATCCGGCTCGGTGGGTATCCTTCAGAGAACTCACGGTTCCGCCCTTTTTACACGGGGAGAAACCCAGGCGATGGTGGTCACCACTCTTGGAAGTTCTCAGGATCAGCAGAGAATGGAATCACTTGAAGGGGATATCACCAGATCCTTTATGCTGCACTACAACTTTCCTCCATATTCCGTAGGAGAAACCAGCAACCGGCTGGGTCCGGGAAGAAGAGAAATAGGTCATGGAGCACTTGCCGCAAGAGCGATAGTTCCCGTCCTGCCCAAAAATGATGATTTCCCCTACACGATTAGAATTGTTTCTGAAATTCTTGAATCGAACGGCTCTTCCTCGATGGCCACTGTATGCGGCGCATCCATGTCTCTCATGGATGCGGGGGTTCCCATAAGCGCTCCCGTGGCAGGGATAGCCATGGGGCTTATAAAACATGGAGACGATTTTATAATCCTTTCCGATATTCTCGGCGATGAGGATCATCTCGGCGATATGGATTTCAAGGTTGCGGGTACGGAAAACGGTATCACCGCGTTGCAGATGGACATAAAGATAACGGGTATAACCGAGGAGATTCTCACAAAGGCGCTTGACCAGGCGAGGGATTCCAGAATGCATGTTCTCGGCAAGATGGACGAGATAATAAGCAAACCTAAGGAGGAGCTCTCGGAGTATGCTCCCAGGTTCCTGACAATACAGATCAAGCCTGAGAAAGTAAAGATGGTGATCGGCTCGGGCGGCAAGACTATAAAGAAAATAGTCGAAGATACGGGAGTCCAGATAGACATAGACGACGACGGCATGGTTAAAATTTTCTCCCCGGATCAGGATGCCTGCAGGAAAGCGGAGAGTATTGTAAAGAGCATAGTAAAGGATATAGAAGCCGGAAAGATCTACATAGGGGTTGTCAAACGTATTCTGGACTTTGGAGCGATAGTGGAGCTTGGTCCGGGAAAGGACGGACTTCTTCATATCTCGGAACTTGAGAACCGTCGGGTTGCCAATGTAACCGATATTCTCAAGGAAAATGAGGAAGTTTTAGTGAAATGTCTCTCGGTTGAGAGAGACGGAAAGGTCAGACTCAGCAGAAAGGCTGCACTTGACCAGAACATAGAGGATTACAGGGTTTCTGACTGACCGGACAGCAATTGAATCTCTTTTTCGGGAAAAACCGAAACTGGTTGTTGTTTTGGGGCCGACCGCTTCGGGAAAAACCCTGATGGCGCTTGAAATAGCGTCGGCAACCGATGCCTGCGTTGTAAGCGCGGACTCCATACAAGTTTACAGGTATTTTGACATAGGCAGCGCGAAACTAACCGAGGGTCAGAGGCTGGGGATTCCTCATTTTCTGATAGATGTAGTTGACCCTGATGAGGAATTCAACGCCGGTATTTATATGAGGCATGCACTCGAGTGCATAGCCGGACTCCTTATCGAAGGAAAAAAAATAGTTGTTACGGGCGGAACGTTCCTCTACGTAAGGGCGCTTCTTTACGGTCTTGCCGAAGGTGTTCCGACAGATTTCGAGTTTCGGAAACTTGTTGCCGGCAGAAGGCGATCAGAAGGGACGAAGGCGCTTTACATGGAACTTAAATCCGTAGATCCTGACGTGGCCGAACGTATAAACCCCAATGATTACATAAGAATCGAACGGGCTCTTGAAGTCCATCATGTGACCGGTCGGACAATTTCCTCCCGCCACCATAGTCACGGTTTTTCTGAACACACGTTTAACACCCTAAAGATAGGTCTTGAAGACGACCGCGGAAAACTTCGCCTGGCAATAGGAGAGCGCGTGGATTCAATGATCAGCCGAGGACTCGTTGAAGAAGTAAAAGGGATAAGAACCATGGGATATGGATCTCAACTCAAGCCTATGAAATCCATAGGTTACAGGCAGATAAACAGATTTCTTGACGGGAGTGATGATCTTGTTGCTGCGGTTGAGAGCACGAAGACGGAAACCATAAGATTTGCCAAAAGACAGATGACCTGGCTTCGCGCGGAACGGGATATCAGTTGGTTTTCTACTGCGCAGAGAAAGAATATAATCGATAAATGCCGCAGTTTTTTCGGTTGACGGCCGCTTTTTGTTCTTCTATTCAGAAGCCTTGTATGAATAAATCGTCCGAAGAATTACAACTGCTCCTATGAGCACCGACAGCAAAGGCAAAAGCCAGAGTATGATGCCGATTCCTTTTTTCGGAGGGGATGCCAGAATTGTTTCTCCGTACTTTGAGATGAAATAATTCAGTATTTCTTCTTTTGACTCTCCTTCCTGCAGTTTCGTTTTTATAAGAGCTCTCATATCCCGGGCAAGTTGCGCGTTTGATTCAGCGACGCTCTGACCCTCGCATACCGGACACATGAGTTCCGCGGAGACATCGGTGATCCGGTCTTCAACAGTGTCGGACGCTGTGACTACGGTTGCGGATGCGAGAAAGAAAAGAAAAAAAACCGCAAACCGCATGTAATCAGCTCTATGAATAAATGAGTTCAACATGTCTCCAATAGGCGAAGAAATTCAAACGACCGTGAGATTTCTGCCGGATACCGGTTAAGACGCGGGATCAACTTTCGTCAAGATCTGTTATCCGAATTTCCAATATGATTATTAACCGACCCTTGCGGGATTGCGACCGCAGGTAGAAATCCCGACATCTTGTTTCGCCGGAATTACCGAGCTGGTATCGTCAGACAAAAAACCTATACTCCGCTTTTTTCCATAGAGCATATCATCGAAATGAATAATGAGGGATGATCGGCTCCCTCTACTCGCTTTTTCCATATAATGCATGATAATTCCCTCTGTGAGTTGGCCTCTGTATTTGGCGACTATGATTCCGTCGGAGTCTATAAAATATGTCTCCGGAACGCCTGATATTCCGTAGTCAATATGTATCTTTTTTTTAGGGTCGTAGACATTCACAAAATCGCCTCCGAACAGGTCCAGAAACCGTTCTGCGTCCTTTTTCTGGTCCATTACGTTTATTCCTATGAACTCAACCTGATTGTTTGAAAGTATTGAATAGGTTTTTTCAAGCGCAGGTGCTTCCCTCTTGCACGGCTCGCACCATGATGCCCAAAAGTTAAGAAGCACGGTTTTTCCTCTGTAATCGGAGAGCGCTATCTTATCACCATCGAATGACTCCAGTACGAACTCCGGTGCGGGTTTTCCCGTAATAGTTGAATTTTTCTGCACAGCCTGATTTCCCCTAAGACCGGTAAAGAGAACATATCCTAAAAGTCCCGCAACGCACACTCCCCAGACAACGGTTTTTATGTTCATTGATAAGTTCTGATCTTAAGACTGTTTGGTTAGCATTTTCCGAATACGCTATTGATAGTATAATCATTCTTAACCGGAAAGATACAATCATATCTGATGAAAAAACTTATTATAGTATCCAATAGACTTCCGATCACAGTGCGGGAGAAAAACAGAAAACTGGTTTTCGAACCGAGTGTCGGAGGAGTTGCGACCGGTCTTAGTTCTCTGGATACGGATTATGAAAAATACTGGATAGGGTGGCCCGGTGCGGACTACGTAAATCTTTCTTCTCGGCAGAGAGAGGAAGTAGATGCCGATCTCGGAGAGAGTAATTTCTGTCCGGTAAATCTGACCGCAGAAGATGTGGATGATTATTACCATGGTTTCTGCAATGAGGTCATATGGCCGATCTTTCACTATTTCGTCCAGTACGGAACCTATAAAAAGGAGTTTTGGGAATCTTACATAACTGCGAACCGCAGGTTCGCCGACGTCATACTTGAGGTAGCGCAACCGGATGATTACATCTGGGTTCACGACTATCACCTGATGCTTGTTCCGGATCTCGTGAAAAGCAGACTGCCTTTGTCGAGCATCGGTTTTTTCCTTCATATACCTTTTCCGTCTTCTGAGATCTTCAGGCTTATTCCATGGTGTCGTCAGATAATAGAGGGTTTGACGGGCGCGGACCTGATAGGTTTTCACACATTCGACTACGTAAGGCATTTCGCTGAAAGCGTGAGAAGAATTCTGGGACACGAGCACTCTCTGGGCAGGTTCATAATAGGTGACAGGGAGATAAGAACCGATACTTTTCCCATGGGGATTGATTACGAGAAGTTTTCCTCGGCGCCCGCGAGTCGCAAAGTCCGTAAAAAACAGGATAAAATCAAAAAATTACTCGGAACTGACCGCAAGGTTATTCTCTCTATAGATCGCCTGGATTACTCGAAGGGGATTCCGGAGAGACTGCGGGCCTATGATCTTTTCCTTGAGAGAAACCCGAAACTTCAGGGCAAAGTAGTTCTTTTACTGGTTGCGGTGCCTTCAAGAACTGAGGTTACTCATTACAAAATACTGAAGACGGAAGTTGACAATCTTGTAGGCTCCATAAACGGCCGCTACGGAACAATAGGTTGGAATCCGATTCATTATATGTACAGGTCCTTCGGATTTGATGACCTGATTTCTCTTTACTCGAGCGCCGACATACTTTTCATCACCCCGCTTCGTGACGGTATGAACCTGATCGCAAAGGAATACGTTGCGTCAAGGCAGGACGGAACAGGGGTATTGATACTCGGGGAGATGGCGGGGACAGCCCAGGAATTGAGCGAGGCTTTGATAATAAATCCCAATGACCTGGAGGTCACTTCGCACGCCCTTGAAATCGCCTTCTCCATGAGCGCATCCGAGCAGAAAGGACGGATGAAGACCATGCAGCGTCGGCTGGACAGATACAACATTCATACTTGGACCGCAGACTTTATGGAGAGACTTGACGAAACAAAGGAAAAACAGATGAAAATGTTCTCGCGACGGGTGAGCCAGGAGATAAAGGATGAGCTGATCGAGAAATACAGAATGAGCGAAAGATGTCTTTTTCTGCTTGATTACGACGGTTCTCTGGTGTCTTTCAAAAACGATCCGCAGGAAGCAAAACCTGATCCGAAACTGTATTCAGCTCTCGGCACCCTATCTACGCAGAAGAGCAATGAACTTGTTATAATAAGCGGCAGAGACAGAAAGATTCTCACCAAATGGCTGGGAGGGGTTACCAACGGCCTCGCCGCAGAGCATGGTCTCTGGATAAGGCGCGGGAAATGGGAGATGCTGGATGTCGTTTCCCGAGGGTGGAAAGAGGAAATAAGACCTATACTGGAAGTCTTCGTCGACAGGACTCCGGGATCTCTTATTGAAGAGAAAAATTATTCCCTCGCCTGGCATTACAGAAAAGTCGATCCGGCTCTTTCAAATGTTAGGGTCGGCGAACTCAAGGACATGCTTTCTCATATAACTGCGAATCTTGAGATAGGGGTTCTGGAGGGAAACAAGGTTGTTGAAATAAAAAGTTCTTTTGTAAACAAAGGCAGAGCCGCCGCGCAGTGGCTCAAATCCGCAAAATGGGATCTTGTTATCTCCGTAGGAGATGATTGGACAGATGAAGATGTCTTTGAACAGCTTCCTGAAAACGCATACTCGATAAAGGTCGGTTTCGGCCCTTCGAAAGCTAAGTACAGGGTTCGGTCCACAGACGAAGTTAGAGATATTATTTTCTCCCTAGCGGAGATTACTCCAAAGAAAGAACGATAATTTCTGAAAACCGGTCTTTCATGTTCGGAACTCCGGCTCTCAGGGACGGGTTTTCATATTCGGTTACCGGGATGCCGGCCGTCTTCTGCCGCGGCTGCGAGCCGATTCGCCAGCGACTCCATCGACACGCGCCCCGTCCTGATATCGTCTACCTGAAACCGCCAGCGTTCGGGGATTGCATCGAGACCGAATCGCGCACCCAGCATCGCGCCGGCAATGGCGCCGTTGGTGTCCGTATCGCCGCCTGCCTCGACGACCTTGCGCAGGCCGGACTCGAAGTTATCCGCCTGCCAGTACGAGACCAGTGCTACTTGAAGGGATAGCAGGGTGAAGCCCGTCTTCTCGCGGTCCAACTGCAGCTCGTCTATCGAAGACCGCGCCGCCACGGCCAGAGCTTCCGACACCGACGATGGAATTTCAGCACGGCAGTCGTAGTCGCGAAGCGCCGCCAAGGATGCCGCCATACCGTCCTGCGCCGCTTTCAGCAGTGCTTCCGGGGTCTGCATCTCGCCGCGCAATGCGGATGCGGTGGCTAGGTTCGCAAGCACGCAGGACCAGCGGCAACGCCGGTCCCAATGCGTAGGCACGGCCGAGAGCACACTCTCCTGCACCAACCTGTCGGGATCGTCGCGCCATCGGATCGCAAGTGGTGCGCAGCGCATCAGTGCGCCGTTGCCGGCTCTAGATCCCTTCCATGCCTTCTTTGACGCCTCAACGATCTCAACGCCTTCCGGCGTCCGCACGGTCCCCCCGTCTTTTCGGTTGCGGGCAAGCCGCTGGGGGTAGCTGCCGCCGTACAATGTCAATACGTCTCCAGTCAGATTACCCATCCCCGCGCCGTTGCTTTCGGCCCACTCCCAGAAGCGCCGGCCCAGATCGCTCACATCCAGCCCTTCCGCCGCCATTGCCGCCTCGGCGATCTCGATGGCCTGCGCCAGATCGTCGTCGTCGGGATATTCCGGTTCCGCAAAGATTTCCCTCATGCCCTCCGGATAACACATGGTGATTCGCGACTTCGACCATCCCTCCGTCACGATCCCCAACAGGTTCCCCACCGCGATTCCTGCCATCAACCCTCGTGCGCGATTTATATCAGTCATGTCGTCGGTCCTCCCCTTCTACGGTTTTTGTCAAGGATGCCGCATCAATCATGATGCCGGCCATCAAAAATTATAATCTAAAGTATCCCCAAAAATTGTTCCGAAGACCAATGTTACGCCGGCTTGATATTGTCAAGAGTACAGTGACTGAATAAAATTCATCGTTCTCCACATGCTTTTTTTTGGGGGGGGGGTAACTAGGACAACTTACCTACGCGGTCGCATATTGACCGAACGCTTGCGTTCGGTTTAATGGGCAGCGAATTATAACTCAACAGTTTGACAACCTATTATATGGATATGCATTGTGTACGGAAACAAACAACCGGTTAATGCTGATTTCAGGTATGGAGTGCTCACAGTATTTTTGGACGGGATGGGTTCGATGGAGTTCACAAATATTAGGAACGACCTGAATCAGTTCATCGAGAATAAGTCTCGGGACTTGATCTATGGGAGTTCTGCTCTGAGGTGGCAGCGACGGAAAAGAGTGCGCGAGAATCATATACAAGGCATTTGACAAGGGTGTCGGTCTGATCGACACAGCGCCTGTTTATAGATTCGGGTTCTTAGAAGAAATTGTGGGATAGGCTGTTTTTCTGACTCCACCGGATGGAAAAAATTGGCTGAAATGGTGAAGAGTCATTCACATCTGCCTGTAGTTTTAATGGGCGAAAGAACTTTCTGATATGAAAAGTAGTCTACAGAAAAAATCTGCATACTCGGGTGGCGGCATATCTAGATGGTTATCTGCTCTGCCCGTATTGTTTTTGATGTTGACTTGGGGTAGCGTTGAAGCTCGGACCATCACAGGTAAACCCCATATAGTGGATGGAGATACGATTAAAATTTCGGGAAAGACAATTCGGCTGCAAGGCATCGATGCTCCGGAGATGAAACAGCAATGCATAGATGCTGAAGGGAAAAGTTACAGTTGCGGTCTAGTCTCAACCAATGCCCTTAGAACTAAAATAGGGGGAAACTCCACCACATGCAGAGGGGACACCCGCGACCGCTACGGCAGACTTATCGGTATCTGTTATCTGGGCAGGTTCGGTTTGACTTCGATCCGATCCGGTTGTCATGTCCAGCAGAAATTTCTCGGTGTCTGTTATCTAACCGAGCTTGACCTGAACGGCTGGATGGTTAAAAACGGCTATGCGCTCGCTTATCGTAGATATTCCGAAATGTATGTTGATGCCGAGTTAACAGCCGGTAGAGCTGGCAGAGGAGTCTGGGTCGGAGAATTCATTTGGCCGTGGAAGTGGCGAAAAGGGGAACGTTTAAATTCTCTTGGACGATAAAAAATATCATTTGCTGCTAAAGACCTTTTATGTCTTCAATACGGATTTCAGAGATGTATTTTCTGAAGATATCGGCAGAAGGATAATTCTCCGGGTCTATTCTCCGATCAGGTACAGCAATGCAGCGCATCCCTGCGCTTGTAGCCGACAATATTCCGTTTATGGAATCCTCGATAGCCACGCATTGCGAAGGAGCAGTCCCTAAGCGTCTTGCGGTTTCAATGTAGATGTCGGGGGCGGGTTTTCCGTTTGCCACGCAGTCTCCGGAGAGTTTTATCTCAAAAGCGTTCGATATACTGAACTTTTCAAGGACGAACTCTATTACTTTCATCGGAGACCCTGACGCAAGCGCTGTTTTTATTTTTTCCTCACGGTCCAGCTCCTGCAGCAGTTCTTGAATTCCATCGAACAACTTGAGTTCCTTTTTATAGAGATCCAGCAGAATCCCGAGACGCATGTCAAGAATTTCCTTTTCCGACTCGTCCAAACCGAAAGTTCTTTTCAGAAGACTTGTTGAATCTTTCTGGTTAAGTCCCATAATTTTCTTGCGATATTGCTCTCTGTAGATTTCGTTGTCCGCAAAACCTTTTCTCTTAAGCAAAATGGACTCGCTTTTTTCCCACAGGGGTTCGCTGTTTATTACGACTCCGTCAAGGTCGAATATGACTGCTTCTATCAATCCGGCACCTCTTGCGAACTGTGTATGGTTCCACTATATTGCAAATAGAAAAAGGTAAGTTATACTCCAAGCATAATGTTTGAACTCGAACCTCACGAAAAAGAAGGATTCCGTTATATCCTAGGAGTGCCTTTACTGATCGGCCTTATCCTTATTATAGCCTTTCTGACGCACATAGTCCTCAATCCTTAAGTCACTCCCCAGAAAACTATTCTTCGGATAAGTTCCGTGGTTCTGATTCCGGACCCGGTGCTGTCGCTGAAGGAGTATTCCTCGGTTTCTTCCTGTTTCCAGAAAATCTGAAGCAATTTGAGATTTTTCCGAGGACTCAAGGAACTGGATTCGGTTTTTCTTCCAACAAATGTAAAGTCGTTTTCTTTCCCGTAGAAAACCACAACAATTTTTTCTCTGCCGAAATTGATCAGAAATCCCGGCTCATGTTCTCCTGATCCGAAAAGCGGGGATATGAGACTTTTGGGTAGGTCGAGCACGCTTATCGAGTCTTTTCCATATTGAGAGTTAAGTGACTCTATATATCTATCAAAACTTCGGAAAAGAAAATCTTTAACTTTTCTGGTTTCAGAGGATACTGTATCAGCAATATCCAATGTTTTCTGCTTATCATAGAACTCTTCTATCCGAGTTTCTTTTTCTGGTTCCATCGGCTTTTTATATCTCGGATTCTGTAATTTTGTCTGGGACCCCATCTTGTTTCGGAGAATCCGCTTCAAATTCTCCGAGCAATATATTATACTTGTCGAGGGAGAGGTAAAATAGAGAGACTATACGGCGACACTTCAGGCCTTACCAAAAGCGACCTTAAAAACGGCCTCAGATTATACAGGAGAAAAATCCCCCGCGACAGTCTTTTAACCCTTGAATTCGCCCGCAATCTACAAATAGTCTCAAGCGAACTTGAAAAGAATCTGACTGTACTTGTTGATCGTAAAGGCAAAACCAGATTTGTCTTTATGGGGGAGCCTTCTGATTTTCCATTTGAAAAACTGCTGGGCAGAAGAAGAAAAGCGAAGTATAGACTTAGAGGGTTTCGTATAGTAAGGACCAGAATCAAGAAATCGGGTCTTACTGAAGGCGATTTAGCCGCTCTCGCAAACCAGAGACTGGATGCGATGGTGTCGCTTTACGCGGGTACGGACGGTACTCGGAAGGGACTTGAATACGCTGTCCTAGTTCCATCCGACGGACAGAAAAATGAAAAGAAATGGGAAGTTTCAAGGTGTTCCGACCCGAGCCGGTTGACCATCAATTTCGAGAGAAGAATAGAGGAAGTCGAACAGCGGCTTCGTCGCGCCTTTCTCAAAAACGGAGGCAATGAAAACAGAGAGGGAGTTATTCTTGTCGGATTCAGCACCAAGTTTCGATATCTGGCTGAACAATCGGTCAAAGAACTTAACTCTCTCGCGGTTTCGGCAGAGAAGATAGTTCTCGACAGCGTGGTCCAGACGAGAAAAAGGATGGACCCTCGTTATCTTGTCGGTCGGGGAAAACTAAGGGAAATAGCTCTTCACGCAAAGCACCTGGGAGCGGACACTCTTGTTTTCGACACTGAATTAACTCCCGCGCAAGCCTCGGCGGTCGCCGAAGAATCAGGACTCGAAGTAATAGACAGAAGTCAACTTATAATACAGATATTCGCCCGCCATGCAAAGACGAACGAGGGTAAAATTCAAGCCAAGCTGGCGGAACTTCAGTACGATTTGCCGAGGCTCAAGGGTAGGGGGGCAGGTTTTTCACAACTCGGCGGTGGAATAGGAACCAGAGGACCTGGTGAAAAGAAACTTGAGCAGGAAAGAAGAAGTACAAGAAAACAGATTGAATATCTTGAACGGCAAATTGATGATCTGTCCAGAAGAAGAAAGCACACCAGAAAAAACCGAAAGAACTCAAAGATTCCAATCCTGTCGTTCGTCGGATATACGAACGCCGGTAAATCGACCCTTTTCAACCGTCTGACCAAATCCGCTGTCTATACCGAGAACAAACTTTTTTCGACTCTGAATCCTACAACCAGAAAGGTGATGCTTCCCGGAGGAACCCGGGTGCTTATGACGGATACCGTGGGCTTTATAAGCAAACTTCCCGAGGAACTTGTGAATGCGTTTCGGGCTACGCTTGAAGAAATAGGCGAAGCTGACATGCTGATCCATGTTGCAGACGCAAGCGATTCAGAAATACAGGATAAGATTGAATCCGTAATGAAGATAATGGAATCCATGGAATACGAAGACATACCGAGCATCATGATATTCAACAAATCAGACCAAACGGACGCGCAAGTATCGCTTCGCGGAACTTATCCGCATGTACCGTTTGTGTCGGCAAAAAACAACACCGGTATGAATGAGTTGCTTCTGTATATCGAAAAGTCTGTTGAGGAAAGTATAACCGGTGAGAATCTCAGTCCGCGGGCAGGCATCGGGAACCCCGCGCAACGCTTAGAACGCAACATAGTATAAGGCTGGGGTTGGTCAGTCCTACGACTTTATCCATGCGCAAGCAAGTAAAAAAAGGGAGACGGCACCATGAGCGGCGACATCTCCCTTTTTCTAATTCTTTATATACCTTACCAAGGCTTGGACGCGTCGTCCTGTCCTTTCAGGTTCTTGATCCATTTCGTATGGTCATAATCCGAAGTACCGAAAGTAAGAGCGAGATTGGCGATTATAATGCCGACCTCGTTGTTATTCGTCTGTTCGGCTCTTTTCTTGATTTTGTTATGAATAGGATCCGGAATGTTTATGGTTATTTCTGCCATTTTAAAAACCTCCTAGTTTATATCAGTCCTCAATTCCTTTCTCTTTTCTGTACTCCTCAATCTTCTCCCTCTTTACAGTCGGGGCGAGTTTAAAGCCGGACGGGTCTTGAGATGAGCCTGCGGCGGAATTCAATACCTCCTCTCTGCTGAGATGAGTGAATTTTTTATCTCCTGCAACTTCTCCGAGTTGAGATTCCTCAAACTTCCAGTCTGTAAGCCATTCGTCCCCGAGACCGAAACGTCTGGTAAGCTTGTTGATCTCCTCAAGCCTTCCGGGAAGCGGACCTGCCGGTTGAAGCATGTTCAGGTCCTCGAGAAGACTCACTACTTCGGGGTCCCTAGGGAAAGCGTTTCCGACTCTTTTCTCAAAGAACATGGTATCAAACGGAGGACGGCACCTCGCACCGCCGCCATCCATCTTTTCCGCGGGATAACCGACAGTCATAAGCCAACTGAACACGTAGGTGTCGGGCAGACCGAATTTCGCCTTGGTATTTCTTCTAGCTCCACCACTTGCACCGTTGAGGCAGGTGCCTAAACCCAGCGCAGTGGCGGTGAGTATCGCATTTTCTATCGCATTACCTAGATCGATAGCAGCCAGACGATGAAGTATCGCGTCAGGAAGAAGTCCTGGAAGCGGAAACAGATTCGATACCCTGTCGTATTCCCAACCGTGAGCCTTGTCGAGCGCTCCGGTTCTCATAAGATCATGTATTGACTGTCCTTGGGTATCATAGTTGGACATATCATAACACCAGAACACGAGTACGGGAGCCATCTGCGTTGTGATCTGGCTCCAATCGGATATAAATTCCCATATCTCAGGGTCTTCTTCTCTGTATACAACTATTGCTCTTTGTCCATTGAAGTTACCTGCTGAAGGAGCAAGCCTGGCCGCTTCCAACATGGCCTGAATCTTCCACTTCTCAACTTGCTTGTGGGGTTCATACCACCTTATAGACCTTCTTGTTCCTATAGCGTTGAACGTGTCCATCACGTTAACTTCGCTGGCACTTGGTACATTACTCATAATAACCTCCTTATTGGATATTCTTTTAGAGTAGTAGGACTCTAAACGACTTTATTATCTCTATAATACCATGAAATTCAGGAAAATTCACCCAGAAAAACGAAAATTCCTGAAATTTTACAAACAAGGCTGTTTTATGTAAATTTCAGTAACAGATTAGCAAGTAAAATTGAAAGTGTAAGTTAGGAGGAGAGCGATGAGAGATGTCTATATAATAGGGGTTGGAAATACCGCCTGTGGAAGATTTCCCGACAAGCCTGCCCATGTTTTGGCAAGGGAAGCGGCTTGGTCAGCGATAAAGGATTCGGGAATTCATGCACGAAAAATAGAAATAGCGTTCTGCGGTCACGTATACCAAGGAATGGGTGTCGGACAGAGGGCTCTTAAAGACATAGGGCTTGTCGGACAACCGACTATAAATGTTGAAGGAGCCTGCGGAAGCGGGACACTTTCACTCTGGGAAGCATGGAGAACAGTCGCCTACGGACAATACGACATAGCTCTTGCGTTGGGGGTGGAAAATCTGAGCAGAATTCTCTCCGGAGGTCCGTTGCCCCTTGAGGAAGATGACCTTGAGGTTTCCATAGGAATGGGAATGCCGGGACTTTACGCCATAAGAGCTTCCAAATATATGGCCGAATATGGAGTCTCGGTTGAGCAACTTGCAGAAGTAGTTGTAAAAAGCCGTCATCATGCCTCTCTTAATCCTCTTGCTCAATACAGAAAAACCACCACTGTAGAAGAAGTGCTTCAGGCGCCGGTGATCGCAGACCCTCTTACCAGGAACATGTGCTGTCCGGTCGGTGATGCCGCGGCTGCGGCCGTGCTGTGTTCGGAGGAACTGGTCGAAGAACTTGCTGGTAAAATGCCGATAAAAATTCTCGGTTGCGTTGCCCAATCCGGAAAATACAGTAGCCCTGAAGGACTTACCTGCGACCCTTCTGAAAACGTGTGGAGAACATCCCGGATGGCTTATGAAATGGCCGGGCTCGGGCCGGAAGACATGGATGTGGCCGAAATACATGATGCTTTCTCAATAGCCGAGATGATGGTTGTTGAATCTTTAGGCTTCTGCGAAAAGGGAGAGGGGGCGAGGCTTATAGATGAGAAAAGCACTTGGGTAGGAGGAGACAAGGTCGCGGTTAACCCGAGCGGCGGGCTTCTTTCAAGGGGGCATCCCGTTGGAGCCACAGGACTTCTTCAGACTGCAGAAATCGTAAGGCAGCTGAGAGAAGAAGTGGAGCCTGAACGTCAGGTAAAAGATTCGAAGGTCGGCATCATTGAGACCATGGGAGGAGCGCAACCTGCTATGGACGGAATAACCTGCGTCGTTAGTATTCTAGGGAGATAAGACCCGCGAATAAAAGAAGGTTCGTTACAAACTCTCTGAAGGTTGTCAGTGTTGATCCGTATATTGATCTTCCTGTTCATAGTTTCAGAACCTTACCGGAAAACTCGACAATGCTCTCAGTCATTGACTTTTCTTTGCCCTGTCCCCGGTCATCCTGAGACAACCGTACCATCTGTAACTGCTTCGCCGATACTTGGGCGACAAAGGGCATTTGACCTGCTTAACACCGGTCCGAACCGATTTCCTTCCAGTGCAAACGACAGGTTGAATTCACCTGTATCCCGGCACCACATTGACCGTTCCGAGTTTTTAACAGGTGAAGCTCGGACTAAGCTGAACTTGCGGGAAAAATTCTCCTGTTTTTAACATAACCTGCTCATAACACTTCATTTTTACCTGTTTTTCAGCTGACGGCCTGTCCATGTATAATATAATGTTTCTGTTATTTCTTGCTTGACATCACTTATTTATCAGTTTATAATCCTAATCATGTACATAGAAAGCGTCCCGAACAGAAATTCTCCTCCCGCCATACTGCTGCGGGAATCGTATTGGAAAGACGGAAGAGCTCACAAACGCACACTCGCCAACCTGTCCAAACTGCCGCCTGAAGTGATTGAAGGACTGCGTGTGCTGCTCAAAGGCGGTCGTGCTGTCTCCGACCCCTGCGAAGTCTTCGATATAATCCGGTCTCTTCCGCACGGACATGTCGCAGCTGTTCTCGGAACATTACGTAAACTGAAACTTGACCACATAATCGGCTCTTCTCCATCTGCACGGCGTGAATGTATTCCGGCACTCATAGTCGCCCGCATACTCTTTCCGGGCTCAAAGCCGGCAACTGCACGAGGATCAGCTTCCGGGACTGCAGGCAGTTCCCTTGCAGAGATGCTCGACATAGAGAATGTCGACGAGAACGAACTTTACGATACTGTGGACTGGTTATTACAGCGCCGAGGTACCATTGAACGGCGCCTGGCTGAACGTCATCTGCGGGACGGGTCGCTTGTACTCTACGATCTCACATCCGCATACCTTGAGGGGAAGTGCTGTTCTCCTGCGCAGTTCGGATACTCGAGAGACGGCAGGAAAGGGAAGATGCAGATAGTATTCGGCCTGCTGTGCAATGATGAGGGATGTCCCGTTGCCGTGGAAGTCTTCGAAGGAAACACCGCCGACCCCGGGACGTTGAGTGTACAGATCGACAAGATACGTAATCGCTTCGGACTGTCCCGTATTGTACTTGTCGGTGACAGGGGCATGCTGACCGAGGCGCGCATCCGTGATGAGGTCGAGCCCGCGGGGCTGGACTGGATCAGCGCGCTGCGTACAACGGCCGTCAGCAGTCTGGTCGTATCCGGTGCTGTACAACTTTCGTTGTTCGATGATACGGACCTGGCCGAGATAAGAAGCGATGACTATCCCGGGGAGCGTCTGATAGTGTGCCGCAACAAACAGTCGGCGTTCAGGCGGAAGCGTAAACGTGAGGATTTATTGAAATCCACCGAAGAGGCGCTTGATTCCATTGTTGATGCGACCAGGCGGGACAAGCGCAGACTCGAAGGCAGGGAAAAGATTGCGCTTCGGGTGGGAAAGGTGATCGGCAGATATAAGATGGGCAAGCACTTTGAACTGAAGATCACGGACAATACATTTGAATATCGGCGTAAAAGCGATTCCATAGCGGCTGAATCAGCTCTTGACGGTATATACATAGTGCGCACCGGCGTGCCTGCAGATGAACTTGATGCCGAGCAGACTGTGCGGGCCTATAAGAGTCTGAGCGCGGTGGAGCGTGCATTCCGCAGTTTCAAGACTGTGGATCTGAAGGTTAGACCTGTCTATCACTACAGAGCAGACCGGGTGCGTGCACACGTATTGTTGTGCATGCTGGCCTATTACGTTGAGTGGCACATGCGCCGGAGTCTCAGACCGCTGCTGTTTGACGACGAGAACCCTGAAGAAGCACAGAGAGAGCGGTCATCGGTAGTGGAGCGTGCGGAGGTTTCGTCTTCAGCCCGAAACAAAGCCCGGAGCAGACGCGCAACTTCAGGAGAACCTGTGCACAGTTTCCGCACACTGCTTGATGACCTGGCCACTATCTGCAGGAATAAAGTGGTGGCGCCGTCGGACAATGCCGAGCCGTTTGAAATCATGACTCAACCCACCGAGCTGCAGCAGAAAGCTTTCGAATTACTGGGGGTCAAACTCAAACCTGTCCAGTAACTAACATGGTTGTTTTTTACTTTATTAATAATATCAGATAGTTATGTCAAAACTGTTCTGCAAGTTCAGACTAAACTGAACTTTTCGAGAGAATATGGAATCTTCTCCTCCGATTCAATATAAAAATTATCGGGGAACCCCGCGAGTCGGACGGACATTGCATCCCTTCACTGCAGAAATCAAGGCCTCAATTTCTTGAGACCCTGATTTTCGAACGGAACTTAATGAATACAAGTTGTTCCTTTCGGGGAAACAACTTCACCGGAACCGATTGAACTCAGTCTGTAAATTCATACAAGGCCGGTGTATTACGGATTGCATTCGCCGTGGCGGTATCCTGCACATCGAATAAATCGTCTGATCCTACAGTGAGCGTATTGCCCGACCCCGTCAGCGTAGATCCTTTTGGAAAACCTTCGAACCGAATTATATCGTTCTGAGATGCGTTGAAGTCCGTAATCTCATCCTTGTTGCTTCTGTGACTGTACCTCATTCTGAAAGTGTCGGCACCGGCGCCGCCTGTAAGGTTATCAGTACCGGCGTTTCCATCAAGCAGGTCGTTTCCGGCTCTTCCGTTAAGCGTATCGTTTCCACCGTGCCCGGAGAGATGATTTCCCATGGCATCTCCGCTGATGGTATCGTTGCCGGTTCCGCCGAAAACATTCTCAATACCTGTAAGTGTTTTCGTCCCCCCTCCATGAGTACTGGCATCAAAAGACCCGGTGGCGAGATCAATGGTTGCACCTCGTGGAGTCGACCTGAAAGTTAAAATACCAATCTTCGAGTTCCCCACCGCACCACGCGGATTAGTAGGAACTCCGCCTAAGATTATAACATCAGCGTTAACATTATTACTGAGAGCAGTCCCTGCCGGGGCGCCGCCGTTATAGGTGTCATTGCCGAAGTCAACGAGATAAAAAAGGTCCTTCCCGTCTCCGCCGTTGAGCGTATCATCACCCTCGTCGCCGCTGAGAATGTCCGACCCCGCATCGCCGTTGAGCGTATCATTGCCTGCTACTCCTTTGATGTAATCGATTCCGTCTCCGCCGTGGATGGTG